>JAVBLR010000037.1:0-18700 GCA_031553395.1 Bacteroidales bacterium | reverse complement strand
GGGGCGAACTTTCAATACAATATTCAACCCCTTTGGGGTTGTTGGGAAGCTGGGTATTCGTGTACCACGGGTTTCACCCGCGGTTATTCATATTTGCCCCCTTCGGGGACATAAATCGGAATTTGAAAAACATTCATATCGGTGTTATTATGAATTAAATTATTGGTATAAGCGTTTAAGTTGCACTAATTTATTATTTGATTATCAGCCTATTGCGTTTCTAAAAGAATTGTTTTCATCAGATAATGTTAGAATTGATACAATAATAAGTTATATATTATTTTCTAAATACCTGTTTTTTATCAAGTTATAAAATTGAATAGTGCGATCTAAGCGCTTATACCAATTAAATTAATTGTCTGTATTGATAATAATCTTTGATTCCGGTAATCCGTCAGCAGAAACAACCACTTCTATTTCTCCTGCTTTTTCATTGGGTTGAATAATAGCAATGGCTTTTCCTCGAAAAACAGTTGGCGTTAATGACCGGAAACTCTTCATATCATCCGGTGCAGCATTGCCTGAAGCAATCACCGAACCATTCCCTGTACAATTTATTTTTATACTCAAATCGGCATCAGGAACGATATTTCCATCTTTATCTACAATTTCTATTTTGACATACGATAAATCGTTTTTATCTGCCTTTATTCGATTCCGGTCTGCCGTCAAACGAATAGCTGCAGGCTTTCCTGTTGTCTTCAAAATAGTGGAAGAAGTTTCTTTGTTCTTGTTTACATTGACTGCTTTTAATGTTCCTGCTTCATAAGGCACTTCAAATGTTGCGGTATAATCCTCTGCACCTGTTTCTTTTTCTCCGATAAGTTTATTATTTAAATACAATCTTACTTTTGGTGAACGACTGTAAATATTAACTCTCATGGGTTGTCCTTCCAAACCAGTCCAATTCCAACTTAAAAGCTCATCCGTCCATCCCCAACCATTGACAATTTCTTTTTTACCTTGTGCCGCAGGACGGCGTACTGCCATAGTTATTTCACGTTCCCTCCATACGATATCACGGTAATAGGATTGTGGTTTTTTATCACCGCAAAAATCAATGTCGCCGCACCACGCATTATACCAGGGCCAACCCATAAATTGCGGATTGCGTTCGCCTTCTGCCAATTCCAACGCGTGTCCCAAACCTGCTTCTCCGATATAATCGATTGCTGTCCAAACAAAGTCGCCAATGATATATGTATGCTTATCAATAAGATTCCAATTGATGGCAGTTTCTTTCGGATATGATTCGCTGCCGTAAATGATTCGGTTCGGATATGCGGCATGATCGCTTTCATATTTTTTCCACACATAATTATATCCTGCTACATCCACATTGTTGAAAGCCCTGTAGGAATCATTATCCCATTTGAAATTACGTCTGTCCCAAAATTCGTTAGCACCTACGGTAGTGAATCGCGAATTGTCATATTTTTTGATAGTTGCTACCAATCGTTTTGCAATAGCTTGTCCTTCGGGTTCATCGGCGCGTTGCGCTATTTCATTTCCGATACTCCACATAATTATGGAAGGATGATTCCTATCCCGGCGAACAGAAGCTGCCAAATCCTTATCGCTCCATTCATCGAAAAACTGATGGTAGTCATTGTTCCTTTTAGATTTTTGCCATTGGTCGAATGTTTCATGGATAACAAGCAAGCCTAATCTGTCGCAAGCTTCCAGAAAATATTCGGATACTTGGTTGTGCGCACATCTCACGGCATTAAAACCATTGACTTTCAATAATTCTACTTTCTTTTCTTCTGCCCGGTTTATGGCAACTGCTCCCAATAATCCATTATCATGGTGAATACATCCGCCTTTTAATTTTATTGATTTTCCATTCAATAAAAAACCTTTTTCAGCAGAAAATGAAAGCGTACGGATTCCGAAAGGGACAGCTATTTTATCCAATTCTATCCCATCGGCAATAACCGATATTTCAGCGGTATATAAAACAGGTGTATCAACAGACCACAGTTTGGGATTTTCAATTGAAAATGTTGTCGACACAGGTGTTTCTTTCGAAATTGTTAATTCTTTAGTTGTTGAAAATACTTCTTTCTTTTCTGGTGAAAGGATTTTGATATTCAGTTTTCCCGGTATATCCTGTGAGTTTTTATTATGAATAATGGTCGAAAATTCAACTTGTGCATTTTTCCCATTTAATTGAGAAGCATTTACGAAAGTATCCCATTCTTCCAGATGAAGTTTATCTGTCTTAATCATCCATACATGACGATAAATACCCGAACCGGAATACCAACGGCTATTTTCTCCCGCATTAACAACCTTTACTGCTATTGTATTGGGAATACCTGCCGAATTGCAATATTCGGTCACATCTATCTTATAAGAAGTGTAGCCGTATGGATTAAAATAGACCTTTTTACCGTTAATCCAGATTTCAGACTGATTATAAACGCCTTCGAAATACAAGGTGAAAATTTTGTCTTTGTCTTCTTCCGAAATAATAAATTCCTTGCGATACCAGCCTTCTCCGCCAAGTGTTTGTCCCGTATCAGCGCCACCGGCACCACTCTCATTTAACTTGGAAAAAGGGCCGATTGTTATTCCTTCTTTTTGTATAGGGCACGGTTCCACGCTCCAGTCGTGAGGTAAGTCAAGTATTCTCCATTTACTGTCATTGAATGATGGTTGTTCGGCATTGGCAACACTGCCCCGATAGAATTTCCAGTTTTTGTTGAAATTAATTTTACGTTCGGATGCATTTACGCTTAGAACAAACAGTAAAATAAAAAAGGCGAAACATGTACGTTTTTTCATAATGATTGTAATTTTTTTCAATAATTCCAGAAATAATGTGTTTACAATATATTTATTTTGGTGATTATCCGCAAAACGTCCTAAATATGAAAATTGCTTCTGATGAAATACCTGCTGTCGGCCTTTGCTTCGCAGGCGGGATACCCGTCATGGTGAAGCAGGCGAAGAACAAAACACTGTTTGAGCGTAGCGAGTTTTGTTTTGTTCAGGCTGCAAGCCATAGACGGGTCGCCGAGAAGTTCAGCCTTGATTTTTTGGTTCTTTTGTATCAAGACAAAAGAACAAAGAAATAATTACAACTCTTTATAGGCGCTTTTGCAGATAATCATTTTATTTCTTTATTATTTGTTTTACAAATACACCTTTTTTATTCACCAATTTCACAAGATACATCCCCGAATTATATGCACTCATATCTATTTCAGATACATTATTTTTTAATTCGGATGAATACATTAATATTCCATTCAAATTATAAACAGTTATTGTAGTTTTTTCTGCCAAATCGGAAACTGACACTGTTAATCTGTCTTTAACAGGATTAGGGAATAAAACTACGTCATCAGATATTTTATTGGAGGCTATTGACGTATTTTGTCTTTCAGTAAGATAAATATTCGGCATAGGCGGTTCATCCATCATGGCTCCCAAATAAAAGTCGGGATGCGAAGGCGCTGCATTCCGCTGTCCCCATTGAATCACGTTTGATTTGTAAAGCGGATTATGCATCAATGTGTAAATCCTTTTTGCCGAAGGTATGGTAGTTGTATAAATCCGAACTTCATCGGGTTGAAAAATAACAAGTTCTTCTCTCCAGTCTCCCAGCAAGTCACCTATAAAGACGATTGTTCGCGTGCCTGTTCCGGCTTTTAGGTATTCTGATACACTTACGTTGGTGCCATAATTCCATTTAACTATATGCACTCCATCGGTTCCGGAGTGTTCATCGGTTAATGAGCGACACAATCCATCCCACCAGATTGGCGCCCAATACATATTTCCATTCAATTTGCTGGGTGATTTACCTGCACAAAGAACATCTCCATTGTAATTGATAAGGTCGTTATTTATTTGTCCCGCCCAACATTGAACTCCTTTATAGCGGGCATCGATATTTGAACAATAACCTCGTCCCGCGTCGCCGGTAATAGGTATGCCCCATATAACATTTCCGGTTTTGCCATCAAACATGGCCACGCCATTCACATCTTCAGTCTCATTTACTCTAAAAATTTGCAGTCCTTCACGCGATGGGTCCAAAACTCCTATATGCGTAAAGTCGCCATGTCCCCGCATTATTTTATGATTCCAAAGCTCTGTTCCATCCTCGTCAACAACAAGATGTCCTTTAATAATTTCATCTTTGCCATCGTTATCAATATCGCCAATCCGAAGGCATTGATCTGTTGAGTAATAGTATGAAGATTTACCTTTTCCTCCATTATCCCATCGCCACAACTTTGTCAGGTTATTATCTCTGAAATTCCATGCTTCTATTACCTGATAGGCATATACACCACGACTCATAATTATACTCGGACGAATACCATCAAGGTAAGCAATTCCCATTTGATAACGGCAACTTCTGTTTCCGGTATTATCTCCCCAGTCACTGACACTTCCGCGTTCTATCCAATTTGTCCGTGCAATTTCTTTACCATCGATACCTCTGAATACCGACATATATTCGGGGCCTCTTATCACTCGTCCGTCGGCATTACGATAATCAATACCGGTTCCAATCATTATTCCCGTGCCATCGATGGTGCCATCGGAAGTGCGGGTTATTATTTCGGCTTTGCCATCTCCATCCACATCATAAACCAAAAAAGGTGTAAAGTCGCTTCCTGGTTCTAAGTTCCAGCCCAAATCAATCCGCCAAAGGAAAGCTCCATCTAATTTATAGGCATCGATATATACCGTTGCCGTGCCGATGGTATGAGATCCGGGATCAACATTGGCGGATTTGCTCCATTTGAAAAGTAATTCATATTCGCCATCGCCATCAATATCGCCAAACCCAGCTTGAACATACTGAACTCCTCCGTCCTTTATAGGTATGGATAAATATTGCTTTATTGGCGAACTTGCAGGGAGGCTATATGATTCGCTGGCTTCCTGTTCGATTCCATTTATTATAGATTTTACAAAATAGGTGTTTGATTTGGTATTATCGACTCCCGTATCGACAAAGTCAGTTGAAGCTGTAATGGGAGAATTGTTAATTTTGATCGGTGCTGCACCATCCGTAATTCTATATACATTAAATGAAATGCCGGGAGAATCGGTGCCGAACATACGCCAACCGACATATACTTTTCCTCCGCCTTGATTTACGGCAATAACTCCTCGATTAAGGTTTTCCATTTGCCGTTGTGCAAAAACTACACTTACAAATGATATTAGAATAACGAGACAGGTTAGTTTCTTTTTCATGATAATTGTGACTTTACAAAGTTATTGATTGAGCTAATTTTTTAAATTTTAACGTTATAAAGTTATCAATTTCTTCTTGATTAATAATCCTTTGATATGGAATATCTGTTATTTATTTCAATAATAATCCGGTCAAAATAAAAGCAGCCATCCCTTTGGAGTCATTTTGCACGATTCTTTCGGAGATATAATATTCGAAAGATCCATCGCGATCTCCACCCAAACCGGCGCCTCCACATGTTTGTTCAAGATTAACCAATCCATTATCGTCTATGTTGATTAATCGGGTAACGATGCCTTGATATGATTTTTTCGCTTCGTCAAGATATTTTGATGGCAAATATCCTTTAATTGCACCTTTGGCAAAAGCGTAAGCAAACATACCCGAACCCGAGGCTTCCAGATAATTACCTTCGCGATTTCCGGCATCGGTTACCTGATGCCATAAATAACTTTCCGGGTCACGAACTTTCAATAATGACTCCGAAACTTGATTTAATATATCGATAATCTCAGGTCGGCCAGGATGATCTTCCGGAAGAAAATCGAGAACATCTACAATTGTCATCATATACCATCCTATGGCTCTGCTCCAAAAATTAGGCGATTGACCTGTTTCGGGATTACTCCAACTTTGTTTCCAGCTTTCGTCCCAACCATGATACAATAATCCTGTTTTTGGGTCAAGTGTATGTTTATAAACCAATGTAATTTGGCGCACTGCTTCGTCGAACCAAATCGGTTCGTTAAATTCGGCTCCGTACTGTGCCATGAAAGGCGATGCCATAAAAAGTCCGTCCAACCACATTTGATTCGGGTAGATTTTCTTGTGCCAATAACCTCCTTCGCTTGTACGGGGATGTGTTTTAAGTTGTTGTATATGATTTTGTATGGTTGTTTTATATTTGTCGTCTCCGGTTTTGTGCCACAGCGCAAATAAATTAACTGCCGGACGTATGCGGTCGAGATTATATTCTTCGAGTGTATAGTAACGGGCTGTTCCATCGGGATTGACATAATAATCCATATATGTTTTCATATAATTGAAGTATTTGTCATCGCCCGTCTCGTCGCTTAATTGTGCTATTGAACCGGCTAACCAAGCAATATCGTATTGCCACTTATTAGGCGAACGAGTCGATTTAATGAGAGAATCATGGCGTATCATTACCGATTCGGCCATTCGTATCGACCATTCCGATGGAGAAAAATTAGTAGAAAATGTATTGTATTGCTTTTCGTTAGAAGAAAATGCAGCGAATTGTATAAAAAAACATAGAATAATAAGAAGCTGTTGTTTCATGTATATTGTTGATCTTTTGTAATTGGAAAAATCGTACGGCCACCGTAGTGGCAGACCCATGTGTCTGCCCTCATTTCCCGATGAACCGAATATTGGGCACCGCTGCCACGCGATTGTATCGAGCAGACACGTGGGGCTGCCCCTACTTTTGAACGATATTTTCTTCCTTGATAATTCTGCTTTTATCAATTTCTTGAGGTAACTTGATATTATAACTACGCTCTCCGGTTATTTTCACCACGGTTTTTACACTATCCGGAACAGAAAATGTATCAATATCTACATTATTTACATTATTTAATGTCAATACAGGTTCTTCTTCCGGAATGATAGTTACATTTTTAAACTTTATATTTTGAGACTCGGAGAGTTCTGCCCCCAATTTAGACAAAATAACGACATTTTCTATATTTATATTAGTAATATTCATTTCGGGCAACCCATTAAAAGTCATAGCTTTATTTGAGTTCCGAGAAACAATATCGCTGATATAAATATCTTTAAAAACAGGTGTTGTTTCGTCAATTGCAGGAATCTTATCCGTTTTCTGAGCAAAATAATAAAGGTCGAACACCAAAGGCTCGTGAACAATGTTAAACATATTAATCTCCTTAATATAAATATTTTCTACAACACCTCCACGTCCGCGCGCACTTTTAAAACGTAGCCCAACATCCGTTCCCATGAATTGACAATTAGATACCGAAATGTTTCTCACTCCTCCCGACATTTCACTGCCAACTACAAATCCTCCGTGTCCTTTAAACACCCGGCAGTTGTCGACAATTACATTTTCTGTAGGAATTCCACGTTTTCTTCCCTGTTCATCTTTGCCCGATTTCAGGCAAATGGCATCGTCGCCGACATCCAACGTTGTGTTTACAATAAGTACATTTTTGCAGGATTCAATATCCAACCCATCGCCGTTTTGTGCATACGAAGGATTTCGCACAAAAATACCGTCGATAATTAAATTCTCGCACATCAAGGGATGAATATTCCATGCAGGAGAATTCTCAAACAATACACCTTGCAACAAAACATTTTTACAACTGACAAAATTTACCATAACTGGGCGCATTGATTCGGCATTTTCGGAAGGTACCCAATAGGTATCATTTTTTAAAACTCCGCCTGATCTTACTACATCCTTCCAATGTCCATCTGTTACCTTATTTTTTTTCAAAGGCCGCCACGCATCTCCGGAGCCGTTGATTGCACCCTCTCCGGTAATAGCAATATTTTCCAAATTTTTTCCTGAAATAGGAGATTGTGATTTGCGCGTATTCTGTCCTTCGAAATTTGTAGAGATAGTAGGATACGCATCTGTATTTGCTGTGAATAATATCAATGCTCCCCGTTCCAAATGGAGATTGATATTCGATTTAAAAACGATTGGCCCCGTATACCAAACTCCCGATGGTACAATTAGCGTTCCACCGCCTTTTTCTGATAGTGAATTTATTGCTTCGGCAAATGCTTCGGTATTGAGTGTTACACCATCGGCAACTCCTCCATATTCAGTAAGTTTTATACTGTTGTTGGGGAATATAGGTTCTTCCACAATAGGCATCTCGAATGGCAGGTTTTTATAGAGATACTGGTAAGGATAACTCTTATTGCCGGCAAAATTTGTACCTGTTGAAAGGAATAGTAGAATAATTGCAAGATAAAAATTTTTATTGTTCATGGTTTTTAGTACTATGGGATTTGATAGTTATATGTTAAATTAAATTCATTTCATTGTTTGCTATACGGAAAATGAGAAACTGCAAAAAGAAACGATGAGGAGCTGAAATATAAACAGATAACTCTTCTCTTTGTTCTTTTGCTTGATAATGCTAAATAAAAAAGACTTCTTTGTTTAGTATTGCAAATATGCGAAGTGGAAATTACGATTTGAGTCATTATTTAGTCGAAAATGTACAATAACTAATCTTTAATGTACACTAATTATTCATAATGCATTTTGCCATAATATGACAGGATTTTTGTTATAAATTTGTGATAAAATCGAATCCCATGAAAAGTCAGTTTGTTTTTGTAGCGTTTCTGCTTATTATTGCCAATGTATTTTCTCAAGGCTCTTTTACCGTTAAGCATTATGGTATGGATGATGGCTTGGCTCACAATATGAACAAGGATATCGTTCAGGATAGTAAAGGGTATATTTGGTTGAGTACTTGGAATGGAATCGATAAATTCGACGGATATACTTTTCGTAATTTCAAATCATATCCCACCGACAAAGTAAAACTTCCCAATAACCGCATAGAAGGATTATATATCAATTCACAGGATAATTTCTGGGTACGCACCTATGGTCAGCAGCTTTTTCTTTTCAATCGGAAAACAGAAGCATTTGAGGATATTTTTATAAAAGAACAATCTCCATTAATATCTTCGGTAAAATGTCTTGATAACGGTATAACTTGGGCTGTTACCGAAAGTTTTGATTTGTATCGAATCGATGATCGTAATTATCAACATCCGGAAGGAATTCGCTTTTTCGGGCGTGCCAATTATCCTTATTTAGGAAAAACAATTCACGAGATATTTCTTGATAGTGCTGGTGACGAATGGATTTTGAGTGATAAGGGAATTACCATAGAAGGTAAGAAAAAAATAAGTAACAATATGCCTTTCCACTTTATTGTAGAAGTGGGTGGGACTATTTATTTAGCATCACAAAATGGTTATTTAGCTACGTATGCTTCCAACGGGCATCTTATAACTGTGAACTTACCATTGGAATTTGATCGCATCAACCGGTTGAAAAAACTGAATGAAGAACAACTTGCCATTATAACACCAACTCTTATTGTTATATACAATGCGAAAAGAAAGACTGTTCAAAGTTTTTCTTCGCCCAAAGGGGAGGAATTTATTGCTTCCGAAAAATTGTATTGTGACAGTAAAGGTGCGTTATGGACTTTCATCTCAGGTAGAAAAATAGTTCGTTATGATATGAAAAAAGATGAATGTCTTTTTCTGGATTATCCCAATTTTCCTGAAAAACAATTGACTTCGGGTTTTTCTTTTTTCTTTTACGAAGATGCATACGGAGAAATGTGGGTGTTGCTTAGAGAAGGAATTCTGTGTTCTTATAATGACTCTAAAAAGCTCTTGGAGGTAGCTTCCTATTATGATTCGTCGGGTAATCGAAATTATTATGCGGTTTCGGGACGAAGTTATATGGTTGATGCTCATCATAATTTATGGATAAATACCAGAGAAGGATTTGACCAACTTTCGTTCAGTAAGAAATCCTACGAGCGTATTTTGACCTCTGGAAATGAAGAGGTAAGAGCTGTTTTTCAGGATAAATACAATCGGCTTTGGCTGGGAGTTAAGAATGGTAAAATAGAGCTATACGATAAGAATTATTCCTATATCGGTAATTTAAGTAGCGAAGGTAAAATTGTACAAGATAATAAGGTGTTTTTCGGTGCCAATATTTACTGTTTGTATCAGGATGCCGAAGGAAATATTTGGATGGGATCGCGTGATAAAGGATTATTTGTTTTGTATCCCGAAAGTGAACAAAAATATAGGGTAGTTCAATATCAACCGACGGATAATCCGTATAGTATCAACTCAATATCTGTTTATGCTGTTTTTCAGGATTCACAAAAAAGAATATGGGTCGGTTGTTTTGGTGGTGGATTAAATCTGGTAGAAAAGGGAGATGATGGTCAGCTGCAATTTATACATTCCGGAAACAGGATGAAAAACTACCCAATCAATCAATGCAATATGGTTCGATATATTTATCAGTCGAAGAAGGGGACGATGTTGGTTGGTACAAGTAGAGGCTTGATTACTTTTTCGAGTACATTCGATTCTCCCGAAAAAATTACTTTTTTCCATAACTTTTGTAAGGCTGATCGTTCGGATTGTTTGAGTAATAGCGACGTTCTGCATATTACTCAGGATAAAACCGGCAATATCTACATTTCTACATTTAGTGGCGGGGTAGATATTACCTCCGATTCACCGGAATTACTTTCCGAAGAAATTAAGTTCAAGAATATCAATAAAACGAACGGACTTACTTCTGACCTCTCGTTATCGGTTATTGAAGATAAAAAAGGATTTGTATGGATTGCGGCAGTTAATGCTTTTAGCCGGTTAAATCCTGCAACCGGAGAGTTTAACCACTTTAATCAGGATAACCTGAATATGGTATTTAAGGTCAGTGAAGCTGCTCCGATAATTGACCGTGCCGGAAACTTGATTTTTGGTACTACGAACGGGGCTTTGTGCATGCATCTGGATCAGGTTCAATACAGTTCTTTTGCACCTCCTATCGTTTTTACGGGAGTTCGCATTCAACAAAAAGGAGGAGGGCATATAAGCGAAGTAATACAAACGGATACACTGACATTGAATCCCGATCAGCGTAATATTACCATTCAATTTGCCGGACTCGACTATACCAATACCAAAGCGATCAATTATGCTTATCGGCTTATCGGCGATAAAGAGGATGATTGGATATATATCGGGAAGAGCCGTTCGGTCGATTTTATCAATCTTCCGGCGGGAGTGCATACTTTTCAGGTAAAATCAACAAATAGCGATGGTGTTTGGATGGATAATATTGCATCTTTACGCATTGTGGTAAAACCGACATTCTGGGAAACCGGATTTGCATGGATTGTATATATTGTGGCATTTATATTGCTTGTTTTATTGGTGGTATTTATCATAGTCTATATACTCAATTTGCGCAGACAAGTTGATTTTGAGCAGGAATTAACCCGTTTGAAACTGAAATTCTTTACCGATATCAGCCATGAATTACGCACTCCATTAACACTTATTGCCAGTCCTGTAGAGGAAGTAATTGAAACCGAATCGTTATCCGAAAGTGGAAAAGAGAATATGCAAACGGTTAAGCATAATACAGACCGAATGCTTCGATTGATTAATCAGATTTTGGATTTCAGGAAGATACAAAACAATAAGATGAAAGTGTATCTGGAGCAGATCGATGTAACGGCGCTTACCGAAAAGGTTTTTCAAAATTTTTCTACGTTGGCCAATCAAAAACAAATTTCTTATACCCGGCAATCGGACAATGCAAGCCTGTTGATGTATACTGATGGAGATAAGGTGGAAAAGATTTTATTTAACCTGTTATCCAATGCATTTAAATATACTCCCGGTGGACGTAATATTTCGCTGATTACCAAAGTCAAAAATAACGAATTTCTCATTCGTGTAAAAGACGAAGGCTCCGGATTTGATATGCGGAAAGTGGATTCTTTCTTCAAACGATTTGAAACCAATGATGATATGAATCCTAATATATCGTCGGGAATCGGGTTGTCGTTGGTGAAGGAACTGGTAAATCTGTTGCATGGAAAAATAGAAGCAGAAAGTACAATCGGAGTTGGCAGCACTTTCTCCGTATGGTTGCCTATGAATCATGACGTATTTGCCTCAGATCAAAATGTGGAACTGATATTGAATGACTCAAACGAGTCGTCAATCAATATGGAAGATAAAGCTATTGAACAACCGGATAACGCCGTAAAAATTCTTGTAATTGAAGATAATGACGAATTACGGCATTTTATAAAAAAGGTACTTGGAACTACTTATCATGTATTGGAGGCGCCCAACGGTAAAGTCGGGTTGGAACTTACGATAAGCTCCTCGCCGGATGTAGTGGTAAGCGATATCATGATGCCCGAAATGGATGGAATAACGTATTTGAATGAAGTAAAAAACAATCACGAAATATCGCATATTCCCGTTATTCTACTCACGGCAAAATCGTCGATCGACGATCAAATAAAAGGAATGGAATATGGTGCGGATGATTATATCACGAAGCCTTTTAGTGCAACTTACCTGAAGACAAAAATAGCGGCATTAATAAAACAGCGGGAATTGCTTCGCGAATATTACATGTCAAATGAGGAGGGTGTTAAAGTGCAGATACAACCTTCTCCTGATAACCGGGAATTGTCCTTACCTCAGATTACCGGTTATGATGATGAGTTTATTCGTAAAGTAATCGACAGTATAGAAGAAAATATCGATAAAACGGATTTTAAAATTGATACCATAGCTGGAAAATTAAATATGAGTCGGCCGGTATTTTATCGGAAAATAAAAGCCATAATAGGGTTATCTCCTATTGATTTCGTGAAAAAAATACGAATTAAAAAGGCAGTTGAGTTATTGGAAACAAATCGCTTCTCAATAGCTGAAGTAGCCTATCAAAGCGGATTTACTACTCCTCAATATTTAAGTAAAGTTTTTAAAGAAATACTTGGCTGCTCGCCTACCGAATATCTTCAAAGTCGAAAAAAGAGTAAATAGTATACAGCATCGAATAAATATTACACCTGATTCGGACAGGGTATAAGTACGTTTGCATAGTAAATCTATACAAACACAAATACCTGTCTGAATCATGAAAAAAACAACTACATACCTAGTATTTGCTTTTCTTGGCCGATGCATTACCAATGCAGTATCCCGGTCTGTTGTCCCTCAAATTTTGACGGTAAAATATTTCAATACATTCATTTACGAATAAATTGCGTGAAGGTTGTTTTCGAATAATCCTCATGTAGCATATCTATTAAATACATTTATTAATTTAAAAAATTAAGAATTATGAAAACAAAATTATCTCTTATTAAGTATGTATGTGCAGCTTGTTGTTTGATTGCTGCCGCTTGGTTTACTACAGCTACTGCTCAAACAAAAACGGTATGGGTTTTTCCTACGGGAACTTATGATGTGGAATCTTTGGAAAAGGTTGATGATTACGCAATTGTAGGAACAAGTGGCGCATTCAGTAGCAACGATTATAATGATGCGATTACGGAAATTACAGGTATTACTTCTAGGATATATAAATTCGGAGGTAGTGTATTTACATTGCCTGCAGGATATAAAGCTACAGAAATCACAATTTACGGTTGGCCTCGTCGGACAGGAGCTACAACTATTAAATCTGTTCAGGTTGATGGTGTGGCTGTAGCTACTTTTGATGAAGAAAATCCTTCTCCGTATACGTTTGCAGATTGTGGAGCTGATGTTGCTCCGGGTAATCGTACGAAAGATAATTGCAGCATCCTTAAAATTAATGAAATTTCAGCAGCTACTCCTGTAACTTCAACTTTTATGGTAGATATATCATCGGAAACGCATGCTATTTGCAAAGTTGTTTTGGAACCTGCCAGCGGTACCGGTATCAATGACGTTGTAATAGATGATGAAAACGGAGATGATTCTTATTATGATTTGATGGGACGAAAAGTAACAAATCCTGTTAGCGGTTTTTATATTCATAAAGGAAAGAAAATCATTATCAAATAATCCTCTTTATATTTTAAGTAAAAAATCTAAAAGAGCAAAGAGATGCTATTTGAATATGAATGTAATTTGTATGTGAATATCTGAATTGTATCTCTTTGTGTTTCTTTTTATTTGCATAAAATTTTTCAAACAAAATAAATCTAAAACTAAATTATCATGAAAAAATTAATTACAACTTTTATGTTAATGACAGCACTTTGTGTTGGTTATGTTATGGCTGAAGATATTGCGGATGTTACACCTGAGAATTTTGTAGATTCATGGAATAATGCAGCAGATGGCGATGTGTTACTTTTGGAATCGGGAACTTATTCTTCGGATTACAAACTGCAAGCTGATAAAACAATTACAATAAAAGCTGCGGAAGGAGCTGTGGTTCTTTTTACAAAGGGGCCAGGCTTTACTGTTGACGGAGGAAATAGTGGAATAATAATGGATGGTGTTACTATTGAATTTACCGGGTTGTTTATTAATCTGCAAGCAGAAAATATAATAATTAATTGCATTCAATTTATAAACTGTACAATTCAAAATTCAGGAAATAATGCAGTTGCAGCTAATTTGGCAAATCTTGGAAACGGAACAATTAAAAATATTACTATAGATAAGTGTATCTTTAAAGATAGCAATGATAGTAGTGGTAGTGCTGCAGGTAAGAATTTCTTATTTTATATAAAAGGTTCCCAAGTAGATAATTTTGTAGTACGAAATTCTACATTTTATAATCTTGATTTCAGAGGATTTTATACGCAAGAATCAGATTTAAGTGCACCTATATCTGTTTTGGTTGAAAATAATACAATTTGCAATTGGACAAATCTAAATGATTTTTTGATTAATTTTTACCGTGGAACAGGAAGTGCTGTATTTACAGTAAAAAATAATATCTTTTTTACAACTCCTACAGTTTCACAAAGTATATTCAGGGCAAGGGCAGGCGCACTTACTTATGGAAATAACCTGACTATCGGCTATGCTAAAGCCTATGAAATTTCAAATTCTACTGCAAGTTCTGCTGATATTGACGCTTCTGCTTTTATCAATATTGCAGATATATTTACCGATGCGGCAAATGGCGACTTTACATTAGTTTCTGAAACTCTGATTGATGCCGGTATCGGTGACCCAAGATGGATTGATGAAGATCCCGGTGGGCCTACTGGGATTGAACTTGTTCAGGTAGAAGATGCTCCTTTGCATGTGAATGTTTACACAATTGATGGACGTATAATTCGAAACAATGTAGAAAAAACAAAAGCATTGGAAAATTTAGATCGTGGCATTTATATTGTAAACGGCAAAAAAGTATTCGTTACTAAATAACGAGAGCAAGTTATTAAACGATAAATAAATACGAAAACACCGAAATACAAAGTAAAATGTTATTACAGATTTTCTGTATTATGCATATAGCTTGTATTTCGGTGTTTTATTTAAATTTAGAATAACTAAATATACTATCATGAAAAAAACATATTACTTTTTAGGATTGCTTTTTACTGTCCTATTTATAGGAATTGGCAATATAAATAATGCTTTTGCTCAAGACAAACTTGTTTCTGTTGAGCTTCCAAACGGAACAACAACTATCTCGGATGAAATTACTGATGCAACATCAGGCTATAAATTATCCTACTATAACATGAAATATCAGGAGGTTCAGAGCAATAAAACTTATTATCAATTCAATAGCGGATTAGGATCTTATGTCAAGATAGAAGCTCCGTCCGGGGAACATTTCCAGATAGGTGATATTATTATTATTGACACTTATGTAAACAGAAGTGCAAGCGACAGCAGGATGGTTAGTATTTATGACCGGGTTAATTATACCAGTGGTGGTATCGTTGTTGGAAGTAAATCTGTAGGAGGTAGTGTTGTTACTGCTTGTAGTATAACATTGGGTAGTAATTTGCCCGAAAATACAAATGTATTATACATGCCTGCTACCAGTAGTATTAATGCTTATGTTAATATTCATGGAGTAGAAGTTTATGGCGAACGTGGTAAAAAAGCCAAACTTGCATCTCTTACTGTAGGAGGAACAGCTAATCTAAACGGTTACAAGGTAAACTATATGGTTGACGCAATGGCATCTGAAACTACAGCCGCAATAAGTTATACAAAAGAAAGTGATAAAGATGTTACGTTGGCTATTTCAGATGTACAAACGATTGCAGTAGACACTCCAAGCGAATTAACAAACTGGAGTAATATGCCGGCTACAGTAAATATTCCTGCAACACCAGGTAACACTTATTACTATTATGTGCGTTCTTCATTAGCTGATCATGAAACGATATATTATGAACTGGAAATTACTCGCCGCAATACCGCCGATGTAATATATAACTACGACTTGACGGTAAATCCAATCACTTCTGTGGAAGATCCTACGTTGAGTAATATTGTTAATACTGCCGGATACCATAGCTCGCATGGTTGGCGTTTTAACTACGCTTCGGGTAGTACATTTCAGGTAAAGGTTTCAGGGGATGCAATCATAAAATTACGCGGATGTATGTGGAATAGCCAAGAATCAAAAATTACGGCAACGGTAAGTAATACGGCTGCTGGAAATATAGTTCCTGCTTCTCAGGTAAGTCCGATCAATGATTGTGCAGGTTACAATAATTTTTATTATGCAGGAGAGGCTAATACCATTACATTTACGTATTCGGGTGTAGCTTTTTTGAGCTATGTTACTATTATCAATGAAGGTTCTGGTGAAGCTGATTTGCGAGCTGTTTTTGCAGGGGAAAAAGAAATAAGTTTGGCTGATTTCCAAAATGGTGAATACACGTTAGCTAATATGGGATATGTTGCAACTCCTTCTGCTACAGATGCTTTTTCAAATTTAGCTTTGGCTATGAAAAAAGGGCTAACTGCTCCGAATGTTTCCGGTTCGCTCAATTCAAATGAATGTATATATACTTACTCATTTACGTTTAATGGAACCGATTACAAAATACATTTACCTTACGAAAGAGAAATCGGTTATACCGAAAATGCTGCTGAACAACGTTATGATATCACTACATCATTCGGATTAAGAACTGTTGTAGATATGATAAATAAAGGAACATCTGCATATCCAACTATTTATTTACCAAACGGAACATACGATTTAGGAGACACAGATGGCAGTTATCAACATGGTATCAGTCTTACTGCTGCAAATGTAATAATGATTGGCGAAAGTCGTCAGGCACGTATCACAGGGAAATATTACGGTGTAACAAGTTCAGTCGTAGAAGTAAAAGGAGCTAATACAATTATACGCAATTTAACTATTGAAAATTTAGTGGGAGATAATGGTGTTGCTCCGGCTTTAAGTACAGGTGGAGATAATATTTTCTTTGATAATGTACAAATAATAGGTTGGCAAGATACGTATGTAGGTGGCGGTGGTAAGCATTTGTTCAATGAATGTACTATTGCAGGTTCTGTCGATTTTATTTGTAATGGCGATGCTGTCGATTATTTCCTTCGTTGCGAATTGCAATTGCAATATCGTAAAAACGGCGGCTATATCACAGCACCACAAGGACAATCCTATTTTCGCGATTGCCGTGTAACCAATGTTTCGGCTAATGCAACGACCATGAGTGGCAATTTTGCATTGGCGCGTCCTTGGAGAGAAACCGGAAAGGCATTCTTTATTAATACAACATTCGATATTGTAGCTAATTTGGGTTTTACAGGGATGAGTGGTAATATTTTCCCGTTAGGCTCATCTGGTTCAGTTGGTAATTTGAAAGAGGCAGACGGAACATTGTTGAGTTTCAATAATGCTGCAGAAATTCCGGCATATACAATGACTGAAGCAAATATAATTTCATATAGTTCAGTCTATAATATGTGTGGTACTACATTAGCTGCTTTGATTTCTGAACCTGTAATCATTCCTGCTAATCAATATACAACTTTATATGCAGCTGATGCTTTAATTGTTCCAAGTGGAATAACTGCGTATGCTGTTGAAAGTATAAATGATGACTATATTCAATTGGGAGAAATGTATGCAGCGGGAGAAACAATACCTGCATGCACCCCGGTAGTATTGACAGCAGAAGTAAACGAAGAAACTGTATTCAGGTTTATGTATGCACCAAATAACGTTTCCGGTTTATTTTCAGGAACAAATTTACTCTCAGGTAGTTTAGTGCATAAGACATTGTCGGATAATAGTGTAAAATACTATACATTGGGTTCTGATAATGGAGTTGCTGCGTTTTTACAACAAGGCAATAGCTTGCAAATTGATGCAAATTCAGCTTATTTGACTTTAAGTAATGAAACCATTAATGTGTTGCCTTTGACTGCAAATCCAACAAGTATAACTATTCCAAATATTGACAAAACGACTGATGATGGTTATTTATATGACTTGCAAGGACGACGTGTTTTTGATCCTCAAAAAGGACAAATCTATATTGTAAATGGTAATAAAGTGTTGTATCTAAAATAAAATTACAGCACGTTATTTTGCTTGCTTTAGGTGTTATTTATTGATGGAAAGAGGATGTGTTCTTTGACTCTGAGACACATCCTTTTTTTTGTGTATATGAAGTTAACTAATTTTCAAAACGAGTCCGTTTTGAATGTTTTGAGCCTAAGTATGTCCCCGAAGGGGGCAAATGTGAATAACCACGGGTGAAACCCGTGGCGTGGAGCAATCCCACGCTACTACGTCCCCGAAGGGGGCGAACTTTCAATACAATATTCAACCCCTTTGGGGTTGTTGGGAAGCTGGGTATTCGTGTACCACGGGTTTCACCCGCGGTTATTCATATTTGCCCCCTTCGGGGACATAAATCGGAATTT
>JAVBLR010000014.1:0-51000 GCA_031553395.1 Bacteroidales bacterium | reverse complement strand
GTCACCACTGCTACTGTGAGCAGGATGGCAGCAATTCTTAGATTTGACTTCATAGTTTCTATTTCAGATTATTTATAGCGTTATATTTCATTTTTTGAGAAACATCGGCATATAGAATGATACAAGTTTCATTCCCAAATCGAAAAAACTTGGATAGACATACCTATATACTTTTAAAATAACAAAATGACAAACGAATTGTTCATCAGAATAAAGCCCTTTACTGTACTCAGAAAGACTTTTATCGTAACCCATCCAACGTTCAATATATCTAACAAACAACAAATTATACATCTTAACCCTTTCTGCAGCCAAAGTTAGGAATTCCATGACTATATATTTGATTTTATCCAACTATAGCATATCTTTGTTTTGCAAACTTTTAATTCTGAATTCTAAGATGAATCCATCAGTTATCTTGACCATAATAACTTCCGCTATCAGTATTTGGGCATTTCAAAATCGGAATGTTATGAATAAATTGATACTATCTCCTTATGCTGTTGTTCATAATAAACAATGGTACAGGGTTATCAGTCATGCTTTTATTCATGCAAACTGGACTCATTTGTTGTTTAATATGATTGCATTATGGTCTTTCGGAAGTGTGGTTGTCCAATATTTCAGGCTTTTGGTAAATGTTCCGGATGCCATGCGTTACTTGGTTGGTGTACAAGATATACCTTTCTATGTTATGTACTTTGTGGCAATTATTATTGCTGCTATTCCCGATTTGATAAAGCGTAAAAATGATCCTACTTATTTTAGTTTAGGCGCTTCTGGAGGCGTTTCAGCAATTATTTTTGCAGCTTTGTTCTTCGATCCTTGGAGTACTGTATTGATATTTTTCATTCCGTGCCCGGGTATTATTTTTGGTGTATTATATTTGATTTACTCGAGTTATATGAGTAAAAGAGGAGGAGATAATATAAACCATGATGCACATTTTTATGGCGCCATTTTTGGATTTATATTTCCACTGCTTTTAAATCCGGCTTCTATCAATATTTTTATTGAAAAATTGTCTCATCCGCATTTCTTCTAATCCTGATTGTAAGATGTTTGGCAAAATAAGAAATATTATCAAAAGCATATCTTCCTCTGAAAAAAGTAAACAATTGGAGGAAATACAAACTGCAAAAAAATATCGAACAGGGCTGGCTTTAAGTGGGGGAGGAGCAAGGGGTATTTCTCACTTGGGTTCGGTAAAGGCTTTGCTTGAATATGGTTATACATTTGATATTATTTCGGGAACAAGTATTGGGGCAATTATTGGTTGTGTTTTAGCTGATGGTTATCATCCGGATGAAATTGCTTCCATGCTGACAATGCCCAGATTAAAAAGTTTTTATAAGACAGATATTTCCCGGAATAATTTGATGAATTTGGATGGAATGAAACAGTTTCTGACAGAAATATTGCGGACAAAAAACATTGAAGATTTACCTATCCCGTTTATTGCTACTGCAACGAATCTGAATAAAGGTGAAGCGCGTTATTTTACCAAAGGCGATATAGTTGAAGCTGTGATCGCATCATCCAGTATTCCTATCATTTTTCCACCTGTTGTTATTGACGGGGAACAGTATGTAGATGGAGGAATTATAAATAATCTTCCCGTTCGTCCTATTCGAAAAGATTGTGAGAAAATTATTGGATTTCAAGTAAATCCTTCAACATTAGGACTGCAAGATGGACATGTAAAAGGATTTTTGCAAATTGCTACACGTACTTTTCATTTGGCAATGTATAGTAATGTCTTGCCGGATAAGAATTTGTGTAATATTTATATAGAACATGAAAATTTAGAAGCTTATGGGGTATTTAGTGTTGATAAGATGATGGATATTTTCAATATCGGATATACCAAAACAAAAGAAGTATTGGATAATTTATCCTATAAAAATAAAGCTAAATGACTGAAATATAAACCTACAGAAATAGACTAACAAATAATTATTTGTAATTCACATATTTTTTATTCTTCAGATCTGAATATAAAAAGGAAGAGCCCAACTAAATCTCAATCGATTAGTTGGGCTCTTCCTTTTTTATCCAATTATCTTCAAAAATACCAAATTCAAATAAATGAATCAAATTATGGAATCGATAATACTTTTTTATTGATACATTCTACTTGTTTATTAATGTCTCAAATGTAATTATGTGTATATGAGAGTCTTAAATATTATATTAAAGATTGATAAATGAACGATTTTATAGAATATTCGATACTTTTTTATCGAATATTTTTTTTTGTATCGACCTAAATTTGCCTACACAACACACATGCAAAATCGAAAATATCAAAATAAAATTACAACAATAAATTATGAAGTATTATTCAATCTGCATCCTGTTCATTATAATGATAACTGGATGCAGTCCATCAAAAATATCAACTCCGTCGATGTCTGAAATTGTTGACAATGCATTAAATAGAGCTGTAGAACAAAGCAAACTCATGTATTCGGTTATGGATACAATACCTGATATGCTTCCTCGCTCCATTAATAATAATGGAAATCTAATAACCTCCGATTCTTATTTCTGGACAAGCGGATTTTTCCCCGGAACATTGTGGTATTTATATGAATATACTAAAGATGAAAAAATAAAGGACATGGCATTGAAGATGAGTGATAGGGTTGAAATTCAAAAATATAACAAAGATAACCATGATGTGGGTTTTATGATAAATTGCTCTTTTGGAAACAAACTGCGCCTATTGGGTGATACATCTTGTGTAGATATTATTACTAAAACAGCAGAATCGTTGTCTACCCGGTTTCGTTCGTCGGTAGGCTGTACTCGTTCGTGGAGTCACCCAGGTTCTCTTCACTGGCAATTTCCTGTAATTATTGACAATATGATGAATCTCGAACTTCTTTGTAAAGCATCAAAATTATCGGGAGACAAAAAATATTATGATATGGCTGTTTCACATGCTAATAAAACAATGGAAAATCATTTTCGGGATAATTATAGTTCATATCATGTTGTAGATTATGACACAATTACGGGAAAAGCCATTCAAAAATGTACCTGGCAAGGCTATAGCGATGCTTCTGCCTGGAGCCGCGGTCAGGCTTGGGCTTTGTATGGTTACACAATGATGTATTGTGAAACAAAAGATGTAAAATATTTAGACCAGGCAAAAAATATAGCTGCATTCATTATTAATCATCCGGATCTACCTGAAGATAAAATTCCTTATTGGGACTTTGATGATCCTAAAATTCCTAACACTTACCGGGATGCATCTGCCGGTGCTATTATGGCATCTGCATTTATCGAATTATCCTCTTATGTTGATTCAAATTTAAATAAACAATACTTATCGATTGCAGAACAACAGATAAAAACCTTAGCATCTGATGAATATCTTGCAAAAAATGGTGAGAATGGAAATTTTATCCTTAAACACAGTGTGGGATTTCTTCCTCAGAAAAGTGAAGTAGATGTGCCACTAAGCTATGCCGACTATTATTTTGTTGAAGCCCTGATGAAATACAAAGCTCTCGATAATAAAGCTAAATAAAATTAAGCGACTTAATATCCAAAATATCATGAAACGAACTCGCTTCAGAAATTTAAAAATCTACATAAAGTTTGGGGTACAAGCTATGTTTGGTTTGAGATCAAAGAATTTTATTCAAATAAGAATTATTAGTTCTATTGTATTAATTAGCTTATTACTAATTGGTATAACACAAAATTCCAATGCTCAGTATATTGTAGTGAGTAATGAGCATCCAAGATTAATTCTATCCAAAACTGATATTGTATTAATGAGAAATAATGCATTATCCGGAAATGAGCCTTGGAAAACAGCTTGGAATTCGTTGAAAGAGCAGCTTGATTCTTATGCTTGCAATAAATGGTCACCAACTATTTATCGTGGCGATTTGAGTATGAAGTTTTATAATGCAGCCATTAAAGATGGTTCGGTTGCCCGTGATTTAGCTATTGGATATCAAATAACCAAAGATAAACGATATGCCGATAAAGCTATAAAAATAATCAGTGATTGGTCTAATTCTAACTCCGGAAAGATTCCGGGAGCTTATTTTGATTCTACGAAATATTACCCAAATACAGGAATGCTCGTTTCACGCAGCATATTTCCCTTTCTTTACGCATACGATTTATTATGTGCCGATAATCTTATTGATATAAAAACCCAGGACCAATTCAAAAATTGGCTCAGAATGCTTGTTCCTCATATTAAAGAAGGAATGAGGCGCTGGGAGGAAAATGATTATTTCGGCAAACAATATTATCAAAATCATATTGTTGCTGATGCTGTCGGGTTATTGTCAATTGGAGTTATCCTTCGGGATAATGACTTGGTAAACTTTGCGTATCATGGAAAAGAAAATAAACGGAATACCCAAAATATAATTGAAGGATTAATATTAATGAAAGGACAAAAGCCATTTATTGGTGAACCTGGTGTTTGGCCAACTCAAGACGGCGAAATAATGGACAGGTACCGACATTTTTCACTATTCCATTATGGCGAAGCAACAAAGCCAAACAGAGCTTTGCAATACGCCGGATTATCAACAAATTTACTTGTGATAGCTGCCGAAATCGGGCGATTAAATGGTTTTGATTTATATGGTTGGAAAGCTCCTACCAGAGAAGAAATAAAACAACCTCTCTTGTTTTATTCTGATTTCTATATAACCAAAGACGCATCTATTAAAGGCGGTTTTTATAGTGGTGAAGATTCTTGGATTAATTATAACGACCAATCGACATTCAACCTTTGGGAGGTTGCCCATGCTCGCTTTCCGAATGAAGATAAATTCAATGAAGTTTTACGAACAAATAAAAGGGGAAGTTCTACTTTACATTTACTGGGTCCCGTAACTCTAACACATGGACGTTCATTAAACAAATAAATAAAACTATGGAATCAAAAAATTCTAAAAAAAGAAGAATTAAAATATACTCATTCCTTGTGATTATATTTTTAACCATGTTGCCTATAAATAGTTGGGGACAAGCAACCCCAAATGTGACAGGAACGATTATTGACAATAACAAAGAACCTCTTATCGGAGCAAGTATTTTTGTTAAAGGAACAAATGCAGGGGCTGTTACGGATATTGACGGAAAATTTGAAGTTAAGGCATCTCCTCAGGATACGATTGTTATTTCATATATAGGATATGATACCAAAGAAATCATGGCTTCAAAAGTTAATAACAAGACGATAACTTTAGGTGAAACCAAAAACGATCTGGAAGAACTGGTTGTGGTTGGTTATGCAACATCTAAAAAAGTAAATCTTACGGGCGCCGTATCGTCAATCAATATGGGGAATGTAACCGAAAGCCGTCCGATAACCAACCTTTCATCAGGATTATCAGGATTGACATCAGGATTATATGTAAATCAAAGTACAGGACGCCCTAATGATAATGGTGCGACACTTCTTGTTCGCGGGCAAGGTACGCTTAATAACTCTGCGCCGCTTATTATTGTTGATGGAGTAGAAGGAGATATAAATAATGTAAATCCTCAGGATGTAGAATCAATATCGGTATTAAAAGATGCATCTTCATCTTCCATATATGGCTCCAGAGCTGCAAATGGTGTAATCTTGGTAACAACAAAGCAAGGAGCAGAAGGAAAAACAAAAATATCATATAACGGATATGTTTCTTTTTCCAAACCGACCAACGGTATTGAAACGGTTAGCAACTATGCCGATTATATGGAATATTACAATGAAGCTGCACGAAATACGGACCCAAAAGCACAACCGGTATATTCTCAAGGAAAAATTGAAGAATGGAGAGCACATCCGAACGAACCATATCTTTATCCGAATACCAATTGGATGGATGAAGTATTTTCTACAGGTATTTCCAATAATCAGAATATATCTTTTACAACCGGCTCAAAAACAATCAGAGCATTTGGATCATTTAGTTATTTGAAAAATCCGGGAGTAATAGAAAACTCAGGTTTTGAACGTTATTCGGGACGGTTAAATTTAAGTGCTGACCTGAAACCATGGTTAACTGTTGGGTTAAATGCAAGCGGATTAACTTCTGATGCCGATATGGGCTCAAATTACATGAGTAATCTTTTTAAGAATATAGCTACTCCGGGAATTGTATATCTCAATCCTGATGGAAGGTATGGAGCTCCTGAAAATCCAGAAGAAAACCAGCAAATGCAAAGTCCGCTTTATTTGCTTAATAGTGTTCAGGGAAAAATTACCGACAAAAATTTTACTGCCCGGTTTTTCGGAAAATTAAATTTAATGAAAGGTTTATCAATCGAAGCTTCTTATAATTATCTATATAATAATACATTGGAAGAAGAAACTCCGTTTTTTGCAGATCGTTGGAGTTTTCAAGCAGATGCAGTAACACAAGCAGCTTCAGGGCAAACTTATGTACGCAATAAAGAAGTAGGAAACACTCATTATATGGGAGATGCAATAATGCGTTATCAATCAACATTCTTTGATAAGTTGCAATTCGGAGTAATGCTTGGAGCTAGTCAGGAGAAAGATAATGTAAGGTGGTTTGAAGCAAAAAAATACGACCTTATGGATGATGATATGACTGTTATAGACGGAGCAACAGGTGATGCTGAAGCATCCGGAACGGCAACAGACTGGGTAATGCAATCCTATTTCGGACGTATAAATCTTTCCTGGAACGATAAATACTTATTTGAAGGAAATATCAGACGCGATGGTTCTTCTCGTTTTAGCAAAAAAAATAGATGGGGCATATTTCCATCATTTTCATTGGGTTGGCGTATTACAGAAGAAGCTTTTATGAAAGATATTCAATGGCTTGATATGTTAAAAGTACGTTTATCCTGGGGTGGATTAGGTAATAATTCAATTGGAAATTATGATTATCAGCCGGTATATAATACTGATAATTACATATTAAACAACATTGTAACGCAAGGATTAGCCCAACTTCAATTGGCAAATGCAGGATTATCCTGGGAAACAACATATGTTACAAACATCGGTCTTGATTTCCAACTTTTCAAATCAAGATTGGATGGAACGATTGATATTTTCAATAAAGATACACGTGATATCTTGATAGATTTACCGGCGCCAATTCTTGTCGGTGATGCAACAATTCCAAAACAAAATGCGGCAAGAGTAAGGAATAGAGGAGTCGAAGCCAGCCTTAAATGGAATGACCAAATAGGTAATTTTAAATATTTTGTTGGTGGAAACTTTACTTTTATTGATAATAACGTAACTCGATTTAAGGGAGATGAGCAAGCAATCAGCGGGACAAATCTTATTCAGGAAGGATATCCGATAAATATTCAATATGTATTGGCTGTAGACCGTATCCTCCAAACAGATGAAGATATGTTGCTTGTAGAAGAAATGAAGAAAAATGCACCAATTGACCCTGCTACAGGAAAGCAAGTTGATCCCTTTAAAGCTTATGGTACACCACAGAAAGGAGATTTCTTGTACAAAGATTTGAACAATGATGGTATTATTGACGACAAAGACAGACACACTGTAGGTAATGGAAAAGCTCCTCGGATAACTTATGGAATATCCTTTGGCGGCGAATGGAAAGGATTTGATTTCTCTTGTCTTTTACAAGGAAATTCAGGTACAGAAGTTTATTGGCAAGACAAATACTATCAACCATTCCTTATCTATGGTGATGTAATTAATAAAGAAGTTGCTGAGAATGCATGGCGTGAAGGTATGACTGATGCCAAATACCCAAGGCTTCTTACTCGTACAAATGTAATAAATTCTCAGCCCAGTGATTTTTGGGTTCAAGATAAATCTTATTTGCGTGTAAAAAACATTCAAGTCGGATATTCTTTGCCTAAAAAACTTATTCAGAAAGTGGATATTGAGCAAGTGCGACTTTATACCAGTATGGAAAATATCTTCACTTTTACTGATTATAATGGAATTGACCCTGAGGTAAGTGGAACAACTTATCCTACTTTGAAACAAATATCAATAGGTTTGAATGTAACCTTTTAAATAAAACAATCATGAAGAATTTAAAATATATCGGCTTTATTGTAATTCTAACAATAGGTCTCAATAGCTGCTATGATTTGGATGTAGCGCCGTATGATACAACTGCTCAAGGAAACTTCTGGAAGACAGAAGCTGATGCAAAAGATGCAATAATGGGAGTATATACACAAATGAAAGATCAGGGTTCATATGGCTATATGCCCTTGTGGGACACGTTTTCGGATGTTTCAATTGGGCCGGGAAGTCCTGTTGAACAAGGTACATATACCGGAACGTATGACTTTTTGGTAAATAACTGGAAAAATACATATGATGGGGTTCATCGCTCAAATACTGTTATTAAAAATGTTACCGGAATGTCAATTGATCCTACCATAAAATCAAATATTCTGGGAGAAGCTCATTTTTTGAGAGCTTTATATTATTTCCATCTGGTCGATTTTTTTGGAGGTGTTCCTATTTATGATGAAAGTTGGGATGTTGCCGAATCTTTCAATAAAATGCTTTTACCAAGAAACTCTGCTGATGAAGTTTGGGATTTTATCATTGCAGACTTAACTATGGCCATCGATAATTTACCTGAAAAATGGAGTTCCGATAATTATGGAAGAGCAACAAAAGGTGCAGCATACGCTTTGCGAGGAAAAGCTTATCTCTATACAAAAAAATGGAAAGAAGCAATTGCCGATTTTGAAGAAATTGTATATAACAAAACATATCAATATAATTATGAATTATATCCCAATTATTTGAAATTGTTTACTTCAGCCGGACCTGTACCCGGAGATAACGAATCTATTTTTTCTATTCAGAATAAAGGAACAACCGGAGAATTATACGGAATGGAACTTTGCACAATATACGGAACACGTGGTGCTTATGGTGGTGGACGGGCAACGTGTATGCCTTCTGTAAAACTATCCGAAATGTATGACGAAAAAGACGGAAAAACATTTAATTGGAATAATTATATTTCCAATTTCAATGAAGATAATAATGTTAAGAAAAAGACATTTTTAGCAACGCTTACTTCAAATAAAAGATCTTTGGCAGCGATTCCTGATACAACATTGTTGGGAAATATTTACCGGAACAGAGACCCTCGCATGATGCAATCTTTAATAGTTCCTTATTCGTATTTTGATGGTTATATTGTTGGAAGCGGTGATAAAAGGCAACTTTATGCAGTGGCTTCGGGCACGACTATTATAAATGGATTCATTCAAAACGATAGAGGATGGAATACATATTATTACCGGAAATTTGTTCCGATTGGAGATATGGATGGAGCAATTACCAACCGGAATCATACCCCGATTAATTTCCCTATTATTAGATTGGCAGATGTGTTATTAATGTTGTCGGAGGCATATAATGAAGATAATCAATTGAATAAAGCCATTGTGGAATTAAATAAAGTACGGCAACGCACATCTACGAATATGCCCGGATTAAATAGCGGGCCCGATTGGTTAAATGTTACAAACAAAGAAGAAATGTTTAATCGTATTGTACGCGAACGAGCTGTTGAGTTGGCTGGTGAAGGACATCGATTTAGCGACTTGAGAAGATGGAAATTGGGTGTCGATTATTTGAATAAAAAAGAAGAAAAAGATTTTACGGGAGAAATACGATATACTCGTGGTTTTACTGATCGAGATTATTTATGGCCGATACCTTCGGTGGAAATTCAACGAAATCCTGATTTGGAACCAAATAATCCGGGTTGGTAATAATAAATTAAGCAGGGAGATAATGATAGTAATGTATAGTTGAAAGTTTGTCATTAAACTCAAAAATAATTGGTTATAGTTAAAAATAACTATGCTTAGCAACAATTATCTCCCTTGTTATTCATATTTTCTCTTACAATTAATAAAATAAACAAATGAAACGAGAAGCTTTTAAAATGTTCCTGAAACCGGGGTGTGAAAAGGATTATCAAAAAAGACATAATGAAATATGGCCTGAACTAAAAAGGCTATTGAAAGATGCCGGGATTTCGGATTATTCTATTTTCTGGGACAAAGAATCGAATGTGTTATTTGCTGTACAAAAAAATGAAGGAGAGGGTTCTCAATCAATGGGAAATAATGAAATCGTACAAAAATGGTGGGATTATATGGCCGATATTATGGATACAAACGCTGATAATTCGCCTGTTAGTATAAGCTTAGAGGAACTGTTTCATATGGAATAATATGAAACAATTTTTAATCAATTATCAAAAATTAAACCTATTAAATTAAAACAATCATGAACACACTAAAATGTACATTTTTACTATTTTTTATGCTGATTTCTACTATAACTATTTCAGCACAAACAAACTTACTAGACACAGACGATGAAGATTATAGCTTCGAAGATATCACAATAAACAAATATTGGCCTCCTTATGGAGAATGGGGTGGTTCTGATACGGAAGGAGTTGGTAAATTTGGCTCTAATTCAACTTCAATCAGAGTAACAGAAGGTTCAACAACTCCCAGAACAGGTAATTCTTATTTATTTCTCCGTATGCGGGATTTTGAACCGGCAAATTCAATCGACTGGATGTGGCGCAAACTGACCAATTTAACTCCTGGTAATACATACATTTTTTCTTTTTGGTATAAAACTCCAGCAAATGATCCACTTAGTTTTATAAATTCGGGTAATATCAGAGTGGGTGTTGTTTTGAATGAAACGGATGTTCCGTCAATTTCCAATCCGTTAAATGGAGAAACATCTTTTGGGTACATTGCAGCTACCCCTGGAGTAATCAGTAGTGTTGACGAACATAAAGAAGTTTCATACAAATTTACAGTTCCGGCAGGTTGCACAGAGGTATATGTTGCTTGGGTTAGAAATGGAAATCAACAACCTTATCTTGATGATATGAGCCTTGTTTTGGATAATGCAACTGGTTATATCGAGCCACAGCAAAGCGAGAACATTCATGTGTATTTTAACTCAACTCAAGATTATCTGCATGTTGATTCCTCAACGGAAATCCAAAAAGTTGTAATAATAGATATAGTAGGGAGAACTCTTTTAACAACTCAGTTAGATTCTAACAAAAGTATTGATGTTTCTTCATTGCCAACAGGTAATTATTTAATCAAATGTATTGGAGAAAAAAATAAAACATGTAAGGTTATAAAAAGCAAATAACAACGTATCATTTATTATCCTTCAGCTTAAACTTGTGTTTTATTTTTCAATAGACAGTTCGGTTTAATATGGATTAAATCGGGCTGTCATTACATGTTAAACTTTAGATATTTAGATTTTACTATTCTATGAATAAACCCGTGACTGAATTATAGGCTCAAAATGCAAACAAATGAAACGAAGCATGGAAACGAGGCTTATGCCACAAGATTATGATAATTTTGAAGTATGCGAGTTCCATACGACTTTAGTATAAAAAAATAAAAAATAACGTATGAAAAAAACTTTTTTTAAAATTCAAGCAATCATAAGTATTATACTCATATTAAGTATAATCGCATGTAGTAATAAAGTCGATGAGAATGAAATCGGAGAAATTTCTCTCATCTCGGATAGTCCTATTACAATGGGATATGATGGAGGAGATAGTGACGTTAAATTCACATGCAATACCCAATGGAATATTTCATCGGATGTTTCGTGGATTACATTTAAAACTCCGGCAGAAGGCGACGGCAATGCAATCGTTACAACGCAGATTTTGGCAAATGATACAAAAGAAATCCGTTCGGGAAAAATAACGATAAGTGCAAATGCTACTATTGAGGTTATTGATGTGACGCAGGAAGCTAAAACGCTTATAAAGTTTAAACATCCTTCTATTCTTTATACCGAAGATGAATTGTTGCAAATAAAAGAAATAATATCTAACAATTCTTCGAGCAGCGTACGAACAACTTTTGATAATCTCATCAATCGTTGTAACAGTGCATTAACATACATAACAACTCCTTATACAGGAAATAGTTCTTATGATTTTATTATGGCATGTGCTACTCCCGGCGCATTATCACGAGATTTAGCTTTTGCATATTGGTTGACTGATGATAAACGATATGCTGATAAATCAATTAGCATAATCAAGGCTTGGGCTACAAAATGTTCCGGAATAAAATATGTTCCTGAAGGGGAAAATGGAATGTATTTATCAAGGGGAATGTTTATGATGATGACTGCTTATGATATGCTGCTTCCAAAAGATGTTATCGATAGTGACACAAAAGAATTGATGATAAATTGGTTTAAAACCTTGAAGCCAGAAGTTTTGGCTAGTATAAAAAGTTGGGAGGATAATGATTATTTTGATAAACAATATTATCAAAATCATTTGGTTGCTCATTCAATGGGTTTAATGATGCTTGGGTTTGCCACAGACGATGAATCGTTGGTTCAATTGGCATTGGATTCTCCTGAAAATCCAAGAGATTTGTACGAATGTATAGCCGGATGCATCTTTATGAAAGGCGATGCTCCTTGTTCTCGCGAAAATCCGAATGCAGCGCTGCCGGAAACAGGTGAGATTTATGACAGGTACAGGCATAAAACTGCTCCATTAAAAGGATTACAATACAGCCACCTTACACAAACGTTGATGGCTACAATGGCTAGAATGTGCCATAATAACGGAATTGATATGTTTTCGTACACAGCGCCAACAGGAGAAAATCTTCGTTTTCCGTTTGAATATTACAGTGATTATTATCGTTTGATGGATTCTTGTATAAAATCATCATTTTATTGTGGAGAAGACAGTCGTATAGGAAAGGCTGAAGATAATCCCGGTATGTTTGAACTTGGATTAAGGTATTATACGGATAGTGAACCTATCAAAAATCTTATTTATTCCAACGCTTTCAATCGGGAAACTGCTTATATGAACTTATTGGGATATACCCGGTTTTTCTCAGCAATAGTAGATAAATAAAGTACAAACAAATGAAAAGATTGGTGTTAATTTCAATCGCGTTGTTTTTAAGTTTGACTTTCTTAGATGCAAAAATAAAATTACCGGCTCTTATTGCTGATAATATGGTTTTGCAGCAAAATTCAAAAGTTAAACTTTGGGGTGAAGCTATATCTTCGCATTCTGTTTCCATTCTCACATCATGGGATATGAAAAAATATATAATTCAATCCGGCGTTGAAGGTAAATGGCAAACAACAATACAAACTCCAACAGCAGGTGGACCGTATAAAATTACAATAACAGATAAGGAACCGCTTGTTGTTGAGAATGTATTAATCGGTGAAGTATGGTTTTGTTCGGGACAATCAAATATGGATATGCCTATAAGCGGATATTTCGGACAACCTGTAACTGCTGCAACAGATGCAATCGCCGAATCAAGCGAAAACGATAATATCCGTTTTTTTAAAGTAGAAAGAGCTTATAATAATACGGAAAAGGATGAATGTAACGGACTTTGGAATAAAACGTCTCCGGCAACAACCAGAGATTGCAGTGCAGTAAGTTATTTTTTTGCACAATACTTGCAAAAAGTACTTAAAGTTCCGGTTGGGATTATAACATCTACCTGGGGTGGTTCCCGCATAGAAGCGTGGATGGATAAAGAAACACTTGGTCAATTCAAGGAAATTTCTTTGGAAATTTTACAAAAAGATATAAAAGAGATCAAAAATCCACGTCCGCATCCTGCATTGATTTATAATGCGATGGTTTATCCTGTTATGAATTATGCTATAAAAGGCATTTTGTGGTACCAAGGTGAAGCTAATAGAAATGAACCGGATATGTACTGCAAATTATTTCCGGAAATGGTGTCGTCATGGAGAAATAAGTGGCGTTGTGAAGATTTACCATTTTATTATGTACAAATAGCTCCTCATAATTATTCCCATCCCGATAGTTTGGAAGCGGCAAATTTAAGGCAAGCACAATTGGATTGCCTGGCAAAAATTCCAAACAGCGGAATGATTTCAACCGGAGATATTGGTAGTCCTGAATGTATTCATCCACCTCAAAAGGATGTTGTAGGTAAACGTTTGGCATTATTAGCCTTGGCAAAAAGCTACAATCGATCAGGCACTCCATATAGTGGTCCATTATATAAATCAGCCATTATAAGTAATGATAATGTTATATTGAACTTTCAATATACAGAACGAGGCCTTAACACTTCAAGTACAGATATAACTGGATTTGAGCTTGCCGGAATTGACAAAAATTTTTATCCGGCAAAGGCAATATTAATAAATGAAAATACACAAGTTCAGTTGACTTGTGATAAGGTAAAAGATACTGCTTATGTCAGGTTTGCATATAAAAATTATGCTCCGGTGAATTTATTCAACAATTGGGGATTACCGGCATTTCCTTTTGTTGCAAAGCTAAAATAAGCAAGATTTTAGGTTAAAATCCAATGTAAATTTAAATAGAAAAGCCTTTTGGCTTGGAATCCAACTCTGTTGTGAAACAGGGTTGGATTTTTCATTTAAGAATTTATTTTATCCAAATAAGATTTCCTGTAAGATGATGGAGATAATCCAAAATAATCCTTAAAACTTTTTCCAAAATAATTTAATGAGCTAAAATTCAGTTGGTAAGATATATCGCTAATGTTGAGTTCCGGATTTTCCCGCAACATTCTGGCGGCAGTTTTTAGTTTTATGTTTTGAATAAAATCATGAGGAGTTTCACCTGTTATCCCTTTCATTTTTTGGAATAGTTTTGTTCTGCTTATCACTAATTCAGAGCATAAAATACTTACATCAATATTTCCCGATTCAATATTTTTCTCTATTATTTGTACAACCTTATCAATAAATTCCTGATCAATAGGAGTTGTTGTTATTTTCTTAATATCGCCGACTTCCGATTTTTTATATCTCTCTTGTAATTTACGCCTGTTATTCAATAAGTTCACGCATTTTGTAACCAATAATTTTATACTAAACGGTTTTGTTATATAATCATCTGCACCACAATTTAATCCCCTTATAGCATGTTCTTCGCTACTTAATGCCGTAAGCAATACAACCGGAATATGGCTTGTGTCGAAATTGGATTTTATTTTGTTACAAAGCGCTATTCCCGAAATGCCTGGCATCATTATATCAGAAAGAATCAAATCGGGTGAATTTATTTGAGCGATTTTAAATGCCTCTTCTCCATTTTCAGCCTCATAAATCTGAAATAAAGGACCAAAAATATTTACTAATAAGCTCCTCAACGCAGCATCGTCTTCAGCGATAAGTAAAGATAATTGCTCTCCTTTGTTGAATTCCTTTTGTTGATTAGCCAAATCATCCAAATAGGCTTTATCTTCGTTTGTTGTTTGTGTTTCAGCAATGTTAAAGCTGTTGTTATTATCTTCGATCATCTCAACATTCTTATCATTTGTAAAATGTTTTTTGCCTATTGGCAATTCTACTGTAAACACACTTCCTTTCCCTTCTTCACTATCAACTTTTATTTTTCCATGATGGGCATTTACAATTCCGGAAGATAAAGATAACCCGATACCGGAACCTGTATTCGACAATTCATTATTAATAGAATTATTAACCTGATAAAAGCGTTCGAATATTTTATCAGTCATGTCTTTCGGTATTCCTATGCCCGAATCTTCAAATACAATATTTACAGAAGATGTTGTCTTTTCCATATAAATACGGATATTGCCCTTTTCAGACGTAAACTTAAAAGCATTTGATAATATATTACTAAAGACTTTCTGCATTTGAACTGCATCAAACCATAAATAAAACTCTGAGAACTCACATTTGAAATCAAAGTTTATATTCTTCAATTTTGCATAGCTGATAAAAGACTCATATATCTCTTGAGTGAAAGAAACGATGTTGTTTTTTTCTACTTTTAACTTCGATATTTCCTTATTTGATTTAAGAAAATCGAGAAGTTCATTTATTAATTTACTCATTTTGTAAGCACGGTTATGAACTTCTTTTATATTATTCAAAATTGTGCCGGATATACTGTTTGACATCAGAAGTAATTCCAACTGCCCGGATATAAGTGTTATAGGTGTTTTGAGTTCATGTGAAATATTTCCGAGAAAGCGCATTTTTGATTCATTTATTATATCCTTTTGTTGCTTTTCGTATCTTTCCATTTCAAGAGAAGCGCGCAACAGCAATTTAGAACGATAAAAATAAACGATACTTGTTATAATCGTCAATATCAGAATGGTATAAAATGTATAGGCATACCAGGTTGCATAAACAGGAGGAATTATCTTTATTTTGAGGTCGATTTCTTCCGGATTAGCTTCTTCTCTAAACAAAATGTTTCTCACTTTCAACATGTATTCTCCATCAGGTAAATTCATATAATTTATTGATGTCTGAGGTTGAAAATCGATCCAATTTTTATCGTATCCCTCAAGCATATATTGATACTGAGGTTGCCCGAAATTGACAAAGTTATTATCTCCAATTTCAATGGAAATATTATTCTCATCATGATTTAAGTTTATTTCTTTGGTTGACTGTAATGATTGCGCCAATACATGATATTCGTCATTTACAGAGACTTCCTTATTGTTAATGCGTAATTTGGAAAAATACATTCTTACCGGAAGATTTTCTGAGAATAATCTATTTTCCGATACTACTGCAATACCATTTGTTCCTCCCATAACTATGTTGCCATTCCAGTCTCTTATAATATCGCCGGGAATCATAGAGTTTAAAGCGAACCCATTTTGAGAATCATAATTATAACTCTTCTTTTCTTTTAAATTAATACAAGACAATCCGAATTTACTTCCTGCGAGCAAATAATCATTTGATAAAGGATAAGTAACGCTTACATAATCACTGGCAACATTACTATTCTTTCTATTTATCTGTTCAAATAACTCAGTATCTTGATTATAAATTAATATTCCTGAACCTGCTGTACTTGCGATAATTCGATTTTCATTATCTAACGCAAGAGATGTTATCGTATTTTTTTCTGAGGTCGTTATATTTGTTAGTTCTTTTTCAAAACTTTGCGCATAGTTTTGTTTTATATTATAAGAACACAAATTATTTCCGCCAATCCATAAATTTTCATCCTTATCTATTAATAAGGCATTTACAGCGTAAATATATTTATCCAGTAAATCAATTTTTTTAATACTTTCATCTTTTGTATTCATATAATATATGCCGGAAAGAGTCCCTAAAAAGAGAACATCCTCGTATTTGACAATTGCTTGAACTACTTCCGAACGTTTAATATCATTATTATGATCAATCGTATAATGTTTAAATTGTTTCGTGTTAAGATTATAGCTGCATAATCCCCCTAAATGAGTTCCAATCCAAAGGGTATTCAATTTTTGGTCGTAACATAACGATTTTATATTATTATGAGATATGGTATTTTGTTCTTTTGTGTAATATGTATATTTTTGATTATTAATATTGTAAGAGATAAGCCCATTTCCTTCAGTTCCAATCCAGAGCATTCCTGCTTTGTCTTCTACAATTTTGCTGACAATAGGCCCACCATTAATAGTGAGCCCTAAATCATTATATTTTAAAATATTAGTATGTTTATTATAAAAATTCAGGCCACCGTAATATGTGCCAAGCCACATTGTACTTTGGTCGTCTTTCATTATAATCCATACGGATAAGTTGCTTAATCCCGATTTCCCTTTTTCTGTTAATCCATAATGGACTATTTCTTTTGTTTTTTCACTTATTAAATCAACTCCCATCATAGTGCCTATCCAGATGTTTTCGTTGTCATCTTCACAAACAGCTCTTACATAATTGCTTGATAAATCAGGAGAAGTATATTGTTTTACATTTTTATCCAAGTATGATATTCTAAATAGCCCATCACTAAATGTTCCTATCCAAATATTTTTTTTACTATCTTCATTTATAGTTATAACTTCACTATTGATTGATAGGAGTTTTTCAACTTTTCCTTGTTTTATATAAAATGCACCTTTATGTTTAGTCCCGATATAAAGAGTCCCATCCGAAGATTCTTTTATGGCAGATATATCCATATCTTTATCATTCAAAATATGTTTTAACTGCAAATATTTATTTTCATATTTGAAAATACTATCTTTTGAAGTTATCCAAAGGGAGTTATTGCCATAACTAAAAGCAACTGATGGCAATGTTTTTATATTACATTGCTTAAATATTACATCAGCTTTTTCCTGTTTTAAATCATATTCGATGATATTATAATCGGTATTAATATATACATGCCCATTTTTATCTCCGCACACAGTCGGCACTAGATTTGATTGCACCCAGTTGTTTACACCTAAAAGGTCAACCGATTCGATATAATTTCCATTATACCTTTTTACGCCATCTTTTGTGCCAATCCATAAAGAGCCGTATTCGTCCTGATAAAGTCCGTTAATTGTGACTTGTGAGAAGTTTGAATCTAAAGGTAAATGCTGAAAATAAATTGTATTGGCAGAATAAGTCCCGGATAAAAATAAAAAATAGAAAACTAAGAAAAGCGGGAATCTCATAATCTTTGATTGAGATATTGAGTAATTTTTGAATTACATATTAGAATGATAAATGAATGGCTGAAAGAGAGGGAATCTATAATGAAGTTTAAGATTGAGAGCAACGGATACTAAATATACCAAATTGAAGTTAAAAACAGAAAAATTTGAAAAATAAAACATCCGAAATTGAGATTTAAAGCAGCGATCAAGCATCAAATAATAACACATCTGTTATTTTAATGAAGCAGAACAAAGGTAATTAAAATATGTAGTTTTTTATCAAAAATAAAATCAATTTTACAGAATAAATCAAAAAATCCTCATAATCATTTGTGTTGATTATGAGGATTTTGATAAACGTATTTATTTTGATGTCAAATCAAATATTGAGAGCTGATTGATTCGTTTTTGTATACACGTTCAATTGTGTCGGCAAACATGTCGGCTATACTGATAATTTTAACTTTCGAACTTTCCTTTTTATAAGGAATACTATCAGTAAAAACAATTTCGGTTAATGCAGAATCATTGACTCTTTTTGTTGCCGGATCAGACATCACCGGATGGCTAGCAAGAGCTCTTACCGAAAGTGCTCCTTCTTTCATCATTAAATCGGCTGCCAAGGTAATTGTTCCTCCCGTATCAACCATATCATCTATTAAAATAACGTTGGCTCCTGCCACTTCTCCAATAACTTGCATCGAGCTGATTACATTTGCTTTAGAACGAGATTTATAGCAAATTACCATAGGAACTCCCAGATATTTGGAATAAGTGCTTGCTCTTTTCGAACCGCCAACATCCGGTGCTGCAATTACCAGGTTGTCTAAATTTAAAGATTTTATGTAAGGAATAAAAATGCTGGAAGCGTACAAATGATCAACGGGAACATTGAAAAAACCTTGAATTTGGTCGGCATGCAAATCCATTGTAACTACACGGTCAACACCTGCAACACTTAACATGTCGGCAATTAATTTTGCTCCGATGGATACTCTCGGCTTGTCTTTCCTATCTTGCCTTGCCCATCCGAAGTAGGGAATAACAGCATTTACCGTTTTAGCCGAAGCGCGTTTCGCTGCATCGATCATCAAAAGTAATTCCATCAGATTGTCGGAGTTCGGAAAAGTCGATTGAACCAAATAAACATGACTACCACGTATTGATTCTTCAAAAGATACTGCAAATTCGCCATCAGCAAAATATTGGATGTTCATTTGTCCTAAATCACAACCTAAGCTATTGCAAATTTTTTCGGCAAGATAACGGGAACTAGTCCCCGAGAATACCTTGAAAGGTACTAAACAACTCATTTTTACGTGCTTATTTTCTTAAAAGGGGGTTATTTTTCTTGAGCACAAATGTACGTATAATTTATTGAAAATATAAGCCAGTTTTTTTGAAAATATTTTATCAAAAGGCATTTGTGCTTTTAAAAAAAATATTGAAAATGTAAATATGAATAATTTGCTTGTAATATGCTGATTATTACTATTTGTTGAATTTATATTTTAGAAAAAATTGCATAATCATACAAATTTACAATATAATTTGTAAGTTTGCACTTGAATCTAACTATTATGACATTTGTAGAAAATATACTGATGATGAATTTACTTATATTCTTTTTAAGTCGTTTTTTTTTACAGTATGTTTTTACAGTAGAACGTTTATTATTATTAATAAAAAAGATTGTTTTTCCGATTTTAAGGCCTTTTTCTTCCCTTGCGAATTTGTTTTCTTCTTTTCTTATTAAAGTAATTTCTGTATTAATAATTGTTTTTGAAATATCCTTTTTGAGATATATACATTCTAAATACTTTCTTTTTATAGAAGAAAGGGTGTTTTCATTTTGCATTGTCTCTCGTTGAAGGATTTTATAATAGAAAAAATTCTTTTCAAATTATTGTTGTTGGAATAATTTGAAATGGTAAAAATAAAAATAATAAAAATAATGAAACTCAACACTTTATTTAGTATTTTTTCGCCTAAAGATACTACATTCCTTCCTCTTTTGAATGAATCGGCGGCGGTATTGGTTAAGTCATCCATATTGCAACAAGAGTTATTTTCTTGTAAGGATGAAAGTAAAAGAGATGAACTTTGTAAATTGATTAAAGTTGAAGAATTAGAAGGAGATAAGATTACCGGACGTATATTAAAAGCTCTTAATGAGACATTTATAACTCCGTTTGACAGGGAGGATATCAATGCTTTAACTGACGAGATGGATGATATTATTGATGAAATTAATCATACTGCACAAAAAGTATTACTTTACTCTCCCGAAAAATTACCCGAATGTACATTGAAATTAGCGAATATTGTACATAAAGGAGCTTTAGAGGTGCAAGCCGCTGTAAAAGAATTGGCTCATTTAAAAAAATCGGTTCAACAGTTTCGTAAACACTATCGAGAAATCAAGCATTTGGAAGAAGAAGCTGATGCGGTATATGAATCGGGAATTATGCAATTGTTTAAAGAAGAGAAAAATACAATAGAATTAATCAAGCTTAAGGAAATAATTTTGGAACTGGAAAAAAGTGCCAATAAAATTAATACTGTAGGAAAAGTCCTGAAAACCATTTTTGTAAAATACGCATAAGACAAATTATATGACCTTCTTGATTATTGTTATTATTTTGGCAATTATTTTCGACTTTATCAATGGATTTCATGATGCTGCAAATTCGATTGCTACAATAGTATCCACACGAGTTTTAACTCCTTTTCAAGCAGTTATGTGGGCTGCTTTTTTTAATTTTGTTGCTTATTTTATTGCTGTACATTTTTTAGGTGGATTCGGAGATAGTATAGCCAATACAGTTGCTAAAACAGTAAAACCAGATTTTATTACAACCGAGATAGTAGCCGCAGGGCTTATTGCTGCAATTATATGGAATTTGCTTACATGGTGGCTTGGAATACCGTCTTCATCTTCCCATACTCTAATCGGTGGATTTGCAGGTGCTGCTATTGTAGGAAACGGCTTTAATTTTTCTTCTGTTGATGGTGGGACAATTGGTTTTATTGCTATTTTTATTATAGGCGCTCCATTGCTTGGTTTGATAATCGGATTAATAGTAACCATCATCACTTATCATGTGACAAAAATTGTAAACGCAAAGCCATCAAAAGCCGAAAAATGGTTCAAGCACTTGCAACTTATATCATCTGCAGGATTAAGCATCGGGCATGGATTGAACGACTCCCAAAAAGTTATGGGTATTATCGGTGCCGTGTTGATTGCCAATCAGGCTCTTCCGGGTTTACCGGATTTTATGAAAATGGGCAGTATGGCCGAAATTCATGATTGGATTCCGTTTACATGTTTCACGGCAATTGCTTTGGGAACGATGTGTGGCGGATGGAAAATTATGAAAACCATGGGAAATGGAATCACTAAAATTACTCCGATAGAAGGCTTTTGTGCCCAAACGGCAGGTTCTATTACATTGTTTATTTCGGAAGCGTTGCATGTGCCGGTCAGTACTACACACACTATTACCGGAGCAATTATGGGTGTTGGAGCAGTAAAAAGACTCTCGGCTGTTCGTTGGGGAGTTACTATCAACTTGCTTTGGGCTTGGATACTTACCATACCAGTCAGCGCAATTTTAGCCGGAATTGTCTATCTTCTAATGAGTCTCTTTGGAATTAAAAGTTAAAAAATAAGAGTTAAGAATTCAACCTCTTAACTCTTATTTTTTAATTAGTTCTATATTTTCTTCAGCATCTGAATATTTTCTTTTTCTCCTACTATCCAGATAATATCTCCCTCTCTGAAATCGGCAGAGGTGTCGTTTGTGATAAGTGAACCATCTTCCCGCTCAATAGCTACAACCAAACAATTCAGGTTTTCTCGTACATTGGATTCTTCTACCGTTCTTCCAATTAAATGAGAATCCTTTTCCATTACAAAATGCTCAAGTTTTACTTCTTTTCCATCCCGATTGTACCCCACAATATCCTCTTGTTGTTCTATTGCTTTTGAAAATTCTTCCAATTGTTCATCTGTGCCTATTACGCCTATTTTGTCGTATGGATAAATTCGCTCCATTGCATCCGGTATGTTAATGTGCTCATTTCCTCGTGCAATGCTTACAATATTTACCCCATACTTTTGGCGTATATGTGCATCAATTATTTTTTTTCCAACATATTCTGAATTAGGCGATACGGAAAAATAAACTAAATGCAGGTTATAAAGCAAGTCGCTTCTTTTATATCCTGTAAATTGTTGGCGGCTATTTAAATTATCCCAAAATTTCTTTTCAATATGCATGAAGCGTAAACTTATTTTTCTGGAAAATAAAATAATTCCATATATGAGGAGCGTTCCTAGAATGATGTAAATATGTTTGATTGGGAAAGTATAAGAGAGAATAAAGTAAATAAATATAAGCGGAATAACTAATCTTGTAAGTAATACGATTATTAGTATAATGCGGTTATTCTTACTTCCCTTCCAAAGGATTTTGAAAGATTTTATATCAATCTCTTTTACAGCTAAAGCACGTAAAAACGGGGCCATTACCCCCAATGTTATGATGGCGGATAAGATCTCTCCCCAAATATCCAGAATTTTATCAGTTAAGAATCCGGTAACATGCTGGACTGAAATATAGCAAATTCCGGTTAGTATCAGAATATACAAAAGCGAATATTGTCCAACTTTGCTCATGTATTTACTCCATATATTTCCTTTTTTCGGGGCATTGGATTCCGAATTTATGCTGTATTTATACAATGCAATCTTCCATTTTTCGGGAAGTTTCGGATATAATCTGTTGTATGTCGGTTCTGCCAATTTCATTACATACGGAGTCGTAAATATCGTTATTACCGAAACGGTTATGGCAACAGGATATAAAAATCCGTCGACTAATTTGAGTGATGTTCCCAGTGCGGCAATGATGAATGAAAATTCGCCGATTTGAGCCAAACTAAATCCTACTTGCATGGATGTTTTTAATGGCTGCCCAGCGACAAGTGTACCTAATGTTCCGAAAAAAGACATTCCAATAATGATAACTAACGAAAGTACGATGATAGGGTAGGCATACTCAACAATAATATCGGGATTTACCATCATTCCTACTGATACGAAAAATACAGCACCAAATAAATCTTTTATAGGTTTACTTATTTTCTCAATTCGTTCGGCCTGAACGGTTTCCGCTAAAATAGATCCCATTACAAATGCTCCCAACGCTGTGGAAAACCCGGAATAAACAGCTAAAACAACCATTCCAAGGCATAATCCTACGGAAACGACCAAAAGAGTTTCACTATTCAAAAATTTTCTTGTTCTTTTAAAAAAAGAAGGTAGGATATAAATCCCCGTAAGAAACCACAAGACGAGAAATAAAACTAATTTTAATATTACGATAAGGGCATTTCCATCCTCTGTTTGATTTTGTACGCCAATTGAAGAGAACATTACCAGTAATACAATTGCTACTAAATCCTGTACAATTAATATTCCGAAGACTAATTCTGTGGATTTCAGCTTGCGCAACCCTAAATCTCCGACAGCTTTGACAATAATGGTTGTAGAAGACATGGATAACATTCCTCCCAAGAAAATGCAGTTCATTTTTTCCCAGCCAAGAAATTTTCCCGTGCAAAAACCAAGTGTCATCATTCCGGCTATAAATATAATTGCAGCTATGGCAACCGTACTTCCTTGTTTCAGTAATTTCTTGAAACTGAATTCCAACCCTAGGGAAAAAAGCAAGAATATAATACCGATTTCAGCCCAAACCTGAATACTATGCTTATCTAAAACAGAGGGAAACAGAGTAAAATACGGTCCGGCTAAGAATCCGACAACAATGTACCCAAGAACTACAGGCTGTTTTAAAAATTTGAATAATATAGAAATAATCCCTGCCGAAGCAAGAATTAAGGCTAAGTCATATATCAGCGGCTCTAATTGCGACATAAGTTGGAATAAAAGCAATATGTGAAAATGTAAAAATTCTTTGTGTTATTCTTAAGGTTTTCATTCTCAAGAAAGAATAACATTAAACTTAGGGTTGAAGTTTAAAAATAATTGACTTATTCAAAGAATTTTAGATATATAGTTCGTGAATTTGTAAAGTAAACTTCACCAAAGGTAAATATTTTTACTGAATTTTATAATGATGTAAAAGATTTTTACTGACGATAAAGGCATGATTTTTATAGATATTTATTACTACTTCCCTTTTTCCCTTTGTGAAAAAGTAGTACTTTTGCGGTTTGATTTTGTTTTGTAAAAAATGCAGGATAAATATCCCATACAATTGGATGTAGAACAGGTAATTAAGGAAAAAGCACCTGGTAAGAAAGTACCTCGTTTTCTGATAAATTATCTAAAAAAAACAATTTGTCAGGATGAATTGAATGAAATCCTAAAGTATGCTGGAAATAACGAAGGACATTTGTTTGCGCGGCAAGCGCTCAATTACTTTAATATTACACTGAAGGTAATTGGTGAAGAAAATATTCCACCGCAAGGCCGGTTTACCTTTGCGTCTAATCATCCGTTGGGAGGATTGGATGGCATTGCATTAGCAGCTTTTTTGGGCGAAAGGTATGATGGTAGAATTAAAGTTCAGGTAAATGATATTCTGATGAATGTCAGTAATTTAGAGCCGATATTTTTGCCGATAAACAAACATGGCGGACAGGCTAAGGATTCTATTGTTCAAATGAATGAGGCCTATGCTTCTGATAATCAATTGTTAGTTTTTCCGGCCGGATTATGTTCCCGCAAGCAAAAAGGTAAAATTGAGGATTTGGAATGGAAGAAGGCTTTTATTTCTAAATCTATTGAGTATAATAGAAGTATTGTTCCTGTTTTTTTTGATGAGAAAAACTCTAATTTCTTTTATAATTTGGCTTTAATCAGATCATTACTTGGAATTAAATTTAACATCGAAATGTTATACTTACCCAAGGAGATGTTTAAAAAAAGGAATGCGACGTTTACTATCAATATAGGAAAACCGATAAATCCCGATTTTTTTGATAAATCCAAAACACCTCAGCAATGGGCTGATTATGTGAAGTCTGTTGTGTATAACATGGAAAAGGCTTGAAAATGAAAAATATAATAGAACCTGTAGATAAAGAAATTCTTAAGTCGGAACTCACTCAGGATAAGTTTCTGCGAAAAACGAATAAAGCAGGAAATGAAATTTATATCGTTACTTATCAGGATTCGCCCAATATTCTCAGGGAAATAGGCCGTTTGCGTGAGATTGCTTTTCGCGATGCCGGTGGTGGGACAGGAGAGGAGCTTGATATTGATGAATTTGATACGATGGAAAATCCATATAGGCAATTGCTTGTTTGGAATCCCGAATCAGAAGAGATATTGGGTGGTTATCGCTATCTTTTCGGTAATGATGTAAAACTGAACGAAAAAGGACAACCTCGTTTGGCCAGTGCGCACATGTTTCATTTTTCGGATGAATTTATAAAAAAATATTTGCCGCATTCGATGGAATTGGGGCGTTCGTTTGTTAATGTTCAATATCAGTCTACACGTGCGGGTTCGAAAGGTCTTTTTGCATTGGATAACCTTTGGGACGGACTTGGTGCTTTAACCATTGTGAAACCCGATGTGAAGTATTTTTTTGGAAAAGTAACCATGTACCCAAGCTATAATTCTGAAGCTCGGGATATGATTCTGTATTTCTTAAATAAATATTTTCCTGATACAGATAAGTTGGTAACTCCCTATAAAGCACTTGATTCACATCCTAAAATCGAATATTTGTCATCTGTTTTTAATCAGGATTCTTTTAAAGAAGATTACAAGATTTTAAATCAGAAGATTCGGGAATTCGGGTTGAATATTCCTCCTTTGGTAAATGCTTATATGAGCCTATCTCCTACAATGAAAGTGTTTGGAACGGCTGTGAATGAAATTTTTGGGGATGTAGAAGAAACAGGAATATTGATTGCCTTTGATGAAATCTTTGAAGAAAAAAAAGAGCGTCATATCGAAACCTATGTTAAAAATCAAATAGGAATATCTTAAAACCTGTTTGTATGACATTTGATTGTAATTATTATTTTTAGACATTAGGAACAAAGACTACAAAGAAGATAGAAAAGACGAATAAGATAGTTAGACTATGTGTCTTTATTATCTATATTTTTCTTCTTATGTCTCATGTCTTGAATCTATAAAATGCAACTTATTTTCAGCTTTATTTTAATTAAATTGATATGTTGGAAGTTACATTTAAACAAGCGTTAAGTGCAAGCAAGGAATTAAACTTGTTGAGTGATGAATGCATTAATAATGTGCTTCGTTCGCTTGCAGATGAGTTGATTAATCAAACAGCGTATATTTTGTCCGAAAATAAAAAGGATTTGGACAGAATGGATAAAAATGATCCGAAATATGACCGGTTGATGCTTACTTCCGATCGATTGAAGGACATTGCTGCTGATATGAAAAATGTGGCAACTTTGCCTTCTCCATTAAATCGGACATTGCAAGTAATAGACCGTCCGAATGGGTTGAAAATAACGAAAGTGAGTGTTCCTTTTGGTGTTATCGGTATTATCTATGAAGCCCGTCCCAATGTGAGTTTTGATGTGTTTTCATTATGCTTTAAATCGGGAAATGCTTGTTTGCTCAAAGGAGGCTCGGATGCTCATTTTTCGAATATGGCTATTGTAGAAATAATTCGCTCAGTATTAGCTAAAAATGAACTAGATATCAATATTGTAACATTGTTGCCGCCAGACAGGGAAGCTACGACAGAATTGCTGAATGCTACAAAATATGTAGATTTAATTATTCCTCGCGGTAGTAAAGGATTGATAGATTTCGTACGCGATAATTCTAAAGTTCCTGTGATAGAAACCGGAGCGGGAGTTTGCCATATTTATGTTGATGAATCGGGTGATTTGGAAAAAGGCAAGAATATCATTTTTAATGCTAAAACACGTCGTGTAAGTGTTTGTAATTCCTTGGACTGTGTGATTGTAAATGAAAATAGACTTTCTGATTTACCGGAATTATGTAGTAAATTGGCAACTAAAAATGTTGAAATATTTGCTGATGAAAAGGCAATGCAATTTTTAACCGGAAAATATCCTTCGGAATTATTAAAGCCGACTACAACAGAAAGCTTCGGAATTGAATTTATGGATTATAAAATGTCTATAAAGACAGTGAAGGGAATTCAGGAAGCCGTATCTCATATTTCCGAATATAGTTCGAAACATAGTGAAGCAATTATTTCTGAAAATCAATCACATATTGATTATTTTAAGAAAGTAGTGGATGCCGCATGTGTGTATTCCAATGCATCAATATCTTTTACCGATGGCGCTCAATTTGGATTTGGCGCTGAAATCGGAATCAGTACACAGAAATTGCATGCGCGTGGGCCAATGGCATTACCCGAATTGACTTCGTATAAATATTTGATAGAGGGAGACGGACAAATTCGTTCGTGAAGCCTCATAACCCCCAAAGGGGGATTGTCAAGGTGTTTAAACAGAGAGTTCTTATCTTTATTATATTAACTAATAAAAAATATCCCACTTATATTTCCCCCTTTGGGGGTTAGGGGGCTTTGAGCTATATGATGACTAAAAAAATTGCAGATGAAAATATAGAGAAAGTAAGAAAACTAATCGAGACGCATGATAAAATGGTTATTGTAACCCATTTGTCTCCAGATGGCGATGCGGTTGGTTCATCTTTGGCTTTATATCATTTTTTGAATGCAATTGAAAATAATGTTACGGTTGTTGTTCCGAATGGTTATCCAGCGTTTTTGTCATGGATAAAAGGTTGTAAGGAAATTGTTATTTTCGATAAGTATCCCGATTTTGCAACTCAACTGATTGAAGAGGCTGAGTTAATATTTTGTTTGGATTTTAATACGCCAAAACGTGCCGGAAGTATGGCTGAAGTTTTGGTAAAGTCGAAAGCGAAGAAAGTTTTAATCGACCATCATCTGAATCCAGATACATTTTGTGATGTAACTATTTCTCATCCTGATATTTCGTCAACAAGTGAATTGATTTTCCGGTTAATTTGCCGCATGGGCTCCTTCGACCTGATTAACAAACGTTGTGCCGAAAGTATTTATGTTGGAATGATGACTGATACTGGGGCTTTTACTTACAACTCCAATAACGAGGATATTTATTTTATTATTTCTCAATTATTGAAGAAAGGAATTGACAAGGATGCTATTTACCGGAGTGTGTATAATAATAATTCAGTAGATCGTGTTCGTTTGATGGGATATGCATTAACCGAAAAAATGAATATCTATCCAACATATAAAACAGCAATCATTAATCTTTCTTTGGATGATTTGAATAAACATAATTATCAATCCGGAGATACGGAGGGAGTTGTCAATATTCCACTGACTATCAAGGATATTGTTTGTTCGATATTTGTTCGGGAAGATAAAGAAAAGATAAAGTTGTCGTTTCGTTCGACAGGTGATTTCCCGGTTAATAAAATTGCATCGGATCATTTTGGCGGAGGCGGACATTTGAATGCTGCAGGTGGGGATTTTTACGGAACACTTGAAGAAACAATTGTCTGTATTGAAAATATTTTACCTGAATATGAACATCTTTTGCCGAAAGAATAAGCTGATATAAACTCATTTGTTGTCAAAAAAACATTTTATAACATTTTTTTGGAGAGTAAATATGTACATTTGCCTCAATTATTAAAAAAACAGTTTTTACATTTACTTGATATGAGGAAACTTCTTGTTTTTATATTTTCGTTGGCTATTATACCTTCGTTGTGGATGGCTTGCAACAATTCTAAAACGTATGCGGAGTTATTACAAGACGAACAGGATGCCATTAGCGAACTCATCGCTGATAGTGGATTTACAGTAATTAATTACAACGATTATTTAAGAGATAGAAAATTAGGACCGAAAGATTTTGTAAAGTTGCCGAACGGACTTTATATGAACGTTATAGATTCGGGTAATGGAGAACGTTTCGATACTTCTGCTGTTGTTTTATGGCGTTATCAATCATTCCGCAACTTGTTTGATACAACAACTTATGTGGGAAATTGGTATAGTGCAACTCCTTACGAGTTTCAATATGGGCAAACAGCAAGTTCTACAAACGGTTATGTGGAAGGTTTTGCTACGCCTCTCAGTTTTGTAGGAAATAAAGCAAAAGTGAGTTTGATAATACCTTCTTCTTTAAATACGTACACTATTATGAATAATGTAGTTCCCTACTATTATTATTGTGTAAAATACGAGAAGAATATTTACGGATATTAAAATATAAGCAATCTTATGCAATATATAGCAAATGGCTTCGCACAATTAATTGCGCGAAGCCATTTGCTTTTAGTTTTGTCTTATTAATCGAATAATATATCGGCTTTATCTAATGTTACAGCTTCCAAGTCTTTTGCTGATAATAGTATTTCTTCTTCAGCAATCTGCCAATCAATTCCAATAGCCGGATCATTATATAAAATACTTCTTTCGGCGTGAGGGGCATATAAATTATCGACTTTGTAACAGAAAACTGTATTGTCTTCCAACACCAAAAAACCGTGTGCAAATCCACGCGGAACAAAAAACTGACGTTTATTTTCTCCACTTAATTCTACAGCTACATATTTGCCGAAAGTAGGAGAAGATTTACGAATGTCAACAGCAACATCAATAACCTTTCCCTGAATAACCCGTACTAATTTTGCTTGAGCAGCATCGCCGGTTTGATAATGTAATCCGCGTAAAACGCCACGTGAAGAACAAGATTCATTGTCTTGTACAAAGTTTACTTTGCCTACTTTTTCTTCGAATAAACTTTGTTTGTAAGTTTCCAAAAAATAACCGCGTGGGTCTCCGAAAACTTTGGGTTCGATAATCCAAACTCCTTGAATGTCAGTTGATATAAAATTCATTTTTTTATAGGTTGATTTTTAATATTATTATGTCCACAAAGAGGTTATAAACATTGGCGTTTTCTGTTCTCCGACTTCAAATCCAAGATGCTTATAAAATCCGATTTCTTTTTCGTACGCAATAAGCACAATCCTCAAATATTCCTGATATTTATCAGTTATCATTTTTATCAATTCTTTTCCGATTCCCAACTGTTGATAATCGGGATTAATAAGCAGATAATGAATGTAAGCAGTCATTATTCCATCATCAAGCGCATTCACTAATCCGACAAGTTTATTGTCATCCCAAGCGGAGAAAACAGTTGAGGAATTTTGCATTGCTATGACTAACTTCTCCGGATAATGTCCGGAAGACCAGCCTACAGAAAGAAATAATTCCTGTAAATCTTTGGCCTCAAAGTCCTTTATTTTTTTGAATTGAATATTCATTAATAGGCTTGAATGTTATTTATAAAATGTTTTTTCAAATGCTGAAGCTTCGTCTTTTTTCAATATACATCGTTTCCAAAATGCACCTAAAAATCCAAATCCGTATCCGAATAATTGTATAAATGAGGCTATTACAGATAATCCTCCGATTAAAACGCTTTTATTCTGAATACTTGCATCAATAAAAACAAGTATGGCGAACAGTAAAACCGGACTTAAAGCATATATACATATTGGGCTGCAAATCAATAAAAATAAACAAGTTAATGTAAATGCAGCAGGCAACAAATGTACTAATTTTAATGATTCGGGATATTTTTTATACAAGTTAATCCGGGCAATTCCGGAATTAAATACTTGCTTGTAAAATTTCTTAAAATCTGTTCGGCGCTTGTGATAGACAAAGGCTTCGGGAAACAAACGTACAGAATATCCGCCTTTGAAAATACGTATGCTGAAATCGATATCTTCGCCGAAACGCATAGGGGCAAAGCCTTTTAATTGTTCGTAAACCTCCTTTTTTATTCCCATATTAAAACTACGGGGATAAAATTTATCCATTTTCTTTTTTCCTCCGCGGATGCCGCCGGTAGTGAAAAAGGATGTCATGGCATAATTAATTGCTTTCTGCGTATTAGTGAAAGATTCGTGCGCTTTATCAGGTCCACCGAAAGCATCACACGATTGCAGTTGTAATTCTTTTTCTACTTCGGCAAAATAGGTTGTAGGAATAATACAATCCGAATCGAATATTATCAAATAATCTCCGGTACTTTTACTTGCTCCGTAATTGCGTGTATCGCCCGGTCCGGAGTTTTCTTTAACGTAATAATGTATATTTAATTGATTGGCATATTTTTCGACAATATACTCACAAGGTATCGAAGAACCATCTTCAACCACAATCACTTCGAAGTTTTTGTATTCTTGAATACAAAGACTTTGCAACAATTCATCCACTTCGTCGGGACGATTAAAAACAGGTATGATGATGGAATACATAAGCTCCTCCAAAATCCTCCCCAAAGGGAAAACTTTGGGGAGGTGGAATTTTTTAAGTTTTTGGTTTATTTATTTTCCATTATTTAATAAGCGCAACTCACTAAGCTCCCTCTCTTTGGGAGAGGGTTGGTTTATTTATTGTCTACTGTTTTGCCATGTTGTTTTCTATCAAGGTATTACTAACCTCTTATCAAGAAGTTTTTTCGTAGATGAATAGTGTTATTTTATTTTCACAAGTTTATTGCCTTTTAATTGCAATTTTACTTCAGTTATAATAGATGGGCAACAATTTGCGTCACCTGTTGCATAATCTCTTTTTTCACAATGTATTATATTTTTAGATATTTTTATCGGGGTAACATAGAATTCCTCAGTCATACAAGCTAATTCTAAATTTTCATCTTTTACAAGAAAAGCAGCAAGCCCTATTGAAGCAGCATTGCCACCCCAACTGGATCCATACCTAACTAGTCCATCATCTATATCATCTCCATTTAGGTCGCCTATAAAGGTGTCTATAACAAAACAACTTACATTGTCTAAATCATCCTTATCACCTCCTTGCAGGAGAAAATTCTTTTTTACTTCGTTATCCATTAAAGGTAGATATTTTTCAAACTCCTTTTCTAATTTAAGCTCGGTTATTTGATAAACTTGTTTCTCTTTTTCTTTTAGCGATAGTTCTTTTTTTAGTAATTCATTCTCCCTTTTTAATAATTCATTTTCTTTTTGTTCTGTTTTAGATTGACAAGATGTTAAAAACAGAAAATGATAATAGCATTAGGATTATACTAAAGATCGTTTTTTTCATGGTTAATAGATATTACTGTTTTATGGATTTATTGTTAATGCTTTCAATTTTTATATCGGTGCATTTATCAATTTTACCTTTTACCTATTACTTTTTACCTTAATTGATTTTATGTCTTCCTGTCGACAAAAACTGAATCTTGGATAATTTTTTATTTGTTTCAAAATAATCATATTCGATTTTCAAGTCTTTCCACAGATTTATTTTATCGTTATCACCGTTATATAAATTTATCAATTCGGTGTAGTTGGTTGCTGTAAGTTTAGCAGGAAAAATTACAACATTGATTTTGTTATTATTATTTTTAGCTTCTACGCAATAAACGTATAATTCTTTTATCAAATCGTCGGTTATGGGAATACAGCCAATTGTAACACATTTTCCGTGGATAAAAATATCTCCGCCCAAATTGCTTTTTACTCCTAAAATCTTATCGGAATAATTGGGGTAATTGATTCCTAATGACAGGTAATAGTTACTTGAAGGGTTGAATCTATCAACAAAATAAAAACCTTCGGGTGTTTGTAAATCACCTTGTTTTCTTTTTGGTCCTATTTTTCCTGATGATGAGCACGCTTTAAACGTTTTCAGTAAAATAAAGCTATTGTCAGATTTATTTTTTCCCCACAATTGGAGTTCTTTTTCTGACTTGTAATATCGCAATAAGATTTCCAATTCCGATATACGGATGTTGTTGGATTTTAATTTTTCTTTTATTGATGCTTCTTTCTCGTCATACGCAGTTTTTACTCTTGAATATCTTACTTGTTCGGCTTTAAATGCTTGAGCATTTATGCTTAAACAAAAGAAAATATTCAACAGAAAAAAGATGCTGTATGTTTTGATTGAATTCAATTTTGGAAAATATTCTTCGGTTAAATAATAACGGGCATTCTCACCCAAAGATTTTCGAATGAAAATGCCCGCAATTTACTTAAAACTTATTACTTACGACTACTTAACTCTAAAAGAATTATCTTACTCTTTCAACATAAGAGCCATCGCGAGTATCAATTTTTACTTTTTCTCCTGTCTCAATGAATAATGGAACACGTACTTCGGCTCCTGTTTCTACAGTTGCAGGTTTTAATGTGTTAGTAGCTGTATCGCCTTTAATTCCGGGCTCGGTATATGTAATCTCCAATACAACATGAGGAGGAAGGTCAGCATATAATACTGTTTCTGATTCGGCATGAACTACGACTTCTATAATATCGCCTTCTTTTAAGAATTCAACACCATTGATGCTATCGCCCGAAATAATGATTTGTTCGTACGTTTCGGTATGCATGAAGTTATATCCCATATCATCTTTGTATAAAAACTGATAAGGACGCCTTTCTATTCTTACTTCAGTTACTTTTACACCTGAATTGAATGTGTTTTCAAGAACACGTCCTGTTTGGACGTTCCTTAATTTTGTGCGGACAAATGCTGCCCCTTTTCCCGGTTTTACATGAAGAAATTCAACGATAGTATAATAGCCATTATTGAATTCGATACACATCCCGTTCCTGAAATCTGCTGTACTAGCCATTTGTTAAAATTTATATTGTTATTTGTTTTCTTGTTCTTAGTTGTTAGTCCTTAGTTTTTTGTGATTGCTTCTTAGTTGTTTGTTCGAAATGTCATCAAAACCAACAACGAATAACAAACAACAAAATAACCAACAACGAATTTAGGGTTGCAAAAGTAAGACAAATCAGCTAAAAGTAAAAACTTTATTGGAAATATTGAAACAAGAGTTTGTATATTCAGAAAAAACCGCTATTTTTGCAGCCCGAATATGTAAAATAATAACAGACAAAAATATACGGCAATGAAAAGGACATTTCAACCATCAAACAGAAAAAGAAAAAACAAACACGGATTCCGTGAAAGAATGTCAACTCCAAACGGACGTAGAGTATTGGCTTCTCGTCGTGCAAAAGGGAGAGCTAAACTAACAGTTTCTGATGAATATCCTAAATGATAAGATATAATTCTGAAAAAAATTAAAAAGTGAAGATTCCCTGTGATTTTCACTTTTTTTGTTTTTTAACCGTTCCCTTATGCTCCCATTAAATCTTCCGGCTTATTCTCCATCTATCCAACTAAAAAACGGAAAGAAATTTATTTTCGACCGTTTGCGGAAGAAATATGTCGCCTTAACTCCCGAAGAATGGGTACGACAACATTTTCTCAATTTCTTGCTCGTTTATAAAAATTATCCAGCAGGCTGCACGGGTAATGAAATATCATTGTCATTAAACGGATTAAAGAAACGCTGCGATACGGTTGTTTACGATAAATTTGGAAATCCACTTGTAATAGTCGAATACAAGGCCGTTTCAGTTAAAATTACGCAGGATGTTTTTGATCAGATTTCTTTATACAATATCGTGATGAAAGTTCCGTATTTGATTGTAAGCAACGGAATGACTCATTATTGCTGCCAAATGGATTATGAAAATCAAACATACTGCTTTTTGGAAGATATTCCGGAGTATGGCGATATTTGTTGTTAGTTATTAGTTGTGTACAAAACAACAAACAACTAATAACTAATAACTTTTCTTGCAAAGAGATAACGTTCTGTCCAATATTTTGAAGAATTGTACGTTTCGGAAATAACTCCACGGGAGGTGGTTGCATGGATTATTTTAATCGTACCTGATTTATTCTCGGTTACTAATGCTACATGACCAACTTTCCTATTATTTTTATTGCTTCCGGTAAAAAACATCAAATCTCCTTTTTTAATATTTTTAAATGTAGTTTCTTTTCCTGTTTCTGCTAATTGAGAGGAAGAGGAGGGGAGATTCAGGTCTATTTTTTTATACACATACGATACAAATCCGGAGCAATCGAAACCGGTTTGTGGTGTTTTTCCTGCATATTTATATTTTATTCCGGTAAATTTTGATGCATAATTAATTACTTCATCTACATTGGAATACTTATATGTGTTTTTGTTTTCTACATTGCTTTTGTGGGTTTTACATTGAGTAAATCCTAATAACATAATAAGGGCTAAAGAACATACCTTAAATATGTTGAACAAAGAAATATTGGATTTTTGCGGATATGATAAATTCATCTTACTAATTATTGGATAACAATAGATAGATTCAAAGGTATTTATTTTTCATTGAAACGGTGCTACTTCCAAACGAATTAAAAAACAAAAAGAGGAATTTTTTTCAAATTTCCTCTTTTTGTTTTTGTTGTTAATTGTTATAGATTAATGCTTTACGATTAATTTGTAACTTTGTGTACCACATTTTAAAATATATATGCCATCTGCCCAATTTTCTACAGATATAGTATATTGACCTCCAGTTGCTTTGTTTTTATAAATCATATTTCCGAAAAGATTATAAACTGCAATGAAATCACCGGCTTCACAACCTGAAATAGTTACTATATTGGAAGCAGGATTAGGATACATCTTTAAACTTGTAGATTTTAATTGGCTAATTCCCGAACCATCACTATATTTTTCAACAATAATTGAGCTGATAATAACAGGATTGGTACTTGCTGCATCGCCACCGCTAATTTTATAAGTAACAGAGGTAGATGATACTTCTGTATCAGTATAAATTTCGCAATGGTCTGCATCCAAGCCTTCGAATGTTTGAGCAAGCACTCCATTTTTGTAAATAGTAACAGTACGGTCGGCAGTTGAGCTCTTAGCTTTTACTGAAATAGTTGTACTATTCATATTTGGAACAGTGAATTCTACATATCCACCGTCTTTTGCTCCTCTGATACGTAAGCCATTTCCGGTACCACAAGCTCCACTTTGTGTTTCGAAATTGGTGTAAACTGATGTCAGTTCAATACTATTAGGAAGTGTAGTACGTTGGGTTGCAGCTTTTATATAATCGCTTTCAGTCGCGTATGTAGAGAAATCATCTTTAATCCAATATTTTTCTGCATCATTATTAGTGCTACTCATATCATGCGTATAGAATTCGTGTGCAGCATTGGTTGGTAAAAATGCTCCGATGGTTGAATTCTCAGCATAGAAATAATATTCAAATACATCTTCCTGAGCAGGAATAGTAGCGGAATACGTATTTCCCGAATTTGTCATTTCAACAGCTGTGAATGCTCCGTTTCCATCACCTTTTATTCGATAATAAAGGTAAACATTCGAGGCATTGTCAGCAGCAATAGTGAAGTTAAATTCATTTGCCGATTGATTGGATAAGGATGGTTGTGTAGAAGTAAATTCGCTTAATCCCGAAAGATATATTTTACGGGGATCCATCAATGTTTTGATTCCGTTTACAGAATATCCGTTTACAGAATAATCTTCTGTTAAGCCTGTGTGAAATTTATCCAATGAATAAAATTTATTAGTATCGGCTCCTACACTTTGTTCGGCAACTGCCTGCCATTTCGCGATTGATTGCAAATACGCGTCATTCTCAAAATAATCCTTATAAATCGTTTTGCAGTGGGCTAAATACATTTTTTTCCATTGCTCATTGGCATAAACAGCTTTAATTACCGGCCAGTAACTATCTGTACTATGTAAGTTCAATGCCAATTGTTGACGTTGAGTAAGGTCTAATTGAGAATGACGATTTCCGGTTCCAATGTTATTAAAGCCGCCAAAAGACATATTGAAATCCCATGGAATTGCCATAAAACGGCCTTCCGAACTCTCATACAGATAATAATTCTGGCTGTATACACCTGCATAACTATCTAAATTAACGGCTATATTACTAAATGCCAAATACCACAAAAACTTATCAATATCCAATATTTTATCCAATTCGGTAGGATTGTTGGTAACTGTGTTACAAAGCTCGATAAAACGTTCCCATGTTCCTACTTTCAATTCGTAAGACTGATTGTAATCGGATTCATTATCTGATGTATATTTCAAATTACTTTTAGTATCAAGAGTGGGCGAAGAGATAGGAGAACAATCGACAAAAGTATTCTTCTTTGAACCAAAATGACGAGTACAGAATGATTTATTAACAGCTTCTGTATTCGTATATAATCCAAGATATTTTCCATTAACATATACCTGTGCGAAATTCGCCTTTCCTGATTCCATGTAGTTATTGAGAATTTCATAAGAAAGTACTTCACGTACAAACGATGGATCACCAAAAACATTCGCTAGTTTAAGAGTAGTGTAACCTTGATATTTATTGTCTGCAAATTCTGCAAATTCATCTAATGAAATATTGAAAGGATTTTTTGCCCGCCCCGAACTGTATGAACTATTTCCTTTGTATTTCACAGCTGCACCTTCAAGAGTAACCCCATTGATCTTAACCCATTCCGATTGCAGAAATTCATCTACATCTGCTGCACCGGCATTGTCTTTATTATAACACAATAATGCATCCCAATTATCTTCTGCAAATTTAATTTCAATACGTTGAATATAATTTGGGTCATATAATTCATGTTTGGCAGCTTCATAAATATCTTCAGTTGAAAATTTAGCTGCATCTTTTTCTGTGTCAGAATTTAGCGTTGTGGTATAAGTATTGTTATTGATAAGTTGGTCTTCCGGAATTGTGCCATTATAAAAAGTATAAGTTACATCTGTTCCCGAAGAAGCATACAAAAGTCCTTCGTAAATATGATTATCGGTTTCTTCAAGGGCTGTAGAAATATTTACCAAAGGAGTAATCGTACTGCCCGAAATAGCAAAAATACCATTGCTGGAAACTGTAGTTCCTGTCATATCAACCTTAACACGTAATGCTTTTTTTCCTGCAGGAGCTGTACCATTGAATGTCAGAGGTTCTAACGCCAACGCATCTGCCGAAGTATTGGTATATAAAAATCGATAATATCCCGGCGACAACCTTGCTATATCTCCAAATGAGCCTTCCATGAAATAGCCATCGGTTCCAATCATAAAATAATATTCATACAAGGTATTTCTTTCAAGATTGACAGCCGCAGATGAATATGTTAAGCTTTCACCAACCCGTGTCAAAGGAATTTTTATCTCTTTAAAATCTGCTTCCGAAACTCCATAAACCAAATATATTCCATTGTGTTCAATGATAGAAACAAGAGATTCAACCGAATTGTCTCCTACAATTAAAGAGATATTGGCATCTGTAAAATTTGTTGAAAAAGTAACAGGAATCTGTCCCTGTGCTTTTACAACCAACACTGCAAGCGCTGAAAATACTATTAGCAGTAATTTTTTCATGATGATGTTTTATTATTTATTGAATAATTAATTTCATGGATTGATTATTTACCCTGATAATGTATATCCCTTTGGGACATTCGGGAAGAGTTATTGTAGTAGTCCCTTTTTGAGACGCTAACTTTCTTCCGTTCAAATCATAAAGTTCTATCTGATTATCCGGATTTTCTTCCAGATTAATAATAGAAAGAGGACTTCCTGCTTTACCAGCTGAAACCGATAATTTATTAAAAGAAGTAACTGTTGAAACTCCCGAAGAACTGGATAATACTCCAATAGGAACATTTGCGCAAAGTTCGGCATAATCACCTCTTACATATTCTTCGGAGTAGCGGGCTACTTTGGCACAATTACTCACAGTACTGTTACTCCAAATTTGAGTTCCACTGCTGTTTTTTTCATAAACAGTAGAACTTGAGCCCGGATATATTAACATATTACCATTGGGGAACGGTTGAGCACAGCCCATATTCGTTGAACGTCCCGATATTGAGAGCTTTGCACTATAAGAACTCGGTGCATAGGCACTTCCGGAAGTATAATCATACAGAAAACTATTTTCGGAATATGGAGGAATGATAGTCATGCCAGCGACATTGGTATTACTGAATACCGAAATTTGCCCGGCATAAGCATGGTAGTAATCGCCTGAAGGATTGGTGCTTTGGGCGCGGTAAGTTTCTCCCAGTACCCATGATGCATTATGGATAGTTCCGAAAGTATTGCTGGTACCAGTCGTTTTTCCGTAATTTGAAGGATTTCCCCAACGATAAAGAAAATCACCGCCTTTTCCTGATAACCCGCCACTACTTGTCGCTGCTTGAGCTGTAGTTGTGCTGTGGTCGATAACAAAAACTTCCTTCAAATATTTGCAGCTGATAACAATTTGGTCGCGTTGCGGATTATAGTCTACACCATTTGTATGCATCCAATCGCTATACCCATTATCTCCCTTAATTTGGATATTAAATCGCCCCGGAGTATTAGCCGGAGTACCATAATTCGAAGCACTACTTTTTACACTTTGTACCAAATGGTCTATAAACCGCCATTCCCATACAATTTTTTGATTAACTCCATCTATTTCTACAATTTTATCATAACTAACACTACTAGAAACAGTTGTTGTTCCTCCTGTAAATCCTAACGATGATAATTCTGAAGTTGTAGCTGAAGTTTTTACTGTTGCTAAGACATTTCCGTTAGGCAAGACACATATATCATGGTGTGCTGCAATAGTGTATTTCCAAACTACATTGCCATCCCAATCTACCTTTTCGATTCGGCTGCCGGAATCACCACCACTACCTCCTACTAAACGAACTATACAACGGTCGGAAGTCAGTACACAACAATAACCATTGCTACCCGAAAGATTCCATGTTTTATACGTTGTACCTGCCAAATCAACCAATTTTACAGTTGTACCTCCCTGTGGAGCAATTAATGTGTATTTACCCCATTGGGCATTCATCTGTAAAGAAATAAAGAGTATCAAACTCGTAATTACAATTCTTAAACTTAGATTCTTCACGTTATTTTTATTTTAGTTTATTCGTGATAAAAGTAATTAGCACAAGTTTGTATTACAATTATAATCAACCAACAGGCGAAAAGTATAAACTAAATATCGGTTTTTGTAAATCAGGTTAATTTGAATTGAGAGTAAAAATAGATGTGATCTGTAAATCTTCGCCTTTTAAACAATTAATGTTAAATGCTTATTTTTTAACACAATAACACAAACAATAAATCATAGCGTGTGTTTTTATAAGTAAATCAAACACATTTATATTATTAACTCAAAAAGTGAATTCTTATGAAAAAAGACATGAATACCATTAAATTATTATTTGTGCTATTATTAGGCGTATTTGCTATTGGTTTTTCTTCGTGTGATGACGACGATGATGAACCTTATGCTGTAATTTATTTTGTAAATGCATTAAGCACAAAGTATGAAAATCCTTCTCTCAATAATCGTCCGGAGGAAGGAATATTGCGTTTTACACTATGGAGCGATAATACATTATCTTATTCCATCTATGTGTATAACATACAATCGACAGATGAATTAACCGGAGCTGCTTTATATGCGGGAGATGTATTGACAAACGGTAGCTTTATTGTTGACTTGAAGCCTACTTTTAGTGAAGGTGTGGCAAAGGGAAATATTGCAATCAGGGAATCTTTGGCTGATAGTTTAAGGGATCTCAGAAATCAGATTTATATTAATATTCCTTCAACGCAAGTACAATCGGGATTAGTTCGAGGACAAATCAATACGGATATTATTTATACATCAACTATTGCTCTTTCCGGAACAAATGAAGTGCCGCCGGTAACAACGGCTACAACCGGTTCTGCTGTGGTAAGGATGACTACCGAAGGTGGAATGGGATATAAAATATATTATACAGTTGCATCTGCAAATATTCCTGCGGGCGATGAGTTTTCATCAGCAGGAATATATAATGGAGCGCAAGGTGTTGTAGATACAGACCCTGCTTATATTGAGCTTTGTTCTTCATCTCAACAATTAAATACCAAGCAAATGAAAATAATTTCACAACCAGATGCTTATAATTTGTACTACAATGATTCTTATTTGAATGTGCTGACAACAGCATATCCAAACGGATTAATCAGGGGGCAATTGAAAAATGATTATGAAAATCCGGTAACCGGAACAGTAAGATAATTCTTGGGATAGAAGAAATTATCAGAAGTTACCTGAAGCTAATCGGAAGATCCCAAATTCCGATAACTTTAGGTAACTTCTTCTATTTTTGTTTGTTTCCTTCTTCATTTAACTACCTTACTTGTCCTCCCCTTTGAGGAGGGGATTTTATTTTGCCCAAGAAGGAATTCCGACTTCATTACCGATAATAACCTCATTCATAATGATATTTTCGGCATTGGTTAAACTAATGGCAGAAGTAACCGAATCAATTTTTACATTTGAAAAATAAATATCTTTTACTTTTTTATCAGGAAAGCCTTGAATAACGATACCGTTGGCAGTCGCTTTTTTGCACGATAAGTTATTAATCCGTACATTGTGGATGTCTGTTGCAAATCCCGAACCTTCTCCATGATAAAAAGAAGTGATAAAAATGCAATCTTCAACTGTGTCGAATTCCACATTGTCAATAAAAATATTCCGGATATACCCGCCTCTATCCGGATTTGATTTCAAGTAAATACCTCTTTTCAAGGTGCCTGCATACGAACAATTACGAACATATATCTTTTCAACACCGGCCGACATTTCACTACCGATAACCAATGCATGTAATCCTTTGAATTTGCAATTGCGAATAATAATATTCCGGCTACCCGATTTCATCGAACGGCCTTCATAATCGCGGCCTGCTTTTACAGCAACATTATCATCAGCATTGTTAAACGTAATGTTTTCAATCAGAATATCTTCGGAATATTCGGGATCGATACCATCATTATTCTTATTTTGAGCATCATAGCTAATTCCGCGGATTGTTGCATTTTTACATTGTAATAAGTGAATGCACCAAAATGGGGAATCTTCTACTTTAACTCCTTCAATCAGAATGTTTTTACAATCATAAAACTGAATCAATTGCGGACGAAGAAAATGTCCTTCGCCAAATATTCGTTTTTCAACAGGAATACTGTCATGATTCATTTGCCGTGAAAGCAATTGATCTTCCTTTTGTTTTCCTGCCCATAAAGACCATGAGTTTGATGCTTCCCCGTCAATTATACCTTTTCCGGTAATTGCAATATTTTCACATTGATAGGCATAAATAAAAGGACTGTAATTGTATAGAAAAGTTCCTTCCCATGAGGTTTGTACTACAGGTAAATAATTTTTGGCTTCCGAATCGAATTTCAATATAGCGCCTTCTTCCAAATGTAAATTCGTATTGCTTACAAAATGAATAGGTCCTTTAAGTAAGTAGATGCCTTTCGGAACTACAATTTTTCCTCCGTTTGAAGATTTACAGGCGTTCATTGCTGCTTCAAAAGCAGGTTTACAATCTGTAGCCGAATCACCTTTCGCTCCATAATCGGAGATATTGTAAATAGTATCAGGAAAAACAGGAATCTGAATACGATTTAGAATAACTTCATATGTTTCAGATGGGTTGTTTTCAGCTTGTTGATTTTTACACGAAAAAAGAATTAAAAGGAGGAATAGTGAAAAATTTATTTTGTTCATAATTTATAGTTTGTTGCTATTAGTTGCACAATCTTATTAAAAGATGTTGCAAAGGTATAGAATATAGACAGATAGTATGCATATGTTAGGGTTCATCAACTAAGTATATTTAAAAAGTATTTATTATAATAGTCTTATTATCATTTCTTTATAATAATATGCGCGTTTAGTTTTTTTAAGATAGGATATTGTACAAATAAAGCATTAACTCGTGTTCTGAAAAATAATTCTTATTTTTGCGTTTCAAAATAATAGTGAATAAGAATGTCTGATAAAATATCCATTGTTTACGACAAAAATACAGTCGAGTTTGTAACTGTTGGGTTGCAGTATTGTTCTTTTTTAGAGGATATTAGAACGATGGAGAAAGATGAATTTGTGGATAAAATGGTGAAAATCCTGCCACTTTTATATTTGAAAACAACCTTGCTGCCAACAGGAGAATTAATATACGACGAATATCCCGAAACTTTTGTATCGGAATATAATTATGAACTTATTCGCTTGAACGTTGCTGAGAAAATGGGTGAAAATGATATTTATCTGGAAGTATTTTCATCAGATATGCAATTTAGTGATACTCCTGTTACCGCGAATATATCTGAGGATTTAGCTGATATTTATCAAGATATAAAAAACTTTATATCAGTTTATGAGCTTGGTTTTGAAGATACAATGAATGATGCATTGCTTATTTGCAAGGATAATTTTGAAAATTTTTGGGGACAAAAAACGGTAAATGTTTTACGGGCATTACATGCTGTAAAATACCCTTTCGAAAACGGAATGACTGAAGAATTATGAGTTTATCAATAACAAAAGAAGAAGTTGCTCAATTGCCTGTTGAAACATTTGAAGGACGGATTATCGTTGTTCAAACGGAAAATGAGGTTGATAAGGCTGTCAGCTATTTGAAAAAACATACATTGATTGGATTTGATACAGAAACCAAACCTACTTTCAAAAAAGGTGTTATAAATAAAGTCGCTTTACTACAATTATCGACAGCCGATTGTTGTTTTCTTTTCAGGCTGAATTATGTTGGTTTTACACCATCACTTATTGAATTACTTGCAAATCCTGATATAAAGAAAATCGGACTTTCGATAAAAGATGATTTCGGTTCTTTACGTAAACGAGAAAACTTTACGCCGAAAGGTTTTGTCGAATTACAGGATATTGTGCCTGATTATAATATTCAGGAAAAAAGTTTGCAAAAGATTTACGCATTGCTATTTGGGAAAAAAATATCGAAAAATCAGCGTTTATCCAATTGGGAAAATGATATTTTGACGGATGCACAGAAGAAATATGCGGCAACTGATGCTTGGGCTTGCTGTAAAATCTATGATAGATTAATGGATTTGAATGCGAAGTCATCTTTGGGTTTCGATATTTATTCAATTAAACAAAAAAATTAGACAAAAGGCTAAGGGCGAAAGGCAAAAGAATGAATATCGATCTTCCTTTGCCTTTTGCCTTTTATCTTTTGCCAAAGTGAAAATATGAAGAAACTAAAGGTTATTATAAGCGGTGGTGGAACAGGTGGCCATATTTTTCCAGCCATATCTATTGCCAATGCTATCAAAGAAATACAATCCGAAGCCGATATTTTATTTGTCGGAGCTGAGGGAAGAATGGAAATGGAACGGATTCCGGCTGCGGGTTATCCGATTGTCGGATTACCTGTTCGAGGTTTCGATCGTAAGAATCTTTTAAAAAATATATCCATATTGCTTGATTTATGGAAAAGCATGCGTAAAGCCCACAAGGTAATTAAGGATTTTGCTCCGGATATTGCTGTTGGTGTTGGAGGATACGCAAGCGGACCTACGCTGAAAGAAGCTGGAAAGTTGGGAATTCCGACACTTCTTCAGGAACAAAATTCATACGCAGGGGTTACGAATAAATTATTGGCGAAAAAGGCAGCGGCTATTTGTGTTGCTTATGATAATATGGAGCAGTTTTTCCCAAAAGAAAAAATAATACTTACGGGAAATCCTGTTCGTCAGGACTTGCAAATTAGTAATGAAAAAAAACAAGAAGGATACGAATATTTTAAATTAAATCCGAATAAAAAAACAGTGTTGGTGGTTGGTGGAAGTTTGGGAGCGCGAACAGTCAATCAAAGCATGTTGCAGAATTTGAACAATATAAAAGATTCGGATATTCAATTTATCTGGCAATCGGGAAAATATTACTATGAAAATGCAAAAGCAGAAGTGGAAAAACAATCTGGATTGCCATTGTATTTTACCGATTTTATTTCCCGGATGGATTTGGCTTATTCTGTTGCTGATTTAATTGTATCTCGTGCCGGTGCCGGTTCAATTTCGGAATTTTGTTTATTGGAAAAACCTGTGATATTAATTCCATCGCCCAATGTTGCCGAAGATCATCAAACCAAGAATGCAATGGCATTGGTTAATAAAGATGCAGCTATTTTGGTAAAGGATAATGAGGCTACTGAAAAGTTATTCAATACGATAAGAAAAACTATTCATAATGATTCACTCCTGCAATCGTTAAGTGTAAATATCAGTAAATTAGCACAACATGATTCAGCCAAACGTATTGCGGAAAAAGTTTTTGAAATTGCAGGGAAGAAATAGTTTTACGTAATACGTTTTACGTTCTACGTCTTGGGTTAAGCAGTCAGAGGTAGTAAATGTGAATAAATTAGTTTGAAAATGAATGGAATAAATAAAATAAAGGAAAAGTATCTACGAAAGATTATTCAAGGTTTTTCGCTTACTGCAATGGCTTTTGTTTTTCAAGCGTGTTATGGACCACCGCAGGACTTTCGTTCGAATAAATTTATTGAAGGAATTGTAAAAGACGAAGCAGGTAATCCTATTCAAAATATCAAAATATCTCTTGACGAAACGGAACGTTACACAATAACTGACACTGAGGGTAAATTTTACACCCATGTTCAACCGGCAAGTGAATATAAAATTCATATAGAAGACACCAAAAATAACTTCTTTTCGAAAAAAGATACTACAATCTCCAATGTTGAAGGAGATATTTTTGTTGAAATAAATCTTGCCAAAAAGTAACATAAAAACATTCGGATTGACACCGATATGAAGGTTTTGTGGGCAAAAGGCCAATGGCGAAAGGCGAAGGATTCGAATACATATAGCTTCGTTCGCCTTTTGCCCTTTGCCTTTCGCCGAAATACTCAAAATGGACTCATTTAGCCATTCTGTGAATAATAATAAATATGCCAATTGTGCTTCCTGATTTTGTTAAACGTTTTCTATTCAAGCAAATAAAAGCTGTCGAACAGAAGAATTATAATCTTTCTTATCTATTTTGGGAATGTACCCAAAAATGCAATCTTAACTGTTTACATTGCGGAAGCGATTGTATTTCCAACTCCCAAGTCAAAGATATGCCCTTACAGGATTTTCTGAAGGTGCTGGATGATATCAATCAATATAGACATGAAAGAATAATAGTTGCAATTACCGGTGGAGAACCGTTGTTGAGGAAAGATTTGGAGCAATGTGGCTTTGAAATCCGCAAACGGGGTTTCCATTGGGGGATTGTTACCAATGGGTTTTTATATACCAAAGAACGCCATAATTCATTGATGAATGCAGGAATGGGTTCGATAACCCTTAGTCTCGATGGTACAGAGATTACACATAATTGGTTACGCAATCATTCGAAAAGTTATGAAAAAGCACTGCAAGCAATGAATTTAATTGCGAATGAATCCAATTTGAATTCGGATATCGTTACGTGTGTTAATCGCAAAAATATCCATGAATTGGAAGATATTTTTCAAGTCCTTGTTGATAATAATGTAAGAGCATGGCGTCTGTTTACGATTGCTCCTATTGGTCGAGCAAAAGACAATGATTTATTGCAACTTACTTCGGATGAATTTACGTATCTAATGGAATTTATCAGTAAGAAAAGAATAGAAAATAGAATAGAGGTAAAATTCAGTTGTGAGGGTTATGTTGGAAAATACGAAGGAAAAGTTCGGGATGGATATTTCTTTTGCCGGGCGGGAATTAATATCGGCTCGGTATTGATTGATGGCAGCATTGGTGCTTGCCCTAATATTAACCGGAGTTTTGTACAAGGGAATATTTACACCGATAAATTTACCGATATCTGGAATAATCGTTTTCAATTATACCGAAATAGAGAATGGACAAAAACGGGCAAATGTCATTCCTGTAAAAAGTACAAACATTGCCAAGGAAACGGATTGCACTATTGGGATGAAAATAGAGAGAATGTGTTGCAATGCCATTATAAGCAATTATTGTAAATAATTACTTATAAATTCCTCGTTGATTTAACGCCTGAATATACTTATCCCTATTGATGCTGTGCTGAGAACCGGTTATTGCAAAATTATGCCTTCCCGATAAATCTTCTTTGGCACACATATAGATATAATCGTGATGTGTATAATTCAAAACAGCATCAATTACCTGTATTGAAGGAAATCGAATTGGTCCGGGTGGTAATCCGTAATTTTGATATGTATTATAGGGAGAATCGGTTTCTAAGTGAACATTCAATACCCTTCTTAATGCAAAATCACCAACAGCAAATTTTACAGTAGGATCGGCTTGTAATTTCATCCCAATTTTTAGCCGATTGATATATAAACCTGCAACAATTGGAGATTCATCTTGTTTATTTGTTTCTTCTTCTACTATGGATGCTAATGTGCTTACCTGAATAGGCGTTAATCCAATAGCTTCGGCTTTAGCTAAGCGATCGGGGTTCCAGAAACGGTCAAACTCTTTTTTCATCCGCTCACAAAAATTCTCAGGAGAAGTAGTCCAGTATATCTCGTATGTATTAGGTATAAACATTGCCGGAAGTGTTTCGGAATTAAAACCCAAACTCGAAATGAAATCCTTATTCTGAAGTGTATTAATCATTTCCAATGAATCTGCCATTAATTGAGTTGAAATCCTTCCAGCAAATTGAGGAACAGTGCGAATATTATTAAATGTAAGCTTTACAGGAGTTTGTTTCCCCGAAATCAATCGTTTTATAAGCACATCATTATTCATTTCCGGTTCTATTGCATATCTTCCCGGTTTTATATTTTTTTCATATTCTTTATATTCAAACAATTGAATAAAAGAATTTGGATGCTTTACTTTTCCGGTTGTTTCTAATTGAACAAGCAAACTGTCAAACGGCATTCCCGGGCGAATGTATACATACACTGTTTTATCAGGAAAGAAATTGGGTTGCTTAAGCAGATAATAATAAATATATCCTCCGCATGCAAGAAATATTATAACCAAAACAACTATAATCCACATGTGCTTAAAAAAATCATTCTTTTTCTTCTTTTTAGTAGTCATTGTATTTTTATAAAATGAAGACAAATATGCTAATATTTTTTTGTAGAACAATAGAATAAATAGGTTGAAAAGTGAATGAAGTGGATTAATATTCTAATAAATAATTAATTACATCTTAAATTATGATTTTCTTCTGGAAAAGTTTATATTTTTTTGGGAATTCCCATAAAAATGTTACCTTTGCACCGCTTTAATAATGGCGGGATAGCTCAGATGGTTAGAGCGCATGATTCATAATCATGAGGTCCCGAGTTCAATTCTCGGTCCCGCTACTTGAAAATCAGCATTTTACGGTGCTGATTTTTTTATTTAGAAAAAATGCTTGCCCCACAAAAAACAGAATGCAAAAATATAATCAACTAATATACAATTAATTAAAGGTATTATTTTGTGTGGGGCAAGAAAATAAGATAGATAAGAAAAATGTAAAGTCATTGTCAGAATGGCTTTATAACAGCATAAATTACTTTTTAAATTCCTCAATAGAAACTTTGCAAGATTTCTATTGAGGAATTTAAAAAATTACAAATAACGATTGAGAACTTGCTCCAATTCTTTAGCTTGCATCACTCCCGAATGTCTCCAAAAAATCTCACCTTTTTGAAAATCATCAATGTCGGTACACTTTGAATGTGATACTTTTGCGCGACTTCCGGATTCTTATCAATATCTACTTTCAGAATAGTTACTTTATCGTCAACGATTGTTTTGAGCTGTACCAGTATAGGCTTCATTATTTTACATGGTTGACACCATTCAGCAAAAAAGTCAACTAAAACAGGCATTTCGCCTTCTATAATGTCTGAAAAATATCCCATGAATTGTTCCAATTTTTCTTCAAAGTTACAGATTAATTGTGAGAAAGCATGTTTTGGATATTGTGTGTTAGGGCAAACGCACGAAATATGTAGCTTTGCCGGATGAAAGGGAGGGATTCCTTGCTTTATTTATGGAAAAAGCAAGATAGGAAATGTCCGCTATGCGGTATGCCGATTGACCGTGTTTTGCCGTGGAATGTAACTGAAAAGGTTGTAAATGGCAAGATACAAAGGGTTTTGGTGCATGATAAATGTTACAAACAATTTAGAAAACAACAAAATTAGAAGTTATGAGCCGGTTTCAATATACAAATAGAAACTTAGAATTGCTTGAGCCGTATGAGTGGAAACGCTCACGTACGGTTCTTAGGGGGGAAAGCTCCTGTAAGGGAGCTGACCTACCCGATCGGCCCTCGGATTTGCAACAACGTGATGGAAGGGCAATCCGTAAAGGCAATGAAATAGCAAAGTTGTATGCCGATAGTAAGGTCGATGTGATTATTTATGCTGTAGAAAAAAGTCTGGATTCCTATAAATTCAACCTTTTACAGAATAAACAGACGTTTATCAACCAGTTAAAAACAAATACACTTGGCAGTCGGAGGATTGATGAAGGAAATATAGATGAAAGTTCGGGAATGAATTTTTCGGAATATGTGGCTATTCTTTCGGGAAATACCGATTTGTTGGAAAAGGCCAAACTGGAAAAGCAAATCAATACATTGGAAAGTGAAAAGAAGGCTTTTGGCAAAAGCAAATCATCAGCTATTGTCAAGTACAATGATGCAACCCGTTCTATTGACGGGAATAATGAGTTGATTGTCCGGATGCAAAAAGACCGGAATTCTTTTATTTCCCAAGTAAAAACCGATAAAGATGGAAATAAACTGAATCCCATCAAATTGGATAATTTTGATAGCACTGACTTGAAATCCATTGGTGAAAAACTCAACAAACTTGCTGACAGTTCCCGTACCAACGGAGAATATTTCCGTATCGGGGAACTCTACGGATTTAAGTTACTGGTTAAAACGGAAGAAAGTTTGAAAGAAGGCTCCCTGTTCAGGGATAATCGATTCTTTATCGAAGGAGAAGGAGGCATCAAGTATAATTATAATAACGGACACATTGCTTCGGACCCTTTATTGGTATCCCGTAATTTCCTGAATGCATTGGAAAAAATTCCTGCTCTTATTGAAAAATACGAAAAAGAGAATGAGCAACTTTCCCGAGACCTTCCGATACTAAAAGAGGTAATGGATGCTACATTCAGGAAAGAACCTGAATTAAAGGAGCTGAAAATCCGGTTGGATTCTCTCAGCAGACAGATTAACCTCTCATTGGAAAATAACAGGAATGCGGAAGTACAAAGTATTTCTACGGAATCATCCAACCAAAAATTAGAGAAAAAGGTAAAATCAAATGAGTCTTATGATAACAAAATACCTCCGGATAATAGTTATTCCCGAACAAGGCAGACTATAAGTATTCGTGAGATTGTGGATACAATGGGTGGCAGGCTTATTACAGCAAGGGCAGATAAACGGGATGAACAACTTCAGGAAAATTCCGTTACAGCATCTGTCAGGCAGGTAAAAGGGGTGAAATTGTAATGTTATCGAATGAAAATTTATTATGGAGAAACACACAATTAGGGCAAACGCATGAAATTTCAGTTAATTAAATTTTTCAAATATTCAACATCATAGGCGGCTTTGAGCCTTCGTTTCTTCAGGCTTAGATTATCTGTCTTTTCTTTAATTATTTGCAGCGCCAGTTTTCACAAGGTGGA
>JAVBLR010000015.1:0-174697 GCA_031553395.1 Bacteroidales bacterium | reverse complement strand
ACCAGGTTATCATTGTCAGGGTACAAACCCGTGACGGTGTGAAGTCTAAAAAGGTGTTGATGAAGTAAATGACCATAACATAAAAGGCGGGCAAGTGAACGCCCGTCTTTTTAACTCCAATAAAAACTCAATAAAAAGTTCAATGATGAATAAATATGAAAAAAATTCCTTTTTTCATGGGAAATTAATACTATTTATTTATCAATTTGAGTATTTGTAAATGGTACTCAAAAAGACTGAAAGAGGACGGTTTGCTGGAGAAGTAAGCCGTCTTTTGCTTTTTACCAAAATCATAAAGAAGATTATTCGAAAAAGCTGCCTTTTTTGAATAATTTTCCTAACCTTTAATTCTTCTCAGGTAAATATTTCCAAAAACGCTTTGGCAACATTTTAACATGAAGAGTCGGATTGATTCGTTCTTTGATACACAATGCATTAAAATAACCTTTCCAAAACTTCTGAAACATCAATTCGTCTTCATGCATCAATTTGGCATCTAATCGTCCGGTCAACGTGTTGAAAGTCGAATTTTCAAACTGAATTTCTGTTGTTTTGTGCAAATCGTAGTAAATTCCGTATTTTCTTTTTTGGTCGTAGATAATCCATTTTTGATCGGCAAAACGGTCTTCGAAATGAGAAACAATTAATGGAATTACATTGTATTGAGGTTCTATCGGAGCAAAGTATAAGTTATCTTCAGCCGCTTTCTGAAAACGAACAAACATTCTCATCCTTTCGGTTTCACGGGATACTTTCCGGTATATTTTGGAAGCTTCCAATACATCCGAATCGGCAAAATTTGTTTCAATGGATTTCTCCGAATTAAATGCTTTGCAAATATACCGGAACAACATTTCATCAATATTATCCAATTCAGATAAAAAAACAACCGATAACATATAACGGGCTTCTTTGGATATTTTCTTTCCTAATCCTATCCAAACCCGCTTGCTTTTTTCTTCTTCGGTAAATACATGATAAACATCCGAAAATAAAGGAGGAGTATCATTCTCCGACAATAATTTATCGGGAAATGATTTCAACCGGTAAGCATCAAATACTACTGATAGCAAGCCTTCAAATGTTTTATCATAAATAAAGCAAAGCATGAAAAGGTAAAAAGGTAAAAGGTAACATGTAAAAGTAAGAACATTTTATCTTTTACATGTTACCTTTTACCTTTATTTTATTCAATATTTTTCCGGACTCTCGTTAAGAACTCTTGCATTTTTCCACTGTCTTTATCTTTAATAATTTCCAGTAAATAAGCTAATTGTCTGCGAATTTCTTCTACTTGCCCACATGTATGAGGGTTAAATAAAATTTCGGTTAATAAATAATCATCTTCCGAGAGCAATCCGGTAGCAATATTCATGTGTTTTTTAAACGTTGTTCCCGGCGCTTCCTGATGTTTCATCACGGATGCAAATACCAATGTCGACGCAAATGGAATAGACAATGAATAGGCAATGGTTTCATCATGTTCTTCAAAAGTGTATTCAAAAATATTCAATTTCAATGTATTGTACAAATCTTTGAAAAATACTTTTCCCATGTGGTCCGATTCAGAAATGATAATTGCATTTTCCGTAGACAAACTGCTTAAATTGGCAAATGTTGGTCCAAACATCGGATGGGTTGATACATAACGCATTCCGGTTGATTCATAAAATTCCTGCAATCCGGTTTTTACAGAAGCAATATCCGATAAAATGCAACTGGGATTTAAATGTGGAATTACTTGTTTAAAAGCATCAATTGTATATTTTACAGTTGCAGCATTAATTACCAAGTCAGGATTGAAATCATCTATTTCATTCATATCCGTCATACGGTAGGTATTGAATACAAACCGTAATCGTTTGGGGTCTACATCATAAAGAGCAACTTCATGTTTGAAACTCAACGCATCGGTAAAAAACGTACCCATTTTACCGGCTCCCAAAATTAATATTTTCATGTCTTGAATATGCCAATTATCTAATGTGCCGATATGCCAATGAAAAGAAGATCCAAGCCAATTGATGCATTGGCATATTGGCACATTAGTTTATTTATTTATTATCGCTATTTGTTGACGAATAGATTCTTCGTGAATTGACTCCAATACTACTTTCATAAAATCTCCGCTCATTTCCATTTGTTCGGCTTGAGCAATGCGATCTTTCAAGATTTCATCATACCGGGCTGTTTGCAATACGGCCATGTTATGCTCCTTTTTGTATTGCCCGATTTCGCGGGAAACGCGCATTCGTTTTGCTAAAATCTCAAGTAATTGATTATCCATTTCATCTATTTGATGACGTAATTCCGTTAGATTCTCTGTCGTTTGATTTGTGTCGCGAATTACAAGCAGATTCAAAATGTAATCCAAAATATCAGGTGTAATTTGCTGGTCTTTATCACTCCAAGCACAATCGGGGTTACAATGCGATTCGATAATCAATCCGTCGAAATTCAAATCCATTGCTTGTTGAGATAATGATGCAATTAACTCCCGCTTTCCTCCGATATGACTTGGATCGCAAATAATCGGCAAATTAGGCATACGACGACGTAATTCAATAGGAATATGCCATTGTGGAAGATTCCGGTATATTTTTTTATCATACGAGCTGAATCCTCTGTGAATAACTCCGATTTTTTTAATTCCAGCATTGTAAATACGTTCTACTGCACCAATCCAAAGATCAAGGTCGGGATTTACTGGGTTTTTTATCAATACAGGAATTTCCACACCTTTCAATGCTTCAGCCAATTCTTGTACTGCAAAAGGATTGGCAGTAGTACGTGCGCCAATCCACAGCATATCAATTCCATATTTTAATGCTTCGTAAACATGTTTCGCTGTAGCAACTTCGGTAGAAACATACATTCCTGTTTCCTGTTTCACTTTTTTGAGCCAGTTTAATCCATCGGTTCCTACGCCTTCGAATCCTCCGGGTTTGGTTCGGGGTTTCCATACTCCTGCTCGGAATATTTTTATACCTTTACTTGCCAATGCTTTGGCAGTTTCCATTACTTGCTCTTCCGTTTCGGCGCTGCATGGTCCGGCAATTACTAAAGGACGCTTATTGTCTATTCCGGGTAATAAAATTGATTCTAGTTCCATTATGTTTTTTGTTATTTGTTATCGGTTGTTTTTTACAATACATTATCATTATTTACATAAAGATTTCTTAAATCCTTTGTGCATTTCAGAGTTATATCCAACAGATTCATAAAACCTAATCGTATCTTTTCTATTTGATTCTGTAATGAATAATATCTGTGTACAACTTTTATTTTTAGCTATTTCTTCCAATGTTTTTATTAATAAATTACCAATATTTTGTCTTCGATAATTTTTATCAACAACAAAATTTTCCATTAGTAAAAATGGTTGGCAACTACCATAAAGTTCTTCACAAATAATTCCTTGAATAGTTCCCACAACCTTATTATCTTTCACAGCACAGAGAATAATATAACTTGGATTCTTTTTTAAATCGAAAAACTTTTTTTCCATTTTCTGTCTATCCGATTTCTCTCCCCAAAATATTTCATATAAATCAATGAGAGATTCTATATCATTTAGTGTTAATTCTCTTATTTCTACCATAAATTCGTTGTTTATATCCTTCCGCTGCGGTTGTTTTATTATTCGTTGTTAATTGTTAACTGTTAATTATTAATTAATTTAGAGATTCGATTCAATGCTTCATTCAACATTTTTTCATTGCAACAAAGTGATATTCTGATAAATCGTTCGCTGTTGCTTCCGAAAATAAATCCCGGCGTAAGGAAAACATTTGCTTCATACAATACTTTATCAGCTAATTCTTTACTGCCTTTGCAATCTTCCGGAATTTTTCCCCATAAAAATAATCCCATTTGCTTTTTATCGAAGGAACAATTCAGTTTTTCCATAATTGCTTCGGCTAATTTTCTTCGTTGCAAATAAATGGCATTCATTTCGTTGTGCCATTTGGAAGAACTTTGTAATGCTTCCACAGCAGCTAATTGCAATGGACGGAACATTCCCGAATCAATATTACTTTTTACTTTCAATACCCACGAAATAAACTGAGGATTAGATGCTAACAACCCAATTCTCCATCCGGGCATATTATGAGATTTACTCATTGAGTTCAATTCAATGCAAATATCCTTGGCTCCATTTACATTGAGAATACTCAACGGTTTATCATTCAGTATAAAACTATATGGATTATCATTACAAATCACAATATTATGTTTTTTGCCGAATGCAACTAATTTCTCGAACAATTCCAAACTTGCAGGAGCTCCGGTGGGCATATTCGGATAATTAACCCACATTAGTTTTACATTCGATAAATCTTGTTTTTCTATTGCATCGAAATCGGGTTGCCAATTGTTTTCCTCAATCAAATCGTAGTAATGCAAATTAGCTCCGACTAATTCACTAACTGAACTATAAGTTGGATAACCGGGATTTGGAACTAAAACACCATCTCCGGGATTAAGGAATGCCAATGAAATATGCAAAATGCCTTCCTTTGACCCAATTAACGGCTGAATTTCCGTATTGGGATTTAATTCTACATTATACCATTTTTTATACCATTCGGCAAAAGCTTTCCGCAATTCAGGAATTCCTACATACGGTTGATAACCATGAACATCGCTTCGTTGCGTTTGTTCGCACATAACATCCAATGTCGCTTGCGAAGGCGGCAAATCCGGGCTACCAATGCCAAGATTAATAACTTTCTTTCCCTCCGCATTCATTTGCGCAACTTCTTTCAACTTTTGAGAAAAATAATATTCTGAAACATTATTTAGTCTATCCGCCGGACAAATCATAACTTATAATTTACTATTTGACAATTTACTGTTTACTGTTTTAAGCTCCGAATAACTCTTAACTTTTAATTCTTAACTTTCATACGCTTTGCCTTCCTTCGGCATATTCGCCTAAAATTTTGAGATTTTTCGTTAATGGCAAAATTGCATCAATCGATTGACGATACCGGGTATAATCTGCAAAAGTCAAATCCACATAGAACAGATATTCCCATTCCCGCCCGATTATCGGTAATGATTGGATTTTTGTTAAATTCATATTATAGAATGAAAGAACGGAAAGTACCTGAGAGAGGCTTCCTTCGTTGTGTGGAAGTGCAAAAACAAGCGATGATTTATTTATTTTACTCTTATCGGTCAACTCACTCACTCGCCAATTATCAGCCATGATAAGGAAGCGGGTGAAATTGCGTTTATTTGTTTCGATGCCTTCTTCCAAAATCTGAAGTCCGTAATATTCGACGGCATATTTTGAACAAATTGCAGCTTGCCCCACACGATTCTCATCTTTAATAGCTTTGGCGCTCAATGCAGTATCTTCCGATTCAAAAACTCTTACATTAGACAATGTATCTAAGAAAGCGCCGCATTGCATCAACGCAATAGGGTGGGAGGTAACTTCGGTAATATCATTTAATGTTTGTCCCGGAAGAGCAGACAATGTGTGGGAAATTCGCAATTTATATTCTCCGATAACCTGTAAATTACTTTCCCGCAGCAATTCAAAATTTTGCAGTAAACTTCCTGCAATGGTATTTTCAATGGCCATCATAGCCAACACTTCATTATCTTCTTTTACCGCCGCAAACACATCCCGAAAAGTTTTACAGGGAATAATCTCAATTTCCTCCTCTTCGAAATATTGCCGGGCGGCAATGTCATGGAAAGAGGCTGTGCCTCCTTGAATCGCTACTTTCTTCATCTGTTAAAATTTTTTCAAAAAAAAATCCCGCCAAGACTGACGGGATTTGTATATATTTTTTCGTTCTATACTTTCTTAATTTTACATATTAGAATCCCGTTTCACTTTGTTGCTAAAGTAAAAGTAAAAATAAAAATATGTAAATGAAAAGTGCTTCATTGCTTTCAATTCTAAATATGGATGCAAAAGTAATGTGTTTTTTTTATTTTCAAAGAAAAATCAACTATTTTTTTTAAAATCTTACACCAAGTGATAAAAGAACACTGCTTCTATTTGTTTTAAGGCTTGAAACAGAAGGAAATACAAATTTTTCTTTTGTGTCAGAGTAAAATACGGGAGAGAATGCATACAAATCATCGTTTCTGCTATTCATAACATACGCCAAATCAACAAAAAAGTTATTGTATCTGTATCCTAAACCACAAGTATAGTAATTAGTCCCTTTATTTACAGTGTAGCTGGGAATAGTTCCTCCTGTATATATTTCAGTTTTTCCATCCTTAACTTCCGATGAAAGCGGGCTTGTAATATGTGCATAACCGGCTCTCAACGAAAAATCATTTGTTATTCTGTATTCTGCTCCTACTTTGATAGTATGAGTTCCAACCATGTGGTTTTTAATATTATCATTGTCAGGCGAATAAGCAGCACTTGAACCTCCACTGTTTTTTAACTTCATAGTTGAATAATCACAATACTCATAATCAATACTCAGAACACCTTTTTCAATTAAAAAGGCTGTTCCTAATAATAATTTTTGAGGAGTTTGTATTTCGTAATCGGTTCCCAAGTCGTAAGGCGTTTCTGCATTCTCAGTTCCGGGTGCACCGAAATTATTCACATATCCATAATAATAATCGGTCATATTATAATAGGTAGGAGTATGATATGCCAGGCCAATCCTCCAAGAATATGTTGGAACAAAGATTGCTCCCAATTTAACGTTAAATCCCGTACCGCTGGTAGATAAGCCGCTCTCCAATGCATATTTATCTCCGCTGTCAAAGTTTTCTTGATAATAAGACGAATAATCGTAATCAATATCAGTTATGCCCAATGTTGCTCCAAAATATAACATATTAGAATAATTGAATCCGAATGAAAAATCATACTCATCTATATGTCCTCGTTCGCTGACATTTAATTCTGAATTTTTCACATTACCGGAACCTAAAAAGTCTGACTCATACTCAGAACCACCCGGAGATTTCGGTTGGATGAGATAGCCTTCATATCCTAATATTGATAAGTAAGGAATATCTGAATCATAATATGGATCATACGAACCTTTTTCATAAATCAAATCAGCTTCGGGAATACCATAAGTAGTTTCAGCAATATAGCTGGTTAATGATGAGTAAACATCCTTGTTTATGTTACCTTTCGACGTATAATTCCGGTCAAATGATTTCAATCGATTATAAACAAAACCGAAGTTCCAGTTCATAATGCCCGTACCGCTTTCTTTCATTTTAGCAGTACCTACATAGCCTATATTGTCAAATGTGAATTTGGTTAAACTTTCACCGGTTTTTGTTCCATTCTGAGTTGCATTTACATTGGTATAATTCAGGTCCAATGTCATTGCCAATTCACTTTTTCGATAGACTGCAATTCCCGCAGGGTTTTGACTGATAGATGATATATCTCCACCCAATGCATTGAACGCTCCGGCCATTCCCATATAATGAGCAGTTCCCGATAGTTGATTTTGAGAATATCGCAATGCATCCATTTCGCCTTCCTGAGAATGAGCAGAAATACCACCAATTAATCCGATAAATAATATAAAATATTTTTTCATGATGATTAAATTTATCTATATTAACTAATTAACAATTAACTTAATAAGGGATTTTTATAGAAAAAGGAAATGCCAAGTTTTTTTTGTTAATACAAAAGCATTTCCTTTTTATTTTGATTGAATGGGATTTTCAAACTATATCAGAATAATTTGAATTATTCCATTTCATTTTACCTTCTTCCACCACCACCGGATGAACGGCCACCTCCGCCACCTCCGCTTGATGAATATCCACCACCTCCGGAGCTTCTTCCACTACTTGATGAGCCGGAACTGTAGCTACCACTACTGCTGCTACTGCTACTACTTGATGAACTACGATTGTAACTATTACTGTTGTAGTTGCTATTGCTGTTACTACTTGAAGAACTTCTTGTTGCTGGTTGAGAATAACCTGAAGATGAAGAACTTCGAGTGCTGCTTTGTGTGCTTACAGAACTACTTCTTGATGATGGATTAGAAGATGAGCCTGTTTGATAGCTACTGGAACTTGGTCTGCTTGAAGTACTGCTTTCTCCCACATTTGAAGATGATGAAGAACTTCTTGTTCCGTAATTATAAGTAGAACTACTTCTTCCGCTTCCGGTTGAATAATTACCACTTGTACTTGTGCGAGTGCCTTCTCCTGAAACTGCACTGCTGCTACGTCCTTGTGTAGCGGTTGCAGAACTACTTCTTCCTGTTTCATTATTTATAGCAGAAGATCTTCCATTATAAATAACTTTTCCGGTTGCTGCATCATAGGTATATTCTCCACTTCTCGTTGTACGAGTACCTGTAGAAGCGCTGCTTCTTCCTGTAGATGTAGAGGTTCTTGTTGTTCCGGAGTCATACGTACTTCTGCCTGAAGCACTGCTTCTGCCGCTTCTACCGGAAGAGTAAGCATCACTACCTCTACTTGATGTCGAACGGGTACGATCTGCATAACTGTCGCCGCTGGATCTTCTATTAGCATTACTTCTACTTCTTCCATCAGCACGATAATTGTAGTATCCAGATCCACCATAATATGATGGGTAGTAGTATCCCGGGCAATATCCATAGTAATAAGGATCATAATATGGGTAATAACATCCTGGATATCCCCAACCCCATCCCCAATACGAATATGGGCTATACCATGGGTAATACCAGGAACTCCAGCCAAAAGACCAACCGCCCCATCCCACGTAGAAATTATCATACGGATTTCCATAATAAGAATTTCCACTGATGTATATATTCCAATTATTTTCAGGTAGTTGTATGTTTATATCGTCACTTCCTGTTATAACAACTGTTTTTGCATTTTGGAAACGATCTATACGATCGCTGTATTCGTATAAATCTTCATCTCCCACATATCTTTCATCAATGATTGTATCTCCTTCGTAATATTGGTCTTTCGACGATTGGCCGCTGTAAATACGGTTGTATTCATCAACACTTACCGTCATAGGATTGCTCGAAGTTACAACTACTTGCGGTTGTTGTTGTACCACCGGAGCTGTTACTTCTTTTTTACTCACTTGTGGTGTAGTATCTTCCTTGCCGGGTTGATAATAATAATCCTGAGCCATCGCTGTAAAAAGCGTAGCTGAAAACATCGATGTGATTATCAGTATATTAAATTTTTTTCTCATGGCTTTACCCTTTCCTTTCATTAAAAATGAGTGTATTCACTTATATCTAAGACTATCTATTATTTAAAAAGTTTATCCTATAATTGTAAAAAAACTCAAAAAGAGATTACTTTTGTTGTCATTGTTTACAAAGATAATAGTTTTATTGATAAGTCAAATAGCTTTATTGATGTTTAACAAATTGAATCTTATAAAAATAACTATAAATTTTAAGTTTTATTATGCAATATACTGAATTTATTTTTTCGATTTACCCTTGTGAGGAATTTATAAAAGATATTTTAGCTTCGGAACTGGCTGAAGTTGGATTTGAAAGTTTTGAACAAACCGACGAAGAATTAAAAGCTTACATCTTGTCTAATAATTTGAATAAGGAGGCTTTTGATTTAATTTTTAATGCATTTACCAGTGAGTATTCTAATTTCCGAATTGAATACACCATTAATAATATTGCTCCGGCAAACTGGAATGAAGAATGGGAAAAACATTATTTTAAACCGATAATAATTGGCGATAAATGTGTTATCCATAGTTCTTTTCATGAAAATATTCCAAAAGCTGAGTTCGATATTTTGATTGATCCGAAAATGGCTTTTGGTACAGGTCATCACGAAACAACATTTTTAATGCTTTCGTCAATGTTGGATGTTGAATTGAATAATAAATCAATGTTGGATATGGGATGCGGTACCGCTGTCTTGGCTATTCTTGCAGCGATGAAAGGAGCGAATCCGGTCGTTGCAATCGATATTGATGAGTGGGCATACAATAATTCGTTGGAAAATATAAAACTGAATAATGTAAATAGCATTGATATAAAATTAGGTGGTGCTGAAATTTTAGGGAATGATGCTTATGATTATATTTTTGCAAATATCAACCGGAATATTTTGTTAAATGATATGCAGCATTATGTTCATTGTTTAAATAAAAACGGTTTTTTATATATGAGTGGATTTTATGTAGAAGACATTCCGGTTATCCGCGAAAAAGCTGAAAGTTTGGGATTAACTTTCTCCGGTTATCTGGAAAAAAATAATTGGGTTGCTGTAAAATTTCATCTTTAGCAGTTCAGTTATGATATAAAGCAGTTTTATTTGTATTTTTATACAATCTTATTTTTTGAATATGTAAATACAATTGGAAAATTAAACGGTATTAATTTGATAAAATTCTGATTTTGTCTATCTTTGCGCCCTCAAAAATGATAGAAATAAAATTTTAATCAATATGAATTATTATTCACCGAAGGAAATCGCATCCCTTTTTTCAAATTCCGGTGTTGATAAAACTCGTTTACCTTTTATTAAATTTGCTCTTCTTGCTTTTCTTGGGGGAACTTTTATTGCATTTGGAGGGTTACTTGCAACTTATATAGCCGGTGGAATGCCTTCGGTATTAGATAGTAATCCGGGTATTGTAAAATTTGTTGCTGGAACTTTATTTCCTGTAGGGCTTATTATGGTATCTGTTGCCGGAGCTGATTTATTTACCAGTGATTGCGCCATTATGATACAACCTTGTTTGCAAAAACAAATCCGGACAATAGATTTGTTGAAAGTTTGGTTTTGGGCGTATATATTCAATTTTATCGGGACACAATTTATAGCTTATTTTATGGCAAATGAAGTCGGTATTTTTTCTGCCGGTGCATCTTGTCGGGATTATTTGCATCATCTAGCTGATAAAAAAGTACATTCTGATTTTTATACGGTTTTTCTTAAAGGAATTGGTGCGAACTGGCTGGTATGTCTTGGTACCTGGATGGGGTATGCGGCAAAGGATATTATTGGAAAAACTGTAGGTATTTGGATTCCTGTAATGATTTTTGTTACACTTGGATACGAACACTCTATAGCTAATATGTTTTATATTCCGGCTGCAATATATTCCGGAGCAGATATTACATGGATTAATTTTATTGTCAAAAACCTGATTCCTGCCACATTAGGAAATATTGTCGGTGGAGCAGCATTAGTCGGGTGCGTTTATTGGTACACCTATCTTAATCAATCAAAAGGAAAAAGAGAAACTTTATCATAAATCACTAAGAAGATTATTCGAAAAAAGGCTAAGAAATTCAATCTCTTAGCCTTTTTTATATTTACATTCTCAGCGTTCTATTAAGCTTTCTCTACCAAAACATTCACTACAAAATCATCAAAATCCAATTCTACAGGATTATTAACTTTGTCTATTAATTCAACTGATATCGCTAACACTTGACCTGCAATGTAATCTTTGAATGCTTCCACTGCATCATTTATTTGTTCGTGTTTAGCTATTTGCAGTTTGATTTTATCAGTGATTTCATAACCATTTGATTTTCGAAGGTTTTGAACTCTATTTACCAATTCACGGGCAAAGCCTTCGCGACGCAAATCATCGGTAGTCGTAATATCCAAAGCAACTGTAAGATTGCCTTCGTTAGCAACTAGCCAACCGGGAATATCTTCCGAAATAATTTCGACATCAGCCAATTCAACAACAGCTTGTTCGCCATTTATATTAAACGTAAACGAGCCGTTCTTTTCCAATGATACTATATCTTCCTGAGAAATTTGTGCAATTACAGCTGCCAAATCTTTCATTATCTTCCCGTATCTCGGGCCTAACTTTTTGAAATCAGGCTTGATGCGTTTTACCAATATACCGGCTGTATTGTCAACGAAGTTCAATTCCTTTACATTTACTTCATTAAGTATCAACTCTTTTACAGCTTCGATACTTTCTTTTTGATGTTGGTCTAATACAGGAACCATTAATGCCGTTAAAGGCTGACGAACCTTGATGCTTACCTTCCTGCGCAATGCTAACACCATAGAAGAGATCTTTTGAGCATGTTCCATTCTTTCTTCCAAATCTTTGTTGATTACGTTTTCATTAGCAACCGGAAAATCGGCCAAATGAACAGAGATTTGTTTGTTTCTGCCCGTAACATTTGTTAGATTTTGGAACAAACGGTCGCTGTAAAACGGCGCAATCGGCGACATTAAACGGGCAACAGTTTCCAAACAGGTATAAAGTGTTTGGTATGCCGAAATTTTGTCTTTATCAAATTTTCCTCCCCAAAAACGTTTACGATTCAATCGAACATACCAATTGCTCAAATTATCATTTACAAAATCAGAAATTGCCCTTCCGGCGCGGGTTGGTTCGTATGTGTTGTAATATTCATCCACATCTTTAATCAATGTGTTTAACAATGAAATAATCCAACGGTCAATTTCCGGACGTTCATTCAACGGAATTTCTTCTTCGCTGAAAGTAAATCCATCGACATTAGCATACAAAGTAAAAAATGAATATGTATTATATAATGTCCCAAAAAATTTACGGCGAACTTCCTCAATACCTTCCGCATCGAATTTCAAATTATCCCAAGGCGAAGCATTCGTTATCATATACCAACGCAACGGGTCGGAACCATATTTTTCTATTGTTTCGAATGGATCAACAGCGTTTCCAAGACGTTTTGACATTTTATTGCCACTTTTATCCAAAACCAATCCATTGGATACTACTGCCTTAAATGACACACTATCGGTTATCATAGTGGCAATCGCATGCAATGTGAAAAACCATCCGCGTGTTTGGTCAACGCCTTCGGCTATAAAATCAGCAGGGAAAGCCCACTCTTTTTCCGAAACATTCGGATAAAAGGCTTGAGCAAACGGCATTGCTCCCGAATCAAACCAAACATCAATCAAATCCGATTCGCGTTTCATTGGTTTTCCGCTTTCCGAAACCAATACAATATCATCTACATACGGACGATGCAAATCTATTTTTTCATAATTCTCTTTCGAACGATTTTCAATGTCAAATCCTTTATAGGGATTTTCTTTCATAAATCCTTTTGAAACAGATTTTTCTATTTCGTCATACAATTCCTGAACCGAACCGATACATTTTCTTTCCGAATTATCCTCTGTACTCCAAATCGGAAGCGGTGTTCCCCAATAACGGCTACGCGATAAATTCCAATCTTGCAGGTTTTCCAACCATTTACCGAAACGACCTGTTCCGGTACTTTCGGGTTTCCACAAAATGGTTTTATTCAGTTCAATCATCCGTTCACGACAAGCAGTTGTGCGGATAAACCAACTATCTAACGGATAATACAATACAGGTTTATCGGTACGCCAGCAATGCGGATAATTATGCGTTTGTTTTTCTATTCTGAAAACCTTGTTTTCCTGCTTCAACATCACACATAAATCCACATCCAATGTCGGGTCGTTTTCTGTTAATGTGTCATCGTAAGCATTCTTTACAAAACGACCTGCATATTCTTTGTATAAATCGGCATTTACATTTTTGGCAACAAAATCAGCATCCAAATCTTCCAGCTTGAAAAATTTTCCGGTTAAATCAACCATCGGACGAGGCATTCCGTCTTTATCCGTTAACATCAACGACGGAACATCATTTGCTTTGGCTACACGGGCATCATCCGCACCGAAAGTTGGGGCAATATGCACAATTCCAGTTCCGTCTTCGGTAGTTACAAAATCGCCTGAAACGACTTTAAATGCACCTTCTCCCGGATTTACCCAAGGAATTAATTGTTCGTAATTTATTCCAGCCAACTCGCTTCCTTTAAAAGTATTAACCACTTCGAAAGGAATATTCTTATCGCCCGGATTATAATCTGACAAAGCCAATTCTGCATTTTTCGGATTGAAATACAAATCACAAAGTGCCTTTGCCACAATAACAATTATCGGCTTTCCGGTATATGGATTAAAAGAACGAACTTCTACATAATCGATATTCGGACCAACGCACAGCGCTGTATTTGAAGGCAATGTCCAAGGTGTTGTTGTCCAAGCCAAAAAGTAAACATCCGTATCGGCCTTTTCAAATAACTTTTCCGATTTATTATTTTTTACAACCTTGAATTGAGCCACACAAGTCGTATCTTTTACATCACGGTAACATCCCGGTTGATTCAGTTCGTGCGTACTTAAACCTGTTCCGGCAGCAGGCGAATAAGGCTGAATGGTATATCCTTTATACAATAAATCCTTATCGTATAATTGTTTCAATAAATACCAAAGTGTTTCGATATAGCGGCTGTCGTATGTAATGTAAGGATTACTCATATCCACCCAATATCCCATTTTATGAGTTAAATCCTCCCATTCCTTGGTGTATTTCATTACATCTTTGCGGCAAGCGGCGTTATACTCGGCAACAGATATTTTCTTGCCAATATCTTCTTTGGTAATTCCCAGTGATTTTTCCACACCGAGTTCTACCGGCAATCCGTGTGTATCCCAGCCGGCTTTGCGATTTACCAAAAAGCCTTTCATCGTTTTGTAACGGCAGAAAATATCTTTAATGGTACGCGCCATTACGTGGTGAATACCCGGCATTCCATTTGCCGAAGGCGGACCTTCATAAAAAACAAAAGAAGGCGCACCTTTACGATTTTCAAGACTCAGACGAAAAACGTCATTTTTTTCCCATTGTTCCAATATGTCCTTATTCACTTCCGATAAATCGAAATGCGAATATTCAGCGAATTTATTGCTCATGTATGTAGTTATGAGTTATGAGTTATGAGTTATGAGTTGTCGGGTATTAGTTACAATATTCTAATAATCAGTCAACTTTTACTTATAGCTCCATCCAATTTTTAATCCTTTAACTTTTTTGAGTATATCCAAAAAATTGGTTGCGAAGTTACAAAAAATAGTGCAATTATGTATATTGTAGAGTGGTTAGGTTTGAAGAATGGGGGATAGGATACATTTTGAAAATTATTTCCATGTATTTTTCTAAATAAAGAGGGAGATGTCAATTATTCTTTAAAGTTTGCAGAAAGCTTAAATATTCAAATGTAAAGTATTTATTATTATGTAATTAAATGTAATTCTTGCTGTTATATTTTTTGATTTTTGTATTAATAAATTAGATATTACCGCAAAAAGAAGATTGCTTCTTCTTTTTGCCCTCTTATTTCCAGGCAATGGTTTTCAATTATCCACCCTCTTCGAATATAATCATATATATAAGTTTTGTTGCAATAATCAACGTAATGTTGTAAATCATTGAAATCGTCCAAGAACAAAAACGAGCTATCGCAAATATCATTTTCATCAAACAAACAACTGAGCGTAGCTGTCTCAAAACGTATTTCTATTGCTTTTTCATTCTGTTTTCCTGAGATATAATCCATGACACAAACTTCTTTCCCGGGAAATAACTTGGGTATTACTTTATACGAATGTTGCAAAACTCTGTATGCCGAATTAATATGTTCTGCAAAACAATTCGGTATAACCGAATGCTGATGAATATCTGCCATAATATGAAATAATTTAATGTTCAAATTCTTGATTAAAATCGTAAAGAAAAGACATATGCCATTCACGACCTATCGATTTAAGCAATAAGATATTCAAAACGAAGGAAATATTATTGCATATTTATCCGTTATAATATTGTGAAGGAAAATAAAATATTACTCGGATTAAATTCGTATTTTTGCGAAAACATGTTAATTAGTATAAGCTTATGGAAACGACAACAGTTAAAAGAAGCAATCATGGAGCAAATGCCCGCCGATGGAGAGAGTGGCGGGGTATTAAGCAAGAAGTACTCGCAGAACAAATCGGCGTATCACAAACTACCCTTTCCGGTTACGAGAAAAAAGACAAACTGGAACCCGAAATTATAGAAAAGATTGCTAAGGCATTGGATATTCCTGTGGAAGCAATTACAGAACTTGAACAAGGAACTGCTATAAATATTATATCGAGTACTTTTAATGATAGTTCTACGATTAATAATTATCCCACATTCAATCCAATAGATAAAATTGTTGAACTTTACGATGAAAAAAATGCATTATATGAACGAATGCTGAAAGAAAAAGACAGCGTTATTGAATTGTTGCAAGAAATTGTGAAGGATAAAAAGTAAATATTGTAGCTGATCTAGGCAAAAACAATTGATGAAAAGAATTTGCGAGGAGAGGATTAAGAAACTGAAAAACAAAAGCCTTTGACATTTGTCAAAGGCTTTTGTTTAATTAATTGTTACTATCTATTTTATCTCTTGAATATCAGGTAATTTCCATGATTTATCTACAATTTCTGGTTGAGGTCCATAAAAACGGAAAAGCATCACCCACGCTTTATCTGGAGCTGTATAAACCCAATTTGATTCTTTTCCTGTCGGAGCTTTGGTTCCAAAATATACATCGACCGAACCATCCGCATTCTTTTGTAAATTTTGATAAGAATTTACTTCTACCTTTGGAGACTCACGAATGAAGTTGGCTTCCAGTTGATCATAAACCGTAGCAGCCCAGAATTGCTTAGCTGGGACATTGGCCGGAACATGTAATTTATAATTCTTACTTCCTTGCAAAATGGCTCCCGATGCGTCTTTTTGTCCTAACAAATAAAACGAAGCTCCGCCTGATTTTTTAGGAGGCGCACAACCCAAGAAAAAGAATGCGGCACGATCATCTAAGGCATAAAAGTCATCTGCAAAGAATTTGAATCCGGTAGGATGTGCTGTTGCAGGGGCCGGAATAGTCCATTGTTCGCCTTCATAAAAAGGCTTCAACTGCTGATTACTTTGTATAAAACCTTGATGTGCTTCTTCAATCGCTTTATTCAAAATCTCTTTAGTCTCAGCATCAGGATTGAATGGTTTCCCTTTTTCAATACCGATTGAACGAAGCATTTCCATAGCTATCAAGTCTCGATTCATCACCGGTTCATCAGTCACAATGCGAGCTAAACTTTCATAAAAACTCAAATCAAAGCGTGCAACACCATCAAATAATTTTTCTGCCATATCGATATGACGTTGTTGCGGTGGATTGGAAGCTTGCGCTAACGGATACATACGGGCTTTTTTTACCAAATCCAATGCTTTTGCCACATTTTCAGGCGAAGTAGTTACTGGAATAGCACGCAAAATAGAGTAACCGTTGTAAGTATCGAATTGAATAGGAAAATATCCCGAAGGAACTTTTTCATTATAATTAGGTGGAAGCAATAAATATTTACCCCCTTTGCCTTGATCCAAACCTGTTGGTCCCACATCGCCTTGCGGAATTTGCCAAGCATCGTTCATTGAACCAAATAATCCTGCGCCATCAGCAGCTGGAATATCTAATACAACCGGCCCGTTTTTGGTATTAATAGCAATATACACATACCACGACGAAGCATTAGGTGTAGTAACCTGAAATTTCCAGTCAGCTTGTTTTGACCAATAGACAATGTCATTGTATTGTGCCCCCGCATCACGCAAAAAAGCCTGACGCATAGCATCGAACGCCACGGCAGGCATACCCCAAATAGCTACTTCAACAGCACGATTATACGTTTTATCATATTGTTGGATATTTTGCGTACCATCCTTATCAGATATTTGACCTTCCGATTGGGGTTGATTTCCGCAGGATGCTAATAGCATCAACGGAATAAGAACTAATACTATTTTTTTCATTTTATTCTTTTTCTAAAGCTGGTGGATAATACTTTCCTGAAGTAACTTCTTCTGAAGGTCCGTAAAAACGGAAAGTCAGATTGTATTTTTTCCCTGCAATCGTTGGCAACCAGTTTTGTTGCGGATGATTTTTCGGTTGTTCAGGGGCAAACACCAGTGTCAATGAACCATCAGCATTATATTTAACACTCGATTGTTTGTTGAGTAAATAGCGTTTCAATGGGTTAGGTAGCACATGATATTGCGTTCCGTCAATAGCGATTACCGACCAGAAATAGCTTGCTTTCGATTGAGGCAGTGCATCTTTCGGGAAAGTCATGGCATAAGTCGCGCTTCCGTCCAATCCTATATTTGCAAAATAGCTGACTTCTTCTTTTGTATTCGCCCAGATACCTGCAAAATTCACCATATCGCGAGCCCAGTAATTATTTTCATATTTACCATATACCGGAGGATGCGCCCAGCCATTTTGTGCAGGACCCGGATGATGCAACAAATCAACAAACGCAGCTTTAAATTGCACCTGAATTACACTGTCAACATGAGCTTTTGATAAAACGTTTGTTTCCAATTGTTTTTCAATTTCTAATGCTTTGGTTTGTATGGAATCCATACCGGGATTATCCGGTTCATTCGCCATCATTTCAGATGCCATTTCGAGCATCTCACTTCCAGGAATATTCAACAATTCAAACAACGGCATTTTAACTTGCTCTGCTATTTTAGGTTGTCCTTGTGGAGTCAATTTAAACAGGTGTTGTAATCTTACAGCTTCCTTTTCGCTACTGCCTAATTCTACCCGAGCTAAAACCCTTGAAATTTTTGCAGGAATATCAACCCTTAGATAACCTTCTGGGATTTTCGGATTTCCACCCGTCAAACAAAGGGCATACTTGCCAAAAGGTTGCTGTGGAAACGTCCGTTCATTGATATTCAATAATGTTTCACCCCACGGATTGAGAACATGCCATGTGTAATAGAGTCCCTTAATCTCAGGTATTTCCAATAATACACAGGTGGTGTCATCCAATGCCAGCCATGCTTCGGAATAGGCAACATCCAAATTGGGATTTGGCCATGACACGTCTCCGGGTTTGCGATGAACCAATTGATTCCATTGAAATCCTTCCTCAAAATCAAGACGTTCCTGCCTTAAAATAAGATCACGGCCGAACAAATAGGCATAGGCTTCTACAATATCCTTGTCTGATATAGCTGATTTTGCTGCATTTTCAGGTTGTTTTCTATTCTGATTTCCGCCACAAGCAGTAAGCAGTAGCGATGATAAAATAACTAAAAATATTTTATTCATGTCAATTTTAATTAATGATTATTAAATGCTATTATTTGAATAACAAAGATATTGTTAAAAAGTTTTGTACATTTATATAGTACTGTTAATTAATTTACAATATAATACATCTATTTTAAGACATTCAAATTATTCAATTATTCAGCTCCTAGTAGAATGTAAAAGTCGAATTAAAAGCAGACTTTCTGTATGCAAAATAAGAATATTCTATGAAAATACACAAAGTAGAATATTACTTTGTGAATAATGCAGCAAGATATCAAAAGATGAGTTATATAAATACTATTTCAATCTTTTAATTCTTTATTATAATGCTGAAATTCAATTGGCTTATGGGGTTTATTTAGCGAATATGCCGTTCTATAAGTAGATTGTTCAGAAACTTAATTCTACTCCAGATCCAGAAACTTCAAAACTGCATTTGCTTCCACAAATCATTGGCAAATTGTATGTAACATGACCAACAGGAAAATTAAAACAAACCGGATAATCATAATCCGAAACCAAGGAGGCAATTGTTTCATAAAGTGGTAAAGGCATTTCAGTATCTTCTTCGTAATCAGTAAACTGTCCGATTATCAATCCGGATAATTTTTCTAAAATTCCACCGATTTTAAGATTATATAGCATCCGTTCGATATGATATGGTTTTTCTCCGATATCCTCCAGAAACAGAATCGTATTTTCGGGAATAATATCAAATTGAGTTCCACGAAGACCGTATAATACCGAAAAATTTCCTCCGCGTAAAATACCAGAAGCCTTTCCGAACCGGTTTAAATAATGAGAAGGAAGTTGATACGAAATTTGTTCTCCGAAAAGTATTTTTTGCAGATGTTTAGTTGCAATATCATCTTCGGCAGTTTCGGTTAAATGTCGAGCCATAGGTGCATGCAACGATGCAAATCCATAATATTGCGCTGCCGAATGTAAAATAGTAATATCGCTATAACCAATAATCCATTTAGGATGCTTTTTAAATTTTTTCCAATTCAATTTTTCCAGTAAATGCACGCACCCATATCCGCCACGGCTGCAAAAAATTGCTTTAATTTCGGGATTATCCATTGCTTCCTGCAAATCGGAAAGACGTTCACTGTCTGTACCAGCATACCTTCCGAACTCAGCTTCGGCATATTCTCCTTTTACCGGAACCAAATCCCAATTCCGCAATCGTTTTATGATTCCGTCTAAATATTCGGTGCAAATTTTCCCTGATGGAGAAACAATTGCCACGATGTTATGTTTTTTAAGAGTTGGAGGAATAAGATTGTTCATGTTGTTGGTTATTGGTTCTTAGTTCTTAGTTATTTGTTGATTGCTAATAACGCCGAAGGCAATAACAAACAACAAATAACGAATCTACTCATTCTCATACCGTAATTGGTCTAATACCAAATGAATTTCGTTTTCATCAATGCCAATCAATTTCAAATCAGGGATATCTTTTGTAAAAGCTTCCATAAATTGATTTACATTTCCTCCATTCTTTTGGATACTTTGCAAATACAATTGAATTGCCTGTTTTCGATTTCCATTTGCCCATTCGGCATGTCCGGCATTCATAAAGTCTTGAGTAGTAGGTTCATTCATCAATATTGTCGTAAAATATTTTTGAGATTGCTCCAACTTTCCGGCCAACAACGAACACCACGCTATCGGACGCAAAGCTTTTTGGCGTTTACCATCTAAATATTCTACTTTAAAATAATATTTTAATGCTTCTTCGTATTTTTTCAATTCAAACAAACAATGTCCGATATTTAACTGAATGTTTAAATTCTCAGGGGCTAATTGTTCTACACGTTGATAGTATTCCAATGCCTTTTTTGATTGTCCCAATTTACGGTAACACAATGCAATGCGACGCATGGTCCAAGTTTTGTCCGGTTTTATAATATCTGCCTGTAAATAGGCTTCCAACGCACCTTCAAAATTATCCGACATTTGACGGCAATATCCGATTTTCTCGAAAAGTTCATTATCTGTACTCGCGTTTACGGATAGTTGTGAAAAAATAGATTCGGCATCTTTGAAAAAATTCTTCGTAAAATAGAATTCAGCAATCATTCTCAAACTTTCAGGATCGGAAACAATCGGAGCCAATGAACGAGTTTGATGAAAATTCAACGGAAGCGAAAAAATATCTATAAAATCCCTTCTGCGCGGATGTAATTTAAAGAACCGGTATAAATCCTGAATGTATTGTTTTGAAACAATTTCAGCTTTTTTCGAACCTGAGACTAATTCATCTTCTTTTTCAATCTTTTGCATTTCAGCCCCTTCCATTTTGAATTGCTGCATAGTCATATTCCGGTAACTTTCGGGCATTTGCATAATGCTGAGGCAAAACGAATATTTGTCAGAGTTGCACAGATAACTTGATTGAGTTACTAATTTTAAAAATTCGGGGGCTTCTTTATCCTGCAAATTACCGTTCATCATTGCATAGTTTATATTAAACGGTAAAAACCAATGACTTATATCTTGAAAGAACGAAAATGATTTGAGATTTGCAAATGTGCTCATAAATACATCCGAACCTTCCATTTGTAAATTGGTAAATTCCTGTAGTTTATCGGTTAATCCGGCATCTTCGAATATTTCCTGCCATTCGGGATTTTTTTCTTCCCAAGACGAAGATTCGTTCAAATCATCAATATTTAATTTATCCCGAATAATAGAACTCATTTTCATCATTTCAGGAAGAATTTCATCTGTCATTTTACGGGTGATTTTTTCGGTTTCCCTACTCCGGATAAATTGAATAATAATGGTGCGAATATTCAATTTGAAACTCGAATTTTCAGTCATTAATTGCAAACGGCTTAAAATTTTGGGATACAAATAAATACGCTTGTCAAATAGATACAGGATTATCATTATCACAACCAATGCCCGTTGGCGAATTTCTTCACTGGAACCGGCTTCATAGATACGGAAAAGCAACATCATGTTATTTTCATCAAAACGTTGCATTAAATTCAACAATAGCGCTGAAACAGTTTGGGCTTTTTCTTCCATTTCAAGCAACGACACTTTTACCATAGCCGAATATTCCTTTATTTCAGATTCTTTTGGGCGACGGTAAGTCCAAACTTTTTCAAATAATTTGGACAAAATCTGGTCATGTTGCTGAGTATAATCTTTTAATTTCTGCTTTTTACTATTGTTTTCGTCTCCTTCCAGTAAGTCGATTAATGATGTTTCTTCATATAAATGATTAATATCGCGAATTAATCCTGAAAACTCCAATGATTCATTTACCCTAAGTTTCTCATAGAAAAAGTTATTAGATATACGCGATAGTATCGAATAGGATGAATCATCTGTCAATTCATATGTGGATGCAAGCAAATTCCTGTAAACCACCATTCGTTCGGGATCTGAAATGTCATCTGCAAGATATTGGAGCATGAAACGATAAGATGTTTCCAAATCATTTAACCGTTGATTAAAATCCCAATCCTGTGCCTGTTGAATAAGCACTTTCAGATTGTCAAATGCATCTTTCAATTCATTTGAATATAGATGCTTATTTATTATTTTATGGAGTGAAGTTACTTCTTGCGGTTGCATTTATCAATTATGAGTTAAGAGTTATTTGTTGTTGCTACTTGATTCTACTTTATTAGATTAAAATGATTCATATTGAGTCCAATATGTAATACGTTGTACGTTTTACGTTATACGTAAATGGTTGATGTTACCGAGGCGTAGAACGTATTACGTAAAACGTAAAACACTCATATCGGTGTCAATATATTATTACTCACTCACCTTTACCTTTCCATTTTCGTAAATTCCAAAACCCTTTTCTACAGCTTTTTTTATTCCGTTTTTCATTGCAACCTCAACAACTGATGTTAAACGCATAAAGCCGAATAATTTTGCCGTTTCACGTGCCAATTCGGAAATAGGAAGACTAATTTGATTAATCAAAACTTCTCTTGTTGCATTGACTATTTCTTCGGGAGGAATTTCATCAACAGCCCTTCGTTTTTCTTCATTATCAACAGTCCTGTATATTGAATATTCTGATGGATTTTGTCCCTCATCCCATAAAAAAGTTTTATCCTCAAAAGTTGTCGATGGATAATTCATGGAAGACAATATATTTTGCAAATGATTTTCGACACGTACTCCTACCCGTAAAATTCCCCATGTTGTAAATATACGGTCGCATAACAAATCTTTACTTATCGGAGCCTCAATTTCAATTATTTCTTTTATTTGTTCCCTGATAAATTGCTCATGTTCAGAATTATTAAAATCTTCCGGCGATATTTCTACCAAGGGCAAATATGCAAACTGATATGGAATTGCTGTTATATTTTGATTATTCCGGACAACAGCTTTCGTTGTTCCGACATCTGTTTTAGGAGGAATAACTTCCTTCTTAGGATATGTAATTCCTTTTATGGGTTCTTCTTGTGCTTTTTTCTCCGGAATATTTTTTTCAGACTTAATTGCATTTTCAATTGCAACCAAAATATCATTGATTACTTTATCGGAATTTACCCACCAATCGGGCGACCAAAGCCGGTGAATATTCCAACCCAGCAATTTTAGTACATCCCGTTGAACAATTTCTCTGTCACGAGCTGTTTTTGCCGCATTGTAATTGTATCCATCGCACAAAATACCGATAATATATTCCGATTTCTTTTCGGGATGCACCACTGCAATATCTATTTTGTAACCCGAACATCCAATGTTGGTATGAACTTCATATCCATGTTTTGATACTCCTGATGCAATCAGGGTTTCCAATTCGTTTTTGGTTAAATCCCGTTGAATATTCTTCGTAAGAATAGCTCGTTTGCCTTTTTGTGCATATTCGAGAAATGCCTTTAATCCTGCCACACCTTCGGATGATGTGCGTGTAAGATCGATTTGGTCAGCTTTGAGTGTTGAATAAACCGTCATTTCGTAACGCGCACGGGAAACGGCAACATTTAATCTCCGCCAACCTCCGTCGCGATTCAACGGACCGAAATTAAGGCTTAAATTTCCATTTTTATCCGGGCCATACCCTACCGAAAATAAAATCACATCCCTTTCATCGCCTTGTACATTTTCCAGATTCTTTACAAACAACGGTTCTTCCGAATTCATCGCAATAGCCTCCAAGTCAGTACGGATACTAAATGCATCATTCAACATATCTTCGATCAACGATTGCTGAACGGCACTGAAAGTTACCACCCCGATGCTTTTTTTGCTTAATTCGGGACTTGACAATCGTTTTAGAATATCATCCACAACAGCTTGCGCCTCGTATTTATTCTGACGAGATTTTCCTTTGTCATAAAAACCTTCGACATGTACATATGTCACTTTTGTGGAAATATCATCCGGAGAAGGAAATGTAAGTAGTTTATTTTCATAGTATTGCGAATTGCTGAATGCAATCAGGCTTTCGTGTTTGCTTCGGTAATGCCATAATAAATGCTTTTGAGGAAGTGACAGCGCCAGGCAATCGTCCAAAATGCTTTCCAAGTCTTCTTTTTCGATATTATCTTCATCTACCTGGTTTACAGAGAAAAAATTAGTCGGAGGCATTTGTTTCGGGTCACCTACAACCACCATATTCTTTCCCCGTGCAATCGCTCCAACTGCCTCACAAGTTGGCATTTGCGAAGCCTCGTCGAATATAACAAGGTCGAACTTCAAATTTCCGGCATCGATGTATTGAGCGACAGAAATCGGACTCATCAACATACAAGGGCAAAGGCGTGTTAGCAACGTAGGAATGCTGTCGAATAATTTCCGGATAGACAATGCCCGTGCATTATTGCGAATCGCACGTTGCAGGATTCCTATTTCCGAATTTTGGGAAGCTTCTTGTGTAAAAGATGGAATTTTAGATGCCAGTTTTGCAAATAGTTCTTCTTTGGTAAGTTCTTCAAAACGTTGATTTATTTCCTTGAATTTCCGGATTTTATCTTCAAATAATTTACCATTGAATGATGATAAAACAGCTTCTTTTCCAATAATGTATTCGGCACACGAACGGTATAATCCTTTTTTAAATATATCTACAATCTGTCCGGCTTCTATTTCTCCTTTTTCGAAAAGAGAAACCAATGGTTTTAATTCGGTTACTTCAACTTTTTGTTTTATTATCAACCAATTACACCAGTCACGAAGCAAATCGATATTATCAATCCAACCTTTTACAATTTTTTCCGAATCTGTAATCCAATCGGAATGTTGATTTTTCAAGGCAGAAAAATCAATATTTAATAACAATGAAAGCGTATTTTCCAAATTTCGAGTTTCTTCAAAACTATCTGTATATTGCTGGAAAAATAGTTTATATGTATTCAAATAAACATCTGTATTTGATGTATATTCATTTACCAGATTTCGTTTTGCATCCTTCAATTGAGAAGAATTGGTGAAAACATGTGCAAGTTGTTGATTCAAATTAATAACAGCATTGCTCAATTCGGTGATTCTTTGCCAATTGCAATTGCTGTTTTTCCACAACGAATCTAATGTCGATTGTAGAAAATTAGCTTCATTATCAATTAGTTGTTGCTCTTGCTGATAATGTATGCAGTTTTCCAATATATCAACGACCTCATTTTTTGAAATAGTTGCCTTTGCATATTTCTTCAATGATTTGAGAATAGCATTTTGTCCCATCAATTTAGGAAGAAACCATTTTGCCGAAGCCTGTTGCCAATCAAACAACATCTTTTCGGCTTCTGTATTCAGAATATCTTTGGTAAATTGCTTTAATAATTTGTCTTTAGCTTTTTCTCGTTCTAATCCATGTTCGGAAAGAGAAATCAGTTCTTCCAAATTGGATATATTGTCAATATTTAGTAACGTTGCAGGCGCATCGGGAACATTGATAAGAATAGTTGTAATTTCCTTCAATGCCTGTGCCTGAGAGAATGAAACAACCGGAGTTTCTATCTTTAATGCTTGAGATATTTTTTTAACCAGTTGATTTTGTTTTTGAAGCACATCAGAATACTGATTTAAAGTTTGTTGTGCATCGTTTTTTATTTGTTGTGAATAAGTTAACAATCCAATAGTTTCCAACGGATGCCGGTATGCACAACCGCATAATTGCGCAGCCGCTTTTAACTCTTCAGCCGAATCTTCTAATGTGATTAATTGAATTTTATCCTGTTTTTCAATCACTTCCGCATTGAAAAATATTTTATCAGGAATAGAAACATACTGGGCATAATTGGAAAAACAATCATACAACGATAATCCGAATTCATATTTATGATGCAAAGCTTCAACATATTCATTCAATTCTGTTCGCAATTTATGAAGACGTTCGGCCTGTAATGCAAATTCTTCCGGCTCAATTGTTTTTACTGTTTGTGTTGCATCTTTAAGTTGTTCGATTACAGCTGTTTTTTTAGATTTATTCGAATGAAGTTCCAAACAGAAATTACCTAACCCAATTGCATTTAATCTATTCTGAACTACCGAAAGTGCCGCCATTTTTTCTGCAACAAACAATACCTTTTTGCCGTTATATAACATATTGGCGATGATATTGGTAATGGTTTGCGATTTACCTGTTCCGGGAGGCCCATGCAATACAAAACTTTTATCCAGATTAGCAGCGCAAATCGCTTCCAATTGGGAAGAATCGGCGCTAATGGGCAATGCAACATCTGATGGGTAAAAATCTTTATCCAAATTATTGGTTTTCAACAGCTCTTCTTCTGCTTCCCACTCCATTTTTCCGGAAATCAAACTTGAAACGATTTTGTTTTCACACAGTTTACTCGTGTTATTACGAATGTCGTTCCACATGATAAACTTATTGAACGAAAAAGTACTTAAAAAAGCTTGTTCTTCCACATCCCAACGAGATTGAGACATTATTTCCTTACGGATAATATTGAAAATACCCTTTACATCAACACCACTTTCATCCTTTGGCAAAGGGTCTAAACCATCGATAACAATTCCGAAATTTTGCCGTAACATTTCAAGCAAGGTAATATTCATTACGGTTTCTTCTTCCCGGCTCCTGATGGTAAAGCCTTTTTGTGCTGACTTTCGAACAATATCTATCGGCAATAATAATATCGGGGCGTAACGGGGCCGTTCGCTCGCATTTGTTTCATACCATTTCAACAACCCTAAGGCAAGATACAATGTATTGGCTCCATTTTCTTCCAGGGATAATTTAGCCGAACGGTATAGGGTTGTTAATGACTGATTTAATTCGGTTTCGGTTAAATATGTTCGTAATTTTTTTTGAGATAATTCATTGTTTACCAATTCAATAATGGGATCTGTCTGATTCAGGCTTTTATAAATACCTGTATCGCGTAATTCATTATTCCAATCTGCCGGTTTGGATATTATCTGAAATTCTTCGCCTTCAGCTAATTTATCTTCAAATTCACCTAATCGTCCGGTAATTAGTTGTATGGTACTTTTTGTAATACGTATATTGAGCAGATTATTTCTCAAGCTCAAATCCAATAATTTACGTTCCCATAAGGATTGTTTGGTTAATTCCTGCGATAATTGCAAAACGATTTCATCTTTAGTTGTATGAATTTCGGAAGGAGCATCATTATTGCGCGTATAATTCACTTTATCTTCAACGATTTCCCAACCTTCGGCAGTTTGTATACGTAATGGCAATGGACGGATACCTCCATAACGAGCCCGTTTTACATCCAAGGAAAGGATAAAGTTCTTTTCTTCCAAATGATTATTTGCCAACATTACCGCTTCATCAAAAGAAGTTTCCTGCCCCGAATTCATACTTGTTGCTTCAACCAATAAGATTTCGTTAATTCCGTCGGCTGTGCGTTTGGACAACAATGAAGCATCGTCGTTTACGCTATCGGCGTATGAATTTTCCTCCAACCAAGCACCAGCAAAAGCATGTCCTTTTACAATTACAATCAATGGGCGAATTCCAATCGATTCCAAGCAGGAAGCATAAAGCAAGCTCATATCCAAGCAATTAGCCATATTCTGAGAAAATATGCTATCGCACAACCGAATCCGTTGACCATTCTCTTCAAAACTTGCAGGAGTGGAAGAATAAATAATTTTGCGTTCGGCAATAGCTTCGAATACGGCTGCCATTTGCTTCTTTACCCTGTCGGGATTTTTACTTTGATATTCATCCAATGAAGGATTTCCTGTCCATTCCTCCAAAATAGTTGAAGCTCTTTGTGCAATTTTGGCAATGCCCGGATGATTTGGCGTAACAAATGCCGCCAATGTTTCGGGAAGGGTTTTTATACCATTCCATTGGTCGAAAGCAAGTATGTCGATAGGAAATGTGTTGGAATTGATAACTTCCTCATTTCGTTTGATTTTCACAGTAAACAATGCCGAAATACGTTCGGTAAGTTCCGCTAAAAATTTTCCTGAAATATGAATGGAAACCGCACCCAAATCAAATGGAACATTTGGAGGCAAAAATTCGACTATTTGTGTCCAAACACTACAAAATTCGGGTTCAGATGATATTTCAACCGAGATATTCTCCAAATTATTATTTCCTGTATTTGTCAATACTAATTGACGAATTACAGGAACATGATTTTGCTGCATCGCAAAATTCACGGTAGGAGTATAAATTAGATTTATCATTTACAGGAGAATTTTAATAAAAACCTATATTTCAATTATTTCGCAAAATTATTATTCATTTCTAAAAAAAGACAAAGACACAGAGATATAGTTTATTGCTAAACGTTATTCTCTTTGTGTCCTTGTAAATCAATTTTAACTTTACAAATTATTTCATCAAAAGTTGCTTAAAATCTTCAAATTCCTTTGATAATGGAATACTCTTTTTCTCTCCTTTCATAAATACCTGTAGTTTCTCAGGAATAAAAATGTTGGATTGAATTGTATTTTCAACTGTTTCTAAGAATTTTGCCGGATGTGCAGTTTCTAAGAATACTCCCGTTTCGTCTTTTTTCAATAAATCCCTTAAAGCTGCATATCCACACGCGCCGTGAGGGTCGAGCAAATAGTTTGTTTGTTTGTAAACATCTTGCATTGTTTTGCGGATTTCATCATCGTCGTACCGGCATCCACTGATTTCTGCGCCAATTGCCTGATGGTTATGATTATATAAATCCAAAATCCGGGCAAAATTACTAGGGTCGCCTACATCCATTGCGTTGGCTATTGTCGCTACCGACGGACGTGGATTATATTTTCCGGTTTGAAGGTATTCCAAAAACACATCATTTCGATTGTTGGAGGCAATAAATCGTTTTACGGGTAATCCCATCCGTTTGGCAAATAATCCGGCTGTTATATTCCCAAAATTACCGCTCGGAACGCAGATTATCATATCATCCGCTTTTCCTTGCTTTGCCAATTGAGCATACGCATAGAAATAATAAAATGCTTGTGGTAGGAAGCGAGCCACATTGATGGAATTGGCTGAAGTTAGCTTTAACTTTTTATTTAATTCTTCATCCAAAAAGGCGGATTTTACCAATCGCTGACAATCGTCAAATGTTCCGTCAATTTCGATTGCTGTAATATTTTTTCCTAATGTGGTAAATTGCTTTTCCTGAATTTCACTAACCAATCCTTTAGGATACAGCACATAAACATGAATTCCATCTACTCCCAAAAATCCATTGGCAACAGCGCTTCCGGTATCTCCAGATGTTGCAACCAATACATTTACATCGCTTTGGCCTTGTTTTTTGATAAAATATCCCAACAGCCGTGCCATAAATCGTGCCCCAACATCTTTAAAAGCCAATGTTGGTCCATGAAATAATTCGAGACTGTAAATCGAATCATTCACATGCACTAACGGAACATCGAAGTTCAGTGTATCATATACGATTTCTTTCAATGTTTCGGCTTCGATATCTTCGCCAAAGAAAGCATCTGCAACTTGATACGCCATTTCCTGAAAACTCATATTCCCGATATTTTTATAAAATTCATCAGGTAATGATTTTATTTTTTCAGGCATATATAAGCCTTTATCTGGAGCAAGTCCTTTTACAACAGTTTCTTGCAAAGATATTTCCGGTGATTTTTTGTTTGTACTGTAATATTTCATTTTATGTTTATTTGTTGCTAGTTATTTGTTATTTGTGCAGATAATGATAATTGCCAAAACTCGACATCAATATATTTATCAAATTTACAACCAACTTCTTTAAATACTCCCACTTTTTCGAAACCTAATTTCTCATGTAACTTTTGACTTTCGGAATTTGGACAGGATATACTTCCAATTAACACATGGACTTTTTTCTCTTTTGCCAAATCTATTAATGCTTTGTACAATATTTTACCTATTCCCTTTCCACAATGGTCCTTATGCAGGTAAATACTTGTCTCTAATGTGTTGTTATAAGCTTCCCGTTCTCTCCATTTCGATAAATAGGCATATCCAATTACCCCTCCTTGTTCTTCATAAACAATATATGGATAACCATTATTTGTGATGTTGAGTATCCGGAATCTTTCTTCATCAGCGTCAATCGGTTCTAATTCAAAAGTTATTATCGTATTTTCAATATAATAATTGTAGATTTCAGCAATAGCCTGAGCATCGGATAATTGAACTTTTCGAATCATATTTATTTTTGCTACACAATCTAAATTCCTGAAACCAATTTCAATACTTCGTTATGTAAAGTTGCAGGAATGATGTTTTCCAATGTTTCTGTTCCGAAATTATATCTTTTTACTTCGCATGGTTCATAAGAATAATCGTACTTACCATCTTTATTTCTATCAATGCCAAGCGTTACAAATAGATCCTTTGAATTTTCGATGAATTCATAATTAATAATATCTGATTCTTGCTGAGAAATTATTCTCATTTTCTTTGTATTCAACGAATAAACATACAATGAACTAAAATCATCCGAGTCAATCCTTCCATCCTGATTATTATCTTTATCAGCACCTTTGAAAACGATTAGTATATCGTCCTTAAAATAATATGTTTCCAATGATGTGATGAGAATTCGTTTGGAAAATAATTTCTCAATTTCGTTTTTCGGAGAATTATACAACAACATATTTGCATATTCTGCATAATATTCTCCATATCCTTTTTTGAAAGAACTATATTCAAGGGTTGTTTCCGTTCTATCAGCAAAATTTTGAGAACGTTCCGGATTTTTTAGATTTTTAGGAACAACAGGAATTAAATAAACAGCATTTACCGTATCAATTAAAATCGGAGTATCAAATGATATGATTTGTTTTATCAAACTATCTTTCTGCATATCCGAAAGTTGTTCGTCAGAAATTAACCCACGGTTGCTATTGTAATTTCTATCAAAAAAGAAATCTGATACAAAAACCGCAATACCAGCAATTAATGCAAATATAAATCCTATCGCTACAATTGTTCCCAATACAGCGAGTAATTTTTGGTTGTAATCGTTGATTTTTTCGGATGACATAATTAATATAACAATTATCTAATATGCCAATGTGCTAATAAAAATGCACTTATATTAATTGGCACATTAATTCATTTTTCAAACAAAGCTTTCATAAACTCATTACCTTTCAGCAAGCCGTAAGCACCTTTTCGAGCAGCAAATTCATCATAAACCTGTACATCGTCGCCTTCTTCAGTTGATTTATAAATAATAAACGGAACAGGGTCGGATGTATGCGTTTTTATCCGGCAAGGAGTCGGATGGTCAGGTAAAAGGGCAATTGTAACCGGTTCGTCCCAAGTTTGCAATTCCTCCAAAATGGTTTTTACTACCCGTTTATCCAAATACTGAATCGTTTTTGTTTTCAGGTTGAAATCACCTTCATGTCCGGCCTCGTCGCTTGCTTCAATATGCAAATAGACAAAATCATCTTTACGTAACGCATCAATGGCTGCTTGGGCTTTTCCTTCATAATTAGTATCATAAAGTCCGGTTGCACCTTCAACATCAATTGACTCTAATCCTGCATAAATACCAATCCCTTTAATTAAATCCACTGCCGAAATAACAGCTCCGGATTTTATTGGATATAATTCGGATAATTTTTTCATATTTGGCTTATATCCCGGCGACCATGGCCAAATACTATTGGCCGGGTCTTTCCCATTTGCCTTTCTTTTCAGATTTACCGGATGATTTTCCAACAATTCCTGAGAACGAAGGATTAAATCATTCAACATATCAGCTGTAGATTGCGCTTCAGGAACTTCAGCTTTTATCATTACATCTTTAAATGGTGTTCCGGGAACATTGTGTGGTGGAGTACAAATGATATGTTTGTTTCCATCTTTTATCTTTAGTAAATGTCTGTACGAAACTCCATGATAGAAACTGATAATATCATTTGCCAATTCTTTATTCAAATAACTTATCAGTTCTTTTGCTTCCTGATTGGAAATATGTCCGGCAGAATGATTTTTGATTTTCCCGTCTTCAATGCAGATTAGATTGCATCGCATAGCAACTTCTCCGGGAAAGATTTCTACGCCCATACTTGCAGCTTCGAGAGAACCACGTCCTTCAAACACTTCCGGCACATTGTATCCCAATACCGAAAGATTAGCAATCTCACTTCCGGGTGAAAAACCTTCGGGAATTGTATCCAGCATTCCCGATTTTCCCAATTTCGCCAGTTTGTCGATATTCGGAGTATCGGCAAATTGCAATGGCGTTTTATTTCCTAAAGCTTCAATCGGCTCATCAGCCATTCCATCACCTAGTATAATTATATATTTCATTATTTTACACAAATTTAATGCTTAGTTTCGCACAGATTTCACGGATTACACAGATTATTTTTAACACGTTTTGTTAATCCTAACAAGAGAGATAGAACTTTTATTTTTCTATTTCACTGATATTTGAATATATTAAAAAAAATATATGTTAATGCCATAAATAAGAATAATCCGTGAAATCTATGTGAGAAATTAATTTATTATTCTGATAAAATTTTTCTTGTCTAAAGAGTCTGAATTGAAATTTATTAATAATCCTAATTTTATGTCTGTTAGTTTCAAATAAGTTAGTAATTGTTTTGCATGAATTCGTTGTAAACTTTCCACAGATTTCAGCTCAATAATAATTTCTTTATCAACCAAAATATCTAATCTGAATCCCATATCAATTTTTACATCTTCATATACAACAGGAATTGGAACTTGAGTCTTAATATCATATCCCATTTGCATCAATTTATAACTCAATATAGCTTCATAAACACTTTCCAATAATCCTGGCCCTAGTTTATTCTGAATATCAAAACACACTTTTCGAATATCATACGTCTTTTTGTTCAAACTTTCCATTTCCATATCTTCTACAACTTTCAAATTACATTAATACTTTTGTTTTTAAGTCGACAAAAATATTATTTTGGATATTCTAAAAATAGACATTGAACCCTAAGTTTAAAAAATCTGTGTAATCCGTGAAATCTGTGCGAACCAGTAAAATTGACATGTCAGTTTTATCTGAGAAATAAAAAATGTATTTACAAATAACAAATCCGTGAGAACTTATTATCGAATGTTTGCGATGCTAATAATGTCTGCAAAAACTCCGGCAGAAGTTACACTTGCTCCGGCGCCATATCCTTTGATAATCATCGGATAATCGTGATAACGTTCGGTTGTTATCATGATGATGTTGTTGCTTCCTTCGAGGTCGTAAAACGGATGACGGCTGTCTACAGCTTGCAATCCTACCTCAGCGACTCCGTTTTCAAGTTTGGCAACAAAACGCCAATGTTTGTTTTCGGCTTCCAATACTTTTCGTTTTGCTTCAAATTCGGCATCCATTGCGGGAATCGTTTTCCAGAAATCATCCAATGAGCCTTGGAAATATTTATCAGGAATAAATAAATTCTTAATAACATCGTCCTGATCAATTTCATATCCCGATTCACGTGCAAGAATAACCAATTTTCGAATCACATCTTTTCCGCTTAAATCAATGCGCGGGTCTGGTTCGGAATAACGAGCTTCCTTAGCCATTTGAATAGCCTTGCTTAACGGAATATCTTTACTTAATGTATTAAAAATGAAATTCAATGTTCCCGATAAAACTGCTTCTAATTTTAGGATACGGTCACCGCTATTTATCAAATTATTAATTGTATTAATAATAGGTAATCCTGCGCCAACATTGGTTTCAAATAAATATTTAACATCGCGTTTGCGGGCAATATCCTTTAGTTCGGCATAATGTTTATAATTAGACGAAGAAGCAATTTTATTGGCTGCGACAACGGATACATTATTGGATAACAATTCTTTATATAAATCAGCAACAGCCGGACTTGCCGTACAATCTACAAAAACCGAATTGAAAATATTCATTTCCAAAATCTCATTTTTCATTAATTCGGGAGAATTTGGTTTTCCATTCTTTTCCAATTCTTCTTTATAACTTGAAAGATCGATTCCTTCGCGTTTGAAAATAGCCTTGTATTCATCGGCAATTCCCACAACTTTCAGTTTTAATGAATTTTGCACCATCAATTTCGGTTGTTGCATCCGTATTTGTTCAAGCAAACTTCCTCCCACTGTTCCGACACCAATAATAAACAAGTTTAGTGCACGGTATTCGGATAAAAAGAATGAATCATGAATAACATTCAACGCTTTCCGCAAATTCTTTAAATCAATTACAAATGAGATATTGGTTTCGGAAGCACCTTGAGCACAGGCTATTACATTAATACCGTTCCGCCCTAGTGTATTAAATAATTTTCCTGCAATTCCCGGAGTATGTTTCATATTTTCCCCTACAATTGCTACAGTTGCCAAATCTTTTTCGGCTTTGATATTATTTAATTCGCCTTGTTCAATTTCACGTTTAAACTCGGTTTGAAGCACTTCTAACGCTCGGTTTGCATCCGAATTTTTAACACCAATGGAAGTTGTATTTTCCGATGATGCCTGAGAAACCAAAAATACGCTGATGCCCGATGAAGCCAGTGACCGGAAAATTCGGTAATTTACACCGATAATTCCAACCATTCCCAATCCTTGAATCGTAATCAAACAAGTATCATTGATTGACGAAATTCCTTTGATAGCTTTCCCTTTTTCATCCACTTTTTCGCGTGAAATAAATGTTCCCGGAGCTTCCGGATTGAATGTGTTTTTTATACGAATTGGTATATTCTTGTGATAAACCGGATAAATAGTTGGTGGATAAATTACCTTTGCTCCAAAGTTACATAACTCCATTGCTTCGATATAACTCAGTTTGTCAATAACATACGCTGTACTGATGATACGAGGGTCGGCAGTAAGAAATCCATCAACATCCGTCCATATTTCCAATACTTCGGCATCCAAAATAGCAGCCAATAGGGAAGCTGTATAATCAGAGCCGCCACGGCCTAAATTTGTTACATCATTCGTTTCCTTATCCGAAGAAATAAAACCGGGAACAAGGCAAACTTTCGGCATATATGCAAAATATTCCTTCACAAGTTTAGTTGTCAATTCAACATCTACATCATGTTTTGCAAACAGTTTCTTAGTTTTGACAAACTGACGGGAATCAAATAATTCTGCACCATCAATTACTTTGCTGATAATCAACGAAGACAATCTCTCTCCATAACTAACAATTGTATCGCTTGTTTTCGGAGAAAGTTCCTTAATAAGATATACTCCGCGGTAAATATTAGATAATTCATCTAACAATGCGGTAACACCTTCAGTTATTTCTTTTTTGTACTTTTCGGGTACAATTCCATCAATGATACTCAAATGGCGGGTTACGATTTCGATAAATTCTTTTTCGTATGATGTATCGCCTAATGATGCTAATCTTGAGGTTTCAAGCATTTTGTCGGTTATTCCACCTAATGCCGATACCACTACGATTACAGGCTCATTGCAAGCCTCTACTATTTTCTTTACATTCGATAAACTATTTACGGAACCTACGGATGTTCCGCCGAATTTCAATACTTTCATCTTTATTTAGTTACGAGTTACAAATTACGGGTTGCAATCAGCATGTTTCTATATAAATAGACAACCCATAAAAATGCAAAGTTATTAATATGATTGATTTTTGTGCCAAAATAAAACAAACAAATGTAAAATTGTTGTTTTTTCAATAAATTAATTGGCTTGGAAAATTACGCAAAGGGCTGCTCTGCGAAAATCTGTTTTCGAGAAAGTTATTCATACCCCCCAAGGGGTTGTTGTAGTTGTATAAGAAAGATATGTAAGTCTATTTTGCATGTGTTTGATTTTTACACGGATGCTTATTTTATCTTTTAACGAGGTGCAATGTTAGTTATTTTTTTACAAATGACAAAATCAAATATCCGCAAATAAAATAATTTGACTAAAAATAAAAAACAAAAAGTCAAAATAAAATAATATATATAATTGAAATACAGAGTTGTAATTGGTTGACATCTAAATTTTTAACTTTTAACTTTTAATTTTTAACTTGATTAAAAATGTCTACCTTTGCTGCCCTTATTAAAAAAACAAATAGATTTATGATTATCACAAAAAGGTTATTTTTTACTACACTGCTAATTTGCGTTACAATTAGCGTTTTTTCACAACAAGAGAAACAAGAACGTTGGTATGTGAAACTTGGAGGTTCTTATTTTATGCAAATGGCATCGACCGAATTTCCAAGTGTAAACGGGCTTCAACCAATGAAAACAGTATATAAGGATAATGTATTGATTTCAGAAGAAAGTGTTACCGGCTCATTTGGCGAAGGATGTAGAGTAGGGGGAACAGTAGGTTATCGGTTTACTCCTCGTTTGGGTCTTGAAATGGGATTTAATTATTACCAAAGTAAAGAAAAAACAATGCTTCAAACAGTCATGAACGGAACTACGGTTGTACAATCCGACGGACAAGTTACAGCGTTTGATATTGCACCGGCATTAGTACTTTACATTGGCAACGTAAAAGGTTTTGAACCTTATACTAAGGTTGGCGTTATTATTCCCATCCATGGGACACTCGATATTACAACTAACGGATTAGTTGGTCCTGACGGAAAGCCTAATCCTAATGGAGTAGATTTTCATCGAAAAGACCAGATCAGTCCGAATCCAACTTGCGGTTTCCAAGCTGCTTTAGGTACATCTTATAAAATTTATAAAAATCTGTCAGCCTACGCCGAATTGGAATATCGTAACTTTTCAGTTGGAAGCAAAGATAAAGAAGTTAAAGAATATACTGTAAACGGAAATGATATGCTTTCACAATTACCAACATCAGAATTGCAAACAGAATATCATACGAAATTAGATAAAAATTCGAATAATAAGAACTTCAATACGGTTGACACATCAAAACCAATGGATGATTTACGCTCTTATATCAGTGTTAGTGGACTTGGATTGACATTGGGATTGAGAATGAGTTTTTAAAAATAGATTCTATAGATATCGGAATTCTGATAATTTTAATACTTTGACGGCATTTGAATACATGTTTTTATTCAAATGTCGTTTTTTATTTGATGAATTACGACATGGATTTAAAGTCAGTCTAATTTTTTGCCGTGTGCGCACACTGTGTTGATTTTAGATTTATTAACAATAAAATTGCTATTTATATGTTTAAAAACATAATTTTTAGATTTAAAATTAAAATAAAGGTTATATTTTTGCAGAAAATTTGAATGAAAAATTTACATATTATAAAGTAAAACCTTTCAAATCCATCCAAATCATCGTCGGAAACTCAACTTAAAACACATATAACTCATACATAAACAACATTCTCATTAACAATTTGTTTGTTTATTTCTAAATTACACACACTATGGACTACTATCCGAATTTCAAAAAAGGAGAATGGCTTGAAGAAATCAATGTCAGTGATTTTATCCGCCAAAACTACACCGAGTACACAGGAAACGAAAATTTCCTTTCTCAACCAACTGATGCAACCAATCAACTTTGGAAGCAGCTTTCCGAGATGTTTAAGATTGAAAGGGAAAAAGGTATTTATGATGCTGAAACTAAAATACCCTCTCAAATTGATGCTTATGGATCCGGATATATCAATAAAGATTTGGAAAAAATAGTAGGGTTGCAAACTGATAAACCATTGAAAAGAGGTATCTTTCCTAACGGAGGATTGCGCATGGTAGAGCAAGGACTGGAAGCTTATGGATATAAATTAGATCCTGTAACAACAGAAATCTATTCAAAATATAGGACTACCCACAATGAAGGAGTGTTTTCGGCATACACTTCAAGCATTAAAAAAGCAAGAAGAAGTGCTATTATTACCGGATTGCCCGATGCTTACGGTAGAGGCCGTATTATTGGCGATTACAGACGTGTTGCTCTTTATGGTATTGATAGATTAATTGCTGAACGTGAGGAACGCTTTGAAAAATGCGATCCGGCTGAAATGACCGATGATTTAATTCGTTTGAGAGAAGAAATATCACTTCAAATCAACGCATTGAAGGCTTTAAAAAGAATGGCTGCTGCTTATGGATTTGATATTTCTCATCCTGCAACTTCGGCTCAGGAAGCTATTCAATGGACATATTTCGGATATTTGGCTGCCATTAAAGATCAAAATGGTGCAGCAATGAGCATCGGACGTGTTTCTACCTTTTTGGATATTTATATCGAAAGAGATTTAAAAGAAGGTAAAATTACCGAATCGGAGGCACAGGAACTGATGGATCATTTTATCATGAAATTACGTCTTGTTCGCTTCTTAAGGACTCCCGAATACGATCATCTTTTTTCAGGAGACCCGGTTTGGGTTACCGAATCAATTGGCGGAATGACAGCAAATGGAAAATCACTGGTTACTAAAAATAGTTATCGTATTTTGCATACCTTATATAATTTAGGACCTTCTCCCGAACCAAACTTAACTGTTCTTTGGAGCGAAAAACTACCTGAAAGCTGGAAAAAATATTGTGCCAAAGTTTCTATCGATACATCTTCATTACAATATGAGAATGACGATTTGATGAATCCTCAATTTAATGATGATTACGGAATTGCATGTTGTGTTTCGCCAATGAGGGTTGGAAAGCAAATGCAGTTTTTCGGTGCGCGTGCCAATTTACCCAAAGCATTATTATACGCTATTAATGGAGGAAAAGATGAAAAATCGAAAGATCAGGTAACTCCGGCCATTTTTGAGAAGATAACAAGTGAATATTTAGATTTTGATGAAGTTTGGAGAAAATTCGACAAAATGTTGGATTGGTTATCCGAAACGTATGTAAAGGCATTGAATATCATTCACTTTATGCATGATAAATATTCTTACGAGGCACTCGAAATGGCTTTGCACGATGTAGATGTTATTCGTACCCAAGCCTTTGGTATTGCCGGAATTTCTATTGTTGCCGATTCTTTTGCCGCCATCAAATATGGAAAAGTAAAAGTGGTAAGGGATGAGCAAGGAGATGCCATTGATTATATCGTTGAAAAAGAATATACTCCTTATGGAAATAATGATGATAAAACCGATGAATTTGCAGTAAAAGTGGTAGAATTGTTTATGAATAAAATTCGGAAACACAAAATGTACCGCAATGCTATTCCAACTCAATCGGTATTGACAATCACATCAAATGTCGTTTATGGTAAAAAAACGGGTAGTACGCCTGATGGACGCCGTTCTGGAGATCCGTTCGGACCAGGTGCGAATCCTGTACATGGACGTGATACAAAAGGTGCAATTGCCGCTTTGGCCTCTGTTGCCAAATTGCCTTTCGAACATGCGAATGATGGAATTTCCTATACATTTGCCATCACTCCCGAAACGTTGGGTAAAACCGAAGTTGAGAAAAAAGGAAATTTAGTTGGTTTATTGGATGGATATTTCAATCAAACCGGCCAACATTTGAATGTCAATGTATTCGGTAGAGAATTATTGGAAGATGCGATGGCACATCCCGAAAATTATCCGCAATTAACCATCCGCGTTTCAGGTTATGCTGTTAACTTCATCAAACTAACGAAAGAACAGCAATTAGACGTTATAAACAGAACTATTGCCGATAAATTTTAATTAGCTAAGAGTTAAGAATTAAGAGTTAAGAGTTTTGTTCAAGCAACTCTTGACTCTTAACTTTTAACTCTTAATTTTTAACTGAATATGGACGGTTATATTCATTCTTTTGAATCTTTTGGTACCAAAGACGGGCCTGGTATTCGATTTGTATTTTTTATGCAAGGCTGTCCTTTGCGTTGTCTTTATTGTCATAATGTGGATACCTGGGGTATAAAAAATAAAAAATATGTTCTTACACCCAAAGAAGCATTTGAAGAAATTATTAAAGTAAAAGCATTTATCAAATCCGGAGGAGTTACAGTATCCGGAGGAGAACCATTATTGCAATCGGAATTTATTACGGATTTATTCAAATTATGTAAGAATGAAGATATACATACCGCTATTGATACTTCCGGTTACATTTTGAATGATAAAGTAAAGGATTTATTGAATTATACCGACCTTGTTTTGTTGGATGTGAAGCATATCGATCCTGAAAAATATAAACAATTAACTGCAGTACCTTTACAACCAACATTAAATTTTATCGAATATCTTTCGGAAATCAACAAGCCAACCTGGCTCAGATATGTTTTAGTACCAGGTTTTACTGACGAATACAACGATTTACACAAATGGGCTCAATATGTTTCGCAATTTACAATGGTAGGAAGAGTAGATATTTTACCTTTTCACCAAATGGGAATGCACAAATGGGAAGAAGTTTGGAAAAACTATCAATTAAGGAATGTTCCAACAGCTAATACCAGCGATGTAAAAAGAGCCGAAAATATTTTCAAATCTTATGGATTAAAACTATAAATTTGGTGAATTTCACATTTTAACACATAATTATACCTAAAATAAATACAATAAATACTAATTATTGTAAAACAAAAAGAAGAGACTTATTTTATTATGAAAATTATATAAAAAGAACATTCATCGTTTTTTTAGACACCAAAATGCTATGTATTAATAATTTAATGAATAAAATATTTTTCAGAAAAAACTAAATACAACATCTTAAAAAGACCAATGAGTTTAGATATTAAAAAAAAGAGGCCTGTTAATGTGGAAAAATATTTAGTCGAAAATTTTTTTTTTAATTCAATCAAATATATATTTGCACCGTTTTAATCAATTAAGCATTGATAAATAAGAATTTGATGCGTATCTACAGATGGATAGTACCTATTTACATGTAGATGTTTTTTACAAATAAACTAATAAAATTATGAAGAAAACAAAGTTACTATTGACTACTTTTTTCATTGCTGCATGTGCATTATCTGCGTTTTCACAAGAAAATACAAAGAAACAAAAACCAGCCTATAGAAATGGCGGATTTTGGGATCACTGGTACGTATCAGCTGGTGCTGGAGGTCAGATGTATTTTGGTGAAGATGACAATAAAGCTGAAATAAAAGATCGGATTTCACCTTCTTTTCAAATTTCGGCGGGTAAATGGATTACTCACTTCTTTGGGGCACGAGTTCAAGTTGGTGGTATGAAACTGAAAGGTTGGAATGATGGGGATTCATATTCAGGTTTATATCGTATAAAAAATGATCCAAGTCACCCCAACGGATGGATAAATGTCGATCCTCAATTAATAAATTCCCTTAATCAAGGACATGATAATCGAGTATGGACAAATGCTAGGTCTGCATGGTCCAATGTAGAATTGCCAGCTGAGATTTTTGACAAAACAACAGGTCAAATGTATGTTGATCGGTATAAAGGAGGAGAAAAGGGATTGTTATATCTTCAAGATTTGCGTTATTTTGACGCACATATTGATTTTATGTTTAATTTAACAAGTGCTATTAGAGGTTATTCTTCTACACGCTTTTTTAATTTAATTCCGTATGCAGGTATTGGTTTTGCCCGCGAATATGGTACAGAAAACGGACTTGTTCAGGATAATTCTTTTATTCCTGTTGCCGGTATTATGTTTGACTTCAGATTAAGTAAGGCATGGAATATAGGTTTGGATGTGAAAGGTACTGTTGTACAAGAATCATTTGATAGCCATATTGGTGGTGAGACATCATCTAACTACTGGACACAAGAAGGCTATGCAAGTGCTGTATTAGCTCTTACTTACAAATTCAAACAAAGAGAATTTGAGGTTGTATATGAAATGGATCCAAATGAAGTTCAACAGTTGAATGACAGAATTAATGCATTGTTGATTCCTGCTCCGATACCTGTTTGTCCAGAATGTCCTCCTGCAGTTGAGGTTACAAGAGAAAAAATATATTTGGCACCTGTTCATTTCCCATTAGATGTACATTTGGTTCAAACAAAAGAAATGTACAAAGTGGAACTTGCTGCTAAATTCTTAACAGATGATGCTTCCAGATCATTACACCTTGAAGGTTTTGCCGACAGAAAAACAGGTAACCGTCAGTATAATCAAGGTATAAGTGAAAGACGTGTTCGTGAAGTTAGACGTTTATTGGTTGAAAAATACAACATCGATCCAAGCCGCTTAACTATCGGATGGCAAGGAGATTTGAAACAACCATTTGACGTAAATGATTTGAACCGTGCCGTACTTTTCATTGGTGATGATGAAACTTTAGGCAAAGTAGATGGTACTGGTGGTACTTATTATACTCCTGGCCCTAGTAATGTAAAAAATACATCTAAAGTAACTGACTCAGACGATAGTAATCTATATAAATAAAATGTAGTTTTCATAAAAACAAAGAACGCTGTTTGCTTAAACAGCGTTCTTTGTTTTATAAAATATGGATGAATAAGCATGAAGAGAAGGTTTTAAACAATATGTTGTTATTTATTAAAATCAATCATTCATGAAAAAAAGACTTTATATTTGTCAACAAGCGATGATAATACTGCATGGGAAATAGTCGGAAATTCGTCATTGGGTTTTGATTTCACTAAAGCCGAAACTATAACTGTAGGTTTACCTACCGGATTAAATAATATTGCATCATCTTCTTTGTCTATTTATCCAAATCCTGTAAAAGATATATTGTGCATAACGAATGAGGAAAGTGAGATACAATCTGTAAAAATTATGGATTTATCGGGACGTTTGTTGAAAGCTGATTCGTTCTCAGAAAATAACACACAAGTAAATGTTCCTGTTGCAGATTTGAATGCCGGAACCTACATTGTAGTTATTCAAACCGGAAGTGGCACAGAAACAAAGAAAATAATAAAGATGTAATTCAGAAATTGATTTGTATCTTTGGTAAATAATTAAAAACGATTAAGGTAATTCCTTAATCGTTTTTTTGTTATCCGTTATTTTTTGTTAGTTTTTTGATTTTAAACGACAAATAACAGTTTAACCAAGTGATAATGAAAGACCAAATACATCTTTTAAAAAAACGCCTTCGTTTGGCAATGAATGGCGTTGCATCTGCAAGTATGCGCGAAAAAGGATTGAATTATCAATTGAATTTTGGCGTATCCATTCCGCAATTAAAACAAATAGCCAAGGACTTTCCTAAAAGAATTGAATTAGCCGAATATTGCCGAAATTCCAATTCGCGGGAGATGAAAATATTGGCTACGATGCTGCAACCTATTAAAGAATTTACTCCCGAAATGGCCGATAAATGTGTTACAGAACTTCCAACAGTTGAAATTGCACAACAATATTGCATTAATTTATTTCAATTTTTACCATATGCCAAGGAAAAGACTTTTGAATGGCTGGCTAATGAAAAAGAATTAATTCGGATAACTGGATATTTGCTATTATTGCGTATTTTCGTACAAGATGAAAAAATATCAGAAGAGTCTGAATTGTTATTTCTCAATTATGTAAAAAAAGATATTAGTTCTTCTTCTTTTCAATTGAAAAAATCAGCTATTGATTGCCTAAAAAGATATGGCCGAAGAAATAAAGAATATGCACAACAAGCCTTGAAATGTATTTCTGATTTTACAAATTCTTCAAATCCTGAAGAAAAAGAATGTTATGAAGATGTAAAGTTTGATATTGAATTTCATTTGGAGCGTTAGTTATTAGTTATTTTCCGATCATCAAGAGCTAATAACCTAATAACAAATAACAAGATCATCAAACAATATGTAGAAATAAATGTTCTTATTATTGAAATAAAGGTATTATACCTCATGCTCCATTGCTGATGAAAAAGAAAAAAGCCATCAAAACTGTTCTTGTTACGATATTTACAATCGTAGTAGTAGGTTTTTTTCTTAACTGGTTTTTGACTTACCGTTTGGAACAATTCCTTCGAAATGAAATTACTGATCGTGTTTCCAAAGCAACGAATGGTTTTTATAAAATCTCATTTTCTGACCTGTCTATCGGCTTTTTCAATGGAGAACTGCTAATCCAGAATATTGTATTATACCCCGATTCTGCCGTTTTTAAACGATGGGAAGCTCAGGATAGCCTTCCGAATGAATATCTTGATTTAAAAATAAAATCGATTTACTTTAAAGGTATAAACTTACCTTGGCGATTGAATTACAAAAAACTACATTTTGATTTATTCGAGATCCAACAGCCTGATATAAATATTTTTGATTCACAGTCTTCGAACCGGCGGAAAAAAATCAGAACTGTACGGGAAAAAACGCTGTACGAGATGATTGAACCTTACATTGATGAACTCAGTGTGAAAAAAATGAATCTCGAAAATGCTTCTGTTTCGTATATTACCGAACAGGATAATGTTGTGCCTTCGATTTATTCATTGAATGATGTGAGTTTTCATGCGTATGGATTTGTATTGAATAAAGAATCCTCAAAATCAGGAAAATTACTTTATTGTGATGAATTTGATTTTACAACCCATAAAAAACAAAATATTCTTTCCAATGAGCAATTTTCTCTCGATGTAGATAAAATCAACCTGGCTACAAAAGATTCAATTGTTTTATTCGAAAAGATTGAATTAACTCCGCAAAAGGAACTTTGGACTGAAAAAAATCTATCTCCGGATAATTATGTGGATGCACAAGTTGGGATGGTAAAAGTAAGCGGACTTTACTTTACCCGGATTGACGGATTAAATTTTCTGAATGCCAAATTATTTGAAATAAAAGAATCTAATATTCAATATTTTGATACAAATCCGGATACGACCGAAATTGCTCAGAAAAATCCGGCAAAAGATATTAATAATACGCCACAATCACTTTATTCAATAATTAGCCCGCTTTTAAACAGTGTGGAGATTAATAAAATTACGATTGGAGGTTCGGCTTTCAAATACAGTAATGCATCAGGAGATTCAACGGATGTGTATACATTGCAGGAACTAAAATTCACAGCCAATCATTTCCGGGTAGATTCAACATCTTTCAATGAAAAACGATTTCTTTATTCCGACAATTTTGCCGTTTATGCGAAAGATATTCAGGGAAGAGCACCTAGTAAAAACTCTGTTTTCCATATTGATTTGATGGATTTAAGTACCGAAGCCGAGTATTTTTTAATTAAAAATATCAACCTTAAGCCCATAACTCCTGATTATAAATACAATTACATGTCGGGAAAGATTGATTCTATCTATGCTACCGGTGTTAAGTATGACAAAGGTGTCGAACTAAACACATTAACGATTGAAAAGCCGATTGTTGAATATATAAAAGTTCCAGGTAAAATTCGAAAAATTAAAAATATAGATGCAGATACAACGGTTATTACTAATTTCGTTAGTTCTCCTAATATTATTATTCCTATTTTCAATCATTTATCGATAAAAGATATTCATATAAACAAAGGGAATGTAACATTTACCGATAAAAGCAAACCCAAAGATATCACTACTTATAAACTGCCTTATTTTGATTTTGCAGCTTCCGGATTCTTGATTAGCACCGAAACCATCCAAAATGCAGATTTTTATTTTTTATGTGATGATTTTACATTTAAGTTTTCTGATTTCAATAATTTTCTTCCGGGAAAAGATTACCGATTAATTGTTAATCGAGGAGAAGTACTTGGAAAAAAAGGATTTATACAACTAAGAGGAATAGAGCTTATTCCACAGGAATCGACATGGAAACATGCGCCTGATACTTATTTGAGCTTGAAATCGCCACTATTGGAAATTTCGGGGCTTGATTACATATCGGCAAGTAAGCACAATATTATCAATTTCAATTCTTTTAACTTGGAATCTCCTGATATTAAGATTACAAAAACAGATAATCAAGAAAATATTTCAAAAAAGAAAAGTGCGTTCATTTTCGATAAGATTTTATCAGATAACATCCGGATTACCAATGCAGCTATCGAACAGATTGACACGAAAACACATAGTAATTTTAAATCAACTTTTAATGATTTGAAGATAAGTGAACTATATGCTGATGATGATAAAAATATCAGCATAGGAAAACTGATGTTGCAAAGTCCGGTTATTTCATCGGTAAGTCAAACAAAAACAGATAAAGGGTCAACATCTTTTTTTCCACTTGACAATTCGATTAAAATTGGAGAATTGAATGTTTCTTCATTAATGGCAGATATACAAGGCCATGATTTAAAGTTGAATACTGCATTACAATCGTTCAAATTAGAAGATCTTGATTGGAATCGTTCAACCCTGAAATTAGCTGACATGCATATTACAGAACCAACGGTGAAAATTATTCAATATGCTGAAAATAAAAATGATACTGCTCATAAGAATGTAGATAAAAAAGATATTTACGATAAGCTGAAGAATATTGCTCAAAATATATCAATCGGCAATTTTGATTTGATTAATCTCCATTTTGATTATAAAAATACAAGGGGGAATAAATTTGATAATCAGAGAATTAATTCTACAAACCTAAATTTTACAAACTTACAAGTTGATACAAAGCAGAAAACATACACATTAGGCAATATTGGTTTCAATACGGAGAATCTGGAATTTCCCATTGCAGATGGATTTTATACGCTCAGTTTAGGTTATATTGATTTGAATAAAAATAGTAAATCCTTATCAGTGAATGAAGTTCGGATGAAATCAACTTATCCTAAAAATGAATTTGCCTACCTTCATCCAACACATCAGGATTGGTTTGATATAACGGTTGGTAAAATCAATGCTGATGGGGTAGATATTCCGGAGTATTTTTCGAATAAGATAATGAATATTGATAGTATCCGTATTGATGACGTCACTTTGTTGAATTTTAAAAATAAAAAAATAAAAACCGAGCCTAGGTCAATGCCGATGATATATGAAGGACTTCAGAATTTACCTGTAAAGTTGAATGTTAATAAATTGGATGTAAATAATTTTAATGTTGAATACGAAGAATTAGATGCCAAAGGAACAATGCCGGGAAAGATATTTTTGACAAATATGAATGGTCGCTTTTCGGGATTTACCAATATTGTTTCGTCACCCGAACAATATATCACATTGGATGCCGACGGCAATTTTATGGGTTCGGGGAAATTTACTGCCATATGGAAAATTCCAGTAAGTCCTGATAATGACCAATTTTTGCTTAGTTCAAAATTGGATGAATTTGATTTAACAGAACTAAATCAATTGATTACACCCCTTGCCCCAGTTAAAATTGAACGAGGAATGGTAAAAGGAATGAATTTTAGCACTACAGCTTCAAGTAAAGGCGCTAAGGTTGATATGACACTTTTATACAATGATTTGAAAATTAACATGCTGAAAAGTAAAGACAGTATGTTGGTAACCGATAAATTCCTTACAAAAGTTGTTAACCTTATCATAAAAGATGATAATCCGAAAAATAAAAAAAATGCAAAACCCCGAGAAGTACATGCTTCTATAAAAAGAGACCCATATCATTCTACATTCAATTACTTTTGGCAAATATTACGCCCACCGTTGACCGAATCGGTTGGGGTATCAAAAAAAGAACAGAATTTCGCAAGAGGAATAGGTGAATTTATAGGCAAAGTCAAAAGTCTTTTCCGCAAAAAAGAAAAAACGGAAAAATAACATTAAGTTTTTATCATATTGACATTGATTTGAGTGTTTTCTCACAGAATTATTTATTAATATTTTGACTTTGTCAAAATAAATTCATTTTCATACAGATTACACAGATTTAAATAGTCTGATAAAACAAAATAGCATTGTAAATGCATCATTATTTAATATTTATATTTTTAATAATTTCACAAATGCATTGACTTATGTCAATTTAAGAAATCTGTGTAAAACCAAAAAATTGACTTTAGTCAATCTTATTTTTGGAATAAAAATATTTGTATGAGCAAATCAAAATAATATTCTGAGAAAAAAACTTCAAAACGGACTTAATAAGAATATAACATCTTACTTGTTACCTTTTACTTTTGTTATTTTTGTGCCAATAACAAACAATAAACGTTCCAAAATGCTTATCATATTATCCCCTTCTAAAACAGTAAATTTCAAGCAAGAAATAGTTGATATTAAATTTACATTACCTTTATTTGAAAAAGATGCTAACGAATTAAATTCCCAGTTACTTACGTATGTTGCTGATGAAATTATGCAAAAAGAAAAAGTAAGTTTGAAGATTGCACGTTTAACGTATGAAAATATTCAAACTTTTTCCTTGAAAAATACAGTTGGAAAACCTGCTGTTTTTACATTTGATGGTAATGTATATAACAAATTAAGAGTAAAAGATTTTAGGAAGGAAGAATTGACCTTTATCCAAAATCATGTTCGGATATTTTCGGCTTTATATGGAATTCTTCGTCCGTTTGATTTAATAAATCCATATCGGTTGGATATGAAATCTAAATTGATAAACGGCTTATATGATTTTTGGAGGGAAAAAGTAACGCGAGAAATTATCCGGTTACTTTCGAAAGATGATAAGATGTTGATAAATCTGGCTTCAACTGAATATTTTAAACTAATTGACTTAAAGCAGATTTCGAATGATGTCCGGATTATTACACCTGTTTTTCAGCAGGAGAAAAATGGTAAATATGTTACCAATGCATTATTTGCCAAACATGCCAGAGGATTAATGACTCGGTTTATTGCTGAAAATCAGATTGACAATCCCGAATATCTGAAAGCATTCGATTCCGAAGGATATTATTTCAATCCGCATTTGTCGAAAAAAGATGAATGGTATTTTACAAGATAAGATAATAGAATTAGAATGAAAAAAATGTATAGGATAAATAAGCAAGTATGGCTACATTTGTACACCTGTATTTTGACACAAAAAAACAAAAAAATAATGAATGATAAGAAAAAACTTCTTTTCGTTTGCCTTGGAAATATATGTCGTTCTCCTTCTGCCGAAGGAATTATGAAAAAAATAGTAAAAGATGCCGGATTAGAAGATAAAATTCATATTGATTCAGCCGGAACATCGGGTTGGCACGAAGGAGAATTACCTGATTCTCGTATGCGTGTTCATGCAAAACGCCGCGGATATGTATTGGATAGTTTATCCCGTCCTGTTCGTTCGGATGATTTCGATAAATTTGACATTATTTTGGCAATGGATGATACGAATTATCACGCACTGAAAAATCGAGCGCCAAATATCGAAGCCGAACAAAAAATATACCGGATGACCGATTTCAGTAAGTACCTGAAACATGATTATGTTCCGGATCCTTATTATGGTGGTGCTGATGGTTTCGACTTGGTTATTGATATTCTGGAAGATGCATGTGAGGGTTTATTAGATGCCATTAAAAAAGGAGAAGTGTAATTTTGTTGTTAGTTATTGGTTATTTGGAAATTGCTAATAACCAATAACTAACCAATAACCAACCAAAATTTGAACGATACTTATAAAACATTAGCACAAACTTCGGAAGGAATTTATAAGGATAAATCCAGCCGGTTTCTTTCGTTTGCTTTTCCGGTAAGAACGTTGGATGAAATAAAGGAAATACTGGAAAAATACAGAAAGGAATATTATGATGCCCGGCACGTCTGTTACGCATATATGTTGGGATACGAACGAAAAGATTTCAGGGCAAATGACGACGGGGAACCTTCGGGTACGGCGGGAAAACCTATTCTTGGACAAATCAATTCCAATGAATTGACCAATATATTGATTATTATTGTACGTTATTTTGGTGGAATAAAATTAGGTACAAGCGGATTGATTACCGCTTATAAAGCAGCAGCAGCAGATGCTATTGCAAATAACCAGATTGTTGAAAAAACGGTTGATGAGGATATTAAATTTACTTTTGAATATCCGTTTATGAATGATGTAATGCGAATTGTGAAAGAAGAAAATCCCGAAATTGTTCACCAGTCATTTGATATGGATTGCCAAATGACACTTCGTATCCGAAAAAGCGAAATAGATAAATTAAAATCAAGGTTGGAAAAAGTGGAATCGTTGCAAATTTGTGATATTTCCTGATTAGACGTTTATATAAAAAACGGGATTTTATTACTCAGAATAAAATCCCGTTTTACTGTAATTAAATTATAATCAAGGAATAATTGTCTTTAAGCTTTCTACATTATTCTTTGAAATTATTCGAATAATGTATGAACCGGAAGGTAATGTAAATGAAGTTTCTCCTCCTGCTACTTTTTCTTTTGCCGCAATTACTCCATTTATTGCATAAACCTCAATATTACAATCAGGTAAATTACTTAGGAATAATGTATTTTTTGCTGTATAAGTAGAAATCGAAGATTCAGTTTTTGGGTTGTATATACCAGTAGTTCCTCCTTCATTTTGAGCGCTGATGATATTTTGAACCAAACTATTCAAGTATAATTCTAAATTAGTATAACCATTAGAGTTTACTTCCTTGCCATCCGCAGCACTGTTTTTGTTAAGTCCGTGTGCATCTTCCCAATAATCAGGAATGCCGTCTCCATCTGAATCAACAGGTGCACTTATTTGTGAGGATGGCAACCAAGGAGTCCAGTCAGCAGAAGCTCCGGCTGGTTTTGTATCAGTAGGTGAATTTATATATCCTTTTTTATTTCCACTGGTTGTATATGTTGCCGCCCTGTTTTTTACATCAGAAACAATGCGTGCATCAACATCGTCGCGATTCAAGCTGCACCCAACATAATCAAGTACACGTTCATACGCCATATCTGCCGAATGTGTAGTAATATATCCGGCATCCAATGGTTGAGATAAACGAATCGTATCCTTTGTTGTTTGAGTCCAGGTATTATCTACCCCCGTACCGTTTGACTGTTGTGCATATACTCCGTTGGTCCAATTATCATTGGTTACCCCGGTATTTCCTTCAACTTTATTTCCATCGATGTAAAATTTACCCCAGACATGTTCCATTGGTTTCCATGAGTTAGGTTTTCCATCCGAACCGGTACAATATGCGGTTGTTCGTACGCCAATTTTTGTTATCCTATATTTTACCGCAGCAGATGCAGCATCTGTAGCAGGACCCGGTTTATAATAATTATTAATCATATTCACCTTCATTCCTTCGCCGCCATAGCAACCTTCTCCAGCCCAATTGTAGAATACATTGTTGCGGATATCCACATATTCGTTTTCTTGCGTAGAAGGACGAGGTCCAAGACGAGGAGTGCGGCTTTCGCAATGTGCAATCAGATTATGATGATATGAAGCTTTGTTTCCACCCCAGTTTCCACCATAGCAATGCGTCCCTTTTCCATGATTGGAAACACGTAGAGCTTCGGAACCAATGCACCACTGTACAGTTAGGTTTTCCATTCCATAAACCGAAAGGCATTCATCAACACTCCAGCTTACCGAGCAGTGATCTACAATAATGTTTTTCTTATCCATTCCACCTAATCCATCCGGTTCTCCGTTGGATACCCCGGTTGCTGTTACATCTCCCGGACGAAAACGGATAAAACGGATAATGATATCATTCGAATTAATAACAAAATCAGCTCCAGCAATACAAATACCATTACCCGGAGCAGTTTGTCCTGCAAAGGTTATATTATCCTTACCTGTTTTCAATTGTTGCTTTAGTAGTATTGTTCCCGATACATCGAAAACAATTGTCTTCGGACTTGCCTGTTGCAATGCCCATCGTAAAGAACCGGAAATTATAGATTCCCCAGATCCATTATCCTGTAAGTTTGTTACTCGCACAACACTTCCGCCTCTTCCGCCGGTCGAAAAACGTCCATGTCCTTCAGCACCTGGAAATGCAAGAGTTTGAGCATCGATTGTACTCAATGATGTTAGAATACAAAAAATAATAAAAGTAAATGTTCTCAAAATGTTATTCATGTTATTTAGTTAATGAAATTTTTAAACTATAAAATCCTGTTATTCAAAATAATATCCTTGAAGGAATAAGATGAAAGCTAGAATTTATAATTCATTACAAAATTAGTACAAAAAGCAAGCTAAGGAGTATACAATTTGCCTTTTAAAGGGGGATAAATTGACATAATTTTCTAAAAATACATTATTTACCACAAACTTAACTGCTCTTTCGGTATTTGTTTTTTTCTTCCTTTTTGAAGTCGGTTTATTTTTTGTTCGGTAAATAAATTCCGCAGAAATTCCGGATTTGTATCTTGAACGGAAAAAGCATTCAATTCATTGCAAGTAATAAAATATTGCGCACGTTTTAATACGACTCCCATTTCCTTCAAATGTTCGGAACGCAATTTTCCATAGCGGCGTGAAGCCACAATCAGTTGTGCTGATTTTACACCAATTCCTGGGACCCGTAAAATCATTTCATAATCTGCCGTATTAATATTTACCGGATATAATTCGGGATGACGAAGTGCATAAGCCAATTTTGGATCTAAATTCAAATCCAAATTTGGATTGGTATCATCTACAATTTCATTTGCATTGAAATAATAAAACCGCATCAACCAATCAGCCTGATACAATCGATTTTCTCTTACCAAAGGTGGCGCTGAAATTGCCGGAAGCCTTTTGTCATAATCATTTACAGGAATATACCCCGAATAGTAAACCCGTTTCAAGTTTGGACGTTGATATAAATGTGTTGAAAGTGTAAGAATCTGTTTATCTGTTTCGGGAGTTGCCCCAACAATAAGTTGCGTACTTTGTCCGGCAGGTGCAAAACGAGGCGCTTTCCGGTATTTTTTTCGTTCTTCCCGGTTTTCCAGAATGCCCTGATAAATATATCCCATTGGCTTCAGGATACTTTGGTAATCTTTTTCCGGTGCTACAATTTTCAGTTGCTGTTCACTTGGTATTTCCATATTCACACTCAAACGGTCGGCATACATTCCGGCTTCATGCACCAATTCTCGGCTTGCTCCAGGAATACTTTTTAAATGAATATAGCCATTATACCGATGTACTAATCGGAGATCTTTTGCCACACGCACCATTCGTTCCATTGTATAATCGGGATTGCGTATCACTCCCGAACTCAGGAATAATCCTTCAATATAATTTCTACGATAAAATTCGATGGTTAATTCTACCAATTCCTTTACAGAGAAAGTTGTCCGGGGAACGTCATTGCTGCGCCGATTAATACAATAAGCGCAATCATACAAGCAATGGTTTGTCAACATGATTTTGAGCAACGATACACATCGTCCGTCTTCGGTAAAACTATGACAAATTCCCCATCCCGCAGTATTTCCCAGTGTTTTCCCAGGATTTTTACGCGTATGTCCGCTCGAAGCACACGAAACGTCGTATTTAGCAGCTTCGGCAAGGATTTTTAGTTTATCGAAAATTTGCTCATTCATTATCCTACAAAAATAAAAATTATTCGAGAATGAGTATGTTAAAACAATAGATTTGTATAAGTTAAATATGTAATGAATTAAATAATAGATAATTAAATAATTTTAACAATTATATGAGGGTTACAATCTATTAAAATTTTTCAGACCTTTGCGCCCCGGATAGGGTATATAGCCCAACGTTATAAATGAATAAGCAAAACAAAAGAGCACACTCGTATTTCATTAACATAATAATACATAGTATCTCACTATTCCATCAATGGGGAATGTCTAATTCCGATTAGGCAAACTTCATCCGTCTTCAAATTCTTAATTTTTAATTTTTAACTCTTAATTTATAATGAGCAAACCAGTTTTGTTCATAATGTCGTTGTGTACGTCATTATGTTCCATAGGGCTTTGTGCCCAAAATACAATATGGCAAGTCATTTCCATCGAGGAAATATTTTCCCTTGCCGACCAAAACAGTAAATCATTACGGCCGTTTATTACCGGAATAAACGAAGCTCAAGAAGCTATTAAAGTTGCGCAAAATTCAAAATTGCCTGAAGTAAGTGCTTCTTTATCATTTAGCTATTTAGGGGATGCTTATATATTCGATCGTGATTTTTCGAATGGTATGAATGCTCCGATGCCACATTTCGGAAACAATTTTTTTATAGAAGCATCACAAGTAATTTATGCAGGTGGAGCTATTTCCAACAGCATTGAAATAGCTCGGTTGCAGAAGGAAAATGCGGAATTGAATTTGGACATTAACCGTAATAATCTTCGTTTTCTTTTGATTGGATATTATCTTGAAATGTTCAAGCAACGGAATATGCTTCAAGTTTATGAAAAGAATATCGAACAAACTCAGCAAGTTCTGAAAGATATTCATGCAAAGAATGTTGAAGGTATTGTCTTGAAAAATGATATTACAAGGTATGATTTATTGTTATCCAACCTCGAATTAGCCTGTACTCAGATTCAAAATACATTATCAATATTGAATAACAATCTGATAATTACATTAGGATTATCCCGAAATATACGAATAGAACCCGACACAACCATTCTCTCAAAAGTCTTGCCAATCGATAATGAAACATATTGGACAAGTACAGCTTTTGACAATTCTCCAGCATTGAAACAGTCATCTTTAAATATTCAAATCACTGAACATCAAGATAAAATAATTAAATCGGAGCGATTGCCAAAAGTTGCTTTAATTGCCGGAAACCATCTGGATGGTCCTATTACGATTGAAGTTCCGCCCATCAACAAAAATCTAAATTATTGGTATGCCGGAGTGAATGTGAGTTATAATTTATCGTCATTATACAAAACGAATAAAGCAGTCAGTCAAAGCAAATTTACCATTCAACGAACTAAAGAACATTATGATGAGGTAAAAGAACAAGTTGAATTAGCCATCAAAGCAGATTATATCAAATACTTGGAATCATACGAACAGTTGAAAACACAACAAAAAAGTGTAGAACTTGCCAATCAAAATTATGCAATTATAAGTAAACGATACAAAAATGATATGGCGCTCATTACCGATATGCTTGATGCAAGTAGTTCACAATTAAATGCCGAGTTACTATTGGCAAATGCCAGGGTTAATATCATTTTCAATTATTATAAACTTAAACAAATAAGTGGAAATTTATAGAAGTCGTAAGAATAGAAACAAAAGAAGATGGATATAGATTATAAAGACAAGAAGACTCCTTTTTCCTCCTATTTTGTATTTTTTTATCTTAAAAATAAATTCAGCAAATCAAAAATTAAAAAACAATGAAGCATAAAACAAAAAAAGTAATTTTCAATATTGTAGTAGGAATCTTATTATTAATAGGTATAGGCTGGGTATGGTCGCGTTTTGTTCATTTGGGAAATGTAGAATATACTGATAATGCACAAGTCAAACAGTTAATTGTACCTGTAAATTCACGTGTACAGGGGTTTGTTTCGAGGATTTATTTTGATGAATATGAGTCTGTTCACAAAGGAGATACATTGGCTTTGATTGAAGATACCGAATTCCGGTTTCGTTTGGCTCAGGCTGAAGCCGATTATCAAAATGCTGTATCTGGTAAATCCGCAATGGCTAGTACCATCAATACAACAGAAAGTAATATAGCTGTATCGGATGCCGGTATTGAAGAGGCTAAAATTCGTTTAGATAATGCCGAACGGGAATATATCCGTTATAAAAATCTATATGAACAGGAAGCGGTGACCAAACAGCAATACGATGCTGTTAAAACAAACTTTGACGCATCGAAAGCCCGTTATGCACAGCTTGTACGGCAAAAACAATCTACAACGCTCGTCAAACAGGAACAATCTCAACGCTTGGGGCAAACCGTAGCAGAAATAAAATTGGCAGAAGCAGCGTTGGATTTAGCTAAGTTAAATTTGTCTTATACTGTTATTATTGCTCCTTGTGATGGTACTACCGGACGTAAAAATATTCAGGAAGGGCAATTAATACAACCCGGACAAACCATTGTTGATTTAGTTGATGACAATGATAAATGGATTATTGCCAATTATAAAGAAACACAAACGGCAAAAATAAAAGAAGGACAAATGGTGGATATTGAGATTGATGCTATTCCGGATGTTGTATTCAAAGGGATTGTGAGATCGGTATCCCGGGCTACCGGAGCTAGTTTTTCAATTATTCCTCAGGATAATTCTGCTGGTAATTTTGTAAAAGTAGAACAACGAATTCCTGTACGAATCGAATTTGCCAAGGAAAATAAATCCGAAGATATGGAACGTTTACGTGCCGGAATGAATGTCGAATGTGAGGTAAATTATTAATTATGCACGAAACAAATACCTTTTCTATTCCGGCTATTCGTGATTTTATTCCGAAAAAACTAAAACCGTGGATTGTAATATTTTTCGTAATTATTTTTCAATTATCCGGAGGCGTATATTTAGCAGCTGTAAGCGAAATGGTCGGTTCTTTAGCATTAATGCAGGAAGATATTATGATGGCGGGATATGCTTCTTTAATTGGATTAGCATTGACTTTCGCTATTATGTTTCGGTTAAAATTCCGTTTTGCATCCAAAACCGCTTTACTTGTTTGTGCCGGCGTACTCATTCTTTGTAACCTGATATGTATGCACACAAGTAGCGTTCCGGTTTTAATTGCTGTTTGTTTTATTTCCGGTATTTTTAGGATGTGGGGAACTTTTGAGTGTAATTCGACCATTCAACTTTGGCTTACACCCAAACGGGATTTATCGGTTTTCTTTTGCTTTATCAACTTGTTGGTACAAGGAAGCATCCAATTATCAGGACTGATAACCATTTACATTTCTTTTCTTTCGAAATGGGAATATATGCACTGGCTTGTTGTCGGATTACTTGGAATTGTGATGCTTACAACATTGATAATATACCGGCATCATCATATAATGAAAAAATTACCGCTTTACGGAATTGATTGGCTTGGCGCTATTTTATGGGGAACAACAGTTCTTTGTGTGATATTTGTTTGCAATTACGGAGAATATTACGATTGGTTTGATTCGAATTATATTCGTACAGCAACTATTGCCGGAATTGCAATGTTACTTTTGAATCTATGGAGGGCTTCTTTTATCCGACATCCGTTTATCGACAATAAAACATGGGGATTCAAACCTGTATATAGAACGTTTCTACTATACATTATTATTGATATATTAATCGCTCCGTCGCATCTTTTCGAACATATTTACATCGAATCGATTTTAGGATATGATTCTTTGAATGCAATTTCTCTTAATTGGATTGTGTTATTAGGTATTGCAACAGCTTGTCTTTTTTCTTACAAAACATTCGCACAACGGAAATGGCAATATAAAACAATGACATCTATCGGCTTTCTGGCAATTATTGCTTATCTGATGTTATTTTATTTTACCATTGATTATAATTTGCCTAAGGAATATTTGATGCTTCCTTTATTTTTACGGGGTTTTGGTTATGTGGTGATCGCGATTTGCTTTTTGACCATATTATCCCGTGTGCCTTTTCTCTATTTTTTTCAGTCACTTTCTGTTCAGGTCTTTGTAAGTGCTGCAATTGGAGGTGCATTGGGTAGTGCTGTATTAGGACAAGCATTAAAAGTAACAATGAAACAAAATACAACTCTTTTAAGTGCTAATTTGGATAATGTTAATCCTTTAGCGAATAATATTCCGAGCAATGAGCTTTATGGAATATTACAGCGACAATCTTTGATGGTTTCAATGAAAGAATTATACGGTTGGCTAGTGTTGCTTGGTATCTTTTGTTTGTTGATATATTTGATAAAAGAAAGTGATATTCGACCAAAATATGCGATTGTGCCTACCTTTAAAGCAATGCGAAGATTAATTAGACATGAGTTGGCAGATAATAACTGATATATAATGTCTGTATTTTTGGTTAAACGAAAACGAAAAAGAGGATACTCAAAACAATTTCGAATATCCTCTTTTTATATCTTTATTAGGAATTTAACCTAATCGTAAACGTTGTCCTGATCTAACACTTTTCTTAGGAGAAATATTATTTATTTTACACAACTGAGACAAAGATAACCCATTTTTTCTTGCAATTTGACTCAAAGTATCACCTCTTCTTACAGTATAGTATTTAACTTTTCCTTTTGTATATTTTTCAGATTTTGCTTTTGCTACTGCAACATTTTCTGCTGCTTTTCGCCCATTAAACACATACGTATCCATATGAGTAACTTGGTTTTTGAAATCAAATATTTCAATTGGATTGATTGGTTGTCCTTTTACACGAACTTCAAAATGAAGGTGTGGCCCTGTTGAACGGCCTGTATTACCACCTAAGGCAATAGGTTCTCCTACTTTCACATCCTGTCCTTCTTCAACCAAAAAATCGGATAAATGACCGTATACTGTTTCAAAACCATTATTATGGCGCACAACCACATAATAGCCGTAACCTCCACGATCATAATTACATACCCGCACCTTTCCAGCAAAAGCAGCTTGTATAGTATCTCCAACTTGCAATTTCAAATCAGTTCCATAGTGCATACGTCGACCACGAAATCCGTAATTTGAAGTTATGTAAGTATTTGCTAATGGCATAGAAAAGTCAGAACAATCAATAATCAAAGAATCAGGCAATTTAGTATCGGAGTTGCGATAAGGATTTACTCGTTCGGTATTCCAATCATCTCCATAAATATTAGATGCCACAGCTTCCTGTTGCTTTGCTTCATTCTTAACACTATAAATCAGCATTAAAGAATCAACTAAATTGATTTCTTTTTTGATATCACCTTGAGAAGCTAATAAACTGCTATGTGTTGAAGAATGCTTACTAACCGGCTTTGTTGCGGCTTTTTGTGCGGTAGCTGTGAAAGACAACAGGGAAAAACTCCCTAGTACAAAGAAAAATCCAATCGTTTTTTTACTCAAATTCATACTCTTTTAATCCTTTAGTTCATCGGAGGCGTAGGTAAACCTAATGGTGACGGGTGTATAGTCATACAGTTCTTCCGGTTTAAAGAAACGTTTGACTTCAATTTCGGCTGTTTCCGGTGAATCAGATGCATGTACAACATTTTCCTGCACACTCATTCCATAATCACCACGAATGGTACCCGGCATTGCATCCCGCGAATTAGTAACTCCGCATAAGCTTCGTACTACTTTCACAGCATCTACACCTTGCCAACAACATAACACTACCGGTGCAGCCATCATGGATGCAAGGATTGTCGGAAAAAAAGGTTTGGAACTGAGATGACTGTAATGTTCAGTCAAAATCTCGGGGGTAAGTTGGGACATTTTCATGCCAACTAATTGCAAGCCTTTTTTTTCGAAGCGGTTGATAATTTCACCTATCAATCCTCTTTGAACTGTTCCTGGTTTTAGTATTACAAATGTTTTTTCCATTATGATTGCAGCCTAAGACCTCCTCATTTATAATTAATTTGTCCAAAAGTAGTAACTTTTTCTACACATCGGACAAAATCTATAACTTATTTTAACGATATGATTTGTGAAATAAAAAGGATTATGTGTTTAAATTTTTGATTGTGAGTTAATTAATTCAAAACATGTTTTACAACATGTTTTTGCAAATTAAAGATTCATTAACTGATTATTCCCCAATTTTCTGTATGTTTCCGAATATGAGACAGTTGCTTTTTTATTATCAAATTATTCTCTTTACCTAAATAAGGGTCTTCATCCAATAGTTGTGCTGCAATTTCTCTGGCATATTGCATAATTTGAACATCCTTTACGATATTTGCTATCTTTAACGCAAAAGGGTCACCACTTTGTAGTGTTCCTTCCAAATCGCCCGGCCCACGAATTTTCAAGTCTGCTTCAGCAATTTCAAATCCATCATTACTTTCGACCATGATAGACAGTCGTTTGCGAGTATCGGCAGATATTTTATAGGAAGAAAGCAAAATACAATATGATTGTTCAGCACCTCGTCCTACTCTGCCTCGTAATTGATGCAACTGGGAAAGTCCGAAACGTTCGGCATTTTCGATAATCATCACCGATGCGTTAGGAATATTTACACCAACTTCAATAACCGTTGTCGCAACCATTATTTGAGCCTCATTATTTACGAAGCGTTGCATCTCGGCATCTTTTTCGGCGGGAGACATTTTTCCATGAACCATACATACCGTATATTCTTTAAATATCTCTTTAATATGTTCATATCCGTCTTCCAGATTCTTATAATCCATCTTTTCACTTTCCTGAATAAGTGGATAAACAATGTAAATCTGACGGCCTATTTGTATTTGTTTTCGGACAAACTCATATAATGCTGCTCGTTTATTTTCAAACTGCAAAAGAGTTTGAATTGGTTTTCGTCCGGGAGGAAGTTCATCTATTACCGATACATCCAAATCTCCATAAACAGTCATAGCTAATGTGCGAGGAATTGGAGTTGCTGTCATAACCAAAATATGTGGAGGCTGAATATTTTTTTTCCACAACTTAGCCCGTTGTGCTACACCAAAGCGATGTTGTTCGTCAATAACTACCATGCCTAAATTGGAAAAAATAACAGGGTCTTCTATCAATGCATGTGTACCTAATAATATATGAATATTACCTGCTTGCAAATCAGCCAATAGTTCTATTCTCTTTTTCTTTTTCGTGGAGCCAGTAAGTAATTCAACCCGGATATTCAATCCTTCGAGCAATTTACTGATTCCTTCGAAATGCTGATTGGCTAAAATTTCGGTTGGAGCCATCATACATGCTTGATAGCCATTATCCAAAGCCATTAGCATTGTCATTAATGCAACCAATGTTTTTCCACTACCAACATCACCTTGCAACAAACGATTCATTTGCCGTCCGCTTCCAACATCCATCCGAATTTCACGAATTACCTTTTTTTGAGCATTGGTTAATTCAAAAGGCAATTTTTGTGCATAGAAATCATTAAAATTATCACCAATCTTCTCAAAAATAAATCCGTTTGCTTTTTTCTGGCGATCTTTAGTATACCTGAGAATATTCAATTGCACATAAAACAGTTCTTCAAATTTCAAGCGATATTCGGCTTTTCTTAGGATTTCGGGATTTTTCGGAAAATGAATATTTCGTATTGCTTCATCCAACGATATCAGGTGTACTTGTGAAATAATATGAGATGGTAATGTTTCCGGCAAAGGTTGGGATATTGATTGTATAAGGCTATAAATAATTTTTTGAATAGCTTTTGAATTCAAAAAATTATTTTTCATCTTTTCAGATGTATTATAAAATCCTGATAATCCGGCGTTTTTATCCAAGAAATCTTCCGATAAGTCAATATCAGGATGGGCAATATTTAATCGGTTTCCAAAAACTGTCGGTTTGCCGAAAATGATATATTCTGTATTGAATTTATATTTATCTACAATAAATTTGAGCCCTTTAAACCATACCAAATCAATAAATCCTGTTCCATCAGTAAATTTAGCGACCAATCTCCGGTTACGACCTTCTCCTACTTCTTCAAAAAAAGTAATTCTTCCTTTTAATTGAATGTAAGGCATATTACCGTCGATTTCAGATATGTTGAAAATCTTACTGCGATCGATGTATTTATACGGAAAATAATACAACAAGTCTTCCAAAGAAAAAATATTCAATTCTTTGTTTAACATTTCTGCTCGTTTTGGACCTACTCCGGGCAAAAATTTTATGTCTTTTGTTGATAAATCCGACATGCAATTATCTTTTTCATATTGACACCGATATGAAAGTTTTACGTAGTACGTTTTACGTTATACGTCTCGGTAACATCAGCCACTTACGTATAACGTAAAACGTACTACGTATTACATAACGTACTCGTTTTGAACATTATTTTTACGTGATTTTTGAATTTATTATTAATTAACAATTATTCTTCTACGAAATCATTACTTTTGTCAAGAATCCTTATTTTCGTATTGACCTGACAAAGGTAATCCGAAAAATCAAAAATCTTATCTTACAATATACCCTATCCTTTGTTGAAATAGTATTTATCTATATTCAGATATTATGCAAAAGTTAATAATCAGTTTCTATATTGCTGATTAATAGCTTGTTTTTTCAATTTATTTATTCGTCTGAAGTTTATTTATTTTATAAACCAAAATCAATTAGTTTCAATGAAAAGGTCTTCTTTTTTAGCATTATCTATTTTATTGTGTACATTACTTCAAGGTCAAACACCCGATTATTCGTATGGAGAATGGAAACAAGTTCCCATAATCTTAAGCCAAATAATACCTCCTACATTCGCAAATAAAGATTATAATATAACAAAATTCGGAGCAACGCCTGGCGGTACGAAAAAATGTACTTCTGCTATTCAAAAGGCTATAGATAAATGCTCTGCTTCGGGCGGTGGGAGAGTTGTTGTTCCAAAAGGAGTTTTCTTAACCGGAGCAATCCACTTAAAAAGTAATGTAAATTTATATATCTCTGAAGGTGCAACATTACTTTTCAGCACTGATTTAAATGATTATTTACCCATTGTTCTTACCCGTTTTGAAGGAATGGATTGCAAAAATTATTCACCTTTTATTTATGCTTACGGACAAACCAATATTGCAATTACAGGAACCGGAACTTTAGATGGAAATACAGGCAATAAGGAGAGGTGGGACAGTTGGAAGGCTGCCGAAAAAAAACCGGAATGCGGAAGAAATGTTTTAATGAAAATGGTTGAAGATAATGTGCCTGCAGAGAAACGAATATTTGGGAATGATGTTTTGGAAGAGCGTTTACGTCCATCGTTCGTTCAACCTTATAATTGTAAAAATATTCTGATAGAAGGAATTAAAATACGAAATTCGCCGATGTGGGAATTAAATCCTGTTTTTTGTGAAAATGTTACGATTAAAGATGTGGATATTAATACGCATTGGCACAACAATGACGGTTGCGACCCAGAATCGTGCAAAAATGTTTTGATTAAGAATTGTATATTTGATACCGGAGATGATTGTATTGCGATTAAATCAGGTAGAAATAATGATGGAAGGCTATTTAACGTTCCAAGTGAAAATATTATCATACAAGGCTGCACAATGAAAGACGGACACGGCGGTGTAACATTAGGAAGTGAACTTTCGGGAGGAATACGAAATGTATTTGTGGAAGATTGTATTATGAATAGTTCCAATTTAGATCGCGCCTTACGAATTAAAACCAATTGGACTCGTGGTGGAGTTGTTGAAAATGTATATATGAGAAATTGCCATATAGAAAAAGTTGCTTACGAGTTTTTTCAAACCGACATGACATATGAAGAAGGACACACCGGTGGATTTCAACCTACAGTTCAAAATGTTTTTATTGAAAATGTAACTGTAAATTCATGTCCCAAAATGTTTACATTGAAATGTTATGAAGATTCCCCGGTTACAAATGTTTTATTGAATAATTGCAAATTCAATGCCGCTACCACATTAGGTGTACTTCAAAATGTACGTGGTATTCAACTGATAAATACTGTTTTAAATGGAGAAAATCCGCTTCTTCCATCTGTAAATCAGGCATCATCTCCCGAATATAAGCATGCGGAGGTATTTGATAATCAATCTGGTTGGGGATGGAGTAATGTAGTTCCGTCATTCGAAGGCAACGGATATATGGAAGTAATGGATGCAGATAATTCTATTATTTATCCTATTGCCGATGCTCCATTGGAAAAAAATGAAAAATACATATTGACTTTACGATATGTTAATACAAGCAATGAACCCCAACAAGTTGATGTATTTGCAAAAGGAGATAATACAACTTCAAAAATAAAAGTGGGAACACTAACTTTACCTGTTCAAAAGGAATGGTCAACGATCAGTTCGGATGTAGAATTTCCATCTAAAACAAAAGAATTCGTTTTGGTTTCGTCAAAAGGTATTGGTATCGACGAGTACAAAGCGGTTATCAAAGGAAACCAGTAATTGTTTTTTTGTTTGCAATTTGGCTAATGTTTCATTGATAAGTTCCGGTTGCATACGGGTTCTTCATTAATTAATATCGTTACCATCGGAAAACGTTTTCGATGTATTTTTTAGTTCGCGAAATTCATTTTGCAATTTACTCACTTTGTTTATTGGCGTTGACGAATAGCTCAAAAGCACGCATAATATTAATATTTACAGCAGTTGCAACATTCCTTTAAGTTAACTTGACAATATTCAACACTCTGCTCTGTAAAGGTATAAGGCATCTTGTGAGTACTACTTCAAGAGGGTGTGTCTCCAAAATGACACACCCTCTAAAAAAATTCATATCGGTGTCATTATAACTTACTTCTAATCTTTTACTTTTTACCTATTACTTGTTGCTTTTTTTACTATTTTTGAGCCTGAAAATAACAAATTGTAAATCATTAAAAATTAGATATAAAAATGTTTTCCGGGATAGTTGAAGAAGCAGCCCAAGTGGTTGCATTAAATAAGGAAAAAGGGAATTTGCATATTACTATGCAATGTTCGTTTGTTAATGAATTGAAAATCGACCAAAGTGTCTCCCATAATGGCGTTTGCCTGACTGTTGTAAGTAAAACTAATGATACTTACACGGTTACAGCTATTCAGGAAACATTGGATAAATCAAATCTAGGCTTATTAAAAATTGGGGATAAAGTAAATCTCGAATGCAGCATGTTAATGAATGGACGTTTAGACGGGCATATTGTTCAAGGGCATGTCGATCAAACGGCTAAATGTACCGAAGTTCGTGAAGCCGACGGTAGCTGGTATTTTCATTTCGAATATGATTTTGATAAAGAAAAAGCCAAGGAAGGTTATGTTACCGTAGAAAAAGGTTCGGTTACTGTAAATGGTGTTAGCTTAACTGTTTGCAATTCGAAAGATAATAGTTTTGAGGTTGCAATTATTCCTTATACGTATGAATATACCAATTTTCACCAAATCAAAGCCGGAACAATTGTCAATCTTGAATTTGATATTATCGGCAAATACATCAGCCGGATGATGAAATTTCAATAATATAATCAAGACAAAAGAACAAAGACACAAGAAGAAAGAATAGATTTTAAAGACAAGAGTTTTTCTTCTTTTACGTCTTAATCGTTTATCTTATTTCTTTGTTCTTGTGTCTTGAAAAATTCAAATAACTAATAATTAACAACAAATTAACCAACAATAAAATATTATGAAGAATTTAAAATCTGATTTACTTTTCGTATTGGTAATGGTAGCCATTTTTCTACCATTTATTATTTCTCGATCGCTTTATGATGCCTATATTGCATTCAATGCACAGCATGCGTTTATAATGGCATTTATAAAATTTGGCATATTATCTACAGCCGGTGAAATGTTAGGCTTGCGGATTAAGACCGGGAAATATAGCGAAGTCGGTTTTGGCATTTTGCCGAGAGCGGTTATTTGGGGTTTGTTGGGAATGTGGATTGCCTTGGCAATGAAAACATTTGCAGGTGGTATTCCTCCGATCCTTAATTACATCGGTTTGGGAGAAATCAAAGAAGCCATGGGTGGTTCATTTACCATTTCCAAATTAATTGGAGCATTCGGAATCAGTTTGATGATGAATACTTGTTTTGCTCCAGTATTTATGACTGTTCATAAAGTTACCGATACTCATATAATAAATAATGGCGGAAAATTATCATGCTTGCTTAAAGCAATTCCTTTCGGAAAATATTTGACCGGAATAAATTGGCAAGTACAATGGGGTTTTGTATTTAAGAAAACAATTCCTTTTTTCTGGGTTCCTGCACATACTATTACATTCATCCTTCCGGGAGACTTCCAAGTATTGTTTGCTGCCATATTGGGAATTGCCTTAGGCGTAATTTTGGCTATTGCCAGTGTTAAAGGACGTAAGTAAGATTTTTTGTAATCCCGAGCTGCGCTTTGCTTGCAAGGGGTTATCAATGTAAAAGTCCTTCCGGACTTTGTTTCGGGTATTTCAAGTCTTGGTTCTACCATGTAAGAAGAAAAAGGTGAAAGGAATATCCTTTCACCTTTTTCTTCTTACTCAAGATATGTTTGATAATTGCTCAACTAAGTCCGGTAGGACTTTTACATTGATAACCCCATGCAAGCCGATAGGCACAGCTCGGGGTAAAGGCGCAGATCAGTAAATACTACTTTGTTTCAGTAACTTTCTCACTATATATTACTTCCATCAACGTTTGGCCGACTGCTTTTAACGTTTCTTTATCGATGAAATCCATTGTATCGTTGATTGTATGCCAGTTTTCGTAAAATCCGGTGCGGGATGTTTTATCCAATTGAATAATATCTATACAAGGGATTCCGGCTAATTGATTGATATATAAATGATCGTCGGTAATATATCCGCTTCTTTCGTTGATAAAATATTTACCGTAACCAATACTGTGCGCTTTTTGCCAAACCTTTTCTACATATCGGTTTGCATACTGAACAGAAAAACCTTCTTTCGGAAAAAAAGCATTTTTAGCGCCAACCATATCCAGCAAAATTCCGAATTTAGCCGCGTATCCTTTTACATGAGGACGAACTGCCCAATATTGTGAGCCAAGGCACCAGGTATCTTCTCCGGCATCTCCTTCGTAAAATTCTGGAGCGCCATAATCCTCTGTATCAAAAAATATGATATCAACACCTATTTCCGGCATTTTTAATCCGATTTGCCGTGCAATTTCCATTAATACACCTACTCCGCTGGCGCCGTCGTTAGCTCCAAGTATGGGTGTATTGTAATTCGCTTTATCCGGGTCATGATCGGCATACGGACGAGTATCCCAATGAGCACAAAGTAAAATCCGGTCCGACTGATTTTCATTGAAAACCCCGATAATATTGCGCATATTCAGTTTTTGTCCGTTATATGCTTTTACTTCCGCTTTTTGCTCTATCACTTTCGCTCCAAAATGTTCCAACTCATTTGCAATATAATCACCGCAATTGACATGAGGTTGCGTATTAGGAACACGAGGGCCAAAGGCAACTTGTTTATCAACATAAAGGTAAGCGCTGTCTTGATTGAATGCAGGAGCATTGCTCGGTTGGATTACAACTGGTTGGTTATCTTCATCAAGATTCTTAGGTTGTTTAGGATTACAGGAACATGTAAATAATAAACCTAAAGTTATTAATGTGTAGATAGATACAATGTATTTCATACGTATATGTAAAAGTAGTTTTTGTTATTTATATTAAAATCTATTTTCAAAATATCACGTGATATATTTCACTCTTTCGATTCATTGAAGTAATACTGAAATCCAATAGGATTTCTTGGTTTGGCTATTTCATTGTTTTTTACTTGTAATTCGGCTAATGTTTCGTTAATCAATTCCAATTGCATACGGGTATCTTCATTAATATCGTTGTAATCGGTAAAAACATCTTCGATATATTGTTTCAACTCCCGGAATTCGTTTCGTAATTCTTCATCTTTGTCTATTGGAGGATTAGCTAATAGTTGACGAATAGCTACAAAAGCACGCATAATATTGATGTTAATTGTAATTGCTACTTCACTTCTTAAAATGCTTGATAACATGGAAACTCCTTGCTCTGTAAAAGCCAAAGGTAATGCTGTTTTAGGTCGTTTGATTGGATATGTCATCACAATTTGTGATGACATATCTTCAAATTCTTCTTTTGTAAGTTGAAACATAAAATCATCCGGAAATCGTTTTATATTACGTTTTACTGATTGATTCAATACCCTTGTTTCGACTTGATACATTTCAGCCAAATCAAAGTCCAACATTACTTTGTAGCCTCTTATTTTTGTATTTTGTTCTGAATAAGTTGTAATTCCATATTGTTTTATTTTCACCTCGCTCGCGCCGATTTGTAATTGGTGTGTAATTACCATTATTACCCCTTGCAAGCCGCAGGCGCAGTTCGGGGTAAAAAATATGCCCGGTCTTAGCTCAACTAAAACCGGGCATAAAAATACACAAAGAATGATTACATTTAATTGCTGCTATAAGATTTTATTTTTAGCAGCCCTTTTTACCTAAGACTAAACCCTGTATTTATTTTTGTAATACAATCTTTTGAACTATTGAAATAATTCAGTAAAACAGGCTCTTTAGGAAAGAGTTAAACTGAAAATACTGTTCTCAACAAAACAAATCAAAGGAAATAAAAGCAAGCATTTTTAGCAATGGAAAATAATACAAAGTCATGTAAAGGCGTTCTTTCTACTTATTTACAACTACTTATGCACATCATTCTACCCCTCACTCGTGCCGATTTGTAATCGGTATGTTTTGTTTTACCCCGAGCTGAGCTGCTTGCAAGGGGTTATACATATTAAAGTCCTACCGGACTTTGTTTCGGGTATTTCGAGTTTTAGTTCTTATTTATAAAGGCAGAAAAATATGCTCCTTATATTTCCTTTATATTTTTACCAGATATATCTGCTCAGCTAAGTCCGGAAGGACTTTTATATAGATAACCCCTTGCAAGCCGCAGGCGCAGCTCGGGGTAAAAGAGACAAAACTCAACTATCCTCTTTATTTTAACACAATCAAAATCAACTTATAAACAGCTTATTATTAAAAAGATACTACTTATTTACATAAGAATGTACTATTTTACATTGTAATAAAAATAAGTTTTTCGTTTTTTTGAAACGTTTTTATGCATTTTAGCAAAAAATAGAAATAACAAACTTTTTAATTAATTCTAAAACTTATTTATTATGAAGAAAATTCTACACTCTTTGGTAATTGGAGGTGCAATGGCACTGTTACCATTGGTTTCTTACGCTGGAGTAGATCCCACTACAGCATGGTTTGATGGTGAAGATTTTGAAAGTTATGAGGTCGGAACTGTTATTCCTGCAGCTCAAGGATGGGAAAAGATAACTGGGGCTGATATGACAGTTGATATAAAAACAGCATCTCAAACTGGCGGGAGCGCTACCGGAAAAGTACTTGGTTTTGCAACGGTTGCAAATTCTGCTTTGACAGAACCTGCTAGTGGTCCTGCTTTTTCTCATAAAAAAACATTCTCTACATTAACGGGTGTTGTACATATAAAAGTATCTTCGTATTCTTGTACAAGAGGAACTTTTTTAATATTTCTCAATAGCAATGGCGAGCCTGTTTTTGGTTTTGGAGGAAAAGATAGTAATGCTGAAAACAAAAGTAACCTTTTCTATACGCAAGAGTTACTCACTTATTCAGGTGGATATTTAGTAGGTGCTACTACTGCTATTAACGTTAATGCTATTCGTGGCAGATTTTATGATTGGGATATGGTATTAGATTTGACAAACAAGAAAGTTATTTCTGTAAAAGGGTCTTATAAAACCAATGCGGGTGCTACCAATACAAACACAGTTAACACTATTAGTTTGACAAATGGAGGGGATATTACATCATTGGCAATCGTAGCTCCCGCTTATGCTGTTGGGGCTATGGATAATGTTACCATTGGACAATTAATCGCTGACAAAATTGCTAATTTTGCAGGTGATGCTCAATTCCAAACATTAAGTGGAACACAAGTTGATAAAACATATTCTGTAAAAGCATTAGCTAATGTAGCATCTTTGAATTTAACTGATCTGGAAATCCCAGGTGGAAATTCCGATATTACATGGAGCGTATCTGATTGGGGTGGCTTGTCTGTTGCAGATCAAGAGAAAGTATCTCTTGTTCGTAGGGCAACTAATCATGCAGAAGCTGTTTTAACAACTACTGATGCTATTTCTGCTGATGCTAATATTACTTTACAAGCTGTTTGTGGAGCAACTACTATTACAAAAGAAGTAGCATTGAAGGCTGTAAGTGTTGCCGGTTTGAAAGAAGGCCTGGCTACAGAAATCACAACTGCTGGTGCATTGGTTACTGGTGTTACAGATTCTAATCCATATTTGACTGGAATTATTGGTACATTGAATACTGCTATTGTAAATGCACAAGGTGTTTATGAAAATCCTTTAGTAACTGTAGATGATGTAGCTGCTGCTATTAGTACTTTGCAAGCAGCAGAATTAGCATTTTCAACCGCATTATCCCCTTATACAGACTTTGTAGCTTATATTGCAACCGTTCAGGCAGCAAATGATGCTGAAACTCGCACAGCAGCATTCTTTACTGCAATTAAATCTGATTTGGGCTCAGCTATTGCTGCTGCAACTGCTGCTCGCACTACTGTTACTTCCGAAATTGATATAACTTCAGCAGAATCAGCATTACAAACAGCTCTTACTACTTTTAATGAGGCTATTCCTTCTTATGATAATTTAAGTACTTCCATTACAACAGTAACTACAAGTTATACGGCAGCTAATGCTCGTGTAGGAACAAAATTCTTAAACTATAGTGCTGCAACTGTTGCTACGCTGAATGATGCTATTACTGCTGCAAATAACATCTTATCAACAGGAACAACTACAACTGCTTTGGATAATGCCAAAACTACAGTAGAAGCAGCATTGGCTACATTTAATACTACTGGCCGCATAGCTCCAGAATCTACTCCTATTGTCTATAAAATATATACTTATGGAAATGATGGTGGTGATGGAAATACAAGTAATAAGCAAATACTATATGCTAATGGAGCAGCACTTAATTATGTATCCGTATCAAGCGCAACTGGTAGTGAAAATGACAAATGGGAAATAGCAGAGGTTTCTCCTAACGTATTTACAATTAAAAATGCAATTACAGGTGATTATATCGCACGAAGTGGTGACTTACCTGCAATGGCTGCAACTCCAACAAACTTGACTTTGCCGGAAGCTAAATCTCAAACAGGTTTAATAGAAGTAGAGAGTGGGTTCTATCTATATGGAATTCTTGATGGTACTCGTGCTTTGGAAGTTGATCCATCACCTGATTTTTATTGGAGAAACGGTATTGCTGATCGTTTACGTTTTGCTTTCCATTTTGAAGAATATGATATGACTACAGGTATTTCTAATGTAAACATTTCTAAAGCTATCGTTTCAACAAGCTATTACGATCTTACAGGTAAAGCTGTTACTTCTGATGCAAAAGGTTTTGTAATTAAGAAAGTAACTTACAGTGATGGTAGTGTAGAAAATATTAAGGTAATGATTGTAAAATAATAAGTGAGTTATATTTAAACAATACAATAAGGTGTGTCGATTACTCGGCACACCTTTTGTTTTTTTTACCCAGGCTGCACACTTTATCTACCCCGAGCCGCACTGCGCTTGTAGGGGGTTATCCAAGTGTAAGTCCTTCCGGACTTGGCTGTGCAACTATCAGATGTATCTTGGTAAAAAAACAAAATGTAAAGAGTATTTTTTGCTTTTTATATATATAATTGAATCATAATTATTTGATAATAAATTAGTTAATCGTTACGTGAAAGGTAGGTTTAGTTTATTATTTTTAACTATATTTTTTATTAAAATAGTTGTATTTAAATACAACAAGTTGTAATTTTGTACAATGAATAGGAAAATAAGGACTTACGGTGGGCATTTTGAGGAATTCATGAAAACCTTGACTGAAAAGGAACAAGAAAAAATACAGTACATTCTTTTATTGCTGAAAACACAAGACAGGGTTCCGATTAAATTCATAAAGTTGATAAGTGACGGATTGTATGAGTTAAGAATTGAATACAACAGCAATATTTACCGTGTATTCTTTATTTTCGATAATGATTGTATAGTTGTATTGTTTAATGGTTTCCAAAAGAAAACACAGAAGACACCTACAAATGAAATAGAAAAAGCGTTTAAAATTAAAGATGAATATTATGCAGACAAACAATCACAAAATAGTTGACTATGATGCCGTACTTGATGCCAAATTTGGCAAAGAAGGTACACCCGAAAGAATAGAGGCCGAAGAAAAAGCTTTTGCATTCTATACCGGTAAAGTTATTGAGGATGCCAGAAAACAGGCGCATATTTCGCAGGCCGAACTTGCTAGACGCATAGGATCCGACCGTGCGTATGTATCACGAATTGAAAGTGGAAAGATAGAACCTAAAGTTTCTACCTTTTACCGTATCATCAATGCTATTGGTATGAAGATAAATTTATCATTCTCTATATGAATCCCTTGCAAGCATAGCGTACAGTTCGGGGGTAAAAGAAGTAATAACAATGACAAAAAAAGAAAGATATTCCACCATTATCCAATGGTTTCAGGAGAATATGCCGATTGCCGAAACAGAGTTGCATTACGAAGATCCGTTTCATTTGCTGATTGCCGTAATTCTTTCGGCACAGTGCACCGATGTAAGGGTAAATATGGTAACTCCGAAATTATTCCGGGATTTTCCTACTCCCGAAGTACTTGCTGCATCTAGTCCGGAGGTTGTATTTGAATATATAAAAAGTATTTCTTATCCAAATAATAAATCCAAGCATTTGGTAGGAATGGCAAAGAAATTGCTTTCGGAGTTTAATGGAGTTGTTCCCGAAGATGTGGAAGATTTGATGAAGCTTCCCGGCGTAGGGCGTAAAACGGCAAATGTAATTGCTTCTGTAGTTTATAACAAACCAGCTATGGCTGTTGATACGCATGTTTTCAGGGTTTCGAACAGGTTGGGACTGACTGATGATTCTAAAAATCCTTTGCAAACCGAAAAAGAACTTGTAAAGCATATTCCTAAATCGTTAATTCCCAAAGCACATCATTGGTTAATACTGCATGGCCGTTATATATGTCTTGCCCGGAAACCTAAATGTGAAGAATGTGGATTAAAGCCTTATTGTAAATATTTTGAACATCATTGATAATGGTCAAAAGTTGCAGTTATAAAATATTACTATTTTATATTATTAAAAACGGTTTCAATTAATATAACTGAAACCGTTTTTAATATCGTTCTAACCAACCATTTTTAGCCATTGGACCAAGACCAAAAAAGATAAAATAGACGAACAAAATAATAAGACTTAATCTTCACTGTCTATTTCTTTCTTCTTTTGGCTCATGTCTTAAATCTATAGTGTTACTCCGGTTTTGAAAATTGCAATTTCTTTAAATCCGGATTCTTCATGTTTCAAATGTTTGCCGTTAACTGTTTCAATAATGAAATTCACAAAACGTTTAAGGCAATCGTCCATTGTTTCATGTTCAAGCAGCGTACCTGCATTAAAATCAATCCAGTTTTTCTTGAAATTATACAAATTAGAATTGGTTGATATTTTCATTGTTGGAACGAAACTACCGAATGGAGTTCCTCTTCCTGTTGTAAACAATACCAATTGACAGCCTGAAAGCGCCAATGAAGATGCTGCAACAAGGTCGTTACCCGGAGCATTTAACAAATTCAACCCCTTGATTTTTATCGGTTCGGTATAATCCAATACATCGACTACCTGAGCCGAACCTCCTTTTTGTGTACAACCAAGCGATTTGTCTTCCAATGTTGTGATTCCACCTTCTTTATTTCCGGGCGAAGGATTTTCATAAATCGGTTGATCAAACTTCCGGAAATATTCCTTGAAATTATTAATCAAACTAACCGTTCTGTCAAAAGTTTCCTTGCTGGTAGCCCTATTCATTAAAATAGTTTCGGCACCAAACATTTCAGGTACTTCAGTCAAAATAGTAGAACCACCCTGAGCAATCAACCAATCGGAAAAACGTCCAACCAATGGATTTGCAGTAATTCCTGAGAATCCGTCGCTACCACCACATTTCAAACCTACTTTCAAAGATGACAAAGGCAATTCTTCACGTTTGTCTTTTTTCATTCTTTCAACAAGTTCTTTCATGTATTGGAAACCCAATTCAACTTCATCCTCTACTTCCTGAGCAATGATAAAACGGGTACGTTCTTCGTCCCATTCGCCCATCGCTTTTTTGAAATCGGATTGTTGATTATTTTCGCAACCTAAGCTAAGCACCAATACACCACCGGCATTCGGATGTTTTGCCAATGCTGCCAACGCTTTTTTTGTATTGAGATGGTCATCGCCTAATTGGGAGCACCCATAATTATGAGTATATACGCGAATATCATCAATGTGAGTAACGTCTAATTCTTTTTTTACACGATCGACAATCATTTGCGCCTGTCCGTTTACACAGCCAACAGTAGGAACAATCCACAGCTCATTACGAATTCCCACATCGCCGTTGTATCGCTTGTAGGCATTGATTTTTAAATCGCTTTTAGGAATGCTCAATACTGTATCAACATGATTATACGTATATTGCAGATTATCATGCAGATTGGTCTTTACGTTATGCGTATGGACATGATCTCCCTTATGAATATCAGCAATTGCGTGCCCTATTGGATATCCATATTTGATAACATTTTCGTTTTCTTTTATTTCCTTTATGGCAAATTTATGTCCGTTTTTAATGGCTGTAGCTCCGATTGTGATTTTATCTCCTTCAACGTCAATAACTTCACCCGGATTTAATACATCCAATGCAACACAAACATTATCTGCAGGATTTATTTTTAAATAACGCTTCATCGTTCTTCAAATTAAGAATTAAAAATTAAGAATTAAAAATTAGAATTTTAAAAAGCTACAATAAGTATGCCATTTACAATTCTTAATTTTTAATTCTTAATTCTTAATCGGGTTATAATTCTTTTTTTATTTTTGAAATGATATCAGCATATTCTTCATCAGACAAATATACTTTTTGTGGATTCATTACGAATGTTCCGCCAAAGTCTGCTCCATCAATATATTTCGGAGCCAGATGGATATGAAGATGTTTCAATTTATCTGAATATGCGCCATAATTGATTTTTTCGGGGCCGAATGCTTTTTTCATTGCTGCGGCAACTTTATTCACATCTTTCATAAAAGCCAATAAATCTGCATCATTCAATTCGAATAATTCAACATTATGGTCTTTATAAGCAACCACACATCTTCCTTTGTATGTTTGTTCCTTGAACAAGAATACAGTCGAAACGCTTAAATCGCAAATTTCGATCATCAGATCCTTTTGCGTTTGGTTTCGTTGACAATATAAACAGTTTTCCATTTTAGTTAAGAGTTAAAAGCTAAGAGTTAAGAGTTAAAAAGTCAGGTTGATTTTAAGCAACTCTTAACTCTTAACTTTTAACTCTTAACTGTATTAAATGATACTTTCTAAATATCCCTTCATACCTTTATCCAAAATCATTTTTACATCAGCAATAACTGCTTCTGTAAATCCGGGAACTGCAGAAAAATCTTCTTTCCAGATTTGTTTGTTTTTAATAACACCATTTACCCAACCTTCGATATTATTCGCATCGAATGTTTTTTGGATAAATTCTACAAACTCAGGAGTATCGTTAGGAACGAAGTTTTTTGCTTCTGATTTTCCGCTATACATTACCAACAATCCTGCAAATGAGAAAGTAGTCAATTTTGCTAATTTTCCCAATTTTTTGCTGTTATCCAATACGGTTGGCCAGTCTCGGGCTTCCCATTTGGATAATGAATTCAATGAAATATCTTTCAGATAATGTTTGATGTATGGATTATAAAAACGTTCCAAAATTTTGGCAGAGAAAGCTCTCAATTCAGTCATATCTTCACCAATTCCAGGAAGCACTTCCGAATCAACCATTGTGTTGATGTATTTTTCAACCAACGGCGTATTGAATGCATCCATTACGGTTTCGCAACCCATTTGCATAGCTACCTGAACCATAGCCGTATGAGCACCATTTAAGATACGAACTTTTTTAGCGCGGAACGGACGGATATCATCCATAAATAATACATTCAATCCGGCTTTATCCAATGGTAATTTTTCTTTGATAATCGGGTCTCCACCAATTGCCCAAACGTGGAAATATTCACCTTTTACAACCAAATTATCATCAAAACCGATTTCAGCTTTGATTTCATTGATGGTTTCACGAGGGAATCCGGGAACAATCCGGTCAACCAATGTATCATAGAAATGACAATTTGTTTTTACCCAATTGATAAAATCTGCTCCTAAATTATTGAATTCGGCATGTTTGATTACATATTCGCGCAATGTAGAACCATTATCTTCAATTAATTCACAGCAAATGATCAATAATCCTTTGTTAGCAGCTCCATTGAATTTTTGAAAACGTTGATAAAGCAAAGCAGTCATTTTCGCAGGATATGATTTCGGAGGACATGCTTTCAAATCATCGCCTTCTTCATATCTGATACCAGCTTCTGTGGTATTGGATACAATCATTTCCAATTCAGGACTTAAGAACAATTGCTCATACGTCTTGTATTCGTCATAAGGATTCAATGCATCTACAATACTTTTAACCAATGTAACTTCTTTTACAGGCTTTTTATCTTTAATTCCTTCAAGATAAACATGATACATGCAATCTTGTTTCCGTAACATATCAGCCAATCCTTGTGCAATCGGTTGAACGGCAACTACACCATGATTCATTACTCCGGCTTCATTTGCCTTGTGAATCATCCAATCAACAAATGCACGCAAGAAATTTCCTTCTCCAAATTGAAGGATTTTTACCGGAAGTTCCGGTTTATTTACTGTTTGTTTATTTAATTCTTTCATTTTAGTAAACGAGTAGACAAGTAAACTACTGATTCACCTGCTTGTTTTTAATAGTTTTTAATAATGCTGATAACATCTTAATAATCTCATTATTCAAACAATTAATTCTATCAAAATTATTCTCAGCTAAAAATGATAATTCTTTTGAAATAATTAATTGTGTTTCTAATTCTGCTGCAGAACCTAAAGAAATATTTAAAAAATAAATCAATTCTTTATCAGAATATCTACCATAACCTTCTGCAATATTCGAAGGAATAGAAACAGAAGACCTTCTCATTTGAGAAGTTAACCCCATCATTTCACTTTTAGGAAAAAACTGAGTATCCTGATAAATCATTTTTACCAATTCAATACTTTTCTCCAAACAATGAGGTCTTTATGTGTCATAATCAAATTTTTAGTAAACAAGTGGACAAGAAATAAACGTAAGGCTTGTTTACTCGTCTACTTGTTTACTCGTTAACTGATTTATAAATCGCTAACTGGTTTATATTTAGGTACTAAAGATTTCATTACAACCCAACCAATCAAGTATGCTACTGCACAGATTGAGAAGATAATCATGTAACCAGAAGAAATACCATTTACAACAGTTGCACCTGATCCATCAAATGCTTTCAACAAGTCTTCGATGGATTTCAAAGCATGTTCTCCTGATAAATTGAATGATGCACTTTGTTGTTTCAATACTTCAGTCAAACCCTCAGAAGTTTTAATTCCCGGAAATTTATCTAATAAAGGGACACCATCAATGCTACTCCAGTTCTTCTGAGTGGAATCAAATAGCATACCGGAACCTTTATTAATAAGGAAAGAACCAATACCTCCTGCCATACCACCGATACCGGTAATTGTAGCAATAGCTTTCTTAGGGAACATATCTCCAATAGTAGAGAATATATTAGCAGACCAAGCTTGGTGTGCGGCACCTGCGATACCAATAATGATAATTGGGAACCAGTAAGAATAAGCACCTAATGGTTGAGCAAATAAAGCTAACAGTGGGAAAAATGCAAAAATTAACATCGCTTTCATACGTCCGGCATACGGATTCATGCCTTTTTTTCCCACGAAAAAAGAAGGAAGCCATCCACCAATAATAGAAAGAAGTGTAATCGCATAAAGAACAAAAATCGCAATTTGTGCTTTAGGATCGTCCGATTTTAAATTGTAAACAGAACTTAAATAAGCCGGAGTCCAAAATAGGTAGAACCACCATACTCCATCAGTCATAAATTTACCAAAAGCAAAAGCCCATGTTTGTTTGTACTTGAAACATTGAGAAAAAGAGATTTTTTTTCCTTCAGGTTTTTGAACTTCGGTTTTTTCATCATCTTTATCTTGTAATATATAATCCAATTCAGCCTTATTTACTTTTGGATGTGCCTCCGGTTTCTTGTACAAAAATACCCAAAATCCCATCCAAATAAAACCAAGTGCTCCGATGGCAATAAATGCAGCTTCCCATCCCCAGAATTTAGCAATAACAGGAATAGTTACAGGTGCGGCAAGCGCCCCGACTGTAGCTCCGGCATTAAAAATACTGGTAGCATAAGCTCTGTCTTTTTTAGGAAAGTATTCAGCTGTAGCTTTGATTGCAGCCGGAAAGTTTCCGGCTTCTCCCACAGCCAATATTAAGCGGGCAAAGATAAATAAGACAACACTCACAGAGGCAACTTTACTAATATTGTCAATCGTTGCAATAGCTTCTTTAGCTCCCTCAAAACCAACAAACCAAGTTCCTGTAAGAATACCGGAGGTTGCTATTCCACAAAAGGCATGAAGACATGCACCGATAGACCAAATACCAATGGCCCATAGAAATCCTTTTTTAGTATCCATCCAATCGACAAAGCGACCGGCAAAAAGCATGCTTATTGCATAAAATATTGAAAATAAAGACGTTATATTTCCATAATCATTGTTTGACCAGTGAAATTCGGGAACAATAAAGTCCTTCCATGTTAATGAAAGAACTTGTCTATCCATGTAATTAATTGTAGTCGCAAAAAACAGGAGGGCGCAAATCATCCACCTGTAATTTGTCATTTTGTTTTGTCCATTCATGATAAATATTTTTAGGTTATTTTTTTACCTTACTAATAATCGCTAAAGCATCTTTACACAATTGAGTGATTTTTCCCCAATCTTTGGCTGCAATTACATCTGCAGGGAAAAGATTAGAACCCATTCCTACGCAGGTTACACCTGCATCAAACCAACCTTTCAAGTTAGCTTCCTCAGGTTTTACACCTCCGGTTACCATCAGCATAGACCATGGCATCGGAGCTTTCAATCCTTTTACAAAGTTCGGACCTAATACATCGCCGGGAAATACTTTACAAATATCGCAACCCATTTCTTGTGCAAAACCTACTTCCGATACAGAACCACATCCGGGAGTGTAAGGGATAAGTCTTCTATTTGCAATTTTTGCAACTTCGGGATTAAATAACGGGCCTACAACAAAATTAGCTCCCAATTGAATATATAAGGATGCTGCAGCCGGTTCAACGATAGAACCGATACCAAGAATCATTTCCGGACATTCTTTTGCTGCCCATTTATTTACTTCTGCAAATACTTCGTGAGCAAAATCACCACGGTTGGTAAATTCAAAAGCTCTTACGCCGCCTTCATAACAGGCTTTAACTACATTTTTTGCAATTTCGGCATCTTTGTTGTAGAAAACAGGAACCATTCCTGTAGATGCCATCGCTTTGATTACTTGTATTTTTGAAAATCTTGCCATTTTTGTATTTTTGAAAATTAATAATTGTCTGAACTGTGATTCTTTTGATTAAATGAAAACTATGATTATCATAATAACGCTGAAAATCATAGTTCTCATTTAATCAAGAAAATCAAGGTCGTTTATCGGCTTACACGTCCTGATCCATCTCCCTTCATCAGGTTTTCGACTTCGGAAACTGTTGCTAAATTGAAATCACCGTAAATAGTATGTTTCAGACAAGATGCAGCAACGGCAAAATCCAATGCTTTTTGATCATCTGTAGGATAAGTGATTAATCCGTAAACCAATCCGCCCATGAAAGAGTCACCACCACCAACGCGGTCAACAATGTGCGTAATGTCGTATCTTTTGGAAACTTTTAATGTTCCGTCGGAGTACAAACAGCCACCCCACGTATTGTGGTTGGCATTGATAGAACCACGAAGCGTGATAATTACTTTTTTAGCACGTGGGAATTTTTTCATCAATTGAGTACAAACCGATTCAAACTCGGCAGCATTTACTTCTCCACCTGTATGAGCAACATCAAAACCTTCGGGTTTGATTCCAAATACAGTTTCAGCATCTTCTTCGTTTCCAAGAATAACATCACAACCTTCTACTAAAGCTGGCATTACCTCAGATGCTGTTTTTCCATATTTCCACAAATTTTTACGGAAGTTAAGGTCGGTAGAAACAGTTACACCCATTTTATTTGCAACTTTAATTGCTTCCAGACAAGCATCGGCAGCACCTTGAGAAAGAGCAGGAGTAATACCTGTCCAGTGAAACCATTGTGCATCTTTGAAAACTTCTTCCCAATTTATCATTCCCGGTTTAATGTCGGCAATAGATGAGTGTGCACGGTCGTAAACAACTTTAGAAGCACGGGCAACAGCGCCGGTTTCCAAGAAATAGATACCTAAACGCTCTCCGCCTCTGAGCATATTTTTAGTACAAACGCTGTATTTATGTAATTCTTTAATACAAGCATCTGCGATGTCATTTTGAGGTAAACGGCTTACAAATTCGGCATTCAATCCATAATTGGCTAATGAAACAGCTACATTAGCTTCACCACCACCAAAAGTAGCAGTAAGTTCTTTTGCTTGACTAAAACGCAAATAACCGGGAGTTGCCAAGCGCAACATGATTTCCCCGAAAGTTACAATTTTCTTGCTCATTGTTGTTTATTGATAAGTAATTAATTAAAATTAATCTAAAAATGCAAATATAATTCTTTTTGTTATTTGTATCAATACATATTATCAACGCAAATAAATTGACAAGCGGATAATTGAGGTTATCCTCTCGTCAATTCATTTACATCAGACAAATAACAAAAAAGTTAAAATTTAAAAAAGTTTTTAGCATTGTTGTAAGAAATATCTTCTACCATTTTTCCTAAGAAAGGAAGTTCGCTCGAAGGCAATTGTCCACTTTCTACGTCTTTTCCGATAAGATTACACAAAATGCGACGGAAATATTCGTGACGCGGATAAGACAAGAAACTGCGAGAGTCGGTCAACATTCCTACAAAACGGCTCAATAATCCAAGAACTGAAAGCGAATTCATTTGCGCTTCCATTCCTACTTTTTGATCCAAGAACCACCAACCTGAACCGAATTGGATTTTTCCGGCAACACTTCCGTCTTGGAAATTACCGATCATTGTGGTAATTAAATCGTTATCTCTTGGATTTAAGTTGTAAAGGATAGTTTTTGCTAATTTATCATTGGTATCCAAACGATTAAGAAATTTCGACATCATTTTAGCTATTGTAAAATCGCCGATAGAGTCGAATCCTGTATCCGGGCCTAATTTTTTAAATAAACGGGTATTATTGTTACGGATAGCTCCATAATGGAATTGTTGAGTCCAGCCTTTTTCCCAATCCATTACAGCAAATTCATACATCATTGCCGATTTAAATTTCAGGATTTCCTCTTGAGTCAATTCTTTTCCGCCATATACCTTATTAAATATAGCATCAATTTCGGCTTGAGTATAATCTTCGGCATAGAATTCTTCAATACCATGGTCAGATAATTTGCAACCTACTTCAGCAAAGAAATCATGACGAACGCGAAGAGCTTGCAGTACATCAGCATATTTGCTAATAGAAACGCCTGATACGTTGGATAATTGTTCTATATAAGCACGAAAATCGGCAGGAACTTCTACAGCCATAGCTTTGTCAGGGCGCCAAGTAGGAAGAACTTTTACTTCAAATCCTTCTTTTTTCAATGAGATATGATATTCCAACGAATCAACAGGATCATCTGTAGTACAAACGGCTTGTACATTATATTTTTTCATCAATCCACGAGCAGAATATTCAGGAGTGCGAAGTTTTGCAGTACATTCATCGAAAATTTCTTTGGCTGTTTCGGGTTTCAATATTTTTTCTACACCGAAAGCAGTTTTTAATTCAAGGTGAGTCCAGTGATAAAGGGGATTACGCATTGTGTAGGGAACAGTTTCCGCCCACTTTTCGAATTTTTCCCAATCAGAAGTATCTTTTCCGGTACAAAAACGCTCATCAATGCCATTTGTACGCATAGCACGCCATTTGTAATGATCGCCTTCCAACCAAATTTGACCCAAATTATCGAATTTGCGATCATTTGCAATAAATTCCGGATTCAAATGACAGTGATAATCAATGATTGGCATTTTTGCCGCATGCTCATGATACAACTTTTGGGAAGTTTCTGTCTCCAACAAAAAATCTTTGTCTAAGAACTTTTTCATAAAGGTGAATGAATTAAAAGTTAATTATTTAGATATTAGTTTCTTAACTACAAATGTCTCAGTTTAGATATTTTTAAGTTTTCTATGAAATCCAGTATTTTGTAAAAAAATAGGACTAATCAATAATTCTTTTCGGAGTAGGATAATTAGGTAATGCGCTTATAAATAGATTAATATATATGTATTGAGTGATTTATAAGGGCATCCGTGTTCGCACACGAAGGTAATAATAATTCTTGAAATACAAAAATATTCCTATTTTTGTGTAAAATTTTTTGAATAAAAATGTATTAATAATAGAGATAAAATAGTCAGCTGGCAATGAAAGAGCATCGGAAGAAATATCGAATAAAAGATATTGCAGAACTAGCGGGTGTTTCGGTAGGTACTGTCGATCGTGTTTTACATAATAGGGGAGAGGTTTCGGAAGAAAATAAAAAGAAAATAAAAGAAATTCTTACCCAGATTAATTATCATCCCAATGTTTTTGCCAGTGCACTTGCCTCAAAAAAAACATACACTTTTGTTTGTATATTGCCTCAATATAGTGAAGGTGAATATTTTGAAGCTGTAGAAGAAGGTATATCCAAAGCTGCTGAGGAATTTTCCGACTGGAATATTTTGATAAAAATGAGTTATTTCGATCAATTCGATGAATCTTCTTGCCGGAATGTATTTGAGGAAATTTCGGAAACAGATCCTGATGCTGTACTAATTGTACCCACTTATAAAGATGCTACAATTGATTTTATAAATGAATTGAATAAAAAATCAATTCCGTTTGTTTTCCTTGATTCTTGGGTTGATAATAGTAATCCGTTGGCATATTTCGGACAGGATTCTTATGCTAGTGGCTATTTGGCAGCAAAGTTACTTACCGAACACGCTTCAGATAAAAAAGACATTGTTCTTTTCAGGATGATGCGGCATTCCCAAAATAGATCCAATCAAACCATTATACGGGAAAATGGTTTTTCTGCATATATTAAGAAGTACAATCCGGATTTAACCATTCATTCGGTTGATTTACATGCATCGGACGAAGAGTTAAGTTATTCTATTTTGGATGATTTTTTTAAGAAGCAGCCGAATGTAACATCTGCAATAATTTTTAATTCCCGTGCTTATATTATCGGAGAATATCTTCAATCTCGTAATTTGCAACATGTTTCATTAGTTGGGTATGACCTTTTAACTCGCAATGTAGCCTGCCTGAAAAACTCATCTATTAAATACTTGATAGGCCAACGTCCCGAAAAACAAGGATATAATGTAATTAAATCATTGGCAAGGCATTTTGTACTGAAACAAGATGTACATGTCAAGAATTTTATGCCGATTGATATTCTGACAATGGAAAATATTGATTATTTTATCAATTTCGAACTGGATTGATTTGAGTTCCTGGTTATTAGTTGTCTGTTATTGGTTTTTTGTTGTTAGTTTTTCTATAGACTTGATATATCTAAAATAAGAATAACAATCAATCAATTAACATAATACCACTGTTTTTGGATAAAACAGAAAAATCCACAGCCTGTAATATATTGAAAATCATGTTTTACAACATGATTTTTTTAATTTACATTAAACTTTTATCCAAAAAAACTTTGTAATTAAAAAAACAGTTCTATATTTGCACCCGTTTTTAACATAATAAAAATTAATTGCGGATGCCGAAAAGCATATAGAGTAGGCTGTTTTACATTTTTTATCGAAAAATTGAAATGAAGAAATTTTTAACTTTGGCAGTAGTTGCCTTAATTGCAATGAGCGCAAGCGCACAAAAAGGTTCTATGTACATTGGTGCAAGCAGTATCAACTTTTCAGATCAAGGCGATCTTGGTACAGGATTCATTTATGCAAAATCTGGAGATAACAAAATGACAGGTTTTGGTATTACTCCGGAATTTGGTTACTTTTTTGAAGATAATATGGCTTTCGGAATTATGGCTGGATATGGCTACACTAAAACAGAACTTAACGGTGGAGACTCAAAAACAAGCACAATTCGCATCAATCCTTATTTACGTTATTTCTTGAATCAATCAGGAAACTTTGGTTTTTATATTCAGGGTGGTGTTAACTATGAGTATGAAACAGAAGCAAAGTCTAATTTAATTGGAGTAAACTTTATGCCAGGTGTTTCTTATGCTATTTCTCCTAAATTTACTGCTACAGCAACTTTTGGTAATTTAGGATATGAATATTTCAAACAAGATGGTCTTGATGCTGCTAATGGATTTGGATTGAACTTGAAAATGTCAAGCTTAATGTTTGGTTTGAGCTACTGCTTCTAATCAACTCTTGTGACTAGATATTTTAAAAGCCTTGCTTACGAGCAGGGCTTTTTTATTTGTATGAAAGGTAGTACTTTTGTTAGTTGACAGTTAATAATTGACAATTAATAACGAATATCTACAAATAACGAATAACAAAACAAACCATCAACTCTTTACCACAAATATATCTCGACGTAATACTGCCTTTACCTTTGGCAAATTATTACACATATCGTTTTCCGGAGGATATGGCCGGGCAAGTTCAAATCGGTTGCCGGGTAATTGTATCTTTCGGGAAGAAAAAGTTTTATACGGCTATTGTTGTCCGAATTCATAATGAAGCTCCAAAAGAATACGAAACCAAAGAAATTTTTTCGGTATTAGACACTTCTCCGATTGTTACACAAAAGCAATTGGATTTATGGAAATGGATTGCAACCTATTATCAATGTACATTGGGAGAAGTGTATAAAGCGGCTTTACCAAGCGGATTGAAACTGGAAAGCGAAACAACGGTTATTTACAATTTAGCATATCAAGCCGGAAGTGATTTATCCGATAAAGAGCAAAAAATTCTGGATGAATTCAATGTAAAGGATAAAATGACATTATCCGAACTTGAAAAATCATCCGGAGTAAAAAATATATTACCGACTATAAAAAGTTTATTGGAAAAAGAAGCTTTATTGGTAAGCGAGGAGGTAAGACAAAATTATAAGATTAAAACGGAGGCTTATATCAAATTATCTGATAACTATTCGAATGAAGTAGAATTACAAACTCTTTTCGATGAATTATCCCGTGCTCCGAAACAATTGAAAGTATTGATGACATTTCTGGATTTATCCAAATTCTTATCAAAAAATGCAATTGAAATTTCTAAAAAAGAGTTGTTGAAAAAGTCGAATGCCTCTGATGCTGTCGTAACAGGATTGGTTGAGAAAGGAATATTAGAAATTTACCGGAAAGAAATCAGCCGGTTGCGGGATTATTCCAATAATATCACACAAATCAATCAGCTAAACGAAATACAACAAAACGCGTATAACGATATTATTCAATCCTTTGAAAATAAGGATATAACCCTTCTGCACGGTGTAACATCGAGTGGAAAAACCGAAGTGTATATCCATTTGATTGAGGAGATATTGAAAAAAGGAAAACAGGTTTTGTATTTATTGCCCGAAATTGCTTTAACAACGCAAATTACCGACCGGATGACTAAAGTATTTGGGAACAAACTATGTGTCTATCATTCTAAATTTTCGGATAATGAACGGGTTGAAGTTTGGAATAAACTGTTGGAAGATAAAGGATGTGAAGTTGTGTTGGGTGTTCGTTCTTCCGTTTTTCTTCCTTTCAAAAATTTGGGATTAATTATTGTAGATGAGGAACATGAAACTACGTACAAGCAACAAGATCCTGCACCTCGCTACCATGCCCGGAATACGGCAATGCTTCTAGCTTCTATGCATAAAGCCAAAACTTTGTTGGGAACAGCAACTCCTTCTATCGAAAGTTATTATCATGCCAAAACGGGAAAGTATGGATTGGTAAAAATGGATAAACGCTTTGAGGATATAGAATTGCCTGAAATTGAAATTGTTGATACGAAAATATTGTATAAGCGCAAACAAATGCATTCTCATTTTTCTCCGTTTTTATTGCAAAAAGTTTCCGAAGCATTAGAAAAGAATGAACAGGTTATTCTTTTTCAGAATCGACGTGGGTTTGCACCCATGATTGAATGTAAACTATGTGCTTGGATTCCGAAATGTAAGAATTGCGATGTAAGCCTTACTTATCATAAAGGTTTTAATCAGCTTGTTTGCCATTATTGTGGATACTCCATTCATGTACCTGAAGTATGTCCGGCATGTGGAAATGATTCTTTGAAAACACTCGGATTCGGAACAGAGAAAATTGAAGAAGAAATACGGCAAATTTTTCCGCAGGCTAATGTTGCACGGATGGATTTCGATACAGTACGAACCCGCACATCATACGAAAAAATAATAGCCAATTTGGAGAATAAGAAAACAGATATTCTTATTGGTACACAAATGGTTTCCAAAGGGTTGGACTTCGATAATGTAAGTATAGTCGGAATATTAAATGCTGATACAATGATTAATTATCCCGATTTTCGTTCTCATGAACGGGCTTTTCAATTGATGGCGCAAGTAAGCGGGCGAGCCGGACGAAAAAACAAGCGGGGATTAGTTATTTTACAAACAGGAAATCCAACTCATTCCATAATCCGGCAAGTAAAAGAAAATGACTACGAAGGCATGTTTCATGACCAACTTGCCGAAAGAAAGACATTTCGTTATCCTCCCTTTACGCGGTTAATTAATGTGATAATCAAACATCGGGAACAACACATTGCTATAAAAGCTGCAAATGAATTTGCAACACAATTACGCCAATTATTGGGGAAGCGAGTTTTAGGGCCGGATAAACCTGTTATTGCACGCATTCAGACTTTTTTCATTCAAAAAATTATTCTGAAAATAGAAACAGAAGCTTCGATGGAAAAGGTAAAAGAAATACTCAATAACACCAAAATAAAGGTATTACAAAATGATGACTTTAAGTCGGTTATTATTTATTATGACGTAGACCCGATGTAGTTCTGTTTACCCCGAGCTGCGCCTGCGGCTTGCAAGAGGTTATCCATGTTAAAGTCCTACCGGACTTATTAGGTATATCGAATTAGATTTTGTGCAAAACTCTTGAATTCTATAACTCTTAACTCTTAACTTTTAACTTATTAATGAACGGTATTTCCTTTAATGGAACATCTTTCTTTACCATATATACGATAAAAATCCCTAATAATACAGTACGGTAAATCAGTCGGATAACCTCATTTTCAATAGGTACATACATTCCGGCAATGTATAAAACAGCGAATAACAAGAAATAGATGCCGATTGATTTTAAGTTATAATTAATGGGATAATATTTTTGTCCCAAGAAATACGATAACAGCATCATTACAAAATTACAAAAGAAAGAAGCCCACGCACATGCAATATAACCGTAAACAGGAACGAAAATAACCATTATCCCTACCATAATAATAAATCCGATAACAGAGAAATAAGCACCCCATTTCGTATCGTCAGTTAGTTTATACCAAAGGGAAAGATTAAAATAAATTCCGAAAAACAACATTCCCATCATCACAATCGGTACAACTTTGATACCTTCATAATAATCTTTTCCTACGAAATATTTTACGATGTCGATATAGAACATCACGGCTAAAAAAACAAGCAACGAAAAAATGATAAAATATTTCATTGCTTCCGAGTAGACTTTTTTATTATTATCCTCTCCTTTGTTTTTTGCAAAAATAAAAGGTTCATATGCAAATCTGAAGGCTTGTGTAAACATCACCATTACAACTGCGATTTTAAAACAAGCGCCGTAAATTCCCAATTGTTCTTGTCCCTCTTCGAAAGTTCCATTGAATAAATACGGAAAAATAATTTTGTCAATGGTTTGATTCATAATTCCGGCTATACCCAATATCAACAATGGAAATGAATATTTAAGCATCCGGTTTAGCAATGCCTTGTCGAATACATATTTAAATCCAGTTATATCGGGCAATAAGAATAGGAATTGTGTAAAAGTAGCAATCAAATTTGCAACGAAAATATATCCGACACCATAGTCAGGACGATAAAACCAACTAATCCATTCAGGATGACTTTTGTATATTGCAGGGCAAATACTGAGAAAGAATACATTCAGGATAATATTCATAAAAACAAACAGCAACTTAATCGAAGCAAAACGTATAGGTCTGTTTTTATATCTCAAATATGCAAAAGGAATTGACATAAAGGCATCGATAGCTACCGTAATAGCCATTATTTCAAGGTAATCTTTGTAGTCGGAATAATTAAGAGCAGCACTTATAGGATTGATAAAAATAAAAACCAACCCAATAAATAGGAGGGAGGTAAATCCGATAGAAATCATGGAAGTGGAATAAACACTCATCGGATTTTCTTCTTTTTTATTGGCAAAACGGAAGAATCCTGTTTCCATTCCATACGTGAGAAGAACGGTTAATAAAGCGGTAATCCCATAAATATTGGTGACAATTCCATAATCGGCTGTATCGGAAAGAATACGGGTGTAGTAAGGCACCAACCACCAATTCAAAAATCTTCCGACAATACTACTTGTTCCATAAATAGCCGTGTCTTTGGCTAATCTTTTCATCCCGTTTCCGGCCATGTGCAATTAAGAGTTAAGAGTTAAGAGTTAAGAGTTAAGATGCAGATAATAAATATGTTGATATTCTTTATTTTTAACTTTTAATTCTTAATTTGTTAGAGGTGGCAAAGTTAATTGATTTTGAGCTCTCTTGTACGGTTTAGTTCAAAAATAAGAATTGCTTTTGCTGTGATAGAATCTAATGCAAAAACAAAAGAGAGTTAAGAATCATCTAAGACTCTTAACTCTCTTTTCTATATCTTACTATTTTATTTTTTTCTTGAGTTTATTCATTCTTACTGTTTTTTACCTCAAGATATAATGTTTTGCCCAGTTCTTCATTGAACTCCATAAGTTTTTGATTGATATTCTGATAAATACAATAACAATTGGCATTTACAGGAAATTTTCCTGTATATTCTTTTTTGAAATCTCCAACTTTAGCAATGAGATTATCATTTTTATCATATAAGCAAATATCAGATAATTCGATGATAATTGAGCCTTCTGTTTTTAATCCGGCAGTTGCAATTGCTCCTATTAATCCAAATCCTGCTCCAACTGCTGCCATTGTTGAGTTTTCCTGTGCTCCGTAAAAATGCTTTAAATTTGCAGTGATATAATAGTCTGATTTTTCTTTTTGATCTATATATACATTTGAAAAATATGATTTCTTTTCCAGATGTTTAGCAAATATATCAGCCATTTGTAGTCCCACCGGAATTTTGTATAATTTTTCGGCATTAATGCAATTGTTTTTCCCATTAATTTTTTCAATTATTCCTTTTGCCTGAAGTTGGGTTTGTTCGATTTCTGATTCGGAACGCATATCTTCAAATTGTTGTATAGAAATACTTATATCTGAAGATTTATGGTATTTTTTTACATTGTCTACATTGTATGCAATTTTTTGAGCAGGTTGACAAGATGTCATAAAAAATGCAAGTGATATTGCAATTAGAAAGAATATTGATTTCATATAATTGTATAGTTTTGGGGTTAATTTTATTATTGAGTTCTAAAACTTAGATATCCGCCAATCATAAAACTGGATAAACTCATAGGTTCATCAAAGTCTACTTTTTGACTTTCAATATTGATAGAATTAACGCTACCCAATATATATCCAATTTTCAATCCTATCCCGATGTGTTTGGATATCTTATATTCTGCTCCAATTCCCAAGTTCATACCGAAGGACGTTTGAGAACCTGTTAATGAGTATTCATCTGGTTCCATTTTTACATTATAAAACAAAGCACCTAATCCGACCGAACCTGTAAATAGCCAGTCTTTTTCATCGTAACGACATGCAAATGCCGGACCTACAAAAGTAACCCTTTGTGTCTCCTTGTAAGTTGACGCTGTTCCATATCCGTCAATATACATATGATTGGTTTGAGCAGAACTACACATAGAGCTTACGTTTAAGGCAATACCATGTCTTTCATTGAAAAAAAACTGAATTTCACCATCTAAATCATATCCGCTTTTCAAATCTTTAGACATCTTATCCGATTTAGTATCTCCGGATTCTAAAACAGTACCAAGCTTATATCCATATCCACCAGCAAAAGCTATGCGAAAACTAGACTTTTTTTCTTTATTAGACTCATTATCTACAACCTCACTTTCATAATTATCATCAATAAAATAAGAAGAAACATATTTTCGGTTGATAGATGCAGTTATTTTTACATCATTACTTTTGATTTGATATTTGATATAATCATCATTTACATCTAATATCTTACATCTAATGGTGTCATTCCTATGTTTTACAATAAAGTCTTGAGCCTGAGAGCTAATATAGCAGCAGAAAAGGAGTATAAGTGTAATGCAAATTTTTTCCATATCTACATTTAAGGTTAATAAAATTTATTTGTGCAAATAAAGTGAAAAAATATCACAAATATCAAATTTATGTACAAAATTTAAGTTCAAAAGAATAAAATAAAAAAAGAGCTAAGAATTTAACAAAACTCTTAGCTCCTAATTTTTAATTGGTTTTATTCCCACTCAATTGTTGCCGGTGGTTTTGAACTTATATCATAGACAACACGATTTACACCACGCACTTTATTAATAATTTCGTTGGAGACACGTCCCATAAATTCATAAGGCAAATGCGCCCAATCGGCTGTCATGGCATCAGTTGAGGTAACTGCACGTAAAGCAACAGCATTCTCGTATGTGCGTTCATCACCCATTACACCTACGGATTGAACAGGCAATAAAATTGCTCCGGCTTGCCAAACTTTGTCATATAAACTTTCGTCTTTTAATCCGCGGATAAAAATATCATCGGCATCTTGTAAAATGCGTACTTTCTCGGGAGTAATATCGCCCAAAATACGTACACCTAATCCCGGGCCGGGAAACGGATGGCGGTTAATTAAATGCGGCATCATGCCCAATTCTCGTCCTACAATGCGAACTTCATCTTTAAATAATAACCGGAGAGGTTCGACCAATTTCAAGTTCATTTTTTCCGGTAATCCGCCGACATTATGGTGAGATTTGATAACAGTCCCGGTAATTGACAGAGATTCGATAATATCCGGATAAATAGTTCCTTGTCCCAACCATTTTACATCTGCCAACTTGCGGGCTTCTTCGTCGAAAACATCAATAAAACCTTTGCCGATAATCTTGCGTTTTTTCTCAGGATCTGTAACTCCTTCGAGTTCTTTGTAAAATTTTGCTTTGGCATCAACTCCGATAACATTCAATCCAAGATGTTCGTAATCTTTCAACACATTCTCGAATTCGTTTTTACGAAGCAATCCGTGATCAACAAAAATACATGTAAGGTTTTTACCGATAGCCCTATTCAACAAAACAGCAGTAACCGAAGAATCGACGCCTCCCGATAATGCCAGGATTACCTTGTCATTCCCTAATTTATTCTTCAAATCTTTTACAGTTTCTTCGATAAAAGAAGCCGGACTCCAATCTTTTTTACAACCGCAAATGTTCAGGAAATTATCCAACAAAAGCGAACCATCTTGTGTGTGGAATACTTCGGGATGAAATTGCACTCCCCATGTTTGTTCGCCTTGAATCTGATATGCAGCAACTTTTACTTCTTTAGTCGATGCAATTATATCAAAATTATCAGGAACATCACTAATTGTATCCCCATGTGACATCCAAACCTGAGAACCGGATTGAATTCCTTTTAATAACGGGTTTTTATCTTCAATTGTAGATAAATTTGCACGCCCATATTCACGGGTATTTCCCGGTTGTACTTTTCCACCCGACATATATGCAAGGTATTGAGCGCCATAACAAATTCCTAATACCGGGTATTTTTGCCGGATATTACTTAAATCAACCTGAAAAGCATCTTTGTCATTTACCGAATATGGACTTCCGGATAAAATAACACCTTTAATAGAATCATCATTTTCCGGAAATTTATTGTAAGGTACAATTTCACTGTACGTATTGAGTTCCCTTATCCTGCGTCCGATTAGTTGGGTTGTTTGAGAACCAAAGTCAAGAATAACTATTTTTTCGTGCATCGTTTGTGAAAGTTATATGTTGTAATGAATATTATATTATGATGATAGAGAAATCCTTTTTAGAAAACAAAAAAGACCATTAAAATAATTTTGATGTTATTTCAACGGCCTCTATCATACTTTTTTAAAGCAAATTTATTTAGTTACATTTTTTCCGTCATATCCCCATTTCAAGTATACTGCACCCCAAGTGAAACCACCTCCGAATGCGGTAAGAATAAGATTATCTCCTTTCTTGAGCCGATCTTCCCATTCCCATAAACAAAGAGGAATCGTTCCTGCGCTGGTATTTCCGAATTTATGAATGTTTATCATTACTTTATTTCTATCGAGACCCATTCGGTTGGCGACAGCATCAATAATACGAACGTTTGCCTGATGAGGAACAACCCAAGCAACATCGTCTTTTGACAAACCGTTGCGCTTCATAACTAATTCTGAAGCATCAGACATATTAGTTACAGCAAATTTGAATACAGCTTTACCCTCCTGATAAATTGCATGCCCCCATAGTTTTATGGATTCATTTGTAGTTGGATATGCAGAACCGCCATATTTTATATGCAAATAAGGAAGTCCGGTTGCATCTGTATATAATTGGCTATCCATCAATCCAACTTTTTCAATTGTAGGTTCGATTAATACAGCTCCAGCTCCATCTCCAAAGATGGGGCAGGTTGTTCTATCGGAATAATTAGTTACGGAAGATAATTTATCTCCACTAATTAAGATAATTTTTTTATAACGTCCTGCTTTGATATATGCATTTGCAGTTTCCAATCCATACAAAAACCCCGAACAGGCAGCTTCCATATCGAAAGCAAAGGCATTTTTCATACCTACATTCATTGCTACAAGAGCAGCTGTAGAGGGGAAAAAGTAATCAGGAGTTGTGGTGGTACAAATAACAAGATCGATATCTTCAGGTTTTACGTTTGTTTTCTTGAATAAATCTTCTACGGCTTTAGTGCCCATGTAGGAAGTTCCTAAACCTTCACCTTTTAATATTCTCCGTTCTTTGATGCCGATACGTGTCATAATCCATTCATCGGAGGTGTCAACCATTTCAGATATTTCCTCATTGGTCATTATGTAATCAGGAACATATCCTCCAACGCACGTAATCACTGCATTTATTTCTTCCATACCGGATAATCAAATTTTTTCAAAACAGGCTTTACAAAATAATCGGAAGATGCAATTGCATCTTCCTTAAACTATTAAAGTAGAATAAAATTCAACTTATAATTAGCAATTAATACAATATTATAATGCTACTTCTTTTTCTATAGCTACTTGTCCACGATATTGTCCGCATTCACCACACACTGTGTGATAAATATGCCAAGCACCGCAATTTGGACAAACTGCCATTGTCGGAGCTACAGCTTTATCATGAGTTCTTCTTTTTGCTGTTCTTGTTTTGGATTGTCTTCTCTTAGGATGTGCCATTTTTTTGCAACTTTAATTATTATTCAAAATTTATATCTTTTAATTTGTCCCATCTCGGGTCACTTTCTTTTTCTTCGGGTTCGATGTCAAAATCAAGATCATCTTCAAGTTCAATATCTTCATTGTCGTCATCATTGGTATTGGAACTTACAGCAACTTTTTTTAATTTCCCTGAAACTGTCTTATTGCATTTTCCAGGAGGATGGATGCGTTTAATCGGAAGTGTTAATGCTGCAAATTCATAGAAAAACCAAGCAATATTCAATTCGCCTTCATCTTCCGGAATGACAATAATATCATCACTTTCTTCAGAATATGTTTTTCCTAATTTAACAAATAACTTTCCTTTGTAATCAACAGGCATTTCGACATCATCCAAACACCGATCACATGGAACTTTAACAGTTCCTTCCATCTCAAATACCATTTCATAAGCACCAGTAATTTTTTTTACGGTAACTTTAGCTGTGATATTTCCTTTTTTAAATTCTTCGCCGTCAATGTCTTTAAAAAACTTGTCATCCAGTAGGAATGTATATTCCTGTGCGGTAACTAAGCTCTTTAATGGTATTTTGTATAAATCAAATTTACCCATAGGATATAGCTTTTCAAAAAGCCCTGCAAAGATACAAAAAATTATTTGTCTGCAAATTTATCTCCTTATTTTTGGTTAAATAATACAACAGTCCGGTATTCATATCGTTGGGATAATTGTTTTTTATGTCAAGATAATCTTTATTAGAGCTGAATACATTCTTATTTTAGGCTTAATTGAAGTTATGCTTTTTGTAAAATTTGTAATAACTTTGATGCGGTAAGTAAATTAATAGGTAGATATATATAAGATATGTTATACGATATTATCATTTTAGGTGGAGGCCCTGCCGGATATACAGCTGCCGAACGTGCTGGCGTAGCAGGATTGAATGTTTTACTGATTGAAAAACAAGCATTGGGTGGAGTTTGCTTGAACGAAGGTTGTATCCCAACCAAGACATTACTTTATTCAGCCAAAATATTAGATACTATCCGATCTGCATCAAAATATGCTGTTTTTAGTAATGATGCTTCATTTGACTTAGCCAAAATGATGACGCGAAAAAACAAGATAATTCGTAAGCTTGTTGCCGGTATCAAAATAAAAATGAGGGAAAATAATATTGCTATTGTTGAAGGCAAGGGTTTTATTTCAGGAAAGAAAAATGATATTTTTTCCATCATTTGTAATGGACAAACTTTTTTTGCAAAAAAATTATTGATTTGTACAGGTTCTTTGCCTGTAATTCCTCAAATTAAGGGCTTGCATGATGTCGATTTTTGGACAAGCAAAGAAGCATTATCCGCATCAGAACTGCCTACTAATTTAATAATTATTGGTGGTGGTGTAATCGGAATGGAGTTTGCTTCGTTTTTCAATAGTCTTGACGTAAAAGTTTCGGTTATCGAAATGTTGGATGAAATCATCAATGGAATGGATAAAGAACTTGCAGCAATGTTACGTACTGAATATGCCAAACGAGGAATTAATTTTTATCTTCATTCAAAAGTAATTTCGGTAAGCAATAAAGATGTCGTTTTTGAAAATGAAGAAGGAAAACAAATATCAATTCAGGCTGATAAAATTCTTTTGAGCGTTGGACGTAAACCCAGAACCGAAACATTCGGACTTGAAAATCTTAATTTAGAAAAGGATGCAAAAGGAAACATTAAGGTTAACAACTATATGCAAACCTCAATTCCAGATGTATACGCGTGCGGAGATGTTACCGGACATTCATTATTAGCTCATACTGCATCGAGGGAAGCCGAAGTTGCAGTAAATCATATTTTGGGAAAATCGGACGAGATGTCTTATCAAGCTATTCCTGCAATTGTTTATACAAATCCAGAAATTGCAGGTGTCGGCTATACGGAAGAACAGTTGCAGAAAAAAGGAATTTCATACAAATGTTTAAAATTGCCGATGGCTTTCTCAGGTAGATTTGTTGCCGAAAATGAAGGGAGCAACGGAGTTTGTAAAATCTTGATTGATGAAAATGAAACAATTAAAGGCGTTCATTTATTAGGAAACCCTTCTTCGGAATTTATTACAGTTGCAACAATGGCAATTGAAGCTAAAATGAATATAGAACAATGGAAAAGGATTGTTTTTCCTCATCCTACTGTTCATGAAATATTGAAAGAAACACTTTATATATGAAACTCTATCCTTTAAAATTCAAACCTATTTTAAAATCCACCATTTGGGGTGGAAATGATATTTGCAAGTTTAAAAATATCAATCCAATACAGGATGGTATTGGCGAAAGTTGGGAAATATCGCATGTAAAAAACAATGTTTCGGTTGTTGCTAATGGTGAACTGAAAGGAAAAAACTTGGAAGAACTTATCCAAATATTCGGAAAAGAATTAATTGGTGAAAAGAATTTGCAACAATATGGCGGACAGTTTCCGTTGTTAATCAAATTTATTGATGCGCGGGATGATTTATCGATTCAGGTTCATCCGGATGATGAATTGGCAAGAAAACGCCACAATAGTTTTGGGAAAACCGAGATGTGGTATGTTATTTCAGCCGAAGATAATGCTAGTTTGTATTCGGGATTTTCTAAAAAAATTACTCCCGATGAATATATTAAAACTGTTGAAAACAATACATTTACCGATACTTTGCAAAAATATCAAATATCGGCAGGCGATGTATTTTTTCTTCCTGCAGGACGTGTTCATGCAATTGGTAGCGGAACATTTATTGCTGAAATCCAACAAACTTCGGACATTACGTATCGTATCTATGATTACAACAGGAAAGATACCCAAGGCAATTCCCGCGAATTACATACGGAATTGGCCAAAGATGCGATTGATTATAATGTATATGATAATTACAAAACCGATTATCAGGATAAAATAGATGTTCCTGTAAATTTAGTCGATTGTAATTATTTTCATACAAGTTTATTACATTTAAAATCCAACCTTACAAGAGATTTCTCCAATCAGGATAGTTTCAAAATTTATATTTGTTTATCAGGAAAATGCGATTTAACGGATGATAATGGTTTTTCTATTTCCATTCGTCAAGGAGAAACTGTTTTATTACCGGCTTCTTGTAAAAATGTGAAAATCGAAGCAATCGAAGAAGTAAAATTGTTGGAAACGCATAGTTAAATTAAGAATTAAAAATTAAGAGTTAAGAATTTAAGATGAGAGAGAAATTTAATCCTTAATTTTTAACTCTTAATTTGATAAAGTTTTCCTTGCCAAGTATCTCGTTCCTTCATGCGTTTTTCGAGTTTGGCGGTAAATTCGAAGTTTTTTAAGCCCCAGTCGGGATAAATAAGTAATTCTTTGGGTGATTGGGAAACAAACCGTTCGATAATAAAATTTGGATTAAGTCTTTCTACAAAATCAATTGCTAAATCGATGTATTCATCGACTGTGTAAAAATGAAATAATTTGGGATTTTCCTTGTATTGTTGCACCATTCGGGTTCCGCGTATTAATTGAAGTTGATGCAATTTCACAGTTGTTAAAGGCAATTTAGATATTTCGGTGGCATGATTTAATATCATTTCCCAGTTTTCTCCCGGTAGTCCCAAAATAAGATGTGCTCCGGTTAAAATTCCGTTGGATGCTGTTTTATTTACAGCTTCTACCACTTCGGAGTATGTATGTCCACGATTGATATATTCCAATGTTTTGTCGCATGTCGATTCCACACCATATTCAACTAACAGAAATGTCGATTTTGTTAATTTTTGCAGATAGTCCAACAAATCATTCGGCATACAGTCGGGACGAGTTCCGATAATTAATCCGACAACTCCCGGAAAATGAAGTGCTTCTTCGTATTTATCAATCAATGTTTGTAAATCGGAATATGTATTCGTATACGATTGAAAATAAGCCAAATATTTCATTTCGGGATATTTCCGGGAAAAGAATCGAACGCCATCGTTTAATTGTTCGGAAACCGATTTTTCCGTCAGGCAATATTCGGGACTGAATGTCTGATTATTGCAATAAGTACAACCACCAACGCCTTTACTTCCGTCTCTATTGGGACAAGTAAATCCGGCATGAACGGAAATTTTTTGAACTTTCCCGTCAAAATATTTGCGTAGAAGAACGCTTAAATCGTTGTACAATACAGTTAAGAATTAAGAGTTAAAAGTTAAGAGTTGAAAGTCAGAGATTTTGATGATTATTTATAAATTCTTAACTCTTAACTTTTAACTCTTAACTACAAAGGTAGTTTATATTATCTTTGCAGCATGAATTATTTGATGCATTTATATCTTTCGGAGAATGATGAAAGTCTGATTGTTGGCAACTTTATCGCCGATAATGTAAAAGGAAATAAGGTATATGATTATTCTCCCGGAATTGCACAAGGTATTTTTTTGCACCGTGCTATCGATGAATTTTCCGATAAACATCCGGCAGTGAAAGAAAGCATTCAGAAACTTCGTCCGGTTTATGGTAAATATGCCGGAGTCGCCGGAGATATTTTTTACGACCATTTTCTGGCCGCAAATTTCAATGATTATTCATCGGTAGAATTAAATGATTTTGCTGGATATTGCTATAAAACTTTACTAAAAAACTGGATGAATATTCCTTGGGATGTAAAATTGTTTCTTCCGTTTCTGATAAAACACAAGCGATTACAATCGTATGCAAATTTTTCGGGATTAAGTAATTCTTTGTCAATTATGTCGAGGCATACAAGCTTCCCTGATAAAACGGACGAAGCAATGCAAGTGCTGAAAGAGAATTACACAGCATTCCAAACTGAATTCGAAACCTTTATCTCAGAAATACAATCTTTTACTTCCGAGAAGATAAAACAATTAAAGTAAAAGGTAAAAATCCATCAACCGCATCTTAATCTCGTGAAACCACATCAACTCTTAACTTTTAACTCTTAACTTTTAACTAAAATGTGGTTAAGTCTGGCTTTTCTTTCGGCATTTTTATTGGGTTGTTATGATGTATTCAAGAAATCGTCATTGACGAAAAATGCGGTTATTCCGGTATTATTCCTTAATACATTGTTTTGCAGTTTGATATTTCTGCCATTTGTACTGATTTCGTTTTATGCGCCGTCTTATTTGGAAAATTCGATATTATTCGTTCCTCGTGTAGATTTTACCGCACATTTGTATGTATTTCTCAAAGCATGTATTGTGCTGTCATCGTGGATTTTTGCCTACTTTGCTTTGAAGCACTTGCCTTTGACTATTTCTTCATCTATTAAAGCAACCCAACCGGTTTTAACATTATTGGGAGCTATCATTATTTTTTCCGAGACATTGAATTTGTATCAATGGATAGGAGTTTCTTTAACAATTATATCTTTTTTCTTATTATCAAAAGCCGGGAAAAAGGAAGGTATTCATTTTGCTCACAACAAATGGATTTTTTTCATGGTTTTGGCAACGATTACCGGTGCAGCAAGTGGGTTATACGACAAATTCCTAATGGAACGATTCGACCGGATGACCGTACAAGTTTGGTATAATTTTTACCAATTTCTTATCATGTGTGTAATCTTGGTTGTTATGTGGTATCCGGTACGGAAAAGGAATCCGTTTGAATGGCGCTGGCAAATCTTTTTTATTTCATTGTTCCTTTGTTTGGCCGATTTTGCATATTTCTATGCATTAAGTTATCCGGATGCAATGATTTCAATTGTTTCGATGATACGGCGCAGCGGCGTTGTAGTTACGTTTGTTGCTGGAGCAATATTTTTCCATGAAAGGAATCTGAAAAGTAAAGCGTTGGATTTGGCGTTGGTGTTGTTGGGAATGATGTTTTTGTATATTGGGTCGAGGTAAAATTATCTTTTTTGCTTGTGATAATAGTATATTTCTAATTTCGGACATAATTTGAATCTTGATTTATTTGTCGTATATAAATTCTTTATACATTTCTTCATATTTATTAGCCACTATTTTTTCCGAATAAAAGTCTGCAACCTTTTCTCGGGCTTTTTTTGACAATAAATTGTAATCAGCTTCAAATAGCGTCCAATGGATTCCTTTTGCTAAATCTTCGGATGATTTATATTCTGCCAAATATCCATTTTTTTTATGGTCGATGATATCCGTTTGACCGCTGTTATTGAAACTAACTACAGGGCAACCACATGCCATAGCTTCGATAATTGTTTGTCCGAAAGTTTCATACAAGGAAGGAACAACAGTAATATCTGCAGCTTGATATAGCTGGGCTATATATTTTACATCAGATAATACTCCTAAATGAACATATGGAACAGGTAAATCACTCAAGAAATTAGGATTATCTTTTATTTCTCCAAATAATACAATTAAATAAGATTCTTCTTCTGTGTAAGTTGTTAAAAATGAGATGGATTCTCTTAAATAATTGAAACCTTTTATGGGATCGTTTAATTTTGCTGCACCCATCAAAATAATCTTAGTATCACTTTTCCATCCTAATTCTTTTCTTGCAATCTTTTTATCTATTGGATTAAAAAGATTAATATCAATTAAATTAGGAATAGTTTGAGAATTTGAAGCATTAGTCAGAGAGCTCATTTTTAAAATATCTTGTAGCCAATTACTAACCGCAACAAATTGAATATTTTTATAACTTACATTTTGTTTTTTTTTCCAAATAGTATGAGATAAGTCTTCTTTGCTATTGGAATTTAAATAATAACAATTTCCACATTGTTCAATATAACTTGTACATTCATGAGCATGGTGGCAAATTCCCGTACAAGGCCACATATCGTGCATTGTCCATACAATAGGTTTCCCTGTTTGAACTAATTTTTGAATATCCTTCAATGACAAAAAACCTTGATTTATCCAATGAATATGAATAATATCTGCATTTTTTATAATTGGGAGTTTGCTAATATCAGTTCCCGTATTAGCAATCGAAACTGCAAAAAGATTTTTTCTATCAAACCCATTATTGATAAAAATAACAATCCTTTCCCAAACAAAACGTATAAAATTGATTTTACGTTTTACCCATGATGTATTAACCGAAATAACATTCTCGTCATCTGATTGCTTATCCCTTACCAGCATAGATGCGTCAATGCCTGATTTTCGTAAAGCTTTCATCAGGCGATTTGCAGCAACAGCAGCTCCACCAGTGCGTTCAGAGGTATTTACAATGACAACTTTCATGAATCAAATTCGATTTTGCGCCGTTTATAAGCATCAACAAATGAGGTAGAACTAGCATTATATATTTTACAGCCGCATGTTTTGGCATATTCATTGAGAAGATGATGAGACTCCATCGCCCGTGCTGCACTGCGAAGTTGTTCATGAACTGTAGAACTTTGCCCTGTTTTCAGATTGATAATTTTGTGCAAGTTTTGAGGATTAGGTTCATAAAAATGTTCATCCATTAAGAAAAGATCGTTATTCTCATCTACATACAAATTTTTATGCCATGAATGATCAATGCCCAATACAGTTATTTCTTTGTATCCTAAATTAACCGGAAGAAAAATAGCTGCAATCACGACAGTTCGGGGAGCCGGCATTCCCCAATTATGCTTATAGGCAATGTCTCTAAACCATTCAAAACCTCCAATGCTTGTTGTACAAATGGGAAGTATTTCAATATTCTTATTAGAACTAAAATATTCCTTCATTCTCCTTTTGTAAGATTTATTATTGGGAATAACCAAATACATTTTCCATGTTGTTTTTTCCAATAATGCTTTAAGACACCGCTGAATAAGGTCGAATGTAGATTTATTCGGATGAGAATTTTCAAAATAGGCAGGGTCTATCAAACAATAAAATGTAGGACGAGTTGTTGAAAAATAATCGGTTAAAACATAACTATTTACAACAAAAATATCTTTATCCTGAAAATATTCCAAATTATCTTTTATATCTTTTGCTAATGAAGGCCCGTTTCCAAAAACATAACAGGTTGATGAATAGGCTTTAACCTGTTTTAATTCGGATGACTTTATTTTCGAAAACAAAATCCGCAGAAAAGAAATGCAAGTTTCCGAAAGCTGATTTATAAAATCCTTCAGTTGGTTCATTGTAATTGTTTTGATTTTAGGATACTTTCTGCCATCAACCAATCCAATGGAGTATCAATATCTACAGAAAAGATATCGTCCATCGGATATTTTATTCGTTTGGAAAAATCCGACAATGGCATACGCTTTAATGATTGAATATTAATTACATAAATTGAACCATTATACTCCCAAACTTTAGGAGCATCTTGCCTGCGGGTAAATTTACCTTCGCCTTTTGCAATTTGCAGATAACCGGTCGGATTTTCTTCAAATAGATTATAATATGGATTAGAAGGAGATTCTTTTACAGATACAACCATGTCGCAATCCTCATTGTAAAGAGACAAAGCTTCTTCTATGTGCTTTTTCAAGCGAAAGGGAGATGTTGGTTGAAGAAGCAACAAGATGTCATAACAAATGCCTTGATTTTCATAATGTTGTAAAGCGTGTAACAGAACTTCATATGTTCCCGATTGGTCTGAAGCCAATTCGGCAGGACGTATAAACGGGACATTCAGCCCAATCTGCTTTACTGTTTCAATGATTTCGTTATCATCTGTTGTTACACAAATATCCGTATCATCGACTATTTGACGTGCAATATCAATGGAATAATAGATAAGCGGTTTGCCCGCCAATTCTTTTATGTTTTTGTGCGGAATTCCTTTACTTCCTCCTCGTGCGGGAATTACACACAAAATTCTCTTTTTATCAATCATTCTCTTTTTCTATATGTTTTGCAAAATCTTGCGCTTTTTTATATTCATCAGGATTACCGATGTCGATCCAATAACCTATCAGCGGATAACGCATGACTGCTTTTCCTTTTGAGATTAATAAATCCATGAAATCGGTGGCGTTAAACACTGTATTATTGGGGATAAGTTTTAGTAATTCTTTTTTTATTAGGTAAATACCTGCATTTGCATAATAATTGTAAGTGGGTTTTTCGTTGATATTCTTGACATTTCTTCCTTCCAATTCAAAAATACCATAAGGAATATTTATGGAATAAGGAATTGCTGCCGCTAACATATCAGCGTCTTTTTCTTTAAAGTAACGATAAAAATCCTCATAATCGATATTGGTAAATAAATCGGAATTCATAACCAACACATTCTCATTATCCGGCGATTCGATAAGGTTTACCGAAGCAATGGTTCCCAAGTAATCTTTTTCACGAATGCATCTTACTTTTACATCATGACGTTCTTGTTCAAAATGTTGCTCGATTTGTTCAGCCAGATAATTTGTTATCACATAAATGTTTTCGACTCCATAAGAAATAAGATTATCGACATTATAATCAATAATTGTTTTATTACCAACAGGTAGTAACGGTTTCGGCGTTTTCTCTGTTAACGGACGGAGGCGTTCTCCTTTTCCACCAGCCATAAGAACGGCATCCACCGGCAATAATGATTTTTTTTGCCGAAGGTTGTATATTTTCAGTAATTCACCTTTTTCGTTAAGGCAAGGTAGTAATTGTATGTCTAATTTTTTTAAGGTTCGAATCTTTTGAATATCATTTTCTTTCGGATGAATATATTTGAAATCAGTATTCATGATTTTTTCCACACAATCATCCAATCGAATATCTTTTACCAATGCTCTGCGAATATCTCCATCTGTTACTGTTCCGAGCATTTTCTTATCCTCCATAACAAATAAAGTAAGCACTCTGTCGGAAAGCTGATTTAAACAAATTAACGCATCTTTGATAGTTGCTTTTTTTTCAATTATATGATTCTCGATATTATACATGAAATGGTATATTGTAGAATTTTTTAACAGATGATAATTCCTGTTGTTTAATTATACGAACAATTTCGGAAGCAGTTCCCGGCTTATCATAAGGATTTTGTACATTCTTCAAAGACGATAAATAATCGGGTTGTAAAATGCGGATTAAATTTTCTTCAATAGCTTTTTTTTCAGGAATGCAATGCAATACACTTAAAGCCGCAATTCGTCCTTTTTGCCTATCTCCAATATTAATGGTAGGGATGTGAAAAGACGGAACTTCAACAATACCGCTCGACGAATTTCCTATTACACCTCCAATATATTGTAATGTCGACAAGTAGCGTTTCATTCCAAGAGACATATAATATTTTGTTCGGTCAGGATTCTTTTCAACATAATTTTCTATCATTTTTATAATGATACGCCCGTCCGTATCAGAATTGGGCATAGTAAAGATTATCCGCAAATCATTGAACTCATCCAATGCCGAAAGTAATTCTCCAACTTGTTTTTCGGCAGTATTCGTTTCCATTGTTACAGGATGGAAAGTTACCAATACTGTATTTCGATCCACCGAAAAATCGAGAGATTGTTCCAACTCATTTTTTTCCATCAACGGAATCTGCCGTATATTGTCGCAACCCAATGCTCCTACATAATATACTTTATCAGGAGCTTCACCCATTTGAATTACGCGTTGGCGGTATTCTTCGGTCGAAGTGAAATGAAGATGCGACATTTTAGTAATTGCATGACGAATAGCATCATCGTAAGCACCTTCGGTTATTTCGCCTCCGTAAAGATGAACTACGGGTATTTTATAAAATAAAGCAGCAGAAACAGCCGCCAAAATTTCATAGCGGTCACCTAATACAACAATTAAATCAGGCTTTAGATCTTCATAAGCATCAGCAAACCCGATAGTTCCCAACCCAACGGATTTAGCTGTAGCATTGGCCGTATCGGATGACAGCAACATGTGGACTTTTTTGTCTATCGTAAATCCGTCATCTTCTATTTCTTTGTAAGTAAGTCCAAATTCGGGAGAAAGGTGCATATTTGTAGCAATAATCTGCAGTTGCAAATCATTGTCTTCATCAATAAGCTGCATCATGCGGCTCATTAATCCGTATTCGGCACGGCTTCCTGTTACAACGCAGATTTTCTTCATAATTCGATTAATTCATCATCACCGAAATCACGTTTGGCTTTCTTTCCGATAACATTATTCCAATGCATAGAAGAAATACCATCCCCGGGACGTTTTACGGCTATATTTTGTTCGGTAAACAATTCGCCCTTTGCTATCCGGCAGGCAGCAACAATACTTTTCCGTGCAATATTTATATTTTTTGTTTCCGATGGAGACGGTCTTTTCAATCCATTCCCCATTGCCATTTCAATATTGCGGATTGCCTTAATCATTTCCTTTAATTCCTGCGGATTGAGCGAAGCTTGATGATCGGGTCCTTTCATTGTTTTATCCAACGTAAAATGCTTCTCAATCACTATTGCTCCAAGAGCTGCTGCTGCAATCGGAACTTCAATTCCCAACGTATGATCTGAATAACCGACTTTAACACCTAATGTATCTCTTATTGTCAGCATGGCATTCAGGTTGACATCCTGCATTGGGGTGGGATATTCGGTATTACAATGTAAAACAATAATATCATCGAAGTTTAATTTTCCGGAAGTAAGCACATCCAATGCCTGTTTAATTTCATCCATGGAACTCATTCCGGAAGACAAAATAACAGGAGTCCCAATACCTGCTATTTTCTTTAAATAAGGATAATTGGTAATTTCTCCCGAAGGTATTTTAAAAAAATCCATATTCAGTCCGGTCAAAAAGTCGATCGAAACTAAATCGAAAGGTGTTGATAGAAAACGAATTCCTACTTTATCACATAATTCTTTTAAAATTGGATAATCACTCAACGGAAGGTGAATTGCTTTACACATTTCCAATTGAGATTCGGATTCAGATGTAACAGAAAGCTGATAATCGGCTTTGGGTGCATATCTGGAAATGACCAATTCCGGAACAGCTGTTTGAAACTTAATATAATCAGCACCGGCATTTTTTGCTTCATAAATCATTTGTTTGGCTATTTCAATATCTCCATTATGATTTACGCCGGCTTCTGCTATTATTGTTATTTTCATACGTACATTTTTTACTTTTTCTCTTTTATTTGCCGCATTGTATCTTCCCAATTTTGAAAATTCAATGCCCGGTCGTCAATCCAATAATCACCGATAGGTTTTCCCATCATCAATTGATGATATTTGACCCCATGATTTGCCAGCCAAGCGACAGTCATTTCGTATTCCATCCATGTGCGTGCCGTATAAATAATTACGGTATGCCCTTCATTGTATAACGAATTAACCGATTCTACAGCTCCTTTTTTTGGTTTAGCCAAACTGCGGCTATACGTTTTTTCTTCGGTACAAATCGTACCATCTAAATCTATGATAAATTGCATTGAAAAACAACTTCTTTAAAATATCGTGTGATTAATATATTGTCCTTCCAATCGGAAAGTACATTTGGTTCAATTCCCATCCATTCGTCAATAATGCTTGACGTAGTATCGGCGCCAGCCAATATGCCGGCAACTACACCTCCTCCGAAACGAGGATTTATTTCCATAACATAGAATTTGCCAGTATCATTATCTTTTAAAAACTGAATTGTAATTGGTCCTTTAAACTGACCTTTATTCAATATTTTTTCAGATAATTGAATTATTGCTTGATTTTTTTCAGTTCTGGTATTAACAACTTCTCCTCCTGCTACTTCCAATCTTACACGGGGAACGACTGAAATAATTTTACCTTGTTGTGAAACATAGCAATCTACCGTGTATTCGGTAACCGGACAAATATATTGTTGAATCAGGTAATCATCCACATCATAACGGTTTCCGAAATCCAACATCATTTGAGCATCATAAAGAATGGTTATTCCCTTGGATGCCGAACCTTCTTTTGGCTTAAGAATTACCGGATACTGATTGATCGTTGATGCTTGCGAATAATCTTTAGGAACAAGAAACCCTGCATTGAAAAACCATTCGGCTGCCGATTTTTTATTAAACATGATGTTGCAAATAGTTTCATTGCTACACGGAATAAAAACATCCGGTAACATAGACTTCAATTTGCAAACAATTGAAATGGCCGGGTCTACAAATGGTAAAACAATATGGATATTATGTTTTTTGATTGTTTCGGATAGATGATTGTATATCTCGGAATCTTTCCATCTCAATCCGACAATCACAGTTCCAACTGAGCTAATTGGTACATAAGAAGTCAATTCATAGCTAAAAATATTTACCTGAATATTTTTAGCTTTCCCAGAACGAATGAAACATTCTGCCAAAGAAACCCTTTTAGCTCCTCCGAGGAAAAGTATATTTAACTCTTTATTCATTTCTCACGCTACTTGGAATATTAACCACACGTTCTTCAAACCATTCGGCATTGCTTAAATCTCCACATTGACAATGAGTGAACATTGTCAATCGATTCATTAATTGCCATATCGGACGTGTTGCCACTCCATTATTATTACTGTATTCCAAGAATGAATCTCTATTTGTTTTATCTGTAAAGATAATAGTATTAAGCCAATAATTTGATTTGCAATCTTTTGGTTCGATAAAATAATTAATGTCCGAATTTTTGAAAAAGTCGGCATATAATTTGGCTAAATCACGTTTCCGGGCAATAAAATCAGGCAAATGTTCCATTTGTGCGCAACCTAAGGCTGCATTTATATTCGGCATGCGGTAATTATAACCAATTTCATCATGAACAAATTCCCATTTATGAAGAATTTTAGCCTGAGTTGTCAGGTGTTTTGCTTTTGCAGCTAAGGTTTCATCATTAAAAAGCAACATACCTCCTCCGCCTGTTGTAATTGTTTTATTTCCGTTAAAACTCAGGATTCCTATTTGTCCGAATGTGCCGGTATGTTTTCCATGATAAAAACTACCCAAACTTTCGGCTGCATCTTCTATCAACAAAATATTATACTGTTTGCAAAGAGCAATCAGTTCATTTAAATGTACCGGATGTCCGAAGGTATGCATAGGAACGCACGCCTTAATATAACGTCCTGTTGTTTTATTAAAACATTTTCCGTTTTTGATTTCGGTATTTTCAGTAAGCCATTTTTCCATCTTCTGCGGAGAAAGTCCCATTGTATCCTTATCTACATCTAAAAAAATGGGATGTGCACCGCAATAACTGATGGCATTGGCAGTTGCTATAAATGTTAATGATTGCGTAATAACTTCGTCATTTCTTTCAACACCAGCCAACAAAAGAGCCAAATGAAGCGCATTAGTTCCATTAACACAAGCCACTGCTTTTTTTGCCCCGGTGTAATCGGCTATCATTTCCTCAAATCGGTCGACATACTTTCCAACACTTGATACATACGTTGAATCAATACAATCATCCAGGTACTTCTTTTCATTTCCGATGAAACATGGAGCATGTAATGGGATAATTCCTTTTTCCTGATGAAATGTTTCTCTTATAAATTGTATAATGTGACTAAAATCAATCATGAAACATTTTATATGTTATAAATATCAACTTTATACTGATTTAAGTTTTCGGCTCTTTTGAACCAAGCTACTGTTTCTTCCAACCCTTTTTTTAAATCGTATTGTTGTGTCCAGGCTGTATGTTTTTTAATCTTCTCACAAGAACCATATAAACGGAAAACTTCACTGTTTGCCGGACGTATTCGTTGGTTGTCTTGTTTAATAATTGCCTTTGGATTGATAATGTCGATCAAGGTTTGTGCTAATGTGCCGATACTAATTTCGGATTGAGTGGCAATATTACAATCTTCCCCGATTAATGAATCACTTTTTGCAATTTCGACAAATCCGTTAGCTGTATCTTTTACATAAAGCATGTCCCTTGTGGGAGTTAAATCTCCTAATTGAATTTCTGTTTTTCCGGATAATAATTGGGTAATGACTGTTGGAATGATCGCTCGTGCAGATTGTCTCGGACCGTATGTATTAAATGGACGCACGATTGTTACCGGTAAATTAAAACTCCGGTAAAATGACTCGGCAATACAATCAGCTCCTATTTTTGAAGCCGAATAAGGTGATTGCGGTTGGCGAAGATGTTTTTCGTCAATCGGAATGTATTGTGCTGTGCCGTAAACTTCTGAAGTAGATGTTACAAGAACTCGTTCAATGGAAGGAATATTCCGGGCGGCCTGAACAATATTCAGGGTTCCTTTTATATTTGTGTCGATATATGAATCGGGAGAATGATAACTAAAAGGTATAGCAATTAATGCAGCCAAATGAAAAACAACCTGAATGTTTTCCATAGATGTACGCACACCGTTAGGATCTCTGATATCTCCTGTAAAAATATCGATTTGTTTTGATAAATGTTTGGGGAATGAATCTATCCATCCCAAGGAATTAAATGAATTGTAACAGCAAAAAGCCCTCACATTGCAACCTTCTTCCAAAAGACGTTCAACCAAATGACTACCGATAAATCCATCGGCACCTGTAACCAAAACGTTTTTTCCTTTTAACTCCATCGTATAACTTTTGTCTTCAAAATTACAATATATTTTGCTTTTAACATTCAGATTCAACTGTTTTCACGTGTTTTTAATATAGATTCGTAAAAAATGCCGTTTTAGCATAGGCTTAACAGTTGATTGGTACAGACGATAAATGAATGAAACGAACAAATTCTTATCTGATAAAATAATTATTCTTTTCATTCGGCTCAATTGATTTCTTGCAGATTTATTTTTCCAATAAACTTGATACATTTCATCTCTCAGGGATTTATCAGGGCATTTCATTCCCCATGATAACAAAAGTGCCCATGTCGATAAATTACTTAACGCCAATTCATTTTCGATCTCTTTGATATCAAAATGATCTTTAACAAATTCATTTTTCCATTTGATTTGATCAAATGCGGAATTGTCTGATATTTTAATTTGTGATTGAGTTGTCGAGTTTTTCCGTTGAAGCCAATAATAAACAGGTTCTCCCAAACATATTATTTTTTCCGAATCTAATTTGGCTGCCATTAAATAGTTGAACTGAATATCGTTGTCTTTCTTTTCGTTGGTTATACTCAACATATTTATTCTTTGAAAAACGTCTCTTTTAAATAATTTTGCCCAAACCGTTCCGTTACAACGACTGCATAACAGTGCTTTTAAATAGGCATTCTTACCTTCGGGCATGGATAGTTTCATCCATTTTTTTTCTCCACCTTCATACAACATCCAATGATCTCCAATTACAACAAGAGAATCATTTTCTAATGCTTTTTTGTACAATAGTTCAATGGCATTCGGAGTAATAAAATCATCACAATCCAAGAAAAGTATATATTTGCCCGATGATTCGTCAATTCCACGTTGTCTTGCATAAACAACGCCTTCATTTTCTTTTCGGATGATTTTTATCCGGCTGTCTTTTTCTTTAAATTCCTGTAGAGTAGGAGAGACCCAAGGATTTGTGCTACCATCATCCACTAAAATGATTTCGATGAAAGAATAGGTCTGATTGATAACAGAATCGATACAAGCAACCAGATATTCCTTTTCAACATTATATACAGGAATAATAATAGAAACTAAATAAGTCATTGAAAATTAATGTATTATGTAGTTAGGGGAAGTAAAATAGTAGTAAGAAGTAGTTATTTGCAATTACCTTTAACTACTTCTTACTACTTTACTTCCTCTTACCATCGCTTTCTGAAAACCATTATTGTAAAACATATATCCTTCGGTCGTTTCACATTCCATTTGAGCATTTTTCAGAATGGAATATATGATTTCAAAGTCTTCTTTTCGGTGGTAGGTGCAGATGGAACAATCCAGATTAATCCCATTTTTCAAAAGAGTTGAAGCTCCTTGCAGAGCTTTCTGTTCAAATCCTTCGATATCCATCTTTAGGAAAAGATTATCAATATTTTTATCTTTCAAAAATGTATCAATTGTGATATGCTTATCATCATCAATATCACTTACATACTTTTTTATAATATCGATTTTATTTTTCCACGGAGCAAATGTAGCCTCCAAGGCTTCAACCCAATGCTCTTCACATTCAAATAAATATACATGAGAAACAGTATCAATTACTTCCAACGAAAAAATTCCTTCCGCAGCACCGATATCCAGCACTGTTTTTTCGTTCAATATGTCATACGATTTTACATACCGGTGAGGTGAAACATTATCTTGCTCAGTTAAAAGATTTGCATATACACCTTTTACCCTGTCCGGAGGATATTTTGAAGGAAAATACAATCTTTTTTCATTGTGCATAACATAGGGCAATTTCCACTCCGAATCAAAATAATAAGGAATATCTAATTGCATATGCCTGTATTTTAATGCAAATTCATGTGGTATCGAAGTTATTCCATGCCTTCCCATAAAGGAATAAAGACGGTTTTCTTCAGTTTTCGGCAAAAGGAAACCGAACATTCGGATGCTTTTGCACTTTAAACTTAACTTGAAGTTTCTGGAAAAATTAAGAATATTCCACAGAATGGCTTTATAAACATAATCCCGGAAGGATTGTGGTATATATTTTCGATATAGTTGTGTTAGCATTTTTATTAATGGTGTAAGTTTTGACTTTAAAAGAACAAAGAAGCAGAAAACTCAAAACTCTTTTTTGTAATTTGATTGGATCTTGGTTTGGAGACAAAATTACAATTATTTTTTCATTCCGAATTTATTCGGATAAATAAGAATTAGGGTAAAAAATGCTAATACCCGCATTTCGTCAAAAATATTACCTTTGTGAAATAATCTTTTGCAGGCATTTCATTCATGGAAGATAACAACCTCAAGCATAAAGCAGCCAATGCTACTGTGTGGAATATCATTGAACGGTTTGGGCAACAATTCATTTTTTTGATTACCGGAATTATTCTTGCCCGAATCCTGGATGTTGGTGATTATGCATTAATTGGAATGCTCGGTATTTTCATTACCATATCTACCATCATAACCGATAGTGGTTTTACAGTTGCACTTATAAGGGAAAAAGAGGTTGACGATATAGATTATTCTTCGGTTTTTGTGTTTAATATATTTATATCGAGCATTGTATATATTCTCCTTTTTTTATCAGCACCACTTATTGCCGATTTTTATAATCAACCGGATTTAATTCTTTTGTCGAGAGTTATGTTTTTGGCTATTCCGATAAATGCATTCGGACTTGTTCAGAATGCTGTTTTATCCCGCCATGTACATTTCAAGAAATTGGCACGGATAAATCTTTCTTCCATGATTTTGTCGGGAACGTTGGCTTTAATAATGGCATTTGCAGGAAAAGGAGTTTGGGCTTTGGCCTCACAATCGGTTGGTTATGCATTCTTCAGGACAGCCATATTATGGTTTACTCGTACATGGCATTTATCTTTCAAATTTAGTCTTAAACGGTTAGAAAAGTTTTTTGTTTTTTCTGTTAATTTGCTAATAACAAGTCTATTGAATGGTATATTCCTTAATCTGTATTCCATGTTTATCGGACGGAATTTTCCCAAAGAACAAATGGGATATTATACACAAGGAAATAAATTTGCAGATATTCCCAATGGCATTTTGTCGGGACCGATACAAAATATGTCTCTTACAGTATTTTCAAAGATACAAGATGATAAAGATAGATTAACGCGGGCTTGTCAGAAAAGCATGCGTTCGTTAAGCTTTATGTTTCTTCCTGTAATGCTGGGGATTATTTGTGTAGCCAAACCATTATTTCTTATATTATTAGGAAGTAGATGGGAAGGTATGATACCTTTTTTTCAATTGATTTGTATTGCGAATATTTTTACGAATTTCTCCAATTTGAATAATACTTTTTTAAACATAAAAGGAAATTCTCGAACCGTTCTTTATTTAGAAATTGTAAAAATGGTATTATTGGCAATTTCATTGTTTTTTTCCATCTCACATGGAATTGTAATAATGCTTTACACATTGATCGTAGTTCGATTTCTTTGTTTTGTTATCGGAGCTTGTGTTTCCGGAAGGAAAACAAATTATTCGATTTGGATGCAACTGAAAGATATTTTCCCTTATTTGGTAGTTTCTTTGATAATGGCAGTGTTGGTTTATTCTTGGACTTTTCTTATCAATAATAATTACTTCCTTCTAATAGTACAAATAATAACCGGAGCATTGTTCTACATTCTTGTAAATGAGAAATTAGGTTCGAAAGTTTATCAGGATACAAAAGAAATGGTGTTGGGAAGGTATAAAAAGAAATAATGTGCTAACAGGTAATGTATACGCTTTTCATTGACATATTGGCATATTAGACATTATATTAGCAGGCGGGCGTTTATTGTCCAATTCGTTTTTCATAAAATCCATATAAGGAGCAACATGGTTAAAAAATTTGTAATAACCACTGCATAAATAATTTAATCCGGATTCTCCCGATTGGGTTTTGCAAAATCTGTTTTTAGGGCATTCTCCATTACAGGCAAATAAGAATTCACATTCCTTACATTGCGTTGGTAAAGAATCAAATTTATCTTGTCCGAATTTTTGTTGTTTTTCACTGTAAAGCATTTCGACCAATGTTTTCGAATGTATATTTCCCAATTTATATTGAGGAAAAACAAAATGGTCGCATGAATAAACATCTCCGTTAAATTCCATAACACCAGCATGCCCGCAAGTTTTCGCCATTGTGCATACACCGGGTTGTTCACCTACCCAATTTGCCAATGTTGCATCAAATAACTGAATATAATAATCACCAACATCATTCCGTACCCACTCATCGAAAATCGCACATAAGAAGTTTCCCCATTGCTCGGGTGTTACAGAAAAATCAGCCATTTCATATTCATTATTCTGCTTAGAAATTCGTTCGACAATGGGTGTGAATTGTATAAAACGACAATCGATTCCTTTGAAAAAATGATAGAAATCCAACGGATAATCAGCATTATAATCATTCACTACAGCCAAAGCGTTCCATTCTACCTGATGTTCGTTCAACAGGCGGATTCCTTTCATTACATTTACAAAAGAAGGTTTTCCCTGCTTATTTTTCCGGTATTCATCATGGAATTCCTGTGGCCCATCGATTGATACTCCAACCAACCAATTATTTTCTTTAAAAAATTTGCACCATTCGTTGGTAAGTAAAGTCCCGTTTGTTTGTATGCAGTTATCGATTATTCTTCCTCTTGCATGCTTTTGTTGTAATTCTATTGCCTTTTTATAAAAAGAAATGGGGCGCATTAATGCTTCTCCGCCATGCCATGTAAAGAGAACCTGAGACATTGTTTGAGAGTTAAGATACTCTTCAATAAATTTCTCCAATAAATCTTCGCTCATTACATGCTTCGGATTGTCCTTATATAACTCAGATTTCTCCAAATAATAACAATAATCGCAAGCTAAATTGCAAACAGCCCCAACAGGCTTGAGCATTACATATAGCGGGCGGGCAAAAGGAGTAAAAGTTGACATTGTTTAATAAAGGTAAAAGGTAATATGTAAAAAGTAAAACTCTTATATCCACCTTTTACTTTTTACATATTACCTTTTATTTCAAAATAGCATCAATACAAGATTTTTAGAAATTTCTAAGAGATATTCTTTTCCCTCATAACTTTATTCAACCATTTCAGTAGCAATAACATCATTATTGCGGCGGATAAAACAAGTACAAAATTCGTTAAGAAGAAATACGTTTTATCTTCATAACCTTCCCACATTCCGCTTAATATTCCGGATAATTTATTTCCAACAGCGGTAGATAAGAAAAATCCGCCCATCATCAACGATGTAATACGAGGAGGGCTTAATTTCGATACTAATGACAATCCCATCGGTGATAAGCATAATTCTCCGGCGGTTATAACCCCGTATGTCGCAATAAGCCACCAACTGCTTGCTTTTTCGTTGTTTACATCAACGCTTTGCACGGCGCATACCATTACCAATGCCGATAAAGCAGTAACGATCAGTCCAATCGTGATTTTTCCGGGAGTAGTGGGCTCTTTCCTTCGGGCTCGAAACCACCCCCATATTCCGACAACAATCGGGGTAAGCATAATAACCCAAAAAGGATTGATAGATTGATATAATTCGGTAGAAAATAATTTTAAGCTTTTTCCTTCCGGAGGTATTTGTGTTGAAGGTAAATTGCTAAAATATTGAGCACTTTGGATATCCGTATCACTTCCTTCATTTGTAACTGTTTGCGCCAACCCTATTTTCGATGCGGCACCTGCAACCCATTCGGGCATTTCTCTGTTTGTATAATCTTTTGCCCATACGGTAAGCGCATCTCCATTTTGATGGAATACCGCCCAAAAAACAATGATACACGCATATACAGATAATAATGCCCCTATTGCTTTTTTATCTTCGACGTTCGCTTTCTTCCATAAATAAAAAAAGAAAGTAATTACAGGTAAACATCCAAACATAAAAGCATCATTTGTATCGGAACCCAATAAATTGCCGGGAATAAAATATCCTATTAATCCGAATACAAACATGGGGACAACAACCGACATAAAGATACTTCTTGTACTCATATCCCCTTTCTGAACGGGTTTAATAATATCAGCCTCTTTGATGTGCCTCGTTCCCGATATAAAGATTCCCAACCCGATTAACAGACCTATCCCTGCAGCGAAGAAAGCATATCCCCAACCGAAGTTTATCCGCATGTAAGCAGCTACGAAATTACAGATAAAGCCTCCGATATTTATACCCATGTAGAAAATGTTAAATCCTGCATCTTTATGGTCTTTGTATTTTTCATTGTTGTATAAATTTCCTACTAATGTTGATATATTTGGCTTGAAAAATCCATTTCCTAAAATAATCAGTAACAGGGAAATATAGAAAGAATGTTCGTTATGAATACTGAGTCCGATATAGCCAAAAGCCATTAAAAGCCCTCCGATTATAATCGATTTCCGGTAGCCTAATATGCGGTCGGCCAACAACCCGCCTATAAATGGTGTTAAATATACAAGTCCTATATATGTTCCGTAAATATCGGATTTTTGCTGAGGAGAATATCCCATTCCTCCATTTTGCCAGGCATCCATCATATAGAGTGAAAATATTCCCAGCATTAGGTAATATCCGAACCGTTCCCACATTTCAGTGAAAAATAAAACATATAATCCTTTAGGGTGTTTCATTTGTTCTAATTTTTTGATTTTTAAAAATTAAGCAACAAAAATATAAAATTAGTTTGAATTTCTACCTAAGTCCTATTAATTCGAATTGAGCGGGAATTAGAAAAAGGTATAAATGCAAAAGAAAAGTCGAATTAAAATTTTACTATTCCTTAAAAAAAATGTAGTTTTGACAGTTATTTTAAAACATGAACAGGATACTAAAAATAAGTTTGATAATTGCATTTTTTATGCACATGACTTCGAGCGTTTTCTCCCAACGGGTAGGTTTGGTACTTAGTGGAGGAGGAGCGAAGGGTGTTGCCCATGTCGGACTTATTAAGGCTTTGGAGGAAAATGGTATTCCGATTGATTATATCACTGGAACCTCTATAGGCGCAATTGTCGGTGGAATGTACGCAATGGGATATTCGCCCGATGAAATGATGAAGCTAATTTCATCAAAGGAATTTTTAATGTGGCAAAGCGGTCAGGTTGAAGATGACTATGTGTATTATTTCAAAAAGCCCGAATCGACTCCCGAATTTGTGCGGTTTAAAGTTGGAATAACCGACTCGGCGACCATTATGCCTAATATCTTACCCAAAAGTTTAATTAACCCGATTCAGTTGAATTTTGCATATATGAAAATGTTTTCACCGGCTACAGCTGCTTGCCAAGGGAACTTCGATAATTTATTCGTTCCTTTCAGGTGTGTGGCTTCGGATGTGTACAACAAAAAAGCAATTGTTTTCAAAGATGGAGATTTGGGTGATGCTGTTCGTGCGTCAATGACTTTCCCTTTTGTTTTTACACCTATTAAAATTGACAGTATTCCTATATACGATGGTGGAATTTATGATAATTTCCCAATCCGGCCAATGAAACAGGATTTTGCACCTGATTTTATTATTGGAAGCGTTGTTGCTAATCAACGGGATGTAACCAAAATAAAGGAAAATGACTTGGTAAAGCAACTCGAAAACATGATTATGCAAAAAACGGATTATCGTGTGCGGGAAAGGGATGGAATCGTAATAAAATTTCAATTGCAGGATGTCAGTTTATTGGATTTTGATAAAGCAAATGCTATTTATCAAATCGGATATGAAAGAGGATTACAGTATGTTGATTCTATACGTGAACGAGTCAGCCGTTCGGTTCCCGAAGAGGAAGTCGAACTCAGACGCATTATTTACCGGAGCGAATTACCTGAATTAGTATTCAAAGATATTCATGTAAAAGGTGCAACCAAGAATCAGCAAGAATATGTTGAACATGCAATACACAAAAATAACGATGAATTTTCTTTAGAGGAATTCAAAACGGCCTACTTTAAGTTATTGGCAGATTCTAAAATTTCGGAAATTATACCGCATGCTGTTTACAATCCGGTAACCAACTATTTTGATTTGAATCTGAATGTTATCATGGATGAAAATATTGTAGTGGCTTTTGGTGGAAATATTTCATCTATGAATTCGAATCAGGGCTATTTAGGCGTTGGTTATCAGTCATTAAATAAATATGCCATTAACTATAATCTGGATGGACATTTTGGGTTTTCTTATAATGCGGCAATGCTTTCAGGGAGAATTGATTTACCTATAAGGCAGTTGCCCATGTATATGCGTTTGATGGGTGTGTATTCGAACCGGAAGTATTATAATAGCGAAAATCTTTTTTATGAGAATGATGTGTTGGCATTTATCCGTCAAAATGAAGTTTTTGCAAAACTACGGATTGGTTTTCCTTTTTTAATGAAAGGAAAAGCCGAGATATCGTTGGGATATGGCAATCTCAGAGATTATTATTATCAATCGAATAATGTAGATTTTGCAGATATTGGCTTTGACAGGAGTTCCTATAATTTAGGAGTAGGAACTTTCCGGATAGAACAAAATTCATTGAATTACAAACAATATGCAACAGAAGGTTCTAATCAGTATTTACTTGCCCAATTGGTCGTAGGCAGGGAAAATTATACATCTGCGCCTATCCCTACTCCGGAGGGAGGAAGTTTAACGACTCATGAAGAAAAAGACCATTCGTGGATGCAAATGAAAGGGTATATCAGGAGATATTATACTGTTTCTCCCAAGTTCAACTACGGATTGCATCTGGAGGGGGTTATTTCGGGAAAGAATTTTTTCAATAACTATACTTCAACAATTATTCAAGCGCCGGCTTTTACTCCAACTCTGCATAGTATGACGGTGTTCAACGAAAAACTGCGTGCAAATCAATACCTTGCTGGCGGAGTAATCCCTATTTGGAAAATAAACCGTCTATTTCACTTGCGAACAGAATTATATGGTTTTATTCCTTTTAATGAAATAAAACGGGGTCCCAATAATAAAGCCTACGAAGGAGAATTTCTTCAGGATATTGAATATATAGGAGAAGCATCTTTGGTATGCCAGCTTCCTTTTATGTCTATTTCTGTATTTGGAAACAAATATAGTTACCCCAAAGACAACTGGAATTTTGGGTTGAATATCGGCTTTTTATTCTTTAGTCCGAAATTGATAGAGTAGATTAGTTATCCGTGTTTCATAAAATCATTCCAATGAAAATAAAAATCTTTTATCTAATCACGTTGTTATCAATCGCATGTTATGCATGCTCCCGAGAAAAACCGGTTGTTGTGAATGTTCAGCTTTTACCCGGTTGCAATCAACCTGCAAATCTTGAAGTTTTAAACAAACGACTACAAGCATTGCACAAGAAGAATACGGTAGAACTGCTGAACGATAATCAAATTCGTGTATCGCTTTATAATGCAGCTGATACGGCTTGCTTGCAGGAAATACTTACTTCTCGCGGAGAGGTTTACATCATTGAGACTGTATCCAATATCGATATTTTTCCCATGTTGCAACAGGCAAATAAAATATTAAGAAAAGATGATATCAATACCGCCAATTCAAATGAATATGAAGACGACTCACAGCCTTTATTTACATTATTATATCCCTATGAATACAACGGACAACTTGTACCAGGAAGTCAAGTCGGATTTGCTTTGGCAAGAGATACCCTTGAAGTAAATCGCCTACTTAATAGTTCCGATATTAAAACGCTTTTTCCAAATCCTATCACTTTTATGTGGACAGCAGCGCCGCAAGGAGGCAGATTTGGGTTGATTGCTATTTCAACTCATGGAGGCCGTTTTGAACTCAATCCGACTACAGTTGAAAAAGCGGAAATGACTTATTCGAAGTTTAATTCACGGCCTGAGGTTTCGTTAGAATTTAAAACCGAATACCATGATAAATGGGCGCAACTTACCAGGAATAGCATTGGCCGCGATTTAGCCATTGTTAGTGACGGAAAAGTGTTGTCTTTTCCTCGCGTACAATCTGAAATTACCGGAGGAAAAGCTGCCATCGCCGGAAATTATACGGAAGATTTTATACAAACATTAGCCGCAATCATTATGGGAGGTGTGCTGGATTGTATTGAAAAGTAGATAAAACTTTCTTTTATAAAATCCGCCTAATCCGTGTTATCCCTGTTCTATAAAATCATTTATCTAATTACTTTTACGGCTCAAATTAATATTTATGATTAAAAACAACATACTTGAAACAATCGGAAATACTCCTTTGGTTAGAATCAACAACCTGTGTCCGAATAAAAATATCAACATATTTGCCAAACTGGAAGGTTTTAATCCAACCGGCAGTATTAAGGACAGAATTTCCATCCAAATGATTGAAGAAGCCGAGCAAAGTGGATTACTTACTTCCGGTAAAATAATCATTGAACCGACATCCGGAAATACCGGAATAGGATTGGCAATCGCTGGTGTTGTAAAAGGATATTCTGTAGAAATTGTGATGAGTGAAGCTGTTTCTATCGAAAGAAGAAAAATTATTGCATCATACGGAGGAAAAGTCATTTTGACACCTGCAAGCGAAGGCACAGATGGCGCTATTCGTAAAGCAAGACAAATGATTAAGGAAAATCCGGAGAAATATTTTATGCCCGACCAATTTTCCAATCATAATAATTACTTAACTCACTATGAAACTACGGCTGCTGAAATCTGGGAAGACACCGGAGGGAATATTGATTACCTGGTTTGTGCTTTAGGAACTTCGGGAACTATCATGGGATTGTCTAAATTTTTGAAGCAACAAAAACCCGGAATTAAAGTCGTATGTGCGCATCCTATCAAAGGGCATTATATACAAGGATTAAAGAATATGGAGGAAGCTATTATTCCCGCCATTTATGACCCTTCCAAAATCGACATTCAAATCATGGTTGAAAGCGAAGACGCGATTGCAATGGCAAGAGAAATTATTGCCAAAGAAGGAATATTCGCCGGAATGAGTAGTGGCGCCGCTATGTTGGCCGCTCTCAAAACCGCTGAAACCATTGAATCCGGAAATATTGTTGTCGTATTTCCGGATAGGGCTGAGAAATATTTAAGCACTGTAATGTTTGATAATTTGGGAGTGTGAAGATTATCCCGAGTTTGTGTCTAACCTTTAAGTAAAACAGTTTTTCTGTTGTACATTTTGGATTATGCATTTTGCACAAAAATACAAAGACTTTTCTATTTACCATTTTCAAAAACCTCATCTTCCTTCCGCTCGTGCCGGTTTGCAATCGGTGTGTAATTCCTTTCTCCGTTTATATTCCCAAAATAATTTTTCAAAAAAAAATTGCATATTAATAAAAACTATTTATATTTGCAGTGTATTAGTATAATAGTACACTAAAAATATAAATATGATTACTATTAAAAGCCTCTATTTTACTTATAATAAGCATTATAAGTTGTTTGAAAACTTAAGTCTGACTCTCTCCGAAGGGCGTATTTATGGATTATTAGGGAAAAACGGAACAGGAAAAACTACCTTGTTAAGCCTTATTTCGGGTTTGCTTTTTCCTCAGGAAGGAAAAATTGATGTGCTGGGTAAGAATCCGGGAAAACGCCAAGTTGATTTTTTGCAGGAATTATTTTTAGTTTCGGAAGAGATTTATATTCCGGATGTTACTCCTCGTGGTTATGCCGCGCTTTATGTGTCATTTTATCCTCATTTTGATGAAAAGCAGTATAACGATTACATGCAGGAATTTGAAATTAATCAGGAAAACAAGATTAATAAAATGTCGATGGGACAGAGGAAAAAGGTTTATATTGCTTTTGCTTTAGCGTGTAATACCAAGGTGTTATTGATGGATGAACCTACTAACGGGATGGATATTCCTTCCAAATCACAATTTCGAAAATTGATAGCTTCGGTTGCCACAGAAAACCGTTATATTGTGATTTCTACTCATCAGGTTCGTGATTTGGAGAATTTGATAGATACGATTGTCGTACTGGAAAATCACCGCATTGTCTTCAATCAGGATATGGAATCTATTTCCGAAAAACTTTCTTTCGTTTCATATAATAATGATGCTGATATCACAGGTCAATTGCTTTATAAAGAGAGTGGTGTGTTTGGTGGTAAAGGAATTACATCGAATCAATCAGCTAATCCTTCCCGTGTGGATATCGAGTTATTGTTTAATGGAATTATTTCGGAAAAAGAGAATATTACCGGTTTGTTTACCCCTAAATTCCCTGAAGGGGACTTTCTTAGCAATCCAACCGGATGTGCGTAATAAAACTAATAATTGGAATAGAACTGATAATCAATATCTCACCTCCGCAAAGTCCCCTTTAGGGGATTTAGGGATAGAATACAGATTATTAATAATAAAAATTAACTATGAATAATACATTCAGTTTCAAAAGATTTTTCAACGTATTGGGTAATGAATGCCGGTTAAACAACAAAAAAGCATTGCTGTTTTGGGGAGGAATTATTATTATCTTCATCTTATTTTGTAGCCTTTTTTATTCGGATAATAAAATGATTCCCAGATATTTCTTTTTATTGTTGTCATTTTCTCAGATGTGTATATTACAAGGATTTTATCTTCAATTTTATTACAATGAATTTACCTCCAAAAATAAAACGCAATCATTGCTTTTATTACCAGCATCAGGAAGCGAAGTATTTTGGGCTAAATTTTTATTAGGCTTTGTTGTTTATCCGGTTATATTTAGTCTGCTGATATTCTTTTCTCTTAAATTAATAGGAGATTATAATGATGGAATATTATCTCAAATAGATAATATGGCTAAACGCAATGATCAGTATACTTACTATCAGGTATTACCGGTTGATATATTTATAAAACTGATATTTCTTCTCGTTTGGCTTTTTTCCGCTTCCGCTTATTTGTTTGGAATAATGCTTTTCAAAAAATTAGCAGTATTCAAGTCGCTTATACTGTGGTTTGTTGTGGTTGTCGGATTAATATTGGTTACCCGCGTTGTTTATGTAATTTTCACAGGCGATTGGCCAAATACTGCCATACCCGGATTTGTAATTGGTGGTGGTAGCAACAAACGTAACGAAGTGTGCCTTTTATACCGGATGTATCCGGAAGCGCTTTACTGTTTAGGTATATTTATATGTTTGGCTTTGGTATTCATATCAAAGGTAAAATATAACGAAAAAACAATTTAATTATGCAATTTACAGATTCTCAAGCTATTTATCTTCAAATTGCTAAAATCATTGAAGAAAAGATTCTCCGTAAGGATTGGAGTGGAGAAGAACGCATACCTTCTGTCAGAGATTTGGCTGTAGCTATGGAAGTCAATCCCAATACAACAGTCAGAGCGTATGAAATACTTCAGCAAAAAGAAATTATCTACAATAAAAGAGGTATCGGTTATTTTGTTTCGGAGAAAGCGTATTCGATCGTAAAAAAGGAATGGAAGAAGAATTTCAAGGAACAAGATTTACCCGAATTTTTCAAAACAATTTCCTTGCTGGATTTTTCTATGGAAGAGATTAATATTTTGTATCAACAATATAAAGAAAAGGTATAAACGTATGAAATATATAACAAAGCTTTCCTCCAAATTATTGGTAGGATTAGGAATAATAATAGTAGGAATAATCGTTTTTCAAGTAGTTGTATCCAAACGGGTTATTGCTGATATGGAAAAAATAAAACAAGTACAAAGCATAGAGCAAATGCATAAGCTGCTGGAAAATAAAGAATTGAATACATATCAATCTATCTCTTGCTCACCTTTTTCATCGATAACTATTTGTGATGTTGATGTCGTAATTTTGAAAGGCGATAAATATGAAGTATATGCGAGCAACTATTGCAAAGAATATGTAGAAATAGAAAGTAGCGGAAATAAATTGATTATTAATTCGTTGGATTGGGAAGCTATTGGTAGCGATAAAATTCCGGTTTTTATTTTTATGCCGGAAGACCCTCAATCGATTTCTTTTGCCAAACCGAAAAAAAAGCTGCATCCTCCTCATTTTACATGCAAAGTGTATGGTTTTGATGGCCGAAATACAATTGTATCAGTTCTTGATGGCCAATGTCGAAGAGCTTTATATACGGATATGCCCTATGTTAATATAAAACAAAGAGATAGTTGGTTAGAGCTTTATACATCGAGCTTAAATTCTACGGCAAGGATACCTCAAGTTCAAATTGATGTTAATGCAGAAATTAGCAGATTTGATTTGGACGATCAAATTTCGGATACTATGAATGTGGATATACAATTACAGGGAGGCACTATAGGGAACGTGAAAATTAACCCTAACTCAAAAGTCGGAACATTGAGTTTAAAAGGTTCTGTCTATAGAAAGTTTGGTTATGCTGATAATGACATGTATGTTAAATATTCCGGACAATGCGATTCTTTGATTATTCAATTGACTGGAAAAGAGGGGGTAATGAGAAAATTATTCCTGTCAAAAGATTTATCGGCAAAATATGAAAATATAGATTGTTCTGAAAATATAGGGGTTAATTATTCTAAATAAATTCAAGTAACTATTTTGTTAATAAATGATTGTTTTTTTAATAGGTTGCGATTTGATTTAAAAAAGAGTTAGAAATTGAATATTTCTAACTCTTAACTTTTAATTCTTAATTTGCAACCTTCCAGCTTCTAAAAACATTCTCAATCGTATATTCCTTCGCTTCTTTATCAGTCAATTGTTTAGACCAAGGAACACGATTTTGTGTATTTGCACCTTCTCCCGTATTTTTATATTCGGCGTAACGTGCTGTTTTTTCATTATCAGTATTTCCCCAATTGTGCCAACCTTCTGGAAGAATTTGGCTTCCCAATTTGCAGTTCATAAAAAGTGTTGCTCCATACGCACGCCACGGACGGCCTAAATATACTTTTGTAACACCTTCTTTAGCCGTAAGCGTACAATTGTTAAATACAAATCCAAATTGAATATTTTTCGGTGTGGATGCTGCAGTAATATAGGAATTTCGTTTGCTGCAAATAGTACAAGATTCAAACCAAACAGTCGAAGGCCCAAAAATGAAATCGGTTGTTCCTTCAATATAGCAGTCTTTGAAGAAAATCCGGGTGTTTTCTCGTCCTCCATAAAAAGTATCCTGATTACCCAACAAACGGCAATCGTAAAATGCAATCCTGTCTCCTTCGGTATGCAAAGACACTGCTTGACCCAATTCGGGAGCATTATTTTCGATAGTCAGGTTTTTGCCAATAAAATCATTACCCTGCACCAACATCGTGTAACTTTTAAAAGTTCCCATTTTGTTGATATTTGCATGGTCATTGTTGGTTATAATGGTTTTTTCGGTATTTTCGCCCAACAATGTTATTTCGGTTTTTGAAGTAGGGATAACTAGTTTTTCGGTATATGTTCCGTTTTTGATAAAAATAACCGTTCTTCCTTCCGGACGAAAATCGCGAACAGAAGTAACAGCTTCCTGAATAGTTTTAAAATTTCCCGACCCATCCTGAGCAACAACAATGTCGTATTTTTTTTCTTGTGCGTAAATGGATGTTGCAAATAGTAAAATGCAAAAAAATAAATTAAATGTTTTCATAAGCTTATTTTAAATATGCCAATTTTCTAATATGCCAATGTGCCAATGAAAGAGTGCATCCGTATTAATTAGCACATTGGCATATCGGCACATTAATTAATCTTCATCATCATCTTCTTCCGGCGTTCTTAACCAATTGATATCCTTTATTTCAATTCGTTGATTGATTGTTCCATCCCAAGAAGTTTTGAATCCGGCCTTGTTGAGTTTTGATACAATCAGATTTCCAATAGTAATAGCCTTTTCATCGTTTTGGTCTAGGCTATCAAAGCATAAAAATAAATTCCTGATTTCCGGATCAATAGCTCTTTCCAAGTCTTGTGTATGATAAAAGCAATAACCGATTGGTTCGATTCCGTCTTCTTTGAGGATTTCAACAATTTCAGTTACATCGCCATAACCATCTTGTTTGGTGTAACCGGCTTTATGAAGCGTAATGATATTTTCCTCATTTAATTCTTCGAAAACTTCGGCCAGTTTTTCATAATCAGTCGGATGTTGCCATGTTTTACTTTCTTCCAGATGAGCATCGTATTTTTCATCAATCAGCTTTTTCAGCCAATCTTCATCAATACCTTCATCATCAAACATATCTAATATATCATCAAAGATTTCTTCTTTGGTACTGAATCCGAATGCAACTTCATTGGTTACATTTTCCAATATTTCTTTTTTAAGTTCGTCCATAGTGGTTGTTTAGTTATTCGTTATTTGTTTTTAGTTATTCGTTGTTTTATTGGCAAATAACAAACAACGAATAACAATATCCTATGATACTTTTCCTCTCTCTACCAATTTTACACCTTTAACGGTTTTGATTTTATTAATTAATCCGTTTAATTTAGATGTATCTGAAATAAAAACTGTTATATCTCCCTGAAATAATCCATCCGAAGAATTTACGTTAATTGAACGCAGAGAAACATCCTTTTCTTTGGATATAATAGAAGATATATTCGTTACAATACCGATATCGTCATGTCCCACAACGTGTAATGTAACGGGATAAAGTGTTTCGGCTTTTCCTGCCCATTGGGCTTTTACAACACGGTAACCAAAACGGGAGATCATTTCGGGAGCATTACTGCAATCTTTTCGATGAATTTTAATTCCACCTTGTGAAGAAACAAACCCGAAAATTTCATCGCCATAAATCGGATTACAACATTTAGCCAACTTATAATCAATACCTTTCAGGTTGTGGTCGATAACCAGCGTATCTTCGTGTAAATAGTTTTTTTCGGTTGTTTCACTTACCGAAAACGTTTCGGCTGTACGAGTTTCAATAAATTCGGTTGCTTCCTTTTCCTTCTTTCCAAGGTCGAGGTATTGTTCGATAACAGCATTTGCATCACTTTTTCCGGAAGCAATATCGTAAAAAAAATCAGTTATGTTTTTATACCCAAGTTTTTTAATTAAACGCATCAAAACAGCTTCTTCAAAATCAATTTTTTTGTTTTTGAAGCGGCGCATCAATAATTCTTTTCCGTATTCCGATTCTTTGGAATCTTGCTCCTTTAGTGTTTGTTTTATTTTTACACGCGCCTTAGATGTTACCGTAAAATTCAGCCAATCGCGTTTGGGAGACTGATTGGGCGAAGTCAATATTTCAATCTGGTCGCCTGTTTTAATAACATGTTTTATCGGAACATTTTTTCCGTTGATTTTACCACCCACACAACGATTCCCCACATCCGTATGAATCGAATACGCGAAATCCATTACTGTAGCACCTTTGGGAAGTCGATGTAAATCGCCTTTTGGAGTAAATACAAAAATTTCTTTTTCATAAATACCCAATTTGAACTCACTCATTACCTCAGCCGGTGTAGCATCGTGACTTTCCAATATTTCCCTCACATTGGTAAGCCATTCATCCAAGCCACTTTCGCTTTTTACACCTTTGTATTTCCAATGAGCAGCAAATCCACGTTCGGCAATTTCGTCCATGCGCTTGCTCCGGATTTGTACTTCTACCCATTTTCCACCCGGCCCCATTACGGTTGTATGCAACGATTCATATCCGTTGCTTTTTGGGATGGATAACCAATCTTTCAGTCGCATAGGATTGGGTTGATACATATCGGTAATGATAGAATATACCTGCCAGCATTCCGATTTTTCCTTTTCCTTTGTTGTATTCAAAATTACACGAATAGCAAACAAATCGTATATATTTTCAAAATCGGTTTTTTGTTTTTTAATTTTATTCCAAATGGAATAGATGGATTTGGTACGTCCTTTAATATCGAAATCAAGTCCGGCATCTTCCAATTTTTCCTCAACAGGTTTGATAAATTGGGAGATATATTTTTCCCGAGAGTTTTTGGTTTCGTTTAATTTTTTAGCTATGTTATTGTAAACTACCCGGTTGGTGTATTTTAAGGAAGCATCCTCTAATTCGGATTTGATAGAATACAATCCCAATTTATGAGCCAAAGGAGCATACAAAATTCCAGCTTCTTTGGCAACTTTTACACGAAGTTCTTCATTGTCGGTATGTCGCATAAGACGCATCATATTCAAGCGTTCGGCAATCATAATGAGAATAACCCGAACATCTTCAGCAAAAACAAGCAAAAGCTTGCGAAAGTCTTCGCTGTCTACAGCAATGTCTTTGGAATATAATTCATTGGTTTTTAATAATCCTTTGATGATAGTACTTACATCCTGTCCGAATTTTTTTTCAATATCTTTAATGCCTAATGAATGATTGCCAACCAATTCATATAGGAAAACGGATATAATCGAAGCACGTTTCAGCCCAATTTCATCAGATATGATTAAAGCTGCATAAACGTCTTTTACTATAGGATGAATATCTAATCCACTCAATGGATGTCGATTATTCAGAACAGCATCTTTGAGAATGTGTTTTAGTTGGAGAAACTCATCTTTTGTATAGGTTCCGCTTAAAGACAAAAGGAGCTTCTTATAGGCAGATAAGAAGTTTTGTTTTTCTTCTTTATTTTTGAAAAGAATTTTACTCATTTTATTATTATCGAAAACTACTTGTTTAAAAATAAAAGACTTGCGGCTTTTTCGTGCATTACAATCAAGGTTTCGAAATGAGTTAATATGCAAACTTCGCGTAATTTATTGCAATTAATGCAACATAAATCACGCGAAGTTAGTTATTATAATCGGATTAATTAAAAGAAATAAGCAGCAGTTATGTTCCAGCCTCTATTTTTTACATCTCCGTTATCATATACTTTGGTAAGTCCCCAACCGTAATATGCACCAACTTCCAATTTCGAAAATAAAGAAACACCTGCACCAAGTCCTAAACCTGTGTCAAAATTATTGAAACTTCCAAAAGCTTCTTTAATATCTTTTGCATCTTTATCATCCAAAGCCAAACTAAAATAAGGGCCGCCTTGTATAAATACCCCTACTGGAGACAATGGAATACTGAAGTTCCATTTCAAAAATACCGGAATATCCAAATACCCGATTCTTACATCTTTACTTGTAAAAGTACCTACTGCTTCATCTATATTTGATGGAATCTTAAAAGTTCCGCCTCTTTGCGTGTACAATAATCCCGAAGACACACCAAGACCTACAACCGGAATTTTAAAATCTACAGCCAAACCTCCAGAGAATCCGGTAATATTAGAGCTGTTAAAAACATCACTGTCGAATGAAAGATCAGCAACACTTACTCCCGCTCTTACTCCAAATTTAATCTGCGCCTGAGAAGGCAATGATATCAAAAAAGCTGCAACTAATGCAATAAAAAATGTACGTTTCATAAACATGTGCTTTAAAATGTTATAAAATAATGAATTCTTTATAATGATTTTCACTAAAATAAATAACAAAACTATCGAATCCAAAGGTAGTGAATTTGTTATAAAAAAAAATAAAATGGATAAAATATTCATGTTTTTCAATAAAAATCGGCCATTCTTGATGAATATATGCTGCAAATAGATACTTTTATCTCCTCAAAAATCAATAATTGTCTCTATATATTTTCTTGTATTTTTGTGTATTAAAAATAACAAATGATTATGCCTCCAATATTTTCAATCATAACAATTACTTATAATGCCGAAAAAACAATTGCTAAAACGATAGAAAGCATTGTTAATCAAACATACAGTAATATAGAATACATTCTTATCGATGGGAAATCAACGGATGGAACAATGCAAATTGTTGATAAATACAGTAGCAAAATAGCCTATCGAATCAGTGAACCAGATAAAGGTTTATACGATGCGATGAATAAAGGTTTGGCTGCTGCTACAGGTGATTATGTCTGGTTTATTAATTCCGGAGATACGATCTATTCTTCTGATACACTTGAAAAAATTATATCAAAAATAAATGCAACCAATCTGCCGGATATTATTTATGGAGAAACAGCCATTGTAGATGATACCGGAAACTTCAACTATATGCGCAGGTTGAAGGCTCCTGAAAAACTTACATGGAAAAGCTTCCGGATGGGAATGCTGGTTTGTCATCAGGCTTTTATTGCAAAAAGAAATATTGCTCCCGATTATGACCTGCAATATCGTTTTTCTTCCGATTTCGATTGGTGTATCCGTTGTTTAAAACGAAGTAATAACATCTATAATTCTCATCAAATAGTAGTTAATTATTTGGAAGAAGGAACAACTACATCCAATCACAAATTATCATTAAAAGAGCGTTATCGGATAATGGTAAAATATTATGGCAGAATTTCTGTTTTTCTTTTTCACCTTTGGTTTGCAATACGATTTTATGTTGCTAAAGTAAAAGGTAAAAGGTAAAAAGTTTGGAAACCTTTTACCTTTTACCTTTTACCTTTTACCTTTTACTTTATAATAGGCTTCTTTCAATTGTAACATTGCTTTCTCCAATACAGATTGAGGGCATCCAATATTCAGGCGCATAAAATCTTCGCCGCCTATTCCGAAAGTAATACCATCATTTAGTGCTAAACGAGCTTCATTAATAAAAAATGAAACAAGTTCGGGTTGAGTCATTTTCAGTTCGCGACAATCCAGCCAGATGAGAAACGATGCTTCGGGTATAATTGCTTTAATTTGAGGAATATTCGATTTTAAAAAATTATCTACAAAACGTACATTTTTTTGTACATAATCAGTCAATTGGTTAAGCCAGTCTTCTCCGTTTTCATAAGCAGCCTGAGTTGCTGTAAAAGCAAAAATATGTCCATGATCAAGAGCATTATTAGCCAAATAATCACTGAATTTCTTTTTTACATCCGAATTTGTTGCAACATAAAAAGAAGAACCTAATCCGGCTATATTGAACGTTTTACTCGGAGCCATTAATGTTATACTATTTGAATTAGCTTTTTCCGATACCGAAGCGAAAGGAATATGCATTCTTCCTGCAAGAGCAAGGTCGGCATGGATTTCATCAGATACAACGAAAATATTTTTTTCATAACAAATATCTGCCAGCATAATCAATTCTTTCTTGCTCCACATTCTTCCTCCCGGATTGTGCGGATTGCATAATATCAACATCTTGCATCGGTTGTCGCAAATGGATTCCAACTGATTAAAATCCATGTTGAATTGTCCGTTTCCCAATAATAAAGGATTGAGAACAACCTTTCGTCCGCACTTTTCCGGAACATGCAGAAATGGAGGATAAACCGGAGGCTGCACGATAACCGTATCATTCATATTGGTAAAACAATTTATGCACATTGCCAATCCGGGCACAACACCCGGGATAAATCCGAGCATCGATTTTTCGACAGTCCAGTTATGTTTATGTTTTAACCAGTTAATAATTGCATTATGGTATTTATCTCCGGAAAAAGTATAAGCCAGAACTTCGTGCTCACAACGTTTTCGGATTGCTTCCATGATAAAATCAGGAGTTTTGAAATCCATATCAGCCACCCACAATGGAATTAAATCTTCTCTTCCGAAAAAATCTTTCAAAGCATCTTGTTTTAAACAATTTGTTCCGTGCCTGTTGATTATTTCGTCAAAATTATACTTTTTCATTTTTACCAAAAAATGTGCTAAAATTTAATAAATTCAAAAATCAGAAAGTCAAGGTTTTTGAAACGATTATCTTTATATCTTTGCGAATCGTTTTTGGAGTGCTAAATTAGTTAATAAATAATTGAAAATCATCTTCAATATTTTGATTTGTACGTTTCTTCTCCCTTTATTTTAATCAGTAGCACTTTAGTTTAATGTTTTAATTATTGATTTTCATTTGTTTAAAATTATAAAAAACATATTAGCCTTCTTCATTTTTGTGTTATGTTGTATAGCCTGCAACACAACTAAGTTTGTACCCGAAGGTAAATATCTGTTAAATAAAGTTCAAATAAAATCCAAGCCTCAAGTAATAGATCCAAACGACCTTACTGAGTATCTGAAACAACAACCCAATTACAAGGTTTTTGGACTTTGGAATATGCGTTTGGGTATCTACAGTTTAGCCGGACAAGATTCTACGAAACGAAGAAACCGGTTTATAAAAAACTTAGGAAGCCCGCCGGTCATTTATGATGAGGATTTGACAGTTAATACAGCGTTGGAATTACAGCGTGTATTTTACAATAAAGGTTATATGGATGCTACTGTAATTCCCGAAGTTACAACTAAAAATAAGAAAGCATCTGTGACTTACCGTACTACCCTTAATAAGCCTTATTATGTAAACAAACTTTCGTATAATATCCAAGAAGAAAATATAGAACGGCTCATTCTGAAAGACTCAGTTAGTAGTTTGATTAATCCGGGGATGCTTTTTGATGGAGATGTGTTGGATCAGGAACGGACGCGGATTGTAAATCAATTAAAGAAATTAGGTTATTACTCTTTTTCAAAGGAAAACATTCATTATTTTGCCGATAGTTCACAGGTTACTCATCAAATAGACCTGACGTTGGATATTCGTGCTATTCCCGTAGGTACTGAGGTTACGGATAGCTTAAAGGCATCACAGTTCAGGCAGGAGATATACCGCATCAAAGATGTTTACTTTTTAATTGATAATGCAGCCCAAAGCCATAGACGAAGGTTACAAAACGGATTTGCCGATCCGGACACCATTGCTTACGAAGGGTACCATATTGTACAGGATGAAAATTCTCCATTTCGTTCAAATTTCTTGTTGCAAAACTGCTTTATTCGTCCACATTCTCGTTACAATGAAAATGATGTAACTGCTACATACAATGCGTTGAGTTCTTTGCAAGCCCTGCGTTATGCTAATATCCGGTTTGAGGAAGTTAATTCAACTTGGCTGAACTGTTATATTTCATTGACATCGGCAAAAAGCCAAACCATTTCTACATCGCTTGAAGGAACAAACTCGGCTGGAGATTTAGGTGTTGCAGGAAATATCAATTACCAGCACCGGAATATTTTTCATGGTTCGGAAGTTTTCAGCTTTAAAGTACGGGGTGCTTATGAAGCATTAAGCGGAAATGTTACCGATTTATGGAATAATAATTATACCGAAATAGGAGCTGAAACATCTATTCTATTTCCCAAATTTCAGTTTCCTTTTCTCAATAAAGATTTTAAGAAACGGTTGCGTGCATCAACCGAATATGTATTGGCATTCGGCAGGCAAGCACGTCCTGAATATGAACGGATTGTATTTTCCGGTAGTTGGCGTTATAAATGGAGTGTAGGACAAAATGGAAAACATCGTCATACGATCGATCCGTTTTTCTTCGATTATATACATGTCCCTCGTATGTCTCAGGAATTCGTAGAGGATTTAGAACGTTATCCGGCTTTGTTGAATAGTTTTAAAGATCACGTAATAGGAGGTATTTCTTATTCGTATTATACATCCAATCAAGGACTTTCAAGCAAGAATAAAATATTGTATTCCGTCAGGGCAACAGTCGAATCTTCAGGTAATGCTTTATATGGTATATCTAAGTTATTAGGAAACACAAAGGATGAAGAAGGTCAGTATAATATTTTAAATGCACCTATATCTCAGTATGTTAAAGGAAATGTGGATTTTTCCCGGACACATATTATTAATACAGACAATTCATTTGCTTACCACATTGGAATGGGAGTTGCTTATCCATATTTGAATTCAACGATATTGCCATTTGAAAAAAGCTTTTATTCGGGAGGTGCAAATAGTGTGCGCGGATGGTCGGTAAGAACATTAGGCCCCGGAACATACCGTTATTCTGGGCAAACAATGGATTATGTGTACCAAACAGGAGACATCCGGTTGGATATGAATGTAGAGTGGAGAAGCCATATATTTTGGTTATTTCAATTGGCAGCATATGTTGATGCCGGAAATATATGGACAATCAGGAATTATCCATCTCAACCCGGAGGACAATTTAAGTTCGATGAATTTTACAAGCAAATAGCTGCTTCGTATGGGTTGGGTTTACGTCTCGATTTCAAATATTTTCTTGTGCGCTTGGATACCGGAATGAAAGCCTATGATCCATCGATGATAACCGAAAGCCGTTGGGTTATGTTCAATCCTTCTTTTAGCCGTGATTTTGCCATTCATTTTGCCATTGGTTATCCATTCTAAATTCAAAATAGAACTTACTCTTTTGTTAATATTTTTTAAATCAAAAACTTCATTAACATTAAAAATGTTAGATTTGTTAATATAAAATCCATATCTCAAAAATGGTTATTTTATTCGAGAAATAATTTTTAATTTTTAATTCTTAATTCAAAGGTGAATCAATCGATACAAGAAAAGCGTTGGGGTGTTGCTCTTGTTATTTTTATCCTGATTTTAGGGGCAATTATCTTCTTTGAACTCCAAGAATTCATGAGTGGATTTTTAGGAGCATTTACTTTATATATACTGATGCGGAAGCAAATGATATATCTTACCGATAAGAAAAAAATTAAGCCGTCTTTAGCCTCAGTTATTTTACTTTTAGAAGTTATTTTACTTTTTCTTATTCCTATTTCGTTGATATCTATTATGTTGGCGGATAAAATATCGATGATTGATATTGACCCACAATTGATATTGAGCAAACTGGATACATTAGCCCATACACTTGAGGAAAAAACAGGACTGAAAGTTCTTACCATCGAGAATCTTTCTTTTATTCCTAAATGGGGAGTTGCTACAGTACAAGGGTTGGCGCAAGGAATTTACTCTTTGGTAATCAATAGCCTTATTATGATTTTTATCTTGTACTTTTTATTTATAAAAGGACGGAATCTTGAATATGCGTTATGGGAATTAATGCCGTTTAAAGAAACAAATAAACGGGAAGTAATGCACGAAGTTAAAATAATGATACAAGCCAATGCAATAGGAATCCCATTATTAGCCGTTGTTCAGGGAGGATTTGCTCTTGTAGGATATTTGGTTTTCGATGTACGGGAACCTTTCTTCTACGCTATTCTTACAAGCTTTGCAACGATTATTCCTTTGGTTGGAACAGCATTGATTTGGGTTCCATTAGGTATTTCAATGATTATGTCGGGCGATTTGGTGAATGGAATTGGTCTTATATTATTCGGAGCACTTGTGGTAACGAATATTGATAATTTAATTAGATTTCTATTGCAAAAAAAATTAGCGGATGTTCATCCGTTGGTTACGGTTTTTGGTGTAATTATCGGATTGAAATTATTTGGTTTTTGGGGAGTTATATTTGGACCTCTTATTCTTTCGTTATTTATTTTATGCTTGAATATTTACAGGAGAGAATATGTTCATTTGCCTAAACCGAATGATATTGCCGCCATTATCCAGCGTCAGGAAAAAAAGGAAAATCCACCTGAAGATACAATGGATTACTAATCATTTCATTATCTGAATAATAATTATCCATTTAAATATTTTTCTTAAACATGAAACTTTTAAAACGTATATTGTTTTTATCTTTTATATTGATAGGATTTACCGCTTGTGTTGAAGATGATGCTGTTTCTCCTATATCTCCGCCGGCATGGACTCAAGGGACTTGGATTTCCGAAAATAACCAGAATCTGAAAATTGTTGTTACACCAGATAATGTAATACAATATGAAAACAATAAAGTAACGACCGATTTTTTCGAAGATTGGAAAGTTTACATGGGAGCATTCGATTCTAATGTAAAAGAAGAAAGTAATAGCACTAAATACATCATTTACACAAAAGAATCGGGAAATGAGAAGTTTCACGAAGAGTATGTTTTTGAAAAAACAAGCGATGCTGATGTGATTAAAATTGATGGAGACATTTATAAAAAATAGATTTTTAACAGAAAATAATATTTTATTTTTTACTATTTAATTAGTTGTAATTCTACTATTTAAATCAAAAATATCCTAAGTGTAATACAATGTCTGTTAATTAAAAAAAATAGACATTTTTTTTAAATCGCGAACAAAATATATTGTTAATTGTTATTTTTAATAATGCTTAAAATTAACAATTAAATATTTTGAATTATGAACACTATTCTGAGAATATTCTTAACCGTCTTTTTGATGGTGTTTGGTGTAGTATCTGGGTTAAAAGCTCAACAACAAGCTGGAGGGTTGGATGAAGAAACATTGAAAAAAGCCAATGATCCGATGGCGCATACAAAAGCATTCAACGTGCATGATTATATTATCAGTGATATTTATGGGATGCCGGATGTAGGGCAAAATCAATTGTTGTTTCGCTATGCACAGCCTGTAGGTCGGTTTTTGTTACGAGGAACATTGCCTGTTATAACTTCTTCAGCACCAAGTGTAAGTCCATCATCAGGATTAGGAGATTTTAATCTTTTTGCTATTTATTCGGTAGATAAAGGTGGAAACAAATTTGGTATTGGTCCTCTGATTACCGCACCAACAGGAACAAATGGCTTCAGTCAGGAAAAATGGCAGGCTGGAGTTGCTCTTTTGGCATTCTTGGCAAAGAATCATGTTTTTCAATCAGGAGCGTTGCTTCAATGGCAGACATCTTTTGCTGGAGAAAAAGATGCACGAGATATAGATGTGCTTACTACTCAATTGTTTGGGATGTGGCAACTTGGTGGAGGAACTTATCTACGTAGCACCGGAATATGGACGTTTGACCTTGAAAACGGGAATTACAATATTCCACTTGGTTTAGGTATCGGTAAAGTTGTGAAGGTAGATAAAGTTGTATTTAATATCTTTGCAGAGCCTCAATTTGCAGTATTATCAAAAGGTATAGGACAGTCAAGATTTCAAACATTCGTAGGATTTAATACACAATTCTAAAAGATTATTCGAATAGTTTAAGAGCCTGTTTAAATTTTCTCGCCAAATAAATTATAGTTGTTTTTTAGCAAGGTTGGTTATTTTATTTTGTGATAATAGCGGGCTATGTGAGCAAAATGAAAGGAACAAGATTGCAAAAAACAACACAATTTATGGCGAAAAAGGCTTTAATAATCATTTTATGAAAAATTTAAATAGGCTCTAAATGTATAAAAGAGGGAGGCCACTTGAAAATTGTTTCAATCAAGTGTTTTTCCTTTTTTTATTTTTTGGAAATTCATAGCAATTTGCTTCGCGCAATTTAATGATGATGCTCGAGAAGAAGGAAGGCACAAAATACTCAAGGGTTCCTTGTTTTTTACTGGAAGTTTTTCTTTTTGATTATTCGTTGTTTTTGTTTGCTTTCAAAATTTGTACGATAATCCTATAACTGTTCCATAATCTGTTTTACCTGCGGTTGGGTCTGGTGGTTGATTATCATAATCCAAATATAGATTCAATGAAAACGAAAAATTCTTAAATAACTCCCAATTTAAAGTTGTGTTCGAATCGTATCTGACACGTCCCCACTGAGTAAGGCCTACATAAAAGGTATGTTGAGAAGATATTTGTATGTTTGGATTGGAAAATTTGTAATAATCAAAAGAGATACCTGTGGGAATTTCAATCAAAGAATTTTCATCAACTCCGGTTGTACTATGTTCTTGACTTATTCCCAGCCCGGCTATACCCATAGTCTGAAAATTTTGACTGAGAACAACTTTATACCCTGCTGCACCCAACTGTTGAAGACGTCTTAATATAGATAGTTGCAAATTACGTTGATATTCAAATGCTACAACTGCATACCACATTTTTTCAACATTATAAAGAGCTGCAATATCGAAGTCTTCCCTGTCTCGTGAAAACGATGATGTATCAATAGAAGCTATGCCCGAACCTTTTATCGATAATTCGAATCGTTTAGCTGTATATGTTGTCGAAAAACTGAGATTCAACTGGCCAATCCCGCTTGAATGCGAATAACTGAATCCTGCCGAAACATTTCCCGAAATGTTGTTCCAAAAATGCTTTTTAAATGATAATAAGGAATTGATATTATCTATCTCAACCAAATGTCGGTGTGATGGTATAACGATATAAACATAGCCGGGCTTTTCCGATGGTTTTAAAGCTCCGTAATAAATTGCCTTATCTGCAGTTTCTATTCGTAAAGTATCAGAAGATGAATCGATTGTTTTGATTTTTGAAATTTTCAAACTGATTAAACCTACATCTTTAGAATCGAATGACAACATGCCCAAACGCAATTCTTTAATGTCGCCAATCAACATCTCTCCATTTTTGAGAAAAACAGTATCCTTCGGTGAATCTTCTTTTGCGAGTGCCTCAATCGGGATCAATAAGAATAGAAATATAGTTAATTGTTTTATCAAATTTAAAATTCTTTTTATCATCATAAAATGCTACATCTGGAACAATAAATAAAAACTCAGGCAATATATGTTAATATAAACAAAAAAACTGTTATAATGTTTGCACTTTGGTTAATTATCTCATAAGGGTACTTTTGATTTCAGAATAAATGTATTTGATTGCATGATGGAAGCTAGGAAAGAAAAAATGTAGGAAAAAAGGATAAAAAAATAAAGAATTAATGTGCCAATGAGGCGGGGCACACAAAACACAGAAGCGGCAATACAATACTGTATTAGCCGCTTTTTAAGCAGTGACCCCGACAGGATTCTAACCTGTGACCTTCAGAACCGGAATCTGACGTTCTATACAGCTGAACTACGGGGCCAAAATTCGGGTGCAAAGGTACATAAATATCTTTTCCTTCCAAACACTTTTCTCCTGGCTTTGTAATTTTTTCATAATATTTTTATTTACAGATTAATATAAAATATGATGTGATTGTGACGTGTTTATAAAATCAAATAATCTGTAATAAAAATGCCTAAAATAACCTAGAATAAGTAATCGCAAATAAGATTTTTTCAGTAACTTCGCACAATTTTGAAAAATTGGATTTAAATATAAAACAAGGGTTATTTTGAATAGAATATCAGTAAAAAGATATTTTTACTGATAGTTTTTAATCAAACTCTTTTAAATTCTATTAATTTGAAAAAATGATTTATACTTGATTTCGGATAAATTTAAACTTATTAAAATTTTTATATAATATGGCAAAAATATCTAAAGAAGCTGCCTTGAAATACCATTCTCAGGGCAAACCCGGAAAAATTGAAGTTGTACCTACAAAACCTTATAGTACTCAACATGATTTATCGTTGGCATATTCTCCCGGAGTTGCCGAACCTTGTTTAGAAATTGAAAAAGACCAGAATACGGCTTATGATTATACAGCTAAGGGTAATTTGGTGGCTGTTATATCTAATGGAACAGCAGTGCTTGGGCTTGGAGATATAGGTGCATTGGCAGGAAAACCGGTAATGGAAGGTAAAGGTTTATTATTCAAGATTTTTGCCGGAATCGATGTTTTTGACATAGAAGTTGACGAAAAAGACCCTGAGAAATTTATACAGGCTGTAAAAGCAATTGCGCCTACTTTCGGAGGAATTAATCTGGAAGATATTAAGGCTCCCGGATGTTTCGAAATTGAAGATAGGCTGAAAGCTGAGTTGGATATTCCGGTAATGCATGATGACCAACATGGTACCGCGATTATTTCTTCGGCTGGGCTGATTAATGCATTGGAAGTTACCGGTAAAAAAATAGGCGATGTAAAAATCGTGGTAAACGGTGCCGGAGCTTCGGCAAATTCCTGTACCAAGTTATACATGATGTTGGGAGCGAAGAAAGAAAACATCATTATGGTTGATAGTAAAGGTGTTATTTCAACTCGCCGTACAGACCTTAATGAGTCGAAAAAGTTTTTTGCAACAGATCGCAATATCAATACATTGGAAGAAGCTGTAGCCGGATCGGATGTATTCTTGGGATTATCCGTGGCTGATGTACTTACGCAAGACATGGTGCGTTCGATGAATGAAAATCCGATTGTTTTTGCATTGGCAAATCCGAATCCTGAAATTTCTTACGAAAATGCAAAAGCTTCCCGTCCTGATTTGATTTTTGCAACCGGACGTTCCGATTATCCTAATCAGGTTAATAATGTATTGGGATTTCCTTATATTTTCCGTGGAGCATTGGATGTAAGGGCAAAAACCATCAATGAAGAAATGAAATTAGCTGCTGTAAAAGCAATTGCAGGATTGGCTAAAAAACCGGTTCCGGATGTTGTAAACGCAGCATATAATATTAAACGTCTTACATTCGGACGGGAATATTTGATTCCGAAACCGCTTGACCCTCGTTTGCTTACAGAAGTATCGACTGCAGTTGCCAAGGCTGCTATAAAATCTGGTGTTGCCCGTCATACTATTACCGATTGGAAAGCGTATGAGCAAAAGCTAAACGAAATGATGGGGCATGATAATAAATTACTTCGTCGTTTTACCGAAATGGCGAAAGAATCTCCAAAACGGGTAGTATTTGCCGAAGGCGGACATGAAAATATGCTCAAAGCTGCAGTTGTTGCTAAAGAAGAAGGTATTTGCCATCCTATATTGCTTGGAAATACAGAACGTATTCAAAAATTAGCAAAGGAATTGGATTTGGATTTAGCAGGCGTTGAAATTGTAAATCTTCGTCATGATGATGAGGAAGAACGTCGCGACAAATATGCAAAATTGCTGGCTGCAAAAAGGGGTAGGGAAGGAGTTGTGTATGATGAAGCCCGGGATAAAATGTTTGAGCGTAACTATTTCGGTATGATGATGGTTGAAACCGGAGATGCAGACGCCTTTATTACAGGTGTATATACGAAGTATTCCAATACGATAAAGGTTGCAAAAGAAGTTATTGGTATACGCGAAGGATACAATCATTTCGGAGCAATGCATATTATCAATTCCAAAAAAGGAACTTTTTTCCTTGCTGATACATTGATAAACAGGCATCCTTCGACTGAAGCGTTGCTTGATATTGCAAAATTAACCCACGATGCTGTTTCGTTTTTTGCCCATAAACCGGTTATGGCAATGTTGTCGTATTCCAATTTTGGTGCAGATAAAGAAGGTAGTCCTGCCAGCGTACATGAAGTTGTACGGATTCTGCAGGAAGAACATCCCGACTGGGCAATCGATGGTGAAATGCAGGTAAATTTTGCATTAAACAAGAACCTTCGCGACCGGAAATATCCATTTACCCGTTTAGTAGGAAAAGATGTAAATGCGTTGATATTCCCCAATTTGAGTTCAGCAAATATTGCTCATAAATTATTGATGGATATGGGTGTTGGTGAATCTGCCGTTGGACCGATCCAAATGGGACTAAACAAACCTATTCACTTTACCGATTTTGAAAGTTCTGTCCGGGATATTGTAAATATTACGACGGTTGCCGTAATCGATGCAATTGTGCAAGAACAGATTAATAAAAAATAGTTACGGGTTACAAGGATATTTTAATTGATTTTATCCTGTAATTTGATAAATAGTCAGATTTTAAAATGCAAAGTGTTGTAAATAAAAATTTTACAACACTTTGCATTTTTTTTGAAAATTATCTGCAAAATATATCTTATTTTTAAAACTTTTATATAATTTTGTATATACCATACGAAAATAATCTATTTATTTAGTAGTTATGATGGAGACAGTAATTCTCAAATAAATAAGTTTTCTATCGTAATTTTATTCTTCTTCAGATTTCCAATCAATAACAGATAAAGGACTGTTGCTTCTTGTTTTCATTACATTTCTTAAAATTACATTGTTGAATATTCAAGTTCAGAAATCGTAAAATCCTTTTCTCAGTTACTTTTTTATTTATAAAACGTATATGTTAAAAACATCTTGAGGAAAATAAACATATACGTTTTATGTAACCTTAGTTTAAAATTTAAAACATACATCTATGAAAACTTTAACCCGGATTATTTTTATTAGTCTGCTCATGATGGGGTATATGGTTTGTACTATATATGCCGATAATGGAAATAAAACTTCTCAAGTGTCTACAATTGAGTCCATCGCATTAACACAAAATGCGGAAAAAATGGCAAAAAAATGGGCTAAAGATCTCCAACTGACAAAAGAACAACAAAGCCAGCTAAAAGAAGTAACGGCAACCTACCTGATAAAACGGCAGGAAATTCTCGGTAAAGTAAAAAACAATACGAAAAAAATAAAACTTTCAGAAGAACAAAAGGCTTCCATGCGGGAAATAAGCTACGCATATACGACTGATATTGACTCGATTTTAACTGAAGAGCAAAAAGCAACGCTCGAAACAATAAAAGAAGAACAAAGAGCAGAGAATCAAGAAAAGGCTCAACAGGCTGTGAAAGAGGCTATAATTAAGAAAGACAACTAATTACACCTTAAAATCAAATTATCATGAAACATCCTATTTTTAAACACATAATTTTACTCCTTGCATTTGTTGGCTACATGCCTGTTGTTTATTCCCAAACATGGATAACAATTGACGATATGGAGTATAATAATCAGTATTGGGATTATAACTTGGTATGTTGATCTGAGAAGTAATAAATTTATTCAAATTACCTATCTTATAGACGGGCGACGAGGAGGTGAAAGTTTTACAGTATACAATGTTGATAATGATTGGAACATAATATCAACAGCACTATGTGTATATCCTCCTTATAATGAAGGCACAGTTTTTACCAATATTCCTAATGGGAAGGCGCTTATTGTTTATCACATTGGAAGCGATGTTGATGGACCGCTCGATAATGGCGGTGTCCTGTTTTACATCCTTGGGCAAACAAACGGCGGTCTTTCTTATGGTTATGATAACGCAGGAAACCGCACATCAAAAACCATTGAAATTGATCTAAACATGGCTTCATTGCGGGCTGCACCTTCGGAAATACAGGAAGAAGCGCCTATATACAAAGAAACAATAGAGTATTCATCCGGTATTGAAAAACAGGCAACGGAAATTCTAATTTATCCCAATCCTACACAAGGATTGTTTGCCGTTGAGATTCAGAATATGCCGGAAGAAACTCCAGGCGAGATATATTTATACAGGTCAAGCGGACAAACCATAGAAAAAAGGAATATCGGTAAAAATAATAGAGCCGAATTTGATATAAGCCGCGAAAGTCCAGGTGTTTATTTTGTAAATATACATTTGGGAGATAAGGTTTCTTCATGGAAGATAATAAAAAAATAGCAGTTTTTATAATAAGAGCATTTAGACATTTTGTCTTTTAAAATCTATTCTATCTTCTTAAGTCTTTGCTCTTTTATCTAAAAACTTATGTAATTATCTAAAAAAATAAAACTATGAGATACGCTATAAAGAACTTATACAAAAGAATTACGATTATTAGGCAAACTCCATATTGCCTTAGTACAAAAACAATTGTATAAAATATACTATAACAACGGTCCTATTTTTGTGTGTAGTTGTAACAACAGCTAAAGCACAACAACCTGGTAATACCAAGGCTACAGCAATAGACCTTGGGGCTTTTGCTGGATCATTTAACATTGCTGACACAAGGAATACAAATTTATATACAAATGATTACGAATTTGCAAACAAATACGGGGAACCAACAAATGACGTATTTTATAAATTTACATTAACACGCCCTTTGCATATAATTATATCGCACTGCGATTCGGAAGTAGAAGATACATTCTTAGCTGTTTTAAAAGAATATAGTTGGGGAATGGAAGAATACGCGTGGAATGACGATGGCCATTTCGATAATAATTATACTCCCGAAGAACAAAGTTGCCCAAATATTTCAAAAGCTTACTTAGAATTTGAGGTACTTGAAGCAGGTACATATTATATTGTATCGGAAGGAAACAGTTTTAATGGGAATATAACAACAAGAATTCAAGGTTGGGTTGATGGAGACAATCGTGAACATCCTATTATAGTTGGAGCTTTTAATGACGATTTCTGGTATTCGGATACTAAAAATACCGCAGAGTTTACCAACCAGTTTACCGACCGTTCTCCAAATGACGTTTTTTATCAGTTTACGATCAACCAAAAGATGAATGTTGTAATTTCGCATTGTGGTTCGGGTTTGTCGGATACGTACATGACTTTACTAAATCATTCAGGAGAATATATTGATGATAATGATGATGATGATAACGGTGAATGCTCTTCATCACTACATTCTTTTTTGCGAATAACATTAGATGCCGGAACCTACTATGTTGTATCGGAAGGATACAGCAGTTCGGGAAATATTACAACAATGATTACCGGAAATATAATAGGAGATTTTAACTATCCGAATGTGCCCAGTATGTACAGTACTGAAGTTGGAGCTGTAGGTTCGGCTGGTGGTGCATTTGACGTATCGGCTATGGGTGGCGCGACTTATTCTGTTCCTATCGAAGCACCACCGGGAGTAGGCGGCATGCAACCATCTGTAGCGATTACGTACAACAGCCAGGCGGGAAACGGGATAGCCGGTTGGGGATGCAACCTGTCGGGTATATCTGTTATTACCCGTGCACCAAAAGATATATACCACGACGGTGCCGCCAAAGGATTGACACACCTTGCTGATGAAGCGTATTTGTTGGACGGACAGCGCCTGATACTTGTATCGGGAACAGCCGGAGAAAATGGGGCCGTTTATTCGCCCGAGTCCGACCCATTTACAACCGTAACCGTTTACGGGACCTATAATACGACAACTGCCAACACATGGTTTGATGTGCGTACATCCGATGGCATGAAATACCAATACGGAAATTCCGCTACTTCCCGCCAGATGTATACTACCGGCGGTTTCCCAAGAATCAATGCCTGGTACCTGAATCATGCGGAAGACCCGTTGGGTAATTATATGGATTATACATATACTTCGGCTAGTTATTTCTTATACCCGGCCAGCATCTCCTATGGAAAAAACTCGAACGCATCGGGGCAAACATTGAATAATATCATTGCATTCGACTACGAATATCGCTACGATGCGACACCTTTTGTGATGGAAGGAGTAAAGGGATTTATGGATCGCCGGTTGAAAACAATTACTACGAGAACAGGCGCTTCGATTTACCGCACTTATGAACTGACCTATAACACTACCGGCGACGGTAGCCCTGTAAAATTTTCGCGATTGACGGATATAACCGAAAAGAACGGAGAAAGGGAAACGCTTAAACCAATTAAATTGGAATGGTCATATTTACCGGCATTTTCACAAACATATTCTACAATATCGATAGATGAACCGGCAAGTATTTCTACGTATCAAATTACTAACAGACAGTTTCTATCTGCTGATTTGAATGGAGACGGTTTGACTGGCATTATAGGAATATATACAGCAAAAGAAGCAATAGGTGGAGGAACATCCATTACTACTAAAGGATATGTATTTAGGCCGTCTTTAGATGCAAATGGCAACATTCGGTTTAATCGTACAGATTATTTTTCACTTGGTGCGGATTTTAAAACCGAAAATATAAATTTAGAGAAAAATTATTCTTTTACTGATTATGATGGCAATGGTATAAATGAATTATTGGTGCCTCAATTGGAAATTACGCATAATGTTAAAAAAGTTTATTTTTACTTTATGGGTGGTTCCTTGTCTTATCAAAATAATTTTGATTATACATTACAGGGAAGTAGTGATGAAATGCCTGTATTCAGTACTGCAGATATAGATAATGATGGTAGAACTGATGTTATTTATATGGAAAAAGGGAAAAGTTCTAATTTCTATCCATGTGAAATTGCCAGTTCTCTGCATGGTAGAGTGCGATTTGATTTTAGCCTGTCATCCAAACCGGAAAAGATGTTTGTATCCGATTACAACGGAGATGGATTAAATGATATATTAGTATTTTATTCGGGTGGATATACCATTTTCTGGAATCAGGGAAACGGAATATCGACTACTACGTTTTCGGACAATAATAAGATAACCGGTACAAATATTACCAATGTGAAGATGATTCGTGTTGGCGATTTCAATGGAGATGGATTGCCCGATTTTATTATGAATGCTACAAACGATAGTAAATGGCATTTTGCATTAAATAATGGGAATGGCACATTCACCAAACAACAGGCTTGTACTTTAAACATCTACGACCAGAGCACTAGTGATGATGATGATAAATTTGACTGCCTTGTTTATGATTTTGATTTTGATGGCAAATCGGATGTGATAATTAATAAATCGATGTATAATGGTTCAACTTTTTCTACAACGCATGCCTATTGGATGCGTTCTACCGGTAGTGGGTTGACAGAGGTCAAACATTCCACCTCTGTCCGGGCAGGTGATGGCCTTTCTTCGCGTTATGTATTGGGTGATTTCAATGGCGACGGACAAGTGGAATTGATAAACTATGGCTATGACTGCTACAATAGTACAAATGCCAATGTAGATCCCACCTGGCAGATATATAAAAATCCTAATTTCAGTGCCGATAGAGGGAAAGTAACATCCGTTACCGATAGCTATGGTGGAAAAACCACTATTAGCTATGCTTCACTTGCCAATAGTGGTATTTATACCAAAGGTACTGATAGTTCTTATCCTATGGTAAATTACACCTTACCTATCCATGCTGTAAAAACGGTAAATTCCGGTGGAATGACTACGAATTACCTGTATGGAGGGCTGAAAGCACATTTGAAAGGAAAAGGCTTATTGGGTATGAGTTCTCAAACGGTAAACAATACTACACTTGGCACTGTTACCAAAACGGTTGTAAATTCATGGGATGCGAACTTTTATATTCCTATTCAAACCTATATAGAAACACAGGTGGATGGAAACACAGCAACAACTACAACACAAATCTCAATTACAAATAAAGGGGCACAAAAATATTTTGCTTATCCAAGTTCCAAAACAGAAGTAGACTTGGATGGAAATAAGTATTATACCACTTATAATTACGATACTACTTACGGATATATAACAGAAGAGAAAACCCGGTTTGACAATAATAATGATCACATGTACAAAACCATTCGATACGATGATTATATAAAAGCCGGAGGAAGGTATCAACCCATGCTGATTACACAAATACAAAAACATGCGGATGATGCCTCTTCTTTTACCAAAAAGAAGAATATCGAATACACTTCATCGGGACTTCCAAGTGAAATAATTGATAATTATCAAACGTCAAAATCGTTGACAACCTATAATAGTTACGATGTTTTTGGAAATATAATAGATTCCGAGGTCAGTGGAAGCGGTGCTAACCCGTTTGTCAACTATACCGAATACGATGAGACGAAACGGTTTGTTACCAAAACCTATACATTACCTGACTCGGAAGTAAAAACATACACGTACGACACATGGGGGAATGTATTGACAGAAAAGGACGAAACTAATAGCTCAAATATCCTGACAACCACCCATACATACGATAACTGGGGAAAACCGAAATCCACCGTTTTGCCCGACGGGCGGAAAGTATCCTACCGTTCGGGATGGTATAGTAATGCCAATAAGCGGTTCTTTACTTTAGTACAGGAAAGCGGACAACCCTGGGTAAAAACATGGTACGACAACCTGGGGCGCGAAGTGCTGGTAGAATCCGTTGGACCGAAAAGTATGGCTATTAAGAAAACAAAGGCATATAATGCAAAAAACCAGCTTCAGCAAGAATCGAGCCAACAAGGTGGTTTAACCATTACCCAAACGTATACGTATGACGGGCGGGGACGTGCTGCTACCTTTAACAACGGAAGGGGACAAACAGGCTCTTATAGTTACGGAAAGCGTTTAGAAACGACTACCACAAACAATCGTAATTACACAAAAACATACGACGCATGGGGAAATATCGTATCTTCGTCTGATCCTGCATCCATTGTACGTTATACATATCATTCTTCGGGGCAGCCCAAAAGCGTTACAACCAATGGGGCGACATTCTCGATGGAATATTACGATACGGGGTTGCAAAAGGAACTGAACGATCCCAATGCCGGAAAAACAACGTATGTTTACGATGCGCTCGGCAGGATAACAGAACAAACGGATGCAAGAAACAAAAAAACAACCAATGTGTATGATGATTTGGGGCGTATTAAAACATCTACGCTGAACGGAGTAGTAACCAATTACACTTATGGTACATCGGGGAATGAGAAATTGCGCCTGATAAAGGTTCAGTCGGGAAGTGGAAGCGCTTTTGAGTATACGTATGATAATTTCGGACGTGTTTTGACAGAAAAAAGGTACGGTTCTCTCACTACTTATGGATATAATTCCCTTGGGCAATTGATTACGATTATGCCTTTTAATATTTCAGGCCTTACTCAAGTCAACAGGGAATACGATGCCTATGGCAACCTGATAAAAGTACGGCTTAATAATAACCAGGATATATGGGAACTAACAAGTGAAACAGGACGGGTTACAACCACCAGATTAGGTGGAACAATGACTTCTACCAGAACCTTGAATACGCAGGGATGGCTTACAAACCAAAAAACAATGCTTGGATCGACAACGGTGCACAATATGGGTTATACATTCGAGCAATCGACAGGCAACCTGATTTCTCGTACGGGCATGATCGACCAAACGGAAACCTTCGGATACGACAATCTCGACCGCTTGGAAACTGTGAAATACAACGGAACAACCGTAATGAGTATGGGATATAGTCCCAACGGCAATATTTCATCCAAAACAGGTGTGGGACAATATACTTATCTTCCGTCCAAACCGCATGCCTTGGAATGGGTAGCCAATAGCGGTGCAGTTATACAGGGCGGCAATCAGTATGCTACTTATACCGATTTCAATAAAATTGCATCCATATCAGAAGAAATCGGACTGGATGTTTATAAGCAGGACATTACATACGGCCCAACGCAGGAAAGATATTACAGTTCATTGAAAAAGAATGGCAATACAGTAAGGTACATTAGTTATTATGGAGATTACGAACGGATAACTTATCCCTTTTCAGCAACCTTATATTACATACAGGGCGGAGATGGCCTGGCAGCAATATTTGTTAGAAAATCTGGGGACCCGGATAAAATTTACTATGTTCACAAAGACCACCTGGGCAGTATTGTAAAATTAACCGACGGCAACGGTACAACCGTATTTAAAGCCTCGTACGACGTATGGGGAAAACAAACCGTTACCAACAATACATTTGCCTTCCATCGGGGATATACAGGACATGAACATTTGAATGAGTTCGGCTTGATAAATATGAACGGCAGAATGTACGACCCGAATGTGGGACGATTCTTAAGCCCTGATCCTTTTGTGCAGGCACCGGATTTTAGCCAGAGTTTTAATCGGTATAGTTATTGCTTGAATAATCCGTTGATATATACTGATCCAACGGGAGAGTTTTTTTGGTTGATACCGAATATAGGTTGGAGCAAGAGTGGAGGTTTTAGTATTGGTCTTACAGCTGTTTTGGGAATACCAGGACTACTGAGTACTCAGGCGGGTGTTGGATATAGTTTTAAAAGCAATGATCTTAATACTTATGCAGGAGTTTCTGCTGCATTTAATACAGCATCCATATCATATTCTACTCAAAGTGGATGGAATGCAGGTTGGTCTGTTGGAATCTCTCCTTATATGGGATTTCCGATCAGTACAAATTTTACCTCAATGGGAATAAATTATAATATTACTCACAAGGAATGGAGTGGAAATCTTTCGGCTTGGAATGTAAATAAGGGCGGATGGAGCTTTGAGCCAAGCGTATCTGCAATGGTTTTTCCGGAACATGCAACCAACTTAGTCAGAGGACAAGGGTTTAGAAGTAATGACCGTGTTTTACAACGCTTTGTTGCTAATGGACAACATCAAAGGGCTTTGGATTATTTTGGTTTTAGAGGTACTTATAATCCTACAAAAAACAATCCGGATTATATACAAGGAGGTAATGTTGGCGATTACTCTGGTAATACAAATTCAAATGGTGATATTTCTTATGGGAATGGTGCCTTTAGAAATTATGATGAATTATACGCTACTTACATAAAAGAATTATATCATTCTAATAAGGTATTAGCCGGAGGAAGTTTTGAAAAGCAAGCGCCCATACCCGGGTCAAATATTGATATTAGCTTGTTCCCGGAAGAAAGATTAGGCTTCATCAACCAGTATAAGTATATGGGGTTATTTCCGAAAGTTAAGGGTGTTTTGGGCCAAATAATGTATTATCAAGATGGGTGTTTAAATTTAAATTCATCTCAAATGTTTAAACCACGTTTTTGGCATTTTATTTATAAAATTCCACGAAAATTCTAAAAATTGAAGATATGAAATCATGTTTTTTAATCATTATATTTTATATTTTTTCAATATATGTTTTTTCACAAGGAAAAACATATATTGAAAATAATATTAATTTTATTAATCAATCAACTGATTCTTCAGAAGTAGTAACATATGTACGTATGTTGCCTAAAATAATAAGTATTGATTCAAACGTAAAAGATTCGATAAGATATCCTCAAAAAGCAGTGAAAAAGGGACTGCAAGGCATAGTTCGTATAGAATGTTATATTGATGATAATGATAGTTCATGTTGTGAGAAAATACTGACAACTTCGGACCAGATTTTTAATGACGAAGCTATTAAGATGGTAAAAAAGTTAAACTTTATGTCGGCAGTTCAAGGAGAGAATCACAAAGTTGGAATGTTTACCATTGTAATGGTGCATTTTTATCTCAAACGAGAAAAAAAATGGAATTTTTTTTCTAAAAAAAGTGTAGAGAAAAACAAGGTAATTATAAATAGAGATTTATCAATAAGTTTATATTATGAGTATTAAGAAGCTTGAATGTGAATCAAAAAAGTAAACGACAAGGATTGTTTACTGATCATAAAATTTCAATGAACGGAATTGAATATTATCAAACACAGTTGGGTTGGTTCAATGTCACCTACCCAACTTACCCAAAAATTTTCAATGGATATATAAAATACCTAGACTATGGTAAGAATTTGTATAATATTTATAGGGCTTTTATTGTCCTTTATCTGTATCAATGCTCAGATTGTTGATACAATTTGGAATAATAAAATTATCGATTATATTGAGGATGCACCTCATTTTAAGGGTGATTTAATGTCTTTTATTCAAAAAGAAATCAATTATCCAAAAAGTGCCTTAAAAGACTATTTGGAAGGAACTGTTATTGTTTCTCTATGGGTTGAACAAGATGGGAGAACGTCGAATCATGAGGTCACAAATGGTATCCGTAATGACTTAAATGAAGAGGCATTACGTGTTGCTCGCTTAATTATATTTGCTAAACCAGCAATGCAAAAAGGGAAACCAATAAGAGTCAAGTATCTTATTCCTGTTAAATTTGAAATGCAAAATTGTAGTGACTCTGTCAAAGTATTTGGAAATCCAGAAGAACTTCCAATATTCAATAAAGAATCTCCTGGTATTGATAAATTATTCGAATTTATTGCAGAAAATATAAAATACCCTGAAAGTGCTCTAAATGATCAAATGGAAGGAAGGGTAATTATTGAATTTTGGATAAATACTATTGGCATCACTAGTAATCATAGAGTAGATAGAAGTGTGCGAAAAGATTTAGATGATGAAGCTTTGCGTATAGCTAAACTTATTAGATTTGATATACCTGCAATGAATAATGGAAAAGCTGTAGGAATATGTTTTCGACTTCCAATTTCATTTAAATTGCCTAAAGAAAGTAATACAGCTTCTCTCCTACTCTCGGATTCAACAATATGTGATAAATTTTTCAGAGATTTAGAGTCAAGGAAAGCAGAATTACAACCGAATTTCTACTCGCGACCACCTTTTCCGAAAGAAAATAGTATACCTATTTTATGTGAATTGTGTGAAATATTTTCAGAGTCAAGTAAAGACTTTGTTGCTGTAGCTTTACTTTTAGATAAAACAGGTATTCCTATGTGTATTAACGTTTCTCCTAAAAGCCTAAATGATTCCTTAAAAAATGAAATCATAAAATTGTTGTATCGAATGGAATTTGAACCTGCTCTTGGGGGGTATCAAGACCCTGTAGTGTCTGAATTTCATTTAGTAATCAATAGTAAAAAATGTGAAATGTATAAAAATATGAATAGACAGAAAAAGAGGAAAAAATAAATAAGCAATTGTTATCCCTTGCTGTCGCGCGATTATATCACATAGTAATGTATAATTGTGGGGATAGTTTGGCAGCAATATTTGTTAGAAAATCTGGGGACCCGGATAAAATTTACTATGTTCACAAAGACCACTTGGGCAGCATTGTAAAATTAACTGACGGAAATGGCACAACGGTATTTAAAGCCTCATACGATGTATGGGGGAAACAAACTGTTACCAATAATACATTTGCCTTCCACCGGGGATATACAGGACACGAGCATTTGAATGAGTTCGGCTTGATAAATATGAATGGCAGGATGTACGACCCGAATGTGGGACGGTTTCTTTCTCCCGATCCTTTTGTACAGGCACCGGATTTTAGCCAGAGTTTTAATAGGTATTCATATTGTTTGAATAATCCGCTGATATATACTGATCCAACAGGAGAGTTTCTTGCAACTATATTTGGTGCTGTTTCTGATTTTATTGTTAATACATTTGTTAAAAGCTGGAGTCAAGGCTTTAACGCTTGGAGTAATCCTAAAAATTGGAATACAACCCTTTTGGGATGGGAGATAGATAAAGGATTGGTATATACAGATAGCAATAAGAGTATTGGTGGGCAAATTTGGGAGTTATTCTCCCGGTTTACATGGCAATTACCCCAAACATTAGCAGGATATACATTTGTTTCGGGAGCAAATGCCTTTAGGCAAGTGAATGATGTAACACATAAAGCAGGTGTGACAGCTGTAGATATGGGATTACCCGACGGAAAAGCAATAACTATTGGCAATTATTCTTCTGGACCAAAAGGATATAAAGCAGATTGGCAGGATCATTTATTCGTACATGAATATGGCCATTATATACAAAGCCAACAATATGGCCTAGTTTACATACCAGTAATTGGACTACCAAGTTTATTTAGCGCTTTAGAATAAACTAAAAATACTAATTCTCCTCGACATGATGATAGATGGTTTGAAGCAGATGCCAGCTACAAGGGTATGGCTTATTTTGATAGGCATTATGGTAGTAAAGTTAAAGGATATACTGTAGGAAGCTCAAGTTATTTTGATAAAAAAGTTTTTGTTGGCGGAGGAAAATCTCCATATATAAACCCGAGAACAGGAAGTTATTACCAAAGTTCAAATCCTATAACCAGTCATTTCCATTGGACGGATATTTTGAACCATGCTTTGGGACTTTCTCCTTTTTTGTTACTTTTTTAATAATCTAAAAAATAAGAATATGAAAACGAAAAAAAACATATTAATATTGATACTTGTTCCATTTTTCTATTTTGGGTCATGCGAAAATGAAGAACAACAATCTTTTTTGGTTGAAAATAAATTTGGGCAAGATCTTGTTTTAGGCTATGGGCGATATCATATGGATATTCCGTCTTGTTTTAATGGGATGAATAGAAGAAAATTTTTGGATGATTTTGTAGCAAAAGCAAATTCGGTTAAAAATTTTGAAAATATTGCGAGGAGTATCACTTCACAACCTCTTGATACGCTATATATATATATACGCTTGAAGATGTTGATAATATGAACTGTGAGGAGTTTAATGCAAAGAATCCATATAAAAAACGTTATGCTTTAACCCAAGCCGATGCCGAAGCTATGAATTGGACTATAACATATCCATAAATATTGTAGTCTTTCATTACAGGCTTTTAGATAGGTGCAGTTTTGTAACTATGAGTTTACCAACTCCATAGTTACAAAACTTGTACTACAACTACAAGGCGGAGACGGTATAGCAGCAATATATGTTAAACAGGCAAATCAACCGGATAAAATTTACTATGTTCACAAAGACCACTTGGGCAGCATTGTAAAATTAACCGACGGCAACGGTACAACCGTATTTAAAGCCTCGTACGATGTATGGGGAAAACAAACTGTTACCAATAATACATTTGCCTTCCACCGGGGGTATACAGGGCATGAACATTTGAATGAGTTCGGCTTGATAAATATGAATGGCAGGATGTACGACCCGAATGTGGGACGGTTTCTTTCGCCCGATCCTTTTGTGCAGGCACCGGATTTTAGCCAAAGTTTTAACAGGTATTCATATTGTATCAATAATCCTTTGAAGTATAGTGACCCAAGTGGGGAATTATTTGGTATTGATGACCTTGTTTTTGCAATGGCATTGGGAGCTATTATAAATACTACTATGCAAGGAATGGCTGGAAATGTTAATAATACCGGTGATTTTTGGAAATCAATGGGCATAGGCGCACTTTCAGGAGCAGCTGGTTCTAGCGCAGGAAGTTTGGTTAGCGGTATAGTTGGAAATATTGGAATTTTTGGTGGAGGTTTAACAGGTTTAACAGGTGGTTTTTCTGGAGGCTTTGTTAGTGGAGCAGGAAATGCCTGGATAAACGGGGGTAATTTTGGAAATGGACTAAAGGCAGGTCTAAATAGTGGTGGATATGGTGCATTAATAGGAGGAGTTGCGGGAGCTATTTCTGGTGGTATAACAGCATATCAACATGGAGGAAATCTATTGACAGGAGAAGGAGCAATTCTGGAAAGCGTTACAGAGGGTCTTGTTGACCCTACAAAACCAATTACTGTAGGGAAGAATATGGAATATTCAAATAAGTATGCTAGAGAATTTTCAGATGAACATTTTAAAAATGTAAAAGGTGTAGCAAAACTGTATTCAGATGGAAGTATGTTGCCGGGGTATAGAAAAGTCGGAGATTATGTTCAAAATATTAAGAGTAACCATTATGTTGATGGAATTACTAAATATTTAGGTTTGGGTAAAGGATCGAACGTTTATTTATATAAAATTGCATTTACTTCTCCTGAAAGATTATACTTTACAATGGGACACGAATATATTCATGCAGGATTTTATAACATTGGTTTATATAACTCAAGAAAACAAGAAGCTTCTGCTTATTATTGGACTAAAATGCAATCTCAGCAATGGGGATATTCTGGATATGAAGATATGGCTAAGATGTATGCTCCATACCATGATAGAAATGTATACAGACTTGGTAAAATAGGATTTCAGATTTTACGGAAAGAACCAACATGGTATTTATTGAAATAATAAATTATTTATTTATGAAAACTACTATTAAGGTTATCATATGCCTGTTTTATATTTTAATTTTATCAGGCTGTAATGAAAAAACACATAAAAAGGAAGAAACCCTATCTTTTTCTCCTGGATTGGAAGCTGAATTCAATATTCAAGGGTTTCAACCATTCCCAACTTATAAATATGGGAACGCAAGTCTTATCGATAAGATAATTCCGGATATGGATTATAAATATTGGGAATGTGTCTTTAAAATAGATCCTGTCTTTAGTAAGGAAAGAGGTCGTATTATTGTTTACAATGGAGATAGTTTAAATTATTCTTCAAGAGTAAAAAATATAGATTCTGACTCTGGATTTCTTATGGAATGCAGACCTGGAGTCTGTTTTAGTTATATTGTTGCTGTAAAACCTGATGATAAAATTGTTTTAATCAATACTGATAATAAATTAAAAAAATTTATCGGGCACATTGATAATATAGAAGAAGTAATCCTTCTTACTCGCATAAATGAATATTATTATGATGAAGACACAATAATAGGAGGGGCATACAAAGAAAGGGTTAATGATTATCTATTGTATCTGCTAGAATACTCTTCATCGCCGGTTACATATAAGTCCGTACGTGCTATTTTAACAAAATCCGGCATACTTCAAGTCCTGGATAAAACAATATATAAAGAAAGTGATGAATATATAATAGAATAACACAGTTGCCCCCTTGCTGCCGCGCGATTGTATCGCGTGGTAATGTGCGACAGTGAGTAGTGGAGATGGCCTGGCAACAGTATATGTTAGAGAATCGGATAAAATTTACTATGTTCACAAAGACCACCTGGGCAGTATTGTAAAATTAACCGACGGCAACGGTACAACCGTATTTAAAGCCTCGTACGACGTATGGGGAAAACAAACTGTTACCAATAATACATTTGCCTTCCACCGGGGGTATACAGGACATGAACATTTGAATGAGTTCGGCTTGATAAATATGAACGGCAGGATGTACGACCCGAATGTGGGACGGTTTCTTTCTCCCGATCCTTTTGTACAGGCACCGGATTTTAGCCAGAGTTTTAATAGGTATTCATATTGTTTGAATAATCCGCTGATATATACTGATCCAAGTGGGGAATTATTCGTAATAGATGACTTTATTTTTGCAATGGCCGTAGGAGCTATTATAAATACGACCATACAGGGAATGGCTGGAAACATTAATAGTGCTGGTGGTTTTTGGAAGGCGATGGGCTTAGGCGCACTTTCAGGAGCAGCTGGTTATGGCGCAGGAAGTTGGGTTAGTGGAGCAATTAGTTTCGGTGGTTTTGCAGGAGGTAGTTTGACTGGTGCTGCTGGTGGTTTTGCAGGAGGCTTTGTTGGAGGAGCAGGTAATGCTTGGGCGTATGGTTCCAATTTTGCAAGTGGGTTAAAAACAGGATTAGTTAGTGGGGGCATTGGTGGTTTAGCAGGAGGTTTAATTGGCGGGGTTACACGAGGGATCTCCGATTACAGAAATGGTTATAGCTTTTGGGATGGTACTAAAATTATTAATGAACAAATCATCTCTGGCTCTGCACAAGGGAATATTGCAACACACTACAACAATTCAGGACTCCAAGCAAATATTAACGATGAAGTATTACAAGAACGTGTATATGAAGAATTTGGAGTAAGGAAAGGAGATATGCAGCTTTCAAATATAACAACAAAGACTAATAAAGGGTATGGTATGACTAATGATGGTAAATACATTAATTTGAAATCCAATAACTTGGTGGCAGGGTATACGAGAGCTTCTGCAAGAGGATATACTGAAATGCATATTTCTCCTTACTCTACTTATGCGGATGGAGTTAATTTTAGAGCTACTGTTGGTCACGAATTAGTACATGTTTATCATCATTCAATCATTCCTTCCTCCATTTATAATAGTATTTATTCAGAAAGAGTTGCATGTAAATATACTTATGAGGTTTATATGAATAACGGTTATTATTCAAATGCAATGGATGTAATGAATCTTGCAACAAAAAACTCTTATTGGGGTAGTTTTCCTTCAAGATACAACCTTGTAGGACCTTATAGATTTTTTAATCCTAGATAATTATTTCTTATGAAAAAAGTAGTATTGATATTAAACGCATTAATAATTGCAATATCTGGTTTTGCAGAAAATTTATTGTCAGGAACTTATTATGTTGTTGAAAATATTTCTGATAAAGGCTTATCCTGTTATATTGAGTTCAATAAAGATGGTTGTTATAACATATGTATAGAAGAAGAAGCTCTTTCTAGTTCTGATATTATTGAAGTCTGTATGTTATCTTACGGAAAATATAAAATCAAAAACAGTCAAATAATTCTTCAGGATGAGGCTATTGGTTTCACGATGCAATTCCAACTTTTGCCGTTAAATGACATTGTAATGGAAAAAGGTTTTATCTTTTTGAAAAATAAATCTTTTTATCGTTGGGAAGGTAGTTATGATTCAGATTGTAAAAAGCCTGATATGCGTATAGAAAAACAAAAAAATGTTCGAAACGCATATAAACAAAAACATAAATCTTTATATCCTCTTCATTATGGTATATATGAAAGTGAAGGTAATACTGTAAATGATGATAAATATAAAGTTTACGCAGCGGATAGAGGGTATATTATTGATATTCGGAATGATAATAAATATAGTTTAACCTATAAGAAGGTCCTCATATCAGTAGGCACATGGAAAAGAGATGGAAATGAGTTAGCTTTTTTTGATACTAACCTACAATATCCTTTTTATGTATTAATAAGTGAAAAGGGATTAATCAGTAAATATTTGCCAGGAGAATATGATAGTTGTTTGCTTATATATAAGAAAGAAGGAAAATCTTCATCAAAAAAGAAATAATTGACAGTCCCCCTCGCTGCTGCGCGATTGTATCGTGTGGTAATATATAATCGTGCGACAGTGAGTTGTGGAGATCGACTGGCAGCAATATTTACTAGAAAATCTGGTGACCCGGATAAAATTTATTATGTTCACAAAGACCACTTGGGCAGTATTGTAAAATTAACCGACGGCAACGGTACAACCGTATTTAAAGCCTCGTACGACGTATGGGGGAAACAAACCGTTACCAACAATACATTTGCCTTCCACCGGGGATATACAGGGCATGAGCATTTGAATGAGTTCGGTTTGATAAATATGAATGGCAGGATGTACGACCCGAATGTGGGACGATTCTTAAGCCCTGATCCTTTTGTGCAGGCACCGGATTTTAGCCAGAGTTTTAATCGGTATAGTTATTGCTTGAATAATCCGTTGATATATACTGACCCGAGTGGAGAAAATCCTCTTTTGATTGTTGCCGGTATTGGATTTTTGACAGGATATGTTAGCCATGGAATAAGTACAAATAATTGGGGAATGAATGCTGCATATTCCGGGTTATTTAGTTCAGCAGCGTTTACCTTAGGATATCTTGGTGCAGGATTAAATGCGAACAGTGTATTGGGCATATTTGAACATTTTTCAACTACTGGAGCCTTGAAGTATGCAGGGATGGGAGTACTCAATACCGCTTTGTCGCATGTCATGCCTTCCTATAATGCACCATTGGGTAATTTTTCTCTTTCTATTTCACCCGGCATAGGTTTTGGATCAAATGGCCTTGTTGGCGGCATAAATATTTCAGGGACTTATCATGATGGAGACAATGCTTATACTTTAGGTTTAGGACATAACACCAACAGCGTTTCATTTGGAATTGGTTATGGAAATAGTGATTGGGGAATATCGTATTATGCCACAAAATATGGAAATGCAATTGGTCCTGACGGGCTTCCGAATTCTCAGATTGTAGGCGGTTTATCATACCGGTCAGGAAAGTTCTCCGCAAAAATTGAAAATGATTTTTTAGCAAAAAATGGAGACCGATGGCGGTCAAATGCTGTTGAATTAGGTTTTTGGGGTGGAAAAGCTGTGTTGGGAACGACATTGTACAATAATTTTAGAGATAAGAATGACCCTGTTGAATATGTTGAATATGAGCATAAAACTTTGTTCGGGAAAAAATACGGCAGATGGATTGATGGGCAAACCTACAGTAGTCCTTTGTATGTAGGTATTCGTTCGGGAAATAATATTACCCGACTAGGCTACAGTCACCGTATATTCCAGCATACATTCCAGAATTGGTTTGTCCATGAAGCAGGATTTGCAAGATCTCAGTTGTTCGGGCATGCAAATTATTTTATGGATTATGATAATTTTAAAACGGGTCCTTATGGTTATTCGGGCTATTACAATCCGTATTCTTTATGGGGCAGATAAAAACGATATTTATGAAAAGAGTTGTTATTTTTATTTTTTTAGTATTCATAATCTTCACAAGCTGCACTTATCTTGTACCATGTGGGATAAAAAAGGACTTTAAATATTGTCTTACCGGAGAAAAGACAGGTCTTGATACTTTAATTAATATCAATGGGTATTACGCTGCTGCTCCTGGCATAAGTCAATGGAACGGTAGGGTATGGGCCAATGATACATTAAGTCCGGCTTATGTATTTTATGATAGTGGCTTTGTTTTTAGTACCACAGCCATAGATGATTTTATTGAAAATAAAAAGATAATACTACTAGGAATGGTGGAGCCCGGGGGGTATGTTCTTTGTGGAGATACAATTAAATTTCAATTTGTTAATGCTCCGGGAGGACAGACAAGGGATTTAGTAGAAATTTGGTTCAAAATCATAGACAAAAATACGATAGAAAGAATAGATGCCGGTGCTGATAATCCATTACAGTCTTTTGCAGTACGAACTTATATTTTCAGACCGCTTGAAATAAAGGTAAAGCCTGAAGATACCTGGATTTATAAGAAAAGTTGGTTTCGCTGTAATAAAAAGTGATTTTTAGTATTGATGAAAGATTAAGACTGATGTATTGTACCCTATGGATTCTATGATTAACTCCGTTTTTTCAACATTATAAACTTAGATTTAATCATAGAATTCGGGGGCAATCTACCACAATAAAAAGAAAAATGTAATCTAATAATAAATATTATGAATATAAACAAATTACTCAAATCAACCTGCTTAATTTGCATAATCTTACTCACAGTAAATAATCTGTATGCCCAAGAAAACGCAACCCAAGGAAAAATTGGAAATGAGAATTTATACATAGGCATTGGATTGGGACTTGATTATGGAGGTGTTGGATTTAAATTAGAATACCAACCTATAAAACAATTGGGTATTTTTGGAGGATTGGGATATAATCTATACTCTGCTGGACCTAATATTGGTTGTACCTACAAGATTTTGCCAAATAGCAGAGCCTGTCCTAATATTTTAGCTTTCTATGGCTACAATGGTGTAATTACAGGACTTGAAAGTGAGGTATCTTACAATGTTACATTTGGAGGTAGCCTGGATTGTAAGGTAGGGCATAAAGGTAGTAAAGTCAGTTTGGGAATCTTTGTTCCTATTCGTTCCTCAAAATTTATGGATACTTACAATAGCCTCAAAGATGACCCTTATGTAGATATAAGTACACTTTATCCTATTACGATTAGCATTGGATATAATTTCGCGCTTTAACTTTCCTCATACTGGGTGATTATATTGTGTAGTTATGTAGGTAGTTTTGCGACAGTGAGTTCTGGAGATGGCTTGGCGGCAATATCTGTTAAAATAGGGAAGTTTGCCGGATAAGATAGACCACTTGGACAATATTGTAAAATTAACTAACAGCAATGGCACAATGGTATTGTCTTACAAAATGACAATATTAACGTATAACTAAATCTAATATTTAATATCAAAATTTATGAACAAAACACTTCTTTTAATCTGCAGTTTTTTTGCATGTATTTATCTACAAGGACAAACAAGCGGACATTTCATTATCCGTTTAGACGGAAATTATAATGAAAATAGTAACGCTAATGCTCTTCAATGGGTCAATTCTTACGAAGCAACAACTAAAAACGGGGAAATATCGCTTTCTGTAGGATATTTATATCACAAATGGCTATTCGGTGCCGGATTCGAATATGGACACATGAAAACAAATTCTCAAGGTGGTCTTTATTATCAAATGCAAGGTATCACTTTCGCTGATACTCAGGAAAGTTTTATCAGTATAGAAATGGCCAGCCTTTCAATGAATTCCATAGGTGGAAAATTATATACCAGTTATTATTTGCCTTTATGTAAAAATTTGTATTTTACTCCGGCATTTTATGTTGGATTGGGAAAAATAAAGGGAACTAATTCAAGTGTAATATTTTCCGATAGAGATTTGAATGAAGATGGCATACTTTCGACTTCATCGTCATTATGGGAATATGAACGTGACATTTCCAATCCTTATTTAGCTATGCAATTATCCCCTGAACTAACATGGTTTTTCTCCGATCATTTCGGAATAAACCTTCAGACAGGAGGATTTGGATTTATGGTTGTCGATTATGATTGGGAGAACAGTACCAAACAAATCAATTTTAATCCTGCCAATTGGAATTTGGGGGTATTACTAAAATTTTAACTTTCATGCTACGATGGACTTTTGCCGTCTGTTTGTTAGCCTTTTCAAAAGGATATATTGTCCGGCAATAGACAAATATAAAAACAAAACTGTACTTGTTTTACAAATGGTATTTATACATAAATCATCCAGGTTTTTATTGATGAAAATAACCTATTGGTTGATTTAGTTTGTTCAGAATATATACAGCCGGTAAATTTGAGCTATTCAAATTTTAATTGTATATAAATATGAAAAAGGTTTTGATTATTACAATCGGTGTTTTAATGGTAGTTGGAATATACGCACAACCACCGGGAGGTGGAGGAATGGGACCCGGTGGAGGAGGACCCGGCGGTCCACCCCCCGGTGGAGGAATGCCGAATCGTTCTTCATCTTCTGAAAATAATTTAGTTCTCGAACGTTTTCCCGAAATACCCGATTTAACCCTTAAACAACGAGAGAAAATGGGTAATATCCTTACGAAAGAACATAAGGATATTGAAAAACAAATAGAAAAGAAACATGATGTAGAGAAAGGATTTGCCCCGAATCTTTCTGAAAATGACTTTAAAAAGCAAAAACAAAAAATTGATGAAATTGACGGTAAAATACGAGATATCAGAAGTAAGTCTAATAATAAAATAAAGAAGGAGTTATCGGAAGACCAATATATTGCTTTCCTCGAAAAAAGAGAAGAATTCAGATTTCGCCGGCCACCTCAACAACAAGGTATGCGTCCTCGTCAAAATGATGATGATAATGACGACCGGCCTCCATTACCACCTCAGGATGATGATTTCTTTTAGACAAAATTTTTCTATTAACGCATGGTTTTGCAACTGTGCGTTGATAGTGTAATTTATGCTGATTTATTGGTATGAGTTTTGCTTTAAAAGGGCTGCTGTCTCAACCAAATAGCCATAAACCGGTCATAAACAATATACCCTTCAGGGGTTTTATACACTAGTTCTTTGTCTATCAATTTCTTGAGAGCTGTATTGACACTACTGGCAGCCTTGAGTTTATGTCGAGTAATAAAATCACCGGCATTAATTTCTTTTACGCATTTTTCCTTAGCAATGGCTTTGATTAGTTTTATACTGCTTGCTGAATAAGCCGAAAGCAGATTTTCGTAAGTATAAGTCGATTCGGAGATGATTTCGGCAATGACACGATTCACTAAATCAACATCGGGATTTGTATGATAGCCGTATAACCTGTTGAGTATCGACTGGATATACCAGGTATGTCCATCAAACTCAGTATAAATATTCGAAAAAATGTCTTCGCTCAGGTTGTATTTTTGTTTTTTAAAGAAATCAGTCGCAAACTGAAAATATTCTTCTTTGTCAATTTTATCAATACTCAGAGTTTGTGTACTTTGGTAGAATGGACGTTTGGCCGAGAGAAACATCTCTTGCATCACGTGTTGTTTACTCCCTACAAAAATAAAATTTACATTCGACATAAATTGTATATGTGAACGGAGTAAAGCCTCCACACCCTTTTCGGGATATGATGCAATTTGTTGAAACTCGTCAATAGCGATATAGCATCTATTTCCGAACGATTGCAAGTAATCGAATATCTCTTTCAACGAAGCATCTTCATGAGAAGGAGTTATTTCTACCGTAACTTTAGGCATTCCGGTAAGTTCATCTATCGTAAAAACAGGACGAAAACTTTTAATAAATTGATTGATCCTGTTTATCGCTTTTTGAGGAATCGAATCAAGCTTACCAATTACTGCACTCGCCAATAATTGTACAAATTCTCCCAAATTTTGTGTGGAAAAAATATCCATATAAAAAGTAACCACATCCGGTTGCTGTTGTTTCAGTTGATAAAAAACATTTTTTATCAACCCCGTTTTGCCCATGCGTCGAGGAGCTATCAGTGTCAGATTACGTCCGTTGTAAAGAGCATCAGTCATAGAAGCAGTTTCCCGCTCACGGTCACAGAAATATTCAGGACTGTGGTAGCCTGTTATCAAAAAAGGATTATTCGGTTCCATATATTTAGAAATTTTATTGCGGTGATTGCGTTACGTAAATTACGTTATGCAAATTACGTAATAAAATTCTAAAAAAACAAATCCAAGCATGTAAGAGGATATTTTAGAAATGAAACGCAGATAATTATTATTAGAATTTATAATTCAAGGATTAATCAGTATTGTGAAATGCAAATTCGAATATTAAAAAGTGAAATTACAGATCGGCACAAATAATAGAAACTCCCACCTTGTAACCCGAAACTCGTAACTTGTAACCTGTAATTCATCAATCAATCAAAAAATTCTTCTTAATGTAGGCTTATTTTTATGATTTTTTGTATCTTCGTGCGCTAATTTTAAAAGAAATAATTAAAATACAAATCATAAAAACAATCTTTTTGACTAAATGGCAACATTAGAGAAAATCAGAGGGAAGGCAGGGCTCTTGGTAGCTGTGCTTGGAGTAGCATTATTGGCATTTATTGTCGGCGACTTGTTCAACATAGGCAATGCTTTTGGAAGGGACAAGCAGGAAAAAATGATAATTATCAATGGCGAATCTGTTTCCCGTGAAAAATATCAACAAATGGTTGATGAAATGACACATATTCAGGAAAAATACAGCGGTCGTTCATTCAATGGAGAAGAAGAAGCATATCAAGTACGCCAGAATATTTATGAAATGCTGGTTAGCTCCGAATTGATAAGAGAGCAATCGGAAAGAATCGGATTGACGGTTACTGATGATGAAGTTTCGGACATGTTATTCGGAAAAGAAGTAAGTTCATTTATCCAAGGTTATCCTGCGTTTACAAATCCTCAAACAGGTCGTTTCGATAGAAATTATTTGATGCGTTTTGCTCAGTTGAGCGATTCTACTGCAGAAATAAATGCAGAATGGCGTTTCTTGACGATTATGACTAAGCAACAACGTATGCAAGAAAAATATGGTTCTCTTCTAACGAAAGCCTTGGAACCAAATTCGTTGGATGCAAAATTTGCTTTTGAAAGCGCTAAAACAAGTGCCGATTTCGAGTATGTTGTTCAGCCATATAGTTCAATAGCAGATTCTACTATTCAGATTTCGAAAAATGAAATTAATGCTTTATATAAGGAAAGAAAAAACAGATATAAACAAGAGGATAGCCGTGGTGTAAAATACATAACATTGGATATCGCTCCGAGCGAAGAAGATTACAAACAAGAGGAAGCTCGTGTTGCAGAATTAAAAGACCAATTTGAAAAAGCATCTACTATCAATGAAATTGAAGATGTAGTAAGTTCTATTTCCGGAAATAAATTTATTAATGCTTTTACTTCTGAAAAGAGATTGGCTCCGCAAGTAAAAAGTTTTGTAGAAACTGCTGTTATTGGAGACGTAAAAGGTCCTTATTTGGATGGAGATACTTATAAAATGTTGAAATATGTTGATAAAACGGTTGCTCCGGATTCTATTCAAATTCAACAGATAATGTTCCCGTTAGTTGAAGATCCTAAAATGACTGAATTTATCGACAGTATTTCAAAGGAATTAAGCAATGGCAAAAATTTTGCTGAAGTTGCTACAACTTTAGGTGTAAGCCCCGAACCGTTGTGGGTAACAGAATCTCAATTAGTAGATTTAGGTGAAGATTTCAAAAAAGAATGTTTTGCATTACCGGTAAATAAAGTAACACAGCTAAAATCTAATAATGGACTTCATTTATTGATTGTTACACAAAAAACACAACCTGTAGCTAAAGTAAAAGTTGCGGAAATTGATAACACCGTAATTGCAAGTAGTAAAACAAGAAATGATTTGTATAACGAAGCAAATCAATTTATTACTTACAATACAACATTGGAAAAATTTGATGCCGGTGCTAAAGAAAAGGGATATAACATTTCTCCAATAGTATATTTATATGCAAATGACTTGTCGATAGGAAATGTAAGACGTTCTCGCGAAGTTGTTCGTTGGGCATTTACAAATAAACCCGGTAAAATCAAGTTTTTCGAATGTGAAGATAAGATTGTTCTTGCAGCCATAGAAAATGAAGTAAAAGAAGGTTATAGTCCTGAAAAAATGGTTGAAGAAGAATTGAAAGCCGAAATATTGAATAATAAAAAAGCCGAGAAAATCATTGCTGATATGAAAGCTAAATCATTGACAACTCTTCCGGCTTATTCACAAGCATTCGGATTAAGCGTTGATACAGCCAAATTCGTAAGTTTCTCTACCGGCGCTATTACCGGAATCGGAATTGAACCTATGTTAGATGCAATGGCTCCGTTGGCAGCTATTGACAAAGTGAGCGAACCTATTAAAGGTGATAATGGTGTGTATGTGATTAAAGTTTATAACAAAACAACAAATCCATCGCCTTTTGAAGCAAATTCTCAAATGGAAATGATGAAACGCAGTACAGCTTACCGCATTCCTACTTGGGCTATGAAAGTCTTGAAAGATAAAGCAGATATTGAAGATAATCGGATTATATTCTATTAAACTTATCTTATCCAAATAAAGCAAAAGGGTTGATTTTATGAGAAATCAACCCTTTTTTGATATGAAAAATTTCAAATTGACACCGATTTGAATGTATTACGTTTTACGTAATACGTTCTACGTATCGGTAACATCAGCCACTTACGTATAACGTAAAACGTATTCATATTGGACTCGTTTTTGAATGACTAGTCCTAAATAAACCTGTAACGCTTATTTAGGACTAGTCAAAATATATAATGGTTGAATTCAATAACTTATTTCTTCCGGAAATCGAACCATAATTTCATGCAAATACCTTCATCGCCCTGTTTTATCCGAATGCTGCTTGGTTGGCTTTTGGGGCCATGTTCCGGAATGGTTTTAAAAGAACGCATGGCCGGTATATCGTATAGAAATGAAATATCCCCTTCCGGAAATTCGTGCATTGAGTTTTCTCCATTTCTTCTCATAACAGGTTTTTCCGGAGTAAATATTCGGAAAAATAAACCATCACTTTCAGAATATACAGTAAAGGGAGAGGTGTCGGATTCCAATGTTGCCCAATATAAATTGGCATGATATCCTTTAAATTCCGGATATATCAGGCTCTCGAAGCTTTCTCCGGTAATTGTATTGTTGTATCCTTTTTCCCAGATACCGTAATTGGTTCCTTTAATTCGGTTCTTCCATACACGATAAGGGCCACGTCCCATCCATTGCATGGCTTTTACTTCTTTTTCAGGGAATGAGAAAGTCAGTCCGAAATTGTACACTTTTTCATCAAAGAAGCTGCCTTCGAATCCGCCTCCCGATGTTCGATTCAACATAACGGCTTCCGTTCCCACCAAACCATCTCCGTTCATTCGCCAGATAATAGAGTCGATGGCTCCTGTATATTTTGCAACAAAAAGGGCATCATTTCCATCCATTCGTGTATATCCTTTCTTGAACTTTATTTTCATTCCGACGGGCAATGGCCCGTTGTTAAACGGAATAATCCGGTTGTTGGATTTCACTTCAAGAAGGGAACCATCATTCTTATTAAAGCTTACAGAAATACCATTGGCTTCTAAAACAACTTTTTCTTCGGAATTTTGTATTGATGCAGAGTTTATTGCATTTTTATCATATTGTGTTTTGAAATATTCACTTGCATATTTTACCGGCCAAGTCCAGTTACAGATTGATTTTCCATGCTTATCAAAAGCTTCTAATTCGAGAATATCATTTTGAAAGAAATTATCCGGAATATCCATGTGAGCAACACCTCTTTCTCCCGGCTTTATAGATGGCAAAGTAATTTCACCTTCGGTTATCATCTTCAGATTAGCTTTTTTCAAAGGAGATGAAGCTGTATATAACCGATATTTCATGCTGCATTCTTTCAAGTTGGTAAAGAGATAATCATTTGTAACCATAAAATCGCCATTAAAAGAAGGTGTAATAAACAAATTCTTAAATTGAATCGGTGCCCATACTTCGCGAACAGTATAAAAACTTCCTTCTTTTTCGCGCCGGGGGCCTACGATTCCATCGGGACCATTCGGGCCATCCGAATCCAAAATACCTTCTTTATCCGTACGTTTTACAGCTTCATCAATATACGTCCATAAAAACCCACCGGCAAATAACGGGTTAGAACAATAATTAGTCCAAAAATCTTCCAATCCGGCTCCAAGTCCCTTGTCATATTGACCATGCAAAAATTCGGTAGGCATAAAGACATTGTATCCATTAGCCAAACGGGAAGTACCTGTTTGATATGCCGGATAATGATGTGTATCCAATCCATCGAAATCAGCCCACGGATGTACAACATGCCGTTTTTGCGGATCATAAATTGCAAACTTGGCATCCAAATTTTTATTCCAACCGCCTTCATTTCCATTGCTCCACAAGAATATACACGGATGATTTACATCTCTTGCCAACATTTCTTTCAGTATTTTTTCGCCTACTACATCATCGTAACGGTTATGCCAGCCTGGAAGTTCGTCGAGATAAAATAGCCCCAATGAATCACACGCATCCAAAAAATGCTTATCAGGCGGATAATGTGAACGCACAGCATTCATATTCATTTCTTTTATAAGCAATGCATCTTGCAGGCTGATTTCTTTGTTGGTTGTGCGTCCGCCATCTGGATGAAAAGAATGGCGATTGATTCCTTTCATTATTACCTTTGTCCCATTTATGTAGATTCCATCTTTATAACGGAATTCAATCGTGCGAAAACCAATACGTTCTTCGTAAATATGAATCACTTTTTTTTGTTCATCTAATAGCTCCAATTTTAGCGTATAAAGATTTGGATTTTCGCAATCCCAAGTGTGGATGTTTTTCCATGATGTATTTATAGTCTGTGCTTCTTTGTCTGTAAGGCTATTGATTACTTTTCCAATGTTTTGAACACTACCCACAAGAGTAAGTGTTGTTGCAACCGAATAACCTTCGGGGAGATTCTGGATGTGGAGTTCTGTTGATAAATTTCCATCTGCTGTAGCATTTACTGCAATCCGTTCAATATGCGTTTTAGGAACTGCCCGCAAATATACCGGACGATAAATTCCGCCGAAAAGCCACCAGTCGGCCCTACGTTCAGCGCCATTGACAGAGGAATTGGCCGATTCTTTCCAAACTTTCACTTCCAATTCATTCGCTTTTCCGTACTTTAATATATCCGTAATATTATAATCAAAATGAACAAATCCTCCTTGATGAATATCTCCGGCAAGCTCTCCATTGATTTTTACTTCCGTGTCGGTCATAACGCCTTCAAAAACGATTTCAATTTGTTTATCTTTCCATTCAGCCGGTACATTGAATTTGTATTTGTATAATCCTGTTTCGCTACTTGGTTTGGCTCCTTCTACCAAATAGAAACGGCCGAATGTATATTCTCCGAAGCCTTGTAATTCCCATTGGGAAGGAACTTGGATTTTATTCCATTTGTTACTATTCATTCCTCCGGAACAATAGAAATCCCACGTTTTTGTATTTCCAAGCCCTGTCCCGGAAAGATAAAGAGTTTCTGTTTTTTGTGCATTTATTGTAAAAATATATAAACTAAATAACACAAAATATAATAATCGTTTTTTCATATATCAGAAATTTAATAATCAATATGTTGCATTCAAAGGAAATGCATAAAATTTTCTTTCCGGTTTAAAATCAATCATCCACTGATCGATTACAACATGATCGTCCAACGCTGTAATGGACAATATATGTTTTCCTTTTGTAATTTTGTGTGATGTATTGCGAATAGCTTGTCCACGCAGCACATTTTCTTTCCATGATTCGGAGCGAAATGCTTCTTTGAATGAACAGATTTGCGAAGTTTCTCCGTCTATGCTTATACTAAATCGAATATCACCTTTATCATTCGGTTGTGTAGGAATTACAGCCGTTCGTAAAATAGCTTCGCCTTCCCAGTTACTTTCAAATTCAAAAGTAAGTGTGCAATTTTTAGGAAGAGAAACGGCATTCATGCTATGTCCCAACGATTGAACCGGAATTGCCCCTTTGGATGCTGTTGTAAAATTACAGGCATTGGAAGCGATACAACTATCTTTTGAAACTTCCTGCAAGGATTTGGCTTTCGCATTTTCCAGAGAGACATATTTCTCTATTTCTTTATCTGTAGGAGCAATTGGTAATTGTGGAGCATAAAATACATATAAATCGCGCGGGTTGTAACACATCGAATGTTTCCATTTTCCTCCGGATAACTGATTGTTGTAATAATCAGTCAACCGGCGAATCTCCTGAAAAGCATTCATACTTTTGGCACAAGCTTTCATCAAAACATCATCGCGAGTCCATCGCTTCTCATTATAATTTCCGGCAGCGATTGAGCGAGCGCGTTGTGCTTCGAGCATTTTTTCACTCATTGCAGCAGCTCCAAATACCGGATATTTTACCTGAGCAAAGAATGCATCTTTACGATAGGACGGAATTGCTTTTTCTGCATCCAACAGGATTTCTTTTATATTTTCGTATGATTCCAAATACCGGTCTAATTCTCCACCGAATTCAGTAAGGCTAAATTCAGTATCTATTACCGGAGACCAACCTCTTGCATATTTCTTCTTGTCAAGTTCGACTTGAGACCATCCCATAAATTCGGGTCTACGTATGGCACATAAACGGTAATATTCGAGCATGGCAGGCAGTAACTTTTTTCCTGCTTCTTCCCCAAATTCCCGGCAAAGCCATTTTTCGTGATGAGCATTCAATGTAGAAGGAGAAACAGAGTTTATATTCCATGCCATATCAAGGAACAGTTCCAAGTCGTAAGCAGCAGGTTTTAAATCATGAACATTTACGATCCACATCCGGCGGGCATTGCAATCGTATGCTTGTTTCATTTCGTTGTAAATAAGTCCCGGTTGAGTTGTTGTAAGCCACATATAATCATGCGGTCGCCCCCAATAACTCAAATGATAATATATTCCGGCACCTCCGCTTCGTTTTTGCTGTTCCGTGTCGCTTAGCCTTGTCATATAGCCATAATTATCATCACACCAAGTCAATATAACATCATCAGGAATTTGCAATCCATTTTCCATAATCTGAAGCACTTCCTTATATGGTACAAATTGTTGCGGAACTTTTGCAATATCAGGATTGACATATTTCTTCAGTAACTCACGTTGGTCGTATATTACTTGCTGAAGCGCATCCGTTTTTTCCCGAAGTGTTTTTACTCCTTCCATCTCTCCATCGTGAATACCACGCATTCCAATGGTGTAAATATTCTGACAGTTATGTACTTCTTGCAAACGCTCTGTCCAATAAGATGCAACAGCTTCTTTATTTGTAATATAATTGTATCTGCCACGGATTTTTTCGTCCCATTCGCCTACATTGTTACGCATAAGCGGCTCACAATGAGAAGTTCCAATTACAATACCACAACTGTCAGCAGCTTCTTTTGCTCCGGGAACCATATAAAAAGGAGTTGTGATTCCGTGCATTCCCGGCCAAATTGCATTAGCACGCAGGCGCATCAGCAGTTTGAACATCTCTTTATAAGTACGAGGACCAATACGCCCTTTTACAGAAGAAGGTTCAAAATGATTCCAACTCCAAGGTTGCAGTGTCCAGTCTTCATCATTCAAAAATATACCGCGATATTCTACCGAAGGGCTTTGAAATGTCCGGTAATTCTCAGGCAATGTCAGCAAGTTTTTTTTCTCAGGTGAAACATCTCCCCACCATATCCAAGGAGATACTCCGGCCAATCTGGAAAGTTCGAGGATGCCATAAGCAGTTCCACGACCATCGCTTCCTACAACAACTAATCGTTTGGATGAGGTTTTTCCTGATACTGAAATAAAGAAAGCATCCTTTTTTGCAGCAATATCAGTGATAGGAATTCCCAATTTTTGCAATTCCTGTTTTTCTTTTTCCGAAACTTTATCATTATCTAATTCAATAATGCGGATGGTAGCTTTTTCTGTTGATGTTTTTTGGGGTAGGATTCCTGTTACTTGTTTCAGGTCATCAGCAAACATATCGAGCGCAACACCAACAACCGGAGAATTTGATTCGGTTATACTGTATGTTACTGCTTGTTTTCCATTGTACCAAATGAATTCTTTTCCTGATACAAACTGGCTACATACAAAAAGGATAATTAATAATAATGAACGTGAATACATAGCGTTGATTTTATTTTGATTAGACAACGCAACAAAAGTACATGTTCGTTTAAAAAGGAAGGTTGAAATATATCCTTTTAAGGTTGAAGCATGTTTTTTTGCGAAAGGCTAATGGCAAAAGGCTAAAGAATGCGCTTCCTTTGCCCTTTGTCTTTAGCCCTTTGCCAAAGGATCAATCTGAATATTTCTCAGCATATTCAGTCGGCTGCATTCCAAATTCTTTTTTGAAACAGATAGAAAAATATTTCGGGTCGTTGAAGCCTACTGCATAGGCCAAATCTGAAATGCGTATGGATTTGTTTTCATCCATTATTTTGCATGCAGCTTTCAATCTGACATTGCGAACAAATCCGGATGCATTTAATCCGGTCAAAGATTTTAACTTGTTGTGAAGAGTCGTCCGGCTTGTAGCCATTTCGGAGATAAATTGCGGAATATCGAATTCCATATCGTTCAGATGTCGGTTTACACAAACGATTGCATCCTGAAGGAATTTTTCATCCATATCGGTATAATGCAAATTGTTAATCTCAAAAACAAATTGTTTTTTGAAATCATTGGCCGTGCGTTCTTTAGCTTTTAATAGGTTTTTAATACGTGCATGAAGGGCAGAAAGGTTAAAGGGTTTTGTTAAATACGCGTCTGCACCGGCTGTATATCCTTCATCGCGGTCTTCTTCGGCACTTTTGGCTGTCAGTAAAATCACAGGAATATGGCATATTTCTATATCATTTTTGATTTGTTTGGTCAATTCGATACCATTTATTTCGGGCATAACAACATCCGAAACAACAAGGTCTACATATTCATTTTTAATAATATCTAATGCTTTGCGGCCATTCGAAGCTTTTAATATACGGTATTCTCGATTCAATAACCGAGCCATTGCCGAGAGTAATTCTTCATTATCCTCAGCCAAAAGGATACAAGGGGTTTCTGTTGTATGTTGTATAATTAATTCTTCTGTTTTTTCATATTCATTCTGATCTGCAATCAAGTTTTTTGCAATCGATTCTTCCGTAATTTCAATAATTTCATCGTTGGAATATGCATCACGTTCAATCGGAATTTCAACAAAAAATTGAGTACCCTTTCCTTCCTCACTTTCAAGATGAATATTTCCCTGATGTAAAATTACCAAGTCTCGGACTAAGGATAATCCGATACCTGTTCCAATCGTATGTGATTGACGATAATCACCTTCGTAGAAACGTTGAAATAATGTTTCTTGACGCTCTTGAGAGATGCCTTTACCATTGTCTTTAATAGAGATAACAACAAATCCTTTTGTTTGCGAATATTTTACGCTAAGTTGGATATATCCGTCTTTGTGGTTGTATTTCGCTGCATTGGAAAGTAAATTGTATACTATTTTATCTAATTTATCCCGATCGAAATATGCTTCCATAATATCCTGTTCGCAAACTACGGAGAAATGGAGTTGTTGCTTACGGATAAGCGGTTCAAAACTTTCGGCTTCGTGACGAACAAATAGTGCAATATTTCCTTTGGCTACACGTAGTTGCAAATTTCCGCTTTCTGCTTTGCGAAATTCCAATATTTGTTGCAATAGACGAATCAGTCGTTTTACATTTACATCCATTATACTATAAAGCTCATTGAATGTTGGAATTTGTATTTTCAGTTCATCCAATGTAGCAGAAATAATGGTTAATGGAGTCATCAACTCATGGGTTATATTGGTAAAAAACTGCAATTTTACATGATTGAGTTCTTGTATTTTATTCGTCTCAATCTTTTGCAAATGAAGCTGATTTCGTAATCTTAATCTTCGGCGTGCTTCCAGCAAAATTATTGTTACAATAGCAATAAAAGTCAATGTGTAAATGAGATAAGCCCACCAAGTTGCCCACCAAGGAGCTTTTATATTAATTTTCAATGTTCGTATTTCGCCCCAATCACCATTTTCATTGGTAGCACGCAATTCAAAAGTATATGTGGCGGATGGTAAATTGGAATAATATGCTGTACGATGATCTGCATTTACATAATGCCAGTCGGAATCAAAACTTTCTAATCGATATGCATACTTATTTTGTTGAGGCATATTGTACGTAAGAGAAGCAAATTTAATCGTGAAATTGTTGTATTTAGCCGGAATTATTAATTCTTCTGTAAAGTCAGATGTGAAAGGGCTTATCTTCTTTCTTTGTTCTTCCGGAAAATGTTCCAACGATTTTCCATCAATCAATATATCTGTTATGCGCAAGGATATATTGGATTTATTGTTTTCAGCCATATCTGCACTGAAATTCACAATGCCACGGCTACATCCGAAATAAAGTATTCCATTGCGGTAACATGAAGCGTTTTTATTGAAAAAATTATCAGCCAGTCCATCATTTACCGTAAAAATGCGAACATTAGCTTCGTTTTTTTCTGTTAAAGTCAATTTTGCTAACCCCTGATTTGTACCTATCCACAGGTTACCAAAATCATCCTCTTCCATACTTCCAACCATATCGCCGGGTAAATTGTATTTTTGGTGAACTGATTTAAAACATTCATTTTCTTTATCATATAAACAAAGGCCGCTTCCTTCTGTGCCTGCCCAAAGCTGTCCTTTTTTATCCAACAAAAAGCAAAGGGGCGTATTTACAGGAAGCAAACCATTCTCTAAGCAATAATTTTTGCACTGAAAAGATTCGGGTTGCTCCATATTACCTGTAACATGAACTATACCATTATTGTTTGTGGCTAACCACAACGTACCATCATGCCCTTCTGTAATACACGTAATTTCTTTCGTAAGCAGATTGTTTACTCCATTCAATTTATTAATGCAAAATGATCTTCCATCCCGGTATCGCACTCCAAGTCCTGTGTAAGTTCCCAACCACCAGTTTCCTTTTTTGTCTTCACGTACCATAAATACCAGATTATGGGGAATGAATCCGCAATTTTGACTTGTATATTGGTTGATTTTTTTCCCATTTCGGCAGGTTATTACACCTTCATCCTGTGCTGTTAATAGTATTTCTTGTGTCGATGCGCTATACGATATATTATATGGCCGTTCGGTTGAGATAACATTGCTTACTTTATCTTCGTAATAATAATCAACTCCATACCCAAAACCGGCCCAAATAGCTCCGTTTTCTTCTACATAAAGTGTTGAAACATAATCTGTAAAAAACGGTTTGGAATTATGGGAATGAAAAGCACTAAAAGAGCGTGCACGCGTATTGATATGAAAAACACCCGCACCTTTGGTTCCTATCCACATCAATCCGTTTTTGTCCCGAAGAATAGAATTTACTTCGTGAGCAGGCAGAAATTGCTCTGTTTTCGAATCCTGATAATTAATAAAAATTCCTTCCTTATCGTAATCCATGATGCTTAATCCGTTTCGAGTTCCCAACCATAAGGAATGGGTTTGCAAATCTTCATTCATGGAATAAATATAATCGGAACAAATAGATAATTTGTTGTTGGGGTTGTGTTTGTAAGTTTCAATGGAAGCAATTTCTTTATTAACAGAAAAACTAATTCGATGCAAACCAGACCCACTACCTCCAACCCATATTGTACCATTGGAATCTTGAAATAAAGACAAAATAGATTTCTGTTCTTCCAAAGGATAATGCACAAATCTATTCTCCTTGACTATATAACGATAAATCCCATTCTCCCATGTGCCAATCAATAAATCACCGTCTTTATCTTCAATAATACACTGAATATTGACATTATCAGGTACAATCCCTTTACTATTTTGAGATGCCATTCGTATTATCGTATCAAGTTTAGCATCGTAGTAAGCCATTCCACGAATATATCCCAAATAGACCTTGTTGTCTTTGGTTACATGAATTTCATTCAAACGATGGCGATTAACTCCTTCTAATTTCATTTTTCGAACAGCACCGGTTCGTTTATTGAGAATACATAACCCTTCGTGTGTTCCTATCCAAAGCTGATGGGAATAGTCTTCTTTTACACAAAGTACGTTATTGTTAATCAGAAGTCCGGGAGTATAAAGATTTGATTTGATTGTTCGGACTTCATATTACGAGTGTTCGGAAGATTTTGTGGGAAAAAATAAAAAAAAGGAGCTACTTATCAACAGAAAAAGTTATTATTTGTTGATAATTAAATGATTAAATATTTTTCTATATCAAAACAAGCGTATTTCTTTGCCGGAAAATTA
>JAVBLR010000045.1:0-26520 GCA_031553395.1 Bacteroidales bacterium | reverse complement strand
TAATCCCAAATGTACCTTATGCTTGGCAAACTAAAGACGAGCCAATATTGTTGCCGGCTAAGAAATCTACACGCTTCACTGTGTTAGGGCTTATGACTTCTGAATGCACTTTAAAGTACCATATCACAACCGGAAGCATGACTTCTGAATGTTTGATTGGTTGTTTGGATGAGTTTTGTCAAACAATAAACAAGAAAACTGTTGTTGTGTTAGATAATGCACCCACACATCGAAGCAAATTATTCAAATCCAAAATAAAACAATGGGAAGAGCAAGATTTGTTCTTATTTTTCCTACCACCTTATTCTCCGGAATTGAACAAAATTGAAATATTATGGCGATTTATTAAATACAAATGGATTCCTTTTGATGCTTTTCTTAATCTCAATAATCTCAAAGAGCGTTTAGATGAGGTACTTGCTAATATTGGTACAAAATACGTCATCATTTTTTAATGACTACTGAAATATGAAAATTACGACCTGTGTTCAATATATCAATGAATAACATAGATATTTGCTAAAATTAATACTCTAAATTACATTAAGAAAAACAAATGAAACTATTGCATATTACATTTACATTAATCACCGTTTTAACCATTAATCAATCAGCATTCTGTAAGAAAAAAGGACAAAACAAAGCTCCAGAAACAATGTTAAATGCTGTTACAATCTCTGCAGAAGTTACTAATTTCCCTTTGCTGGATGAATTGAAGAGTAATGAGTATTTTGAAATTACAAAACTTGAAGGTAAATACTTTTATAACTTCTTTCCCAATGTTACAGGACTTAACGAAAATAGAGATTTAATTTTCGAGTATTATAAAAAAGAGGGAAAAGAAGACCAAAAAACTTCAACTTATTGCATCATTAATCGAGAAGGAGATATTATAGATACATTTGATAGCCCTGAAAACACTCATTTTTGGGGAGGTGATTATATTGCAGGACCTGCCGGTTATTGTAATTGGCTTATAAACAGAGATACAATCTTACATTCTTTTGATAAAGTTGTTTCTATATCAGAAAAAGAATTGGAGACATATCATCATAAAGCATCTGCTGTTAAGTACTATAAAGATAATAGAACAGTTATGCTTATTGATAACGAATGGTATTTAATCAATTGTAAAAATGAAGCTGTCGCAAAAAAGTTATTTGGTAAAGCTCCCCAAAAAACTAAACTTCGAAATGGAAAAACTGTAGATTATACTTCTCCCATATCAGAAAATGATGATTTTATTCCTTTTGAACCAGGACTTGAGAACAGCTCTGTTTTTTCTCTCCATTCTAAGCGAGATACGACTGGAATTCCTCATGAAGCTTTTCCTCCTTATGTAGGATTAAAAGGTAACAGATTTGAGATATTACATCACATCAGACATTCAAAGATAGAACTTGATAACAATCGTTTTTATTCAGATAACAGGACTTTTGAGAAATATGAAGGTATGGGGTATTACAGGCTTACCATAGCGAATCATCCACTTGAATTCAAATATCCTACGGATGATTTAATCGATGACTTCGAAAAAGATTCTCCTCTTGTGGATATGACAGCCTTACATGCAAATATTACAGATAAATATGCTTTATTGGTTGACTATTTGGTGGGAGAATTTATATATATTATTAAACCCAAACAGTAGTATAGCGATATAATATTCAAGCTATTATGAGACATTATTAGTCTCTTTTTTATTTTTTAATATTCTTATTTATTTTATAAAATAATGAAATAAAATACTTAAATTTGAAGCATTATGGTTTGAATTTATTAACCTTACAAAAACGTTACTGCCATGAAAAACTACGTCTTTTATACTCTGACAATTACTTTTTTGTGTTTATTACCTTCCTGTAGTGATGATAAAGATGACCCAACCCCAATTGAGATAGATAAATATTCCACTCGTGACGCAGTGTTAGATGCCTATTTGTTGGAAAATTACGATATTGATGGGGATAAAAAGTTATCTGAAGAAGAAGTTCTTGCTATTACTCGAATCGACTATCCTTACAATGGGGAAGGAACTAAAATCGGGTCTGGAGCTCAATCGGGTTATGACGTAGCCGTTTTACTTGTTAAATATCCTAATCTGACTTATGTTAACCTAAGTGGACATAATATAAGTTCAATTGCATTTGGAAGTAATGTCCTCGATACTTTAATTATATCCGGGAATGGATTGACACGGGCAGAATGGGCAAAAATTCCGAAATTGAATTATCTTGATTGCAGCCATAACAACCTGGAAAGGCTCGATTATTTCAAATTGGGAGAAACATTGAGATATCTTGATTTTAGCTACAATAAAATAAGTAGAATCGAATCGGATAACACTGATCTAATCAGCTTGTCTTATTTCAATTGCAGTAACAATTTGCTTGAAGTTCTCAATGTTCAACTTTTGGGATCCAGTATATTAAAAACCATCATTTGCAACAACAATAAACTTTCGGTATTTCAACCTACTTATCGAACTATGTTGGATTATATTGATATTTCGGACAATGCGAAAATAAACGAATTGGATATTTCAAAAAACCTTATCATACAATTTGTAAAATGCACAAACATAGCAACTGACGCCAAGATAGTGGTTAATCCAGGCCAAAATTCCAAGTATAATGAGGTGGGAGATTCTTTTCTACAAAAAGATGCTGAAGCTCAGTTGGAAGTTGTGAGTTATTTATAATAACCAATAAAATTATTATCTAGTGTTGTGCCTCTGTGCTCTGCACTCAGACATTTTTGTTGACACGGCACTAGATGATATCATCAGGGTTCATAGCTTTGATTTTCCCATCTTTTTGCAACAAGAAAGGCTCGGTTACCTGTATGATTTTGCCATTATCCAAGAATGCCCCGATATAGATTACTTCCGAAGCCATATTTTCAAAATGTATTTTCTTGTCTTTTATATTTCCCCAATATACAGGACGCAATTCTCCATTGTCAAACACACAAATAATCCCTTGTTTTTTTCTCTTGCATGTTTCCGGTACAAACGAGATGGGAATAGTTATGTCATAGGTGTCTACATATTCATGTGTAACATCCTTTTCATCGAAAATAAGAAAAGAAGCCGGTATATCTTTTTCTTGTAACTTATTCATTAATTCAAAACTATAACTGTATGTTTTCCGGAAAATTTTGGCCGGCTTATATGTAAATTGAATGCTATCGGAACCTAATGCTTCAAACGGAAATGTTTTACCATTATCAAGCATTAACACATTCCAAGAATGCTCTTGACTGTGATCTGCCCAAACCGCCCTATCAATAGTAACCGGCAATCCTGCTGCCCGCATAACCAATGCTTGAAAAGCGGTTATCTGATGACATGCTCCCCTCCGTCCGATTTCCATCTTACTAATCGGTAATTCCAATGGGTAATCATGCAATAACTCACTAACACAGTATTCCCGATTAATATATAACTCATTATGAAATCCAAGTATGATATTGCGGATCGTAGTTGCCGTATCGGCAATTATCTTCATGCTTTTATAATAATGCGATCTAAATTCTTCTACCGGTTCATGTTGTATTCTATGAGGCAAAATATATTCACAGAACAAATCAAAATTTTCGGGATTGTAAAACGGAGAGTTTTCCCAAGCCTCAAAAGCTTCATCAATATTTCGTATCAAGAAGTCTGCCTTTAATATTTCGTAATCATATATTTTGTCCATTTTCGAAGGATCAACGATTCCGTATATCTTAACAATGGAATCCCATTGTTGTGCTATGATCGGAAAATCCTCTAAGAATGTATCGGCAGTGTTCCTCAACGAATCGTACATGTGGATAATAGTGTCATAATATGTTATTATTTCACCGTCATAATAAAACTTATTATATCCCATGTTGGCAATAAGAAATCTAGCAGCCTCTAATTTACGTTTATCATTTGAGGCAATATAGTGGCTTAATACTTTTTCAAGTTCATCATGATTATTTTTGGAGAGCTTTAATACATTATTAATGGAAGCATTACGATGACATGAAAATAATGAACAAAATATAAGGAGAGATAGTAATATATTTTTTCTCATAATGACAGAGATTTATAATATTATTATTGTTGTTGCAAATATAGCTAAATTTAGTTTAAAAAGATACATATATTTTAACAAATAATAGACAATAGATAAAAAGATTATATTTTGAATCTATTATTAAGATTAATGTACTCATATTAAATAAATTAATCAAACATTTCAAAATATAATTAATATGATTGTAAATAACAACCTGTTTCATATACGAAAATATAGTTCAACAATTCATTTTATTTATTTAAAAATATTCACTAGCTTTTATATTTTTCAAATACATTTAAGGTGTTTATATTTGTCTTTTATAATTTCTATTGAGGTGAAATTACAATATATAAGAAAGCGTTACTGATATTTCGGGCAACCTACATTCAAATTGACAAAAAAAGGAGACAACGTAATTGCCTCCTTTTCTTTATATCAAATCTAATTTTATCTCCTCTTTCAAAAAGAAGACTTAATAATTTTTTGTGTTGCTATTCCATTAGCTTTTGTATCAAAAACAGAAATAAATGCCGTTGTTAAACTATCATTACACATCAAGGTTGGAAATTATTTAACAAGCTTACTTGTAATTAATCTACTATCTTGAGTATATAATTTTACAATATAAATGCCTTTATTCAAATCCGTTACATATCCAGATTGTCCTGATGCAAAAGATTTGAGCAACATTCCATTGATAGAATATATATCCAATCTCTTATAATCGATACTTGTTTGTAATGATTCACCAACAAAATAAACAGCTTGTTTATTATTATTAATAGTAACATCCTTAATGCCGGTTCCTTGTGCACCTTCATTCTGCGCAGTCACTATGTCCTGAACCAAACTATTGAGGTAAACTTCCAAATAGGTATAACCTTCGTCATTTTTACTTGTAGCAGTATTTCCTGCAGGAACATTAGCTGCAAACCAATCATCAGGAATACCGTCCCTGTTTGCATCAATCGGAACTAATGCAGGATCATAAGAATAAGTATCCCAACCTCCAACATCACTCTGAGTATCAATCATTCCGGCTTTTGTTCTTGTTGTAACACCGGACGGTAATGCTTTTAAAGGCTCCACACTGTAATAAGCTCTAACCGGAGCTAATCCGTTACGAACTTCATTGATTACTCTATCATCAGTCGCATCGCGTTTGTAACTTGCGCCAACATAATCCAATACCTTCTCGTATGCTTTTTCAGCAGTATGAGTAGAAACAGCCATCACTTCAAACGGAACATCTGATTTTAATTCTGCTTTACTTTTTGATGATGGATTCGGATTGATTCCCTGCCAATTATCGTTTGTAACTGCAGTGCTTCCCGACATATAATTTCCATTCACATAAAATTTCCCCCAAACTCCAGCAGGTTGAGAATTGGTTCCATCATCAGCATTTGGTTGAAAATACGTGTTTTAACGCTAGAAGCAGTTCCCCCTGCAGGTTTGTAGTAATTATTGATAAAATTATAACTACCACCTTCTCCAGCATAACCACTATTACCACCCCAGTTATACAATACATTATTCCGAAAATCTACTAACTCTAAATCCGGTTGGTTGGAGTAACGGCTACCGCACATTCTTGGGTTGCGACTGTCGTGGTTTGCTATTAAATTATGATGGAAAGAGGCTTTTTTTCCACCCCAAATAGCACCATAACCATGAGCACCTTTGTTATGTGTAGAAATTCTAAGGCTTTCGGAAAGAATACTCCATTGCATCGTAAAATCTTCATTATCGTAAAAGGAAGCACATTCGTCGGTACTCCAACTCATTGTACAATGGTCAATGATTATATTTTTGCGATTTCTTCCCCACAATGCATCATCGGCAGTTTGCTTTTCATCTCCCATACGGAAACGTATAAACCGGATAATTACATTATCAGCTTTAACCACTGTCGAATAATTTTTTAAACAAATACCATCACCCGGCGCTGTTTGCCCGGCAATTGTTAAATTCCCATTTTTAATTTCCAGTGTACTGTTTAATTCAATTATACCGGATACTTTAAAAACAATTGTGCGAGTTCCGCTTTGACTAATTGCCCAACGAAGTGTTCCTTCGCGTGTTGTTGTATTTCCTGTACTTGTATCTTCAAGGGAAGTTACATAATAAATTGTACCACTTCTTCCTCCTGTTGTATACATACCTCCTCCTTCGGCTCCAGGAAATGCAGGAGTTTGAGAATACAAAGAAGATAAAAAAAACAATAAGAGAATGCTTATTGAAGTAAGCCGAATGTAAGTGTTACTCATAGATTTATTTTTTTTAGTTAAAATTTCAGTGTTTTATTTTGGTAAATCTTGAGTGGTTAGAGGTGAGATATAATTTAGCTAAATTCATAAATTAAAAAAAGAAGATTCGAAATTTAAAGAGAAGCAACTTTGCTTGTTATCGTTTCATCATTTGATGTAATAATACTAATAAGATAGATTCCTTTGGGTAATTCCGTTATAACTCCGGTTTTTCCATTCACATAAGATTTAAGTAAACTACCGCTTATAGAATAAATATCTAATTTCTTGAAATCAGTAGTTGAATATAATTGACCATTAGCTGCATACACAACTGTTTGTGCAGTTTTTTTCACATCCTTAATACCAGTACCTTGTGTGTCTTGTACCAAGCTGTTGAGGTAAACTTCCAAGTAAGTATAACCTTCATCATTTTTATCGTTATACGTTTTTCCGGCAGGAACATTGGTTGCAAACCAATCATCAGCAATGCCATCTTCATTTGAATCTGTTGGCGCAGTAGTCGAATTATACACCGGCCATCCACCTACATCACTTTGCGTATCAATCAACCCGGATTTTCCTGTAAGTGAACCTTTGTATGTTGTAGTTCCATTCCTGACTTCTGTTGTTATTCTTGTATCAACAGCATCTCTTGACAATGAAGCTCCCGCAGATTTCAATACTTCTTCAAATGCTTTTTCTGCCGTATGTGTTGAAACGGGATAACATTCATAAGGAACAGTTACTTTGCATCCGCTTTGATTTACTCCCGAATCATATATTACTCCCGGGCTAGTCCAATTGCTGTTGGTAACCGTAGTATTTCCATAAACATAATTTCCATCAACATAGAAAGAGCCATAACCTGGAGGATATCCGGACGGATTAGAGTCCATACTAACTTGTAAAATTCGGTATCTTGCACTTGATCCGGTAGCTGGACCATATTTGTAATAATTATTCACAATATTATATTTACCGGCGCTTTCTCCTCCATAAGCAGAATTTCCACCCCAGTTGTATATCACATTATTACGATAATCTACCCGTTCTTCATCCAATGGGTTATTATAGCTTAACCCCGAACGTTTCCATCCATTGAATCGAGGATTCCGACTGTTGTGATGTGCTAACAAATTATGATGGAAAGTTGCATTCTTACCTCCCCAAATACCTCCATATCCATGATCTCCTTTTCCATGAATGGAACGGTTCATAGATTCTGCAATAATACACCATTGCATGGTGAAATTTTCATTCGAATAAAATGAAGAACATTCGTCGATACTCCAACTTGTAGAACAATGGTCGATAATGATATTTTTCCGGTATCTACCCCAGAAAGCATCAGGTTCATGAGTAGAAATATTATCTCCCAAACGGAATCTCATATACCTGATTATAACATTATCGGCACTAACAACAACTTCATAATCTCTGATACAAATTCCATCGCCCGGCGCAGTTTGTCCAGCAATGGTTAAATCACTGTTGGTTATATTTAATCTGCTTTTTAAGGAAATAATTCCTGATACTTTGAATACAATTGTTCGAGCTCCGGTTTGACCTACGGCCCAACGCAAAGTTCCTTTGGTGTTTGTATCCTCAAGAGAAGTTACATAAATGACTTTTCCTCCCCGTCCTCCGGTTGTGTACATACCACCTCCTTCAGCTCCAGGAAATGCGGGGATTTGGGAAAATAAAGAAAACGAAGAAATCAATAAAAAAATACTTATCGATATAAACTTGATGTACGTGTTATTCATGGATTTGTTTTTTTAATTTTTTAGGAATTGAAATAACATACAATGTTAGAGATTTTAATTGTAAAAAAGGTGGACTAATTGGTTTTTTACCTGTAAAAATTGCCGGATTGGGAGCAAATATCATCGAAGATTAAAAACAATCATCCACAATTTACTAACGACTTTCAGTTTCATTAGTAAATTGCGGATGATCAGAATAGGTTCTTACTATATTAATCTATTTCAATAATTTAGTTATTTCTTCTGAAATTTTTTCCCAACGTTTATCATCCATTTTGGGTCCAACAACCTCAACAACGTTTCCAGCAAGAATTGAACCATATTCGCCACAAACTGGCAATGTTTGGCTCGTACATAAACCATACATAAATCCAGCAGCATATAAATCTCCAGCACCAGTTGTATCAACAGGAATGGCTGGAATCGCAGCTACATGATGAAAAACTTCCTTTTCTTTGATAAATGCACCATCAGCACCTACCTTTACTATCGCAATATCGCAAATGGCAGCAATGTGAGACAATGCTTTCTCCGGACTTTCTTCTCCGGTTAGGGATTTAGATTCTTCTTCATTTGCAAAAACAATATGAGCATATTCTTTAATCAGATAATGAAGAAAATCCAAATTATCCTCCACTATATTATAACTGGCCAGATCAATGGCTATTTTTGCACCTGCACTTTTAGCTAAAACAATGGCATGCTCAATTAATGCATGATTCTGAACCAAATAACCTTCAATATAAAAATAGTCATACCCTGAGAACATTTCAAGTTGTAAATCTTCAGGTCTTAATTCTGCCGCAGCGCCGAGAAAAGTCCCGAATGTACGTTCACTATCAGGAGAAATAAATGTAATTGCAGTTCCCGAAGGCATCTCATTTTTTAATAACATGGGCTTGATGCCACAATTTGTCATATCATTAAAAAACACATCGGCCATGGAGTCGTGTCCTGTCTTCCCAATAAATCCGCAGGAATTACCCAACCGGGCCAATCCGGCCATCGTGTTAGCTGCTGATCCACCGGCAACTAATGTTGCTTGTTCATTTCTAATCTTATTATTTATTGTATGCAACCGGACTTCATCAATTAATTGCATACTGCCTTTCGGCAAATTTAATGTTGCAAGCAAATCATCTGATTGAAGACGGATTAGAACGTCTACAAGGGCATTACCCATTCCCAATACTTTTTTCATAGAAATTTTTTGTGCAAAGATATTGCATAATTGGACAATATGCATTACTTTTGCACTCGCATTTTGAAAGAAGTGCAAAAAATACTCTTCCTTAGCTCAGTTGGTTAGAGCATCTGACTGTTAATCAGAGGGTCCTTGGTTCAAGTCCAAGAGGAAGAGCTTTTTTAAATATTTTTTAATGTAAATTCTTCCTTAGCTCAGTTGGTTAGAGCATCTGACTGTTAATCAGAGGGTCCTTGGTTCAAGTCCAAGAGGAAGAGCTAAAAAAACAGAGCTTCGCTAAACTGATTTTAGCGAAGCTCTGTTTTTTAGGTATAAGCTCTAAATGAGTTAATGTCGTCTCGTCTTAAAACGAAAAGAGCCGCCTTTCAACAAGGAAGCTCTTTTCGTATCTTATTCAAATTATTCTTTGATAGACTTTTCTTTTAAAGTTCTGGAGATAAAGTTTCTCCTCAATCTCCAGAACTTAAACCCTAATCCTTAAAACATGAAAAAATAAAACTCAACACACTATGAAAAACTCAAAAATCTTGATACAAAGATAATGTACACAAAAAATATCTTTGTGTAATATTTGATTTAAAAGGTGGATTTTTAAGTTATCATTATTTTAAAGAAGGAGACAAATCTTCACTATTCATGGAGAATTGTACACGAAGTCTATTCTGCTAATTTTTCCATTCTCCCGGCATCAAGCCTTAAAAAAATAAACAACAGGATTGAGAAGCCCCACAACGAAGAACCTCCATAACTGAAGAAAGGAAGTGGTATCCCTATTACAGGGGTGAGACCTAATACCATTCCTATATTAATAGCTACATGGAAAAATAAAATACTAGCCACACAATATCCATATACACGGGCAAAAATTGTTCGCTGCCGTTCGGCTAAGGCTATTAATCGGAGAATTAGAACAAGAAAAAGTAATAAAACTGCGGCGGATCCAATAAACCCTTGCTCTTCCCCTATTGTACAAAAAATGAAGTCAGTATCTTGTTCAGGAACATATTTCAGTTTTGTTTGTGTCCCATTCAAAAAGCCTTTTCCTACAAACCCTCCCGAACCAATAGCTATCTTGGATTGATTAACATTATAGCCTGCACCTTTAGGATCGTCTTCCATACCTAAAGCAACTTTGATCCGAGTCTGTTGGTGAGGCTCCATCACATTATCGAAAACATAATCGACAGAATAAAAGAATCCAATGGAAAGAGCACAGAAGACAAATACAAGCATATATCTTCCCGATTTTTTATACATAGACAAAATAATCAGGTAAATTCCAATAGCAACCAACAATCCTAAAGCAAGTTCGGAATAATCAATAACTACATCTGCGTTAAATATAGGTATCAAATAGGCAACTCCAAATGCGACTAAAATAGCTATGAGAATATTTCGAGCTGAATTTCCATCTTTTTGGTAATACAAAATCAATCCGATAGAAATAATAATAATAATAAATACAACCAAAAATGCTCCTGCATCCGTTACCCCCCATATTACGTCTCCAAATTTCACTCCCAATACAAAAAATACAACTGCACAAAATCCGGAAAATAAAATCATTCCGGGCATTCCTTCTCGATATAATACAAGCAAAAGGGCTGTATATACAAGTGACGAACCTGTTTCTTTCTGCAATAAAATACATACCATTGGTAACAAAATAATACCTGCTACTTTAATTATGCTATTGAACTTCCAAAAAACAAAATTGTATGACCCAAACAATCGCGCCAATGCCAACGACGTGGCAAATTTTGCAAATTCGGCAGGTTGTAAACTTATCGGCCCAAATACCAACCAAGAGCGAGAACCTTTGATTTCAGGGGCTATAGCAATGGTTACTACCAGCAATAAAATCATAATAACATAAACGGGATAGGCGAAAGTCTCATAAATACGGTCATCAGCCATAATTAAGACAAATGCTATTATAAAGGAAGCTCCAATCCAAACCAATTGCTTTCCCGAACGTTCCGAAAAAGAAAAGATACTTGCATTGTCAAAATTATAACTTGCACCATAGATGCTTAACCATCCACCCAATACCAGTATTGTATAGAGGAGGACGGTCCACCAGTCCAATTGTTGCCAAACACTATTTGTTCTTGACATTTGTAGGTAATATTGTGGTATTTATTAATTGAGTTTCCAATCCTTTTCGACTATCAGCTATTTTGCCATTCAGGTATTTTTCCATTATAAGGGACGATATCGGCACTGCAAAAGATGCTCCAAACCCTGCATTCTCAACAATTACAGCAATGGCAATCTTCGGATTATCTTTAGGTGCAAACGATATAAACAAAGAGTGGTCTTTACCGTGTGGATTTTCGGCTGTACCTGTTTTTCCACAAACCACAATTCCATCCAACTGCGCCCTCCGCGATGTTCCTCCTGTTACAGCATTTGCCATACCTTCAACCACAGGGGTATAATATTCTTTACTAATGCCTGTATTACGTGGCACTGTATAAATAGAATCAAGTGGAGTATCCTGGATTTTTCTTACCACATGGGGAGTATAAAAATATCCTCTATTGGCAATAAGAGCAGCCAAATTACAGAGTTGCAAAGGGGTTGCAAGCACTTCTCCTTGCCCTATGGCTATAGAAATAATGGTATGAGCTTTCCATCCGTTTTCGCCATACCGCTTATCATAAAATTTACCGTTGGGGATTAATCCTCTTTTTTCATTTGGCAAATCTACTCCTAATGGATATCCAAATCCTAAATCAACCATGTGATTTTTCCATGCTTCAAATGCCGGATGAATATTTGGATATAAACTCCTATTATCCAACAAATTTCGTAATCCAAAACAAAAATAAGAATTACAGGATGTCGCAATAGCAGGCACCAAAGCTAAAGGTGATGCATGTCCATGACAGGCAGGACGACCACCCAAAGGAGGATAACCATGTGCACAAGGAAATGACGACTGTGCGGTTATTGCTTTTTCTTGCTGTAAAACAAGTGCTTGTGCAACTTTAAATGTAGAACCCGGAGGATAAGTTGCCATTAACGGACGACTAAAAAGAGGTTTATACGGATTTTTCTGCAACTCCAAATGTTTTTGTCCACGTTGTCGTCCCATAAGCAAAGTTGGGTCGTAACCCGGACTGGAAACCATTGCCAAGATCTGACCTGTAGAAGGTTCTATGGCAACAATACTGCCGACTTTATTCCGTAACAATGCTTCTCCGTATTCCTGCAAATCGATGTCAATACTCATTTCTACATTCTTGCCGGATACAGGTGCAAGATCATGAATTCCATTTTCATAACTTGCCATTATGCGTCCATGAGCATCCCGTAATAAGATCTCGCATCCTTTTTCCCCACGCAAATATTTTTCATATGATTTTTCTAATCCAGCAATTCCCGCATAGTCTCCTTGAACATAATAGTCATCTTTTTCTATATCGGTTTTTGAAACTTCACCTATATATCCCAATAATAATGCCGCAGAATGACGAACATAATTTCGTTGCGAGCGGCTTCGAATGGAAAATCCGGGATAACGATACAGCTTTTCTTGCAAAACTCCATATTCCTGAGGGGAGAGTTGAGTCATAAAAACTTGAGGGGTATAGGAAGAATAACCGGGATTAACAGAACGGTTTTTTACTTCAGCCATGCGGCTTTTAAAGCGTTCTTTATTTATGCCTATTGTTTTGCAAAATTCTAATGTATCCAAGTCTTTCACTTCACGCATAATAACCATAATATCATAGGCCGGTTCATTATACACAACCAGCTTCCCATTACGATCGTATATTAATCCGCGTGAAGGATAAAGAACTTTTTTAAAAAAAGCGTTACTATCTGCAAAAGACTTATAATCAACATTCGCCACTTGCAATACAAACAAGCGTACAATAAAAATAAGAATTACTGCACAAACAACTCCTCCTAAAATATATTTTCTATTTTCAAATTGATACTTGTTTTTCACCTTTTTTTGCCATTACCGGTTAACCCTTCTATTATCCATATTAGTATGAATGTAAAAACTGAACATAGAATTATCCTCAATAATAAAGTTGCAAAATTAAAAAGAGAAAAAGATTCCAGCGCCAACAATGTAGTATGGTGAATAAGTACCATAATTGCAACATAACGAAGGAAAGGTGAAATCCCAAATAAATAACTGGAAGGTTCCCGGTTTTCGGCGGGGTCTAATGTTACTAATGCACGAATAAGATAAGGACGTAGAAAGCCAATCAAAAGGCTTGCTCCGGCATTTACTCCGGGTGTATTACAGAAAATATCAATAACAAAGCCCAATGCAAATGACAATATAATAAGAGCATTTTTAGAGATATCTACCGGAAGTTTAATAATAAAATAAATATAAATAAATGGAGTTGCATATCCCAGAAAATTCATTCCGTTTAGCACAAATATTTGCAGGACAACCAATCCCAAAAATATTAATCCATATTTGAGAATATTATTTACCATCTCCAACGCTTTTTTCTAATGCTTTTTGTTCAAGTTGTTTTTTATCCCTTATGACCAAAACATTACCAAGTTTGGCAAAATCTACTGCGAGTAATATTTTTACTGCATAAAAGTTATCGTCGTGTTGTTTGGTATGTGTATCAACCGTTCCCACCATAATCCCATCAGGGAAAACTGCAGAATACCCACTTGTAACAAGAGTATCTCCCGGTTCAAAATTGGCATGGCGAGGTAGTTCTTCCAATATTGCATATTGAGGATCATTGCCATTCCAAACTAAAGAACCAAAATAATTATTTTTCTTTAATTTAGCGCTCAAACGGAATTTAGGATTAAGAATAGGTATTACGATAGAATAATTTTCAGATACATTGCTTATAACTCCTACTACTCCGTCTTGGTTTATTACTCCCATCTCCTTATCAATTCCATCTTTCAAACCCTTATTTAATGTAATAAAGTTGTTTGCACGGGTTATACTGTTACTGATTACATGCGCTGTAACAAAATCATATTGATGCGTATTACCCGGATCTGTAAATATTTTATAATTAACAGAATCCATTGTGGCATTTTCAATGTATTGCTCAAGCATCAAAACCTTTTCCTGTAATATCCCATTTTGCTTTATTAAGGTTTCATTATTTGAGCGCAAATTGAAATATCCCGAAAATTGGTTCATTGCAGTATATACTTTACCCGAAACATTATTTGCCGAACTGATATAAACACTTTCTTGAAAAGGATTAAAAGTAAATACCAATATCATACACAAGACTTCGAGGATTACAAAAAGAAACCACGAATTATAACGAATTATAAAGTTTAACAGATTTCGCATAAATAGATATTCAATAATTCGAAATCAATAAAGTATATTAAGTTAATAGGATTAAAAAGATTCAATTAAAATACATTGAATCTTTTAGTTATGAAAAAAAAGGCAATCTTGCGATTACCTTATCAAGAATTGAAATTTGTCGATATTTTTCAGTGCGATGCCCGTTCCTTTAGCAACAGCGTGTAAAGGATCTTCTGCAACCCTGAATTGTATTTTTATTTTATCGGAAAGACGTTTATCCAAGCCTCTCAGCAATGCTCCACCTCCAGTAAGGAATATTCCGTTTCTTACTAAGTCTGCATATAATTCAGGAGGAGTTTGCTCCAACGCTGTTAAAACAGCCGCTTCTATCTTTGCAATAGATTTTTCCAAACAATGGGCTATTTCCTGATAAGAAATAGGAATTTCCATTGGCAATGCTGTCATTTGATTCGGGCCACGAACAATATAATCCTCTGGACCTTCCGGTAAATTAGTTAGCGCTGCTCCAACATTGATTTTGATAAGCTCGGCTGTGCGTTCTCCAACTTTTACATTATGTTGCCGACGCATATATTCCATAATATCATCGGTTAAATCATCTCCTGCAATCTTAATAGATTTATTAGAAACAATTCCTCCTAAAGATATTACGGCAATTTCGGTTGTTCCTCCACCTATATCTACAATCATGTTTCCTTCGGGAGCCTCTACATCAATACCGATACCTATTGCAGCAGCCATTGGCTCATAAATCATATAAACATCGCGTCCACCTGCATGTTCGGCAGAATCTCGGACTGCACGGATTTCAACTTCTGTACTTCCCGAAGGGATACAAACTACCATGCGTAATGAAGGTGTAAAAATACTTTTCTTAGCAGCCGCCATTCTTATCATTCCGCGAATCATTTGCTCAGCAGCGTAGAAATCAGCAATTACACCATCCCGAAGAGGGCGAATTGTACGGATATTTTCATGCGTTTTTCCTTGCATTTGTTGGGCTTTTTCGCCTACTGCAATTAATTTGTCTGTACGTCTGTCAAGAGCAACAACAGATGGTTGGTCTACTATTATTTTTCCATTTTGGATAATAATGGTATTTGCAGTACCAAGGTCTAACGCCAATTCTTGTGAAAAAGAAAACAGTCCCATATTTTTTCAACTATTTATTGTTAATGTTTAAAATGGCGAATACTTGTCATCACCATTGCAAGCCCGTTTTTGTTACAATACTCTACTGATAATTCATCTTTAACAGATCCACCCGGTTGAATTACTGCTGTTACGCCTGCTTTATCAGCAATTTCTACGCAATCGGGGAAAGGGAAAAACGCATCAGATGCCATTACTGAACCATTTAAATCAAATCCAAATGAATTTGCTTTATCGATAGCATGTTTCAACGCATCAACGCGAGACGTTTGCCCAACTCCGCTTGCACAAAGCTGCTTGTTTTTTGCTAATACAATTGCATTTGACTTGCTGTGTTTCACAATTTTATTAGCAAATAACATATCTTCGATTTCGTGTTGAGAAGGTTCTTTTTGTGTAACAAATTTCAATCGGTCGGTTTGTTCCACATTTAGGTCTTTATCCTGTCCCAATACTCCATTTAATAATGACCTGAATTGTTTTTGTGAGAAATTGTATTTTTTCTGAATCAGAATTATACGATTTTTCTTTCTTGTTAAAATCTCTAACGCATCAACGTCATAATCCGGAGCTATAATAACTTCGAAGAATAACTTGTCAATATCCTCGGCAGTTGCTTTATCCACAACTCCATTTGTTACCAAAATACCTCCGAATGCCGAAATAGGATCCCCATCAAGAGCGGCCTTCCATGATTCAAGTAATGTATTTCTCGATGCCAGTCCACAAGCATTATTGTGCTTCAGAATAGCAAATGTAAGTTCATCGAATTCACCAATAAGAGAAACTGCAGCATCAATATCAAGCAAATTGTTATATGAAATTTCTTTCCCTTGAAGTTGTTCGAATATTTCTTCAAAATTTCCGTAGAAAACTCCTTTTTGATGTGGGTTTTCTCCATAACGAAGAATTTTAGCATTTCCAAAAGCCGAACGAAAATAACTTCCTTCTCCTCCATCAAAATAATTGAAAATAGTAGTATCGTAACCTGATGATACTGCAAATGCTTCTTTTGCAAACCATTTCCTGTCTTCTAATGTTGTTTGTGCACCTTTTTCTTCCAACAGGTTCATCAGTGGTTTATACTGATTTTGAGAAGCAACGATAATTACATCTTTGAAATTCTTAGCAGCAGCCCGAATCAACGAAATACCACCTATATCTATTTTTTCAATAATCTCACTTTCTTCAGCGCTTGAAGCAACTGTATTTTCAAACGGATATAAATCAACAATAACCAAATCTATTTCGGGAATTTCATATTCTTCGATTTGTTGCAAATCGGTTGATGATTCTCTCCTACATAGAATACCGCCGAATACTTTAGGATGCAAGGTTTTTACTCTTCCGCCCAAAATGGAAGGATAACCTGTAAGATCTTCTACCTTTTGACTCGGCAACCCCAATGATTCGATGAATTGTTGTGTTCCTCCGGTAGAAATAAATCCAACCCCTTCTTTATGAAGCTTTACAAGTATTTCATCCAATCCAGTCTTGTGATAGACAGAAACTAAGGCTGTTTTTATTTTCTTACTTTCAAACATTAGTATTCTCTTTTATTAAAAATTAAAGAACGCAAAGTTAAAACAAATTCTATTACAACATCCTTCTTTTTAGAAGAAAAACATATAACTATCCTAAAAAGATATAATCATATTTATCTAAAATCGGATAAATAAGTAACAAATTAACATGCAAACAAGCTCCCATTTGCAGACAATGACAATCCTACCGAGACTTTTTATTTTTTCCCTAATACAATATGATAAAAAACTAAGTCTTTTTCACTATTGGTAATATGGACTCCAAATTTCCATTCGGAAAAAAATACAGGATATTTTGCCAAAACTCCTCCTAGTTCCAATGGAGATGCTGTTGTTTGATCAATCAGATCAATATCTCCCAATAGAGCAACATGGCATTCATCTCCCAGATTTTTGGCTAATTGGGAAAATGACTCCGATTGCGGTTGAGATAAATTTTGCAGGTAAAGGTTGAGGGCTTGTTCATCTTGGGAGACAATCAAATAATCGTTAAAAAACGATAAATAATTATTAGGATTTTCGGGAAAAAACTTGCCACAAAAAACATCATTTAATAAATTAATATTTTTCAGGCTAATGATAGGATATGTAGTATCTTTCAGGTATAATTGCTTAACATTTTTATATCCAGGTATTGAATATAAACATTTGTAAAAATCTTTTTCAAAAAATTCTCGTTCTTGTATTTTCAAACAATAAATTTTTGAAACTTTTTTACTAGTGGAATTTTCCATGTACAATGTGTGAATCTCATCTCCTGTAAATCGAAGGAATAAACTATCTGGGCTGAAATTTTCTTCGCTGAAATACGAAACCGGCCTTACACCACTATTATGATTTGATCGGATGGTATTCAGATCAATATTTACACTTTCTGAAAAAATAATCCCGGGAGTAAATAATTGAGGATGAAACAATATAGTCCCTTCATTATCTTCGGTAGATCGCTCCAATCTATTAACTTCATTCGTCGGCTTGTAATATCCTGAAAACCAGACTTCATTATCCATGAAAGTAATATCGGAACTGGTCCAACCTTCGATGATAGGAAAATTGGTACTTGTCGTATCTTTTAAAAACATATTCTGAGAAGGACGAATATAATAAAACAATGTAGCATCCGTCGTTGTACCTCCGGTTTTGGAAATTTGGACAAACCTTGCATCATTTTTTATGGAATTTCCTTCTTTCCAACTCCTTATAACTTTTTCAATCAACTTATTATTGAAACTTCCTACAAAAATTCCACCTTTGAATATGCAAGAAAAGAAACGGTCGTCAGCCAACGTATAATGTAAAATATCGATTCCTTCGTAGCGTTGAATTTCTGGTGGAAATGGTGGAAATACATTTTTTTCCAACATTTTTTTCCAAATATCAATCTCTTCAGGATGTAATTTTGCATAATATATATCGCCTTCATCATGAAAAGAAACCAACAAATATCCGTTCTCCTTTTGAGATAAAGATTTTGCTTCTTTTTTTAATGGAGAAATAAATCGATTTAATGTTACAAACCAATTCAGCATATCCTCATCGGCCGAATCTGTTATAATACTGTCAAGCTGTAAGGAAAACCGGTCGAATTTATTGATTTGCAAAATTGATTTTGTATCAGCTGGAATCAAGGATAACAAATCTACTTCATGGGTCTTTCTGTCTTGTCCCATAACAGTAAAAAAGTAAGCAATACAAACTACTGTAAGAATTGCAAGAATTATCCAGCTTATTAATTTATAATGCAACTTCATCAATATATTGCGTATCCGTTAGAATTTATGTTTGTAACAAATGTAAGTAAGTTTTTACTAAAAAAAAAGAAAAATGCACGATTTCATAAAGTCTGCATTTCTATTTTTCTTCACTATATTTGTTGCAAAGAAAAATGAAGGAAAGAAGGAACAAAAATACTATTTATTATTCTGTAAAATGCTTATTTTATTAAAAAAAGAATTAACAATTATAATTGCATCCAAACAAATGCTCGTGATAGTAGGTATTTTCCTGCTTATCTCAGGATTGTTTTTATGGTTTTTCTCCGGTTCGTATAATTTATTAGAACAAGGTTACTCATCCTTGGATGGATTTTTTATTTTAAGTCCGGTTTTATTCCTGATTATAGTGCCAGCCCTTACAATGCGTTCTTTTGCCGAAGAAAGGAAATCCGGCACAGCAGAGTTGCTTTTTACCAAACCTATCCACATGCGCCAAATTGTATTGTCAAAGTTTTTTGCAGTTATTACAATTATCTTTATAGCTATTTTATTAACATTGATATATGCAATTTCTATTTACCTTTTGGGTAATCCTGTTGGTAATATTGATTTTGGCACAACAACCGGAGGATACATTGCAATCATATTGATAGCCTGCTTATTTTCCTCCATTGGAATATTTACTTCTTCCCTCTCGAATAATCAAATAATTGCTTTTATTACTGGAGTATTCTTATGCACATTTTTTTACTGGGGTTTTGAGCTTTTTGTCTCTTTATTTCCTCCATCTATCGGATTATTTATTAAAGAATTAGGTATTCTTCCACATTACCAAACATTAACTCAAGGCATTGTGGACTCCAGGGATATAATCTATTTTATCGTATGGATTACATTCTTTTTAGCATTAACCACTTGGATAAATAAACGCTCAAGATGAAAAACAGATATTTATTACTAATATGTATTGGGTTGTTGTTGGTTTATTATTTGTCGGGACTATTCCATTTTCGGATAGATCTTACTGCTGATAAGAAATATACATTCTCCGATTATACAAAAAACTTGTTGAAGAATTTGGATTCTGATATTCAAGTAATTATTTATTTGGATGGAAATTTAGATGTCGATTATCTTCGTTTAAAAACTGAAACTTCCGAATTATTGGATGAATATGCCAATTATTCTCCGAAAAAAATTTCTTATTCTTTTGACAACCCGAATAATGCCAAAAATGATAAAGAACGGCAGAAGCAAAGACTCATACTACTAAATCGTGGAATGAAAGATGAAATCTTAACCGAAACGGATAATGAAGGACAAATGATTCAAAAATCTGTTTTTCCATGGGCAGATGTAATTATGGATAAGGATACAATTGCTGTTTGTCTGCTTTCGAATGATATTGGAAAATCTGAATCAGAAAGGATAAATACATCCATTGAAGATTTGGAATTTCAGTTTACCAATGCTTTAATTGCATTAACTCAAAAAGATTTTCCCGAAATTGCTTTTTTGGAAGGACACGAGGAACTTCCCGAGATATACGTTTATGATGCTGTTGAAGAATTAAGTAGATATTACACTGTATTCCGCGGAAAATTAACAAATGAGATAAATGAAATTCCGCCATACAAAGCATTAATTATTGCTGGCCCGGCAAAACCGTTCTCAGAAAGAGAAAAATATTTGATTGACCGCTATATTATTTCGGGAGGAAGTGTTCTTTTCCTGATAAACAGTGCAAAGGTATCTTACGAAGAGCTTCAAAAAACAGGGCAGTCTGCAAGCATTGTGAATGATGTTAATTTAGATGATTTATTTTTCCGGTATGGATTCCGAATCAATCCGGTTCTCATTCAGGATTTGCAATGTGCTTATATTCCTTTGAAAATTGGAGAAGATAATCAAACATTCCACACAGCTCCTTGGTATTATGCTCCATTACTTATTCCATCTTCAACTAATTTAATAACCCGGAATCTGGCTCCTGTAAAAGCGGAATTTGCCGGTTCGATAGATTTCGTTGGTGAAAATAAAAATATACAAAAGCAAGTATTATTAACAAGTTCGGCTCACACTCATTTAGTTTTGATTCCCGAAACGATTTCTCCCGATGCAGGGCAAATAAAAGAAACCTCCGGATATTTTAATAAAAGTTATATCCCTGTTGCAGTATTATTGGAAGGAAATTTTACCTCTGCATTTAATAACCGGATGCTACCGGACGGAATTGTTGAACAACCCAAACCCGAAACAAAACCCGGAAAAATACTTGTTGCTGCCTCCGGAAATATTATCCGGAATGAAATTCAATGGGATGAAAACAAAGGAACTGCCTTACCTCTTGGCTACGACAGCTTTATGGATAAGCAATTTGGCAATCGCGATTTTATTGTGAATGCTGTAAATTATTTAACCGGAAATGAGACACAGATGTTGCTCCGAAATAAACACAATACGCTCCGTTTATTGGATAAGACAAAAATAAATTCCGAGAAAACATTCTGGCAATGGCTGAATTTGATTCTTCCGGTAGGAATATTAATCACTTTGACTGTGCTATTTGAATGGCGGAGAAGAAAGAAGTATGGCAAGAAAGAATAGAGAAGTTAGTCGGAAGTTACCTGAAGTTATTGGAATGCTGATTTTTCTGATAACTTCAGGTAATTTCATTATTACTTTCCTTGTAGCCCCACAGCTTCCAGATATTTCTTTTGCTCTTCTAAGCACTGATCTTCGATGTCGGAAATACGTGAATATAAATTCTTCATTAATGAGATTATAGAATCTTTTTTGGTTGAACAATCGAGACTCGAAATGGAGGATGAAGAATTGAGGGAATCTTTTCCAACCAAATAAATATGGTCGCAATCCAAATCGGAAAAAGCCTGCAAAGCATCAGCAAAATCATTTCCAACCAAATCAAAATATTCGTTTGTCTTATTATGGAAAGCTTGAGCCTTTTCACTTGGCTTCAATAAGTTGAAATGCTCTTTCGTCATCGTTGTATTTTTCTTCAAATTTCTTGCAGCAACAGCCGACGGATTGAAATTGGCATATTCATCGTTATTATATTCGTACTTCGTTTTATATTTTCCTTCCAACAAATTTTTATAGCACTCTTCAAATTCGTTACTTACCTGCCAATAATCATTAGCCGCTGCTTCATTATAAGCATATTCATTATTACTACAAGAAGCAAGCAATATCAATGTAAATAGTGATAAAAAAATGGATGTTTTCATACGTTATTTTTTATTTTTTACATTTTGGTCGTATGGAAACTCGCGTAAAATATCATTGCCTTTGGTGAAAGCTTTTTCATGCTCGTTTTCATACGATTATTTTGGGTGCACGGTACGCGGTACATGGTGCACGAATTGGTAACCAGTTATAATTGAAGTTAAAAAGTTAAGAATTGCTTGGCATTTTTCAACCTCTGCAAAATTCTTAACTCTTAACAGAATTAGTATGCTCTTGCGAATACTACTCTTTGTGCAGAAGGTTTTCCGGTAACCATACATTTTCCGGGAGTTTTATCTCCTGCTAAAGGAATACAACGAATAGTCGCTTTGGTTTCGTCTTTGATTCGTTCCTCCGTTTCGGGAGTTCCGTCCCAATGCGCCATAATGAATCCGCCTTCTTCGATTTTCTCCTTGAATTCATCATAACTATCTACTGAAATAGTGTTTTGCGAACGATAATCAACTGCTTTTTTGAAAATATTTTCCTGAATATCATCCAATAACTTTTTGATATACATTTCGATATTATCACATGAAACCGTTTCCTTCGTTAATGTATCACGGCGGGCAACTTCAACGGTATTATTTTCCAAATCACGTCCGCCCATTGCCAAACGCACCGGAACTCCTTTTAATTCATATTCGGCAAATTTCCATCCCGGTTTTTTATTATCAGCATTGTCATATTTTACCGAAATACCCAACTCCTTCAGTTTGGAAACAATAGTTGCAACTTTTTCATTAATTTGAGCCAATTGTTCATCAGTCTTATAAATCGGAACAATCACCACTTGGTAAGGAGCTAATTTAGGAGGAAGAACCAATCCGTTATCATCCGAATGTGTCATTACCAACGCACCCATCAAACGGGTAGAAACACCCCATGAAGTAGCCCAAACATAATCTTGTGTTCCTTCTTTTGTGGCAAAAGTAACATCAAATGCTTTGGCAAAATTTTGCCCCAAAAAGTGGGAAGTTCCCGCTTGCAATGCTTTTCCATCCTGCATCAATGCTTCGATAGCAAAAGTTTCCACAGCGCCGGCAAAACGTTCACTTGCCGATTTTACGCCTTTAATAACCGGAACAGCCATAAAGTTTTCGGCAAATTCGGCATATACCTCCAACATTTTGCGGGCTTCAGCTTCGGCTTCCTCACGCGTTGCATGAGCCGTATGTCCTTCTTGCCAAAGAAATTCAGCCGTACGAAGGAATAAACGTGTACGCATTTCCCAGCGAACAACATTCGCCCATTGATTGCAAAGAATTGGCAAATCGCGGTAAGATTGAATCCAATTACGGTATGTATTCCAAATAATGGTTTCGGAAGTCGGACGAACAATCAATTCTTCTTCCAACTTTGCCTCTGGATCAACAACAACTCCTTTTCCATCAGGACTATTTTTTAATCGGTAATGTGTTACAACCGCACACTCTTTGGCAAAACCTTCGACATGGTCGGCTTCTTTGCTTAAAAATGATTTCGGAATAAACAATGGAAAATACGCATTTACATGTCCGGTTTCTTTAAACATATCATCTAACTGTCGTTGAATTTTTTCCCAAATCGCATATCCATACGGTTTAATTACCATACAGCCACGCACAGCCGAATTTTCGGCCAAATCAGCCTTAATTACCAAATCCTGATACCATTGCGAAAAATTCACACTCCGGGAAGTAAGTTCTTTGAGTTCTTTTGCCATTATATTGTTAGTTGTTGTTGGTTATTAGTTATTTGAGTAAGCCGTTTGAAAACTTGCACAAAAGTATAAAAAATCTAAACGGGAGAATTCAATTATTCGGAAGAAATAAAATAAGTCTTTTCATTATTTATCTTCGTAATGTCCGGATGCTGATAATATCAATACAATTACTTTTTCATTATCAACCGAATATACAAGTCTATGTTTTTGTGTAATTCGTCGGGAATAGCAACCGGAAAGATCCCCTTTTAATTGCTTGGGCTTGCCTGTTCCCGTATATGGATGCTCCATTAATTCAAGTAATAATTTTTGAAGTTTATTGTATGCTGCTACTTCTGATTTTTTAAGAATTGCTATTTCACTCAATGCATCAATGGTGAATTCAATTTTGTAAATCATAAGTTATCCAACAATTTAGATAATTCTTCTTTTGTTGAGACAGTTACGGTTTTTCCTTCTTTTGCATGTTGTATGGATTTGTTTATTTTTTCTACCATTTTAGGTGAGAAATACAAATCATCGTCATCAATTGGCGTTATAGCAAAAAGTTCTTTTTTTCCTCTTTTAATAATTACTTGTATGCCTTTTGCCACCATATCCAGAAATGCTTTTTGATTTTCCCGGAATTCCCTGCTTGTTACTTGTATTACTGACATAATTTTCTAACTAATATGTGTACCAAAATAGGTACACAAAAATACAACTAATTTTTGAAATAATAATGAAATATCAATTCAAAAAATCCATCAACAATTTTATATTCAAATATGTAACAACTCCTCCAATTATTAGTAAAAGTACATTCAGATGTTTGCTATTAGCATATTTTCCCATTAATTGTTTGTTGGAAGTAAGGTAAATCTGCGTAAAAATAGTAATCGGCAACTGAATGCTCAATATCATTTGTGAATAAATCAACCCTTGAAATGGATTATCAATAAACATAATGATAAGCAATCCGGCTAATAATGAAATGCCAACTCCCCACTTGGAATGTTTGTCTTTAATATCATAGGGTTCGCCATAAATTCCGGCAAAAATAGTTCCACCGGCCATTCCCGAGGTAATACTTGAAGAAATTCCGGCAAATAATAATGCAATAGCAAAAATAGCTCCTGCACTTTCACCTAACAACGGAATGAGCATACTTTGAGCTTGTTGCAATTCACTAACAGGAATTGATTTGGCAAAAAAAGTAGATGCTGCTAGCAAAATCATTGCACTATTAATCGCCCAACCGATTCCCATTGAAAGGATGGTATCGGTAAATTCATACTTTAACTGCTTTTTGATAATGGAATCATCTTGTAAATTCCATTGCCGGCTTTGAATAATTTCCGAATGCAGGAAAAGGTTATGAGGCATTACAACTGCGCCCAATACGCTCATAATAATAAGAATGGAACCATCGGGCATGGAAGGAGTAACCCACGCTTTTCCGGCAGCACCCCAATCGATAGGCGCTAAAGTTAATTCATATAAAAATGAAAAACCGATAATAGAAACAAAACCAATAATCCACTTTTCGATTTTTTTGTATGAATTGGTATAAATCATAATTCCAATAAAAGCCGTTGAAAAAATAGCTCCTATTTTTATCGGAATATGAAAAAGCATTTGCAATGCAATGGCAGCCCCCAATATTTCTGCCAAGGAGGTAGAAATGGATGCTAACATCGCTGTCGTCAAAATAGTTCGTCCAACATTCTTGGAGAATTTATCGGTTATCGCTTCCGAAAGGCATTTCCCGGTAACAATTCCCAAGTGAGCTACATTGTGTTGTAATACAATCAACATAATGGTGGAAAGCGTTACAATCCACAATAAGCTGTAGCCGAAATCACTTCCGGCAGCAATATTCGAGGCCCAGTTTCCGGGGTCGATAAAGCCTACCGTTACCAACAATCCAGGGCCTAAATATTTGAAAAATTCCAACGAAGGCTTATCACCTCTTTTATCGAAACTCTTTTTTATTAATTTGAATAGATTCATTTTTGTTTTACAGATATGCCAATCATAACAGTCGTTTCCACTGAATTGTTCCATACAGAATGAGGAATATTCCCATCTACAATAAAAGATTCATTGGGATTTAATACAATTTCTGTCGTATCAAGCTTTATTTTGGCTTGCCCGCTAACAACTATAAAAAAATGATTATGTTGATGTGTATGAAGTTCGATAGGACCACCACCAGAAGGTTCAAGGTAAGCAATTGAACCATCTATAATTTCTCCACAGTTTCCAACTAATTTCTTGGCAAGAAAATGAATGTGGTTTGGAGGGGTAATAAAATTAGTATCATTAATATGCATCTTTGACTAAATCAGTAAAATTAGACCAATGCAATTGCAAATATGTGTTTTTATTTATTTTCTGAAAATATTTTTACAAAGGTACTGTTTTATTTTTTTGATAACGAATGTATACAAATTTTCGTTTTGAGGTCGTTTTGAAATTTACTCTCATGCATTTGCCCTAAAAGAATAAGTGAAGGAATTACCCTTCACTTATTCTTTGCTTGTTCTTTCTGTAAAAGCCAATTGTAAGTATTGAAAGTAACAGAAAAAAAACTATATCCCCACTACCCA
>JAVBLR010000044.1:0-26506 GCA_031553395.1 Bacteroidales bacterium | reverse complement strand
GAAATATTATGGCGATTTATTAAATACAAATGGATTCCTTTTGATGCTTTTCTTAATCTCAATAATCTCAAAGAGCGTTTAGATGAGGTACTTGCTAATATTGGTACAAAATACGTCATCAATTTTTAATGACTACTTAATGAGCGTAAAGGTATTAATAATATTAATTGTTGATGCAACTAATATGGTTTGTAATTAAACAAAATGCTAAAACGGTAAAACGACAAAAAATAAACATATTGTCATTCTATCTGTTTATTATTTTATTAATGGCATGAAATTTTGTCTGATAAGTGACAAAATATATACCGTTTTTGTTAAGTGTCGTTAAGCGTCTCGGATATATGTTAAATTATTTCAAAATGGAGGTTTAATTGTGCTAATTGTACATTTTTTGTTGTTATTTTGAAACGTTTTAATGTTAAAATACAGACATAAATTAACTTAATAATTAATGATTGGAAAATGAAAAGTATTGCAAAAAAATTAGGTTTCCTAGTATTAGTTGCTGCTGTAAGTGCCGGTGTTTCTTACGGCATTATTTCTTATAAGGATGCTCATCGTTATCAAACAGCGATGGAGGCTTTTGAAGGACAAACACCGTATAGATTAGCATCATTAACAGGTGAAAATGCTGTTGGCCCTGATTTTACAGTGGCTGCGGAGAAAGCTGTTCATGGAGTTGTGCATATTAAATCAACGGTTACACGTCAGGCTTCTTCAAGAAGAGGTTCTTCGGGAGATCCGTTTTTCGATTTCTTTTTTGGAGATAGGGGAGGGATGGGAGAAATGCCGCCTCAGACCCAAGAGGGTATTGGTTCAGGTGTAATTATTTCGAGTGATGGATATATTATTACTAACAACCATGTGATTGATAATGCAGATAAAATTGAAGTTACACTGAATGATAAACGTTCTTTTACTGCTAAATTAATTGGAACTGACCCGGTTACAGATATTGCATTAATCAAAATCGAAGCAACTAATTTGCCATTTATTCCATTCGGAGATTCCGATAAATTAAAAATCGGAGAATGGGTATTGGCAGTCGGTAATCCATTTAATCTTACTTCAACAGTTACAGCCGGTATTGTTAGCGCAAAAGCTAGAAGTTTAGGTATGGGAAATAAAATGGGAATCGAATCATTTATCCAAACAGATGCTGCAGTAAATCAAGGTAACAGTGGAGGAGCTTTGGTAAATACGAATGGTGAATTGGTCGGAATTAATACTGCAATTGCATCTCAGACAGGAAATTATACCGGATACTCATTCGCAGTTCCCATCAGCATGGCAAGTAAAGTTGTTACCGATTTAAAACAATATGGTTCGGTACAACGGGCTGTAATGGGTGTAAATATCAAAAATATAGATGATTCATTTGCAAAAGAAAAGAAATTGAATGTATTGGAAGGAGCTTATGTTGATGGTGTTACAGAACGCAGTGCGGCAATGGAAGCCGGAATACAAGCTGGAGATGTTATTACAGAAGTGAATGGCGTAAAAGTAGGCTCAGTTAATGAGCTACAAGAACAAGTAAACCGTTATCGTCCTGGTGATAAAATTACAGTAAAAGGATTTAGAGGTGCCGATGCTAAAACTTTCAGCCTAACGTTGAAAAACCGTCAAGGGAATACTGATGTAACTAAAGATCAAGGCGCTGAAGTTTTAGGTGCAACTTTTAAAGAATTATCACAAGATCAGAAAAAGCAATATGGAACTTCCTATGGTGTTGAGGTTACCGGTTTAACTAAAGGTAAATTTCAATCGGCAGGAATACGTAAGGGATTTATAATCTTGAAAATAAATGATCAGCCGGTGAAAAGTCAATCGGAAGTTGAATCCATTACAAATCAGTTATTATCATCTGAAGAACAAGGTATGTTTGTCGTAGGGATGTATCCGAATGGAAAAATGACTTATTATGCGATAGATCTTTCTTCAGAATAAATCGAATCGAATGTAATAAAGGTTAATATTCCTGATAATCAAGAACTATTGTAGTTCTTAAAGCATTTTATTAGAGGAAGTATGCTGTTTAAGCTCATACTTCCTTTAGTGATATTTATTATTTTATTTTATGCGGAAAAAGGAACGAAATTTAGAATAAATTTGTACCTTTGCCTGCTTCTTTTAATTCTTAGAATATATGAGACAGTTAAAGATAACCAAATCAATTACTAACCGCGAGAGCGCTTCACTTGATAAGTATTTGCAAGAGATTGGCCGAGAAGACCTTATCTCTGTGGAAGAAGAGGTGGAATTGGCTCAACGCATCAAAAAAGGGGATCGCTTGGCGTTGGAAAAACTTACACGGGCAAATCTTCGTTTTGTTGTATCAGTTGCTAAACAGTACCAAAATCAGGGGCTTAGTCTTCCGGACTTGATTAATGAAGGAAACTTGGGATTGATAAAGGCAGCTGAGAAATTTGATGAAACGCGTGGATTTAAGTTTATTTCTTATGCAGTTTGGTGGATTCGTCAATCTATTCTTCAGGCATTGGCCGAACAATCACGTATTGTACGGCTTCCGTTGAATCAGGTTGGTTCTTTGAATAAAATAAAGAAAACATTATCGAAATTCGAACAAGAAAATGAACGTGCTCCGTCGGCCGAAGAGTTGGCTGAGGAATTGGATATTCCGGTAGATAAGATTTCGGACACGATGAAAGTTTCGGGTCGTCATATATCGGTAGATGCTCCTTTTGTTGAAGGAGAAGACAATAGTTTATTGGATGTTTTGATAAACGATGATTCTCCAATTGCAGACCGTTCCTTGATTAATGAATCTTTATCCAAAGAAATCGATCGTTCTTTATCTACATTGACGGAACGTGAAAGTGAAATTATAAAAATGTTTTTCGGCATAGGATGTCAGGAAATGACTTTGGAAGAGATTGGCGATAAATTCGGACTTACCCGCGAGCGTGTGCGTCAAATTAAAGAAAAAGCAATCAGACGTTTACGCCAAAACTCCCGGAGTAAGTTATTAAAAGGATATTTGGGGTAACTATTAAAATAAACAAATACTAAAACTGTCGATTGATGAATTTCCTTCGACAGTTTTTTTGTTTTTGAATTTGTGGGCTTTGTAAATAAAAGCGGCGAATCAATAATTAATGATATGATGATTTGGTAGATAAAAATTGACTTCATTTTTAACTTTCAGCTTTCAAAATTATAGCTTTCATATAATCAAATGAATCACAGTCCGGCTTCGAAATTTAACTTATAACTTATAACTTCGAAAGTCATAATTGATTATCTTTGTCATTTTGCAAAAAATAGATGGAAGATAATTTCGATATACGTAATCAGCAATTTAACGATACCGAACGGGAATTTGAAAAGGCTTTACGCCCTTTGAAATTTGGAGATTTCAGCGGGCAAGACAAGATTGTTGATAATCTGAAAGTATTTGTTTCGGCAGCTAAAATGCGGGAAGAATCTCTCGATCACGTTTTGTTGCATGGACCTCCCGGATTAGGAAAAACAACACTCTCAAATATTATTGCAAATGAGTTGAACGTTGGGTTCAAAATTACTTCCGGGCCGGTTTTGGATAAGCCTGGAGATTTGGCCGGCGTACTTACCGGATTGGAAACGAACGATGTTCTTTTTATTGATGAGATTCATCGTCTTAGTCCGGTTGTAGAGGAATATTTGTATTCGGCAATGGAAGACTATCGTATTGATATTATGATAGATAAAGGTCCAAGTGCCCGTTCCATACAAATTGATTTGAATCCGTTTACGTTGGTCGGTGCTACAACCCGGAGCGGATTATTGACAAGTCCGTTGCGCGCCCGGTTTGGAATTAATTGTCATTTAGAATATTACGATAACAGTGTGTTGATGTCGATTGTATTACGTTCGGCAAGGATTTTAAATATATCCTGTTCGCAGGAAGCGGCAGTAGAAATTGCTTCGCGCAGTCGTGGAACACCTCGTATAGCCAATGCCTTATTACGCCGTGTACGGGATTTTGCTCAAGTGAAAGGCAATGGAAAAATCGATACCGAAATTGCTCGCTATTCATTGGAAGCGTTAAATATTGATAAGTACGGATTGGATGAAATTGACAATAAAATTTTGACAATCATTATCGATAAATTCAAAGGAGGCCCGGTTGGATTAACAACGATAGCCACAGCATTGGGAGAAGATGCGGGAACAATCGAAGAAGTATATGAACCATTTCTCATCAAAGAAGGATTTATTAAACGAACACCTCGGGGAAGAGAAGTTACTGATTTGGCATTTAATCATTTAGGTAGAAGTAGGTATACTTCACAAGGTTCTTTATTTGGCGAATAAAAGAAATTCATGAAGAAAGTATTCAATATAGAATTTCTAATTATTACATTTCTTTTTACGATACTGTTCTTTTTGCTGTTTTCCTGTAGTTTTGAAACAGTGTATATGGGAGAATCAGCCGGAAGAGGAATTGGATTTCCATTTATTTGGCAAGCAAAAAACCCAACGACTTCATTGTATTTTATAGTTGATGGAGTTGCTTTGCTAATAGATTTTCTGGTGTATTATATTTGTACTACTTTTCTATTATTTTTTGTTTTAAAGGATAGAAAGTTTGTTTATTATTATACTCAAAAGAAAAAAAATGTACTGTGGATATTGTCAATTATTACAATTTGTGTTGTATTATTGCATATCCCATTATTTTTACTTTCGGAGTTATATCCAATTGAATATTCTCCGGTTTATAGGACGATAAGGGTAGTGCCACTTTTATTTCAGTAGTTAGATGTAGTTAATCTGGATTTGATGTTGTTTGTTCTACTTTTAACTACATCTAACTACTGAAATTCCTTTAACTACTTAAAGTATTGATTTTTAAATTATTTGAATAAATTATATTATGGCAGAAAAAGAAGACAATAAAGCAAAGATGCCTGCTGCGGAGAAATTGAAAGCTTTGCAGGCAGCTATGGATAAAATTGAGAAAACCTACGGGAAAGGTTCTATCATGAAGATGGGTGATGACAAGATTGAAGAAATAGCTGTAATTCCTACAGGATCAATCGGATTGAATGCTGCATTAGGTGTTGGCGGATATCCTCGCGGACGGGTAATTGAAATTTTCGGCCCCGAGTCTTCAGGTAAAACTACATTGGCCATCCATGCGATTGCCGAAGCTCAAAAAGCAGGAGGAGTAGCTGCTATCATTGATGCGGAACATGCTTTCGACCGTTTTTATGCAGAGAAATTAGGTGTTGATATTCAGAATTTATACATTTCCCAGCCTGACAGTGGCGAACAAGCATTGGAAATTGCCGAACAATTAATTCGTTCGTATGCAGTTGATATTGTGGTTATTGATTCTGTTGCCGCACTTACTCCTAAAGCTGAATTGGAAGGAGATATGGGTGATTCGAAAATGGGATTACAAGCTCGTTTAATGTCTCAGGCATTGCGTAAACTTACGGCTGCAATTAACAAAACTAATACTACTTGTATATTTATCAATCAGTTACGTGATAAAATTGGAGTGATGTTTGGTAATCCGGAAACAACTACCGGGGGTAATGCTTTAAAGTTCTATGCTTCTGTTCGTTTGGATATTCGCCGGATTGGTCAATTAAAAGACGGAGAAGAAGTAAAAGGAAATCAAACCCGTGTAAAAGTGGTGAAAAACAAAGTAGCACCTCCATTCCGTAAAGCCGAATTCGATATTATGTTTGGAGAAGGAATTTCTTCTGTTGGGGAAATAATTGATTTGGGTGTTGAGCTTGAAATCATCAAAAAAAGTGGTTCGTGGTACAGTTACAATGACACTAAATTGGCACAGGGACGCGATGCATCAAAACAAATGATAAAAGATAACCCCGAATTGGCCGAAGAGTTGGAAGCTAAGATAATGGCGGCATTAAAGTAAAATTTGCCTAAATAAAGAACCGGAAAATTTACTTCCGGTTCTTTATTTTCCACCAATTAATCGTCTGATATCATTCAATTTGTTTAATGCATCAACAGGTGTAAGATTGTTAATGTCCAAGTTTTTTACTTCATCACGAATTTGACTTAAAACGGGGTCATCCAACTGAAAAATACTCATTTGAAATCCTTCGCGATGTTGAGCGATATCCTTTACAGGTTTTGAAATGCCGTTTTTGCGGTTATCAGTTTCCAATTGTTTCAAAATTTCATCGGCACGCTTTACGATACTCTGAGGCATTCCTGCCATTTTTGCCACATGAATCCCGAAGCTATGCTCACTTCCCCCTTTTACTAGTTTACGTAAAAAGATTACCTTGTTATCCAGTTCTTTTACCGAAACATTGTAGTTTTTAATCCGTTTGAATGATTTTTCCATTTCATTCAGTTCGTGGTAGTGTGTAGCAAAAAGGGTTTTGGCTTTAGCCTTAGAATGTTCGTGAATATGTTCTACAATAGCCCATGCAATGGAAATTCCGTCATACGTACTTGTCCCACGTCCCAATTCATCGAAAAGGACTAAACTGCGCGGAGAAATATTATTGAGAATATCAGCAGCTTCATTCATTTCGACCATAAAAGTAGATTCACCCAACGAAATATTATCAGAAGCGCCGACACGGGTAAAAATCTTATCGGTTAATCCGATTTTGGCAGCCTCAGCCGGAACAAAACATCCAATTTGAGCCATTAATACAATTAATGCTGTTTGTCGCAACAATGCCGATTTACCTGCCATATTCGGCCCGGTAATGATTATTACCTGTGTTTTATCACTATCAAGTAAAACGTCATTTGAAATATATGGCTCTCCGATAGGCAATTGTTTTTCTATAACAGGGTGTCGCCCTTGCTTAATGTCAATAATCAAACTATCGTTGATTTCGGGACGAATATATTTATTTTCCTGAGCAGTTTTGGCAAATGAAAGTAGGCAATCGAGCCGGGCAATCAGATTCGCATTCAATTGAATTGCAGGAATATAATCCAATAAACTTAATGCCAATTCATTGAAAATTTGAGTTTCAAGTGATAAGATTTTTTCTTCTGCACCTAATATCTTTTCCTCGTAATCTTTCAGTTCCTGCGTAATGTATCTTTCTGCATTTACCAACGTCTGCTTTCGAATCCAATCTTCAGGAACTTTATCCTTATGTGTATTCCGGACTTCAATATAGTATCCGAAAACATTGTTGAAGCTAATTTTTAAACTTGGAATACCTGTTCTTTCACTTTCCCGGTGTTGAACTTTCAATAAATAATCTTTTCCTGAATGTGCAATATCCCGAAGTTCATCCAATTCTGTATTAATACCTCTGCAAATTACATTTCCACGATTGATTAATACCGGAGGATCAGGTGTAATCGTTCGTTCAATTTTATCCCGGATTACAGAGCAAGGATTTATTTGTTCACCGATTCTCAACAAACTTTCTTCTTCTGATTCGGAACAAGCTTCTTTAACAGGTTCGATAGCTGATAATGCTACTTTCAACTGAACGATTTCCCGTGGAGAGATTCGTCCGACAGCCGCTTTGGAAATAATGCGTTCCAAATCGCCAATCAACGAAAGTTGTTGTTCCAATAATTCTTTTACATCCGGATTCTTGAAAAAATATTCGACAACATCCAATCGTTCGTTTATCGGTGCGGCATCTTTCAGTGGAAATACCATCCAACGTTTTAATAATCTGGCACCCATCGGGCTGATAGTTCGGTCGATAACATCCAACAAGCTTTTTCCACCTTCATTCATTGTAGAAATCAACTCCAAACTGCGGATAGTAAACTTGTCTAATCGCACAAACCGATCAGCTTCAATACGGGAAAGTCCTGTTATATGACTGATTTGATTATGTTGCGTAATATCAAGATATTGAAGAATAGCACCAGAAGCTACAATTCCATTTGATAAATCGTCAACTCCGAAACCCTTTAAATTTTTTGTTTCAAAGTGCTTTAATAACCGTTCTTTAGCGACATCCTGGTTAAATACCCAATCTTCCAGTTCAAAAGTGAGAAACTTACTTCCGAATTTCTCTTCGAATAATTGGCGTTTACTCCTTTCAATCAACACTTCCTTAGGAACAAAGCTGTTAAGCAATTTATCTATGTAATCGAAATTACCTTCAGCTGTAAGAAATTCACCGGTAGAAATATCTAAAAAAGCAACTCCGCAACTATTTTTTCCTAAATGTACACTTGCCAGAAAATTATTTTCCTTGTGATTTAATATATTGTCATTGATCGAAACCCCTGGTGTAACTAATTCGGTAATACCCCGTTTTACCAATTTCTTGGTCATTTTGGGGTCCTCCAATTGTTCGCAGATGGCAACACGCTTTCCTGCACGAACTAGTTTTGGCAAATAAGTATCCAACGCATGATGAGGAAACCCTGCTAACTCTACAAATTGGGCCGCTCCATTTGCCCTTCGAGTTAAGGTAATTCCTAATATTTCGGCGGCATTTACAGCATCTTCCGAGAATGTTTCATAAAAATCACCTACGCGAAACAGCAAAATTGCATCCGGATGCTTTGCCTTAATCTCAAAATATTGCTTCATCAAAGGGGTTTCAACTACTGTTTTTGCCACTGTTTCTTTTTCTTATGATTAATATTATTTTTTGAATGGGTCAACAAAATTAGAAAAAAAGTTAAGAATGAAAAGTTAAAAGATAGGAAATGGCATTTAATGTATAGTTCAACAAACTTGTACTATGTATTTTTCTGTTAATAAAAATACACTGAAAGGCAAAGATTACTAACTTTGGAGCTATGTATTATATGAAGTAATTTGTAGCGCTTGTTTCGGTATGATTAGAAGCCACTTTAAATCACAGAAAGCAATCATGTAATAGATTTTTAACACATTAGTATAAATTACAAAATGAATATTTATAAAAATCTGAAATATTTCAATAAGATTAAAAGTCCCCGTATAAAGCTATTTGGAATATACATGTTGCATATTTTGAAAAAACGATATTTGGGTATATTTATAGATCCGATATTAAGTTGTAATTTGCGATGTAAAATGTGTTATTTCAGTGATGAAGAGAAAAGGAAAACATTACATGGAAAATTACAAGATACAGATATTGAACTTATAGCAAAAGCATTATTTCACAGAGCATTAAAGGTGCAGGTCGGTTGTGGGGCGGAACCTACTATATCCAAATCTACACCTTTGGTTATTTCATTAGCAAAGAAATACAAGGTCCCCTATATTTCGTTAACTACTAACGGAGTTTTGTTAGACAAAGAAACAATTCACGAATATATTTCCGCAGGATTGGATGAAATCACATTGTCTGTGCATGGAGTTAAAAAAGAAACGTATGAGTACTTCATGACAAATGCTGATTATGATAAATTTTGTGAGGTTTTGGAAATGCTATCTGAGGTTAAAAAATCATTTCCGAAATTCAAAATCCGTATTAATTATACAATGAATGAGGATAATTTTTTGGAGTTAAAGGATTTTTTTGATGTATTCGGAAAGATTGATATTGATATTTTACAATTGCGTCCAATACAAAAAATAGGAAATTCTGAATACAACAATTTTAGTCATCAACTGTTGGAACAAAAATACGATGAAACGATTCAGATTGTAAAAGAACAGTGTTTTCAAAGGGGTATAACGTATATTGCTCCGAATAAATTGAGTATAAATTCTTCATCAGAGAATAATAATAGCGTGGTTGTTAATTCTTCATACTGCTATATTTCTCCTCGTAGCTGTTGGGAAGACGATTTTGATTACATGACAGAGACTTATGAAAGTTATGCTATAAAAAACAAATTATCGCGAAAATTACTAAAAGATGCAATTTTTTGGAGAAGGGATTTCAGGCCTTCTAATAAAAAATTAAATTACGAAATATCATAAAATAATAAACCAGTAAATATCATGGCATTGCAAATTGGAGATAAAGCTCTCGAAATATTAGGGACAAACCAAAACGGAAAAGAAATAAAATTAAGCGATTATAAAGGTAAAAAACTGGTACTTTATTTTTATCCTAAAGATAATACATCGGGATGCACTGCCGAAGCGTGCAGCTTTAGAGATGAATATGCCGATTTACGAAAAGCCGGATATGAAGTAGTAGGAGTAAGTGTTGATAATGAAAAATCCCATCAAAAATTTATTGATAAAAATCAACTTCCTTTTGACTTGATAGCAGATACAGACAAAAATCTGGTAGAACAATTTGGAGTATGGGCTGAAAAAAGCATGTATGGACGTAAATATATGGGAACGTTACGCACAACATTCATCATTGATGAAAACGGGATAATAGAAAAGATTATCCTACCCAAAGAAATAAAAACAAGTACACATGGAAAGCAAATATTATCATAGTTATAAGTTGTAAGTAATAAGTTGTAAGTTGGCATAATACTCACTCATAACTTAAAACTTCTATGAAAAGATACTTTTTAATTGGTTACATGGGCTCAGGGAAAACAACGTTGGGTCATAGTATATCTGAAGAATTAGGGCTAAGTTTTGTTGATGTCGATTCATACATCGAACAACAATATCATAAAACAATTACCGAATTATTCGAATCATTAGGTGAATCCGGATTTCGGGAAATTGAGAGAAAAATGTTGCATGAAGTTTCCAAGGTTGAAGATGTAATCATTTCAACAGGAGGTGGCGCCCCTTGTTTTTCCAATAATATGGAATATATGAAAGGGGAGGGAATCGTTATTTATTTGAAAGTTTCTCCACAAAGATTATTCGAACGATTGAAAAAAGTAAAATATACCCGTCCGTTACTCCAAAATAAAACAGATGAAGAATTATCAGATTACATTTCCGTAACTTTAGAAAGACGAAATTTGTTTTATAATCAAGCTGATATAATATTCCATGCGGAAGATTTAGCGACTGATGAAGAAATTAAACGAACAACATCTTTATTGGCTAAAGAGTTATCTGACTATAAGTAATATAGGATGAAGCATAAAAGACCATAACCTAAAATGAAAAAAACTTTTACTCATATTCATAGCGAATCATATTTTCCGGAAGAATGCCTGGCAGCAGTGGCATATTCAAGGAGAAGTTTAACTATTGGGGTTCCAAAAGAGAATCAAGAAATTGAGAAACGATTGGCTTTGACACCTGAAGCTGTAGCTCAGCTGGTTGAAGCCGGGCACAGGGTAATTATTGAAACGGAGGCAGGATTAGGAATTAATTATGCTGATATACATTATTCCGAGGCCGGGGCAGAAATTGTTGATACGCCTGCCGAAGTATTTCTTTCGGATGTTGTTCTAAAAGTATCCCAACCATCCATCGAAGAAATCGGATTGATGAAATCCGGAGCAACTATTTTTTCAATGTTGCAGCTTAATGCCGATTCTTTCCGAACAATAGAGGCTATGATGGAAAAAAAAGTAAATGCAATCGGATATGAACTGATTACTGATAATGAAGACACTCATCCTGTAGTGAATTCCATTAGCGAGATAGAAGGAAATTGCGCAGTTATAGCAGCGGCAGAGTTGTTGAGTAACCGTTATGGTGGAAAAGGTATTTTATTAGGGGGTATTCCGGGAATTTCACCCACTGAAATTGTAATCTTGGGAGCAGGCGTTTCGGGGACAGTTGTTGCCCGTTTAGCTGCAGCATTTGGAGCAACAGTCAAGGTGTTTGATCATGATATTAACCATTTGCGCAAGATTCAACAACAAATCGGATATAATCTTTTTACATCTACTTTCCACGAAAATGTATTTAAGAATGCACTCAAAACAGCAGATGTTGTTATAGGCACGATTCGTTATGTGAATGGTTCAGAACGATTTCATGTTCCGGAAGAATTGGTGAAAATAATGAAAAAAGGTGCCGTAATTATTGATTTAAGTGTTGGGCATGGCGGATGCTTTGAAACATCTGACTATGAAAAAGAAAAAAAGCCGAAAGTGTATGAGAAATTCGGTATTTTACATTATTGTGTTCCGAATCTCAGTTCCCGAGTAGCACGTACCGCATCAATGGCAATGAGTAATATCATGGTTCCTATCTTACTAAATATGGGTAGTTATTCTCATTTTAATAATGTAATCAAATCAGAAATCGCGTTTCGTTCGGGATTGTATATTTACAAGGGTCGAATTGTAAATCATTATGTCAGTAGCTTTTTTAATTTACCCTTAACGGGTTTTGAATTATATTTCGAAGGATTTTAAATCAAAAAATGAATATTGAAAAAGGGAAGTACCAAATGATTGCCTTATTAGTGGCAATTATTTGGGGAACAACTTTTGTATCTACAAAGAAGTTGCTTGCTGCAGGACTTGGTCCCAAAGATATTTTGTTTTACCGTTTTTTGCTGGCATACGTTGCAATTTGGTTTTTCGGATCGAGAAAGTTGCTTGCCAAAAGTATCAAGGACGAATTATTATTACTTGTTTGCGGGCTTTGCGGAGGTTCGCTTTATTTCTTGGCCGAAAATACCGCACTTGAAATCACATTTGCTTCCAATGTTGCATTGATCGTATGTACAGCTCCGATAATAACGGCAATATTATCTCATATCATACTGAAAACTGAACGGTTAAGGTTGAACTTGCTATATGGTTCATTTATCGCTTTGGCAGGAGTCGCATTGGTGGTTTTCAACGGACGGTTTATATTGAAAGTAAACCCGTTGGGAGATATTCTTACTTTATCGGCAGCATTCGTTTGGGCTATCTACACCATCACCCTTAAATTTTTGGATAATAAATACTCATCTTTTTTCATCACAAGAAAGGTTTTCTTCTATGGAATGCTAACTATTTTGCCTGTTTTCTTATTCGATCCATTAAAAACCAGTACGGATATCTTATTTCAACCCATGGTCGCAATTAATCTTTTGTATTTAGGTTTTATTGCTTCTTTGGCCTGTTTTGTGTTGTGGAATTTGTGCTTAAAACATTTAGGGGCAGTAAGTACAACTAATTATGTTTATGTGATTCCATTAGTTACATTTATTACATCCGCATTTTTTTTGGATGAGAGGATAACTTTTGTGGCAATTATTGGTGCTGCATTTATAATATCAGGAGTGTATATTGCAGAAAGAGGCTGGCGGTTTAAAAGATTGAAATGATTTCCTCTAAAATATATCTTTTATCATATCAATAAAAAACGGTGCCAATAAAATTACTTCTACTGGCACCGTTTTGAAAATATAAATCCCTTTTGTTTCCTAAAAAACGATTTTATTCATTAACATCATTCATACCTCTTTCGAGTTCAAGTCGATGCTGTTTATTTGCTTTTTTACGTTTGTTTCTCAATCCTCGTGCTGCAAACGATGTATAAACCGTTGGTACAATTAAAAGTGTAAGCAAGGTTGATACCGTTAATCCACCGATAATTGCAATACCCATTGGTTGCCAGATTTCTGCACCTTCACCAATTCCTAAAGCCATCGGTAGCATTCCTAAGATAGTTGTTGCAGTAGTCATGATTACGGGACGCAATCTTGATTTTCCTCCTGAAACAACAGAATCGATAATCCTGTCTCCACGTTCCCTGTTCAGGTTGATGTAGTCAATCAATACAATACCATTTTTTACCACAATTCCCACAAGCATAATTGCTCCGATCATCGAAATCATGTTCAACGTACTTTGGGTAATAAACAATGCCAGGAATACTCCCGTAAAGGCGAATAATACTGAAAGCATAATGATAAACGGCTGACTGAATGACTCAAACTGTGCTGCCATCACAATATATACCAACATCACAATCAATCCCAACAATATAAATAAATCCCCGAACGATTCCTGTTGATCTTCGTAAGAGCCTCCGATGTTGGTTCCTATTTCTGATGGAATTTCTATCTTTGCCAATTGTTCATTTATTCCTTCAACGACCTTATCCATTGAAGCTCCGGAAATAGTTCCCGATACTTTTACTACCCGGTTTCTGTTTAAACGTTCAATTTTCGGAGGAGCAAAACGTTCTACAACTTTTCCGACTTCCTTGATTCTAACACCTTGTCCGGAAGCATTATAAACAATAATATTTTCAATGGATTCTAATGATTCGCGGTATGCCTTTTCATAGCGTACTATTATGTCATATTCTTCGCCATCTTCCCTATAAACAGATGCTGTAAGTCCTGTAACCCGATTTCTCAAATATTGCGATACAGTAGAAGTATTTAATCCGGCCAAAGCCAATTTTTCGCGATCAAATTCAATTTGATATTCAGGACGATAATCATCGCGGCTAATGCGAACATCTTTTAATCCCTGAATAGTTTTCATTCCTTCTGATAGCTGTTTCGCAATTTTGTCGGTCATTTCGAAATCGTGCCCGATTATTTCCACATCGATCACACTGCTACCACTACCCATTCCGCCTCCACCTCCGGGAGCTACTTCATATTTATATATTTCGGGTATCTTATCCAAATCAACACGCAATAAATCTGATGTTTCATAAATATTCCGGTCTCTTTCTTTAGCATCTTTCATCCTCAAACGGTAATTGATAACATTAGATCCATTGGCTTGCAATGCAGCCCATGTGTTGTCTTCATCCGGAATTCCTACGGTATAAGTTGCTAATTCAACTTCAGGGTATTTTTCTTTTATTATGCTTTGAATTCTTGTAGCTACATCTTTCGATATTTCGGTGCGTGTACCTACAGGAAGTTGTATCGTCATGGATATTTGTCCGTTATCAGATGCAGGGAAAAATTCTGTTCCTACTAACTTCATCGCAGGAAGTAAAATACTTAAAAAGAATAAAGTAAAGGAGGATAAAACTACAATCGTACGATGTCGTACAGACCAATTTAATATGGCAGCATAACCATTATCCAATCTATTCAAAAAGCGTTCGATCGGGCCATAAACCAAATCAAAATATTTGTTTCTGGTTCTTTCCTTTCTCATCATTTGAGCAGCAAGCATTGGGGTAAGTGACAATGCACAAAGTACAGAAACAGTAATCGTAATTGTTACCATCCATCCTAATTGCTTAAACATAATTCCGGCCATTCCCGTAACCATCGTTAATGGGAAGAATACGGCAATTACAGTTAAGGTAGATGCAATTACGGCAACGGCAACTTCATTTGTTCCGTAAATAGCCGCTTCTTTCGGACGGCTACCTCGTTCGATGTGAGTTGTTATATTTTCAAGTACCACAATTGCATCATCCACTACCATACCAATCGCAATGGATAATGAACTTAATGAAATGATGTTAATCGTATTTCCCGAAACCATCAAATAAATAAATGCCGATATAAGCGATACGGGAATTGTGAGGATAATAATAATGGTTGCCCGCCATCTACCCAAAAAGAATAAAACGACAATAACGACAAAGACGAATGCCAATAATACTGTTTCGGTCAAACTGCTGATACTATCGGTAATGTATGTGGAAGTATTCATTACAAGCCCGACCTTTACATCTTGAGGCAATGTTTTTTGCAATTCGGGTAATGCTTGCATTATTTTATCGGAAATATCTACCGAGTTCGCTCCGGATTGTTTTTGAATAACAATTGTAGCACCTTGCCTTGTCTCATTTATATTGCTGATAAATGTTTCCTGAGCTCTTTCTTCCAATGTGTCATTTACAGCAGCAATATCTTTTACATAGATACTTTTTCCATTTATGGTAGCAATAATCACATTATTAATATCCCGACTGTCGGCAAATTCACCTTCTACACGAAGAGAATAAGAATCACTACCAATATCGATTGTTCCACCAGGAGTATTTCTGTTTTCACCAGCAATTACACTTCCTATTTGTTCAACAGTTAAGTTGTAGGCTTCCAGCTTTTGCGGATCGACATGAATTTGTACCTGACGTTTGGGAGCTCCCGAAATAGATACGGCTCCAACACCATTGATACGGTTTAACGGATTTGCAATTTTATCATCCAGAATTTTATACAAAGCCGGCATACTTTCTTTTGCTGTAGCAGAAAGTATCAATACCGGAATCATATCTGTACTAAACTTGAAGATAATTGGCTTTGCAGCATCTGTAGGAAGATTCTTGGTTACCATATCCAATTTATCCCGCACATCGTTTGTTGCAAGGTCGAGGTTGGTTCCCCATTCGAACTCCATGGTGATAATGGATAAATTGTCTTGAGAGATTGAGGTTAATTCCTTCAAATCGCTTGCCGTATTTAGACCATCTTCCAAAATACGGGTAACGTTTTCCTCAATGTCGGAAGAACTAGCACCCGGATAAGAGGTAATTACCATTAACTGGTTTGTTTCGATATCCGGATATAAGTCAATCGCCAACCGGCTGAGGGAATATAACCCGAATACAATAATTCCTATAAAAATAAGAATCGTACTTACGGGTTTCTTGACTGAGGTTTCGTATAATTTCATTTGTTATTTGCTTCGCGTTGTTTGTTATTAGTTCGGCTTTGCCTCACGTTATTTGCCTTCGGCGTTATTTGTGGATATTACTTAATATTAGTATTCCCTAACTCTTAATTTTTTATTTACTTCTGAACGTCTGCCCTCATTCCGTCTACCAAACGGGTTTGTCCGGCGACAACAACTTGTGTATTCGATTCAATTCCTGAAACTACTTCGTAAGCATCGTTAAGACGGCGTCCCAACTGCAATACTTTACGTACAACTGTGCTGTCTTGCGTGTTATAAATATATACAAAACGTTCATCTGAACCTGCTTGTTTTATGACAGCCCGGTCGGGAACAACCACATGGTCTAATGTTCCCAAACTGATTGTAACTCTTCCGAACATACCCGGACGAACTTTCAAATCGTTATTCGGGATGCTCACTTCAACTATAAATGTATGTGTGTTGACATCAATTGTAGGATGAATCAAATGAACTTTACCACTGAAAACTTGTCCCGGATAAACATCCAATCTTAATTCAACACTCATTCCTTGGCTCAAACGAGGAAATAATTCCTCTGTTACATTTATCAATACCTTTACCGGATTTAATTGTTGTACCACAATAACTGGCACTGCACCCGAATACATATCGCCATTATCGTAATTACGTTGTGTAACAGTTCCTGCAATCGGACTACGCAAATCTGAGTTTTCATCTAAATTTGCAACAGCTGTTCTTTGTATAACCAATGCTGTTTCTGCCTGATCTAATTCATGTTTACTTATTCCTCCTACTTCATACAAATTCTTAATTCGCTCATAGGTGGTTTTCAGGTTTTCTAATTGGGCTTTTTGTTGGGCATATTGAGCTTTATCCATCCGTGCTACAACTTGTCCCGCTTTAACGAAATCACCTATTTCTACCAAAATACGACTAATTCGTAAAGGAGCAGAAGGCGCTATTTTGTTCTCATTAAAGGGTTCTACAGTTCCGGTAAAATCATATGTTTGCGCGACCGGTTGAGTTGTTACGCTTTGTAATTTTACTAAAGGTTTTACTTCTTCCGTTTTTTTCTCTTCTTGTTTGCATGCAGAGAAAATACCTAAACATAAAAGCGATAATAATACGTATTTCATTGTTTTCATATCTTTACGAATAATTTTCTTAGTTTTCTTTTCCGATTAATAATTCATAGTCTGATTCTGCGACCATGTAGCTGTAAATAGATTGATTATAGTTTAATTTTGCTTCTGTTAATGCAATTTCTGAAGTATTTAATTCTAGAACAGTTCCCAATCCGCTTTTATAACGAGCTTGCGCAATTGTTAATGCTTTCTCGGCTGAACGGACTCCACTTTTGTTCGATTCTAACTGTTCTATTGCTTTTTGCATATTTATTAATGCATTTTTTACTTGAACATTCAACCCACTTTCAGTATAATCTCTTTGAAACTTTAGTTCTTCAATATTCGTTTTTATTTGAGCTACTTTGTTTTTTCGAATAAACCCTTCAAAAATAGGAATATTAAGAGCGAAAGATAGCGTTGATGAAGGATTCCAGTTAAACTCTGAAAAAGGAGCCCCATTTGCCATCCCTCTGTATAAGTAATTATAAGACAAATTTAATGTAGGTAAATAACTTGCTTTCTGTAATTCCAGCTGTTTGTTTAAAAGTTGTGATTGAATTTCCAATTGCTTTAATGTTGAGTTATCAGTTAATGAATAACCATATAAACTTTCAAAGTTTTCATATTTAGTTTCATAGTCCATCAAATTGCCACTGACTTCTACATTTTCTTCCAATGCAATTCCCATTAGCATCTTTAATTGTAAATATGCCATTTTAATATTATTCTCAGCACCTATTAAATTCGGTTTAATATTGCTTACTCGTACTTCTGCGGTTATTAAGTCATATTCAGCAGCAAGTCCTTGTTCGTACCTGTTTTTTGCATCATTATAGTTTCTTTGGGCATTTTCCATCGTTTTTTGCATTACAGAAAAAACATCTTCTGTAAACAATGCGGCATAATATGCTTTCTCAACTTCGTTTTTCAAATTCAATTTCGACGCACGGGCTGATTCCAAAGCCATTCCAATATTAATTTCAGATAATTGTATTGATTTATACAATTCCATATTAAATAGGGGCATTCCCATTACTAATCCTGCATTGTATGTGTTGTCGGAACCCATTTTAAATGATTGTCCCCCAAGATTTACAACTCCAATTTTAATTGCGCGGTCATATCCGGCTGTTGCACTAATATTAGGGTATAAATTTCCTTCAATCTCTTTTTTTGAATATTTTGTTTTCTGAATTTCCCTATCTGCAATTTTTATTGTCGGGTTTTCGCTCATCGCAATTTCCAATGCTTTCTCTAATGTAAGGGAAATTGGTGTTTGTTCCTGAGCTTTCAAATTCCCTATTATGCCTGATAATACAAGGAACATTAAAATAATATTTTTTAAACCGTTCATAATCTAATACCTGATTTAACCTTTTTAATTTTTAATTTTTTCTGCTTTTTTCAAATATTCATCAATAACTTGCAAACCGTTGGAGGTAGATATTCCCCGGATAAAACTCATAAATGCAGTTTCAAATATTTCGGTCATAGTGAATTTACGCAATTCGGGCAACATCTCATCTTCAATCATATAGATTTGTTCCCGTATAAGGATAGCCATAATCCCTGTGTTCAAATCCGGACGAATATATCCATCAACGATACCTTTGTCAAACTCGATAATCATGTCATATCCAAAGCTTTTCTCCCGAAGCTCTTTCAGTTTTTGAAAAACTGTGGGGTGAAATTTTCTTAAGTCCGACATATAATTTTTATTATACTTCCGGCTTTCTTTGCAACCTTCGATATAAAATGTCATCATCATTTCGATGATGTTTTTTGTATTCTCTCGAACCTCTTTTATCCGAGCTTCACCTAAAGCAGTTGTATATGAAAAACATTCATCAACCAGCTCATTTTTATCTGTGAAAATCTCATAAAGTGTTCGTTTGGATATTCCCATTGTTTCGGCAATGAAATCCATTGTTACACTTTTTATCCCATTTTCATAAAATAAATCGGAAGTTGTTTTAATTATTCGTTCTTTTAAATCCATCTTAAATTCTACGTCTTGCGTAATAGACGCATATACAAGTCTTACAGTTATAATTTAACTTTATTATAAAAATTGGGTTAAAAAGCTGCAAATGTATTGAAAACTTTGTAAACTAAAAAAGTTTTCAAGGTTTTTCAAAGTTAAAATATGATAAAAAAGAATGGATAAAATCTGCTTAATTTGAATTTATGAGAAACGCAAAAGAGCCGACATATTTTCAATGTGGCTCTTTTGGTTTATGCAATGTGGTTAAAACTTATCTGTTCGATTCATATTTAGCCCAATTGGTGTTTCGCATATCTCCGGTTTCCAGTAATTGGTTGTGCATTGCAAAACAAGCTTGCAGATTTTGAGGCGTATGTCCGCCTTTAGACATTTTCAAGAAATCCCACAATAACTGCTTATATTCAGGATGTACACAATTCTCGATGATAGCTTCAGCTCGCTGAATAGGAGCTTTTGCACGTAAATCGGCAACACCGTATTCCGACACCATTACTTTTACCGAATGTTCGCTGTGATCAAGATGGGAAACCATCGGTACAAAAGCCGAAATTTTTCCACCTTTGGCAACCGAAGGTGTTGTGAATATCGAAATGAAAGCATTCCGTGTAAAATCTCCCGAACCGCCAATACCATTCATCATCCTTGTTCCGCTTACATGCGTACTGTTGATGTTTCCGAAAATGTCGGCCTCCAATGCTGTATTAATGGTAATTAAACCTAAACGGCGAACTATTTCGGGATTATTGGATATTTCTTGAGGACGAAGGATTAATTTATCATGGAAGAAATCCATATTCCGGTACATGTCTTGCAAAACATCCTCAGTTATAGTTAATGATGAACCGCTTGCAAAACTTACATGTCCTTCTTTCATCAATCCAAGAACTGAATCCTGAATTACTTCGGTATACATAGAAAAAGGTGGAATCTCGGTATTTTTACCCAACGAATCCAATACTGCATTTGCAATATTTCCAACTCCCGATTGAATTGGCAAAAATTCTTTCGGAATAATTCCTTTACGCAATTCCGAAGCTAAGAAAGCAGCAACATTATCACCAATTTTTATGGTAACATCATCAGCAGGAGTAAACGGAGCAATACCATCCGGCAAGTCTGTTTCAACTACAGCTACAATCTTTTTCGGATCTACTTTTATGTAAGGAACTCCAACTCTATCACGAACCGTATATACAGGAATCTCTCGACGATGCGGAGGTGCTGCCGGTTCATAAATATCATGCATCCCTTTTAGGCTTTTGGAATGATGATGATTTAATTCAACAATAACGATGTCGGCTAATCCGGCAACAGTTGGAGCAATACCAACACCTGTTGTAGGATAAATAGTTCCGTCTTCATTTACTTCACAAGCTTCGATGATAGCAACATTTACCTTGCCCAAAAATCCGTAACGTATTTCCTGTGCAATTTGAGAAAGGTGCATATCAAAATAAGGAGCATCTCCGGAATTGATAGCTCCACGTAAATCTTTATTTGATTGATAAGGGGTTCTGAATTTTACAGCATTTGCCCGTGCTAAAGCGCCATCCAGCAAATCACTGGTTGAAGCTCCTGTAAACATTCCTACTTTGAATGGATTTCCTTTTGCGTGTTCTGATTCAGCTCTTTTTGCTAATGCCGAAGGTACAGCTTTGGGAGCTCCTGCAGCTGTAAAACCGCTGAATCCAATGGCATCGCCATTTTTAATGAAATTTGCTGCCTCATCAGCAGTCATAAATTTTAACGACATAATCTTGTCTCGAGTTAGTTGATGTTATCGTAGCGAGTTAAAAAAAAGACCTTTAAGAATAAATTCAGGTTATTTTTTAAACCCGCAAAGATAAGATTTTTTGAGAATGAGTTTACGTTTTAATGAAAATAAATTGTAAAAGGTTTATCATGGATAATTTGAAATGCAAATAACAACTTATTTGCTGTTTTTCAATAAATTATCTTTTACGTAATTTGCCTCAGAGTCTGTAATTATCAGCACCCAATCGTTTCCGGGCTGATGATTACTATCATGAACAAATGTTTTTTTGCTATTGTTGAATTCTCCTATAAAAGTAGTTTTCCCATCAACCGGACTGTACCACCAAGCTTTCTTTTTTGCACCTTTTATTTTTGTCATGTCAATTTCCATCAAACGGTTGGTGTAGTTATACACTAGAATGTAATCATTTCCCCGTGTGGCTATAACACGGTTATATTGAGTTTCATTTAAATTTGTAATTATAGATTGATCCGGAATCCTTTCGAAGTATGGAAAAGCAAGTATCAAATTTTTTAAATATTTCATTTGTTGGCAACCCGGATCATCTAAAGCATTCCACCATGGTTTTTCAGCTCCATAAGCAGGTGTATATCCCGGACGAAGCATTTGCATAATTGAATTGTGGCCATATGTGTGGCCAAAAGCTCCTGCAAATACAGACCAATAAGCATACCGGCGAACATCTTCCGGTTGCCAACGAGGTTCATTCGTATCATGTAATCCTTGTGGAATATCTTCATAAGACGGTTCGCCATCGATAATTGGTTTTAATGGAGATGTATTCAGTGCTTGTTCTACAAACCGCCAATTATCTTCTTCTGTATTTTCTACAATAGATGGATCTCCATCACCGGAAAGCTGCCCATAACGACGATGTCCTGATTGAAACATATTAAAATCCAACCATGTTTCGTTATTAAACCATGTGACCGAACTTGTTCTTCCGAATGGGTGAAAAGTCATTAAATGATCTGGGTCGATACTGCTAATCGTCTTAGCAAGCGTTTGCCATACTTCCGGTTTAACGTCTCCCCGAACATCTCCTCCAATCATCCAAATAATATTGGGATATGATTTGTAACGTTCGGCCAGAAAATTACCGTATTTACCGGCATCTTCAACTGATATTTTACCGGCTTTAACGGAGCCTCCCCACACGCAAACAATCCCAATGTATATTCCATTCGCTTGTGCTTTTTCTACAATATAATCTATGTGTTGCCAATAATTGTATTCTCCTTTTTTGTCAATAGCAGAAAAATCGAATCCATTTGGAAGCGCCCAATGTCCGTATGAATTCATTGTCGGAATTCCATGCAAAACAGATAGTTGTATTACATTAAATCCGCTTTCGCTGGTTTTATTCATAAAAAAATCTACTTCGTCACGATTGCTGCGGGATGGAAGCAACCAAGCTGTCTCTCCCAGCCAAAAGAAAGGTTTTCCATTTTTATGCTGTAAGTAACGATGATTTTCGCTTACCATTAACTTTCCGTTATTCCAAGGCATTTCTTTTTTTTGTCCTTGTAAACTAATGGAAATAAGGATGATGACAAATAGGGTGATATACTTCATAAATAAAAATGTTTTTACCAAAATACAACTGCAAAATGGATTTAATTGTTCTAACTGATTCTTTATGCTTTTATTTTAATTCTTTTTCTAAAATCTCCATTAATTTATCCTTGCCTTTGATTGCATTATTTGGAAGATTCTCTCCTTTTGGACCGAAGGCTCGCATTATTTCTTCTTTCTCAATCGTTGCTTGGGATTCGTCAAAATTGCCATTTTTATCTTTAATAGAATTTATATTCAACTGAAAATGCTCTGTTACGAATTCATACATTGCTTTTCGTTTGGAGAATCCATAATCGTGTCCTTCCTCAGGAAAATGAATATTTTTGACATTATTCTCTGTATCATAAAAACCATAAATTCTTTTGATAAATGGAAATTCTAATTCCGGAACTGTAGATGTCCAGTCTTTGCCATCGGATAAAATCAATTGAGGTTTGGGTGCAAAGATAGAAGCAATTTCAGCATTATTGGTTCTGTGACCGCAAAGATGTATAGGCATTCCGCTTTCGCAAGGGCAACCGCCATAAAAATGGGATGACAGCATAACAACAGGAACACTTAATGTAATCCGATTGTCAATTGCCGATATTACCATAGTCATACTACCTCCACCTGAAGCCCCTGTTATTCCGATTCGGGAAGAATCGGTTTCTTTAAGGGAGAATAGATAATCTAATATACGGATAGTATTAAGTGTTTGCATCGTTTGTGCAGCACTCGAACGATGTAGCGCTACATCAAACTGCAATGAGCTTTCTCCCCATGCAAACAAATCCCAGTTTACGGCAATAATTCCCATTCGCGCTTGCATGGCGCAGATTTTTTGTTGGCTTTCATCATACCGTCCCTCTCTGGAATGTCCATTTGGATTGAGCATGACGGGACATTTCCCTTTTACTTTTTCGGGTTTGTAAAGTGATCCGCAAACATAAATTCCCGGCAATGTTTCTATTGCAAAATTTTCGACTGTATAGCCGTTGTATTTCCGTTTAGGTGTTAATATCGTTTTTGATTCGGGTTTTTTGGGAAGAGGATTTAACCTTAATGCTTGTTTTAGACAAGGCATAAGTTCTGTTTTTCTTTTTTCCCATTCGTTTTTATTAGAATATAAAGTTTCCAAGTAATTCAAGAACAGTTTGCCTTCTTCAATATCTGTACGTGAATATTCAAACCGTCTGATTTTGTATTTCTCATTATCCATGGTAAATGTATAATCAAATGGAGCTAATACTGCTTTCAGAGATTCTTCGGCACTCCATGGTTTTATTCTCCAATCGGCATAGTTTAGTATTTGCCCGTCAACTAATTTTTTATCATAACTGATTTGAATATCGAACTGTTTTTCAATATCATTCAATACATCAGACAAAGAACGGGCATAAGCCTCATCAACGGTTTGTGCTTTTAAACATCCAACTAAAAGTGTAAAAGCAATTAGGATATATAATTTTCTCTTCATCATATTAGATTCTGTTTTTAAGTATTTTAGTAATTATCTTTCTTTTAGTGCAGATTATCTTCGTTTGTATTTAATTGATAATCAAAAGTAATAAAAATAATTCACAAAATTCCTATTAATTTTATTGCACAATCAAAATTATGTATTACTTTTGCAACGCATTTAAAATAAAGGGCGTTTAGCTCAGCTGGTTCAGAGCATCTGCCTTACAAGCAGAGGGTCGGCGGTTCGAATCCGTCAACGCCCACTTTAATAAGCAGTTAAGAAATAATTCTTAGCTGCTTTTTTTATATTAATTATGAAAACAGAAAATCAAACAACGCGCCTATTATCCAATCTGGGGATTGACAATCTGAATAAAATGCAGGTTGCAACCCAAAATGCGATAATAAATGGACAAAATATATTGCTATTATCTCCTACCGGCTCGGGAAAGACGCTTGCTTTCTTATTGCCTGTTCTCCGGTTATTGGAAGAGGATGTTAAAAATATACAATGCCTAATCATTGTGCCGTCAAGAGAATTGGCTCTTCAAATCGAGCAAGTATGGAAAAAGATGGGTGCAAAGTTCAAAGTAAATGTTTGTTATGGCGGACACTCTATTGATACTGAAATAAAAAATTTAAGCAGCCCTCCTGCTTTACTCATCGGAACTCCCGGACGATTGACTGATCATTTAGAACGAGAATCTTTTGACACAAAGTCTATCAAAACTTTGGTGCTGGATGAGTTTGATAAATCGTTGCAATTGGGTTTTCACGATGAAATGAGTACAATTATTGGTCAACTGCCAAATTTGCAAAAAAGAATTCTTCTTTCGGCTACTTCAGATATAGAGATTCCCGAATTTGTAAAGATGGAATCACCTGTAATGCTGGATTATATACAAGAAGAGAAAAACGATACCCTTTCAATAAAACTTGTTTTATCTCCCGAAAAAGACAAAATAGAATCTTTGTTCAATTTGATATGTTCTCTTAATTCTGAACCGGCGCTTATTTTCTGTAATCATAGGGAGGTTACGGAGCGTATTAGCGATTTGTTGAACGAAAAAGGAATACAAACCGGATATTATCATGGAGGTATGGACCAGGATGATCGGGAAAGAGTCTTAATCCGGTTTAGAAACGGCAGTCTAAATTATCTGGTTACAACCGATTTGGCCGCCAGAGGGTTGGATATTCCCGAAATGAATCATGTCATCCATTATCATCTTCCAGGGAAAGAAAGTGAATTTGTTCATCGTAACGGACGTACAGCTCGTATGAATGCTGTCGGAACAGCCTATGTTATTCAATTCGAAGAAGATAAGATGCCGGATTATATTTCCGATGATTTAGATATCTTAAAGATTGTACCGGGAAATCCGTTACCCAATCGTCCCGAATACCAAACAATCTATATAAGCGGCGGCAAAAAAAATAAATTGAATAAAAGCGATATTGTCGGTTTCTTTATACAAAAAGGTAAACTGGATAAATCTGATTTGGGATTGATTGAAGTAAAAGATTTTATTTCTTTTGTAGCGGTTCGTACGTCTGCTGTAAAAACGCTGCTGGCTAATATCAGGGATGAGAAGATGAAGGGGAAGAAGTATAAGATAGAACTGGCAAGGGATGTCATTAAGAGTTGATACGGATGAATGGCATCATACTATGTTTGATTTTAAGGATTTGGAATTTATCGACAGTTATCCTATGACAACAACAGCTCTTTTTACATTGGATCCGGATGTGTTACATACGGAAGAATTGCTGAATAAACTGAAAACTGAAATTTAAAGCTTTTTTCGCTCATTTTTCCATCTTCCTTATTTGGGCGTGCCCCCGCCGTCTCTGCTTCATTTCGTTTCCCGACATCCTGCGCGGCGGGGTCGGGCTTTCCGCTCGTATCGGGCGGGTTTTTATCGTCTTCCGATTCGGTCGTTCCTTCCTCGCACAAGCCGCAAAAACTGCCCGCTACCCGCTGCAATCCCTCACGCGGGGCCGCCATTGACTTTTGAAGGTTTTTGATTGTAATGGTTGAGGCGGATTATTCGTTAATGTTGTAAATCTACCTTAACCGGGGTGAGTCATCAGCCACGACGGACATGTTGTTACGAGTGTTCGGAAGATTGTTATAGTGCTATTTTTTGCATGTATTAAAAATGTTATTTTTTTGATATCAATTTTCGGTTTATTTTTTTAACGAAACACCAATGACGGATCTCCTCCGCTTCTTATTAC
>JAVBLR010000013.1:0-78764 GCA_031553395.1 Bacteroidales bacterium | reverse complement strand
GAAAGGAAAATGGCTCAGACCACAAGACTATGTTTGTGCTGACACGCTCTTCTATGCCACTAACAGAGCACTGGCTGCGATCGGGAATGGGTTGAGAATTAACTATGCTCATTATGCTGCTTAATTATGAAAAGTTACTTAAAACATAAATTTACAGGATTAATTCGAGTATTTTTAATAGTTAATTTTAATTTATTTTAAAAAAATAAATATTAAAAAATAAATTAGGATTTATGTTGTTATTTTTGATGATTATAAAAAGTTAGCACTTATGCATACTTTTGTAATAATTTTGAAAATAATTTGGGGAAAATAATACATTCCCCAAAACATAATTTGCAATGATCGATATTTCTATTTTTGAAAACAAAACTGCCGCTTATTATACATTGGGTTGTAAATTGAATTTTGCCGAAACTTCTGCTATCGGTAACTTATTAGCCGAAAATGGAATCCGTAAGGCGAAAAAAGGCGAAAAAGCAGATATTTGTATAGTTAATACCTGTTCTGTTACTGATTTGGCCGATAAGAAATGTCGTCAAGCTATTCGTAAAATACATAAAGAAAATCCCGATGCTTTTTTAGTCGTTACCGGATGTTATGCTCAATTAAAACCTGAAGAAGTTGCCGAAATTGAACATGTTGATTTGGTACTAGGATCAGGTCAAAAGCAAGATATTCTTTTATATTTGAATGAATTAAACCACAACGATAAAAGTAATATCGCCGTTACTTCAATCAAAAATATTACCACTTTTTCGCCTTCCTGCTCACAAGGCGACCGAACTCGCTATTTTCTGAAAGTACAAGATGGGTGCGATTATTATTGTACTTATTGTACAATTCCATTGGCTCGCGGACGTAGCCGCAACGGAAAAATTGAAGATTTGGTAAAACAAGCACGTAACTGTGCCGAAATGGGTGGAAAGGAAATTGTATTGACCGGCGTAAATGTTGGCGATTTTGGAAAAAGTACGGGAGAATCTTTTTTTGATTTAGTAAAAGCATTGGATGAAGTGGAAGGCATTGAAAGATACCGTATTTCTTCGATAGAGCCGAATTTATTGACAGATGAAATCATTGATTTCGTTGCAAAATCAAAACGTTTTGCCCCTCATTTTCATTTACCGTTGCAATCGGGCTCGGATGAAGTGCTAAAATTAATGAAGCGCAAATACGATACGAATTTATTTGCTTCTAAAGTGAAAAAAATAAAACAAACTATGCCTGATGCTTTTATCGGTGTAGATATTATTGTTGGTACCCGTGGCGAAACGGGAGAATATTTTGAACAATCGTATGATTTTGTCAAAAATTTGGATATTTCTCAATTACACGTATTTACTTATTCCGAACGGGCTAACACGCAAGCATTGAAAATCGAACATGTTGTAACATCTTCCGAAAAAAAGGAAAGAAGCAAGGCTTTGCTTGATTTATCGGAAGAAAAGCGATTGAATTTTTATACTTCACAAATTGGGAAAGAGCGGAAAGTCATTTTCGAAGAACCCAAATCGGGAAAAAAAATGCATGGGTTTACCGAAAATTATATTCAGGTTGAACGGCCTTATGATACTAACTTGGTAAATAAAGTATCGAAGATTGTATTAGGGGATTTTAATGAAGAAAAGGATACATTATTGGGATAAAATTTATCTATTCTAAAAATTATGACATATTACTTATTGTATATTTTCACTTATTTACATGCATTATTGCCTTGGAAAATTCTTTATTTTTTTTCGGATATTCTTTTTTATGTAGTATATCATATTGTCGGATACAGGAAAAAAGTTGTACGGAAAAATTTAACCGATTGTTTCCCGGAAAAACCGTTAGAAGAAATTACTAAAATAGAAAAGGAATTTTATCATCATTTTTGCGATTATATCGTGGAAACCATAAAATTGGCTCATATTTCGGATAAAGAAATGGAAAAACGGATGGTTTTCAAAAATATAGATTTGGTGCATAAACACATGTCCGACGATAGGTCTTGCATTATGCTTATCGGACATTACGGAAATTGGGAATGGGTGCCTTCTATCTGCCTTTGTTTAAATAAAAATATTGTTGCGGCACAAATTTATCATCCATTAAGAAATAAAGCCTTTGACCGGTTAATGTTGAAGCTCCGCGGACGGTTTGGTTCACAAAGTATCACTATGAAAAATACTTTCCGGGAAATTGTGAAAATGAAACGGGCTAATCAACAATCAATAATCGGATTTATTTCTGATCAAGGTCCAACCCGAGACAACATTCATTATCGCACTACATTCCTGAATCAGGAAAATACACCTATGATAACAGGTTACGAACGAATTGCCAAACAAACGGATTTTATCGTTATGTTTTTAGGTGTTTCAAAACCTCGGCGTGGACACTATGAAGCCGAATTTATATCCATAACGGATAATCCTAAAGAATGCGCCGAATTTGAAATTACCGAAATGTATGCCCGCGAAATGGAAAAAACTATTTTGCGTAATCCGGCCTATTGGTTGTGGACACATAAAAGATGGAAACGCAAGGATTTATAATTCGAAATTAATATTATTATATGCAAAAAGCAGCAGTTGTTATACTTAATTGGAATGGTAAATCTTTGTTGGAAAAATTTTTGTCGACAATTTTATTCTATACTGATATTAACACAGCCAGAATAATAGTTGCTGACAATTATTCTACTGATGACTCCATTGCTTTTTTGCAAACCAATTTTCCACAGGTAGAAATTATCGCATTGGATAAAAATTATGGTTTTGCCGAAGGATATAATAAAGCTTTAAATCAGATTGAAAATGAATATGTTATATTGCTTAATTCGGATGTAGAAGTTACCGAAAATTGGCTTGTTCCTGTTATTGAGTATATGGATAAAAATCCGGAAGTAACAGCTTGTCAACCAAAAATACTTTCTCAACGCAACAAACAATTTTTCGAATACGCAGGTGCTTGCGGCGGATTTTTGGATAAATACGGATATCCGTTTTGCCGTGGAAGGATTCTGAATACTGTAGAAAAAGACAATCATCAATATGACGACATTATTGATATTTTGTGGGCAAGCGGAGCTTGTTTATTTATTCGTTTAAATGATTTTAAATCTACAGGTGGTTTTGATTCCAATTTTTTTGCGCACATGGAAGAAATCGATTTGTGTTGGCGGTTGAAATCAAGAGGAAAAAGAATTGTTTGTTTTCCACAAAGTGTTGTTTATCACGTTGGTGCTGCAACATTAAATGTCGAAAGTCCGCAAAAAACATACCTGAATTTTCGTAACAATTTATTGATGATTTATAAAAATCTTCCCGAAAAAGATTTGTTTCATGTATTAAAAATTCGTTATCTATCAGATTTTCTTGCTGCTGTTTCTTTTATTTTAAAGGGAAATATAGCCAATGCAAAAGCTGTTTTCAAAGCAAAAAAGGATTTTAAAAAGATGATATCTGAATATAAAAAAATTCGTTCCGAAAATATGTTACAAACGAAGAATAATGTTATTACTGAAATCTATCCAAAAAGCATATTGGTTGATTATTACTTAAAAAGTAAAAAATATTATTCAACTATTTTCGAATAAATTCAATCATAGTCCTCATTGAATCAAATTTAATCATAGTTCAAGACAATGATAAAAACCTACCATTACATTCGTCAATCGCTCGAAAACTTTTATCCCGAAACTGAAATAAGAAGTTTTGCATTGCAAATTTTTCGCAATGTAGCAGGAATTTCTTTGGTTGATGTTTTTTCGAATAGTAATTATCAATTGACAGAAAATCAACTGTCTGATATTCAAAATATTGTTTCCCGTTTGCAAAAATACGAACCGCTACAATATATTTTAGGGGAAACCAATTTCTACGGATTTGATTTTTATGTCGATTCTTCTGTTCTTATTCCCCGTCCCGAAACGGAAGAATTAGTCGATTGGATTCTACAAAGTCTCTCTCCTACCCTACCCTACCGAATTTTAGATATTGGAACAGGCAGCGGATGTATTGCTATTTGTTTAGCAAAATATTTACCAAAAGCAGATGTTGTTGCCTGGGATATTTCGGAAAAAGCATTACAAACAGCCGAAAAAAATGCAAAAAGAAACGAAGTAAAAATTACTTTTGAAAAAATAGATGTCCTGAAATTCGATTCTAATAACATCACAGAAAAATTTGATGTTATTGTTAGTAATCCTCCTTATGTAACCGAACAGGAAAAAGAAAAAATGGAAAAAAATGTATTGGATTACGAGCCTTCTACTGCATTATTTGTTTCTGATGATACTCCAATCCTCTTTTACGAAAAAATAGGAAATTTGGCTTTAAATTTGCTTTCAAATAACGGATTTTTGTTCTTTGAAACAAGTAGTATATTTGGAAAAGGAACGGCAGATTTACTGCTTAAAATAGGTTTTAGAGATGTTGAATTAAAAAAAGATATTTCGGGAAAAGATAGGATGATAAAAGCCAAACTATGAACGAAAAAGAAGCCTTACACAAAGCTGCCGCTTACTGTTCTACAGCAGAACGATGCATATCTGAAGTAAAAGAAAAACTTGTTGGATGGCAAATTGATGAAAAAGTAACCAATGAAATTATTCAGTATTTGATAAAAGAAAAATTTATCGATGAAACTCGTTATGTAAACGGATTTGTATCAGACAAAATTCGTTTCAATAAATGGGGAAAAATAAAAATCAGTTATGCTTTACAACAGAAAAAAATTAAATCAGAACTTATTCAATCTGCTTTAAATGAAATAGATGAAGATAAATACGTTGAAATATTATCTGATTTAATTAATAACAAACGTAAAACCATCAAAAGTAAAGACAAATACGAAGAACAAAATAAATTAATTAGATTTGCATTAAGCAGAGGTTTTTCATTTGACGAAATTCAACGATTAATCAACAATAAATAAAGTAATTAACATAAAATATTCATGGAAATTATTAACTTTTCCGACAAAAATTCTCTTATTAATTCTTTTGTTGCAGAAATGCGAGACAAAAATATTCAAAAAGATCCTCTTCGTTTTCGTCGGAATATGCAACGTTTGGGTGAAATAATGGCTTATGAAATCAGCCAAACATTTGAATATAAACAAAAAGAAATACAAACACCTCTTGGAATTTCCAACATAAATTTACCTGTAACTAATCCTGTAATTTCAACTATATTACGAGCAGGTGTTCCTTTTCATCAAGGATTTTTGAATTATTTCGATTATGCCGAAAATGCATTTGTATCTGCTTATAGAAAATATAAAGATGCACTTAAATTTGATGTTTTTATTGAATATATTACTTCTCCCAAATTAGATGGAAAAACATTGATTATTACAGATCCTATGCTTGCAACAGGCATTTCAATGGAACTTGCTTATAAAGCATTGCTTACAAAAGGTATTCCGGCTAATATTCATGTAGCGTCTATTATTGCAAGCAAACAAGCTGTTGAATATGTAAAAACTAAATTTCCCGAAAATACGACTTTTTGGTTTGGCGCTATCGACCCCGAACTTTCACCTGAAGCATATATTGTTCCGGGTTTAGGTGATGCAGGTGATTTAGCTTTTGGAGAAAAGGAATAAAATTAGTTATTGGTTATCCATTATTTGATTTATATGAAAAAAAATATTTTAATATTCATACTATTATTTTTAACTGTTGGATTGTATTCACAGAATGCCGATTTTGCAAGAAAATTGAGTGATGCTGCTATTTCTCTAACCAAAGTAAAAGTTACATACGATCCTCGTTATTTTTCAATCCCCTACCCCAATGGTGATGTTCCTGCAGATAAAGGTGTTTGTACGGATGTTGTTATTCGTGCTTACCGAATACTCGGCATTGATTTGCAAAAAGAAGTTCACGACGATATGAAGGCTAATTTCAGTAAATATCCGAAAAAATGGGGATTAAAAAGAACCGATACTAATATCGACCATAGAAGAGTGTTGAATTTAATGACATTCTTCTCAAGACATGGAAAAGTAAAACCTACGACAAACAATACCGATGATTATATTCCGGGCGATATTGTTTCCTGGGATTTAGGTGGCGGAATTACTCACATAGGTATTGTTATCAACAAAAAATCTTCTGATGGAAAAAGATACTTGATTGTTCATAATATCGGCGCCGGGCAAGTAATGGAAGATTGTTTGTTTTCCTTTAAAATTATTGGTCATTACAGTTATCAGAAATAAGTTATTCAACTAATTACAATCCCAATTTCTCTGATATTTCCAACATTCTTACAATTGATTTCACAGCTTTTTTCCGTATTTTTTCATCAACTGTAACTTCGGGTTGTTCATATTTTAGGCAATTGTAAAGTTTTTCCATTGTATTTAAACGCATAAAACTGCATTCGTTACAAGCGCAAGTACTATCATTGGGTGGTGCAGGAATAAATTCTTTATCCGGATTTTTCTTCTGCATTTCATGAATGATTCCTGATTCGGTTGCTACAATAAATTGTTTATTAGAAGATTGTGTAGCAAATTTCAATAAAGATGCAGTTGAACCAATATGGTCGGCAATAGTAAGAATTACTTTTTTGCACTCGGGATGCGCTAATATCAATGCATTGGGATATTGTTTTTTCAGTTCTAATATTTTTTCCAACGAAAATTGTTCATGTACATGACATGCACCATCCCATAACAACATTTTGCGCCCCGTAATGCTATTTATATAATCACCAAGATTTCTATCCGGTCCAAAGATTATCTTCTCATTTTCGGGAAAACTTTCCACAATTTGACGTGCATTTGTGGATGTAACCACAACATCTGTCAATGCTTTTACTGCAGCGGATGTATTTACATACGAAATTACCGTATAACCGGGATGTGCTTTTACAAATTCTTCAAATTTATCAGCTGGGCAACTATCAGCTAATGAACATCCTGCATTTAAATCGGGTATAATTACTTTTTTATCAGGACAAAGTATTTTAGCTGTTTCTCCCATAAAATGCACACCGCAAAGTACAATTATATCAGCTGTTGTTTTAGCTGCCCATTGCGCCAAAGCCAAACTATCCCCAACAAAATCAGCGATATCTTGTATATCGCCTTGTTGATAATAATGTGCCAATATCACTGCGTTTTTTTCTTTACGCATTCGATTAATTTCGGCTTTTAAGTCTATATTTTTGTCTATCGGTTCATTTACGTAACCTTTAGATAAGTCGAATGTTTTCATAAAATATAATTTTAAAAAGAGAATTTCTGTATTTCAACACACATATAATATTATCTTATTAATATAGAATTTTAAATAATAGAATGAATATGATAATAGCTTGTTGAAACAGTTGATAATTTTAAAGTCAAAAATTTTTTTTTATATTTTTCAAAAATAGAAAATGAGTTATTGGTATTTTATTGACATGCAAAAATACGATTAAGTTTTGATATTCTATTATATACAGATTTTATTAACAGTCTTGTGATAACTCTTTGTATTGATAATTTTCTCGATTTGTTGGTTTGAAAAACCTGAAATTTGATGTTTATAAAATCAGTTTAAATTTTACGGTCAATAGTTGGATTATATTGATATTTTTTAAAGAGAGCCTTGTTTTTTAAATTGCAAGAATAATAATAAAAAAATGTCAGGTATTTTTCAATGAATTATCAACAGAATTTTTAAGATATTGTTAATTGTGTAATTTTGTCGAAAATTAGCAAAAATGAGAAAGCTTAAAGTTACTGAATTAAACCGGATTTCAATAAATGAATTCAAAGAAACTGTTAAAATTCCATTGATTGTTGTATTGGATAATATCCGCAGTTTAAATAATATAGGTTCTATTTTTCGTACTTCCGATGCTTTTTTGGTTAATCGTATTTATTTATGCGGAATAACCTCTATCCCACCCCATCCCGAAATTCATAAAACAGCTTTGGGTGCTGAATATTCTGTCGATTGGAAATATGTTGAAAATACGATTGATGCTGTAAATGAATTGAAAAAAAACAATTACAGGGTTTTTTCTTTAGAACAGGCAGAAAATTCTATTATGTTGAATAATTTACAATTATCTGAAAATGAAAAATATGCTGTTGTATTAGGTAATGAAGTAAAAGGTGTTCAGCAGGAAGTCATCGATATTTGTGATAATTGCATTGAAATTCCGCAATTTGGTACCAAACATTCGTTGAATGTATCAATTGCTGGTGGAATCGTTATTTGGGAGTTTTTCAACAAGTTGAAATAGTTATTTGTTATTTGCCTTCGACGTTATTTATTGTTGGTTATCTATCCGAGTAACAAATAACTAATAACAAATTTACAAGACTCCAGCTTCTACCATTTGTGCTACTTCTTCTATTACTCTGTCTTTTCCTTTTGGGTCGTATTTACTTTTTAAATCCATATTGAATATAAAGCCTACACCTTGCCAAAATGTAGCTGTATTTTTTCCCAAAAAGGCTTTAATAAGGTCATAAGAGCTTTGATTACATTCTCTGTCTATCAATTTTATTAATAATCTGCCTTGCGAATAAGACATTTTTTTAAGTACCGGTTTGTAATCTGTAAGTAATTCGGCTTCTATCCTTTTCAGATGTGCTTCTCGTGCTTTTTCCGTTGGTAAGGTTTCTATATATTCATACGTTTCCATTAAGGTTTCGTATATTAATTTAGCATACGGAAGTGTTTTTTTTACATCCCTTACAAGCTTTTTGAATTTTAATTCTTCTTCTCTGTCTTTAAAAGTAATTGGTGGAAAAACATACATATCCGGCAAACAAATCAATGGAATAGTATCAACTGCATAAATACTATCCAAATAATGTGCATATGGATGATTTTCCTGCTTTATATCTTGCGCTTTTCCTAAAAAAGAAAATAACAATAAAAAACTTATTATTAGAAATTTGATTTTCATCAAAAATAGTAAATAGTAATTTGTTAAATAGTAAATAATCAATGTGCTTCTAACCAGTTTTTTCCTTCACCACATTCTACTTTTAGAGGAATAACCATTTTGTATGCATTTTCCATTTCTTCAATGATTATATTTTTTACGGTTTCAAGTTCATTATTTAGTACATTGAAATTCAATTCGTCATGAACTTGCATAATCATTTTTGATTTGAGTTTTTCTTTTTCAAACCTACTAAATATATTAACCATTGCTATTTTTATAATATCTGCAGCACTTCCCTGAATAGGTGCATTGATAGCATTTCGTTCGGCATATCCGCGAACGGTTGCATTGTGCGAATTAATATCCGGGAGAAATCGTTTCCGGTGAAGAATCGTTTCTACATAATGTTTTTCGCGGGCAATTTCGATGCTTTTATCCATGTATTCACGCACTTTTGGATAAGCTGTAAAATAACCTGTAATCAGTTCTTGTGCTTCTTTTCTACTGATAGATAATCGTTCGGCTAATCCAAAAACTGAAATTCCATAGATAATTCCGAAATTGGCTGTTTTGGCATTTCTACGCATTTCGGAAGTTACTTTTTCCATTGGAACTTTATAGATTTTTGCAGCTGTTGCAGTATGTATATCATGTTCCGAAAGAAAATCCGAAATCATATTTTCATCTTTACTGAGATGTGCCATGATCCGCAATTCGATTTGAGAATAGTCGGCCGATAAAAAAGAACAATTATCATCGCAAATAAATGCCCGGCGAATTTCTTTTCCCATTTCGTCTCTGACAGGGATATTTTGCAAATTAGGATTTGTAGAACTTAATCTTCCTGTTGACGTAACTGTTTGATTAAATGATGTATGTATTTTTCCTGTTTTTTTATTTACCAATAATGGAAGTGCATCAATATAGGTGCTTAACAGTTTTTTGAGCATTCTGTATTCCAATATTTTATCGATAATGGGATGTTTTCCTTTTAGGCTTTCCAATACTTCTTCGGATGTAGAATATTGTCCTGTTTTTGTTTTTTTTGCTTTTTCCTGAATCTTTAATTTATCGAAAAGTATTTCTCCAATTTGCCGGGCAGAATTAACGTTGAAATTTACACCTGCAATTTGATAAATTTCATTTTCGATGTCCGACATTTGTTTATTCAGAATTTCAGATGATTTGCGAAGTGCTTCTACATCTATTTTTACGCCTGTCCATTCTACTTCTGAAAGTACCTTTGAAAGAGGCATTTCTATATCATAAAATAACGATTCGAGATTGTTGGTTTTCAGTTCCTTTTCGAGTATATTTTTCAATTTAAATGTAACATCAGCATCTTCGGCTGCATATTCCGATACTTTTTCAACAGGAACATCCCGCATGTTTAATTGATTTTTTCCTCTTGGACCAATCAATTCTTCGATATGGATAGTTTTGTATTTTAAATATACTTCGGCCAAATAATCCATTCCGTGACTTAATTCGGGTTGAAGTAAATAATGGGCAATCATTGTATCGAAAAAATTTCCCTTTACTTCGATGTCATAATTTTTAAGAATTAAAATATCATACTTAATATTTTGACCTATTTTTTCGATAGTTGATGTTGAAAAAAATTCCTTGAACTCATTTGCAATTTCCTGTATTTTTGATTTTTCTCTTGGAACAGGAACATAATATGCTTCATTTTCTTTGAAACAAAACGACATTCCAACCATTTCCGATTCAATAGGAGAGATGCCTGTTGTTTCAGTGTCAAATGCTACTGATTTTTGGTTTAATAATTTGTTTATTAATTCAGTTCTTTTTTCCTTAGTATCAATTAGATAATAAGTATGTTCAATATCATTCAAGCTGCTGAGGTTTGAATAATTTTGTTTTTCCGGATTATTATTGTCTTCAATTTCTTCATCAAAAAAGAGAGAACCTTGAAGTGGAATTTTTTTAGAAGGGGAGGGGAGAGGTGCTTTTTCTTTTTTGAGAATTCGATTAATGAATGCTCTGAATTCTAATTCCTCGAAAAGGTCATTCAATTTTTCTTCATTCAATTCTTTCCGGGAAAAATCTTCTTCATGAAATTCTACCGGAACATCTATTTTTATAGTTGCTAAAAATTTACTGAATTTTATCAATTCAACATTTTCTTCAATATTATTTTTAAGCGCGCCTTTTAATTTATCTGTATTGGCTAATAAATTGTCAATCGAATCAAATTCTTCTATCAATTTGATTGCCGTTTTTTCTCCTACCATCGGACATCCGGGAATATTGTCGCTTTTATCTCCCATAAGTCCTAAAATATCAATTACTTGAGAAGTATCTTTAATTTGAAATTTTTCTTTTACCTCTTCTATCCCCATTATTTGAAATTCGGAACTATTATGTTTTGGCCTGTAAATCAGTCTGTTTTCCGATACCAATTGTCCATAATCCTTGTCCGGAGTCATCATATAAACGGTATATCCGGCTTTATCAGCCAAAATAGATAATGTTCCGATTACATCATCGGCTTCGTATCTGGGAACTTCAATTACGGGAATATTATAGGCATGGATAATATCTTTGATAATGGGAACGGATTTACGGATGTCTTCGGGAGTTTCCTGCCGTTGTGCTTTGTATTGTTCATAAGCTTCGTGGCGGAAAGTAGGCCCTGCGGGGTCGAATACAACTGCAATATGTGATGGATTTTCCTTTTTCAATACATCTTCCAAGGTATTTACAAAACCGAATATAGCTGAGGTATTTACACCTTTTGAATTGATACGTGGATTTTTAATAAATGCGTAATATGCTCTGTATATCAATGCATAAGCATCTAAAAGAAAAAGTTTTTTATCATTCATTTTTTTAAAAGTTACGAGTTACAGAGTTACGAGTTACAGGGTATATATTTTTACAAAACGTAACTTTCAACTAATTTGTAAGAGCAAATTTACGAATTATTTCTCTAATAATTTTGTGCGAATTAACTTACGAACATTTTATATAAAGTATGCGTTAAAATATTTATGAACAACTGAAATACAATACTTATAACTCATAACTCATAACTCATAACTATTTTATTATAGTTATCTGCTTTTTATTATTAATTTTGTGCTTCAATTTTTCAACAGACATAATGGACGAACTCCTTTTATTAATCAAAAAACCGATAGAGAAAGAACTTCAATGTTTTGATGATCTTATGTCGAAATCATTGAAGAATAATAATTCTTTGTTGAATGATGTTGTGGATTTTGTTTTTAATAAAAACGGGAAAAAAATTCGTCCGATATTAACTTATCTTTCTGCTAAATTTTGTGGTGAACCGAATGAAAAAACGACCGAAGTAGCAGTTTCTTTGGAATTACTTCATACAGCAAGTTTGTTGCACGATGATGTTGTGGACGAAAGCATGAAACGTCGCGGACAGTCTTCGGTAAATGCTGTTTTTGATAATAAGGTAGCAATTCTTGCTGGTGATTTCTTTTTGGCTTCTTCGTTGGCTTTAGCTACTGATACAGATAATTTACAAATTCTTCGCATTATTTCCTACTTAGGAAGAAATTTATCAAGTGGCGAAATCAAACAATTGAGTGTATCTAAACAAAATATCATTGAAGAAAATATTTATTTTGATGTGATTAAACAAAAAACAGCTGCGTTATTTTCGGCTTGTGCTTCGGCAGGTGCAACTTCTGTTAATGCACCAAATGATAAAGTTGAATTGATGCGTAGGGTAGGGGAGAACATTGGTATTATCTTTCAGATTAAAGATGATATTTTTGATTATTTTGATGATGCAAAAATAGGTAAACCAACCGGAAATGATATTCGAGAAGGAAAGGTTACTTTACCATTAATATATGCTATTCGTAATATTAAAGAAGCTGATAATAAAAAATTTATAGATATAATAAACAATAAAGATTTTTCGGAAAAAAATATCCATGAGATTGTAAATTTTGCCAAAGAAAACGGCGGAATCGACTATGCCGAAAAGGTCATGGAAGATTACCGCCGCAAAACACTTGATTTGCTTTCTGATATTCCCCAAGGGGAAATCAGAGATGCATTTCGTTATTTATTGGAATATATTATTAAAAGAGATAAATAAAGGATTTATTGTTCTATATTTAAACTTTCTTCAAACATTTTAATTCCAGCTTCATCCCTTCCTTTTACAGGTTGCATAATAAGTACTTGAAAAACAACAGTGTCCTTGTTTATTGCAGAAAAATACAGGTTTTCCATATCATATCCGTTTCTTTTTTGTTTAACTAACAATCCTTTACCTGTATATTTACCAAATGTATCAAATTCTTTGATAATTTCATGTTCTTCTTTACCAATTATATTTTTGGCGAAATCATTGGCTTTTATTAATCTTCCGTTTGCATTTGTTACATATAATGTAATATAATTCAATACATTATCATTTTTGTATAATTCTTGTGTATCATATCTGAATTTTCCTTCATTTTGATCCCTCTTAAGAGTCCAGTTCTTAGGATAGTTGAAAGTTACTCTGTGTAATTCAGCAGTTTGAAATTCAGGAACTTCCGGTTTTGCTTCTGTTGTTTGTTCCGGTTTTTGTTCCTTTGGGCCACAAGAAAAGAATGTGAATAATGTCATTGCTAACATTGTTGCAAAAATCAATTGTCTTTTTTTCATAATGGTAGTTTTTTAATGAAAATGTTAAACTAGTATTAATTAAAATAATTTATTTCTTTATTGTAAATAGTATTCAACAAGTCGTTGGCCAACCGGCTTGCTCCGATTCTGAAATGGTTGCGGTTTAACCATTCTTTGCCTAACAATTTCTCAATGATTGCAAAATAAACAGCAGCATCTTTACTCGTTGAAATTCCTCCGGCAGCTTTGAATCCTACTTTTGTATTTGTTTTTTTATAGAAGTCCGAAATGCTCTGACACATAATATAAGCTGCTTCTGGTGTGGCATTTATTTCAATTTTTCCTGTAGATGTTTTGATAAAATCCGCTCCTGCATATATTGCAATGATAGCTGCATTATAAATATTGGAAACAGATTTTAATGCGCCTGTTTCCAGTATCACTTTCAATTTGGCATCCCGGCAGGAATGTTTTATTTCTTCCAGTTCTTCACCAATTTCATCGTATTTGCTTTCCAAAAATTTTCCAACCGGCATTACAACATCTATTTCTTGTGCACCTTCGGCAACGGCTAATGCAGTTTCGGCAATTTTTACTTCGATAAATGTTTGTGAACTTGGAAAACCGCCTGCAACAGATGCAATTGCAATATCATTTACCGTAAGGTATTCCTGCAAAGGTTGAATAAGCGAAGGATAAACACATACAGCTGCTACATTCGGCATTTCATTAAATTCATTTTCAAAAGCATTTAGTTTTTTTGCAATTTTTTGTATATTTTCTTCATTATCAGTTGTATTTAACGAAGTAAAATCCATACAGCTGAATAAAGTTTTGAGAGTTTCTTTATCGGTTTTTGGTTGCAGCTTTTGTATTTCGTCTTTTATTTCGTCATTTGAAAGATTGAACTTATAGTCTTTTAATATATCACTGTATTTTCCCATTTCAAGATTGTAATTTATCGTTATTCAAATGTCGGTGTTTATCTCTGTTGGTTTTCTTTTCCATGTTTTTTGCCATTGCTTCGGTTAAGTTTACACCTGTTTGATTGGCAATGCAAACTAATACCCAAAGTACATCGGCAATTTCATCGCTTAATTGATGCTTTTCGTCACTTTTTTTAAATGATTGATCGCCATAAGTACGTGCCATTATTCGTGCCAATTCTCCTACTTCTTCGGTTAAAACAGCCATATTTGTCAATTCACTGAAGTAGCGAACACCGTATGTTTTTATCCAATTATCGACTTGTTGTTGGAGTTCTTCGAGAGTCATGCAGGAACTTGGTTATTCTTAATTAAATGCAAAGTAATGAAAAAAGCCTTTTCAGGGGTACGAAAAAGGCTTTTTTTTACAAATTATAACAAATTTGATTATTTCAATTTAGTTTATAACCTACATTAAATCGGAATAAGAATGTATTATTATATACTTTATTTCCCAATTCGTCATTTATTGGGTTTTTGTCTATTCTTCCAAAATTTACCAAATAAGCAGCATTTATATCGAATCGAAACTTATTCATGTCATAAGTAAATCCAATTTCGGGTAATAAACCAAATGATGTTTTTAGGTTTTTGACTCTGTAATCAAGAGGAGTATCTTCTTGGAAAAGTGCAATAAAATGGTCATTGTTCGAACTGATTTTGGAATTTACAGGAATATCTATTTTCGGACCGATTCCCACATATACCGTATTTGAATTATTTATTGCATATCTACCTCTGAAAGTGGTATTTATATGCAAATAATCCAATCGTATATCTACTTTACTTTCAGATAACGGCTGACCACTTTGATCTGTAAAAAAAATTGCATCTTTTCCTCCTTTTTGCAAATAACCTATTTCCGATGATAAGTAAAAGTATTTGTGTTCGAAATAATCCAATCCTATTGTACCTACATATCCAGTTCTTTTATTAGGTAGTAAGTTAAATTTGCTGTTTTCCATGGATGAAATATCAATACCATTTCCGATTTTGATTACTTGTGAAAACGAGTAAAAACTGATGACTGATAAAAGTGTGCTTACTAAAATTACTTTTTTCATGATTAATGTGTTTTAGATGTTTACATAATAAACGTGTTTTTTTATCAGATATTATTTTTGATTTTTATCTTCAAATGGTCTTTGATTAATGTGTATAAATTGTAAATAGTTTATTGTTTATTCGTAAATAAAAAAGCCTCTTCATTTTCTGAAAAGGCTTCATTATTTACAATGATTTTGATTATTATTTTGCCAACTACTTTTGGACATTATATAACATCAATGTGCTAATGAAAATACGATTTGTTTTTCATTAGCACATTGGCATATTAGTATTCGTTTGGTAACAATGCTAATTCTGCCGCAGTAAATACAGGTCCATCTTTGCAAACGTATGTTTTTCCAACATTACAACGTCCACATTTTCCGAAACCGCATTTCATTCTGTTTTCAAGCGTGGTGTAAATGTTTTCGTCGGCAAATCCCAATTTTTTCAATACAGGAAATGTGTTCTTAATCATGATGGGAGGCCCGCAAACAATGACAATTGTATTTTCTACAGAAGGTGCGAATTTATCTACAATAGATGGAACAAATCCTACTTCGCCTTTCCATTCAGGAGTTTCACCGCCTGGATCAACGGTCGTATAAAGCTTAACATCGGGACGTTCTTCCCATTCTTTCAACTCATTTTTGTAAACTAAGTCATTTACAGTTTTTGCACCATAAAATATAGTTACATCTTTATAGTCTTTGCGATTATCCAAGCATGACCAGATTACGCTGCGCATAGGTGGTAAAGCAATTCCTCCAGCAATAAAAACGAGATTTTTCCCTTTCCATTGATCAATAGGGAAGATATTACCATAAGGGCCTCTGAATCCTACGATATCGCCTTCTTCTAAATTTGATAAGGCTGTAGTTACTCTTCCTGCCTGGCGGAAAGTACATTCGACATAACCTTTACGCGTATGTGGTGAAGCAATGCAAAAAGTAGATTCGCCTTCACCGAATATTGAATATTCGGCAAACTGGCCTGTTTTGAAAGAGAAATTTTCGGCTTCCTGCGGATCCATAAATTCCAAGCGGAAAGTTTTTACAAATGGCGCTTCTTCCGTAATTTTTGCAACCTTCATGCGATAAGGCAGATATATGTTTTTTTCCATAAAAATAATTAATGTGTTAATTTGCTAATATGCCAATTGATATGATGTATTTATTTGCATATTTGATTTAAACTTTCGGCAATATTCATATCGACTGGACAACGGCGTGAGCATCGTCCGCAACCAACGCAACCTCTTACATTCAGCCGTTCGGGCATATAAGAGAATTTATGCATCAATCGTTGACGCCAGCGTGCGCCTTGTGTTTCGCGCGGATTATGTCCCGAAGTATGCAACGTAAATAATTTTGCACCACAGGAATCCCAACTGCGAACGCGCTGTCCTTTACTGCCTTTTACTTCATCCTGAATATCAAAACAAGCACAAGTAGGACAAACATACGCACAAGCAGCACAACCGATGCAACGTGCAGCATATTCGTCGAAAATATTGCTATCGAATGATTTATTCAGATTATCTTCTAAATTGCTATCATCGAAATGCTTAGGTACATCTGCCAAGTATTTTTCTTTATCCAAATCTTTTCCTTCTTCGAATAATTCGGGTGCAAGATTCATAAATGCCTCACCTTTGGATGTAATGATTTCGGCAATGTAGTCGCCCGAATCGGTTTTAGTAAGCAAGATATCACTGCCTTTTGTATTTCCTGGTCCACCATTAATAGATGTACAGAAGCAATAACTATCAGCCTTATTGCAAGCAAATCCGATAAAAGTGGTTCTTTCCAATCGTTTTTGAAAAATCGGATCGGCTGGGTCCCAACCGAATATTGCTCCTAAACTTTGCATTCCTGCTGCATCACATGGACGGATTCCCATGATAATTTTAGAAGGAATAGATTCTAAATCAATGTCTTTAACATTAAGATCCTCTTTGCTTTTTGTATAAGAAAAGAGTTTTTCGATACGGGGAAATACAAATGCTTTTGCCGACATATCGGGAATGATGAAGTCTTCTGCAATTTCTTCGGGTGAAGTTATGCGTTTGTATCCAACTCGTTTACCTTGTTGAACAGGACCGTAAATTTGTTGTTTGCCTTCGGCAATTATTTTTTGTATCAATTGAGCATAAGCTTCTTTGCTCAATTTTTTGATTTGATTTGCCATAGTTTTATCCAATAAAATTTTCTTTATCATCAGGTTGATAAGTCGCCATAGCACAACCTTCGTTGCGATTCATACCCGAAACAGTTCCATAAATATCTTTTACTTCTTCTGCTAATCTCATCGGCAGAATATGAATAGGAATATTTACCGGACAAGCATCACCGCATTGTCCACAAGAAATACAACGTCCCGAAAGGTGCATGGCTCGCATAATGTGCCATTCCAAATTTCCCAATGTGCTTGCTTCAACAGGAATCCATTGCGGTTGATTCATTTCTACCGTGCATTGTGTACAGTAACAAAGCGGGCAAGCCTGGCGACAAGCGTAACATTTAATGCAATTTTCCATTTCCTGTTTCCAGAAATTCCAACGTTCGATAGCTGTCATTGCATCCAATTTTTCCAATAATTCTTTGTCTTCAGCACTAATTTCGGGCGTAATAGAAGCCAAATGTGCTTCGATTTCATCGAATGTTCGGCAAACGGTTGCTTCTCCGTTATTATTTATGCAAATAGCAATTAAATCGCCCTCTTTTACTTGATTTTCTGTTGCTAAACGAATGATTCCGCGAAGTGTATGAATATTTGAAATGATAGCGGGTTTTCCCATTTTTGCCGTTTCTTTCTTATATATATACATTGCCATATTTTGTGTGCAACGGTTATCATATACAAGCTTTTGAGCTTCTTCGGTATTGCGTGCAAAAAACGGACGAACTCTGTTGTCGCTTCCTTCTCCATATCCGATTACAACCTGAACTTCTTCCGATTGCAACAATTCTTTTGCTATATCATTTATTTTTGACATGTTTCGTCCTCCCATATTTCATTAGCAATTTCCTGATATTCTTTATATGGGCCTAATTCTTTGATTTTTTCGGCTGTAGTATTTACTACATCTGCCCATTTTGCACCTTCTGCTGCCGATACCCATGTGAAAGTAATCCGGTTAATATCGATTCCCATAAAATCGAGCAGGCTGCGGAAAACTGTCCAACGGCGACGTGCATGAAAATTACCCGAAGTATAATGGCAATCATTCGGATGGCATCCTGATACAATGATTCCATCTGCACCATTCGAAAATGCTTTCATCAGTAACATAAAATCAATGCGTCCCGTACACGGAAAGCGGATGATTTTTACATTCGGGGAATACTTTATTCGGCTGGTTCCCGTAAGGTCAGCCCCCGCGTATGTACACCAATTGCACACAAATGCGACTATTTTTGGTTGAAATTCCATAAGTTTTTAATTATTTAATGTGCCGATATGTCAATATGCCAATAATGGGCAGTATAGAATTAATCGTGCATCAGCATATTTAATCATTTAATAATGCGAGAACTTCTTCATAAACTTGCTTATTCGAATATCCTTCCAAGTCAATGGATTTTGATTTACAGAAAGACACGCAAGTTCCACAACCTTGACAAAGTCCTGGGTTGATTGCAGCAATGGTTTTTATCACATTGCCAGCACGGTCTTTGATTTCTTCTTTATCGATGGCTTGATATGGACAAACTGCCTTACACATTCCACAACCCATACATGTTGAAAAAATGGGTGGTGCCATCCTGTTAACTTTTGCAACAATCGGTTCACGTGTTAATTCATCGTTAGCAAATAAACAAATAACTTTTGCAGCAGCACCAGATGCGGCGGAAACTGATTCGGGAATATCCTTTGGCGCTTGGCATGCACCTGCCAAAAAGATTCCTGCTGTATTGGTTTCGACAGGTTTTAATTTAGGATGTGCTTCGGCAAAAAACTTGTATGGGTCGTATGATACGTGTAGTTTTTGAGCTAATGATTCAGACCCTTCGCATGATACTGCAGCAGTTGCTAATACAACCATATCTGCATCAATTTCAACAGGTTTACCTCCCATTAATGTATCAGCACCTTTTACAATTAGTTTACCATTTTTTTCATAGATGGTTGAAACTCTTCCGCGAATGTATTTTGCTCCATCTTCTTCAATAGCGCGGCGGGTAAATTCATCGTAATTTTTTCCTGCTGCACGAATATCCATATAGAATACATAAGGTGTTCCTTCATGTACTTTGTGTTTGTATAAAATAGCGTGTTTTGCTGTATACATACAACAAATTTTAGAACAATAAGGAATACCTTTGGCTACGTCTCGTGAGCCTGCACAGGCAACAAATACTACTTTTTCAGGAATTTTACCATCAGATGGACGGCGAATTTCTCCTTGTGTTGGTCCCGATGCCGATGCCAATCGTTCGAATTGTAATCCGTTGATCACGTCTTTGTATTTTCCATAACCATATTCAGGGAAGAAGTCGGTTTTCTTTACTTCAAAACCTGTAGCTAGTACCAATGCTCCTGCTTTTACTTCGATTATTTCGTCTTCTTGTTCGTAATTAATTGCACCTGTCGGGCAAATTTTCTTACAAACACCACATTTGCCTGTTTTGAAATAAGTACAATTTGCACGATCAATTACGGGCTTATTCGGAACGGCTTGTGGAAATGGTACATAAATAGCTGTGCGGTTTGCCAAGCCTTGTTCAAATTCACTTAGAATTTTCTTTGATGGACATTTAGTACAGCACAATCCGCATCCGGTACACAATTTTTCATCTACCGATTTAGCTTTTTTACGGATACGTACATTGAAGTTACCGATAAATCCGTCTAAACTTTCAACTTCAGCACAAGTAAGAAGGGTAATATTGGGGTGTTGTGCCACATCTACCATTCGAGGTGTAAGAATACATTGTGAACAGTCGAGTGTAGGGAAAGTTTCGGAAAGACCGGCCATTTTTCCACCAATAGATGGCTCACGCTCTACCAAAATTACTTTTTGTCCTGCGTTAGCAATATCCAACGACGCTTGAATGCCTGTTACTCCACCACCGATTACGACAGCTGTTTTGTTTACCGGCACTTTAATTGCTTCGAGCGGATGGTTATTTTTTACTTTTTCTACCAATGTGCGAACCAAATCAAAAGCCTTTTGGGTTGTAGCATCTCCTTTTTCGTGTACCCATGAGCAATGCTCACGGATATTAGCCATTTCGCACAGATATGGATTCAATCCTGCTTCGGCACATGCTTTTCGGAAAGTCGGTTCGTGCATTCGAGGCGAACAAGCTGAAACAACCACACCTGTCAATTTATGTTCGAGGATGGCCTCTTTTATTTTACTTTGTCCCGGATCGGAACACATATATTTATAATCGGTACTGTAAACTACTCCGGGTAGTTTTGCAGCTTGTTTCGATACACTTTCGCAATCAACAGTTGCCGAGATGTTTTCTCCGCAATGACATATAAAAACTCCTATTCTTGCCATAATTTCAGTTGACGAGTAAACAAATGAACAAGTTGGCGAACTTGATTTCGTTTACTTATTTTATTCAGATTTCTACTTGTTCGTTAATTTTCTCTTTTTTAACTTCAACGGCAGGTTCATTAGTTTTTTTGTCTACTTGTTTACTTGTAAAAGTATTCCAATCCACCTTAACCAAATGACGTTGAACACCGGTTTCCTTTTCAGATAATCCGCAGGCCATTCCAATAGCTTGTGTAATATATAATACCGGAATATCCGATTTTTTCCCTATAAACTTATCGATTGCCGAACGGCGCATATCCAAATTCGCATGACACATTGGGCAAGCTACAATAATTGCTTCAGCTCCTCTTTCGGTTGCATCGGTAACTATTTTTCCGGATAATTTTGCAACTAAGTCGGTTCTGCTTACTGATAATCCGCCACCACAACATTCGGTTTTGAATGGCCAATCAATGGATTCTGCTCCTAAGCTTTTCATTACTTCGTCCATACTTTGTGGATCTTCCAAACGATCAAATTGCAAAATGTCGTGAGGGCGTACCAATAGGCATCCATAATAACAAGCGACCTTCTTATCAAACGGGCGAACTACCTTTTCAGAAAGTTCCGGTGAGATATATTCTTGAATGAATTGAATGACATTTAAGATGCGAATAGGTGAATTTAGATTCATTCCCATAATCTCTTCGACTTCTTTTTTTAGCTTTTTGTCTTCAAATAATTCGTGCTGAGTTACCAATAAACGGTTTGAACAGGCTGCGCAAGGAACTACAACATCTTTCATTCCGGCTTTTTCGGCTTGTGCCAATATCCTTGCTGGAAGAGAAAGTGATAATATTCGGTTCATATTATGGGCAGCAGTTGCTCCACAGCAATTCCAGTCTGGGACAGCTTCTAATTTGATATTGAATTGTTTTGCAAGAGAAATTACCGATTCGTTATATTCTCTCGAAGTTCCTTCTAATGAGCAACCCGGATAAAATCCTAATTTCTTTATCATCGTTTTTCGCTTTTTTTGAAAATTTGTTCTATGTTTTTCCGGTTTTTGATTGATTCGGGAATAATTGGCAATTTCCCTTTCATAAGCATTTTGGGCGCTAATTTAAGATCTTGGAAAAAATCCTTGCTTCTTAATTTGTAATCGGCAATTAATCCTATTTCATACGAACGCCCGGTAAATCGTATCATATCAAGGAATGAACGATGGAAAGGAATAATGTTCTTGCTTGCTGCTTTGTTCTGCAATCCCTTTTCGATGGCCTTTTGTCGTAAAAAGTCCATTATTTTCGGAATATCAATCGACATTGGACAGCGTGAAATGCACATTTCGCAAGAAGCACACAGCCAAATACTTTGTGATTGCAATAGTTCCTTATCTGTTTGTTCATCTTCTACCTGAAGCATGCGCATAACCATACTTGAAGTAAAATCCATTTCTTCTGCCAAAGGGCATCCGGCAGAGCATTTCCCGCATTGGTAACAACGGGCACTATTTACGCTCGTTTGCTCAAGCACTTTTCCGGAAAGTGATTCGTTATTTTTGTGATGTGACATATTTATTAATTAGTACGATTAATTACAAATTGTAAGTTACACAGGTTGGCTTATGATAAAATGAATTGATTTATCATAAATTATGTTTGCTAAGTAATGAAACGTTGAAATCTTTTCAAATTCTGAGTATACGTATATTTTGAAGTATATCCCTTCCTGAAATGTAGGGTGTTTTTTTGAAGTTGGGTAGGGCTGTTAGCTTATTGGAGTCAGTTTCTAATAAGACTTCAATTTGTCTTAATATAGCAACTTCGAATTTACATTGTGAATATTGAAGTGTTGAAGCTGAAGTAAGTTTAAATAGATTCTTTGTATTAATTGAAGGAGAAGAGTTGCTTGTTTTTAGTGGAGAATAAATACAGCTATTATAGTTTGATGTATTTATTTGTGTGGGGTTTTCATCCTTTACTGTTGTATCAACGCTTCCGTTTGCGCACACGGAAAAGGAAACTATCAACAATAGGATAAGGATAGAAATGATTCTGTATTTCATGGTTTTTCAATAAGAAAATTGAATATTCGATGCAAAGGTATTGCTTTTTTTGTTTGATAATGTTAAACTTCAGTTGAATAGACTTAATTTATAATAATTCTAATTTAGATTAATTTGCAGATTCTTCTTTTGTTAAGATATATTTTGCTTTTTTTGTTTTGGCGTTTGTTGATATTAGAGGGTAGGAGGGTTATATTTTAAGCAAGGATTCTTAGATATTTGTACATTATAGATATTTGGAAAAATGATTTTTTAAACGTTTTTTGTTTTCTCAATTTGATCTGTTTTTTTTAATATCAAAACTAATTTTATATTTATTTTATAAAAATATAAAATATTAACTAATGCGAAGTGTTTATTTTTAAAATAAAAATATATCTATTCTTTTTGTTTTGAATCTATCCAGATAGTAACTGGACCGTCATTTATTAATGATATTTTCATATCTGCACCAAAAATTCCGGTTTTTACTTCTTTATTTAAGGCTTTAGAAAGTTCCACGCAAAACAATTCATACATTGGAATTGCCTTTTCAGGTTTGGATGCTTTAATGTATGAAGGACGATTCCCTTTTTGTGTGGAAGCATGTAGGGTAAACTGACTAACGACTAAAACTTCTCCATTTGTTTCTAAAATCGATTTATTCATTACTCCGTTTTCGTCGTTAAAGATTCTGAGATTGCTTATTTTTTTGCTGAGCCATATTATGTCGTCATCTGTATCATTGTCTTCAATTCCTACAAAAATCAATAATCCATTTTGAATAGATGACTCTATTTGTCCATCAATTTTTACTGATGCTTCTAAAACACGTTGGATAACTACTCTCATTTTATTTTATGTAAAACGTGGAACAATGACGAAAAATATTCTTATGTTAAACTATTTTTTAATTGATGGATTATTTTTTCTGTTTTCGATTTTCCAATTAAGGTTGTTAATTCTTCCTCAGAAGCTTCTTTAATTCGTCTTACACTTTTGAAGTGTTTAAGTAGAGCTTCTTTCGTTTTTTTACCAATACCTGTAATTGAGTCTAGTTCAGATTCTATTTGTTTTTTTGCCCGGCGTTTTCGATGATGTGTTATTCCGAATCGATGTGCCTCGTCTCGCATGTTTTGAATTAATTTTAAGCTTTCGGAATTTTTATCTAAATAGAGTGGGATAGAGTCTTCCGGAAAATAGATTTCTTCTAATCTTTCTGCTATTCCAATTAATCCTATTTTACCATATAGCCCTAATTGGTTTAATGCTTCCTGCGCACTGCTTATTTGGCCTTTTCCGCCATCTACTATGACGAGTTGAGGTAATTCTTGCTTTTCATCTAAAAGTCGCTTATATCGCCTAAAAATCACTTCTGTCATTGAAGCAAAGTCATTGGGGCCTTCAACCGTTTTTATAATAAAGTGTCGGTAATCCTTTTTTGAAGGTTTGGCCTTTTTAAAGACAACACAGGCAGCGACAGGATTTGTCCCTTGCGTATTTGAGTTATCAAAACATTCTATGTGCCAAGGAAGTTCCTTTAAATGTAAATCTTTTTGTAATGTTGTTAGTATCCTTATGGTTCTTTGTTCCGGATTTAATTTTTCTTGTTGTTTGAGGACGTCAAATTTATACTGCTTAACATTTTGTATAGAAAGATCGAGTAATTTTTTTCTGTCTCCTCTTTGAGGTATTGCAAATGTCGCGTTGTATAGCTCAGGTTCTTCAGGAAGGAAGGGTACAATTACTTCTCCATATTTTCTTTCGAACTTTTCTTGGATTTCCATTATGCCGAACCCCAATATTTCTTCTTTGCTTTCTTCTAATCTTTTTTTGTATTCAAATGTATGGGCTTGTACAATTGTGCCATTTACGACGTGCAAGTAATTTACATATCCAGATTGCTCAGTTACTTCGCAAGAGAATATATCTGTATTTAGGATTGTAGGGCTTACTATTACTGATTTGCTTCTGTATTGTTCTATAATTTCATATTTTTCCTTTATCCTTTGTGCTTCTTCGAATTTTAATTCAAAAGCCAATTTTTTCATCTTATTAAAAAGATATTGCGAAATTTTTTGCGCATTCCCTTTTAGTATTTCTTTAATACTTGAAATGTATTCGTTGTATTCTTTTTCAGTTTGTAAGCCTTCACATGGACCAAGGCAATTTTTGATATGGTATTGTAGGCATATTTTGTAATTTCCTTCTTTTATTTTTTCAGGCGAAAGGTTTAGTCTACAAGTACGTATTGGATAAAGTTGTTTGATTAATGCCAATAATGTGTTTATCATTACAACAGAACTATATGGACCAAAATATTGCGAACCGTTTTTTACAATATTGCGAGTCTTAAATATACGAGGAAAATGTTCGTTTGTAATGCAAATAGAAGGATAGGTTTTATCGTCCTTCAACATTATATTATAGCGAGGCTTGTGTTTTTTTATCAAACTATTTTCAAGCAATAGGGCATCATTTTCATTTTCTACAACAATATAGTCTATATCAGCTATCTTTTTTACAAGTATGCGCGTTTTCCCATATTCGTGTTGTTTGTTAAAGTATGATGAAACGCGCTTTTTTAAGTTAATAGCCTTCCCGACATAAATAATAGTTTTATTTGTGTCTAAGAATTGATATATTCCTGGTTTATCTGGAAGTCCCAGTAAAATTGCCTTTATGTTAGTGCCTTTTTTCACTTAGTATTTGATGAGGCTTGTTATTTTGTTTGTGATCATCTTATCCATATTTTTCCGGCCATTTAGTTCTGTTAGTTCAATTATGAAATTCATATAAATCTCTTTCACGTTGAATTTTTGAACAAGATTGTATGCTGCTTGCATTGTTCCTCCTGTGGCTAATAGGTCGTCGTGAATCAGCACTATGTCGTTTTCATTGAGGGCATCTTTGTGAATTTCAATAGTATCTATGCCATATTCTTTTGCATAAGATTCTTCGATTGTTTCTGCCGGAAGTTTTCCTTTTTTTCGTATGGGGACGAAGCCGGCGTTGAGTTTTGTTGCTAAAATTGGACCCATTATGAAGCCTCGAGATTCTATTCCTACGATTTTTGTAATGCCCTTGTTTTGGCACTCTTCATACATCCAATTTGATAGAAAGTGTAAGCTCTCAGCGTCTTTAAACACGGTTGTTAAGTCTCTAAAGGTTATCCCTTTCTGAGGGTAGTCTAGTACAGTTCTTACCTCATTTTTGATTGTTTCTACGTTCATTTTTTATTATTGTTCCACGTGGAACTATTGATTTTTTTGCAATGTTATTTCGCCAGGCTTTTCGATTTTTTTTTGCAAAAATAAGCATTTTTCTTTAATATTTTCTTTTGTTCCACGTGGAACGTTAAATTTTTATCGACCCATTAATACTAATAATACATTGATGTCGTTTGGAGAAACTCCGGGTATTCGACTTGCTTGAGCGATAGTCTCAGGTTGAATTTTGCTTAATTTTTGACGAGCTTCTGTTGATAAAGATTGTATATTTTCGTATTCTACTTTCCCTTTTATCTTTATGTTTTCTAGTCTTGATGCTTTTTCTGCAACTAGTTTTTCCCTTTCAATATAACCGCTGTATTTAATAATTATCTCTATAGCTTCAATTATTTCTTCTTTTCGATTTGGTATTTTTTCAATTTCTTCTTTGAAAGAAGGAATGTTGTTTTGAATATTTTCAATGCTAATTTGGGGCCTTGTTAGTAAGGATATTAATTTTGCGGATTGTTTAATGGGAGATGTTTCTAATTGTTCTAATGCAAAATTTATTTCTTCTGGTTTGATGGTTTTTCCTTTGACGTATTCTATTATATGATTTATTTGTTCTTTTTTTTCTTTTAAAAGTTGGAGCCTTTCATTTTCTGCTAAACCTATTTTGTGAGATTTTTCAGTTAGCCTCATGTCGGCGTCATCTTGTCGTAATAGCATCCTGTATTCTGCTCGTGATGTAAACATGCGGTAGGGTTCATCAACTCCTTTGGTTACTAAATCGTCTATGAGTACACCAATATATGCTTCATTTCGTTCTAAGATGAATTGATTTTTGCTATGAGTGTTTAGATGAGCATTAATCCCGGCAATAATCCCTTGTCCAGCTGCTTCTTCATATCCTGTTGTTCCATTTATTTGTCCGGCAAAAAACAAGTTTTTTATTTGTTTTGTTTCAAGTGTATGTTTAAGTTGTGTAGGATCGAAGTAATCATATTCGATTGCATATCCCGGGCGGTAAATATGAATGTTTCTGAATGCAGGGATTTTTTGTAGAGCATTTAATTGTATTTCCAAAGGAAGTGAAGAGGAGAATCCATTAAGATAATATTCTTGGGTTGTTTCTCCTTCCGGTTCCAGGAAAAGTTGATGTTGTGTTTTGTCTGCAAATGTGACAATCTTTGTTTCTATACTTGGGCAATATCGTGGACCAATGCTTTGAATTTGTCCATTATACAATGGAGAGTCTTTTAATCCTAATCGTAAAGTTTCATGTACTTCTTCATTTGTGTAAAGTGTCCAACAACTGAGTTGTTTCAGTGGGCGAGGAGCGAAGTCAAGATAAGAAAATTTATGAAAATCGTTTTCTCCTTTTTGTTCTGTTGTTAAACTGAAATCAATACTTCTTCCATCAATCCTTACAGGTGTTCCTGTTTTCATTCTTCCGGCAGTGAATCCGAGTTCAATTAATTGTTCTGTAATTCCTGTAGATATTGGTTCGGATATTCTACCTCCTTTTATTTGTGTTTTACCGATATGAATGAGCCCATTCATAAAAGTGCCAGTAGTTAGTATTACAGATTTGGCTTCAAATGAAATTCCCATCCTTGTTTTTACTCCGATGACTTCATTATTTTTTATTATTAACTGATTTACGGAATCTTGCCAAATGAATAAATTTTCGGTATTTTCAAGAATACTTCTCCAGAGGTCACTGAATTTCTGTCTGTCGCTTTGAGAGCGAGGACTCCACATTGCGGGCCCTTTTGATTGATTCAGCATACGGAATTGAATGGCTGTTTTATCAGTAATTATTCCAGACTGTCCTCCTAATGCATCGATTTCTCTCACTATTTGCCCTTTAGCAATTCCACCCATGGCCGGATTGCAACTCATTTGAGCAATCTTATGCATATCTATTGTTATCAGTAATGTTTGGGAACCTAATTTTGCAGAGGCATGGGCAGCTTCGCATCCGGCATGCCCTGCTCCAACTACAATTACATCATACTTAAATCTCATACAATTCTTTTAATTTGTTTTAATGATGCAAAGATACGCATTTGGATGCAGAAATATTTTCTCTTAATAGTTATCCATATTTTGGTTTAATCCGGCGAATGCTTTTGATGAGATGCTTACTGTTGCCCTTTGGTTTGCAGATAGGAATTTCACTTTTTGGGATTATTTTTGGATGAGAATTGTTGTTTTTTGCCGATAAACTGTTTTGCGAATGGTTTAGTAGTATTTATCTACTATTATATATTCTCATTCTTTTTTTCTTGTCTTTTTTGATAATTTTTTCTTATCTTTTTGAATAATTGCAAATTTTTTCTGCTTTTTTGGGCTTAATTTTTACTCATTTTTTGTTTTTTAATCTCATTTCGTCGATTTTTCCCTTTTGCGAATACTTATATTCAGTTTGTTTATAATGTTGATTCTTAAGCTTATCTTTTTGCTCTCTAAGGATAAATTTCTAGCCATTTGTAACGAAAAATAAAAATATTTCTTTGTGGGGATGATGCTCCATCTGCTTGCGATGGGGTTATTTTTTTTCTGATTCAAAGTTCTTCAAGCTATCTTTGATTTTTACTTTCTGTTTTTATATTTCAAAATTCGATAGTTCTTAGATCAATTTACTTCACATTTAATGATTACTTCACATTGAGTTGTTATTTATTTATTCTCATATTTTTGATGTCAAAATTACTGTCTTCATTTTGTTGATAAATAATTGAGATTTTTACTTTCTTGGATTTTTGTTCTTTGTATTTGTGCAACTGAGATTAATTTCATTAGGATGAGATTGGGATATTTGATGTTCATTTTATATCCAAAATTTGGAAGCTTCTTTTCTTTTGAATTTTTTTGTTTTTGAGAGTATATTTCATTTTCCTAAAATCATATTTGTTTTAGTTTTCTTTTAAATGAATGTGCCTAAATATTTTACCAAATGAATTTTGGATATTTTTCTATGATATATTTTTCCAATTTAAAAATTGTGGCTTTTGTGTTGATATTTTATTTGTTTTATTTTTATTAGGATGATAGTATGGCTCTATCTCGATTATTCAAGAATATGTTGATAGTGGTAATAACTGTTTTTGTTATAATATCTTCTTACATCAGAAAGAAGGTCTATTTCATTCATGTGAAAATAATTTTAAGATGTATTTTATTTCTTGCTTTTTTGTTGTGTTTATTTCATATGGATATTTTTTGCACTTTAAGATTTTGTGACTTTAATATTCTCGATAAGTGTATGGTATTTTTTAATATATTCAATCCTCAGGGAGCTTAATCTTCATACCTCTGAGACATATCTCTGATTTATAGATAGTTATCTCCTATTGAGCTATAGTGCTAGAATTGTTTTTAGATTCTTTTTAGTTGCTTTATAAGCTTATCTTCTTAATTTGACTTTCTGCCTTTAACTTATTTTTAGCCCTTTTTAGCCACTTTTATACAATTTTCATTCCATCTATCAATCGATAGGCTTTCTTTCTGTAGAGAGCCTTATTTTGCATTATATTCATGCTGTTACTATTGTTATTTGATTGAGTTATATTCTTTGTTTGAGTGTATTTTTTGTATTAGTTTTTTTAATGTATTTAATTTATAGCGACTTATCTTTTCTCTATTTTTATTTTAAAGAGAGGTGGCTGACGTTATAAAAAATCATTGTATAGTTTTTGGATTAAAATACTTTTTCTTCTCTTATTTTGGCAACTTTTCATCTAAAGTGATGCAAATTATCCTTATCATCTATTTTGTTAATCCTACGTATTTTTCTATTGATTTAACACCATATTTTTTATCCTATTTGTTCGTTTTAATGATGTCTATATTTTATTATTCTAAAAATCGAATGTATTTGCCTGTTTCATGTGGAATATTTTTCTCAAGTGAGGTGAATATTTCTTTTATGCATACATCCTTTAGATAAGAAATCTCTTTTTTATAGTTGATTATGCATTTAGTGCATATTTTTTCTAACTCAATCCCTTTTTCTATTATTCAGGTATATTTTTTACTTTTTCTATTGCATTTTGTTCATTTTAGTGTAGTTTTTGTATAAAAAAGAATTTTCTTTTCTATCTTTTTAAACCTTCTTTATTAACTCTGATCTTTTTTCTTGATTTTATTTATATTATGCTAGTTCTATTACGTTTATTTTTAATAGTTATTTAATTAAATATTCATTATATCTCTAGAATGTTATATAGTAATCGGCCATGAGCTATAGAATGGTATTGATGGTTATACTAAAGCTTTAATTTGGATTTCAAATAATTGCTAATTTTTTTATTATGCTGAATGTTTTTTCTTGCTTTTGTATTTGATTGTATATTGCTCTATTCTACGAAGTTATGTTCCACGTGGAACTAAATATTAATCGTTTTTGTTATATAATTATCTGCTAATCAGATGATTATATGTGATTTGCAGTTGTTTTTTAACCACTTTTTATTGAAGTTATCCCTAATTATTTTATGTTTGCTTATTGAGAACGATTTCTTTAAATGTAGCTTTTTTAATAATTCTAATATTTATGTAAATAACAGATGTTACGCACCTGGAAAATATAATGGTCATCCACAAATATTTCTAAAACGAATAAAATCTATTATTGAGATGCCCATCTTCGGCCTTTGCTTCGCAGGCGGGGAACCCGTCGTGGTGAAGCAGGCGAAGAACAAAACACTGTTTGAGCGAAGCGAGTTTTGTTTTGTTCCACTTGCAAGCCACAGGCGGGTCGCTGAGAAGCTCAGCCTTGATTTTTTGGTTCTTTTTTATCAAGAAAAAGGAACAATGTTGAATATATTTGACGAAGACATTTTTTAGATAATATTTTTGAAACGCGTAACATCAGTAAATAACCAGTATTTGCTTAAATGGTATATGATTTGATATGCATTGATATTTTACTACCATAGACTTATCCAGACTTGAGTTTTATTATTCTGAGTATTTCTTTTCTTAGTTTTTATTCCTCCTCTTTTATTGTAGGTGTATTTTGTCTTTTTTACATTATACTTCTTTGTAAAATATACTTCATTTTTTACTTTTATGCTATACTTTTCTTATATTTGTATGCTTTTAGTTGATAATTAAATTGTTATGATGAGATACATTTTTATAGTTTTTATATTTTTGCTGTTGTTTTCTTGTGAAAACCCTAAGGCTAAAAATAAAAAAGAAGAATTATCACAACAGAAATTAGAAAATGATGTTTTATTTGGCCAATATTCTTTAGAAGAAAGAAATAGTAGAGCTGAGGCTAAATTAGTTGAGGCATTAGATTTTTGCTCTAAGAAAGGCTATTCTACTTCTTATTGTTTTCTTATTGATTTGGGGGTGCATAGTGGGTTAAATCGTTTTTATGTATATAATCTGGATGACAAAAAGTTAATTAAGAAGGGTTCGGTTAGTCATGGTTGTGGTAAGTTGCCATGGGGGAGATGCTTTAGTAAAGATGATGCTGAGTTCTCTAATGAGAGCAACTCTCATTTAAGTTCTTTAGGAAAATATAGGGTGGGAGCGAGGTATGCAAGTCAGTGGGGAATTAAGGTCGGATATTTATTATATGGCTTAGAATCAACCAATTCAAATGCTTTAAAGAGAGAGGTTGTGCTGCATTCTTGGGATGTCATAATTGATGAAGAGGTTCCACGTGGAACACCTGAAGGATGGGGATGTCCTGCTGTTTCAAATGCTTTTATGACAGGGCTAGATGAGGATTTGAAAGCTATTAAGAAACCTGTTTTGATGTGGATTTTTAATTGATATTAGAATTTTTATTTTTATATTTGGTTTTGGATGGAATAAAGTTGGCTTGATTTTTTGACTGTTTGTAAAGTGTATTTGGTTATTGTTTAAACTAAAGAGTGGTTTTATGAAAAATATAAAAAAGTTATTGGTGTCGTTATTGGGCGCAATTTGTTTGTTGTATTTATTGAATCCAACGGCGGGTGTTTTTGAACTCATTCCTGATAATATTCCTTTTGTTGGAAATCTTGATGAGGGATTATTCGCGTATTTACTTTTTAGTTGTATCCAGTATCTAAGAGGGAAATATATAGGTGTTTTTGACAAAGAGAAAAATATTATGAGTAGAATACAATCTCTTAATCTCAATAAAAACTTTATGAAATGATAATGATTAAGAGAGAATATGCAAGTTAAAAAAATAGATAATTTTTTAACTTGCATATTACTTGTATATTTTGTTATCTGGTATGAATTTTGATTATTTGTTTGAGAATGCGTAATGATTTTTTTTCTTTTATTTGTGATTCGATATCTCGAAAGAGATCTTCATTGGGGTATGGTATCCATTCTCCTTTTGTTTTTTATCTAATTGCAGAATTGATAAATGACAAATCTCATTATTATGCTTTTCAATTATTAGATGAGATAAGAAAAGAGTTGCTTGTAAGTTATCCATATTTGAATGAAAAAGTAAGATCTGTAGTAAAATCTGAAAAATATTATCATGTTTTACTCAAGTTGGCTCACTATATGAAAAGTGAGAATATAATTGAATATGGAAATTCTCTTGCAATATCTTCTTTATATTTATCGGCACATAAATCTACTTGTAAATCTACAATATTTAATTTATCCAATGATTTAATGAATATTGCTGAAAAAATAACTTCAAAAATTCCGGATAAATCATTTTCTCATTTTAATGCTAATAATCCATTTGATATAGAAAAAAAAATAAATGCGATAAATTCTATAGATGTTTTATATCTGGGCGAAAATAGCCTGAATTCATTTGATATTATTTCGAATATTTATTCTTTATGTTTGCCAAAGTTTCATGATAATTCTTTTTTGATTGTAGAAAATATTGGTCAGGAAAATATAATGCTGTTTTGGAATAGCTTATGTAATGATAAAAATGTAACAGTTGCGTTAGATATGAAATCTTTTGGTATAGCTTTTTTTAATACAAAACTTCACAAAAGAAATTATAAACTTAGCTTTAAAATGTAATTGCTTTTCAATGTTTTTTAGGAGAATTTTTATGTTGTTAATTTACTTTAAATATAAACTTTTTATATATTGTTGATGTTATGATTGTGATTATTGATTAAACTTGATTTAGGAATTTTATAAACAATGAGAATATATACAAAAACGGGAGATAAAGGAACAACTGGTTTAATCGGGGGAACTCGTGTTTCTAAAAGTGATGTGCGATTAGATGCGTATGGCACAGTTGATGAGTTGAATAGTTTTATTGGCTTGCTGTTGGTTGAGATTAATGATGCTGATACATGTAAATTCTTACAGTTTATTCAGCAAAAATTATTTGTTGTTGGAGGCTATTTGGCTACAGATATGACAAAAATCGAAATCTCTTCCGAAAATAGAATTTGGGGAAATGATATTGCACTGGTTGAGCAACAGATTGACTTGATTGATACATTGCTACCTCCGCTTAAAAGTTTCATTCTTCCGGCTGGTTCGCGATCGGCTGCATTGGCACATGTATGCCGAACTGTTTGCCGGAGAGCAGAACGATGTATTACCTCATTGTCGGAAGCCACCCCTTTGGATGATGATAATCCGTTAATTTTTATCAATCGCTTATCGGATTATTTCTTTATTTTGGCAAGAATTGAAAATTTAAGAAACTCTATTGATGAAATATTTTGGAAGTAATTATTTTTATTTTACTTTTGCACACCTTTTGAAAAACTAACTGTAGAACAATTAATTAAAAACGGAAATAACTTATGTATTGGACATTGGAATTGGCCTCTAAATTGGAAGACGCGCCTTGGCCTGCAACAAAAGATGAGTTAATAGATTATGCTATTCGTTCAGGTGCTCCTCTTGAAGTAATCGAAAATTTGCAAGAAATGGAGGATGAGGGCGAGGTATATGAATGCATGGAAGACATTTGGCCGGATTATCCAAGTAAGGAAGACTTTTTCTTTAATGAAGAAGAGTATTAATATAAAAGCTAAATGCTTTAAGAGGTTAAGAATAAACAAATGGGCTGCTTGAAAAGTAGCCCATTTGTTTATGATTTATTCCAAAAATAACTTCCCTTATTATTTATCTCCTAATTCAATAACTTCCAAATCTTTAAAATTACCTTCTTCAATACAAAATCTTACCAAAGTCCGCGTTTTATGAAATCCGTATTTTCCTGCAGCACCAGGGTTGATATAAAGCAGATTTAATGTTTTGTCGAATTTTACTTTGAGAATATGGGAATGTCCGGCAATGAATAATTTGGGTGGATGCATAAATATTTCGGGAATTACATCTTTGTCATATTTTCCCGGATATCCGCCGATATGGGTTATCCAAACAGATGTATTTCCTATTGTAAAGCGATTGTTTTTCGGATAGACCTTCCGTATGTCTTGCCCGTCAATATTCCCGTAAACGGCTCTAAGCGGCTTTATTTGTGATAATCTTTCCACGATATCCATAGAGCCGATATCTCCGGCATGCCATATTTCATCACAGGAAGAAAAGTATTTTATGTATTTATCATCCCAATATCCGTGCGTATCGGAAAGTAATCCTATTTTTATCATAAAGAATGAAGTTAAGAATAAATCGGAAGTTGCCTGAAGATATTGTTATTTCAACAGACTCCGGTAACTTCTTTATTAAAATAAATATCCCAAATAAAGAGTCCAAATCCGGTTTTTTACAGAATTGGTATAGCTGGGGTAAATAGCCTCAGATGAATAATTGCTATTGTAGATATTTTTCAACCCTAAACTGTAATTGAATCCAAGTATAATGTGATTTATAGCTTCAATTCCAGCTCCGAAATTAAGTCCGCAATCAACTGCCTTGTATTTATCATTTTGTCCTGAACCGAAATTTATATTATATTCTCGTGTGATGTCTCTGTTTATAATTGCGAGGTTATTCATTGTGCCAATGCCATGGTTGTATGTATATTCAGATGTATTATTCCCTTCAACACCAAAATCCAGAAACATTCCAAATGCGACATATCCTTTTAACGGATGTTTTTCGGTTAATGTCATCTTGTACTTCAGGTTTAATGGAATAGTAATATACCCAAGCTGTTCCTTTTCATCAATATACAGGAGTGATGGTTGTTGTGCATCATTTAATGAATAATGAATTCCATTTTTTACTCCTTTCTGAAAATATCCCAATCCTGTTTCATAAAAGAGATTCTTCCACGGCAATGTTCCTTCAACTAAAAATTGAGCTAATGTTCCATATTGTGTACTGATGTCGCAATCCGCATTTTCGGTAACAGACAATGACCCTCTTGCAAAATTTAAACCTACCTTTCCTCCAATTCTTACTTTTGCATTTGAAGGCATTATTCCAAAAAAAATAACGATAGAAAGCAGAAAAATATTTTTTCTTTTTATTATGCAAATCATTCTTATTTCGTATTAATTTTTTGGATTTATAAATTGTTCCACTAATTCGGCTGTATTTCGGGTACGTTTTACATATTGCATAAAATCTTTTGCCGAAATATTCAAAACATGCACCTTCGATTTTGGTACGATGCTTAATTCGCTATCGGCTAATGTTGTAGAATTCACTTTGTGTACGGAATAATAATTATCGCTTTCATCTGTCGTATAACCCAGTAAATAACCAATTTCATCTTCTACTAATACTGCATGCCATGATTCATTTGTTTGTAAAGCATTTTGATCGTCAAGTGCCGTTTTAAACGAATTATATCCGGGAATAAGTTGAAGAAGCTTCGTCTCTACGTTTTTAGACATATTTTTTACTATTGGCCGTTTTAGTAATATTCCGCCAAAGAACGAGAGTATAAGCATTATTAGAATAACTAAAATGAAGATTAGGGAAACTCCTAAAATTTTCTTTTCGGGCAAATGAGATTCAATTGGAACAACGATTTTGTGAATCAATGTGAACATTTTTTCGAGCAGGAAAAACAATACCAATAAAGGTACCCAAAACCCGATAAACCCAGAAGTAATTGTATTAATTATTCGTTTCATGATTTTATTGATAAAAGATGAGAAATTTCAGTTATCTTGCTCTATTAAATTGTGTAATTTTTGCTTGTTTAATGCCGTTATTAATGGAAATAGCAACAATGATGAAGGAGAAAAGCAAACCAACCCGATTATTGTCAGAACGCTTGAATAACCTGGTATTTCACAATCGTAGTTTTTGAATGCAGATATTGCATAAGAAATTATTCCGGATAGAAGTATCACAAAAAGCACTGATAAGAAGGGAGCATAATCTGGATTTGCAGCACAAGCAATAATAAATAAAAGGATATAAGCAAACACACATATAATTGGAGTGGAAAAGCTTTGTGGCTCAACTGTAATTCCGGTTTCTTTCAGAGCATTTAAAACTATTTGTTCGTAACCTTTAACTAATGAAAAACGAATATTTCCCCTGTTCCTAGTTTCAACGAGAGTAAAAAAAGTTTTGTAATTATTTAGAATGCTAACATTATCTGCTTCAGAGGGGTTGTCTACGATTTCTCTTTTGTATCTCCATACTAATTCCAAGTCAGGAATATCTTTTGATAGTAATTCATATAGTTTTTCTATTCTGTTTGTATCAAAAGTTGTATCAATTATAAATCTTGAAAAGAACATAATTCTTTGTGTTATTTTGTTTAAGAATATGCAAATATTGCAATTTTTATCGGAGAACAATATTAATAACAATATACAAAATTAACCAATAATTAAATAAAGCCGCTTCCTTTTTGAAAATTATTTTGCAACTGGTTTTCATTCATATTTTTTGATTCATTCATATTTTTTATACCTTTGTGTGTTTTTTTTGATGCAAGATGAAGCAAAAGTCTCTTTTTCATATAATTGTTGTTACCGGCTTTGGAACCGGTTTTTCTCCTTTTGCTCCAGGAACAATGGGAGCTGCTTTAGCTACAATTATATGGTTTGTATTGTCTCTTTTTGTTTCTTCGACCCTTTTATTTTTAATCACGATTTTATTGATACTATTATTCACCGTTTTGGGAATAATAGGAGCAAATGCGTTAGAGCCTGAATGGGGTGAAGACCCTTCCCGTATAGTCGTTGATGAAATGGTGGGAGTGTGGATTGCTCTTTTGGCGGCAATTCCATACAATATGTATTATATGTTGTTAGCATTTGCCTTGTTCCGGTTATTTGACATATTTAAACCTTTAGGTATTCGAAAAATGGAAAAACTTAAAGGAGGGTGGGGAGTTATGATGGATGATATTCTTGCTGGAATATATAGTTGTGTACTGATATTGATTGCAAAATGCCTGATTGGATAAAAAAAGTTGCTCGTGCAGTCTCTGAGAAAGGAGGGATTTTTACTTTTTTGAGGGCTCAGTTTTCCTCTCAGATTGCAAGTTTAACTGACTTTGCAGTTACAATTGCTTTAGCAAAATTATTCAATGTATATTATGTCTATGCAACTTTTACCGGTTCTGTTTGTGGCGGAATTGTTAATTGCATTATCAATTATAAGTGGACATTCAAAGGATCCAGAGGCATTAGGAAAAGATATATCGCAATAAAATACTTAACAGTTTGGATTTGTAGTATCCTGTTGAATACACTTGGCACTTATGGAATGACCGAACTTCTAAGGGAGTTTACATGGCTCCGGGAACTTTTGGGTCACATGTTTGATGATGTCTTTATTGTTTCGAAAATTGTGGTGTCGTTGCTTGTCGGATTTTTATGGAACTACAATATGCAACACCATTTTGTATATAAAGACAGAAACCTCAGGAAATATTTCAGATGGAAGAAATTTGGTTCGGGAAAACCGGAAGATGAATGAAGAATATAGTGTAATTTTTATTTTTGTTTATGAAAATTAGAGATTTAGGACAACAAGCAATTTATAAAATAATTAACCCATTGGTTCGGGGAATGATTAAAATTGGGATTACTCCTAATTTTATCACAGTGACCGGTTTAGTGGGAAATATTGTAGCATGTATTGTTTTTATATATGCTGCTAATCACACGGAACCAAGAGACCTTAGGTACGTTGGATGGGCTGGTTTTATTATTTTATTTTCCGGGTTATTTGATATGATGGATGGGCAAGTTGCTAGAATTGGAAAAATGAGTTCTAAGTTTGGTGCTTTATTCGATTCTGTTTTAGATCGTTATAGCGAATTAATTACATTTTTCGGTATCTGTTATTATTTGAGCCGGAACGGTTATTTTATCAGTTCGATGCTTGCATTTGTTGCTTTAATTGGATCCATGATGGTAAGCTATGTTCGGGCAAGGGCAGAAGGATTGGGTATTGAATGTAAAGGTGGTCTTATGCAGCGTCCTGAACGAGTGATTATTACTGCTCTCGGCGCTATTGTCTGCGGAGTTTTTTATCATTTTAAAGGAGATTATAAAATATATGTTGATTCCCTACCTTTTCCTATATTTGAACCTGTGCTGATTCTTGTTATACCAATTGCTTTTATTGCTGTTTTTGCTAATATTACAGCTATTGGGCGTATCAGTCATTGTTACAAGGTGTTACAAAAGCAGGATAAATGAAACGTATTTGTAGGTACATATATTTTAGATGAAAAATAATTTTTCTTTGCCTTCTTTGCGGGAGACTATAATTGTTTTGGTAATAGCAGCCTGTTTTGTTACATTAACAACTCTGTTTGTGGGTTTGCGTCCGGAGCATATTATAATGGTGATCTTTTTTTTGTTTTTATTTTTTGCGAATGTAAAAACCCGCAAATTGGCGGTTGGGTTACTTCCGCTTTTAATATTTGGAATTTCATATGATTGGATGCGTGTTTATCCTAATTATTTAGTAAATCCGATTGATATTGAAAGTTTATATAATCTGGAAAAATCGTTGTTTGGAATTCATTCAGATGGAAAATTATTGATTCCTTGCGAATATTTCATGTTGCACCATGTAGCTGTGGCTGATTTTATGTCCGGAATTTTTTATTTTGGCTGGGTTCCTATTCCGGTTGCATTTGCTTTATGCTTATATCTGGAAAAAGACAGGAATATGTTTTTACGTTTTTCCATGGTTTTTTTACTGGTAAATTTAATAGGATTTGTTGGTTATTATATTCATCCGGCGGCGCCACCCTGGTATGCAATAAATTTCGGATTTACTCCGGTTATTGATACTCCCGGAAATATGGCAGGACTGGAACGTTTTGATAATTTATTGGGAATTAATTTGTTTCATTCAATATATGGAAGAAATGCAAATGTGTTTGCAGCAGTACCTTCTTTACATTCGGCTTATTTAGTTGTTGTTTTGTATTATACAATCGTAAAAAAATACAATTTCGTTATTAAGGGATTGGTTGTATTTTTTATGGTTGGCATTTGGTTTACAGCTGTTTATACATCGCATCATTATATTATAGATGTAATATTGGGTATTTTTTGTGCTTTGATCGGAATTGGGTTGTTTGAATTAGTTTTGATGAAAACGCGCTGGTTCGGTGTCTTTTTTAGCAAATACCTGAATTATATCAAATGATTTTAGAGCCTGTTTAAAATTTTCTCGCCAAATAAATTATAGTTGTTTTTTAGCAAGGTTGGTTATTTTATTTTGCGATAATAGCGGGCTATGTGAGCAAAATGAAATAACCAACCTTGCTAAAAAACAACATGATTTATGGCGAAAAAGATCGTAATAATTATTTTGTGAAAAATTTAAACAGGTTCTTAGTGTTAGTATGAAAGAAAAGCTTTTAAGTAAAGATGAGGTTCGAAGTTTACATCCCATTTTCAAAGGGCGTTTTGGAGATAAATTGTTGAATTTTGTTTTTAGTTTTGGAGGAATTAATAAGGTTAATGCAGTTTATGACGATTCTAAACAGTATACAGGTGTTGATTTTGTAAAGGATTTATTAGATAAACGGGGGATTATTCGTAAAGTCGAAAATTACGAAGTTCTCGATTCTTTTAAAGAAGCCCCATTTATTACGGTTTCTAATCATCCTTATGGACATATAGACGGAATAATTGCCATCAGTGTAGTTGCAGCTAAGCGGAAAGACTATAAAATGATGGTAAATTGGATACTGAATAAGATTGACACAATGGAAGAGAATTTTATTGGTGTTAATCCTTTTGGAAAAGATACGAAACTGTCGGACATGAAATCAAGTGTGAGTGGCGTTAAACAATGCTTACAACATTTGAAAGAACAGCATCCGTTGGGGTTATTTCCCGCAGGAGGAGTTTCCGAGCCTCATTTCTCGGGTGATGTAGACCGGGAATGGCAACCGTCTGTACTTAAACTGATAAAAAAGGCAAAAGTCCCTGTAATACCAATGTATATTTCAGGTAGTAATTCATGGATATATCGTTTATTGGGTTTTATCGATTGGCGTGTGAGGACTATCCGGCTATGCCACGAGGTAACAAATAAAAAAGGAAAAACCATCTATATCCGTTTCGGTAATCCGATTTCTGTTGAAGAACAAGCTAAATATGATGATATTAAGGCTTTTGGCGAATACCTGAAACAACAGACTTATGCCTTAAGAAAATAAAATTCACAACTAATTAAATATTTTAAATTTATTTTATTACTCCTTGATAATTCGAAACATCGTTATACCTTTGTTAAAATTTTAAAAGAGTAATTAATTATATGTGTTTGTTAAAAACATGTATATTATTTATAATTAAAAGGATATGGGAAAAGTACAAGTTAAAGAAGCCAATGGAAAACTTGGTGTTCTTGTTGTTGGAATCGGTGGTGCAGTTGCCACTACTTTTGTTGCCGGAACAATGCTGGCTCGTAAGGGATTAGGTGTTCCTGTGGGTTCTATTACTCAATTGGCGACAATCCGTTTGGGAAAAAGAGAAGAAAATCAATTCCCAAAAATTAAGGATGTAGTTCCATTGTCAAATTTGAATGACCTTGTTTTTGGAGGTTGGGACATTTTTGAAGATAATCTTTATGAAGCGGCAAAACATGCTGAAGTGCTTGAAAATAAAGATTTGGATGGTGTAAAAGGTGAATTGGTGCAAATCAAACCGATGAAGGCTGTCTTTGACCAAAATTTTGTAAAGCGTTTGCATGGAACTTGGATAAAGGAAGGTAAAACCAAATGGGATTTGGCAGAACAACTTCGTCAGGATATCCGTGATTTTAAATCAAAAAATAATTGTGACCGCCTGGTAGTTATCTGGTGTGGAAGTACCGAAGTATTTTTACCTGTAGGAGAGATTCATAAGGACTTGGCAAAATTGGAACAAGCTATGAAAGATAATAGTGACCAAATTGCTCCTTCAATGCTTTATGCTTATGCTGCTATTTCTGAAGGAGTTCCTTATATTAACGGTGCGCCCAACTTAACTGTGGATATGCCTGCAATATGGGATTTGAGCAAGCAAAAGAATGTGCCTATTTGCGGAAAAGACTTCAAGACTGGCCAAACCATGTTGAAGACTGTTCTTTCTCCAATGATTAAAACTCGTATGTTGGGATTGAACGGATGGTTCTCGACAAATATCCTTGGAAACCGTGACGGAGAAGTATTAGATGATCCGGGTTCATTCAAAACAAAAGAAGAAAGTAAACTTTCGGTTATTGATAATATTCTTCAACCTGATCTTTATCCTGAACTTTACGGTGATGTTTACCACAAAGTTCGTATCAATTATTATCCGCCACGCAAGGACAATAAAGAAGGTTGGGATAATATCGATATCTTTGGCTGGATGGGTTATCCGATGCAATTGAAGGTGGATTTCCTTTGCCGCGATTCTATCTTGGCTGCTCCACTTTGCCTTGACCTTGTATTGTTTACCGACTTGGCACAACGTTGCGGATTCTCCGGTATTCAAACATGGTTATCGTTCTATTTCAAGAGTCCGATGGTTGATTATCAAACAATTGCTGAACACGATTTGTTCATTCAATATGTAAAATTAAAAAATACACTTCGTCAGATTATTGGTGAAGAAACTGTAGATTTTGTTGATTAATAAATAAATTGCAGATAAAATAAAATGCGAAGCTGTTTTACAACTTCGCATTTTTGTTGAAATAAGGTTGAAGCGAGGCCATTTTTGTAAATGTGTAAACTTTATATACAGTGGAAGAATTAGATTATTATCTTCCTTGTCGGATGGACAAAAAGAATAAAAAAAGAGGCTTTAGCCTCTTTTTTTATTCTTTTTCTTTATATCCTTTTATGATGCCTCTTTCAGCCTTTTCAATAAACGAGATTATCTCATTTCGTTCTTTACTATCAGGTACTTCTTCCTTTATCTTTTCCAACGCATCCGAGGTGTTTAATCCCGATTGATAGACAAAGCGATAAGCGTCATGTATAACATCTATTTGTTCGGGAGTAAAATTCCTTCTGCGTAATCCGATTATATTTAACCCGGCATAAGAAGCAGGTTCCCTTCCGACGGTAATATACGGAGGTATATCTTTCGAGAATCTCGATCCTCCTTGAATCATTACATGAGAACCAATTTTGCAAAACTGGTGAACCAATACATTACCTGCTAATATCGCAAAATCATCTACATGGATTTCTCCGGCAAGCTGAGTTGCATTTCCCAAAATAATATTATTTCCTAATACACAATCGTGAGCCACATGAGTATAAGCCATAATCAGGCAATTATTGCCAATAATCGTTTTTCCTTTTGATGCTGTCCCACGATGAATGGTTACACATTCGCGGATAATATTATTGTCGCCAATTTGAACAATAGTATCTTCTCCCCTGAATTTTAAGTCTTGAGGAATTGCAGAAATAACTGCGCCCGGAAAAATCTGGCAATTTTTTCCAATGCGAGCGCCTTCAAAAATAGTTACATTGGAGAGTATTTTTGTACCTTCTCCGATTTCGACGTTTTTATCGATTGTTACAAAGGGTCCTATTTCAACATTCGGAGCTATTTTTGCATCCGGATGAATGTCTGTTAAAGGATGTATCATACTTGTTTCTAAGGTGGGTGGGTTATTTATTCTTAATGATTTGCGCCATAAATTCAGCTTCGGCAACAATTTTTTCTCCTACAAAAACATATCCTTTCATATTTGCAATGCCTCGACGCATATCTGTAAGGAATTGCAAACGGAAAATTAGTGTATCTCCAGGAACAACTTTTTGACGGAACTTTACATTGTCTATTTTCATAAAGTAGGTCGAATAACGCTGTGGCTCTTCCACAGAATTAAGCACCAATAAACCGCTCGTTTGAGCCATTGCTTCTACTAAAAGAACACCGGGCATAACCGGTTCTTCAGGGAAATGACCTTGAAAGAAAGGCTCATTTACGGTTACATTTTTTACTCCTACAATATGTTTTGCTCCTACTTCAATAATTTTATCAACTAATAGGAAAGGAAAACGATGCGGTAATAATTCCTTAATTCGGTTAATATCCATAACAGGCTCATCACCAAGACGGTAGACGGGAGCTTGCACTTCATGTAATTTTATTTCTTTGCGAACCAAACGGGCAAACTGATTATTTATCTTATGTCCCGGACGAGTTGCTATAATTTTACCTTTCAAAGGCTTGCCTATTAATGCCATATCTCCGATAATGTCGAGAAGTTTATGACGGGCAGGCTCATTCGGGAAAACCAGCGGTTTGTTATTGATATATCCCAAATTATCAATATTCAAATGAGGAATATTTGCAAGGCCTGCTATTCTATTTAATTCTTCTTGCGGAATTTTTTCATCGTAAATAACGATTGCATTATCTAAATCTCCACCTTTGATTAAATTTGCATTCATCAATGCTTCTACTTCCCGTACAAAAACAAATGTACGACAAGCTGAAATCTCATTTTCGAAATCAGACAGGTCGTCCAATGTTGCATATTGATTCGGAATAACAGGAGAATCAAAAGAAATCAATGTATTTACACTAAACTTATCATCAGGTAAAATCAATAAAGATGCACCTGTAGCTTCGTCCTTAACCTCAATTTTTTCTTTAATGATAAAATAATCCTTAGGAGCATTTTGCTCTTCAATACCAACTGATTTAATTCCTTCAGCATAATGTTTGGCACTTCCTTCCAAAATAGGAAACTCCGGAGCATTTACTTCAATCAAACAATTATCTATACCAAAAGCATATAAGGCTGCTAACGCATGTTCTACAGTACTAATTTGTGCATCACCTTTCCCAATCACAGTTCCTCTTTGAGTTGCAACTACATTTTCTGCTACAGCATCAATGATAGGTTGATCTTCCAAATCAACTCTTTTTATTTTATAACCATGATTTTCGGGAGCCGGATTAAAAGTTACCGAAATATTCAACCCCGTATGCAGTCCTTTTCCCGTTAAAGAAAAACTCTGCTTTAAGGTATTCTGTTTAGTCATAACAAAGTCAAAAAGTTTTTATGTTAATGATTATTTATTTTTTAATTCTGCAAATTCCCGTTGCAACAAGGTAATTGCCCGTTGTATATCAGGAAGATTTTTAAATACAGCCGAAGAACGGGCAAAATCACGTACATTAAAAGCAGGAGCTCCTAACAAAACCGAATTCGGTTTAACCGAGCTTGGTACGCCGGATTGAGCGCCCAATTGAGCATTATCGCCAATTTCTATGTGACCTGAAATACCAACCTGCCCACCAAACATACAATGCTTTCCAACTTTGGTCGAACCGGCAATTCCCACCTGAGCAGCCATTACGGTATTTTCCCCAACTTCTACATTGTGCGCAATATGTATTAAATTATCCAATTTCACCCCTTTATGAATAATCGTTTTACCCATTGTTGCACGATCGATAGTTGTATTTGCACCGATTTCTACATCATCTTCAATTTCTACAATGCCGATTTGAGGTATTTTATTGTATTTCTCACCTTCGGGGGCAAAACCAAAACCATCAGAGCCAATTACCGCTCCGGCATGTATGATACAATTATTTCCTATTTTCGAATTGAAATAAATTTTGACTCCGGGATAGATAATGCAATTATTTCCTATTACAACATTATCTCCAATGAATGCTTGCGGATAAATTTGCACATTTTCGCCAATGGCAACATTCTCACCAATATACGCAAATGCACCTATGTATGTTTTTTGAGGAACTTTAGCCGAATCGGCAACAAAAGAAGGATTTTCCCTGCCTGTTTTGACAGGTTTTGATTTTTCTACCAACGATAAAAGCATCGCCAATGCCGCATAAGCATCTGGAACTTTTATCAACGTAGGTTTAACAGCATCCTTTATTTCAAAAGATTTATTAATAAGAACGATACTTGCATTTGTAGAATACAAATGATGCAAATATTTGTCGTTTGACAAAAAAGCTAATGTCCCGGGAACTGCTTCCTCAATTTTGGCAAAATTTGAAACCTTTACCTGTGGTTCACCGACTATTTCTCCCGACAAAAAATCTGCAATTTGTTGAGCGGAAAATTCCATTCTATCATGCATTGGTTAAAAAACAAAAAATATACTCTAAAAAGAACCCGTTGGGGCAATTACAATTTTGCAAAGAACGTAATTTTTTTTCAAAAATAAGCCATTTTCATCTTCTTTATTATATATGCCAACAAGAAAGTGTTACGTTTTGGTTACAACTCTCAATGAAATAGGATTAATAATAGGCGCTTTGGTATGAATCTTTTAAAACAGAGCTTTTTCGTCCTTTTATGGTTAAAACTTCTGAAACAAACCCAATAAGGAATGTATTCGAATACATTTTGGTATCCAGGTTATTGAAGTCGCTCGTATAAGTTGTATTTTGGTAAGCTACGCGAAGTATAATTTTATTCAAAGGAATGTCTGCCGAAATAATTGTTTTACAAGCCAATAAGTTTCCAAATGAACTGAATTTAATTACATCATCATAATTCCCCAAAGAAAAAATGTCGTAATACGATTGTCCGTAGCCGGGAGAGAAAGCAGCGCCGATAAAAGGAGAAATAACCTGTGCCCTAAGTGTTATTGGTTGCTCTTTGATTTTCAAGTTATACAATGCCATCCCGGACAAATCCAACCCTAAACCTAATTTTGCAGATACAGGATTGTTAGAATTTCTTGTGTTATAAATAACTCCGGCAGAAGCATACATTAATCCGCCTGCCAACAATTTTAAATCATTTGTAATGGGAAAACGATAATGATAACCCCAATTCCACTCGAAAAATCCCGAAAGTTCTGTTCCGGTTTCTGCAGGATTTTTTGTTTGAGAAAAAGAAAAGTCCAATCGTTTTTGAGAAGATAATTTCCCGTTCAGATAACCGGATAATCGATTGTTTTCATTAGAAATACGAAATTCTGTTCCGGTATATATAAGTGGAGAAAGGTATGTATCTAAGATACTTGTTGCTCCAATTCCATATAAGGTAGATTTGTTGGTGGTATAAATTTTTTCTTCTTGGGAAAATACAGAAAAACAACACAACAAGCATAGGAAAATTATTGATATTATCTTAATAAGATCTGAGCGTAAAGGCGCAAAAGCACAAAGAACTGAGAATGTTGTTCTATGTCTTTGTAACTCTGTATTTAATAAAATCTTCATATTTCTATTAATTTTTCCGGTAAAGTATCTAGGATTGTAAATAATTCCTCGACAGTTTCGGCACGAAGCATAGCAATACGTGTTTCTCTGAAATTAGGAATTCCTTTAAACAAAGGAGTTGCAGCCAGATGCCTACGAATATGCAAAATTCCCCTTCGTTCATCCAACCGATTAACACTATCTGTAACTTGTTGTTTCAGACAGTCCAATTTCCACAATGGAGGTAAATCAGGAAAAGGAGTTCCTATTTCTAAAAAATGTTTTACTTCCTTAAATATCCACGGTCTACCAACAGATGCCCTGCCAATCATAATCGCATCTACTCCATACGAATCGAATTTCTCTTTGGCAATTTCAGCAGAAGTTATATCGCCATTTCCAATAATTGGAATCCTCATTCGTGGATTATTTTTCACTTCACCGATTAAAGTCCAGTCGGCTTCGCCGGTATACATTTGACTTCGTGTCCGGCCATGAATTGCCAATGCTGCAATACCGCAATCCTGCAATTTTTCGGCTAAATCAACAATAATCTTGCTATTATTATCCCAACCCAACCGCGTTTTTACAGTTACCGGAATTTGCACCGAATTTACAACTTTTTTGGTAATTTCGAGCATCAGCGGGACATTTTGTAACATTCCGGCTCCGGCACCTTTTCCTGCAACCTTTTTTACCGGACAACCAAAATTTATATCAATAACATCCGGATGGGAGGCCTCACAAATTTTGGCCGCTTCCGACATTGCATCCGCATCTTTTCCGTAAATCTGAATAACGACTGGACGTTCCTCTTCAAAAATAGTGAGTTTTTGCTGCGTTTTATTAACATTACGGATTAATGCATCACTGGATACAAATTCCGTATAAACCATATCAGCACCAAAACGTTTACACATCAGCCTGAAAGCATAATCCGTAACATCTTCCATCGGCGCCAAAAACACCGGATATTTACCTAAATCTATTTGACCGATTTTCATTAATCTGTAAAAATATTCCAATAAAACTGCAAATTTAATAAATATACAGAGAATATTAGTTGAGAGTTACCTTCGAATATTATTTTCATACGCTCACTTTAAATTGTAGACAATTTATTCTTTATTTTCAATTACTTAACATACATTTGCACCCAAAATTAACCTCAAAAAAAGCAGTTGTATGTTTTCAATAAAAATGAACAATCGATACTCAATTTTATTATTATTGAGTTTTTTTATGTTATCAGTTCAAGCACAAGAAAAGGATTTTGCTTATTATAAATCTAAAGCGCCGTTTTCAATGCCGGATATTGTTGTGCCATCATTTTCCAACAACATATTTTCTATTGTAAATTATGGAGCCATTGGAGATGGGCAGACATTAAATACCGATGCTTTTGCAAAAGCAATCAATGCCTGCAATGAAGCAGGTGGCGGACAAGTTTTCGTTCCGGCCGGAATTTGGATTACAGGACCAATTGAAATGAAAAGCAATGTAAACCTTCATCTCGAACGTGGAGCATTGGTATCTTTTACAAAAGATTTGACGCAATATCCGATGATAAAGGCTTCTTCTTCGAGTAAAAACATTGTTACGGCATCGCCTGTGCATGGTTACAGCTTAAAAAATATTGCCATAACCGGCGAAGGAATATTGGATGGTTCGGGCGAAGTTTGGCGTCCTGTAAAAAAAGAAAAAAAGACAGCTGGCGAATGGAAAAATCTTCTTGATTCGGGAGGTGTACTCAGCGATGATGGTAAGATATGGTGGCCAAGTCAGGAAGTATTGGACGGAGAAAAATTTGTCGCAAACTTAAAAAAGAGTAATCCGAATGCAAAACCAGAAGATTACATTCCAGCACGTACATTCTTACGACCGTATATGGTTTACTTTGTTGATTGTGAAAATGTGTTAGTAGAAGGAGTAACTATTCGCAATTCACCAAAATTCGTTTTTTATCCCAATAATTGTAACAATGTAACTATCCGCTATGCCACGATCTTCAACGAATGGTGGGCACAAAACGGCGATGGAATCGACATCAGCGCATGCCAAAATGTATTCGTATATAGATGTAATGTGAGTGTAGGCGACGACGGCATCTGCATGAAATCGAGCACTCAAGGAAAGAGAGATGATAATAATCCGAACCTGAAAAATGTTATCATTGCAGGTTGTAATGTTTACCATGCTCACGGAGGATTTGTTATCGGCAGCAACACCGACGGTGGAATGGAAAATGTATTTGTTAATGATTGCAATTTTGTAGGAAGTGATATTGGCATCCGTGTAAAAAGCAATGCCGGAAGAGGAGGACAGGTGAAAAATATTTATATTCAAGACATTTACATGAAGGATATTGCCGATGAAGCTATTTCATTTGACACTTATTATCAAAATGTTCCTGCCGGTGCTGAACGAAAAGAATCAATCGATGTCGTTCCGGATAAAATACCTGATTTTTCCAATTTCCATATCAAAAATATTTATTGTGCAGATGCAAATGGCTCCATCTTTTTACGAGGATTACCTGAAAATAAAATCCATGATTTGTATTTCGAAAATGTGACTATCTCATCCAAAAGCAAGGAAAAATTTGAAAACACAGAGAATATTTCTTTGAAGAATGTGAATATTATTGTGAAAAAGTAAGTTTTAAGTTTTGAGTTTTAAGTAGTGGAGCCATTGTACTTTGAGAACTTAATGCTTATAACTTACGACTTATAACTAAAAAAATACATATCTTTGCTTTCTAATCGAAAATAAGCTAATCTGTATAATATATATTTATATGATTGACGTAAAACAATACCTAAGTACTGCTGAAGACAAGATGGCTTCGGCTGTTCATTTTTTGGATGATGCATTGGCACAGATTCGTGCAGGAAAAGCAAATCCACGGATTTTAGACGGAGTCAGGGTAGATTATTACGGTACTCCTACACCTTTATCCGGAGTAGCAACAGTTACCACGCCCGATGCCAAAACAATTGCGATTCAACCTTGGGAAAAATCTTTAATCAAAGACATCGAAAAGGCTATTATGGGTTCGGATGTAGGTATCACTCCCGAAAACAATGGAGAAATAATCCGCCTGAATATTCCTCCTCTAACTGAAGAAAGAAGAAAAGCGCTTGTAAAACAATCCCGCCACGAAGCAGAAACAGCAAAAGTTAGCATCCGCAATATCCGCCGCGATATTATCGATTCTTTGAAAAAAGCAATCAAAGAAGGAATGCCGGAAGATGTGGAAAAAGATGCAGAAGCCGAGGTTCAAAAAAGACACGACAAATTTATCAAGAAAGTAGATGATTTAGTCGCTGCCAAAGAAAAAGAAATTATGACCGTGTAAGGTGTTGATATATTTAGAATAAAGATTTTTGAAAGAGTTGTAGCTTTAATGTTGCAACTCTTTTATTTTTCCCAAAATTTGTATTATTTCAAATTATTGACTTCTTTTGTATACAGTCAACATTATTAAAATAATGTAACGATAAATTGATAACCATTAGAATTTATCATAGGATAAGTATCAAATGCATAAGAAAGATAGTATTTCTTGTAATTCTTCCTTTATTCTCAATTTTTTGTAACGCACAAAAAGTATCGGATAAGGACTTTTCTTTTTGTTTTGATTTAAAAAACCTGAATGGTACTTATTTGAATAAAGACAAACAACTTTCCAGCTTATTTAGCATAAAGTCAGATTCTGTCTTTTTCATTGCATTTGAGTTTAACGGGAAAGATAGCCTGAAAATAACATATCAAACAAATGCCGATTTTAAAAGCTTAAATTACAAAGGGAAATTCAAGAAAAACTATTTTGAGATCTATCTTGAAAAGAAAAGAATACCAATACCATTTTTTTGGATAGAGAATATTAACCGAATAAGAATAGGTCATGACAAGAATGCAGATTTACTTATTCAACAATATGATAATCATATGGGATGGGTTCTATTTATGGCAGGAGGTGGCGGTGGAGACTATGAATATTCGTTCCAAAATTTACGCAATTATAAGAAACTAAGACCTTATTTGTCTGACAGTAAGTGGGGATTCACTGATACTTTGCAAAATATTGTTATCAAGCCTCAATATGATTTTGTTGAATTTTTTAAAGATAACAACGTATCAAGGGTAAAAAAGAATGGGAAATGGGGGATAATAAATGAAGATGGAATAGAATTAACTCCTATAAAATATGATTCGATATATCCCTTTTATTCAGGCAATCCAACAAAAGTGCTTTTAAACGACAAAAAAGGATATTTGAATACAACCGGAAAAGAGATCATACCTCCTATTTATGATGAAGCGTATTTAAGTTTAAATAATCTCATAAAAATATGCTTAAATGGGAAGGAAGGTTATTCTGATAAATCCGGGAACATCATAATTCCTCCTGAATATAAATATATAGGCGATTTTACATCTCCAACCTCAATTGCTCTTTTTTATGAAAATGGGAAATACGGATATAGAACAATGACTGACATTATTTATCCTCCCATTTTTGATAAAGCGAGCGATAATTTTGACTCAAATTTAGCTGACATTTGCTATTATTCTCAATACAATAAAGTTCCATACGCCAAAGTAACATACAAAGGAGAATCTTATTTGGCTGATGAAAATGGATATTTATATAAATACAAATGTGACAAGGGTATTCGTAAAAAATTTGTTGTAATAGAAGATTCTAAAATAAAAGTAGCTGACTTAGAATAAGAATTCAATCGTATTGATCTAAAAAAAGGGACATGCCTTTGCAAATCCCTTTTCATATACGAAATTTACTTGTCAAAATTATTATTCCGCATCAAGAGAGCTTTTTGGAGCTTGATCAATCAATTCCATAAACTGATCCAGTTTCGGAGTAATGATTATTTGAGTTCTACGATTGCGCGTTTTTCCTTCAGAAGTACTGTTACTTACAATCGGATTATATTCCCCACGCCCGGCAGCAGTCAAGCGTTTCGGATCTACTCCATACGTATTTTGCAATGCCTGAACAACCGATGAGCCACGTAAAGCACTTAAGTCCCAGTTATTGCGAATATTCGGGCGAGAAATCGGATCAGTATCGGTATTTCCTTCCACCAATACATCATAATCCTTGTAATCCATGATAATTTTGGCAATCTTGCTAAGAATTTCCCCTGCCTGCTCACCTATTTCATAACTTCCTGATTTGTACAACATCCTGTCATCCAATGAAATGTATACAACGCCTTTCAACACCTTAATATCCATGCCTTGCATTTCTTCGCGAGAAAGTGAACGGGTAAGATTATTAATCATCACAAGGTTCAACGAATCGGATTTGTTTTTAGTTTGTACCAAATGTTGAATAAAACGATTGGACGAATTGATTTCATCTACCAATTTTGCAATGTTTACATTACCTTGAGAACTTTGCGTAAGACTCTTATCCAATAAGTTTTGCATGTCAGTTAATGACGAACGTAATTCGCCATTGTTTTTCTGAACTTCGGTTAACCTATCTTCGATACCTGACGCACGCGTATTACACTCTGCTAATTTCAATTGAGACCCTTGGTAGTCTTTTTTCAACTGGCTGTATTCTGCTTCCAGATTTTTATACTTCCCCTGAGTTACACAACCTGTAAATCCTACGCTTGCTGCCAATAACAACAGCGACCAAAAAAAATACTTCATAAACTAAATCTTATTATAAAATGTAATATCATACTATATTGTAACAACAATGATTGAGAATTTGTTTTTGAAAAAAACATTCAATCATGTTTGTAAAAAAAAGCAATACAGTTAAATTCAGTACAAAATTACACAATTGATCATCTTATCAGTCAATTATTTCGTGAAAAAACATAAAATGGTGTTTGATGAAGAGCTGTTTTAACTCAAATTAAGCTCTATCCGAAATTGGATTAGTTCTTTAATATTTTCAGGACAAACATGTGAAATTGAATAACAAGTCCATTATGAATTGAAAGTTGAAAGTAAATCAAGTAAAAATACCCATCAATAATGATATTTCCGCATTCTCAACCTTCAACTTCCAATTTAATAACTTCCATCACCATTTCCCTGCGTTGGCGTGAAATACTGACTGTTGCACCGTCTTTCATACGGATATAGCCTCCATCGGATTTGATATAACTTTTAATTTCTTTCAGATTAATCAGGTGAGATTGATGTACGCGAAGAAAACCATAAGGAGAGAGTAGTTCTTCGAATTCTTTCAGTGTTTTGGAGACCAATAATTTTTCTCCATTTTTAAGGTAAAAGGTAGTGTAATTACTATCTGATTCGCAGCGGATAATAGAAGAAACTTCTACAAATTCTATTTTGTCGGATAGAGATAGGGCAATCATTTTGTCCGTATTTGCCCTACGAGTATTTTCCAGCAGGTTTTGCAGCCGGAGGTTTTCTTGTTTTTGGGAAAGTTTGCTTTTGGCTTTAGCGATGGCTGCCATTAAGTCATTCGGGTCAATTGGTTTCAATATGTAATCCAATGCCGAAAATTTAATCGCCTTAATACCATATTGATCGAATGCAGTAACAAAAATGACTTCGAAGTCGATAAATTCAAGACTTTCCAATAGAGAAAAAGCGTTTTCTCCCGGCATTTCGATATCTAAGAAAACCAAATCAGGATATGATTGAGCAATGCTTTTTCTCGCTTCTTCTGCAGAAGCACATACATTCATTACCACAACATCCTGACAATATTCTGAAATCAGTTGTTTCAGGTTTTCCCTGTTGTGTTGTTCATCATCAACTATAATTGCTTTGATTTTCATGATGTTATGTGAATGATTATTCCATTTGCAGCCCAATTTACCCCTAAATCCCCTAAAGGGGACTTTCTTGGCAACCCTAAAAGATGCACGTAAACTAAAGCAAGTTGTTGAAAATAGTTCTAAAGAATAAATATTTCACCTCTGCAAAGTCCCCTGAAGGGGATTTAGGGGTAAAATAACGAATATTCATATCGTATTATATAGGAATAGAAATCGTAACTTTTGTTCCTCGGGGAATATTGTCCTCAATCTTTATCCCGATAGTTGTTTTTAATTCCCGGTTTACTATTTCCAATCGCTCCTGGGTAGCTCTCAAGCCAAATCCATTGTGGTTTTCAGATGTATTGAATCCCGGTCCGTCATCCGAAATTTCAGCACGGAGGATATTATCCTCCATGCTGAAATGAATAGTAATATTTCCTCCTTTTTGAGGCGTGATTCCATGAATAACCGCGTTTTCTACAATCGGTTGAATCAGCATTCCGGGAATCGATTCATCATTTTGGCGAATATTCTCGTCTACTTGTATCAGATAGTGAAAAGGAACCCGCAATTGTTCCATTTTCAAATACAAGTCGATTTGCTCGATTTCTTCCGATAAAGGAATCAATTTTTTATCGGAAGTATCTAAAACAGACCGTAACAGCTTTGCAAAATTAAGTAAATAATTGTTGGCCTCTTTGTTTTTTCCTTGGTTAATGAGGTGTTGTATCGACGAAAGCGCATTGAAAATAAAGTGCGGATTCATCTGAGAACGAATTGCCTTGAGTTTCAATTCCGAAATCAACCGTTTATTTTCTTCTTTACGAAGTTTAGACCGACGAATGACTTTGGACAAAACCAAAGATAAGACTATAGTCAGAGGAATCGATATCAGAATAGAAAGAAAAACTACCGAAAATAATTCGGATTTCGATTCTTGCGGCCGGTTCATATCTTCCCTGATTAATTGAATCATTTCATCAAACCCGAAAGAACCACTTTGTAGTGATTTAGATAATATGGTTCCATCCGATCGGATTAAAAAAACAGCTTTACGATAATAGAATTGTTCACGAAGCGTGTTTAAGTCGGATAAAACATCTTGTTTGTCGACAAAAATGAAGTCAGGGCTATTTATCTCTTCTTCAGTTAGTTTATCCATATTTTCGGAAGACTGGATAAAACAAAACTTGAACTTGTCCTTTATCTCAGGATTCATGTATTCCATTCTTTTTCTGAATATTCCAAAAGCAACTGAATTCCCAAAATTAAGTAGAATATAATGTTCTCCTGATTTATCCAAAGGAATATATTTTTCTGTTTTCAAATGTAAGTCGCGAATGTTTTTTCCTGGCTCTACTGCAGAAACGACCTGCCGTACTTTTTCGATTTGCTGTAATAATTGAGGGCAGTTATACATGTTTTTGAAATCTTCATATTCTCTTTGTGAATACGAAAAAGGCTTGTCTTTCATCATGTCTTTCAAGTTCTCAGCTAAAAGAAAGTACTTGGGATATCCGGAAAAGAGCGACTTAATCAGGTAATATTGTTCCGGACTAGAATATGGAACAGGGTCAAACCGGATAAGCATATTCTGTTCCAATTCTTCTCTTTTTGTACCCGAAAATACATTCAGAAATAAGGAATAATCAGAATAATCAAAAGGTTGGTATAAATAATCAATAAAAGGCCGGATTTTAGGTAGTTTTAATTTCTCCCAAGAAGTGACAAGGTATACTACATTACCCGAAACCTGCGGCATTCTCTTTTGTACGGATAACATGGTAGTTATGTATTCATATTGATATGATAACTGGGACGATTTGAGCCAGTAAGGCGATACTGCTGCTGCATACTTATTCCAAAGAGTTTGGTATCGCTTCAAAGTAAATTCCTGATACTGGGTTACTGATTTCTTATCCGGATTTACTACAAGGTCGTGTGTAGAAATCATACTCATCTGCCAATCCAACCAAAATTTGCAGTTAACAGAACCTTTTCCTGTATAACTAACTTCTCCTTTTGAATCCAGTGTAATTTGTATAGAATCTCCCGGACACAATAAAAAAGGTATCTTATTTTTAGGAAGTGAAACTTGTACCGATTTCGATAATTTCAGTTCTCCGGAGACAGGTTGAGGAATAAAACATTCGAATAATATCCCGTCTTTATCCTGCCTGATTTGCATCCAATTTTCATGAAACAGATTTCTCCATTCGGGAAAATTCAACGATAATTTGCAACTATCTTGGTTGACCTGTGCCGGAGAAGATAACCTGATACGAACATTCGGAGGCAACTGAAAAGATGCATCAGTAACCTTTACTTGTATAGCCTTTTTTTCCGGGACAAGAGGTAATTCATCTTGTTGGCCTTCCCGGAAACAGTTGTCGATTACTTCCTTAAAAATATCTTTTGGTGAAAGACCAAACTCCGAATAGGAATACCTTCTATTACTTTTATCGTTTAATTTGTATGGCATAAGCATTGACCGGTAACTCCAGTAATCTTCGCGGATGAAATAAGTAGTGTCCGACACTATATGCGAACTTGCATTCAACAGAATAACAACAGAATCTTTTTTCTCGGAAAAATCATTCCCTAAAGAAAAAAATGAATCGAAACAATGATAACCATCATAATCTCCATCCCTTTCCTGATACAAATGAAAAGGTTTGAATGAAACTTGTAGCAAATCGTCTTTTTTCTTTAGTACAGTTGCTTTGAATTCAACCAAGTTCACATTGTTGAATTCAAAATCAACCGATGGGTCAAATTTTACATATTGGATATATTCCAGATTCATCCAATCGCCTTCCTGTAATTCCGACCACAACGATTTGTACTTTGCCTGAACAGGTCCAAACAGGCATACACAAACAAAAATTGATAACATTGTTTTCATAAGCATAAAATTAAAGTAAATAATCGAATTTGCAGTGAAAGTAAAACGATTAATTTACAGGAAAGTAGGCGAATGAGTATTTGGCGGTTTTGAATGATTAAGAGGTAAGTTAAAAGATTTTAGTTACTATATTTGCAAGAACCATAAACCATAGAAAATGAAAAACAAATTCCAGGGAATAATTATATCGTTTATTTTATTGATGACTCCAACAGCAGCATTGCCTTTTAGTGTGCAAAGAAATATGCAATATATTTCTGTTGATTCCCTTTCTGATATTCATATTCAATCAAATATAATTCTGAAAATAAAAAATGACAGTATTCTACTGGAAGTAAACAACAAGAGTATGCTATTTGCTCCCAAATACATTGCCGATAGCATTACTTTTGTTCGCAATAATATATATCCATTTCTTTTAGCTTCTGAGGATGCGAACACAGATATTCACTTGACTATAGAAAAATTATTGTCAATAGAAAAGAATTCGATCTGTGTTTCAGCTAGATATCAGGAGTTTGATTCTGAAAAAGGATGGAATTTGGGAAAAATAAAAACAATAGATAGCTTGTATGTTGGGATAAATGACATACAGGGGGTTATATTGCCTGTAATGATTAGAGAAAGTTCTATCCTAAGACTACCTTCCAGTCAATGGCATTTAACTGGAGGATATCAATTTAATGCACAAAAGAATAAAGAAAATAATCATGTTATTGAAGTAGGTATTGCTAAGGATATTAATGGTGGAGGAATAGAACCAGCAGGATTAGCTTATTATTTTGCAAATGAATTCCTCTTTAATTCAGATAAATTTTCTATTGGGCCTAAAATTGGAGGTAATATATATTTTTGGGGAGTTGTTTTAGGTAATGAAATTGTATATTATACAGATTTTCATGAAAACACGTTGCATTGGGTACCTTTTGGAGGATTTGGTATCGGAGTAGGTAAAATCTTTTTTGCAGGTCATATTCCTTTTTACAACAAAAAATATTCTGTAAACGATTTTTCTGTAGGATTGACCATTCCAATATGCAGTACTTCAAAGAAAAAAATCAAACATATATCTAATTTGCCAACCAATTGATACAAAACAAAAAAGAGCCTGATTTCTCAGACTCTTTCAATTTAGTTGCGGAGGCCGGACTCGAACCTGCGACCTTTGGGTTATGAGCCCAACGAGCTACCAACTGCTCCACTCCGCGATATTGAGTGCAAAAGTAATACTTTTTTTTGGATGTGCAAACTTAATTCTTACTTAATTAATATAAAAAGTAAAAGGTAAAAGGTAAAAATCGCATTATCAATCAGATACGAATTTATCTTTTACCTTTTATTTATTACTTTTTACTTTATTTGACTTCCCAAATGTCTCCACTCATCAAATATTCCTTCAATGTGCGGATAGGACGTTTGGATTGTACATCTTCTATTTGGGCTTCAACTTCCTGTTCGTAAGTTACCGATTCGTATGCACGAATTACTCCCAGCGCTAAAGGAAGCTCCCCTCCCATTGTCGCCAATTTGTAATGCAATATATTATCAATACATTTGGCATCATGAACCAAAATATCTTTTTCGGTTATTCCATTTTGGCCTAATGTAACAACTTTCAGGTTGAATCCGTCTAAAACAAGCCCTTTATCGTTATTTTTTCCAAAAATCATTGGCTTGCCATGTTGCAGGAAAATAGTTTTATCTGCACGAAATTCCTTATTTATAATGGCATCATGAATATCGTCATTAAATATCACACAATTTTGCAATATTTCAAGAACAGCAGCGCCTTTGTGCTTTCCAGCTTCAACCATCATATCAGCCGACATTTTCAAGTCGACATCGATAGCACGGGCAAAGAAATTTCCACGAGCGCCGATTGTTAGTTCACCCGGACGGAAAGGTTCTTCAACAGTTCCATAAGGAGATGATTTTGAGACAAAACCCTTATCTGATGTAGGCGAATATTGTCCTTTTGTCAATCCGTAAATCTTATTATTAAGCAATAAAATTTTAATATCTAAATTCCTGCGAATAAGATGAATAAAATGATTTCCTCCAATTGCCAAACAATCGCCGTCTCCGGTAATTTGCCATACAGACAATTTCGGATTTGCCGTTTTTACTCCTGTAGCAATAGCAGCCCCACGCCCATGAATCGTATGAAATCCATACGTATTCATGTAATAAGGCAAACGGGAAGAACATCCAATACCCGATATAACAGCCGTTTCATGCGGTTTTATTCCCAATTGCGACATTGCCTTGTGTAACGAATTCAACACGGCATGGTCGCCACAACCGGGGCACCAGCGCACATATTGATCGCTTTTAAAATCTTTCGGCTCGTATTTTAATGTTTCAATATCCATATCTTATTTCTCCATTAAACTTGTAAAACAATCGACCAACTCATTTACGGTAAATGGTTGCCCTTGTATTTTGTTGTATTGATGAATAGTTGCAGCAGGAACCTTTCCGCGCAAATATCCGGCCAATTGACCATTATTCAGTTCACATACAACAACTTTTTTATATTTAGCCAAGACATCTGCTGTATTAACCGGCAGCGGACTGATATATTTAAAATGAGCAAATGCCACTTTCTTTCCTTCAGACAGCAATTGTTCCACAGCCGAATATAAATGCCCGTAAGTTCCACCCCAACCAACAACTAACAAATCGGCATCTTTATCGCCATACACTTCCAATTCAGGTAATTTAAGAGCTATTTTATCAATTTTAGCCTGACGGGTTTCCACCATTTTGTGGTGATTTGCGGCATCAGTTGATATCGCACTTGTATTATAATCTTTTTCCAAGCCTCCCAAACGATGCATAAATCCGGGCGTTCCGGGGATTGCCCAATTTCTTACAAGTGTTTCACTATTCCGGAGATATGGTTTCCAACCTTCTTCCATTTCGGGAGTTACATAAGGCGGATTAATTTCGGGATATTTATCCAAATCCGGAATTTTCCATGCCGAAGAACCATTCGCCAAAAATCCATCTGTTAAAAGAATAACCGGAGTCATGTGTTCCAACGCAATTTTTGAAGCCATAAATGCAGCATCAAAACAATCGGTAGGCGTACTTGCCGCCATAACAACAAGCGGAGATTCTCCGTTTCGCCCGTATAATGCCTGATAAAGATCAGCTTGTTCCGTTTTTGTAGGTAAACCGGTTGAAGGTCCGCCCCGTTGTACATCAATTACAACCAAAGGCAATTCGGCCATTACAGCAAGTCCGATAGCTTCCGACTTCAGCGCCAATCCCGGTCCGGAAGTAGAAGTTGCAGCCAAATTTCCGGCAAAACTCGCTCCGATTGCAAAACAAATCCCGGCAATTTCATCTTCTGCCTGAATCGCTTTTACACCCATATCCTTGCGTGCAGAAAGTTCTTGCAATATTTCCGTTGCAGGCGTAATAGGGTAACTTCCCAAATACAATTTCAATCCGGATTTTTCTGCTGCAGCAATCAAACCGAGAGCTGTAGCTTTATTTCCTTGTATATCGGTATAAATTCCTTTTTCTGCAACAACAGGTTCGATGCGGTAAGTCGATACGGAAGCATGAATATTATGTCCGTAATTATATCCATCAGTCAACGCTTTAAGATTCGCTTTAAGAATTTGTTCTTTTTTCTTGAATTTATTCTGAAGCATTTCGAAAGCATGTTCCAACGGACGATTCAATAACCAACAAGTCAAGCCCAAAGCAAACATATTTTTGCAGCGCAATTGGGACTTATTATCCAATCCGCTGTCAGCCAGACTTTCCTTTAAAATAGTTGAAATCGGAGCATCAATAACCTGAACGCTCGTCAAACCTAATTCTTTAAAAGGATCATTCGTACTGAAATTAGCTTTTCGCAAATCATTTTCCTTAAAGCTATCAGTATCAATGATAATAATAGAATCTTTCTTTAACGTTTTGATATTAACTTTCAATGCCGCCGGATTCATTGCAACCAATATGTCTGTTTTATCTCCGGGAGTAAGTATTTTTTTCGATCCCAAATGAACCTGAAATCCTGATACTCCACTCAATGAACCTTGAGGAGCACGAATTTCGGCCGGGAAATCGGGAAATGTCGAAATTTCATTACCGAATACAGCTGATAAGTTGGAAAAGATATTACCTGCAAGTTGCATTCCATCTCCGGAATCTCCGGAAAAACGGATTACAACCTTTTCCAATTCTTTCACCTTAGTTTGTTCTGTCATAATTCTTTATCTATAAAAGGAATAATATCTATACTGATAAGCAAGTAAGCCTTGGTATGTAGATTTTACTTCTAAAAGGGTGTAAATGAAGAGCCTATAATCAAGAAGCCCTTTTTACTCTTTTTGGGCATGCAAAGGAACAAAAAAAAAGCCTATTATGCAAATAAAAGAATGCTTTTTTATTTGCATAAATATGTCATTTTTATTCCGTTTTTACAAAGAAGGAAGGCTCATTCCGTTTATTTTCCGATATAAATCCAATGCATAAATATCCGTCATTCCTGAAATAAAATCCAAAATTGCTTGGATTTGTGTATATGCATCAGGCGAATAAATTTCGAATTGTTCCGGAATACGGTTTAATAATAACTTCGAATATGCTTTCTTCGGATATAACACAGCATCCAGCAGTTTATCCAACAAAGTAGAAATAATCTGATAACCCGCCAATTCGATTTCCAACACATCAGAAGCCCTGTATATTTTCTTGAAAGCAAGTTTGGAACAAGCATCATATGCCTTGCGGATGTTTTCCGAAACATTATCCATCAAACAACCGGAAAAATTTCCCGACAAAATGCTGTCTTCATTTTCAACAAAAACACGGGCACATTCATCTACCAAAACACCGATTATTCGGGAACGCAAATAAGCAATTTGTTCATTTACATCAGTTACTAAATGCATTGTTTCATGAATCCGTACGTGCTTTTCTTCAGGAAAGAAATTAATAAAAAGAGTTTTTATTTCATCCGTAGATACTAATTTCAGTTTATGCGCATCTTCCATATCCATCACCTGATAACAAATATCATCGGCTGCTTCAACCAAATATACCAAAGGATGACGCATAAATTTCGGCGGATTATCAATCAAACAATTCAATCCCATATCATTTGCTATACGAATAAAAGCGTCTTGTTCCGACAAGAAAAACCCAAATTTCTGTTTTTCCCCACTATGTGCCGATGAATAAGGATATTTTACAATTGAGGCCAGAGTTGCATACGTCAAAACAAAACCTCCGCGTCGACGACCATTAAACTGATGCGTAAGCAACCGGAAAGCATTGGCATTTCCTTCGAAATGAGTAAAATCATTCCATTGCGATTCAGAAAAAGGAATTTTATCTTTCAAGATTTGTCCTTTCCCTTCCGAAAAATAGGTCGCAATTGCTTTTTCTCCCGAATGGCCAAAAGGTGGATTTCCCAAATCATGCGCCAAACATCCGGCTGCAACAATTGAAGTAATCTCAGAAAAACAATCGGGCAATTCTCTTTTCTGATATTTTTCTTCCGACAAATGAATTACTTTCCCTGCCAAAGAACGGCCAACAGAAGATACTTCCAAACTATGAGTTAACCTATTGTGCACAAATACACTTCCAGGAAGCGGAAAAACCTGTGTCTTATTTTGTAAACGCCGGAAAGGAGCCGAAAAAATCAACCGGTCATAATCCCGTTGAAATTCAGTTCGTCCATCTTTATTATTTTCATGAAACTCTTCCAACCCAAAACGCTTGGAAGAAAGAAGTTGATGCCAATTTGCCCGTTGAGCCATTTTGATATAAAATAGATTAAGCTACAAATTTAAGGTTTATAGTTTGTAAATGAAAGCCGTTTGCAAACTATCGAGTTATAATCCATTGTCAATTTACAAATTATATTGTAAGTTTGTAGGCTTTTCTTAAAAACATTAAAAAAAGTTTTCAAGATGAAATCTGACATACAAATTGCCCGGGAAAGCCCGTTGAAAAAAATAAAAAAAATTGCTGAAACAATCAAAATTTCCGATGATGATGTATTGAACTACGGAAAATACATGGCAAAAATCCCTTATCAATTGATTGATGAAGAAAAAGTTGCAAAAAGTAATCTGATATTGGTTACGGCAATTACGCCGACAAAAGCCGGAATTGGAAAAACAACCGTATCCATCGGATTGTCATTGGGATTAAATAAAATTGGCAAAAATGCAATCGTTGCATTACGGGAACCATCCCTTGGGCCATGTTTCGGGATGAAAGGCGGAGCGGCAGGCGGCGGCTATGCACAAGTGTTGCCAATGGAAAACATCAACCTGCATTTTACCGGAGATTTCCATGCCATTACTTCCGCCCACAATATGATTACTGCGTTGCTCGACAATTACCTTTATCAGAATAAAGGAACTGAAAAAGGGTTGAAAGAAATTTTGTGGAAAAGAGTATTAGACGTAAATGACCGCAGTTTGCGAAAAATAGTAACTGGATTAGGAGGCTCCGGGAATGGTATTCCTACCGAAGCCGGATTTGACATTACTCCTGCTTCCGAAATTATGGCTATTCTTTGTTTATCAACAAGTTTAGAAGATTTAAAAAGAAGAATCGAAAAAGTATTATTAGGATATGACTATGCCGGAAATCCTTTTACTGTAAAGGATTTAGGAGTAGCAGGAGCAATCGTAGTATTATTGAAAGATGCAATTAATCCGAATTTGGTACAAACAACCGAAAATACTCCGGCATTTATTCACGGTGGCCCTTTTGCCAACATTGCACATGGATGTAATTCGGTATTAGCAACAAAAATGGCGTTGACACATGCCGATTATGTAATTACTGAAGCCGGATTCGGAGCTGATTTAGGAGCCGAAAAATTCTTCAATATCAAATGCCGGAAAGCCGGATTAAATCCGAAATTAACCGTTATTGTAACCACAGCTCAAGGATTGAAAATGCACGGAGGAGTTCCTCTTTCCGATATTACAAAACCAAATGCAGAAGGATTGAAAAAAGGATTCGAAAACCTGAAAAAACATTTGGATAATTTAAAATCTTTTTCCCAATCGGTTGTTGTGGCTTTTAACCGGTTCGAAAGCGATATCGACGATGAAATACAATTATTATGCGATTTTTGCATTCAAAACAATGTGTATTTTGCTGTTAATACAGCATTTAATGAAGGCGGAGAAGGCGCAGTTGAACTTGCCGAAACGGTAGTGAAAGCAATTGAAAAAAATCCGTCAAAAACAATTTCTTTCACTTATAATGATAATGATAGCATTCCTGAAAAAATAGAAAAAGTTGCCCGGAATATTTATGGAGCATCCAGCGTAATTTTCAGTACCAAAGCAAGAAACATGCTGAAACATATCGATGATATGGATATTTCTCATTATCCCGTTTGCATTGCCAAAACTCAATATTCTTTTTCGGCAAATGAAACAGCGTATGGTGTCGCAAAAGATTTCGAATTTAAAATCAACAATATCGTCATTAATAATGGAGCTGAATTTATTGTTGCGATTGCCGGCGAAATCATGCGAATGCCAGGATTACCTAAAAATCCGCAAGCACTCAATATTGATATTGTAAATGGCGAAGTCGAAGGATTATCATAATGAAAAGTTTTAAGTCCAATATTGGTATTTTCATTCTTCTTATGGGTGTTCTTGTACTTTGTTTGCAAGGATTTAATATAATTCGAATTTATGGCAATATTGTGTTGGTATCGGGTTTTTTGTTAATGGTAATCGGATTACTTGTTTATATACTAATGAATAAAAAGTCTTCTTAAATGATTTTTTTTATTACAACAGTTGCGATTTTTAACCACTTTGTAACTCGTAACTAAAATATGGCAAAAATAAAACCGGTTTTATGTCCTCAATGTGGTAGTCCCGATTGTGTGAGCATGGGTGACAATAAATATGTTTGTAAAAATTGCAATACGATTTATTTTATTGATGACGAGAAAATCGAAATTATTGTAAAACATCAATTCGAAAATAAATATCCATCAGCGCCTGCATATCATCGGCCTGCTGTTTCTAAATCTTCAATAGTAGGATTGTTTATATTTATCGTTGTTGTTTTCGGATTTGTTTTTGCTTCCGGGTTTCTCGGTAAAAAAGGATTTTCTACAAAAAAAGGATATGCCGAAAAAATTTGCCCGGCCTTTTATCAAGGAAAACCCGTTGTTCTTACATTTTTTCGAACTTGGGGATTTAGCACTTCCGACACAAAAGAAAATACACTGACATTAAGCATATCAGATTTAAATAAAAAAATAATCAAAGAACAGAAAATCAATTATCTATCCGACAAATCATCAAGGGGAATAGATGTGCGTTCCTTTGCAAATTCCGAACTTTGGTTTATTATTAATGAAAGGCAAATTTTTCAGATAGATAAAAAAACACTTGAAGCAAAAGAAGTTACCGGAGAATTAATATCAAAATACCCCGAACTCAAAACAGGTTTTGCCAAGGCTAATTTCATTTATAATGGCGAAGGAATAAAAATCACAACCAATCAGGCCGATGAATTATTTTTGTATCCGCTAATTGAAAAAATATATACTGAAAATGCCGACCGGGCTATATCTACCGGCGGATTAACCGGAACTGAAAAATTTCAAAACAGATACGCTTTTTCTTCAACTACAAACAATAAGCAATATCTGTACATATACGAATGCATGTATTATGAGAATGGGCCTAATAGAAAACTATTTCCAAACGCACCCGATTATCCCATCAAGCAGGAAAAAAACGACCGTTATCACAAAGCAAGCAACATCAGGCTATTATTTCCAAAGCGAGTATTTTTCGATGCAGAAATATTATTTCAGGGAAATGACTTTGTAATTGTCGGATACAAGCCCGATATAACGAATACATCCAATTATATTATTCAAAAAATAGACAAAACAGGCGACATTATTTGGACTTGTCCCGATATATCATTTGAAAACAGGGCATTAAGACATGTCGATGTTTCTTTATACGAAAATGAAGTATTCGGATTTAGCAGTTCAAATTGGGGACTATTTATTGACGATACCGGAAAATTATTATTAAACGAAAAAACGAAAAATTTTTAATTACAAAAATTGCGATTTGCAAAGTACCTTGTAACTCACAATATGTAGCTCATAACTAAAAAAATGGCAAAACTCAAAACAATAAAATGTCCTCAGTGCGGAAGTCCCGATTATATAGAATTGAGCGAAGATAAATACAAATGCAAAAGCTGTGGCGCATCTTATTATTTCGATAAAGAAAAAGCAGAATTAAACATCAATCACAATTACAACGGATTAATCGATTTTGTAAAAGAATCGAAAAAAATCATTTTTGGTGTAATTGCTGCTTTATTATTTTTCTTCATATTAGTTTTTATAATTCCATTTATTTTCAGTAGCCATAAATCGCAAACGCCTCATTATGGAACATATTCTGTTAAAGAAAGCGATGCAAATAAGGAAGATGAATACGATGAATCAACTGAAGCGATAATCGGCACTTTTTACAAAGGAGAACCGGTTGTATTGGATTTCTGCAAACGCGATTACCGCAACATCAATCCTTGGAAGTCTTCATTTGTAATGAAAATCATTGGGAAAGATAAAAATGTAATCGAAGAAAAGACGCTCGTTGATAAAACCGACCAAGACGATAAACAAATCAAAATGTTCGATGAGTTGAGGATTCAGGCATTTACCGACCAATCGATTTGGTTAATAGCTAACAACAAATTTATTTATAAATTAAATGCCGAAACATTTCAAATTGAGCCGATGAATGATAAATTTGTACATGGAATGACAGAGTTGGCATCAGGTTTATCAAAAGTAGAATTCGGATATCAGGTAGATGGCTTTAAGGTTATTAATAATGAGGCAGTTGAGTATTATCTTTTTCCGTTAATTGACAAGATATTCACACGCGATGGGTTTTATAGGGCTCGTTCAGGCCAAAACGGATTAACAGGGAAAGAACAACCCGACACTGGTTACTTTTTTTATGATGGCGCTAAAACTACTGACGATGCAATTCATGATAATCCAAAGAAAAAACTGTACATTTACAGCTATTTAAATTACAAGCACGGACCAAGACAAGATTTTTGTCCGGGATGGGCCAGCATGGGGCAATACATTGCTTGGAACAGGAAAACATACAAGGTTCAAAGCATGAAGGAATTAACACCCGACAGGTATTATTTTTATGCTTCGGTTGTTTTCGAATCGCCCGAACTTTGTGTTATTACATATAAAGTGGATATTTCGGACGAATCGCCTCAAATCATGCAGTGCATCGACAATACGGGGAAAGTCCTTTGGACACTTCCCGATACGGAAATGAAAGGAAGTTATAATTGTACTGCACATCAGGGCAATATTTTTATTTTTTCGGATTACCGGAAAGTTTTAGCTGTAGATAATACAGGTAAAATTATATTAAAATATGGAAATTAGTTATTTTAAATACAAGGTATAGAATACACAAACTTATAACTTGTATCTTGTAACCCAAAACTAACAATTATGAAATTATTCGATAAATTTAAAAATCAGTTTCGGGGAGTAATCCATTGGGAAAATCCTTTGCCCGAACAATTGTTTTACAAATTCACTGTTTACGGGGATGAAATCAAAGATTTATCAAACTTGATTGTCGGTCCCGGACAAGGTTGTATCTTCGTTTATGAAGGGAAAGTAGAACAACATATCACAGAAGAAGGTAAATATAGTGTCAAAAGTGACAACGTTCCTTTTTTTACCACATTGGAAAAAATATTCCAACGATTTGAAAGTGAGCATAAAACAGGCATTTGGTTTTACCGTAGAGCGGATGTGTTGAATTGTAAATGGGGAACTTCCACCCCTATTAAATATATTGACCCGGTTTACCAATTTCCGGTAAATCTGAGTATGTACGGAAATTATTCATTCCGGATTAGCAATCCGATTTCATTATTTCAAAATGTTGTTGGAAGTAAAAATACATTAGAGGTGGATGATATTCGCCGGATTATTTCGGAACGTCTAATTCAGCCTGTAAGTGATTGTTTGGCAAATGCAAAATTCTCATATGGCGATATTGATGCTAACCGAACGAATATTGTTGAAAATTTTAAAGGAAAAAATGAACTAATTTTTGAGGATTTGGGTTTTCAATTAATTGATTTCAGGATTGAAGGAACCGGATTTGATGAAGATACACTTAATCGCATTTCCAAAATTGCCGATATGACAGCCGAAAATTTGGCTGCGAAAGAAGTTGGATTGGATTACACCCAAGTACAGCAATTAGGAGCTTTACGAGATGCTGCAAAAAATGAAGGTTTGGCCGGAGCAGGGCTTCAAATGGGAGCCGGATTTCAATTAGGTAATATGGTAATGCAGCAAAGCAACCAACAGCAGCAACAACAAAATCAGAATGAAGATATTGCCCCTAAATTGCAAAAATTAAAAGAATTATTCGAACAAGGATTAATCACTGAAAACGAATATAATGCAAAGAAAACGGAATTATTGGAGAAACTTTAACTAATTCTGCCAAATTGTAAATTGTAAATTATCAAATAGTAAATATTACAGATGTTAGCAAAAAGAATTATCCCTTGCCTGGATGTAAAAGACGGTAAAACTGTAAAAGGAATCAATTTTGTAAATTTCAGAGATGCCGGCGACCCAGTTGAATTAGGTGCGGCATACAGTGAACAAGGCGCCGACGAATTGGTTTTTTTGGACATTACCGCTTCACACGAAGGAAGAAAGACCTTTACCGAAATAGTAAAAAGAGTTGCAGCAAATATTAATATTCCGTTTACCGTAGGCGGAGGAATTAATGAACTGGAAGATGTCAGTCGTTTATTGAATGCCGGAGCGGATAAAGTATCGATTAATTCGGCAGCAATTCGTAATCCTAAATTAATCGAAGACATTGCAAAAAATTATGGCAGCCAGGTTTGTGTTGTAGCTATTGATGCCCAATATGAAAACGGAGAATGGATTTGCTACCTCAATGGCGGACGAATTCCGACTGATAAAAAATTAGTTGAATGGGCAAAAGAAGCTGAAAATTTGGGTGCCGGAGAAATTCTTTTTACCAGTATGTCTCACGATGGCGTAAAAACCGGTTATCCGAATGATGCACTAAAAGTTTTATCCGAAACGCTTACGATTCCTGTAATTGCCTCAGGAGGTGCCGGGAAAATGGAACATTTTAAAGATGCATTTACATTGGGAAAAGCTGATGCAGCATTGGCTGCCAGTGTTTTCCATTTCGGCGAAATCAAAATACCCGAACTAAAAAATTATCTAAAAAAAGAAGGAATAATTATAAGGTAAAAAGTAAAAGGTAAAAATATCAAATTTACCTTTTACCTTTTACCTTTTACTTTAACATTATGGATTTTAACAAATTAAACGGATTGATTCCTGCAATCATCCAAGACAAACAAACAAACAAAGTGCTGATGCTCGGATTTATGAATGAAGAAGCATTGGCAAAAACCAAAGAAATAGGGAAAGTAACTTTTTTCAGTCGCACCAAAAACAGGTTATGGACAAAAGGCGAAGAAAGTGGAAATTTCCTGAATGTTGTTTCAATCAAAGAAGATTGCGATAAAGATACTTTGTTGATAAAAGTAAATCCAGTCGGGCCTGTTTGTCATACAGGAAGCGACACTTGTTTTGAAGAAAAAAACGAAGAAGACATTTTGTTTTTGAAATATTTACAGGATTTCATCGACCGTCGCCATCAGGAAATGCCCGAAGGTTCTTACACAACATCTTTATTCAATAAAGGCATAAACCGCATGGCGCAAAAAGTAGGCGAAGAAGCGGTAGAAACGGTTATCGAAGCTACCAATGGAACAGAAGAAGGATTCCTATACGAAGCTTCGGATATGATTTACCATTTAATTGTATTGCTTACATACAAAGGATATCGTTTGGAAGATTTGGCGCGGGAATTAAAAAAACGACACAAATAAACTTATTGGCAAATAAAGAGTCTTAGAATAGGCGGTGAACAAAAAACACTTTACATTCTCAATAATTTGTTTACTATTATTTAACTAAACTATTATTTTATAAAAAATAATCTTTGTAATTTTGCATCTTATTGGAAAATAAAGTTATGGAAGAAAAACAATATCTTATTGAATATGAAAATGTTGATATTTCTATAAGTGATATAGGAATATTAAACGATGTAAATTTTAAGTTGAAGGAAAAAGAATTTCTATATATCATTGGTAAAGTTGGTTCAGGAAAATCGACTTTTCTCAAAAGTATTTACGGAGAAATTCCAATTCGAAGTGGACATGCAACCGTTTTGGATTACGACTTGAAGCGCATTAAAAAAAATCAAATTCCTTTTCTACGCCGTAATTTAGGTATTGTTTTTCAAGATTTTCAATTATTAACGGATAGAACTGTAAACGATAATCTCGAATTTGTTTTACGCTCAACGGGTTGGGAAAAAAGGGGAGATATCATAAGTCGAATTGAAGGCGTTTTAACTCAGGTTGGATTACAAAATATGGGAAATAAAATGCCCCATCAACTTTCCGGAGGAGAACAACAACGGGTTGTTATTGCAAGAGCTTTGCTAAATTTTCCAAAAATTATTCTGGCTGACGAACCAACGGGTAATCTTGACCCCGAAACCGGAAGATTAATCCTTCAACTATTGCACGATATCAGCAAAAACGGTACCGCTGTAATAATGAGTTCCCATAATTATCGGTTGGTTGAAAAATTTCCATCCCGAATGATGAAATGTGAAAATGGGACACTTTCTGATATTACCTACGAAGAATTCAAGCTTTTATAGTCTATTCTTACGTTAAATAAATAAAATTAATTAACTATTTATTAGAAAGATTTTACATTTGCACCGTCAAATCTATTGGATAACATACTATTTTAAACCTGAGGTTATACAAGTATTTAAATTATATAAAAATGAAACGTTTTAGTATTCTATTTGCAACATTATTTATAGCTGCTACTGCTATCTTTGCTCAAAAAGTAGCTATTAAATTTGATGAAGAATCTCATAACTTTGGAAGCGTAGCAGAAGAAGCAGGAAGTGTTTCTTGCGATTTCAGATTTACAAACACAGGTACAGAGCCTTTAGTTATTACGAATGTAAGAACTTCTTGTGGATGTACGACTCCAAGTTGGACAAAAGAGCCTATTGCTCCCGGTAAAACCGGTGTTATCAAGGCTGCTTATTCTACAACAGGCCGTCCGGGAAGTTTTACCAAAACCATTACTGTTACCAGTAATGCTGATGGTGGGGACAAAGTTTTGTACATAAGGGGTACTGTTACTCCGAAAGGACAAGCGCCTGATTTTGGCTATCCTATAAAGATCGGAGATTTAAGAATGACAAAAAATAATCTTTTATTCGGACTTAACTTAGGTGAAAAAAAGTCTCAGGTAATTGAAATTATGAATAACGGAACAGGTCAATTAAAACTTACATTCGACGACATGCCTAAATATGTAAGTGTATTACCGGCAGAAGTAACATTAGGACCTGGAGTAAAAAGTACTATTTCTGTAAGCTATGATAGTTCTAAAATCAAAAAAGAAGGTAATTACAAAGGGCAATTTTATATACATATAAATGGAAATAAGGCAAAATCAGCTGACAACCAAGTTACTGTTTCCGGTACAATTACAAAGTAAGATTTTAAATATATATTAGACAGAAACGCAAAGATTACAAGTCTTTGCGTTTGTCGTTTTAATATTTCCTGTCAAAACAAGCTGTACATTATGAATCATATTGAAAATAATCCCGAATATAAAGGCTTGAATGTGAATAAAGGCATTTCTCAACCGCCTTCTGTAAATCCATACCTCAAAACCTCCCGAAAAAAAACATACTCTGTTTCGGAATATGTAGAAGGAATCTTAAAGGGAAACAATACAATATTGAGTCAGGCGGTAACATTAATAGAAAGTTCAAATCCTATTCATCAACAAACAGCCCAGGAACTTATCGAAAAATGCATTCCATACTCGGGAAAATCTATCAGGGTTGGCATTACAGGCGTTCCGGGAGCTGGAAAAAGCACTTCCATCGATACATTAGGAATGTATATTGTTGAAAAAGAACATAAATTAGCAGTGTTGGCAATCGATCCGAGCAGCGAACGGAGTAAAGGAAGTATTTTAGGTGACAAAACCCGAATGGAAGCCTTATCTATTCATCCGAAAGCGTTTATTCGCCCTTCCCCCTCGGCTGGTTCATTAGGTGGTGTTGCCCGTAAAACAAGGGAAATTATTATCCTGTGTGAAGCTGCCGGATTCGACACTATTTTTGTAGAAACAGTTGGTGTTGGACAATCTGAAACTGCTGTACACTCAATGGTAGACTTCTTTTTGCTGATACAACTTGCCGGAACGGGTGATGAATTGCAAGGTATCAAACGTGGAATTATGGAAATGGCCGATGGTATTATCATTAATAAAGCTGATGGGAACAACATAGATAAAGCAAAACTTGCCCAACAACAATTCAAAAATGCATTGCATCTATTTCCTCCAACTGATTCGGGCTGGCAACCGGAAGTATTAACTTATTCGGGTTATTACAACATTGGCATTGCCGAAATATGGAATATGATTGAAAAATATATTGCATTCACCAAGAATAACAAATATTTTGATTACAAGCGTGCTGAACAATCCAAATATTGGATGTATGAAACAATAAACGAGCAATTGAAAAATCATTTTTATCAAAATCCGGAAGTCGATAATATTTTGAGAATGAAGGAAAAACAAATGCTTGATTCTGAAATAACTCCATTTGCTGCTGCAAAAGATGTTTTAGATTTGTACTTTAAAAAAGTCGAATAAGTTATACAAAATATTTACTTTCCACTTCTTTTGGATTTTCTCCTTATTAACCTTTAATAAGGCATTTATTTCCACTTATTCATTGTTGTTTTAGTAATATTTTTTAATTTTGTCTTACGTAAATATAATCAAGTTTCAAAAAGGAGCTTTTTTGTTTTTTAGCTTCATTTTTGGCTGTATTATAAGAAAAAGAGTTTGCTCATGAAAATGAATCTTGATTTGCCAACGTACGAAGAATTATCTGAATATCTTTCAGGTATTTGGGAATTATTAACCGAAGAACAGAAAGTTGTAGTCAGAAAAAACGGAAGGTTATACTATTTCAAGAAAAACGAAAAGATATATTACATCGGAGAAACCCCGGCTTACTTAATGTGTCTGACATCAGGAAAAGCAAAAATATTCAAAGAAGGAGTTAACGGAAAAACTCAAATAATTCGGATGATGGGGCCTCTTGAATATTTTGCATATAGAGCTTACTTTGCCGAAGAAGTCTATCAAACGGGAGCAACCGCATTCGAACCTTCAAATGTTTATTTCTTACCAATGGCTGTTGTCCGAAGTTTGATAAATTTGAATAGCAAATTGGCAATGTATTTTATCAAAGCTCTCGCCGTTGACTTGGGAAATTCCGAATCCCGAACGGTTAATCTTACTCAAAAACACATTCGTGGTCGTTTGGCTGAATCACTGCTTTTCCTTAAAAATTCCTACGGATTCGAAGAAGACAATATGACACTTGATATTTACCTTTCCCGCGAAGATTTAGCCAACCTTTCCAATATGACCGCCTCTAATGCCATTCGTACCCTTTCTCAATTTGTTGCCGAACATATTATCATCATGGATGGCCGCCGTATCAAGATAATCGATGAAGAACGCTTGCGTAAAATAAGTCAGATAGGATAAATCTATATTTACTATTTTGTTATTTACCATTTACTATTTTAGTTGACTGATAATTACATTGCTTCAAATTACATTCCCTTTTTAACTTGAAAACGCTGTTTCTATTCAGCAACTTGTTTACTTATTTTTGAATGATATGTAACTCTTTATTTACCTAATGAAAGAAATAGAACGCAAATTTTTAGTCAAAAATACATCTTTTCAGCAGCTTGCGAAACCCGAATTTTATTCACAAGGATATTTAAGTGATGAAGAAGAACGGATTGTACGCATTAGAATTGCAGGCGAAAAAGCTTTCTTAACCATAAAAGGGAAAACTGAAAGTATTTCGCGATTGGAATACGAATATGAAATCCCCGTTGAAGATGCAGACGTAATGTTAAAAGCACTATGCCTAAAGCCAACGATTGAAAAATACCGGTATAAGATTCCTCAAAAGGAACTATGTTGGGAAGTGGACGTTTTCTTAGGTGAAAATGAAGGATTAATTGTTGCTGAAATTGAACTTCCAAGCGAAGATTATCCATTTGATATTCCTGAATGGGTTGGGGAAGAAGTGAGTTTTGATGCAAAATACTACAATGCGAATTTGATAAAAAATCCGTATAAAAATTGGTAAGGGCATAGTGGAGAAACTAATTATTACGCTTGTTAATCATCAGCTTTGGGGTGCGATTTTGCAACCGGTTTTGATAGAAGAAAATCCAACAAAATCGATGAGTGTACTCGAAGTTGTAGGAAGCCGGTCGTCTTTTTTTCCAAATTTGAGCCCTATCCAACAAGAAATTGTTCAAATTGCCGAGAAATATTCCGATAAAGCCTTAATGAGACTTTATTCCAAAGAAAAAACAACTGCCGATTTTCTCAAAAAAGTTACAGACGAAACCATTACAAATTACATTCGTCCTTGCATCGAAAATTATCATCAACAAATAATTACCTTATTGCCTCAATCGGAAGTGGAATTTTATCTACGCGAAACCAATAAAATTCGCACATTATACGAAGAAGACAAAATCCATTTTTCAATTAATCAGGCACAAGCTGTTTTCAATTTTATCAAGGACGAAGAACTTGGATTCCGGTATTTTATACAAGTAAAATGGGAGAATGAGATTATCAATCTGAAAGAAAAATCGTGTTCCGAACTTTGCTCTGATCCGGCAATTGTTGTTGTCGATCAAAAACTGTTTGTTTTTGAAGATATTGATGCAAAAAAATTATTGCCTTTTTTCACAAAATCATACATCAGTGTTCCGGCAGCTTCCGAGAAATCATACATCGAAAAATTTGTCCTGAACTGTGTAAAAGAATACGAAGTTCGGTCACAAGGATTCGACATTTATGAAATAAACCCATCCAAAAAGGCGTTGCTTTCACTCGAAAATGATTGGCTCCAACGGCCTGTATTGCATCTCAAATTTGAATATGGAGATAAGAGCTATGAACCTTCTGCCACTTACAAGAAAGTCGCTCTAATTGAAGAAAAAGAAGATAAATTGGCGATAGCATATTATTTCAGGGATAAAGAATGGGAAAATAAACTAATAAAATTGCTATTATCCGAAGGACTGGAAAAGTATTTGGATAATTATTTTATTGTTAAACAGGAATATAAATATGTTGAAGAAATATCCGAAGAAGAAGTCTATGGAATAATTGATTGGATAAGAGAACATCCGGATATTTTACTCAATTTTTCACTAGAACAAGATAATTTACAACAAAATTATTATGTTGGTAAAATTTCTTTAAATACACAGATTGATACTCAAAAGGATTGGTTTGATGTGCATTGCATAGTTTATTTCGATGATTTTCAGATTCCCTTCAGCCGGTTTTATCATCATATTTTGAAAGGTATACGAGAGTATTTGTTACCCAACAATCAGATTGCAATATTACCTCAGGAATGGTTTTACCGTTATTACGAGATGATGCTCTTCGGCAAAAAAAGCGGTGAAAATATTCGTTTAAAAAAATATTATTATCAACTAATCGACCATATCGAAGGAATCAACCTTCCATCTACAAGCTACAATGATTTATTAAAAGATGTTCCACAAGGTCTCAATGCACAATTACGGCCATATCAACAAAAAGGATTTTCGTGGTTGGTTTATCTTTACGAAAATAATTTCGGCGGATGTTTGGCCGATGATATGGGATTGGGAAAAACACTTCAAACCATTACTCTTTTACAATATATTGCTTCCATTCAAAATTCGGAAACAAGCAAAAAAAGCACAAATGATTTAGGGCAATTCTTTCTTTTCGAAGAAGATAATATAGACGTGAGAGACGAGAAATATCCACCATCGTTATTGGTTGTGCCCACTTCTCTACTTCATAATTGGCAAAATGAAATAAAACGCTTTGCGCCCAAACTAAAAGTCTATTCTTATTCAGGTATCAAACGGATAAAAAGTAAAGATATCGGCAAAGTATTCAAATATTACGACATTATTATAACCACGTATGGAGTTTTGCGTAATGACATCGAATTATTGCAAACATGCAATTTCCAATATTTAATTTTGGATGAAAGCCAATACGTGAAAAATCCGGCATCAAATGCTTATAAAGCTGTAAAACAAGTAAATGCATCGCATAAATTAGTATTGACAGGAACTCCGATAGAAAATTCCTTATCCGATTTATGGGCACAATTCGACATTATTAATGAAGGGATGTTGGGAAATTTTTCATCATTCAAAAAAGCATATATTAATCCGATTATCAATAAAAAAAATAAAGAAAAGGAAGAAGTCTTGTTGAAAATGATTCGTCCGTTTTTGCTTCGCAGGACAAAAGAAGAAGTAACTCCCGAATTACCTCCTTTACTGGAGGATGTAATTTACTGCGATATGAGTGATGAACAAAAATCGTTTTATAATAAAGAAAAGAATAAAATCCGGAATAGTTTAATTACCAACTTCGAATCTAAGATATATTCATCTGAAAGAAATACATCCTTCATGGCTTTACAAGGACTAACCCGGTTACGTTTACTTGCAAATCATCCAATACTGACAGATAAAGATTTTTCGGGAGAATCAGGTAAATTCGAGCAGGTAATCATGCAATTTGAAAGCCTGAAGGCCGGAAATCATAAAGTGTTGATATTTTCGGCATTTGTAAAACATTTACGATTATTTGCCGACTATTTCGATAAACAATCTTGGAAATATACCTGGCTTACTGGTGACACAATTGATAGAGAAAAAGAAATTCAAAAGTTCACCAATCAAGAAGATGTAAATTGTTTCTTTATTTCCCTCAAAGCTGGCGGGGTAGGGCTAAACCTAACTGCTGCCGATTATGTTTTCATCCTCGATCCATGGTGGAATCCTGCTGCCGAAATGCAGGCTGTTGCTCGTGCCCATCGTATCGGACAAGAAAAAAATGTAATGGTATACCGGTTTATTTCTTCTGAAACAATCGAAGAAAAAATTGTAAAATTGCAAGCTGAAAAATCGGCTTTGGCCGAGACCTTTATTGCTTCCAATAAACCGTTACAACATTTATCCGTAGAAGAAATCAATGAACTTTTAGAAGTGTAATTAAATTACAATGAAAACAATACGATATATAGTCATAATTTTTGCATTGATAAATCTTTTTGCTTGCAGCGATGATTATCAATATCAACCTGAGGAATTCAGGATAGATTTAAGTACCGTATATCTTTCTGATAATGGGTATTACTTTCAGTTGGATAATGGAAAAACACTTTATCCTGAAATTATGCCCAATAATATAAGTTATACATTCGAAAACAAACAACGGGTTTTAATCAAATACAATACCCTTTCCGAGAACAAGACCGGTTATGAGCAAGCCATTCAGATATTTGCAATAAGTAAAGTGAGCGTTTCCGACATTAAAACCGTAACCATCGAAAATGATTCGATATTCGGAAATGATGCCATTGGAATAGAAAGTATTTGGCTTAGTGGAAATTACATCAATTTATCTTTCTATTTTTATGCTGATAGTAAAATGCATTATCTATCCTTGGTAAATAACTCAACCATTTCTTATCTGGATGATGATTTAATCCATCTCGAACTTCGCCATAATGCAAATAATGATTTTATGGCTTACCGTAAAAAAGGAGTTGTATCTTTCGACATCAGTTCATTAAAAAATACCTATTCGTTACCTGTTAAAATACAAGTAGATACAAATATATATGAAACAGGATATAGAACGTATATATTCCTTTATTCAGAAGCTATAACTGAATTTTAGAAAATTAAAATATGATTTTTATTCATTAACATATTGTATATATTGTTTTTCTTTTCTATTTTTGTGGCGGTTGTAAAGTAACTTATTAAAAATAAGCATATTTATTATTTGATAGAATAATATGCTTATTTAAGTTTAATTATAAAAGTGGAGTTCGGAACCCACTCTAAAAAACGAGGCGTAACTGAAAAGCCTTACGAGTAAGACAATAAAAAAATTAAATTTTATGTCAGAACAAATTCCTGTATTCAAAAACAACCCTGTGATGGTAATCGTGCTTGGATTGGTAACTTGCGGACTTTACTTAATTTACTGGAACATGAAAGCGGCAGAAGTAATGAATGCTGTAGCTGAGAAAGAAATAATTTCACAGCCTATTGCAATTGTTGCCGGTTTATGTTCTCCTGTAAATGCTTATTTCTATTATTTAGCAGGAAAAGAAGCATTACCTGCTCTTTACAAGAAAATTGGAGAAAACGATAAAGATCAAGCTACTTTATTATTAATCTTGGGTCTTTTCTTTCCATACGTTGCAGCAATGATTGTTCAAGGTGATATCAATAAACTATACGAATAAAGAATTACTGAGAAGAAAACTTATGGGAATAGCCTGTGCTTTGTGCATGTTGGCTGTTCCCTGTTTTATTATGCTTACCAACAGAGATGGACATCTCGAAGAAAAACAATCTTTCTGCCCTTTCAAAATGATGACCGGCATGCCTTGTCCGGGATGTGGAATCACAAAATCCTTTGTATCTATTTATGAAGGAAATTTCGAGAAAAGCTTCCATTACCATTTATTCGGAATTCCGATCCTTTTAATTTCAGCTTGCATGGTCGTTATATTTGCAGCTGAAATCGCTACACAAAAAGAACTTTTTCATAACTTTCTATATAGCAAAAAATTGGCTTATGCGTGTGGTATTACACTTGCAGTATACCATATTATCCGTACAATTCATTTTTGCATGACACATTCCTTGACGCAGATATTGCAGGAATCAATTTGGATGTAATAGTAATAAAGACTCCTCTTATTTTCCTGCTGATATAAAAAATTCTTTGTTATTAGCTTGAAAAGGTATTTATAGCTAGGGCAAACGCATGAAATTTCAGTTAATTAAATTTTTCAAATATTCAACATCATAGGCGGCTTTGAGCCTTCGTTTCTTCAGGCTTAGATTATCTGTCTTTTCTTTAATTATTTGCAGCGCCAGTTTTCACAAGGTGGAA
>JAVBLR010000049.1:0-23517 GCA_031553395.1 Bacteroidales bacterium | reverse complement strand
CGTTTCATATTCTTCATTCGTTTTGATTTTGTTATGTTCGTTTTCTTTTAAACCGGAATGGATAAGGTTGATATTATCTTGCAATCTTTGTTATGATATTTTTTCCGGTTGCACTTGTTGCTTTTACTACATAAATTCCGGGTGGAAGTGTGTTTAATGGCAATGCTTGGATATTTCCGGCTGTTTGTACCAATTGGCCTGAGATATTGTAAATGGATACTTGCGATGCCGGTTCACTCATGTGAATTTGATTATCTGAAAGGTTCATTATAAATGAATCATCTTCCGCTATGCCAATACCTGTTCCAATAGAGTTATCTTCTGTTGTTACAATTATTTCTTTTATCCAGGTACCTCCTCCTGCTCCTAAATCATCAAAATTAGCGGCATTAGTTCCACCCAATCCTTTTTCACGAGCCAATTTAATACTCTTGATTCCATCAGCTTTCGAGAAAGTAGAAAAAGATTGATTTCCTTCTACATCATATTTACACTTGATATCCCAAAATGTTAGTATAGCTCCATTAGCATAACCAGTTCCATTGGTATTCTTGCTTGAAGCAAAAGTAAGCTGGGATTGCCCATTATTAGCCGATGATTTCCCTACAATACTAACACTGGTTATAACCGCATCACCTGTTACATTAATAGTAATATAAGCTGAGCCATCAACTGTTGCTGCCTTATTTGATGTTAATGTTCCCAAAAAATTCCAAACAGGAAGTGGCTTAGCTACATTTAAAACAGGAGGAATTCCAAGGGGAATTCCACATTCGCTCGACTCTGTATTCTGAGCATTTGCTGTTGGAATCGACTTTGAATTAAATGTTTGTGTGCCAGCTTCAATACCAACTCCACTAATAGTAAAAGCATGGGCTGTTCCTTCATTATAATTTTGCGAGAAAATGCTGGCTTCTCCAGCTGAGATACTAATCGGAGTATCCTCTGCTTTTAGAGATAGAGATAATACTATTGCAGTTGCAAATAGAAATGATTTTAATGTGTAATTCTTCTTCATTTTTGTTTATTTGTTTTGTTTTTAAATTTTATTATTTCAATGATTAAGGATAAAAAAGCAGTCTTAACTATCTTTACCCTCACGCCCCAAAGAGAAACCGAATTCTTCGCATTTACATGTTTCTCTTTGGGGGAAAAGATAAACTGATAATCTATGTTATTCTTTTATTGTATTTTAAATACCGACATTGATTTTCCGGTTGAACAACGAAGCAGGTAAAGTCCGGTTTCCGGTAAAGTGACAATTATCTCCCCTTTGCCTAATTTGGTGCCGGACGAGATTATTCGCCCCTGTAAATCGGTCAATGAATATGAATCTATCAATTCTGTGTTCAAGGTAAATAATTTAACTGTTTTTCCGTTCTTGAACATTTGGATAGCCGACTGCTGTTCTTCTATATTCCTGAAAGATGTGCCATTCTTTACCAACGACAGGTAGAAACGGTCGTTCACAAATAAATCTCCGATTGTCTTATTAAATTCATAAGAAGGATTTTCCCTCAAGTCGGTTATTACAGGTATCCCACTTTCCCTGTCAATCAAGTAAATCTGATAATCCTTTGCAAAATTTTTCAATGTTAGGGTATCAATATTTAATTTGACTTTACCTGTTTGCAATGTTGCCAAGCCTAATGGTATTGTTTTATCCGGATTATTTATAATTACAATATCCAATAGATTTCCGGTTTCGGATTGTGAGTATATTCCAACCGGATAAGGATAGGTTTTATCCGGATTACCCGATCCATCAAGTATATATTCCATGTTAGCCTTCAGAAATGTCTTCATAACTCCTTCTCCATACGCTTCACGGAATTGATTATCCCTGTCGAACAAGATCCCTGCCCGGTTAGACTGCCCTCCTATTTCGGCGTCAATATAAAGCACTTCCGGAACGTTTTCATCTTCCGAAGCCGAACGAAGTTTATCTCCCGGGCGAAATTCGGTTGACGTTACATGTGTCCGGAGCGTTGTAAACAAAGATGTACTTTCTACCAATATCGACTGCATCGGGGCAATATAATTATTCAAAGCCGGATTGGCTGTTGTAATGGTTATGCCACCACCTGTTCCGGATATTCCCGACGGATTATATTCGATATAAGTATTAAAATTCTGCCCATTACCATCCAATATCTGATAGTAATTTTTAATTTTGCTCATATTCGAAACATAAAACTGCGAAAAATCCCAGTGTGCCATAAATGGATTTCCAATCAATAGTTTATTACCTGCTCCTGTAGATAAAATTGGCAAATCAATATTCCCGTTCGATTGATTCCATATCGGCTCATATACAAACCGATGCTCATTACCTCTAGTTAATGTAGTAGTGTACTGTAAATTACCGTACCAATCATACATTTTGTATGTCAAATCATGTTTCGGAAAATGAAAATCAAATGGGTCATGAGTATTCAAATTGGGCTGTTTATCATCTACCCAAACGGCCATCCCCGTTCCGGCAGTCAACAATATATTAGGAGTGTTAAATACACCTGTCCATTTGCCTTGAGTATAATTACCTGTTTCAGGATTCGTCCGGCTGAAAAAAGCGGTATACATAAAAACATCATCCAAATGTGGATTGGGATTGCTGATATAATAATCTCCCGGATAAAAATCCCTCAATGGAGGAGATACCATATACCAACGGTTACTCATAAGCCGCTTGTGTACATAAGCCGCATCATAATCCAAACTATCCGTTCGGACAACTTCTCCTCCATGTTCAAACCAAATATTGGCACATTCACTTTTCGTATAATAACTATAATCTGTTTCTAATGTAGAAAGTATTGGATACATATCCAAAACATCTGGGATCAATACATTCGTACACTTGCGAGGAATCTTGGAACTTGGATGCAGAGGTGCATACGGATTCACTTCTGTCGGATCAATCCAGTTTCCGTAGTTATGCCAATCCTTCGACTTTTCGCCAATCCATATAAGCGTATCGGGAGCCAAATAAATATTTATCGTATCAAAGTTGGTACTCATCAGGTTGTTATCCAAATCATACAATAACACATAGAATTGTTCTACTTTATCATTCGTTTTTGTAATGGTAAAACTTTCCCCCATAGAACCCAACTGATAATTGGCAGTTGGTACATTATACGGAATCATATTATAATTTTTATCATACCATTCATAACGGTAAACCCCTTGTGGAATCAGATTCATGGTTTCGGTCTTATCTTCACAAATTACCCGTTCATTGGGCGTAAACATCTTTCCTCGGCTATAGTTATTCGAATAAATACATTCGTCAAAAATGAAGGTATCGTTTTTTTCATTCAATCGGATTTCAAATCCCTTAAATGCAGGGTAAAGAGATGGGTCAAATGAAAATGAAAAATCAATTTGTTGTTTGTCGCCCGGATTCAGAACATTCGTTACTGTTTCGGTATGGATACAGAGATATGTCCCATCCATTTTTACCATATAAACAGATATATCGAAAGGCGATGGATTAGCCTTATTTCCTTCATTGGTAATGTATATACCCACATCAAGCATCTTTGCTGTAGGATTGAAGAATGTAGTACTTTGAGTCCCAAATACAAATGTTAAATCTGGAGCTAAGAACAGTGGATTTCCCTGATCATTCAAATCAGTAACCTGTTGTAAAAAGTGGTTGTATGGACGATGCCTTTTACCATCCTTAGTTATAAATTCTGTTGCCGGATTCATCGGATAAGCAGGAATAGTTAAATCCTGATTAACATATACCGGGTTAAATGCATACTGGTTCCAAACCGTACGAGCAGGAGCCCAAGGACTATTTACCGGATCAATAGACTTAAAGACCCAAAGGGGGCCTTCCCTATCCCAACCTCCTACGCCGGGATTATTATCAACCGCACCAACCATTAGTATTTCAGCCTGGCCATCTCCATCCACATCAGCAACAGTAGGATATTCTACTGACGTTCCGGAATGGTTGGGAAAAGAGGCTAAATTGTATGGACCTCTAGGTAATCCTGTAATGTGATCTTTTCCACTACCATTGATTATACGGATATTCCACTCGTCCCGGTAAACGATTTCAGATATTCCATCCAAATTAAAATCAAACAAGGTCATCCCCGTACCTCCGGAGTAGTCATAATGCTGATAAGACCAAAATTGTTGAAGAATCTGATTTCCAGGAGCATATTTATATGCCTGCATTTGGCAATATTGATAAGTTCCATCAGTTTCTGTAGTTCCACCTCCTCTTCCATAATTTGAAGTACGGTTTTTTATAAAAACAATCTCAGGACGGCCATCCCCATCTATATCTCCAACAAAAGGCCAAGAAGATGCTCCGCCATCGGGAACATATTTACTTCCCATAATCGCCCCGGTTGAAGGATTCGCAATGTACAGAAATGTGTATAACCCACTCCCTGCAGGATAACTTACAATAAGTTCTAATTTACCATCATTATCCATATCTACGGCAATGGGGAAACCACCGACTGGGACAGTAGTTACACCCGGATAATCCGGATCAGTAGGATTTACAACCGGAGTAATTGTCCTAACATGCGATACTGATGTTAATGTAGAATTTGGTTTATAAATCCTATTATTGACAATAAGATTCAATTCTCCTGTATTAAATAAATCAGCGGCAATAGTCAGCCCCTCTACTCCGGAAGAACACAACAATTTTCCGTTTGTTGAATTATAAACCTTACCACAAATAATAACTTCAGGAATTCCGTCATTATTCATATCAGCAAAACCGGGAGGAAAAGAAGTAGAATTGGATGCACTGTATACAGCATCACTCGTCCAAACCAATCCACCATTGGAATTATATGCCCGTAAATACCGGTCATTTTCGGCGACAACAATCAGCGTACTATCTTTTCCCGCTACTTTTGTCCTTCCGATAGCATATTTAGTTACATTTTGCCAAACGAACGGAGAAACAGTCGTAATTGTTTTCGGGGCCAAAGAAATATTATTCCCTTTATAAATATATAATTTATATGAAAGACTAGTGCTTTCTTCAATATCTCCCGCCACAATAATCTCTACAATACCATCACCATCAATATCCCCTGTAATGGCGTTTTGGTATGTACTAAGAGTTTCTAAAGCCGTGTGTTTAGGCGTTATTCCCCAAATCTGTGCCGGGGGATTAGTTGTACACATATCCGTATAAATATTATCCGGCTTATTTGTAACATTGATATAGACCCAAGTATATTTGGTTTCATCTTTTGCCGGACTATAAACACTGTAGCAAATAGAATCGCGGCCAGCAAACCCGGGTTGTGGTTGATAAACTAACCTTTTATTAAAGGAATTGAAAGTGTAAGTTCCAACAACTGCATGCTTTGGTTGTGTTGCTATCTGCACAATAACCTCCGACCAGTGATTTCCACCCAGCTCATCATTCTTGAGGACATTCCACGATGTTTGTGAACTGTTTGGATTTACAAAAACATTGTCCGGACTTAGAACAAAGGATTGGGATTGTGCTGTATTTGCAAATACACATGCAAACAGGATGATACCTAAAAGGCGGGATAATCGACACTTTGTCTTCTTATTTGCTAAAAAAAGAGTAATTCGTTTTTTCATTTGTAACATTCATTCGTTAGTATTATGTGAACCTCTCCTGCCCCCTGAGAAGGAAAAAAGCAGCAGGTGTTTATTATTTTTCCCTTTATATATAAGTGTTCATTCATTGTCATTTTTTTAATGCCTGCTGCACCGGCCTTGTTTTCTCTTGTCGTCGCGACAAAAAAATAAGCAAGGGCAATTTTTGGTTTTGATCCCGGCGCAGGGCACTAAAGTGAATGAATAATAAATGAATGAATTGCCTTGCCTTTTTAAAAGCCCAGCAATACCTTATTTGGGAAGCGAAGATATGTTAAACAAATGTAACAAAAAAAAAAAAAAAAGAATTTATGTTAATGTATTTAAGCCTTCAATATTTGAAAAAAGAAAAAAAATATTGTAGAATATGGGATTCTTGAAAAGTTAATAAAATACTGAAATTAAACCGATTAATTTCAATAAAACTTAAAAAAAAGAAGTAGATAATCGAGGAATTTAAAAAGGATAGTAGATTTTAAATATTTTAGTTTATTGGCTTTTTTTGAGTTAATTTTTTTAAATGAATTTTATGTTGATAAATTGGATTTAGAAATCATATACATTAATAGAGTAAAAAAAAGCCCGAATAACTTCACAGTCATTCAGGCTTTTTTACTTTTGAAAGTAACAGGTGAAGATACCTTTTACTTTTTATCTTTTACCTTTCTTTGCATTTTGTTTTGCCATATCCTGTTGTTTACGTTGCGCTTCTTCGAGGCGTGCCATAAATCCCGATTTTTTCTTAGGCTTCTTTTTGTTTTCCTCCAACTTAGCTAATAACTTTTCTTCGTTAATAAATTGACGGAACAACAATGTTTGGATAACCGTCAACAACGTAGAAACCAAATAATAATAGGTTAATCCCGAAGCGTACTGGTTGAAGAATACCAAAAACATCAATGGCATCAGGTACATCATGTATTTCATACCAGGCATTTGTTGTTGCCCCGTATTCGTCATATCAGCATTGAATTTAGTATAAACAAGATTGACAATCGTCATCAATACACAGAATAAACTGATATGATTTCCAAAATAAGGTGTAATTATCGGAACATACTGATTCCAAGTTATAACCGCATCGTATGTGGATAAATCCTTTGCCCAAAGGAAACTTTCTTGTCTTAACTCAAATGCCGAAGGGAAGAATTGGAATAATGCAATCAAAAACGGCATTTGTATCAACATGGGAAGACAACCGCTCATCGGGCTGGCTCCAGCCTGACTATACAACGCCATTGTTGCCCGTTGCCTTTCCATAGCTTTATCCTGCCCCGGATACTTAGCGTTTATCGCTTCTACCTGTGGACGAAGAACTCGCATTTTAGCCGACGACATATACGATTTGTATGTCAGAGGGAATAATAATAGTTTTACGCATACAGTCATTAAAAATATTACCAATCCAAAACTGCCGATAAAACTGCCAAAAAAGTTAAACAGCGGCAACATCAGCCATTTATTTATCCAACGGAAAACAGATGATCCAAGCGTAACCAATTGCTCCAAATCCAACTGTTTACCAACTTCTGCATCTTTATCATATTTCTTTAATATAGCGTATTGATTCGGTCCCAAATAAAAACGAAGTTTTGTTGATTCGTTTCCCGAAGGATCGAATACAACTGCCATTTGACTTTTGAACTCTTTCAGAAAGTTACCTTCTGCAAGTACTTTAGAATCAATCTTCACAGAAGTAAAATCGGCATCAGCAATCAATACGGAAGAAAAATACTGGTCTTTGTAAGCAATCCATTTTATTTTTCCGGCAGGAGTCTCGCTTTGATCTTTTGACTCACTGAGATGCTCTACATCATCCGATGAAAATTTATAATATAATTGCGTATATCGCTCTTCAAATTTCCGTCCTTTTTCTTGTTGGCGGACTTTTCCGTCCCAATTCATATCTAACGATACAGTTCCCGGAGCCAATATATCCGTTAGATTCTTTGCTTGTACTTCAAAACGAAGCATATAATCATTCGGTTCCAATGTATAGATGAAATCAAGATATTCATCATCTTTTACATTTAACCGCATGGTTATCGATTTTCCATCAGCACTCTTTATTGGATTGAAATACAATTCATTCGTATTCAACACCCTATTATTTGCTGTTACCAAATTAAATCCATATTGAGCATCTTCCGCATCAAACAAAATAAGCGGTAAAGCATCATCTCCTCCTGTTTTAAAATTTTTAAGGTGCGCCTTAGCAATTCTTCCTCCTTTATTCGAAAAGGACAATTCCAATACTTCATTTTCCAATATTGTGAAAGAATCATCTCCTTTTACAGTTGCTGCAAAAGCTCCATATTTTTCACTTTGAATGGAATCGCTATTTGTTTTTGCAACAGAATCGTTCATTACCTGAGCAGGTGCAGCCGCATTCCGTTGGGCTTCGGCAATTTGTTGGGCAAGTTCTATTTTCTGTATAGAATCCCGGTACCTTTGTTGTATAGCCTGTTGTTCTGGGTTTGGACGACTAATCCACGCAAAGACTCCCAATAAAACCGCAATTAATACAAATCCAATGATTGATTGTTTATCCATATTCTTATTTTGGCGAATGATTCTCGCTGTTCGTTATTTGTTGTCAGTTATTTGTTATTTGTTGTTTGTTGTTTGATAAATTGTTATAAGCGAAAAAATCTTATTCAATTGATATAATTAATCTTAACAGCTAAGAACCAATAACTAATAACAATTTATTTATTACTAATCGCAGCCTTTATGAAAGATATAAATAGCGGATGCGGATTCACCACCGTACTATTGTATTCGGGATGAAACTGAACTCCAACAAACCATTTATGTGCAGGAATTTCAACCGCTTCAACCAAATCCGTTTCGGGATTGCGTCCGACGCATTTCAATCCGGCTTCTTCCAATTCTGCTTTATATTTATTGTTGAATTCAAAACGATGGCGGTGACGTTCCTGAATAAGCGGCTTATAGTAAGCTTTATATACCTTAGAATCTTTTTCAAGCACACAATCGTAAGAACCTAAACGCATTGTTCCCCCAAGGTTGGCAATTCCCTTTTGATCTTCCATCAAATCAATAACATTGCATGTTGTTGTTTCATCAATTTCTCTGGAATTGGCATCTGTATAACCCAGTACATCCCGGGCATATTCGATTACCATACATTGCATTCCAAAGCATATTCCGAAAGTAGGGATATTATTTTCACGCGTATATTTAATTGCACAGATTTTCCCATCTGTTCCACGTTGACCGAAACCAGGGGCAATCAAGACTCCATCAAATCCGGATAATAATTCGGCTACATTATCATTATTTATTTTCTCGGAATGAATAAAAACCAAATCCAATTTCCTATCATTATAAGTTGCCGCCTGGAAAAGGGACTCGTTGATTGATTTATATGCATCGGGCAATTCAACATATTTCCCAACCAAGGCAATTCTTACCGATTCCTTCGCATCCTTCATCCGGAAAAGAAATTCTTTCCAAGGTTTCATTTCGGGAGTTTCACCAATTGGAAGTTTCATTTTCCGGAGAATTGTTTCATCCAATTTTTGCCGTTGCATCATAAGCGGCACTTCGTAAATGGTTGGAACATCCATCGATTGAACAACAGCCGATTCCTCCACATTACAAAATAAAGCAACTTTCCGCAATACCTCTTCCGACAACTCCCGTTCGGTACGCAACACCAAAATGTCAGGCTGAATTCCCAATTCCTGCAATTGTTTTACAGAATGTTGAGTAGGTTTGGTCTTTAGTTCCTTTGCTGCCGCGATGTAGGGAACATACGTCAAATGAATACAAATGCAATTTTTGCCCAATTCCCAACGCATTTGACGAACACTCTCAACAAACGGCAAAGACTCGATATCTCCAACCGTTCCTCCTATTTCTGTAATAACAAAATCGAATTTATTTTTAGTTCCAAGGAGCTTCATATTACGTTTGATTTCATCGGTAATATGCGGAACAACCTGAACAGTTTTTCCTAAGTAATCTCCTCTTCTTTCTTTATTAATAACACTTTGATAAATGCGCCCAGTAGTAACATTATTGGCCTTTGTTGTAGGAATATTGATAAAACGCTCATAATGCCCAAGATCCAAATCAGCTTCATGTCCATCAACAGTTACATAACATTCCCCATGTTCATATGGATTAAGGGTTCCCGGATCTATATTAATGTATGGATCAAATTTTTGAATAGTTACATCGTATCCTCTCGCTTGCAATAATTTCCCTATTGAGGCGGCAATAATACCTTTACCTAATGATGAAATTACTCCTCCGGTAACAAATATATACTTCGTATTATTCACTATAGCAATTGTTTATAAATTCTGAAATCACGAAAATTCTAAAAAGAGGCAAAGGTAAGAAAAAGTATTGAGATTTTGATTTGACGAAGGGCAAACGCATGAAAAATATTTTGGCAAAGGGCTAATGGCGAAAGGCAAAAGAAAGACAGATTTAATCTCCTCTCCTTGGCCTTTTGCCTTTCACCTTTCGCCAAAGCATTCAAAACTGGCTCGTTACAAACCTTACAAATCTTATTTAAATTGATAAGTCAATAATTGATAAATTAACCGTGCTGCTAAGAAATCCGGAGATTTATTGATATTATTCGGACAAAGTTCGACAACATCGAATCCGACAACATTGCGTGATTCAATTACCGAACGTAAAAAATAAAGAACATCATAGTATCCCAATCCGCCTGGTTCAGGGGTTCCGGTTGAAGGCATAATAGAAGGGTCAAAAACATCCAAATCGATTGTAATATATACATTCTTACTTAACGTTTTCAATGCTTTCTTTTGCCATGATGTTTTTTCTTCTTGCATCTCATGCGCAAAGAAAATACGGTTAGGGTCATAATAGTACGTTTCTTCATCGCACATGCTCCGGATCCCCACCTGTGTAATCGAACAAAGTTCTTTTGCACGGTGCATTACACATGCATGATTCAAATCGGAACCTTCATACGCTTTACGCAAATCAGAATGTGCATCTAATTGAAGGATAGTCAAATCATTATACGTTTTAGCCATTGCCCTGAAAGCTCCAATGCTAACGGTATGATTGCCTCCGATTGTTACAGGAAATTTCTTATCGGCAATAATTTTCAACAATCGTTTTTCTACACTATCACAAAGTAATTCAGGACTTTTTTGTTCCATTACCGGCTGAGCTGTATTTATCCCTTGCAGGTATACTTGTGTCTTGGTTTCAATATCGTACCACTCCAATGCGACAGAAGCTTCCAATAAGGCTTCCGGGCCCTTATCCGCACCCTTTACCCAAGTACTGGTAGCGTCATAAGGCACTGGTAAAACAACTATTTTAGACTTATCATAATCAGCAAAAGCAGATGAAAGTCCAGCAAAATTTTCCATAAGTGTGTATGTTTTTAGTGTGACAAAGGTAAAAAATAAAAGACAAAGCACAATTGAACCGTAATAATAATTTGACTAACTGAATCTTACTAAATATTTTGTAACAAAAACACCAATTATTAATTACTAAACTTTCAAAAATCTAAAAAAATCAACAGGTTCTTTTTTTGATTTCATTCTCATTCATTACCTTTGCAAACACTGTACATTTTTATGCAGATTTTATATTAAACATATTTAAAAGACAATGAATACTTTAGAAAAACTCGTAGCGTCTAAATTACTTAAAATCAAAGCAGTAAAACTCCAACCAAATAATCCTTTCACTTGGGCATCAGGATGGAAGTCACCCATATACTGCGATAATCGTAAAACTCTATCGTATCCAAAATTAAGGAACTTTATCAAGATAGAATTGGCCCGCCTTATCAGGGAAAAATATCAGGATGTGGAAGTAATTGCCGGAGTTGCAACCGGAGCTATTGCCCAAGGCGCCATGGTGGCAGAAGAATTGGGATTACCGTTTGTATATGTTCGTTCTTCTCCAAAAGACCACGGATTGGAAAATCTATTGGAAGGTGACCTTCTTCCGGGACAAAAAGTAATTGTTATAGAAGATTTAATTTCTACAGGCGGAAGTAGCTTAAAAGCTGTAGAAGCTATTCGTAATAATGGCGGAGATGTTATCGGGATGATGGCTATCTTTACATATAGCATGCCTACTGCCGAAAAAGCCTTCAAAGCAGCTAAAGTGCCTTTAACGACTTTATGTTGTTACGAAGCTGTATTGGAAGAAGCGTTAGCTATCAATTACATTACAGAAGCCGATCTTGACACCCTTAATGAATGGAGAAAAAATCCGTCAACTTGGAAACAACTTTAAATTAATCAGGCAAAATGACAACATTCGAAAGTCAACCAACATCTATTCATAAAAGTGCGGAAGAAGTATATACTCTTTTTTCGGATTTAACAAATATCGAAAAGTTTAAGGATAAGTTACCTTCCGATAAAGTACAGGATTTGGAATATACATCCGAGACATGTACCTTCTCGGTGTCTCCAATTGGGAAAGTAGGTTTTCAAGTTGTGGAGCGCGTTCCTTTTGAAAAAGTTGCTTTCTCGGCTAATGGTGTTCCGATAGGATTGAGCTTGCAAATCGATTTACAACAGCAAGGAGAAAACGAAACGTTGTGCAAAGTTACAGCCAATGCCGATTTGAACCCATTTATCAAGCCAATGGTTTCAAAACCTATACAAGAAGCTGTAGATAAAATCGCTGAAACATTGGCTTTTATATTCAAATAGAAGTTTGAATTAAGAAGTTCGAAGTTTGAATATTTCTGATAACTTCAAACTTCAAACTTCAAACTTCAAACTCTTTAATTTTATGAAACTTTGGGATAAGAATAGTACGGTAGATCAAGAGGTTGAACGCTTTACAATCGGTAAAGACCGTGAAATGGATTTATATTTGGCAAAGTATGATGTACTTGGGTCAATGGCTCACGCTACAATGCTGGAAGAAATCGGATTGCTTTCTAAATATGAACTCGACCTATTGATTATCGAATTACGAAATATTTACAACATGATCGAAAACGAACAATTCGAAATTGAAGAACATGTTGAAGATGTTCATTCTCAGGTAGAATTGATACTTACCCAAAAATTGGGAGATATTGGTAAAAAAATCCATAGCGGACGTTCCCGTAACGACCAGGTATTGTTGGATTTAAAACTTTTTACCCGTGCCCAAATAAAAGAAATTGTTTTGGCTGTATCCGGATTGTTTGATGTGCTTATTTCTCAAAGTAATCAATATAAAAATGTGTTAATGCCGGGTTATACACATTTACAAATAGCAATGCCATCGTCATTCGGATTGTGGTTCGGTGCTTATGCCGAAAGTCTAGCCGATGATTTACAACTCATGCTCGGCGCTTACAAAATTTGTAACCGGAATCCATTGGGATCAGCTGCAGGATATGGTTCTTCTTTTCCATTAAACCGCCAGAAAACAACTGACTTATTGGGCTTTGAAAATATGAACTACAATGTAGTTTATGCTCAAATGGGACGTGGAAAAATGGAGCGCTCCGTAGCCTTTGCATTGGCTTCAGTTGCCGCTACAATTTCTAAATTAGCTTATGATGCTTGTTTATTCAACAGCCAGAATTTTGCTTTTTTGAAACTGCCTGATAAATTTACAACCGGATCGAGTATTATGCCGCACAAAAAGAATCCGGATGTATTCGAGCTTACACGCGCCAAGTGCAATAAAATCCAATCGCTTCCACAACAAATTATGTTAATTGTAAATAACTTGCCTTCGGGTTACTTTCGTGATTTACAAATTATAAAAGAAATATTCTTACCGGCATTCGATGAACTGAAAGACTGTCTGCACATGGTTACATTAATGTTGCAGGAAGTAAAAATAAACGAACATATTCTGGATGACGATAAATACCTTGCTATTTTCAGTGTAGAAGAAGCAAACCGGCTGACATTGGAAGGAATGCCATTCAGGGATGCCTACAAAAAAGTGGGTTTAGATATCGAATCGGGAAATTTTCATCCTGAAAAGAAAGTCAACCATACACACGAAGGAAGCATCGGTAATCTTCAAAACGAACACATTCAATCATTGATGCAGAATGTTATTTCTGATTTCAATTTTGAGAAAGTAGAACAAGCTGAAAAGAATCTTTTGGTAATGTAAAATTCCTCTTTTATGGAGTATACACGCAACATGAAGTATGCCATATTGGTTGTTATTTCCTTGGCTACTTTTCAGACTCCATTTATGGGTTCGGCGCTTAATTTGGCATCACCAGCCCTTGCCAAATACTTTTCCATGAATGCCGTTGTTCAAGGATGGGCAGTAACTATTTTTCTTCTTTCATCTGCCATTTTTGCTGTTCCGTTTGCTAAGTTAGGCGACATTTGGGGACGCAAAAAAGTATTTCTTATCGGAACAATTATTCTTACCATTGCTTCTGTTTTATGTTCTTTGGCTTCCACCACTACGTATTTTATGATTTTTCGATTTATGCAAGGCGTTGGAAGCGCCATGGTATTTGGCACAAATATGGCTATTCTTATTTCCGTTTTTTCGCCAAAAGAAAGAGGTAAAGTATTGGGGATAAATGCGTCTGTTGTTTATTTTTCAATTGCAGTAGGTCCGCTTTTAGGTGGATGGCTTACAGACCAATTCGGATGGCAAAGCATTTTTTATGTGAATACCATTGCCGGGTTATTGGTTATTGCCGGAATAATTGGAACAATGCCAACCGAATGGACAGAGTCGAAAGACGATAAATTTGACTGGGTAGGCGTATTTATTTATGGTATCGGATTAAGTGGAATTATTTATGGTTTTGCCGAATTACCCAATCCTTGGGGGTTCCTTATTGTTGGTGTGGGATTAATTCTACTTTGTCTATTTGCATTTTACGAAAACAAATTCCCATTTCCGATTTTCAACGTAAAAATGTTTGTGCAAAACAGGGTTTTTCGGCTATCTTCTTTTGCCGCATTAATTAATTATGCCGCTACTTTCGGGATAGGCTTTATGCTAAGCCTTTACCTTCAATACATCAAAGGATATTCGGCACAGGAAGCCGGATTAATCTTAATTATACAACCGGTTGTACAAGGTTTTTTTTCTATTCTAAGCGGAAGATTGTCTGATAAAATAAATGCCAGTAAATTAGCAACTTCAGGTATGGCTTTAATTGTAGTTGCTCTACTTTTGATGTTATTATTACATGAAAATACACCTATAATCTTTTTATCCGTTGCATTAGTTATATTAGGTATCGGATTTGCACTTTTTTCTTCTCCGAATATGAATGTAATTATGAGTTCGGTCGAAAAACAATACCTTGGCATGGCTTCTGCTACTACAAGTACAATGCGATTAACCGGACAGTCATTTAGTATGGGGGTTGTATTGATGGTTATGTCTATTTTTATCGGAAGAGTAAAAATCTCCTCTGCTGTACATGCCGAATTAATGCAAAGTATGCACGTAATATTTATTGTATTTGCAGTATTTTGTGCGGTAGGCGTTTACTTTTCAATGGCAAGGAATAATGGCAAAACAAATACCAATGAGATAATATGCTGATATGCCAATGAAGAATGTTCATATTTCATTGGCATATTGGCATATTAAATAATTGGGACATTTTAAAACTCAATACTCAACTGCCTATCAAATAAGTTAAAAGACTTTCTATGATAGGGTGTAATACCAACTTCTTGAATAGATTGTCTGTGCTTTTTTGTCGGATATCCTTTATTTTTATTCCAATCGTAATAGGGATATTCTGCATGCAAATTCTGCATATAATCATCTCTATACGTTTTTGCTAAAACTGAAGCAGCTGCTATTGACAAATATTTTCCATCACCTTTCACTACGCAAGTGTGAGGAATTTGTTGATATGATTTAAACCTATTTCCATCAATCAGTAAATGTTGTGGAGTAACTTTCAATTGATCAATTGCCCGGTGCATTGCTAAAAAAGAAGCATTCAAAATATTAATCTCATCAATTTCTTCAGGAAATACAATCCCTACTGCAAATGATAATGCCTCCTGCTCTATTATTTCTCTGAGTTGATACCGTTTCTTTTCTGATAATTGTTTAGAATCATTTAACTCCTCACAAGCAAAATCCGGAGGTAAAATAACTGCTGATGCAAAAACTGCTCCGGCCAAACATCCTCTTCCGGCCTCATCACATCCAGCTTCAATTACACTTTTATTCAAAAAAGGCAGCAACATAAAAATTGTTATTCAAAACTTTTTATAAAATAAGAAATGATTTTTACTTATCAAACAAAGGTATAAATTCTGATTGAAATGACAATCATTAGATAATAATTGAATCTATACACAAGAAAAATTAATAAAGAATAAGGATTAATGATTATATTTCAATACATTAAAGTCATACAATACAGCAAATCAGTTATATATTCTTTCACAATTATTGTAAACAGTTGTCTATTTAAAATAATTAAAAAACCTTCTTAAATTTCTTATTATTAACAATCCATGAATATATTTTGTTACTTTTTTGACTAAAAAAATAATTTTCGAATGAATCTAAATCATAAATTAGTATTAATTATTTTGATTGATTTTGGTTTATATTTCAAATATGTTAAAAAAAAATGAAAGATATGGAAACATTTTGGCTTTATTATCGTTATATTATAAAGTATAAGTTAAAAGTCATTGATATTGGTATCCAAGTGGATAAACATAGTGGTATTGAGTTTTCATGTCAACTTAATTGTAAGAAGATTTTTAATGATAATTTTTACTATAAAAAAATAAAAGTTTGTATTACTGATATTTATATTAGTACGTAAAATTAATTAACATTTTGAAGCTATATTATTCTTTTTTTATGTAAAAAGAAAATGTTAATTTTGAAAAATATTAAAGCAAAGTGTTAATTTTGCATTTGAATTAAATAGACAGAAGAAGAATAGGTTTATAATGAAAAAATCCACTATTTGGTTATTAGTATTAATAATGGCAGCAGCTTTTGGTGGGTTATTGTATTTACAAATATTTTATGTGACTACAATGGCTGAGATGAGAAATTCTCAGTTTGAGGAATCCGTAAAAAGAGTACTTTATCAGGTATCCAGAAATTTAGAATACGAAGAAGCCCGTCAAGCTTTGGAAGCAGATTTAGATAAACGAAGTAATTCTTATGTACCAAAGCAACAAGAGATTATAAAAAAAGACAGGCAACAAATCACAATGACAGCACCTGATGGTTCTCCAATTGCCACAATGGATGTACAAACTTATAGTTCGCAAACCATCAAACCAAAAGGAGTTCAGCCGCAACAAGGAAGTATTGCAAAAGCTTCGAAAGAATTTCAGGAGAATCTGAGAAAAAGGTATTTATACCAAAAAGACATAATGGATGATGTAATCCTCAATATGGTTTACCAATCATCAAATAAACCAATCAATGAGCGAATTGATTCCAAAAAATTGGATGGATATATTAAAGCTGAATTAATAAATGAAGGATTAAATCTTCCATATTATTTTTCAGTAATAAACAGCAATGGAGAAACTATTTATAAATCAAATGATTATATAGAAAAAAAGCCCGAAAATCATTATACTCAGATTCTTTTTAAGAATGATCCTCCAAACAAATTAAATTATCTGGATGTTGTTTTTCCTACAAAGCGAGATTATATATATAGTTCTTTGTCATTTATTGTTCCGTCTTTAATTTTTACAGCTGTTTTATTGGTAACTTTTGTAATTACAGCAAGTTTGGCTTTCCGTCAGAAGCGTTTGACCGAAATGAAGAATAACTTTATTAATAACATGACTCATGAATTTAAGACACCAATTTCAACCATTTCGTTGGCGTCTCAAATGTTGAAAGATCCTGCTGTTACAAAAACACCTGCTATGTTTAGCCATATTTCAGGAGTTATCAATGATGAGACAAAGCGATTGAGCTTTCAGGTGGATAAAGTCTTGCAGATGTCTTTGTTTGACAGAAATGCAAGCACCTTGAAATTCAAGGAGATGGATGTAAACAATTTGATTTCTGGTGTTGTTGCTACTTTTAATATAAAAGTAGAAAATTTCGGAGGAAAAATTATTACTGACATCAGAGCTGCTAATCCATTTGCAACAATTGACGAGATGCACTTTACGAATGTTATTTTTAACTTATTGGACAATGCTGTAAAATATAAGCAAGAAAATGAACCTTTATTATTACAGGTAAAAACATGGAATGAATCAGATAAGTTAATGATTTCCATTCAAGACAACGGTATTGGAATTAAGAAAGATGACTTAAAAAAGATATTTGACAAATTTTACAGAGTTTCCACAGGTAATTTACACAATGTTAAAGGATTCGGATTAGGATTAGCGTATGTAAAAAAGATTGTAGAGGATCACAAAGGCACTATTCGTGCTGAAAGTGAATTGAAGATTGGAACAAAATTTATAATTACTTTACCACAAATTAAATAATAAAATTATGGAAGACAAAATGAGTATTATGCTATGCGAAGACGATGAAAATCTTGGCATGCTTTTGAGAGAATATTTACAAGCCAAAGGATATGCAGTTGATCTCCTTCCTGATGGAGATGCCGGATATAAAGCTTTTTTAAAAAACAATTACGACCTATGTGTATTGGATGTAATGATGCCTAAAAAAGACGGACTTACATTAGCACAAGAAATCAGGGCGGTAAATTCGGAAGTTCCTATTATTTTCCTAACAGCCAAATCTTTGAAAGAGGATATTTTGGAAGGATTTAAAATTGGAGCTGATGATTATATAACCAAACCTTTCAGCATGGAAGAATTGTTATTCAGGATTGAAGCTATCCTTCGCCGTGTAAAAGGAAAAAGAGGCAAAGAAGCTACCAACTATAAAATTGGCGAGTTTTCTTTCGATACCCAAAAACAATTGTTGTCAATTGGTGATAAATCAACCAAACTTACGACAAAAGAATCTGAATTGCTAAGCCTTTTGTGCTTGCATGCAAATGAAATATTGGAGCGTAACTACGCATTAAAATCTATTTGGATTGATGACAATTATTTCAATGCCAGAAGTATGGACGTATATATCACCAAATTGCGTAAACACTTAAAAGTGGATCCATCTATTGAAATTATCAATATACATGGAAAAGGATATAAATTAATTATCCCCGAACCGGTACAATAATTTTTTGAATAGATACAGAAAAGGCAGTCAAAATATAGGAAATGGAACCTATATTTTGTCTGCCTTTTTATTTAATCCTAATTTTTAAACCATCTGTAAAAAATATACAATTATAAGTTAATATTCAGTCTCAAAAGAAATGGATAAATAAAAAATACAGGTATATTTTTGATACTCAATTTTTAAACAAAAAAATAAACTGAGTATGAAAAAATTTACTATTCTCAAAACAGCCATTTTGTTCCTGGCATTTTTAGGTGGGTTTAACAATATCAAAGCCACAGAAGTAAAAATTATTGATGAAAATATCCAATCCTGGAAGACTATTGCATCGTATGGAGATGGAGAACAAATTATCCCTGTCGGAAACGGAGAAGGCACTGTAACTTTAAATCAAGTTACAATAGTCAAATCCAAATTACCTGATAATATTGATGCAGCTGGAGATTGTTCACCCGGTTACATTCAAATGACCAATAACAGGACTCCAGCTTCTTCAATTAAACTTCCAACCATTCCGGGAGGTGTAAGCAAAATCGAATTGAATATAGTAACATCTTCTACTGCTGCAAGAACCGTTGATATACAAATTGAAGAAGATAATTCGTTTAAAACAACTTTATCCGGATTAAGTAAAACGGGTAACACATACTCCTCTGCAATTGGAACTACCGGCAATACAACCATTATTATCACAAATGTAACCGGTGGCCCTATTTATATTACCGACATAAATGTTTATCAAAATCAAACACCCGGAGAAATATCCAACAATGCCTCATTAGCTTCATTATCTTATAAAATTGATAACAATGCTGCAATTTCTTTACCGGACTTTTCTTCTGATAAATTGATATATGAAGTTCAATTACCTGCCGGAACAACCAATTTACCGATTGTATCTGCAACTACTGAACAAAAGGATGCAACAGTAGCAATAAATCAATTAACCTCTCTTCCGGGAAGTGCATTCATCAATGTAAAAGCTTCAGATAATCTAACCTCAAAAACATATCAAATTAATTTTTCAGTAGCTACAACTCTTTCTGTTACCGCAATTTTGCCACTGAATATTTCAGGAACGGCTACAGATAATGCTCTACAAAACTTTGCAGGATTTACAGGAAACAACTTGGGTAGTCCAGCTTCAGATGGAGGTGCAAGATTTGAAGGAAGCAAAGCTACAACTGAAAGTAAACCTGCATTAACTCTTGCATACGATACTCCGGCAAGCAAATTAACTTTCGATGTAAAAGGAAGTAATTCCGGTTCTCCGTTGGGTTTTGAAGGAGTTGTTTTTGTTGTGGAAGAATCTACTGACAATGTATTTTATACGCAACTTGCCGATTTATCAAGTGATTTATCTGTCAGTACAAAATACAAAACTCTGGGAGAATATACAGTAAAACCAGAGAGCCGTTTCATTCGATGGAAATATGAAAACTCAACCAAAGGTAATATTGCCCTTAATAACATTGTTTTAACAAAATCGGGAACAGCTATCAAATCCATTGACGTAAACGAAAATCCAATATTTGTTCAAAATGGGAATATCTATATTACGGCAAAATCAGACGAACAAATCGAAATTTTTAATTTAACCGGTCAAAAAATAAAAAGTTTTTATGCGGAGGAAGGGGTTAATACAATCAGCTTAGATGATAACATTCAATTTGTAATTATAAAGATTGGAGAAAAAACAATTAAGACTTGTATCCGATAAATTTAGATTCTGAGAAATGTGTAATAAGGGTGTTCAATCATTGAATGCCCTTATCCATTTTTTTGCTAAACAACATCATAAATAAATTCAATAAAAAATTGTTTTTTGAATAAAAAAATCCATTTTTGCAACCAAATGATTTATCATTACGTCTAAGAGTAAAATACAATCAACATGTTCAGAAATCAAAAATTTAATTCGATGAACCGTTTATTCTTCCTTCTTGTATGTTTGCTCGTATCTGCGGTTATTAAAGCCCAAAGTGAATCCAACATCAGCATATCCGGAAAAATTATTGATGGAAAAACACAAACTCCTTTAAGTTTCGTTGACGTATTATTGTATCAAGTTTCGGATACTGTACTTGTAAAACATGATATGAGTGATGAAAAAGGAAATTTCCGGTTCGAAAATATTTCGCCTGGAAGTTATTATGTAAAAGCAAGGTTATTGGGTTATCAGGACAAAAAAAGCGCTGATTTTGATATTACAAATACCTCTGTAAATCTGAATGAAATAATATTGGATGGAGATGCTGTTGCATTGCAAGAAGTTACAGTAACAACTAAAAAGCAATTTGTGGAACAACATGCCGATAGAATGATTATTAATCCCGAAGCGACTATCACGACGGCAAGTGATAATGTGTTGGATATATTGGCAAAATCGCCCGGTATAGTAGTCGATAAAGACGGGAATATTACGCTTAAAGGAAAATCGGGAATAACCATATTAATTGATGATAAACCGACTTACTTGAGTACCGAGCAATTAGCTGCCATGCTCAAAAACCTTCAGGCGACTTCTGTTGAAAAAATAGAAATTATGGAGAATCCACCGGCAAAATATGATGCTGAAGGCAATTCCGGTATAATAAATATTAAAACCAAACGCGGGACAATACGCGGGTTTAATGGTTCAGCATCGCTTGGCGCACAAGTGGGAGAAAAATGGAGGGGAAATGCTTCAGTCGATTTGAATTACCGGAATGAAAAATGGAATATTTTTGGTGGCTTTTGGACAGGCTTCAATAATAATACATACATATTAGACTTTACACGTAAATTCCCCGAAGGAGATAATTCTACATTCTATGAATCATCCGAAGGAGGAGGACATAATACTTACAATGGTATAAAAATCGGTGCAGATTATTATTTGAATAAAGACCAAATTATCGGTATTATGGGAAAAGGTTCAGGTTGGAAATGGACAGGAAATCAAAACACAACCACAAACATTTTCGATGCATCAGGCAGTAAACAACGAACAGAATATACAACCAACGATGAAGATGAAAACGGTTCGGAATTGACGCTCAATCTTAATTATAGATGGACAATTGACACAGCTGGTAAGAGTCTTTCGGCCGATTTGGATTATGCTTATTACAAGTATAAATCATTATCGGAAATGAATACAGATTATATCCCTGTAGCAAATCCCTTAACAAACCAAAATAATCAATCGTCATATACGAGTATTTATTCAATAAAAGCAGATTATGAACATCCTTTTAATGAAAAGAGTAAGTTGGAGGCAGGTTTTAAGAGTAGTTTGGTTAATATCGACAGTGAGATAAATTACAAACAATTTGATTATTCAACGCAAGGATGGGACGATCCGAATAAAATGAGTAATCGTTTTAAATATTCCGAAAATATTAATGCGCTATATGCAAGTTTCAAACACAAATGGTCGAACAAATTCGACATTCAATTGGGGCTACGCGGCGAACATACTTATTCCAAAGGAAATAATGTAACCATAGACAGTATCAATAATCAAAATTATTTCAATTTGTTTCCTACTGTATTTTTACAGGAAACTTTTTCAGAAAAACATCAGACCAACTTCTCTTATTCCTATCGCATCGGACGCCCAAGCTACTGGTATTTAAATCCTTTTGTATGGATGATGAATCCTTATACGTACTTTCAGGGAAATCCCATGTTACAACCTAATTTTTCTCATTCGATAAAATTATCATATACTTATGCACAAAAATACATTTTATCATTAGGATATGCATATACCAAAGGCGATTATAACCAGATATTCGAGCAAAATGACGCGACGAAAATAACTGTTGTCACATGGCGAAACCTTAGCAATATAAACAATGCGGATGCAACATTGACAATACCGGTTGAAATAAAAAAATGGTGCCAAATAAATGCTAATATGACCGCGTTTTATAACCAATACAAATTGCCTTTATCGGGTGAAATGTTGGAACATTCGAAAGTAACTTTCAGAGGGAATATGAATGTAAGTTTTTCATTGCCAAAAGACTGGACAATCGAACTTTCAGGTTGGTACATGTCTAAGGCAATTTACAGTATGTTTGATTTTGACCCTATGGGTTCGGTAGATGCAGGTATTCAAAAGCAATTTTTAAATAAAAAACTATCATTGAAACTAAGTGTAAGCGATATATTCAAAACCCAAAAACAAAATTATACTTCAAAATATCAAAATATCGATGTAACAGGATATCAAGAATATGATAGCCGGCGATTACGATTCAACCTTATATGGCGTTTCGGGAAAGATAATGTCAAACCGGCGCGTCAACGAACTACGGGTTTGGAAGAAGAAGCTGGAAGAACAGGAAAATAGAAAAAAGAAAAAGGTAAAAGGTTTTGACCCCTTTTACCTTTTTACTACTTTATATAGCTAATTTTGTCATGTCGATAATATCCTACAGCTATTATTGATAACAACAGGAAAAACAACATTTCCCCACTACCCAACGGAGCCACAATCTTCTGCGGATTACCCGGTTCACCCGGAGGTGGAGCATACAATTTCTTCTCATCATCCAAGATCGAGGATTTATCATCTGAATCGGTAATCTTCTCCCAGAAACTTTCCTTGTCGATTTTGCTCTCCTTTTCTGTTTGTAAGGTTAAGATTTCTTCTTCCTTATTCTCTTCCGGTTCAAATATACCACAGGTAGCATTTACATTCGCCACTCCCATCGAAATCAATAAGGTACATAATAATACATATATCCGTTTCATATT
>JAVBLR010000031.1:0-10903 GCA_031553395.1 Bacteroidales bacterium | reverse complement strand
GGATAGCAAGACGTCGATTCTATCAGACGATGACAAGAAGTTGTATGCCCCGCCTCCGGGTGAAACGGGCAATCCACAGAAGATTGTTGCTCCTTTGGGTAGTGGAGAAGTAATGTTTTTTCTGTTGTTGTCGGTATTGGCAATTGGTTTTTATATAAAAAGTGGACGGAAAATACAGAAAATTAACATTCCCTGAATCCGTTTCATAATAACACTTTCAATGAAAAATTAACATATTTATACGAATAAAAACATAAAATACACTATTATTTTTGGAAGTGATAATTGAAACACCGTAAATTTGCACCGTTTTTAAAACATTTAGAAGAGTGATTCTTCGATGGCCGAAAATCGGCAAGCCTCTCATTATTAGCGAATAAATTGAGGCCTATTTATAACCAAAAACGATTTTTATGAGATTTTTAAAGTACGTTTTTGTTGGAATTTCATTACTTTCCTTTATTTCTTTTACGGGTGAACAAACAGCCAGGTCTGCCGAAGGACTATTAGAAGGCAACAAGGCTCCCGAAATTATGATGAACAGTTCTTCAGAAGAACTGAATTTGGAAAACTACAAAGGACGTTATGTGTTGGTAAATTTTTGGGCTGCTTATGATGCCCGTTCTCGCGAAAACAACGTAATCCTTTGGAATGAAGTGAAAAAAATCAACAAAAAAGATGTAGCAATGGTATCTGTTTCTTTTGATGAATTTAAATCCATTTTTACAGAAACAGTAAAAGCCGACGGAATTGACCAATCCTCACAATTTTTGGATGAAAAAGGAGAAAATTCCGAACTGTTTAAAGAATACCAATTGCAAAAAGGATTTACGAGTTACCTTTTGGACAAATCAGGAAAAATTATTGCCAAAGGAGTAAATGCTCAAGATCTGAAAACGTTACTAAGAAATTGACAAATTCTACATTAAATCAAAAAAGCCGCTTCATTTTATTGAAGCGGCTTTTTGATTATATACCTTTTTTACTACACAATTTACTTTTCTTCTGGCCATAATATAGTTAAATATTAAAATACAACTAATGTTAGTTATGTTTTTATTTAACTATTACGTAACTTTGCAAAAATTAACACTAATTGATTGACAAATGAAAAAATTCCACCTATTCTTATTTGCCTTATCAGGACTGATTGTTTTGACAATGCAATCGTGTGTAGACAAAGATTATGACTTCGATAATCTTGATAAAGAGGGCTATGTAAGCCCGAATGGTATTGTGCTTCCTTTGGGAGATATTATTCCTCCTGCTCTTTTACAGGACTTACCTCCGATTCCTTTTCCAATTTCGGGATATACTGAGTTTCAATATGATGTTGAAGGGGTATTTACGGACGAAATAAATGAAAATTTCTTCTACCGGGATGATAAAAATCCGGAAAATACTGTGGCATTAGCAGGATTAGCAGATGTAATTATCAACAACAACACAGGCGGATATTATAACATAACTATTTACCCCGAAATTTTAGATAAAAACGGGAATACATTGGCTATAGATCTAGCTCCAATAGAATTAACCGGGAACAAAACGGATAATCCATTTTCCATAAAATTTGTAAATTCGGATATGGAAATAATGCAGGATGCCAGTGGTATCAGGTTTATAATAGCTGTAGAATTACAAAATTATCTACCTTCTTCGGGAGATGGTATTGTCTTTAAGAAGCTAAAAATAGAGAAAACCGGTGGTATTATCATGAATCTATAGTCATTAGTCTAAATTCTTTGAAAAATTGAAATATGAATACGCAAAAAACTAAATATTTGTTTTTATTGGCAGCTTTGTTCCTGTCGATAAGCCTTAATGCTCAAAAAACATCCCGTACCGGATATTTTATGAAAACCCTCGACCGTTCGAGCCTCAATCCCGCACTTCGCCCTGAGCATGGGTATGTAGGCTTTCCTTTTTTAGGTAATATATATGTATCGGGAATGACGAATACCCTTAACCTCGATCATTTTATTTTTTCGAGGGATGGAGGTAATGTAACTTTCTTACACCGTGATGTTTCCATTAATGATTTTATAAATGGGATGAAAGATAATAACTACCTGTCGGGAGACTCATATGCATCGATACTTTCGGCTGGATGGTATAGAGGCGATGGCTTTTGGACAGTTGATTTTGGTGTAAAAGCACATGTCGACGGAAATTTGCCGAAATCTCTTTTTGAATTTGCCAAAACAGGTTACCGGACAGATCCTTACTATATGAAGGATGCGCGTGTAATTGGTAATGGATATGGCGAATTGGCTGTTGGTTATTCCCGTCCTTTCCTTGATAATACATTATTAGTGGGAGCAAAAGCAAAAGTATTGATAGGATTGGCTGATTTTGATGCCCAGGTTGATGAACTAACTCTCAGAATGAGTCCCGATCAATGGGTTGCTACTTCACATGCGACAATTAAAGGTGCAGTTCCCGGACTTTCTCCAAAGTACAATGACGACGGAGAATTTGACGGATTTGATTATGATAGTGAGTTTAAACTTTCAGGTTATGGTTTTGGAGTAGATTTGGGTGCAGAATATTCGTTATCTGCTTTTTCTGATGTGCTTCCAATCTTAGACAAATTTAAAGTATCTGCCGCTTTCAATGATATTGGTTTTATTTCCTGGTCGAAAAGTAATGCTTTACGGATGAGTACAGACTCGAGTGAGCCTATTTATATTGCAGGAGAGAATGCTTATAATCCTGATCCGGACGATCCGTCATTGCAAAACCAATGGGATAATGTATTGGACAACCTCGAAAATGCGATTAATTTTCAGGAGGATGCGCCAAAATCATATACAACTTCTCTTCGGATGAATATGAACTGGGCGGTTGAATATGAAATCCTCAAAGACAAACTAAGTGCCGGATTATTGTCTTCTACTTATTTTAATCATTCCCATACACAAAGCGAACTTACCGTTTCAGGTAATTATATGCCGTTGAAATGGTTAGCAACATCGCTTAGCTATTCTTTTATGTATAGTAATTTTCAAACGTTTGGTTTTGCTTTTCATTTGGCGCCATCCAAAGGATTGAACTTCTTTTTTGCCAGTGATTATATTATTCCTCATGTAAACAGCGATTGGATTCCTACTACCAGCAAAGGAGTCAATGTGCAATTTGGATTGAGTTTCCCATTAGGAGGAAAGAAATAATAAAAAACGACAGGGTTAAAAGTAAAGGGCAAAAGGCAACGAACATTTGTACGCCTTTTGCCCTTTGCCTTTCGCCAAAAAACTTCATATCGGTGTCAATGTATGTGGATAAATTCTGTGTTTGCCTTAAACATCAACTTTTAATTAAAAAAGCTATATCACATTAAAATACTTCAATGCGTTCCAAATCCCATCGTCGTCAACATTATCAGTAATATAAGTTGCCGATTTTTTAACTTCTTCATTAGCATTACCCATTGCAATACTTAGTGGTGTGTGCTTCAACATAGGAATATCATTACCGCCGTCGCCGAAAGCAATTACATCCTGAAGGTTAATGTTATAATGTTTCAATAATTCATCTATTCCGGTTTGTTTGCTGCTTCCTTTTGCAACAATATCGGCAAATAAAGGATTCCAACGTGCTGCGGTACAATTTGGAAAAGCTTTTTCCATAATTTCTTTTTCCTGTTCTTGTCCAAAAAATCCCATAAATTGGAATATTTCTTCATTCATAGCATCGTTCAAGGACATAATATCGGGAGAAATGAAATTGATTAGCCGAACCATCTTTTCTACATTATCGTCTACATAATTAATAAAGACTTTATCTTTGGTAGCAAACATACAAGGAAAAGCTTCGTTTTTTTCCTGATATCGTATCAGAGATTCAACATCATCCTGAGAAACAGACTTTTTATATATCGTTTCATTTTCGTCGTTGATGCAATAAGCGCCATTTAACGTAATAAAACCATCAAACTTTAGATCTTCCAGATTGTTTATAAGAAAAAAAGGTCTTCCGGTTGCTATAAAAATCTTGATATTTTTCCTTTTAAGTTCGGTTATAGCTTGTTTGGTTGAATCCGGGATACGATGAGTTTTGAAACTGATTAATGTTCCATCAATATCGAAAAAAGCAGCTTTTATCATTTTTATCAATTTTTTATGAATTTGCAAATATATATATTAATGATGCGAATCAGGGATTGAATTTAGTTATTTGTTGATATTCATTGTTATTAGTTTGTTCCTTCTTTAATAAAGGACAACTAATGACGACAAGTATCCATTGATATCCACAAATAACGAATAACAACTAACCATCTTTGTATTCTTTTTTCAAATACTTGCAAGAAAATGAAAGATTTATGTATTTTTGTCCATAGATAAACTCCTGAAAATAAAATGCACTATGAAAACGAAAAAAAACATAGGAAGAAAAATCAGAGAAATTCGTGAATCCAAGAACATGAGTTTGGACGAATTATCCAAACTTACCGGATTGGACCTTGACAAAATGAAAATGGTTGAGAAAACTACGCGATTACCATCTTTATGGGCAAGTTCGAAAATTGCAAGTGCCTTGGGGATAAAATTAGAAGATTTCTTGGCAGAAATAGAAGACTTGGGTCCTGTTATTACTCGCAAAAACGGACGGGGAGAAGCAGAAAATAATTCCAACCATTCTTCTCATCCTAAGAATCACATGGAATATTATGCGCTTTCTGCATCCAAAGGCGGTCGCCACATGGAACCTTTTATTATAGATGTAGAACAGGCTGCTAATGTCGATTTTGTATTATCTACACATGAAGGCGAAGAATTTATTTTTGTACTGGAAGGAAGCATTGAGATTACCTACGGAAAAAATGTTTATTATTTGGAAGAAGGAGACTGCATTTATTACGACTCGATTGTAGAGCATCAAGTCAGGGCGGGTAAAAATAAGAAGGCAAAAATACTTGCAATTGCTTATTTGCCAGCTTAAAAAGGTTATTGGTTATTAGAAAGACTTAAGCTAATGAAAAATAACAAACTACCAATAACAATTCAAAAAAACGAATTATTAATCGATGCATGAAAAATCCTATTTCTTGTTTTTTATTTTTGATATTTTCATTGGTCGCTTCTGCTCAGGAAGGAAATAATTTCGACATCAAGTACCAGCGTTGCGAATGGGACGTAGATCCGGCTCAGACTGAGTTAAAAGGGAAAATTACCTATTATTTTGCAGCATCGAAAGATAATTTGCAGGAAATTGTATTGAATTTGCAAAATAATATGACAGTTGAAGTTGTAAAACAACGGGATGCAGCTATTTCTTTTTCTCATTCGGATAATTTGGTAAAGATTACATTATCGAATTCCCTTTCGTTAAACACAATCGATTCGATTTCTGTTGAATATCACGGATATCCTGACAATTTGGGGTTTGGGTCTTATATTCGCAGTAAACATAATGGAGTTCCTGTAGTTTGGACACTTTCCGAACCTTATGGCTCAGAAGACTGGTTTCCATGTAAAAATGATTTGACGGATAAGGTCGATTCAATGGATATTTTCGTTACGACTCCCGATGGAAATAAGGTTGCTTCAAATGGTGTGCTTGTTTCGGTAGCTCCGGCAGGCAACGGACAAAATACTTTTTATTGGAAAACTCGTTATCCCGTTGCAAGTTATTTGGTAGCATTTGCTGTTACAAACTACGCTGAATACAGCGATTGGCTGGAACGAAGCAATACGGATAAATTGGAAATACTCAATTATGTTTATCCTGAATATTTGGAAACAAGAAAAACACAAACATCTATTACTGTTCCGATTTTGCAGTTTTTTGAGGAAAAATTCGGGAGATACCCTTTTTCAGACGAAAAATATGGTCATGCCGAATTTGGTTGGGGCGGTGGAATGGAACATCAAACCATGTCGTTTATGGGCGGATGGAATTATGATTTAATTGCACACGAACTTGCCCATCAATGGTTTGGGGATATGATTACCTGCGGATCTTGGCATGACGTTTGGTTGAATGAAGGTTTTGCCACTTATTCTACCGCCTTGTTTCAGGAATGGGCATATCCTTCGCAATGGGAATTATGGAAGAAAAATACGATTAATAATGTGGTTGCCCAACCGGGAGGCTCGGTTTATTGTTACGATATATCCGGTAATGGGACAATTTTCAACGGACGTTTAAGTTATAATAAAGGAGGTTTGGTTTTACACATGCTACGTTGGGTATTGGGAGATGAAGATTTTTTTCGAAGTATGTGGAATTATGCGCATGATCCGGATTTGCGATATAAATTTGCTTTTACTGCTGATTTACAAAGGCATTTTGAAATAATTTCTGGTAAAGATTTATCCGATTTTTTTGATACCTGGATTTACAAAGAAGGTTATCCGAGTTATGACATAACAGTAAATCAATCTGATATTCACAATGTAACGGTTACTGTTCGGCAAACGCCATCACATCCGTCTGTTTCTTGTTTCAATATGCCTTTACCAATTGAATTTATCGGAGAAGGAAAATCAGATACAGTTCGTTTCGACAATAATCAACTGGAGCAAACATTTACTTATAATCCCGGATTTGAAATTACAAATGTGATATTTGACCCCGAATCGTGGCTGTTGTGTAAATATCAACTAAGTAATATCACAGGAATAAAAGAAGCAATAAGCGATAAATTCAATATTTCAATTTCTCCTAATCCCGCAAAAGATTATGTTATTGTAAAGATGAATACAGTTAACAATAAATCTATACACTGGACTTTGATGGATATTTCGGGTAGAGTGATAAATCTGGGAAATACAAATCAGAATGAATTTATTGTTACAACAACAGGAATATCTTCCGGAATTTATTTGCTTCATGTCAAACAGGGAGCAAGTAGCATCGTAACCAAATTAATAATTGACAATTAATAATTAACAATGAGGTCATCAATGTTTACCTCAACTTATTAACTATTAATTGTTAATTATTAACTATTAATTAGACAATTATGATTTTATATATCCTCATAACTATCGTTTTAGTTTTATGCAATGGTTTTTTTGTAGCGGCCGAATTTGCAATTGTGAAAGTAAGAAGTTCGCAATTAGAAATGAAAGCACGCGAAGGAAATCGTACCGCGTCTTTATCCAAAAATATTGTTAATCATTTAGATGCTTATTTAGCAGCTACTCAATTGGGAATTACACTTGCAAGTTTGGGACTTGGATGGATTGGAGAACCTGTTGTGTCGCGCATAATTATCAATATAATGGCATTGATGGATATCAATATTAGTCCGCAATTGGCAAAAAATATCGCATTGCCATTGGCCTTTGTCATAATTACAATCCTGCATATTGTTTTTGGAGAATTAGCTCCAAAATCGCTGGCCATACAACGTCCGCAAAAAACGACACTGATGGTCAGTTATCCGTTGTATATATTCCATCTTATTTTTAAACCGGCTATTTGGCTGCTTAATGGCATTGCTAATTTTTTTATCAAATTAATGGGATTCTCGTCTCCGCAAAGTGGAGAGGCGCATAGCAGTGAAGAATTAAAATATCTTGTAGAACAGGAAAAGGAACGCGGAACGATTGAAGAAACCGATTATAACTTGATAAAAAATGCATTCGAATTTTCTGACCGTACAGCCAAACAAGTAATGGTACCACGTATGCAGGTCGTAGCGGTTGATGTTAATAATTTTACTACTACTGAAATTGATAAATTGATAGAAGAAGGGTATTCCCGTATTCCTTGCTACGAAGACAATTTGGATACGATTGTCGGAATCGTTCATTTAAAAGATATTCTGTTGCAAAGCTATAAAAAGCAGGCTGTAAATATAAAAGAGATTCTTCGTCCGGCTTATTTTGTTCCCGGAAATAAGCGGATTGGACCGTTACTGCAAGATCTTCAGGTAAATCATCATCAGTTGGCAATTGTGGTAGATGAATACGGAGGTACAAAAGGAATTATTACGATGGAGGATATTGTAGAAGAATTAGTTGGTGAGATTCAGGATGAATACGACAATGAAAGCCCGATTGTAGAAAAAACGGGAGAAAAGGAATATATTGCAATTGCTTCGGCTCAGATTGATGATATAAACGAAATGCTTCCGCATCCGATTGAAGAAGAGGAAGGACAATATGAAACTTTAGCCGGACTTTTAAGCTTAAAATTCGGACGAATCCCTGATGTAGATGAAACAATCAAATTGGAAAATTATCAATTTACAGTTATTTCGAAGGATAAGAATTCTATTCAGGCTGTGCAAATCGTAGATTTGATGGTAGATGAAGAAGTTTCCTAAGTATTGATACCAAATTGAATAGCATTTCAATATTTATTTGAAGATAAATGCCTGTCTAAAAAAGCAAGTTTGAATTAATGTAAATTCAAACTTGCTTTTTTAATTTAAAAAAATTAACTCAAAAAAAGCCAATAAACTAAAATATTTAAAATCTACTATCCTTCTTAAATTTCCTAATTATCTACTTCTTACTTTTTAATTAATTTAAAATTAATCAGCTTAATTTCAGTATTTTATTAACTATTTAAGAATCCCATATTCTACAATATTTTTTTTCTTCTTTCAAATATTGAACCCTTAAGCGTATTAACATAAATTCTTTTTTTTTTTTTTTTGTTACATTTGTTTAACATATCTTCGCTTTCCAAATAAGGTATTGCCGGGCTGCATCAATGGTTTGGCGATTCATTCATTTATTATTCATTCACTTTAGTGCCCTGCACCGGGATCAAAACCAAAAATTGCCCTTGCTTATTTTTTTGTCGTGACGACAAGAGAAAACAAGGCCGGTGCAGCAGGCATTAAAAAGTTAAGAATGAAGAGTTAAAAGTTAAGAATTCTACCCCTGTTCCCTAAAGGGGAACGCTCTGATGATATGATTTTCGTTCCCCTTTAGGGGACAGGGGTGAAAATATACAAGATACAAATAATAAACACCTGCCACTTTTCCCCTCTCCAATGGGAGAGGGGCAGGGGGTGAGGTTCACATAATACTAACGAATGAATGTTACAAATGAAAAAACAATTTACTATCCTTTTTAATAACAGAAAACCTGTGTACTTGGTGTGCGCAATGGCTTTCTTTTTATGTATGTTGCCGGCAGGCTTGCAGGCACTGAATCTAACAGCCCGCCCGGATAACTTCTTTGTAACACCGGGAGGTACGGAAACCTTTAATATATTAAGGAATGACGACCCGGGCGAATGTACGGTATCCGCTTTGAAGGTAACCATTATTGTTCCTCCATTGCACGCACAACAGGTGGCTGTGAATGCGGCCAACCAAATCCGTTACCGCGCAACGGCAGGTTATACGGGAGATGATGTATTGACTTATCAGATTGAATGCAATGGAAATATATCCACAGCCAAGGTGTATATCCATGTAAATAATATACCGGATAATATTACTCCGGATGTTTGTCATATCCCACCGCCACCGCAAATTTGGGGAATAACGCCTAAAACAAGTAATGAAGAGAACTTGAGCCCTTATCAAATTACGATATCGGGCGATATTGATGATGATGGTATTGTTGAAATTTTCACTTGTATGGATCCGGTAGAAGGAACTGTAGACGGAGTTAATAGGCCATCCTCTAAGATTGCAATTTATAAAGGGAATAATATTGCTTTAGCTCCTAAAATCATTAATACGGTAAAACCGTATTGTTGGGACGGATATAATAAGTATGATATTGTCAAAACAAAAATAGCAGGAAAGGATGCTCCCTTGATTGTTGTTGCTGAAAGTGACGGGTACTTAAGGGCATATAATTATAACGGAGTTTTAGTTTGGACAAGCGATAATGTATACCACTCTTCTGATTATATTCGTGTAGGAATTGGTTTTGCTGATTTTAACAAGGATGGAGTTCCAGAGGTAATGATTTGTGGAAAGATATTTGATTCTACCAATGGTAAGTTGCTTTGCGCTATTCCTGCCGAAATAGGAAGTGGAACTAATATAAGTCATCCGATTGCAGTAGATTTATTTAATACCGGGACATTAAATCTCATAATAGGAAATTACATTTATAATGTAAGTACAGCATTAACATCCGTTACTTTTGTCCGGAAAATAACACCGGTTATAAACCCTGCCGACCCGGATAAACCTTCGGGAACATTACCTGTTCCACCGGATGGAGGTCGCACATCGGCTGTAGATGTAGATAATGATGGTAAACTGGAACTTATAACGAATGTTATAGGAGACACTTATACTTTTATATATGTTTCAAATCCATCTACAGGCGCAATAAAAGTATCAAAATACATTCCAAATGCTGCAGCTTCAAGTTATCCGTTTATTGGAGATATAGATGGGGATAGCTTTCCTGAAATAGTATTGATTAAAAACAATGTTGTTACATCAGGAGGAGGAGCATATACCTATATGTATGCTTATAAGTATAGGATAGGTAATCCGGTACTGCAAGAGTTCTGGAATTTGTATCATACTGATGGTTCAGGTCTTACCGGTATGACTCTGTTCGATTTTAATCAGGATGGAATTTCCGAGTTGGTTTACCGCGATGAGACGGATTTACGTATTATCAATGGAAGTTTAAAAAGCCATATAACAGGATTACCTGTTGCTGCTCCATACAATCTGGCTTCATTTCCAAATATATCAGGAACTGCATATGAGTACCCTGTCGTTGCTGATGTAGATGGAGATGGGCAGGCTGAGATTGTAATTGTGAGCGGGAAAGAAGGAGGTACTACGCCTAGAAGATTAGGCCCTTTATGGGTTTTTAAATCATTGAATCCTTCTACTAGTCCTTGGGCTCCAGCGCGCAAGGTATGGAACCAGTATGCTTATAATCCAGTAGTAATCAATTCGGACTTGACAGTTCCTGTTTATCCTATCAGTCCAGCCACAACCTTTTACGCTTC
>JAVBLR010000020.1:0-71816 GCA_031553395.1 Bacteroidales bacterium | reverse complement strand
TTGTTTTTTTTTTTTCCTACTTTGCGCCCCAATTCAACCCGTTGGTGGCGTTTTTAAAAATCCCCCTCCACGGGGGGAACAGGCTTTGTCCGAACGCGATCTTTTCGTCTTTTACATACTTAATTTATTGATTTTGATAATGATAATTATAACTTTCAATTATTTTCCCCATATGGTCTTTTGTACATTTGAGCCTGTTGAATGCATCATATTCATAATAAACAGTCTTTCCACTTGAATCTGTAGCAGTCAACATTCCTACCAATGGTTTATAGGTATAAGTATAAATTTGGGCATTTGGTAAAGAACCTCGCAAATTATTGAAAATAATAAAATCAGAAAAATTAGGTTTTGCTTTTGAACAAATATTATCTATTGCGGTTTGTCCTCCCTGAATATTTGATAATACCTCATTATAAGTTGCATTTTCTATCCTCGCTATCAAGTATTGATAATTATACCCCCATAAATAAACTATCTTGTTAACATCATCTTTTGTGATAAAAGTAGGATTGCCTTTAGTGTCATAATTTTGATATATTGTCCTTTTTTTATATGCATTATGAAAAGTTAAAGCACCCGATGTATTTATTTGTGATTCGTTAATATCAGATGAAAGAGATGTATTTTCCAATAAATATTCTTCTGCTGGTCTATAAATTGTTCCGGAATATGTTTTATACTTAATCAATTTGGCATCAACCAACCTCCATTCATTATTTTTCTTTATCAAAGATTGTTCTTCAGCCAAACATCCTACCATATTTTTAACTGTCATTTGTCTTATGGTTGATGCATCCGAATGTGTTAAAGATTCTGAGAAAGTATAATCTCCCACATACTTATATTTTTTCATTAAATCCTCTTCAGTACTTTTCATTTCTACAACTTGAGATATCAAACCATCTTTGTTATAAGTGTATGTGTAATTTTTCCTAATCTCATTTCCGGAATTTTTCACAGATTCCTCCTTCTCAGTTATAATTGGTGGTATTGTGTAAATTTTGTAAGAACGGGCTATCCCTGCTGCACTTCGTATTCCTACCACATAATTATCCGTATAATTTGTGTTATACTTGTTTATTTCCCGGGATACAGTATTTCCTAAATTATCATAGGCGGTCTTTTCCTGCAATTTTCCTCTGTAAAGGCTCATATCATTTAATTTGCATAAGTCAAAAAAAGGAATATTTAGCATGCCTATAAGTGCTAATGGATCATCACCCCATTTTTTCTCTTTCAAATCTTTTATATCAGGGGTAGTCTTATGTGTAGAAAATTTATTGATTATATAACTATTATCCTGTCTTATTTCAGTAATTTCGGAATATGTGATATGAGGTTCATACATATTGCAAAAGTTATTATGAAAGCTTCTTGAATAAAAAATCATAATTGATAATTCTACCCAACATAAGGGGGTTATATTGGCGTTATAATAATATTGATTATATCTTGGCCATTGAGACAAGACTCCACTTGAGTTTAAATTAGACAAATTATATGCATAGTTTTCCTTATACTTAAATGTTCGCTTATTTATTTGTCCAGTTTTGTTATGATCATATATCTCGGCTATTCTTGCTCCTCCACAAATATCTTTTTTATTTACAATTGTCGCATAGTAACTGTTTGCAAGCACCCATTCCAAACGGGAAGAATAGTCATTAACTTCGTAATTGATACAGGTTTTTCCTCCAGTGGGATAAGTTATCGTATTTAATAAAGAAATTGATGCAAAATCTTTTTTTGTTGATTTATTCTTTGTTTCATCAAAAGTTTCATCCCCTGTTACTAATAATACATAACCACTACGCAGTGGTCTATTACAATTTGAAACATACTCAGGGTTTGAGTAGTTATATTCCCCTCTCCAATATCCCCAATGATCAACAGAATATGTATGTGGCAAAGGAAGTTCTAGTGGCAAATTATAATCAAAAGAATATGTTCCATTACCAGATTCTTTTACAGTCTTTAAAAAAGAATATTTTCCATTTACATCATATTCAAGATCAAAATTCTTATGAGCAATATAATCGGTATTATAAATAGTGATATTATTTACCAGATAATCTGTATCACCCGAAATAAAGGAAGTAGCTCTCGCCCTGTTGAATTTTACCCTGCAATTATTTCCCTTAATTTCGTCTAACATAACTATTCGGGTTATTTCGGAGATAGTTTCCATTTTAATAACATCATTTTCTCCTCCACTTGCGCCACAAGATACGTATTGCGCCTGAATACTCTTATTATCAATATCATATTTTTGATGAATATCATTTGTTGTATAAGAAAAAGTTATCGTATCACCTTCGGGAGATATAATGCTCGTTAAATGCCATGCTACAATAAAGCAAAAAATCGGTTGTTTGTTCTGCTGAGAGGATGTTAATTTCGAAATTTCCATACTTGAAGTATTTCCACCGAAAACATACTTATAACCATCCGATGTTGTTATTACAATCTTTGAAGACTGTATTCCACTTATATTTTCAGTTACATTTTGATAGGTCATTCCACTTAAATCAACCTTATATCCTCCACCGGTTAGAATATGAATCGTTCCATCGTTTCCTATAACAAAACTTCCCGAATGTCCATTAAAATTGAATCTGAAAATATCAGGTTCATAATCATATAATACATCCCAACTTGGGGCGCCTGATTTTGTCGGAATATTTGTTATGTTAAAGGCATTTTCCTTTGTAATTTTTTGTAAAGTATTTACTCCTACCCAAAAGCCTTTTCTCACATATTGACTAGCATTATTACTGTCTCTGCCAACAATATCGTCAGGAGATCCTTTTACTTCACGGGTTATTACCCCTCCTGCTGCCAAATGCCAGTGTAACCCGGCAATTCCCGGCCGTTTGGCCGGCATAAAGCCCGAAGCTCCATACCTCAAATACAAGGGCATAGAAAAATTCCTTTCTTTTATTGTATACAATGGCACATCAAATATTAACTCCCCCGAAGGATTAGGTAATGATATATTTCCATACCTTATAAAGTCGGCTGTTTCGGGATTCATTAATCCCAACAACTTTAAGTCTTCTTGTGAATTACAATAAATTGAAAACAAAAAGAATATTACAATTGCTATTTTTTTCATAATATTATCTTTTACGTTAAATTATTTCTAAAAGAATACATATACACTATAATAAAAATGATTTTACTCATGTTTTTTTGATGGTTTTACACAATTTCTTAAATCTCGATAAGTTCGATACATTGCGGGATCGAAATAAGAAGTATCTTCTGACACTTTTCCAGATTTATCACGAGTTATAGTTATAATAGGAATAGGCCTGTTATCTGCCGGTTCATAAGGTATTGAATCCGGATGAATCAATAAGTGTTTTAAAGAATCCGGTGGCGACACCAACATTCTTGTATAACCATCAACTACTGACCCAGGATCTTTTAGAACCAGTATTAAAGTATCCTGGGTCAATTTTTTTATAAGCAATTTAGATTGCTTTTCATCATCCAGAGAATTCCATGCTTCGCTTAGGATACTATCATTATCCAATTTCCATAAAGATGCATGAACAACATCACTTCCGGTTGTTTTATAAATAATGTTCTTCTTTTTATGTATAGCAAAAGAAATCATTCTATTATTTGATGTAAAACAAGTAACAGATAAAATATCCAACCTGTTATAATCTTCATCTCCTACATAAAACCAGTATTTATAATTATCATTACAAATCAAAGAATATTGCTTTTCTACTTTATTTTTACATGAAGAAAATAATAAAAATATTAATCCTATCATGATGAAATTTATTGTTTTCATTGCGTTTTAATATTTACCTACGTTTATTTTGAGATCAGGAAAATAAGTCCGATCAGGAGACATCCTATAGTTATATGGACTAATAGCATTGTTTATTTCTCTCATATATTTTTCTAACATCCGTTCATTTGGTTTTGAATTTTCAAGATATTTTTTGAATGACCCAAATGTTCCTAGCTTATATTCCTCAGTGGTATTTATAAAGCTCTTATCCTGAATCTGTCTTAAGTAAACTTTAGCATGTTCTATAGGTTGTTCTTCATCAAAATTTCTTTCTTTATAATGTTTATTAGTCCAATGGTCATATTCATGGAAGATTGTACTTTTCATATTATCAATATAATCCAATAAAGGACTAATTTGTCCACCTTTTTTATTAAGAAATATTCCATATTGATCAGTAAATGCAAGAGCTTCCCAATAATATTTTTTATAATGTTCCTTTACCCCGATGGTTACATCATTATAACCCATTTGGCGGGCATAATAAGTAGCTATTTTACTAACAGCACCATCAACATTACCATCAGGTCCAGCATTTAGAGAAGAAGATGAAAATTGAGATAAAGGCATATCTTGTCCAAAAAACGATCTTACATAAATCATACCCGGATAATCGGGTGTCATATAATCTCCCCTGTAGTCAAATAAATCTTTCCCATCTTTGTCTATAAATCTTATTGGATTATTTGCACAATAAGCATAAGGACTAATGGAATAATATTTCTCAGCTTTAGGATCAATCGACATAAACCTCGGTACTGCTTGATCCATCTGCCTTGCATGAAAATCATACAATCCCAACCCAAACATCAGTTCTTCTTCTTTGCCACCGAATTTATAAGGTTGTGCGCTTTGTCCCCCACTTTCATTATTATTTACCTTACCATACGGGAAATAGTACGAACTCTGAACTACTTGCCCATTACTTTTTGCTACCACACAGTTATTGCCCAAATGATCGCGCAAGTAAAAATAGTAATTTCCGCTCGCATCACAATATCCATTGTCAAAAAGGATTTGTTTTAATCGTCCGTTTTCGTAAATTTTATTTCCTATATATAGGCGATCTTTACTCGAATTAGGAGTTGAGTATCCAGCACCTGTACGATTAGTGTTTTCTATCGGATTTAATGATCGTCCCGAATTCCACTGGTAAGAAGCGCTCATTTTTTCTCCTGTAGATGAATAAACATAATTAATTGTCCCCAATATAGCAGACACGTCCACCTGTGTAAGCATTCCCAGCGTATTGTAGCTGTACTTTGCACCCTTATACGGATCCTCGGTCATTGCACCGTTACGGTCATAAACATAATCCCCTACACCTTGTGAATAATCGGTAAAATTATCACTATGACAAGGGTGTTCATCGGGATACTCAGTTATCCAATTAGTAGTAATATTCTTTATTTGGTTGCCATTATATCCAATGGAAATGTTTTCCAAATTCAAATCTTCCAATCTGAATAAATAATTCATATTTCCATTCTTATCATAATTATAATGAGTGCCATATCCACCAGAACAGAAATAATCATCTCCAAACGATACACCACCGCCTGAATCGGTAAAAAAACTTTGGGTGTCAGTCAAGCGAGATAGGTTGTCGTAGAAGTAATTATATCCCATACCCCATTCTGCCGATGTACCGCCACTTGTTTCCATAGACGAAATATTACCGTTCCAACGAGCTGTTCCTTCCTGAAATGGTGTATTGTAATACAATTTCTCCAAGAACTTCTGTCCCGATATCTTCGTTAACCATGAACGGATATTGTAGTCATAGGTTAGCTTCAAGTCTTGCCGATTATTGGGCATGGCGGTTTTAAGTCGTCCCAATTCGTCGTAGGTATTATCTGTTAATACAACAAACACTCCATTATTCATCTTATGGGAGGTTTTCAATAACCGTCCGGCATGGTCGTAATCGTATTTGTAATGCTCATGCCTAGGATAATCTTCCATAATAAAGTTTTTTAATTCTGTTTTTTTCTCCACCAGCTGTCCTGTAAAGTTATATGCAGTATATTCGCTATAGTCGTAATCAATATACTTTGCTTGTGTCTGTATCAGTCTGCCACAATAATCGTAGTAATATGCTTTATAATTACATAGATATGCTCCATAGTTGCTAACTTCAGCATCTATAGTTCCTGTGATCAAACCCTTTGCCGATGGTGTGTATTGTGTATTAAAACCTGTTTGCGTCACATAGTTTAACTCTACATAATCCACCTTGCTAATAAAATCATAATTATCATAGTAATTGACAATCAAAAGGCGTGGTGTAGTGAGTGTAACACCGAAAATATTATATCCTTGATAAGTCATTCCCGCAGTATTGGAGTATTCTGCCTTAACCACTGTGCTTTGTAACGGATTTGTAGAATAATCCAGGTTATTCTTACATGTTCCGGTCAGGACAACACGCCCGAATACATCAGGTATTGAGAACAGCCATTGATTCTTCAAACGTTGCTCGCCATCCTGCGAAAAAATAAGGCGGTCGGCTTTGTCGTAAATCATGTATATAGGTTCACATCCGGGTAATTTTTTCCAAATGCAACGCTTGCGTTCGTCGTATTTATAAATATAGGCAAATTTTTTCAATGCATCGTTGTTATCTCCATTTTCTGGTGTTATAGTAAGGTTTGTCATCGGCGGCAATACATAGCATAAGTTGCCGAAATCGTCGTAAACGTAATAGGTGTCGTAATAATCCATTCCGTTTTTTTGGCGGGTAAGTAATACCAAACCTTGCTTGTCCTTAAATTCATACGATAAATTGCCATCTTCATCAGTTATCTTAGTCACAAACAACTGGTTAATGGTATAATAAGAATTAGCCTTCAAAGTTGTCGATATTCCACTACCATCAACCGAATATCTCACACACCGTAGTTCAGTTGTATTTTTATTTGTTGAGTACTCTGTTTTTATTGCTTTGCGATTATTTTGCCACTCCTGACCAGGTCCGTATTGCTGTTCAATGCGATTTAAAGGAGATACTCCGTAGTCTGTTCGAGAATGGGGATTAATATCATTTCCGTAAGTTTGTATTATTTGCTGTTTGGGGTTGGCAACGAAAACTCCATTATTGCCGGCAAATACACCGGGAAGCCAAGTGTTTGATTCACGCCCAAAGTTATCGTATTCCTGTAATGCAACAAGGTCAGCCCTATTGGGTGTGATACCTTTCTGCACGGTTTGCATAGGATAACCTAATCCATCGAAGTATTTGATGGTTTCTATGAAACTTGTCCCTTCTTCATTTGTCATTGTCCAAGTATAAATATAGTTTTGTTCCGTTGAAAACGTTGGATTTATTGTTGGAAGAGTTGATGAAGTTGCGTTTTTATTTTCTATAATAGTAGCCAATTCTCGTTCCCATGTATTAGGAGTCGAACATATAAGGTAATAAGTCCCCGGAGATAATGCTCGTGATATAATAACACTTTGATATATGTAACCGTCAGGCATCTGAACTTCATTTGAATAACGTGCTCGTGTTATAAGTTGCTTTTGTCCATCTAACAAATCCATGTAAGTATTCTGCATTGGATAAGAGTAATTAGCATTATAAAAGAACATAGAAACATCCATGTTTTCCCTCACATTAAACCTATAAACTATGTCGCCAGCGTTATCATTAGTTGAGAACGAGTAAGAATTCTTATAATTTCTGGTATCTTTAGCATCGTTAAAACGTAATGCATCATTTATACAACCTAAATCTATTGGGTTTTGCATGCCATCAATCTTTTCTGTTTCATTACGTCTGGAAATAATTGTAGTATGTACAACTCCGTTGGAATCATATCCACCAACATCAACATAATATTTTCCGGGGCCTAATGTTTCTGCAATTTCAGCCATATTTACATCCTCACAAACATTCCATCCCAAATCTATTATCTCATCCCTGAAAGAAGACATCATGTCTCCGATGTCCTCTATTTTAGTATGACTGTTCTCGTTTATCCTGTATAAGACCATACTAGAACCATTCCCATTACTAAATTCGGAGTGGCAACTACTAATCAATACATCCGAAATTTGATCCAGTTCAAAATAACAACGGGAACAGTTTATAAGAGTATATCCTCTATACATATGACAAGACCATTCTACACGGGTATCCATAGTTTTGGTATACTCTTTTCCGTATTCCAATTTTCCGAAATTAGTACTAGGACCCTCATCTTGAGCAACAACAGGGCCTAGTAGACAAAAAGCAACTATAATTGTTAGGATTGTTTTCATAGTATAATAATTCTTTATAGTGATATTCATAATTTTTCGGCTCATTACCTGTTTTAATAAAAGTGTTAGATTATTGTATTTTGTTTAAAATATATATTCAAACTATCCTTTTAAACATCAATCTACCTTTTCAGTATTTTTTCACTTACCCTGTATTCGTCCAACCAGATATTCAATACATATTCTCCCGTAGGAAGCAGTCCTACATATAACTGCTTATCCAATATTCCCGATGATTGCCGGCCCCATTCTTCCGTTACCATAATCAACCCCTGGCGGTTTGTCAACTGCACTTTAACAACAGCAGGTTTGGGAAGGTCCATCTCGATATTTAATGTAGTTCGAACAGGGCTTGGATATAAGTTGTATGTCAACCCTTCCCAAGGATTGTAATCCGGTGAGTCGGGATTATTTTTTTGATTGTCTTCTTCCAATTCCACCAAATTTTCAGGGTCATCTTCCAGATAATAATGCTCCTGTGGCGGATAAAAGAAAGCGGTAGTAAATACATCCTTTATTGAGTCCAGCCGGTGAACCGTGCGGATGGTTTCAAATACCGGATACCGGTAGCCTTTGGAGTACCATTTGTAGGTTTCGATACGCGTATCGATACGGATACTGTCCATCGAAGGGATGCTGTCTGAAAATATCGTTTGTACCGAGTGAATGCGGAGAACGTTGTTCAACGTATCTTTCGAAGGCAATATCATTTTCCCGAAAGCATCCGCTTCAACTTGTATTTTTCCATGTGTAGACATCAATACCGATTGCGAGTAAAGACATTCGGAACTGTAATCCGTTGTTATCTTTGTTTCATACTTCATCGGGAATTGCATTACCGGAAGCGGGCTGTTATGGTGCATCAGGGTAGTTGAGTTTTCATAGCCAAGAATACACAATAAACTGTCCTTGAAATGATAGTAGTAATTTGTTTGGTGTTCACGGCCTGTTACTAATTCGTTTTTCCGTATATTCTTTATCCTGAATGTATCCATTCCTACGATATAGGTACTGTCGCGCCGCGCACGAGGCAGGACATAGCGGAGTTTGTATTCGGGATTTACTGTTTTTAGCTTACTGAAATCCCACAATACATTTTCGCCCGAACGTCCCGGGTCTTTGTAATCCACTTGTTGCTTGATGATTTCATCTCCCGGACGCATCAGGTTGTTTTTTTCTGTAAGTCGATGCTGGGAAAAGGCAGGAAGGCTGAATAATAATATAGCAGCCATGGAAAGGATTGTTTTCATAAGCGATATGGTTGAAGGTTAATGGAAATACACAATACAATACACTGGAAATAAAAACAACTTTCGCAAATATATAAACAATAGTTTAAATATTTTTTATTAAAAAGCATGTTTTACAACATGTTTTTAATAAAATATGTATAAAGTAAGATAGTTATATGAAATTTATCTAATGGATTGATGAAGATATCTCCCGTCGAGGCCTTGACTATTTGTTTTTGGAACATACATTTGTGTACAAATTCAAAATCAAAAAAATAAGTCATTATTAATTTGGATTAATCATAGAATTCACGGTGTGTGCTTAAATATTTGTGATACCCTTCCATGTATCACGTAACTTGTAACCCGTAACTTGTAACTCCAAAACAGATTTATCCATAAAAATCTAAAAAAGAGTAATATTTTCACTTTTACTGCCAAAAATGTTATAGTTTTGTGCTTCCAAAATTAAAAATAACAAAAAGGCAATTATCATTCATATAATGAATTAATAATCCGATATTTGCCTGAATATTATTTTGACAATACCGAATGCTGCATTTTATAAAAAAGCACATAATATTACTTCTTTTATTAAATTGTTTGTTTGTTTCTCTGTCCGCCTTTTCGCAAAATGAAGGGCAAAAAGATACATTAAAAACAAACAATATCTCCTCCATTGATTCACTTGCAGTAGACTCGATAGCATCCGACAGCATGGATATTGCTCCAAAAAAGAAAAAAACAACATTAGATGCGGTTGTGGATTACCAATCCAAAGACTCTATTATTTTTACCGGAGCCGGCATTGGCTACTTATATGGCGATGCAAAAGTAAACTATACCGAAACCGAACTGAATGCCTATTACATTCGGATGAATTTGGATAGCAGTGTTGTTTATGCCGCCGGAATAATTGATACGACCGGCTCTAAAATCGGATATCCAATCTTTAAGGATAAAGGAGATGAATATAATTCCGAAAGTATCCTTTATAATTTCGATACAGGCAAAGGTTACATCACAAATATTATTACTCAGCAAGGAGAAGGATACGTTACTGCCGGAAAAACCAAAAGAATGCCCGATGGGTCATTTTTTATGAAAGATGGCAGGTATACAACTTGCGACGAACACGACCATCCCCATTTTTATTTGAATATGACGGAAGGGAAAGTCCGTCCTAAGAAAAATATAGTAACAGGGCCTGTATACCTTGTACTCGAAGATGTGCCTTTACCAATAGCTTTTCCATTTGGTTTTTTCCCTTTTACAAGTAAATACTCTTCCGGGGTAATTATGCCCTCTTATGGTGAAGACTCGCAACAAGGATTTTATTTGAGGGATGGAGGTTATTATTTTGCCATTAGCGACAATGTGGATTTGGCATTGACCGGAGAAATTTACACTAAAGGCTCCTGGGGTCTTGGTGGAGCATCCACTTATGCAAAAAGATACAAATACAGAGGTTCCTTTAGCTCAGATTATTTAGTAACAATAACCGGAGATAAAGCAGCCGGGGATTATCAGAAAAGGACCAACTTCAGCTTGAGATGGAGCCATTCACAGGATGCAAAATTAAATCCAAATAGAAGCTTGACTGCCAGTATTGATTTTTCAACTTCAGGATATAATCAAAACAGTTTGAATAGCATTTATAATGCAGCAACTCGCACTACAAATACGAAAACATCCAGTGTCAGTTATGGGATACGCAATATGCTCGACAATAAGTTAAATCTGAATGTCACAGGACGTATAAATCAAGTTTCGGCAGACTCAACTATCAATTTGCTATTACCTTCATTAAGCCTCAATACAACAACTATTTACCCTTTTAAAAGAAAAAATCCCATCGGAAATGAACGCTGGTATGAAAAAGTATCTTTTTCTTATCAAGGAGTAATGGAAAACAGCATCACAACAAAGGAAGATAAGCTGTTAAAGTCTAGTTTGGTAAAAGACTGGAGAAACGGGATGCGCCACACAATTCCAGTTCAGGCTTCTTTCAATGTATTCAATAACATCAACATTACACCTTCTTTCGGATATGAAGAACGTTGGTATCTTTCAAAAACCAAACAAAGCTGGGATTCCACCGCTTATAAAGCAGTAAAAGATACCATTTATGGTTTTAATAGAGTGTACAATTATAATTTTTCTGTAAGTGCCGGAACCGTTCTTTATGGGTTCTATCAACCGGTTAAAGCTTTATTTGGCGATAAAGTAGAAATGATTCGGCATACCTTCAAGCCCAGTATTAGTTTTAGTATGACTCCGGATTTTGGAAATCCAAGATTTGGTTATTGGGATTCTTATAGTTACGTTGACTCGCTAACCCATCAAAACGTAACAAAAAATTATTCATATTATGATGGATATTTATATGGAGCTCCCGGAAGAGGAAAATCCGGGAATATTTCATTTTCCATTGATAATACATTAGAAATGAAGGTAAAATCGGATAGAGACTCTACAGGCGTTCGAAAAATAAGTATATTCGATAAATTATCCATAAGTTCAGGGTATAATTTGGCTGCTGATTCCTTAAACTGGAATAATATTTCGGTAAGTTTAGCTGTAAAAATAACGAAAAGCTACAACCTGAACATATCGGCAAATTTAGACCCTTATACGTATGTTGCCGATTCGCGAGGCAATGCAATACGGGTAAATACTACCCAATGGGAAAAGAACCACATTCCCGGACGATTAACATCCATGAATTTTTCCATTCCGGCCATTTCGTTAAATAACAACACGTTTAAAAAGAAAAAGGATAAAAAAGAATCGACTACACCTACAGTTGATGAAAATATCAATCCGCCAACGGACGAAGACGAACAAGCTATGCTACAAGATCAACAAGCAGAAAAAAAGCAAGATAAAGCGTTGGATTCCGATGGATATGCTAAATGGGATGTACCTTGGAGTTTCAATATTAATTACAATATCAGCTTGGCAAGAGGAACTTTTAATGCCACAAAAGAAGAATACGACCTAAGGTGGATGCAAAGTTTAAGTTTTGGCGGAAATGTTAATTTTTCAAAAAACTGGAGTTTTAATTTTAATTCAAGTTACAACTTTGATGCGAAAGAATTTGGATATACTTCATGCTCAATATCAAGGAATTTGCATTGCTGGGGAATGTCGGCAAGTTTTATTCCTGTAGGCCCATACCGAAGCTATAGTTTTTCTATTCGTGTAAATTCGTCTATGCTTCAGGATTTGAAATACGAACAACGTAGCTCTCCTTACAATAGCATGAGTTGGTATTGATTATAAGTTTATTATTCGAATGAAAACCAATACATTAAAAATAGTTTTAATCCTTTCTTTTTACTCTTTTTTCGGAGGGAATACTTTTTCTCAAAAGCCAAAGGAAGTAAAAAATGTTATTATAATGATTCCTGACGGAACAAGTACAAGCGTATTATCCTTGTCGCGCTGGTACAAATCGGGAATTGGATACAGTGAAAAACAAAACATTGATAATATCCAATTAAATATTGACCCATATATATGCGGATTGGTAAAAACACATTCATCCGACGCACCGATTGGCGATTCTGCCCCTACCGGAAGTACTTATGCAACCGGAGTTGTTTCTCAATCGGCTTTTGTATCAACTTATCCTCAAAAAACAAAAAACGATATTGTTTCCGTTGATGCAACATTAGCCAACACGCCGGCTATGACTATTCTAGAAGCAGCAAAACTAAAAGGAAAAGCTACCGGATTGGTTGTTACATGTGAATTCCCTCATGCTACACCTGCTGATTTTTCTTCGCACTATTACAATCGAAATAAATATGAATTTCTTGCGCCTCAAATGGTGCATAATAATATCGATGTTGTATTCGGTGGTGGTACAGATTATTTGGATGATAATTGTAAGAATTATCTACAATCCAATCAATGGGAAATTATTACCGATTACAACCAGTTAAAATCTTTCTCCGGAAAAAAAGTATGGGGATTATTTGCCCCAAAGGAAATCCCTTATGAATTAGACAGAGATACAACTACCTGCCCTTCGTTAGAAGAATTAACTGACAAAGCATTAGAGGTATTATCTCAAAACGAAGAAGGCTTTTTCCTGATGATTGAAGGAAGTAAAATCGATTGGTGTGCACATGCAAACGATCCGGCTGGCATTATTACCGAATTCTTGGCATTCGACAAGGCTGTAAAAAAAGTTATGGATTTTGCACAAGCTGACGGACAAACAGCAGTAATCATTTGCCCCGATCATGGGAATAGTGCCGTAAGCATCGGTAATATGAGAGCAAAAGGGTATGATAAGATTCCCAAAGACAAGATTATAGAACCATTGATTAAATATAAATCAACTACCGAAAATCTATCCAAATTGCTTTATAATCAAAAAGCAGATTCAGAAACTATTAAGAAATATTTTTCATCTTACATGGATATCCATGATTTGAAACCTGTGGAAATCGACAGCTTGTTAAGTGGATTACAACAGCAAAAAAATGCCATAGACAAAACAAAAAAAACAATATCGAATATCATAACTTCCCGCACATACATTGGTTTTACAACTACCGGACATACAGGTGAAGATGTTTTTTTAGCAATGTACCATCCCCAAGGTGATATTATGACAGGGGTAGTACATAATACCCAAATTAATCAATATATGCAACAAATAATGGGGATAGGAAGCTTGGCAGACTCAACGAAAAAATATTTTTGTGGCCACAAAACCCTATTTCCTGAAAGTGAATATAACTATGAATTCGATGTAAAACTATCAATACCAACACTTACTATTACTTCCAATAAAACAAAACAAAGTATCAGTCTGAAAGCATTTGATAATATTGCTGTACTAAATAAGAAAAAACAAGTGGCTTGTAACACTGTTTTTATTTATGTTGATAAGAATAAAGAATTTTATCTTCCTGTGGATTTAAAGAAGTTGATTGATTAAAAATCTACACTGTTTATATAGAACGTAATTGAATATTCTTCACTTCAATATTATTCTCTAATTCTCCTGTATTTTCAAGGAAAATAGGTTCATCAGATTTTTCTATTGGCTGAAAATATTTTTCTTTGAATATAACTTCCTTTATTTCAACGTTTGCAACCCCCTTGCTTACAAATCCCAACGCATTTGCAGCAGCATAAGACACATCTACAATACGTTTTTTAATAAATGGGCCTCGGTCGGTTACACGAACCAATACCGACTTTTCATTCGATAAATTAGTAACTCTAAGCAGCGTACCAAATGGAAACTTGCGATGAGCAGCTGTAAGGTCATGCATATCATAAATTTCACCACAAGCTGTCTTTCGTCCATGAAATTTATGCGCATAAAAAGAGGCTTGCCCTATTTCCTGTGCCATTGCAAATACCGGAACAGACACGAATAAAAAAATTACAATTTTTTTAAGCATAAGACTATATTTGAAAAAAGGTTGAAGTTTATTTAGATGGAAATCGTACTCCACTATTCAAACTTCAACCTTTTTCTATTTATTTATCTAATTGTCCAAAAACCTTCTTTAATAAATCATTAACGCGAGCTGCCGGATTCTGACGAATATTTTTCTCCTCACTGGCTAATGTTGTAAATAAACCATCTAAGGCCTTTTGTGTAACATATTCGCTAAGATTCGTATTTACCGGAGTTAAATTAGCTGTTTTACCAATAGCCGAATTTGCCACTGTATTATATGTAGAAGTTAAACTACTCCATGATTGATTCGTTGAAGCGTTGCCAACTAATTTTTTATCAAGAGATGCAGTAATTTTTGGAGCAAAAGCTGTTGTCAATTGATTGTATGTAGTTTTCTTCAAATATTGTGTTGCAGCATCACTTCCGCCGAATAATATATTTGTTGCATCACTAATAGTCATACTTTTGATTGCATTTACAAAAATTGGAGTAGCCTCTTTAGCAGCATCTTCTGCGGCTCTATTTAGACGAACTTCAACATCATCCACTAATTTTTGTCCTCCCGGAACAAGCTTGATATTTTTTAAAATAACCTGAGCTTGATCAGGCAATAATATTTTAACCAACGGATTAGAAAAATAACCATTTTGTTTGCTTAATGAAGTAACTGCACTGGCAATACCAACCGATAAAGCATCTTTTAACCCGGCTACATTTTCGGTATTACTAACACTAGAAGTAGTTCCTGATGTTGCCGAAGTTAATATCTGAGTTCCGGCTTGTGTAGCAACTTGCTGTAATTCAGTACAAGAAAGCAAGGCAAATAATACTACAAAAGAAATGGTGTAAATGCTCTTTTTCATATGTATCAAAATAAAAAAATGTTAAAATCGGGACAAAGATACCCACTTATAAAAAGAATATTTCAAAAAAAATCAAAAAGAATGTTTTTTTGAAATATTCCAATCATGAAAAGTAAAAAGCCAGACAATATTTTGCTATTATTTCACAGCCTTTACAGTTAGTCTCTCAGAGGAAACATTTTAGTTAAATAACACATTTGCTTACTCCTCAACTAAATCATACCTTTGCACCCTTCAAAAATCAAATAATATGAATACATTATCAAAATACGATTTACACTCTGATTTAACAATCCGCCACGAGAATATCCGAAAAGAAATGATTTCCCAAGATTTTGAGGCCTGCTTATTCTCAGGAAGCGTAAACATGTTCTACCTTTGCGGGCAAGTTATTAATGGCTATTTTTATATTTCTGAATCGGAACAACCATATCTCTTTGTAAAACGTCCTATCGGAATTACCGGAGAAAACGTTTTCTATATTCGTAAACCCGAGCAAATCATTGAAATCCTTGCAGAAAAAGGAATTCAACCTCCTCAAAACATTATGCTTGAAACAGGCGAGCTTCCTTACAATGAAATCATCCGAATACAAAAGATATTCAATCCGCAAAAGTTGGGAAATGCAACCGCTTTGGCAAGAAAAGTAAGAAGTATAAAAACACCTTATGAAATAGAATTATTCCGTATTTCAGCCCAAATGCATGTAAATGCATACCGCAATATTTCATCTCTGTACAAGAAAGGAATGACCGACAGGGAGTTTTCCATCGAAATTGAACGGGAAATGCGCTTAGCCGGTTCTTTGGGAATTTTCCGGGCATTCGGGCAAGGAATGGATATTTTTATGGGAAGCATTCTTGCCGGAGAAAATGCTGGAGAACCTTCTCCTTTTGATTTTGCATTGGGCGGTGGTGGATTACACCCATCCATTCCGGTTGGAGCAAATGGAACAAAATTAAAAGATGGAATGACTGTAATGGTAGATATGGGTGGAACTTTTACCGGCTATATTACCGATATGACCCGCGTATACAGCATCGGCAACATTTCTGAAGAAGCACAAAAAGCTCATCAGGTTTCGATAGAAATTCATGATACTATTACGCAAATTGCAAAACCCGGAAGTATTTGTGAAGAATTGTACAATCTATCTGTGTCCATTGTAAAAAAATATAATTTATCCGACAAATTCATGGGAATCAGTCAGCAAGCAAAGTTTGTCGGACACGGAATCGGAATAGAAGTTAATGAACTACCTGTTTTAGCTCCGCGATTCAATTCTCCATTAGAAGAAGGAATGGTATTTGCATTAGAACCCAAGTTTATTATCCCACATGTTGGTGCTGTTGGCAATGAAAATTCATATTTGGTTACCAAAAACGGAATCGAAAAATTAACAATCTTTGAAGAAGAGATTATTCCATTGCAGTAAAACACCGAAAAATTGCTAATTTTGTATCCTAAAAACAAGACAATGTCTGCAAAACAACAATCTGCACAAAGAAAAACAGCCATCCTGCTTATGCATTGTCCCGACCAGGCTGGAATTGTCACTGCCGTTACCGGGTTTATAGCTGTCAATAAAGGGAATATCATTTACTTAGACCAACATGTAGACAGTGTGGAAAAAATATTTTTCATGCGCATGGAGTGGGATTTAACTGATTTCATTATTCCTGAAGATAAAATTGAAGATTATTTCCGTACACTTTATGCCCAGAAATATAACATGTATTTCCGTTTGTATTTCAATGATTACAAACCAAAAATGGCATTGTTTGTTTCTAAAATGTCTCATTGCTTATTTGACATTCTAGCACGTTATACAGCCGGAGAATGGAATGTAGAAATACCATTAATCATCAGCAATCACCCTGATTTACAAGCCGTATCCGAACGTTTTGGAATTAATTACCATATAATTTCCATCAATAAGGACAATAAAGCCGAACAAGAAGCAAAAGAACTCGAATTACTAAAAAAACACAAAGTAGATTTTATTGTTTTAGCTCGTTATATGCAAATTATTTCGGAAAGTTTTATCCAAAATTTTCCAAATAGAATAATTAATATCCATCATTCTTTTTTACCCGCATTTGTTGGGGCAAAACCTTATCATGCAGCATACGAACGAGGAGTAAAATTAATTGGCGCTACCAGTCATTATGTAACTTGCGATTTGGATGCAGGACCGATTATCGAACAGGATATTGCGCGGATTTCTCACAAAGATACAGTTGATAACCTGGTGCATAAAGGACAAGATTTGGAAAAAATAGTTCTTTCCCGTGCAATCGAAAAACATATTGAACGAAAAATTTTGACATATAAGAACAAAACCGTTATTTTTTCTTAACCCCAAAAAGTTACGACAGCCCCAATACTGCAAATTTATGAAAGTAAAAATCCTTCTGGTATTGATGATGAGTACAATGATGTTTTTTTCATCTTGTAAAAAAATATCACAAGGTAAAAATCAACAAGCTGTAGCAATTGACAGCACCGGATATATTGTAAAAGTTGGAGATATGGCGCCGGACTTTGTTACATATCTTATAACAGGCGAACAAATACAATTATCCGCGTTAAGAGGAGAAGTAGTAATGCTACAATTTACAGCAAGTTGGTGCGGTGTTTGCCGGGAGGAAATGCCGGAAATCGAACGTGAAATCTGGCAAAAGTACAAAGGTAATCCCAATTTCTCGCTTTTTGCTATCGACCTGAAAGAATCTATAGAAAAAAAACACCTTTTATAGTTGATACAAAAATTACCTATCCGGTAGCATTTGACCCTGAAGGTAAAATTTTCAGTTTGTATGCCGAAACGGATGCCGGAGTTACCCGAAATGTAATTGTAGGAAAAGACGGCAAAATAGCAATGCTTACAAGGCTATATGACAAAGATGAGTTCAAAAGAATGACTCAGTGCATCGATAGCCTTATTTGGGCAGAATAATTAAACAACACAAAATATGGGGACGACCTCATATTCTTGAAATAAAAACGGGACGACCCAATTTATTGTAAATGCCATGGCGTGGCTATATTTGATTCTTGCCGGCTTGTCCGAGATTGTTTGGGCATTCGGAATAAAAGAATCTCACGGATTTTCTGTTTTAAGTTGGAGTTTATTTACCATCTTTTTTTTGATTGTCAGTTTCTATTTATTAGCGCTTTCAATTTGCAAGATTCCCATTGGAACAGCATATGCAGTTTTCACAGGAATTGGAGCAGCCGGAACAGCAATAATAGGAATGTTGTATTTTAATGAGGCTGCCGGACTTTGGAAAATAGTCTCTTTAGTTCTGTTAATTGGAGGAATTATCGGATTAAAGATGATTGATATTCATCCGGACTCTACAAAAAGAAAGGAGAGTAATTAATGGATTGGATTTTATTAATTATCGCCGGACTTTGCGAAATGGGATTTGTCGTAATGATGAAATTATCCGAAGGATTTACAAAAATCAAATATACAATCCTGACGATAATATTAACATTAACAAGTATATTCTTATTATCGCTTGCATTAAAAACGATTCCCATCGGCACAGGTTATGCAGTATGGACAGGTATTGGAGCTATCGGTAGCGTTTCTATGGGAATGTTATTATTCAAAGAAAAAAAGAGCATTTTAAAAACATTTTTTATCGCACTGATTATCATAGGAGTAGTCGGACTAAAACTTTCTTCAAATTAACAAAAAAGGTATAAGTTGCAAATCAAAGTCGAAATATTCTTTCTTACAATTTACAACTTATAACTTACAACTTATAACTTATAACTTATTAATGACTGTCGCAATTATAAAATACAATGCAGGCAATATATATTCGGTTGATTATGCATTAAAAAGATTGGGTATAACACCCATCATTACAGACGATAAAGAATTTCTGCAATCGGCTGATAAAATAATTTTCCCAGGGCAAGGAGAAGCTAAATACACGATGGAATACCTCAAAATTCATCAATTAGATAAATTGATTTGTAATTTGAAACAACCTGTTCTAGGAATTTGTATTGGCATGCAATTAATGTGTAAACTATCCGAAGAAGGAAATACTCCATGCTTAGGAATTTTCGATACGGAAGTAAAGCGTTTTATCTCTGAAAGAAACGAAGATAAAATTCCGCACATGGGCTGGAATACATTAACGAATATACAAAGCCAGTTATTTTCTTCTGATTTGGAAAATGAATTTGTGTATTTTGTTCACAGTTATTATGTTCCGATAAATAAAAACACAATTGCCACAACCGAACATATTTTGCCGTTCAGTGCAGCATTACACAAGGATAATTTTTATGCCACACAATTTCATCCGGAAAAAAGTGGAGGTGTAGGTGAAAAGATTTTAAGAAATTTTTTAGATATATAATCGATTATGATAGAGCTTATTCCCGCTATTGACATTATTGAAGGAAAATGCGTTCGCCTTACACAAGGAGATTATGCAAAAAAAACAATATATAACGAAAATCCACTTGAAGTTGCCAAACAATTTGAATCACATGGTATCAAACGATTGCATGTTGTTGATTTAGATGGAGCCAAGGCTCAACATATTGTTAATTACAATATATTGGAAAAGATTGCAACACAAACTTCATTAGTAGTTGATTTCGGCGGTGGTTTAAAGACAGATAAAGACCTCGAAATTGCCTTCGAATGCGGAGCAAAAATGATTACCGGAGGAAGCATTGCCGTTAAAAATCCTGCTATTTTTGAAAGCTGGATACAAAAATACGGAAATGAAAAAATCATTTTGGGAGCCGATGTAAAAGATAAAAGAATTGCAGTAAGCGGATGGATTGAAAATACAGATAAAGAATTAATGCCGTTCTTGCAAGATTATACAAACAAAGGTATATCAAAAGTTATCTGCACCGATATCAGCAAAGACGGAACTCTGCAAGGCACTTCCATCGATTTATACAAGGAAATATTGGTAGATTTTCCACAAATCTATTTGATTGCAAGTGGTGGAGTAAGTTCCATGCAAGATATTGAAGAATTGGCACAAGCCAAAATTCCAGCCGTTATCTTTGGAAAAGCTATTTATGAAGGTAAAATATCATTAAGTGAAATTGAACACTTTTTAGTACATTAGTTGTTTGTTATTCGTTATTCGTTTAAATAACCAACAACAAATAACGAATAACAAACAACCAGCAAACAACAACAAATGAACAAAATATATCTGTCACCACCTCATCTAAGCGGAAAAGAAATATCATATATTCAAGAAGCTTTAGATTCTAATTGGGTTGCTCCTGTCGGCGCCAATATTGATAATTTTCAATTGAAATTAGAAAAATTCTTGGATGATAATGTACAAATCGCAGCACTAAGTTCAGGTACAGCTGCATTGCATCTAGCTCTGATAATGCTCGGAGTAGAAGCTGGAGATGAGGTGTTATGCCAAAGTTTTACTTTTTCGGCATCGGTAAATCCCATTCTTTATCAACAAGCAACTCCAATCTTAATAGACAGTGAACCTGACACATGGAATATTTGTCCTGAGCAATTAGAAAGAGCCATTAAAGATAGAATTGCAAAAAGCAAAAAGCCCAAAGCAATTATTTTGGTTGATTTATATGGAATGCCATGTAAAATGGATGAATTATTAGGCATTGCCAGTAAATACGAAATTCCGGTAATTGAAGATGCTGCCGAAGCATTGGGTTCAAAATATAAAAACAAGCTCTGCGGAACATTCGGAGAAATGGCTATTTTATCCTTCAACGGAAATAAAATCATCACTTGTTCATCAGGTGGAGCTATCATTTCCCATAATCCGGAATACATTAAACAAACAAAATTCTATGCCGGACAATCCAAAGACCCGGCACCATTTTACAAACATTCCAAAATTGGCTACAATTATCAATTAAGCAATATTTTAGCCGGAATCGGATGCGCTCAAATGGACGTTTTAAACGAACGGATAGAAAAACGCAGGAAAATCAACGCTTTTTATAAATCGGAATTATCCCAAATCGAAGGAATATCTTTTCATTTTGAACCAAATAAATCATTTTTCTCCAATTACTGGCTTACAGCTATTTTATTGGATAATAAAAAAATAAATTCAACACCTCTGCAAATCTGCGAAATGTTGAATTTACAAAATATAGAATGTCGTCCGTTATGGAACCCGATGCATTTGCAACCGATATTCAAAGATGTTCCCTACTATGGTTCAGGCGTATGTGAAGATTTATTTTCAAAAGGAGTTTGCCTTCCCTCCGGAAGTAATCTTACTGATGACGATTTACAACAAATTATTACTGCTTTGAAAGAATCTATCAATTCAAAAAACTAATAATTGCTTGTTTTTCCTTCACTGCATTTGAATAAAAGTCTTTGATTTCATCAAAATAAGAAATCAGGTATTCCAATGCTTCATCTCCTTCATCTTCCCAAATTTCGGGATATACTGCCATTTCCGACATTTTCTTCGGATTGTACTTTTTCGACAAAGTTTCAGTTGTAATTTCCGAAATGATTTTATTGATATCCTTAACTTGTTTCGGAGTAAGGTAATGTGCCGGGCCATAACCCAAATCTTGAGTCTGATCAATTAACTGTCCACTAAAAAATACACTTACTAAAGGATGATTCGAATTTGATGCATTTTGTCCTGTCAATAAATAAATAATTCCATCCCAAGCTTTATCTACATCAATCAAATAAGGGTCTTCATCTTCCGATTCATCATTATAGACTCTATCTTCTAATAAAGAACTATCATTCAAATATTCTTCGAGTTCATCATTCGAAACCCGAAGCAAATTAGCTATCATGCTCATGGCTATTAGTTTTATAGTAGATATATTAAAAAAAATAAAACAACCAAGTCTGTTGATTAGTTCATTTATAATTTAAGGTAAAAAGTAGAAAACAAAAGGTAAAAGAAATCTTTTACCTTTTCAAGGAATTGCTTTAAAGACTGTATTTCTCAATAATATCTCGGTACACAATAGAATAAACGCAATAATTGCAAAAATTGCATATTCGTCATGTTTTTTTGTATAATCCTGAACACTGATTTTCGTTTTTTCCATTTCATCAATTTCAGAATAGATTTCTTTCAGCTTGGAAGTATTGTTTGCCCGAAAATATTTCCCTCCACTTGTATTTGCTATTTTCCGTAGGATCTCCTCATCAATTTGCACCGGGACACTCACATAATCAATTCCGTAAGCCATTTGCACCGGCATCTGAGCCATTCCCTGCGTTCCTACGCCAATTGTATATACTCTTATTCCAAATGATTCTGCAATTTCGGCAGCCGTTGCAGGAGCAATATCACCACGGTTGTTGGTTCCGTCAGTCAAAAGAATGATAACTTTAGATTTTGCTTGACTATCCTTCAACCGACTGACAGATGTAGCCAAACCTAATCCGATTGCTGTTCCGTCTTCAATCATTCCACAATGAATATCCTTTAATAAATTCAATAATACAACGTGGTCTGTTGTCAGCGGGCATTGCGTAAAACTTTCTCCGGCAAAAACAACCAACCCAATATTATCATTCGGACGGCCACTGATAAAACTCGCAGCAACCGATTTTGCCGCTTCCAATCTATTCGGTTGCAAATCCTGCGCCAACATACTACCCGAGATGTCCATTGCCAACATAATGTCAATTCCTTCGGTAGATGATTTCTGCCAACTATTCGATGATTGAGGTTGTGCCAATATTACGATAACAAGGGCAATAATCAATAATCGTAAAATAAAAGGGATATGTCTTAATCTTACTTTCCAAGTAGATTTGGCCTTATTAAATGCATCCGTTGAGGATATTTTTAACGAAGCCGAAGATTTTCTTCGTTTCCAAATATACCAAACAATAATAGGAATCAATATCCCTAATAAATACAGATATGTAGGATGTGCAAAAGTCATTTTTGTTTATCTTTTTCTTCTTTTTCCGGCTTTTCCTCCGGTTGTGTTTGGCTAACAAACAAAGTAGAATTCATATAACTCAATTCATTTTCATTCGGCAGAGGAGTTAATTTTGCAAATTTTACCAAATCAGCCAATTTCAAAACTTGTTGTAGGTTTTCATATGCAGATTGCGCCTCATGATAAGCTTGTACAGATAGTAATATTTCATCCGAAGTCATCTCCATTGCATTAACACCAAATCGCTCAAATAAATAAATACGTAAGATATCAGTCAATTGCGTATAATATTCCTTATATCTCCCTTGTTGCCACATATTTTCCCGTTTTACTCCTTCCAACGCATTTAAGGCTCTTATATGAGGCGGAAGAACAATTGTCTTTTTAAAAGGCATCTTTTTCTTTTTCTTTTTGAAAACGACAAAATAAAGGATTACCGCCAATATGACCAAAACGACCCAGATAATTATCAAAATATAAAGATAATCGGCAAATACAAATTTAGGCTGCATCACAGACTTTATATCATAGAAGTTTTTGGCAACCGTATCAACCGGAATGGTCATAACTTTCAACGACAACGCATTGGAATAAAATGTATCTGCTTGATAAATAATAGGGAAAGGAGGAATATAATACAATCCATCATCAAAACTTGTAACCAAATAATCCAAATTAATTTGTTCCTGATTGTTATTAATTTTTGTAGTATCAAACTTAACAACATCTACAACTTCAAGACCTTTAACGATAGTATCTTGCGCATGAAACAACGGAAAAGTTACATTCTTGTCTCCGGGTTTAATTATTTCCAGATGAATCTTTGTTTGTTGGCCAACCATTATAGAAACCGAATCTATACTTGCTTTAATTATCGGATTTTGGCCATAAAGCAATGCTACAGGCATCAAAAGAAATAATAATAAAAAAAATGTATTCTTAATTTTATTAAAAATCATACGTACAAAATAAGTAAGAACCAATCAATTAATTCTTAATTTTTAATTTACTCACGCTCTTTTTTTAAACAGCAGCATCAACGCTTTTACATAATCTTCATCTGTTCGTACCGATATAGAATCAACTTTACTTCTGATAAATGCGTCAGTTGCTTTATTCTTCAAACTCAACCAATTATCTTCAAATCGTTTTCGTTCCTTTTTAGAAGAAGTATCCCGAATCTGTTCTATTCCGGTTTCAGCATCCCTTACTTTTACCAACCCGATAGAAGGTAATTCCGTATCCCGTTCATCATAAACCTGAACAGCTACCAAATCATGTTTCTTATTAGCAATAGTCAACGCATCCTTAAAATTTCTCGAATCGATAAAATCAGAAAGCAGGAAAGCCGTACAACGCTTTTTTATAGCTCCAGTTAGATATTTTACAACCTGAGCCACATCTGTCGCCCGATGTTGCGGCTCAAAATCAATTAATTCCCGTATGATAAACAGAATATGCTTCCTACCCTTTTGCGGAGGAATAAATTTTTCTATTCTATCAGAAAAAAAGATAACACCAATTTTATCATTATTCAATATAGCCGAAAAAGCCAATGTTGCAGCAATTTCAGTAATCATATCCTGCTTCATCATTGGTCCGGAACCAAATTCACGACTTCCCGAAACATCAATCAACAACATTACTGTTAATTCCCGTTCTTCTTCAAAAACCTTGATATACGGGCGATTATAATGCGCAGTAACATTCCAATCAATATCTCTCACATCATCGCCAAATTCATATTCCCGTACTTCAGAAAAAGCCATACCACGCCCCTTAAACGCAGAATGGTATTGTCCGGCAAAAATATTCTTAGACAATCCCCGGGTTTTAATCTCAATCTGGCGGACCTTTTTTAATAATTCACTTGTTGTTGCCACAAGATATTTACTATTTGACAATTTACTAATTACTACTTTTAGATGCTATGTAATAGATCAAGGAACTTCAACTTTATTCAAAATTTCGCTGATAATTTCTTCGGATGTCATTTCGTTTGCTTCTGCATCATAACTCAATCCAATTCTATGACGCATTACATCGTAACAAACAGCACGCACATCTTCTGGAATTACATATCCACGGCGATTGATGAAAGCATAAGCACGCGAAGCCAACGCCAAATTGATAGAAGCACGCGGAGAAGCACCAAAAGAAATCATACTTTTCAAATTTGCTAGTCCATGGTCTTGAGGATAACGGGTTGCAAAAACAATATCTACGATATAACGTTCAATTTTTTCATCGATATAAACTTCTTGTACAACTTTACGGGCATCCAAAATTTCCTGAGCTTTCAATACCGGTTTAATTTCTTTCTTTTCTCCTGAAATATTTTGACGAATGATTAATTTTTCTTCCTCTTTTTTAGGATAACCAATAATCACTTTCAACATAAAACGGTCAACTTGTGCTTCAGGTAAAGCGTAAGTTCCCTCCTGCTCTATCGGATTCTGAGTTGCCATAACCAAAAACGGATTATCCAACTTATATGTATGGTCACCAATCGTTACCTGACGTTCTTGCATACCTTCAAGCAAAGCACTTTGCACCTTAGCAGGAGCACGGTTAATTTCATCAGCAAGTACGAAATTTGCAAAAATAGGACCTTTTTTAATCAAGAATTCTTCTGTTTTCTGGCTATAAATCATTGTTCCTACAACATCAGCAGGTAGTAAGTCCGGTGTAAACTGAATCCGGCTATATTTTGCATCCACCAGCGAAGCTAATGTTTTTATTGCCAATGTTTTTGCCAAACCGGGAACACCTTCCAATAAAATATGTCCATCGGAAAGCAATCCAATTAAAAGAGATTCAACCAAATGTTTTTGTCCTACAATCATTTGCTCCATTCCCATTGTAATCATATTTAGGAATGAGCTTTTGCTTTCTATTCGTTCATTTAGTTCACGAAGGTCTACCGTTTGACTCATATTTCTATGTATTTTATTTTTTGTTTATTCTAATAAATTGAGACTTGCAAAAGTAAAAATGATAATAAATCTTATTATAAATTTGATAATAAAAATTGTTAATTGATTAACTAAAAAAAATTAAGAAATTTAATATTTATATTATCAAAGTAAGAAGAATATTAACACAAAAGCATCAAGGATTTTTTGGCAGTTTTATTATATCTCCTTTCTTCTTTGCTAATTCTATTGCAGCTTCACTTTTAATATCAAATCCGTATGCTTTCGGGTCAGGAATAACAATGCGACTCCCAATATCCAAACTTAACGGATCGATAATTTTTTCTTTATTTGCCTCGTATAAGTATACCCAAAAGGCTTTATTTCCGTAATATTTTTCAGACAATGTTTCTAATGTTTCGCCTGGTTCTATTTCTTCAACTGTTAGAAAACGAGTAGAAGGGTCATTAACCTCATCTTTAGACAAAATACCATCGACTTCATCATCTAAACTTGTACCTGAACCAGAACTTGCATCTACCACAACCGGAATAACTTCCGATGGGCGTTTTTTTGAAAAATTAGCATAAAATATTCCACTTAAAAGGACAAATACACCCAATGCTGTCAATACTAGCAGAACAATCCTTCGTCTTTGCTTTCTTTCTTTAATTCTTTCATCAGAATATTTGTCATCAGGAATCAACAACTTATATCTTCCTTTTGTCTCATAAGATGTAGGAATTTTATCAACTTTTTTATCTGAAAGTGCATTCTTTACAAAAATATCTTTTCTATCAGCATCAACTCCTTTTTTTAGAACCTTTTCAACATAATTCTGTGTATCTATAAAATCTGAAGATAATGTATATTTTTTATCCGTAAAGGCTACATTTTCTTTTATCAATACAGTATCAGAGCTATCACTTTCTAAGTCTATATTTTCCCCGGATTCAACAGTTGCAGTCGAATTTTCTTCTATCTTTTGTTCTACAGCATGAACGTCATCATTATCCTTAATTTTCACTGTAGACATAATAGCATCAATATCAATGCTATTATAAACATTCTGTGAAGGTTCTATCACCAATTCTTCTTGTTGATAAGGTAGATCTTCTTTCGTCTTATCAGCGATTATATTAAGGTATTCTTCTTTTTGGTCATTTTCAGAAGAAGGATAATCATGAACAATATCAAATCCTCCTATAGTATCAACAATCGCCTCAATATCAATATGATTAAATATATCAGAAGAATTTTCTTTTTTGGCATTTACATCATCAGATATGTCTTCTTTTTCTTCAATTATTGTCTTTTTGTGAACATCCAGATTTATTTCATCATCAACTAAGCTGTTATTCTCAAAAACAATATTGGGCTCAGTCTGTTCATCTGTACCTATCAAAGAAACATTCTCCTCCTGAATAGTCGAATTTGAATCTATCTCATCTATTACTTCCTCAACAATATCCTCTTCTTGAATTAAATTTACATCCAATTGCTCAGGTAAATCATTCTCCGTTTTTAAATCATACATGGCATAACCAAGCAGCTTTACCAATTCATTACTTTCGCTTTGAGAAAGAACTACATCCTCCTTCGGAGCACTATCTTTCTCAATTTCTTTGTCAGCATTTATCGACGACTGTTCGCTTTCCTGCAAAGAGATAGTCGAATTAGACTCTTCTTTTTCTTCAGATTCATTTCGTTTAATAAGCTCTTCAGGTATCTCAAAATCCAAAACTTTTTCAAGAGAATTTTTAATACGAGGGTTAAATGACTTATTTTCAGAATCTGTTATTTTATTTATTAATTCATTTTCCTGATGTTCAGATAATTTATCCTCAAAAAGAATTTCTTCTTGCTCCAAATCCAGAACAGCATCAATAACATCTTTATCCTTCTCGTCATGAACAAAGACATTCTTTTCCTCAAAAACAATATTCTTAGGTTGCGCTATTTGAATTGTATCAACAATCTTGCCTAAATTCTCAAGGATTTCGTTAGGTAAAGGCTGTTTGCTTTTAGGTAATTTTTTTATATCTACGACTGTAGAAGTAAAAAAATAAAAAGCTTTATTTATCTCATTTTTAAAGGATTCCTCTGGAATAAAAACAATATAATACCGATCAGTTTGAGATATTGCATTTGAATCGAAACCAAATTTAGATTTAGCTATCCTCTTAAAGGTTCCAAATTTCTCAATTTTACAAATTTTCTGCTCTTGCAATTCTCTATACACCACATCAATAAAAGATTGTAAAAACAATTGGGCAGTTGATTCATCCAGATTAGCTTGAATGGTAATCAGTGTCTTTAAATCTCTAACTATATGATTATTTGAAGCTAAAAATAATTGTGATTTTTTATAAACAAATTTAACTGATAAACTGGGTGGAATAAGAGCTTTTTTCAATTTATCAGGATAAATCAATATATTTTCTGTATTTTTTTCAACCTTAAATAAAGCCGTATCATTGACCAAAATTGTTTCTTCCAACAGCAACCGTTGTTTCAAAACAGAAACAGTGGAAGCAATCATCCCGGCTGCATTTTTCTCTGATATATTCAGAGTTTCAGCTAAATGAGATATAATTTTTTTCATTGACTTCTTTTTAATTAAGTTGATAATCCAAAAAGGAGGTTAAGAATATCTTTGAATTAAGGCAATTTGCCAAATAAATCAAAAGACTGGCTATCAATTATTTTGACATTGTAAAAATCCCCAATTTTTAAACTTTGCTCTTTTTTAATCAAAACTTCAGGATCGACTTCAGGTGAATCAAATTCCGTTCTTCCAATGTAGTAATCCTCTTCTTCTTTATCAATAATAACTTTGTATATTTTATTAACTTTCTGTTGAGATACTTCAACTGCAATATTCTCTTGAATAGACATTATTTCTTCCAATCTTTGCTGTTTTTCGATAGCTGAAATATTATCCTGATAATGAATATTAGAATAGGTTCCATCTTCATCCGAATAAGGGAAAGCGCCCATTCTCTCAAAACGTATATCTTGAATAAAGTTTTTTAATTCATCAAAATCATCTTCAGTTTCACCAGGATGCCCAACCATTAATGTCGTTCTTAAATGAATTTCCGGAACATTTTCTCGTATTTTCTGAATCAATTCATATGTTTGCTTTTTCGTAATATTACGTCGCATTAAGCTCAACATATTATCACTGATATGCTGTAAGGCAATATCCAAATAATTGCAAACATTTTCACGTTCTCTCATTACCCTTAATAAATCATCAGGAAAAAGTGCCGGATAAGCATAATGCAAGCGAATCCATTCCAACCCTTTTATATCAGAAAGACGTTCAACAAGCTCCGGCAATTGATTCTTTTTTGAAATATCTAATCCATAAAAAGTAAGATCCTGAGCTATTAATTGTATTTCTTTAACGCCCTTTTCAGTCAAAGATCTCACCTCTGATATTATCTCCTGAATAGGACGAGAAACATGCTTTCCTGTAATAATTGGGATAGCACAATATGAGCAAGTACGACTACATCCTTCGGATATTTTCACATATGCATAATGAGAGGGAGTAGTCAACTCTCTTTCCAAGGAGTGCCCTATATTATATGATCTACCTAAATCATCTATCAATGTATTCCAATCAAATTTACCATAAAACTTATCAACCTCCGGAATTTCTTCTTGCAATTCTTTCAAATAGCGTTCGGATAAACAACCCATTACAAAGACTTTTCGTATTTTCTTATTCTTCTTGGCATTTACAAACTGAAGTATGGTGTTAATAGACTCTTCTTTCGCATCACCAATAAAGCCACACGTATTTATAACAACAATCTCACCTTCAACTTTATCAGCATCATGTTTGACAGTATATCCATTTGACACTAATTGGTAAATAAGTCTTTCCGAATCTACTAAGTTTTTAGAACAACCCAAGGTAATGATATCAACTCTATTTTTCTTCATTAATCGTACAATATCCTTATAGATAAACTCTTTCTTCCATCAAAAATGCAAAGGTACAAAAAGACAACGTAAAAGTAGAAAAAGAAAGTATTTAGTGCAAAAAAAAGAGCAACCATAAGGTTGCTCTTTTATAATTTTAGACTTGTGTCAGTTATTATTTTTGTGGAACAAAGATAACAACACGGTTCCATTCGTTAGTTGAGTATGGTTGAACTTTATCACCATCCCAAGAAGTTTCGATACGATTTTCTGGAATACCATATTTGTTAACCAACATTTTAGTAACAGCTTTCGCACGTTGTTCAGACAACTTCATGTTAATGCTTGGGTTACCAGTTTTCTTATCAGCATAACCAACAACTTTCAAGTTAATACCTGAGTTATTTTTCAAATAATCAGCAGCATTATAAACATTGATTTGTTGATCTGAAGTGATAACTGAACTTCCAAGAGCAAATTTAACTACACCAACAGCAGCAGGAGCTTCAAATGGTTTAGCAGGAGCTACAGTAGGACAATCTGGACACTTAGGACAAGTAGGAACAGGTTTTCTCAAGCAAGCATCCAAATCACTACGTAAAGAATTGATTTCGCCATTCAAACGAGCGATCAAACCTTCGTCAATTGAAGGACAAGCATCGAATGTACGTTTGTTGAATTTGTAAGTAAGACCCAAAGTTGCAGCTGCAATACCTTCATAAGATGCACCTGTAACAAGGTTATTAAAATCATCGCCCAACATAGCACCTTGAACTTCAAGATTTAAATCAACAGCTCTTGACAAACGGAATCCGAAATTAACACCTCCGTTAATTGAAGCATTACGAGCTCTCCTATAACCTGGGCTAACACCTTCTGCATCTTGTCCCATTGTATAGTAAAAACCAGCACCTAAGAATGGAGTGATATTGAAAAATCTATTTGGGTTATTACCTGCAAATAAACTATTCAAGTTAATCAAAACATCTCCATGACCTCCAATATATTGAAGTTTTTGATCATCATTGCTTGCTTTAGAACGAGCTGTATTATATACTTCCCATCCTGTACCTTGAATACGCAAGCCAATAACCGGTGTAAACATCTTACCTATAGAAAATGTTACAGCAGGCGTGTAATAATCCATATTGGTAATATCATCTTTCAAGGTTGTTCTGTAGTTCTCACCTACAAACGTTTGTAATCCACCACCAGCAGATATAAACCAGTTGTCCCAAAATTTGTTTAAAGAAACGCTTGCTTTTTGCTCAGACTGAGAAAACGCAAAAAGCGGAACCATCACGAATAATAACGCAATTAAATGTTTACGTGTTTTCATTTCTCCTCTTTTTTTAATTTGAAAATTTAGTTATTTGTAATTGTATATCATTAAAAGCTATTTAAAAAAGATTTTATGCCTAACGGCTTCAATCCAGACTTTTAGTGTAAAATACTTGAATTTTATGATAAAATATCTGCTGCAAAGATATAAAAAATATTTATGTTTGTATCCTTTTAAGATTGAATGTTATTTTTTGATTATTTTTTTAGTTATTTTCCTAATTGAATATAGGCAAATAATTTTTAAACAAAAACATATTATTAACTCATAATCAGATAGATTATACAAATTTTATAAAAACGTATCACAAAAAAATGAAAATAATTGAAAATTCCTTAAAAAATAAAAATATTTGGCAAAAAGAACTGTTATCTATATTAAGATATGACATTTACCATACTTCAGACTATCATTCCCTATCAATTAATAATGATACCAAATCTTATTTATTATCATTTTCAGAGGGCAAATATAAAATATGTTTTCCAATATTAATGCGAAAAATTAAAAACTCTTTAAATTTTGACTGTACTTCAACATATGGATACAATGGATTATTATCAAATAACAAATTAATAACCAACGATATAAAATCTTTATTTAAAGAAACAGTCTTCGATTATTTTTCCAAAAAAAATGTTATTTCTGCATTTTCACGATTACATCCTTTAATGAATGAATCCGAGAATTTCCCTCATGATATGGGAATTATAGAAAATGTCAATACAACTATAAGCATAGATCTGAACCTATTACCAAAACAACAAGTAAAATACTACAGTTGTTCATTAAGAAGACAATTAAATAAATTATATGATAGTGGGATAACAGTTAGAATTGCAAGAAGAAATGAATTTCATATATTCATTTCTCTGTATTACAAAACAATGCAAAGATTAAGCGCCAAAGAAGAATACTATTTTCCAGAGATATATTTTGAAAAAATGATGAATGCTACAGATTTTCAATCTTATATTTTATTTGCCGAATATAAAAACGAAATTATCGGAGGCGGTTTATTCACTTGCTGCAATGAATTTATGCAATATCATTTGGGTGCTGTACCTGAAGAATTTTTACATTTATCACCTTTAAAAGTTATTATTGATACTGCAAGGGAACTTGGCTATAAATTAGGAATGAAACATCTTCATTTAGGTGGTGGTTATAATGGAAAAGATGATAATTTATTTGAATTTAAATCTCGTTTCTCAAAAGAAAGACATACTTTTAAGGTTTGGAAGTGGATTATAAATCAATCGGAATATGATAAGTTAGTTATACAACGGTTTGGTTCAGAAATCCCTCAAAGTAAATATTTTCCACTTTACCGTTATTAATTGTACTATAATACATAATGGCAAAACAAAATACATATTCTATTTTCAAAAGGTTATTAGATATTGCCTTTAGCTTTTTCTTATTGGTTTTGTTATTTCCATTTTTACTTACCATTGCAATAGTTATCACATTTACAATGAGTGAATTTCCATTATTTTTACAAAAACGTCCAGGGAAGAATGAAAAAATATTTACCCTTGTTAAATTTAAAACAATGAGAAATACTCAAGATAAAAATAGCAATATACTGCCTGATAAAGAGAGACTTACACCATTAGGAAGCTTTTTAAGAAAATATTCATTGGATGAATTACCTGAACTTTGGAATGTACTTTGCGGAGATATGAGTTTTGTCGGCCCTCGCCCTCTTTTAATTCAATATTTACCATTTTATACAAAAATAGAGAAAAAAAGGCATGCTATTCGCCCGGGTATTACCGGACTAGCTCAAATTTCCGGAAGGAATTACTTAGAGTGGAACAAACGACTATCATTGGATGTTGAATATGTTGATAATTTATCATTTTCATTAGACCTGAAAATCATTGAAGCAACAATCCGACAAGTTTTTAAGGCATCCGGAGTTGCTGTAAATTCCGAAATTGTAGAACCTTATTTAGATGAAATCCGGAAAAACCAAACAAATGATTGATATTTTCATCAAACTTCTTTATAAAAATCGTATTTTTGCAGATTAACATTCACCATAAAAATATAAAAGATGAATATAAAAGATTTAAAACCCACTATAGTTTGGAGATATTTCGATGAAATAACCCAAATACCTCGCCCTTCCAAAAAAGAAGAAAAAATAATAGAATTCCTTGTTAATTTTGGTAAAAAACATGGATTAGAAACAAAAAAAGACAAAGTTGGTAATGTTTTGATTTCGAAACCGGCTACAAAAGGAAAAGAAAATTTACCTACAGTTGTCTTACAATCGCATGTTGACATGGTTTGTGAAAAAAATAAAGACATCGTGCATAATTTTGAAAAAGACCCGATTAAAACGAAAATTGATGGCGATTGGGTTAAAGCCGAAGGAACAACATTAGGCGCCGACAATGGCATCGGAATGGCTGCCTCGATGGCAATTTTAGCTTCAAATGACATTGAACACGGAAAAATAGAATGTCTTTTCACAATTGACGAAGAAACCGGACTTACTGGAGCAAAAGCTATTGAACCGGGATTTTTTACAGGAAAAATTCTGTTGAACCTTGACTCGGAAGACGAAGGCGAAGTATTTATTGGTTGTGCCGGAGGTGCTGATATTGTAGCTACATTTACGTACAAACCCGAACCTGCTCCTGAGGATTATTTTTATTTCAAAATAAATTTAACAAAATTCCATGGAGGACATTCCGGTTGTGATATTCACATGGGATATGCCAATGCAAATAAATTATTGACTCGCTTTTTGTGGCAATCATCTCAAAAATATAAATTACGTCTTTGTGAAATTGATGGAGGCAACCTTCGTAATGCAATTGCCCGCGAAGCCTTTGCTATTGCAGGAATTCCGCTTAAAGATAAAGAAAAACTAAGTTCCGATTTTAATATATTCATCCAAGAAATCGAAGATGAATTTAATGGTATTGAGCCCAAAGAGGCAAGAATGACATTGGAATCAGAATCCCAACAAGCGACTGTAATTGATAAAAAGACAACAGAAAATTTGCTGAACGCCCTATATGCATGCCCTCACGGAGTTATTTCCATGAGTAGAGACATGCCCGGAGTAGTTGAAACATCTACCAATTTGGCATCTGTAAAAATGCAGGAAAACAATACAATTGTTGTTGGAACAAGCCAACGCAGTTCTTCAGATTCCGAAAAGAAAAATGTACTGCAAATGGTTGAGGCCACCTTTCTTCTTGCCGGAGCAGAAATTAAGCATGGAGATGGTTATCCCGGCTGGAAACCCAATCCGGATTCCAATATTCTGAAAATTGCAGAAAAGTCCTATAAAGAGTTATTCGGCATCGATCCTAAAATAAAAGCAATACATGCAGGGTTGGAATGCGGATTATTTTTAGAAAAATATCCATCATTGGATATGGTTTCATTTGGCCCTACAATTCAAAACCCACATTCACCATTTGAACAAATGTCTATCTCTACCGTAGACAAATTCTGGAAATTCTTATTGCAAATACTTAAAAACTTAAAGTAACAAGTAAAAGGTAAAAGGTAAAATGTAACAAGCATTTTCACTTTTTACCTTTTATTTGTTACCTTTTACTTTAGAAAATTATGGATTTCGAAACCAATGATAAAAAATGGCTGAAGCAAGAAGGTTGTTGTTATAAAAATGCCAACGGTCAATGTTGCAGCGAAAAAAATCAATTAAATGTCTACGACTGGCTTTCAGCATTACCCGGAACCGATAAGCTGACAGAGTATGTAGAAGTACAATTTAAAAACACACGTAAAAGTTACTACTTAAACAGCAACGAATTAACGTTAGAAAAAGGAGATTTGGTAGCGGTAGAAGCTTCTCCCGGACATGATATCGGAGAAGTTACGCTCATTGGGCAATTGGTTTTATGGCAAATGAGAAAAACCGGGTTCAAGATTGATAGCCAAAACATAAAACGGGTGTATCGGAAAGTTCGTCCCGTCGACATGGAAAAATACCATGAAGTAAAAGCCAAAGAGCATGAAACAATGTTAAAGGCCCGCAAAATAGCCGAAGACCTCAAACTTGAAATGAAAATAGGAGATGTTGAATATCAGGGAGATGGAAACAAAGCTATTTTTTATTACATTGCTAATGATCGTGTTGACTTTCGCCAATTGATTAAAGTTTTAGCCGAAACATTCCGTGTTCGAATTGAAATGAAACAAATCGGTGCACGACAAGAGGCTGGACGCATTGGAGGTATTGGCCCTTGTGGTCGAGCTCTTTGTTGCTCTACATGGATGTCTAATTTTGTATCTGTTAATACTGGAGCTGCCCGTTATCAAGATATTTCTTTAAATCCGCAAAAATTGGCCGGGCAATGTGCCAAACTAAAATGTTGCTTAAACTATGAAGTCGATGCGTATGTAGAGTCTCAAAAAAGGCTTCCATCTCGCGAAATTCCATTGGAAACTACTGATGGAACCTATTATCATTTTAAAACAGATATTTTAAAACAGATAATGACCTATTCTACCGATAAGCATTTTGCAGCTAATCTCGTATCTATCCCTGCTAAAAGAGCTTTCGAAATTATTTCCATGAATAAACGAGGCGAAAAGCCACAAGGATTATTGGAAGAAGCGGGAAACAAAAAAGAAAATTCTAAACCGAAAGACTTCCAAAATGTTGTGGGACAAGATAGTCTTACCCGCTTTGACAAAGAGAACAAAAGAAGGAATAATGATAATGGAAAATATCGCAATAATAATTTCCGCAAAAAAGCAACTAAACGAAATGACAATGGAAGTACAGACAAAAATGAAACTCAAGGGTAGATCATTTATCCTCTTACTTTTTCCCTTGATAGGATTATTGTCTTGCAGCAGAGATGCAAATATATATTTTCAATATGCACATATTCCCAAAGAAGGATGGAGTAAAGATTATGTATTGAATTTCCAACCTCACATTTCAGATCAAAAAGCATATAACTTAAACATTGAACTAAGACATAATAACGATTATCCCTATCAGAATATATATTTCTTTGTTTCAACCATTTACAAAGACACTATATTATCAACAGATACAATACAATACCTATTGGCTGATGATTTCGGAAAATGGAATGGAAGCGGATATAATGCTTTGTACCAACAATCATTGTTGTATAAAGGAAATTATATATTCCCAGATACCGGAGATTACCGGATAAATATTCGTCAAGCAATGAGAGATTTTGTTCTTTTAGGAGTTGAAGATGTAGGATTTCGCATTGAAGAAGTTGAATATTAAAATTTGATTAATCAACCCACAATAAGTCAGCCATAATTCCATCTGAAATAAAAATACCCTTGCGAGTAAGAGTTAGTATTTCATCTTGATAAAATAAAAGATTTTCTGATATAAATTTTTCGGCTTGTTGAAGGCAATATTTTTTCTTCTTCAAGCCGAATTTCTTTTCTATTTCTACTAATGAAATACCCCACATTGTGCGTAGAGAAGTAACGATATAATCATTATAAGCAGTATCTCTATTGATAGATTCTGTTTCAGTTACAGATTCTCCCGCAAAAATCAACTGAATGTATTCTTCTGTATTTACAATATTGTAATCGCGACTTATCCCTGAATATGAATGCGCTGAAGCTCCAACCCCTAAATATTTTACATCCTTCCAATAAGAAGAATTATGCTTGGAAAAATATCCTTCCATTGCAAAATTAGAAATTTCGTAATGAATAAACCCTTTATTTGTAAGCGTTTCAATTAGTTCTTCAAACATTCTGACGCTCATTTCTTCACTTACAGGAATAATCGTTCTATCATCCAAATTTTTATAAATAGGCGTACTTTCTTCATAAATTAAATGATAGGAAGAAATATGCTGAATATTAAGTTGAATTGCCTGCTTCAATGTATTTTGCCAGCTTTCGATTGTTTGTCCGGGTAATCCATACATCAAATCAATACTGATATTATCAAATCCTTCCTGCTTACATTTTTGAACAGCCTCAATAGTTTGTTTCACTGTATGCCTTCGATTTAAGAAATGTAATTCATCATCATTAAAGCTCTGAATCCCAATACTTATTCGATTAATTGAAGTTGAATGTATATTCTGAATATATTCTGATATTAAATCATCCGGATTACATTCCAATGTAATTTCAGGATTTGAGGCAAGTATAAATTGCCGCTTTATTTCTGACAAAACAGTTTGTATCTGCTTAGTTGAAAGCAAACTAGGTGTTCCACCTCCAAAATAAATTGTTTCGACAGGTTCATTCTGCAAATACTCCTTTCTCATTTTTAGTTCAAGACAGATTGCCTTTATGTAATCATCAATCAAAAGTGTATTTGTTTTTGAGTAAAAATCACAATAAATGCATTTTGTTTTGCAAAAAGGAATATGAATATAAATGCCTGCCATATAACGGATAGTATAAAGACAAAAAAGCCGCGAAATACTCACGGCTTTTTATTCTCTGATTATTTATTTTTAAAAATCGTCATCATCACCCGGCAAATCAGTAATTGTTTTCTTACCTGCCGAAAGTTTATCGAAATCATCTTTTGCACCTACAATCAATTTGTCAAAGTCGCGTTGGCCAGTTCCTGCAGGAATCAAATGTCCACAAATAACATTTTCCTTCAAACCTTCCAAACGGTCTACTTTTCCGTTAATTGCAGCTTCATTCAACACTTTTGTTGTTTCCTGGAACGATGCAGCCGACATAAAGCTACTTGTTTGAAGTGCTGCACGTGTAATACCTTGCAAAATCTGATTTGATGTTGCAGGAACAGCATCACGCACATCAACCAAACGCATATCTTTCCGCTTCAACACACTGTTTTCGTCACGAAGTTTACGTGCAGTAACAATCTGTCCCGGTTTCAATGTTTGAGAATCTCCAGAATCAAGAACCACTTTTTTACCCCAAATGCGATCATTTTCTTCCATAAATTCAATTTTATCTATCAACTGTTGCTCCAAGAAACGAGTATCACCCGGATCTACAATACCAACTTTGCGCATCATCTGACGAACAATCACCTCGAAATGTTTGTCATTAATTTTCACACCTTGCAGACGGTATACATCCTGAACCTCATTTACAATATATTCCTGAACGGCAGTCGGACCTTTAATCGCCAAAATATCAGAAGGAGAAGTCGCTCCATCGGAAAGAGAAATACCTGCACGAACAAAGTCATTTTCCTGAACAAGAATCTGCTTGGAAAGTGGTACCAAATATTTTTTCACTTCACCAGTTTTGGAAGTAACAGTAATTTCACGATTACCTCGTTTTACTTTACCAAAAGTTACCTCTCCATCAATTTCGGCAACAACCGCAGGATTAGAAGGATTACGTGCTTCGAACAACTCCGTTACACGAGGCAAACCTCCGGTAATATCACCGGCCTTACCAACCGCACGAGGAATTTTCACAAGTACATCCCCAACTTTTACAGTAGCACCTTCATCTTTCATCAAGTGAGCACCCACCGGCAAGTTGTAACCTTTTAATAAGCCGCCATTAGAAGCTACAATCTGAATAGCCGGAATTTTTGCTCTATCTTTTGATTCAATAATAATCTTTTCACGAAGTCCGGTTTGTTCATCCGATTCAACTTTATAAGTAACGTTCTCTAAGACGCTTTCCAATTCAACCTTACCCGCAACTTCCGAGATAATAACCGCGTTGAATGGGTCCCATTCACAAATTAAATCACCTCTTTTCACCATATTTCCTGATTCAAAATACAATTTAGAACCATAAGGAATATTATGAGAAGTAAGAACAATCTTTGTATTAGGGTCTATCACACGCATTTCAGCCAAACGTCCGACAACAACCTGGACTTTTTTTCCTGTTTCGTCAGCCGTTTCAACTGTACGCAATTCATCTATTTCGAGAATACCATCGTAACGGGAAGTTATATTAAATTCAGCTGCAATATTCGAAGCGATACCCCCTACGTGGAATGTACGCAATGTCAACTGAGTACCGGGTTCACCAATAGACTGAGCAGCAATAACTCCTACAGCTTCACCTTTCTGAACCATTTTTCCGGTTGCCAAGTTACGTCCGTAGCACTTTGCACAAACACCTTTTTTCGATTCACAAGTCAATACCGAACGAATTTCAACACGTTCAATCGGTGAATCCTGTATTTGTTTTGCAATTTCTTCCGTAATTTCTTCTCCCGAAGCAACGATTAATTCGCCTGTAAGCGGATGTTGAATATCATGAACAGATACACGTCCCAAAATACGTTCATACAAAGAAACAACTACTTCTTCATTGTTTTTCAACTCAATAGATACTAATCCACGCAACGTTCCGCAGTCTTCCTCAGTAATAATTACATCTTGCGATACGTCAACCAAACGACGAGTCAAATACCCCGCATCGGCAGTTTTCAATGCAGTATCCGCCAACCCTTTACGAGCACCGTGAGTAGAAATAAAGTATTCCAACACAGACAAACCTTCTTTAAAGTTTGCCAAAATCGGATTTTCAATTGTTTGTCCACCTTCTGCACCGGATTTTTGAGGTTTTGCCATCAATCCACGCATACCGGATAACTGACGAATCTGTTCCTTAGAACCACGAGCTCCAGAATCCAACATCATATAAACAGAGTTAAATCCTTGGTCATCAGAAGAAAGTTGTTTCATCAAGATATTCGACAACTTGGAGTTAACATGTGTCCATGTATCAATAATCTGGTTATAACGCTCATTATTCGTGATGAATCCCATATTATAGTTACCCATAATTTGTTCAACTTCGTCATAACCTTCTTTTACCAAAGCTTCTTTTTCTTCAGGAATAATTACATCTTCCAAATTGAAAGACAAACCACCCTTAAATGCCATTTTATAACCCAAATCCTTGATTTCATCCAAGAATTGAGCAGTCCTTGCTACACCGCAAACTTTAATCACGTTTCCGATAATATCGCGTAACGATTTTTTAGAAAGGACTTCATTAATGTACCCTACTTCATAAGGCACAATTTCGTTTACAATAACACGCCCAACTGAAGTTTCACGTATTACATCCACAATATCTCCCTTTTCATTAAGGTCTTTCACAATAACCTTCACTAAAGCATGAATGCTTACTTTGCCTTCATTATAGGCAATCATAGCTTCTTCTGCCCCATAGAAAGTCAACCCTTCACCTAATGCTCCCGGACGGATTTTTGTAATATAATATAATCCGAGAACCATGTCCTGAGAAGGTACTGTAATCGGTGCACCATTCGCAGGGTTCAAGATATTGTGAGAAGCCAACATCAACATTTGAGCTTCCAAAACAGCTTCATTACCAAGAGGCAAGTGAACAGCCATTTGGTCTCCATCAAAGTCGGCGTTGAATGCTGTACATGATAGTGGATGCAATTGAATTGCTTTTCCTTCAATCATTTTTGGTTGGAAAGCCTGAATACCCAGACGGTGCAATGTCGGAGCACGGTTCAATAATACCGGATGCCCTTTCATCACATGTTCGAGAATATCCCAAACAACCGGATCTTTTCTATCAATGATCTTTTTCGCGGATTTTACCGTTTTAACGATACCGCGTTCAATCAATTTACGAATAATAAACGGTTTATATAATTCGGCTGCCATATCTTTCGGCAACCCACATTCGTGCATTTTTAATTCAGGACCAACAACAATTACCGAACGAGCCGAGTAGTCAACACGTTTTCCCAACAAATTTTGACGAAAACGACCTTGCTTTCCTTTCAAACTATCCGATAATGATTTCAACGGACGATTGGCATCTGTTTTTACTGCACTTGATTTACGTGAATTATCAAACAATGAATCAACCGATTCCTGAAGCATACGTTTCTCATTACGTAAGATTACTTCCGGTGCTTTGATTTCAATCAACCGTTTTAAACGATTATTACGAATAATTACACGGCGATATAAGTCATTCAAATCTGAGGTTGCAAAACGACCTCCATCCAATGGCACCAAAGGACGAAGTTCAGGAGGAATTACCGGCACAATTTTCACAATCATCCATTCGGGACGATTACGATTCTTAGACGCACGGAAAGATTCAACAACCTGAAGACGTTTCAATGCTTCATTTTTACGTTGTTGGGAAGTATCTGTATTTGCTCTGTGGCGTAAGTCATATGAAAGTGAATCCAAATCCAAACGAGCCAACAAATCATAAACAGCCTCAGCTCCCATTTTAGCAATAAACTTATTGGGGTCATTATCTTCCAACAATTGATTGTCTTTTGGGAGAGAATCCAAAATATCCAAATATTCTTCTTCCGTTAATAAATCATATTCGTTAATGCCGTCATCCCCTTTAATACCAGCTTGAATAACAACATAACGTTCATAATAAATAATGGAATCCAATTTCTTAGAAGGTATTCCCAACAAATAACCGATTTTGTTAGGTAAAGAGCGGAAATACCAAATATGAGCAACAGGAACAACCAATTGGATGTGTCCCATACGTTCGCGACGTACTTTCTTTTCCGTAACTTCAACGCCACAACGGTCACAAACAATTCCTTTATAACGGATACGCTTGTATTTTCCACAATGGCATTCGTAGTCTTTTACCGGACCAAAAATACGTTCACAGAACAAACCATCCCGTTCGGGTTTATATGTTCTGTAGTTTATGGTTTCAGGCTTTAATACTTCACCACTTGAATTTTCAAGAACCTCTTCCGGAGAAGCAAGTCCAATCGTAATTTTAGAAAAATTACTTTTTATTTTATTGTCTTTTCTAAAAGCCATATATAAAATGTAGAAATTTTGTTATTAGTTATTTGGCTTCGCCTGTATAGCCTTAGGCAGAATTCTATAGCAATTAAATTGTATAAATCTAATTGCTATTTGCTAAATGTTCTTATTCCATGTTAAGACTTAAACCAAGTCCCCTCAATTCATGAAGGATAACATTCAAAGCCTCAGGAATTCCCGGATGTGGCATAGGTTCGCCCTTCACAATAGCCTCATACGCCTTGGAACGACCGACAACATCATCCGACTTAATAGTAAGAATCTCCTGAAGAATAAATGCAGCACCAAATGCCTCAAGTGCCCAAACCTCCATTTCTCCGAAACGTTGACCTCCGAATTGAGCTTTACCACCCAATGGTTGCTGCGTAATCAAAGAATATGGACCAATAGAACGAGCATGCATTTTATCTTCCACCATGTGGCCTAATTTCAACATGTAGATAATACCAACGGTTGCCGGCTGGTCGAAACGTTCACCGGTTCCACCATCATACAGGTAAGTTTTCCCATATTGAGGAACACCTGCCTTATCTGTCCATGTATTCAAATCATCCAAAGAAGCTCCATCAAAAATAGGAGTTGAGAATTTCACATCCAGTTTTTGTCCAGCCCAACCAAGAACAGTTTCAAAAATCTGTCCCAAGTTCATACGAGAAGGCACACCCAGTGGATTCAAAACAATATCAACCGGAGTTCCATCTTCCAAGAAAGGCATGTCCTCAGCACGCACAATACGTGAAACAATACCTTTGTTTCCGTGACGTCCTGCCATTTTATCTCCTACACAAATTTTACGTTTTTTAGCGATATACACCTTCGCCATTTGCATAATACCGGCAGGCAAATCATCTCCAATGGTAATATCAAATTTTTTCCGTTTCAATTCGGCATCAAGCTCTTTATATTTTTTCAAATAATTCATGAGCACATCCCGAATCATATCGTTTTTGCTATTATCGCTTGTCCATTTACTTACCTGAATCGCTGTATAATCAATATCGCTCAATGCTTTTTGCGAAAACTTAGAACCTTTCGGTATTAACTCTGTTCCCAAAAAGTCCTTTACACCTTGCGATGTTTTTCCATTGGTAAGAACTAATAATTTTTCAATTAAACGATTTTTCAATTCAGCCATTTTACCTTCGTATTCTTCATCAATCTTAGGCAATAACGCTTTTTCGCTCAAACGAGATTTTTTCTTTTTCGCAGCTTTCGAGAAAAGATTTGTTCCGATAACAACTCCTGATAACGATGGAGTTGCCTTCAAAGAAGCATCTTTCACATCACCGGCTTTATCTCCAAAAATAGCGCGAAGCAATTTTTCTTCGGGTGAAGGATCTGATTCTCCTTTCGGCGTAATCTTACCGATAAGTATATCACCCGGTTTAATATGAGCTCCAATTCTTACAATTCCTCTTTCGTCCAAATCTTTGGTAGCTTCTTCGCTTACATTCGGAATATCAGGAGTAAGTTCTTCCATACCACGTTTGGTTTCGCGAACTTCCAAAATATATTCGTCAACATGAACCGAAGTAAATATATCTTCCCTAACAGCTCTTTCATTCAATACAATTGCATCCTCAAAATTATATCCCTTCCAAGGCATAAATGCAACTTTCAAGTTTTTACCAATTGCTAATTCGCCTTTTTGAGTTGAATAACCTTCTGTCAAAATTTGACCTTTAACAACTCGGTCTCCTGTTTTACAAATCGGACGTAAGTCAATTGTTGTATTTTGATTTGTTTTCCTGAACTTAGGAATTATATATTCTTCAATTGAATCTTCAAAACTTACAAATTCTTCGTCTTCTGTTCTATCATATCGAATACGAATTGTATTAGCATCTACATATTCAATAACTCCATCATTTGCAGCTGTAACCTGCGTACGCGAATCCCTGATAATTTGTCCTTCCAAACCAGTTCCCACAACAGGAGATTCACAACGAAGCAAAGGTACAGCTTGACGCATCATGTTAGATCCCATCAAAGCACGGTTTGCATCATCATGTTCAAGGAATGGAATCAAAGAAGCAGCAATTGATGCAATCTGAGTTGGAGATACATCCATCAATTCAACTTCTTCCGGAGTAACTTGCGGATAATCTGCATCCTGACGAGATTTTACTCTCGTACGAATGAAAGTACCATCATCGTTCAACGGAGCATTCCCTTGTGCAATAATCTTACTTTCTTCTTCCTCAGCAGTTAAATATATAATGCCATCAGAACTTAAATCAACTTTTTTAAGGCTACCATCAACCTTCCTATAAGGAGTTTCGATGAATCCCAAATCATTGATTTTCGCGTAAACACACAAAGAAGAAATCAAACCGATGTTTGGGCCTTCAGGCGTTTCAATAGGGCACAAACGGCCATAGTGAGTATAGTGAACGTCACGCACCTCAAAACCAGCACGTTCACGAGATAATCCACCGGGACCTAACGCTGACATACGACGTTTGTGCGTAATCTCAGCCAATGGATTGGTTTGATCCATAAATTGAGACAAAGCATTTGTTCCAAAGAATGAATTAATAACCGACGAAATTGTCTTGGCATTAATCAAATCAATTGGAGTAAATACCTCGTTATCACGAACATTCATGCGTTCACGAATAGTTCTTGCCATACGCGCCAATCCGATTCCGAATTGATTGTACAGCTGTTCACCAACCGTACGAACACGACGGTTACTCAAGTGGTCGATATCATCAACATCTGCCTTTGAATTCAATAATTCAATCAAATATTTGATGATTTCAATTATATCTTCTTTTGTAAGAACCTTTACACCCATATCGGTTGTAAGGTTCAGTTTTTTATTAATCCTGTAACGTCCAACTTCACCAAGGTCATATCTTTTCTCAGAAAAGAACAAATTATTGATAACCTCACGAGCACTTGTTTCATCAGCAGGCTCAGCACTACGAAGTTGACGGTAAATATAATAAACAGCTTCTTTTTCCGAGTTACTGGTATCTTTTTGCAATGTATTATAAATAATTGCAAAATCTGAAGCGTTTTGTTCATCTTTATGTAAAAGGATAGTATCTACCCCTGAATCCAAAATATTTTCTACATGATCATTATCAAGAATAGTTTCCCGTTCGATAATGACTTCATTCCGCTCGATAGAAGAAACCTCGCCGGTATCTTCATCCACAAAATCTTCTGTCCAAGTTTTAAGTACACGAGCAGCTAATTTCCTGCCCAAGGACTTCTTCAAACTTGTTTTATTTACTTTAATTTCTTCGGCAAGATCGAATATTTCGAGAATATCCTTATCACTTTCAAAACCAATAGCACGCAACAAAGTAGTTACTGGTAATTTTTTTTTACGATCGATATATGCATACATCACATTGTTGATGTCTGTTGCAAATTCTATCCAAGAACCTTTAAAAGGAATAATACGGGCAGAATACAATTTTGTCCCATTGGCATGCATGCTCTGTCCGAAGAATACCCCAGGTGAACGATGTAATTGAGATACAACAACGCGTTCGGCTCCATTGATAATAAATGTACCTTTTACAGTCATATATGGGATTGGACCCAAATAAACATCCTGAACTACTGTATCAAAGTCTTCATGATCAGGATCAGTACAATATAATTTTAGTTTTGCCTTTAAAGGCACACTATAAGTAACCCCCCTTTCTATACATTCCTCAATAGTATAACGAGGAGGTTCTATGTAATAATCTAAGAATTCAAGAACAAAGTTATTACGGGTATCAGCGATGGGAAAATTTTCGGCAAATACTTTGTATAAACCTTCATTTTTTCGTTTTTCCGGGGGAGTATCTAGTTGAAGGAAGTCTTGAAACGACTTCAGTTGCACCTCCAAAAAATCCGGATAAGGAAGAGGATTCTTGATTGATGCAAAATTAACCCTTTGGTTTTCTGTGCTTAAAGACATTTATTACTAATGTTAGTTAAATTGAGGCTTTATTGAAAATATATACGTAAAAAGGTTAAGAGCCCTTTCGAGAAAGGGGTCTTAACCGTAAGAGCTGATAAACAGCAAGTTCTATTTAAGTTCAACTTCTGCTCCTGCTTCTTCCAAAGCCTTTTTCAAAGCTTCAGCTTCATCTTTAGAAGCACCTTCTTTTACTGGAGATGGAGCAGCATCAACGATATCTTTGGCTTCTTTCAAGCCAAGACCTGTAAGTTCTTTAACTAATTTTACTACAGCTAACTTACCAGCACCTGCTGACTTCAATATAACATCAAAAGATGTTTTTTCTTCAGCAACAGCGGCACCTGCAGCTGCAGGACCAGCTACAGCTACAGCAGCAGCTGCAGGTTCGATACCATATTCGCTTTTTAATATCTCAGCAAGTTCGTTTACTTCTTTTACCGTTAAGTTTACTAATTGTTCTGCAAAAGCTTTCAAATCTGCCATTGTCTTATGTTTTTAATTGTTGTTTTACGAAATTTTAATATTATCTTTCTGATAGAGTTTTCAAAACTCCATGTATAGTGGTACCACCCGATTGAAGAGCTGAAATTACATTCTTAGCAGGCGATTGCAACAAAGCAATAACATCACCGATAAGTTCATTTTTACTCTTAATATTAACAAGTGCTTCCAAATTTTCAGCTCCTACATAAAAACTTTCTTCTACATACGCAGCTTTCAAAGCAGGTAATTCCTCCTTATCCTTCCTAAATGATTTTATCAATTTAGCAGGGGCGTTACCCGTATTTGAGAACATAATAGAAGTTGAACCTTTCAAAGAACCGAAAAGAGGAGAAAAATCACCCTCTAAGCTTTCCAACGCTTTTTTAAGCATCGTATTTTTTACCACCAATAGCTTTATATCCTGCTTGAAACAAGCTCTTCTCAGTTCACTTGTTTTTTCTGCATTCAATGTAGCAGTATCTGTAAGATAAAAATGGTCGTATGCTTTTAAAGCGGTTGCAATCTGATTAATGATTACGTCTTTATCTTCCTTTCTCATAATTTAAATTTCCTCCACTGATTTAGGATCCACCTTAACACCAGGACTCATAGTACTTGAAAGATAAACACTTTTAATATAAGTACCTTTTGCAGCGGTTGGTTTTAATTTGTTCAAAGTAGCAATAAATTCCTTTGCATTATCTCTGATCTGATCAGGGCTAAAAGATACTTTACCTATAGAAGTATGCACAATACCAGTTTTATCAACCTTAAAGTCAATTTTACCTTGTTTTACTTCAGTTACGGCTTTACCTACTTCATTGGTTACAGTTCCGCTCTTTGGGTTCGGCATAAGACCACGAGGTCCTAATACTCTACCTAAAGCACCAATTTTCCCCATGATAGAAGGCATTGTGATAATCACATCAATATCAGTCCAACCACCTTTTATTTTATCGATATATTCATCGAGTCCAACATATTCAGCTCCAGCTTCTTTAGCTTGAGTTTCCATATCAGGAGTACATAACACAAGAACCCTTACTTGTTTACCTGTTCCGTGAGGCAAGGATACTACACCTCTAACCATTTGGTTAGCCTTACGGGGGTCAACACCTAAACGTACATCAACATCTACCGAAGCATCAAATTTAGTAAAAGAAATTTCTTTTACCAATTGAGCAGCTTCTTTCAGAGAATATAATTTCCCGTCTTCAATCTTAGCTGAAGCTAACTTTTGATTTTTTGTCAGTTTACCCATCTTAATTGAAGTTTTTAATTATTACCAGGGAATTCCCCTTTTACAGTGATGCCCATACTTCTCGCAGTACCTGCTACCATTGTCATAGCCGATTCCAAAGAAAAACAGTTCAAATCCACCATTTTATCTTCAGCAATAGCTTTCACTTGATCCCAAGTAATTTCGGCAACCTTTTTACGATTAGGCTCAGCCGAACCACTTTTTTGCTTAGACACTTCCAATAATTGCACAGCAACTGGAGGTGTTTTTACAACAAAATCAAATGATTTATCAGAATAGTAGGTAATAACGACCGGTAATACTTTTCCGGCTTTGTCTTGGGTTCTGGCGTTAAATTGCTTGCAAAACTCCATAATATTTATACCTTTAGAACCTAATGCAGGTCCTACAGGCGGAGATGGGTTTGCTGCACCTCCTTTAATTTGTAATTTAATCTGTCCAGCAATTTCTTTAGCCATTTTTCACAAAATTTATTTGAATAGAACATTAAAACGAAAAAACAACTCAACGCGTAACAAACATGAGTTATTCTTTCTCTACTTGCATAAAGCTTAATTCAAGCGGAGTTTTCCGCCCAAATATCTTAACCATCACTTTGAGTTTTTTCTTTTCATTATTCACCTCTTCGATTATACCGCTAAAACCATTAAAAGGCCCGTAAGCAACTTTTACAGTTTCTCCCACATAATAAGGAATATTAATTTCCTCACCAGCTTCTTGCAATTCATCGACTGTACCAAGTATACGGCTAACCTCAGATGGCCTCAAAGGAACAGGATTATCACTTCCTCCCAAAAAACCGATAACATTCGGCGTATTTCTGAGATGATGTGCAACCTCTCCTACTAAAGCTGCTTCAATCAACACATAACCGGGAAGATAACTTCTTTCTTTCATTACCTTCTTTCCGTTACGTACTTGATACACCTTTTCTGTCGGAATTAATACCTGAGATACATACTCACCAAGTCCGGTATTTTTTATCTCAGCTTCGAGATATTCCCTTACTTTGCTTTCTTTACCACTAATAGCACGCAAAACGTACCACTTTTTTTCAATCTCAGACATGTAAATCCCTTCTTAATTAGAAAACTTTGGTGTAAATAAAATTCATCACATTCTCAAATACAAGGTCGATACCGAATACCGCCAAAGCCATTATTAAGGAAGCAAACAAAACGACTACGGCACTATTACTCAATTCAGGACCTGAAGGCCAAGACACCTTATGCACAAGTTCGTCATAAGACGCTTTGATATTAGCAATAAATTTCTTCATTGTATATAGTATTTTGCACGGGTCGAGAGGCTCGAACTCCCGACACCTGGTTTTGGAGACCAGTGCTCTACCAACTGAGCTAGACCCGTATTTAATTAAGAATTAAGAGTTAAAAATTAAGAATTAATTTGATATTATCCTTAAACTTTAGTCTTAATTCTTAATTATATTCTTAGTTAAGAATTTCAGTAATCTGACCAGCACCTACTGTACGTCCACCTTCGCGGATAGCGAAACGAAGACCTACACTACATGCTACCGGGTAGATAAGTTCAACTGTAATAGTTACATTATCACCAGGCATTACCATTTCAGTTCCTTCAGGAAGAGTAATTTCTCCTGTTACATCCAATGTACGGATATAAAACTGAGGACGGTATTTGTTATGGAATGGAGTATGACGACCACCTTCTTCTTTTTTCAAGATATATACCTCTGCTTTAAATCTTGTATGAGGGGTAACTTTTCCAGGGTGTGTAATAACCATACCACGTTTGATATCGTCTTTGTCAACACCGCGAAGTAACAAACCTACGTTATCACCAGCTTGACCTTCGTCAAGAATTTTGCGGAACATTTCCACTCCTGTAACAACCGATTTTTTACCTTCAGCACCTAAACCAATGATTTGAACTTCTTCACCAGTTTTGATAATACCAGTTTCGATACGACCTGTAGCAACTGTACCACGACCTGTAATTGAGAATACATCTTCAACAGGCATCAAGAAGGGTTTATCAACATCACGAGGAGGAAGTGGAATCCAAGTATCCACAGCATCCATCAATTCCATTACTTTATCTTCCCATTCTGCAACGCCGTTCAAAGCTCCAAGAGCAGAACCGCGAATAACAGGAGTATTGTCTCCATCAAACTGATAGAATGAAAGTAATTCACGCATTTCCATTTCAACTAAATCCAACATTTCGGCATCATCTACCATGTCACATTTGTTCATGAAAACAACGATTTTAGGAACATTTACCTGACGAGCCAAAAGAATATGCTCGCGAGTTTGAGGCATAGGACCATCAGTAGCAGCAACTACAATAATAGCACCATCCATTTGAGCAGCACCAGTTACCATGTTCTTAACGTAGTCGGCGTGACCCGGACAGTCTACGTGAGCATAGTGACGATTTGCTGTTTGATATTCAACATGAGATGTATTAATAGTAATACCTCTTTCTTTTTCTTCAGGAGCATTATCGATAGAATCGAAAGAACGCATTTCTGAAAGACCTCTTTTTGCCAAAACTGTTGTAATGGCAGCTGTCAAAGTTGTTTTACCGTGGTCCACGTGTCCGATAGTACCGATATTCACGTGCGGCTTGGTACGTTCAAATTTCTCTTTAGCCATAGCTTAAACTTGTTATTTATTATTTAAAATGATTAGCCTTTTACACATTAATGAGCTGTTGATGGGACTTGAACCCATGACCTCTTCCTTACCAAGGAAGTGCTCTACCGCTGAGCTACAACAGCAAATAGAGCGGAAGACGGGACTCAAACCCGCGACCCTCAGCTTGGAAGGCTAATGCTCTATCAACTGAGCTACTTCCGCAAGATTTACTATTTTGCCTTAAATAAATCAAATAAAAGGTATTTAAAACAAAAAGTGTGGGCGAAGATGGATTCGAACCACCGAAGGTATAAACCAGCAGATTTACAGTCTGCCCCATTTGGCCACTCTGGTATTCGCCCTTTTTATAGTTGTAAATTTTAAGAAAACTCTCCAAAACTTAGAACTTTAAACTTACTACGTTTGAGCCTCTTGTCGGATTCGAACCAACGACCCCGAGATTACAAATCACGTGCTCTGGCCAACTGAGCTAAAGAGGCAATTTCAGTTAAAAAAACCGTTTCGCCTGTAAAAAAAGCGAAACGGCTGCAAAATTACGAACAATTTTTATAAATACAAAATATATTTGTCTTTTATTTTCCTTTTATTTTTTCCTTAAACTTCGTAAGCTGCTTCTCTAACGCTTGAACTGCTACATCAATTGACTGTTCAAAAGAATCAGTTGTTTTATCGGCAAACAAATCGCTTCCGGGCACTACCAATTTTATCTGAGCCTCTTTATTATTTGCAGATTCTGGTTTTATTACTTTCAATGATACTTCTGCACTTAAAATACCATCATAATATTGTTCCAATTTAGAAACTTTTTTTTGGATAAAAGCTTCTAACTGTTCTGATGCTGTAAAATGAACGGATTGAATGTTGATTTCCATAAAACCTCCTTTTTGTCTATTGCTCTTCCTTGTTTTCTCTAGGATGAGCTTCGTGATACACTTTTTTTAATTCCTCGAATGTAATGTGCGTATAAACTTCAGTTGCAGCCAAGCTGCTATGTCCTAATATTTCCTTTACTTCATTTAACCCTGCTCCATTATTCAGCATGGTAGTTGCAAATGTATGCCTTAATATATGCGGACTCCTTTTAGATAAAGAACTTACTGTTGTCAAATACTTATTTACCAATAAATAAACAAGCTTAGGATACATCTTTTCTCCATTTTTACGTACAAAAAAATAATCATCACTTAATGAAACTTCTTGATGTTTTATTTTTTCATACTCATAGATATGGTCTCGCAATTCGTTTCCAAACGGAATGTATCGTTGCTTATTACGTTTTCCTGTAACCTTAATTTGATTTGCAGACAAATCAACGTCCGCATTTTTAAGCTCAATTAGTTCAGCACGCCGAATTCCGGTCAGATAAAACAACTCTATAATCAGTTTATCCCGGCAAGTTTCAAAATCATTACCGGAAAAAACATTATCAAGCAACATATCCATCTCTTTTTCTTTTACAAAAGATGGCAAAGGCTTATTTACCTTCGGGCCTGATACGTTTTTTACAGGATTATTTTTTACTCTTCCTTCTTTAAGGAGGAATTTGTAAAAAGATTTCAAAGCACTTAATTTGCGATTAATTGTTCTTGGCGTATTTTTTTCTTCTATTAAGGAAACAATCCACGCTCTAACCATATCAGCATGTATATCAGCCCAATCTGAAACAGCAAATTTATCTTGTATAAAAAGATCGAATTGAGTCAAATCTTTACAATAAGAAACTTCGGTATGAGAAGAATAATTTTTCTCATAACGAACATATTGTAAAAAAGACTCTATAGGCATAAAATTCGCTACAATGAAATATGCAACGAATATAAGGAATAGAATTGATAAATCCTATTAAAAAAACAAATTTTATTCTTCGGCTTGTTGCAGTTTTTGAACATAAACTGCGCGAATTTTTTGTTTTCTTTTTGTTACAGAAGGCTTAATGAAAGCTTGTCTAGCTCTTACTTCTTTTACAACTCCTGTTTTTTCGAATTTTCTTTTAAATTTTTTTAGCGCTTTTTCGATGTTTTCGCCCTCTTTTACAGGTACTATAATCATACTCTTTTAGTTATAAAAATTTATTCTTTATTAAAATTTGGACGACAAAAGTAGACATAGTTTTGTGATTACCCAAACTTTAAGCAAAAGTTTTTTATATATTTTCAAATAATATGCATTTTGGAATGCAAAGAAAAACCACAATAGTTAATTTTATTAAAAAAATACTCATTTGATTCATTTACAAAATCAACTTCTTAAAATCTTTCATTCCTTCCGAAGCTCCCTTTTTTATAATATGAATATTTTTATACGAAGAATGAGGAACATCATTAGGATCAATCAAATAAACCGGAATTCCTTGCTGAACATAATTTACTAATCCTGCTGCCGGATATACATTTAATGAAGTTCCTATAATCAGGAAAATATCAGCTGTCTTTACCAACTCTATTGCATTGTCAATCATTGGAACAGCTTCTCCAAACCAAACAATATGCGGCCGCAACTGAAATCCTTTCTCACAAACATCATCCAAATGGATATCCGGATTATCTGCATTCAATTCATAAATAAGGTTTTCATCACCAACAGAACGAACTTTCAACAATTCGCCATGCAAATGCAAAACAGTTGAACTCCCAGCGATTTCATGCAAATTGTCAACATTTTGTGTAATAATTTGTACATTCAATTCCTTTTCGAGTTCGTGTAATATCAGATGTCCTTCATTTGGGTTAACCTCAAAAAGTTGCCTTCTCCGTTGATTATAAAAATCCAATACCAATTCAGGATTTTTATTCCAACCTTCGGGAGTTGCAACATCTTCAATCCGATACTGTTCCCATAGCCCACCCGAATCCCTGAAAGTACTGATCCCACTTTCGGCACTCATTCCTGCTCCTGTCAATACAACTAAATTTTTCATTTCTGAATATTATTGAATCTTTTTAAATGCAAACCTCACAAAATTATACATTTTTCATATAAAAACGAACGAGTATGTTAAGAAAAAAGCTACTTTTGCGCACGAAAAAGCAACAATTTATGAGAACTTATTAATAAACTATTTGTCAATTAGTTAATTTAATCAATAAAAACAATGAAAAAGATTAGTGTTATTTTATTATTCGGTCTTGGACTAGGGATGTTTTTTTTCTCTTGCACAGGAGGTGCCAAAGTGCCACAAGCTGATTTAAAATCAGAATTAGACTCATTAGCTTACTCAATCGGATTATCCAGCACTCACGGATTAAAAGGAGAAGTTGTTCGTTCGGGATTGGATTCTGCTTACATCAAAGATTTCGTACAAGGATTTGTAGATGCCGCAGCACTTAGAGATTCTCAAAAAATTGCCTACAACATGGGTGTTCAATATGGTTCAAGATACAGCGATGACAGTTTTGAACAATTTTATAAAAGCTTATTCGCAGGAGATTCTACTAAAACTTTAAGCAAAGAACAATTTATGGCAGGAGCTGTTGCCGGTATCTTGGAAAAAGATATGAAAATGGATCCTACAGCAGCCAATGAATATGCAAACAAAATTGTTGAAAAAATCAGATCTGCTGAATTAGAAAAACAATACGGTGAAAATAAAACTGCCGGAATCGCATTTTTAGAAGCTAACAAAGCAAAAGAAGGCGTTGTTACATTGCCAAGCGGATTACAATACAAAGTAATTAAAGAAGGAAACGGCCCAAAACCGACAAAAAGCGATAAAGTAAAAGTAAATTACAGAGGAACTTTGATTGACGGAATAACTGAATTCGACAGTTCTTACAAACGTAACGAACCTTCAACTTTTGGTTTAACTCAAGTTATCCCAGGTTGGACTGAAGCATTGGAATTGATGCCTGTAGGTTCTAAATGGGAAGTATATGTTCCTCAAGAACTTGCTTATGGAGCACAAGACAGAGGTGTTATCAAACCTTTCTCAACATTGGTTTTCGAGATGGAATTGTTAAGCATCGAAAAACCTGCTACATCAGCAGCTCCAGCAGTACCAGGAATGCAACAACCTAGATAATAGTCGAAAGACAAGATTTTTTCGAACAAAATAAATAGAAAAAGGAACAATATGCATAATTGCTATTGTTCCTTTTTCTATTATGCTCACACAGTCTATATTTTTACAAAAAAGCTATTTTCTCGTATTTTCAAAGACAAATTGACAATAAAAAGTGTATTTTTTGCAGAATTAAGTATACATTTGCAATAAAATGATTAAAATCTAACTCATGGAAAAAATAGATAAGCTAGACAAGCAGATATTGGAAATCATATCTCACAATGCCCGTATACCTTTTAAAGATGTTGCAGCCGAATGTGGGGTCTCGCGTGCGGCAATACACCAAAGAGTACAAAGGATGATTGATTTGAATATCATTGTTGGTTCGGGGTATCATGTCAATCCCAAGTCTTTAGGATTTAAGACGTGCACTTACATTGGTGTAAAATTGGAGAAAGGGTCGATGTATAAAGATGTTGTACCCGAATTTGAAAAAATACCTGAAATAGTAGAATGTCATTTTACAACAGGCCCATACTCGATGCTGGTAAAACTTTATGCCAAAGACAATGAGCATCTTATGGATTTATTAAATAATAAGATACAAGAAATAAAAGGTGTTACGGAAACCGAAACACTGATTTCTTTAGATGAACGATTTGTAAGGGAATTCCCAATTCGCGAAGCGTAATCTCTCAATATACAAATCTTATACTGAGTTTGAAGTGTTAAATATGAACTTTAAATATAAAAGAATTGCGGTTAAAATAGGCAGTAATGTGCTAACAAAAGCTGATGGAACCTTAGACACTGATCGTATGTCTGCACTTGTAGCCCAAATAGCGCAATTACATAAAAACGGCATTGAAATTATAATGATTTCTTCCGGAGCAGTTGCTTCAGGTCGAAGTGAATTGAAACTCAAAAACAAATTGGATGCAGTTTCTGCGCGGCAAGTTTTTTCGGCAGTTGGGCAAGCTAAACTTATCAATCATTATTACGAACTTTTTCGGGAACACGATATTTTTTGTGGGCAAGTATTGACAACAAAAGAGAATTTCGCATCCCGTCGCCATTATCTTAATCAAAAAAACTGCATGTCGAGCATGTTGGAAAACAAGGTAATACCGATTGTTAACGAAAACGATACAATCTCTGTTACCGAATTGATGTTCACCGACAATGACGAGCTTTCAGGATTAATTGCAACTATGATGAATATGGAAGCGCTTATTATTTTAAGCAATGTAGATGGTATATATAATGGGAATCCTTCCGACCCTGCTTCGAAAGTAATTCTTGAAATAAATGACAAGAAGCAAGAATTAACCGGATTTATCCAAACCAGTAAATCACAATTCGGACGTGGAGGTATGATGACCAAATACAGTATTGCCCGAAAAGTTGCTAATGAAGGAATTAGTGTTATCATTGCTAATGGGAAAAAAGATAATATTCTCACATCTTTATTAGAAAAAGAAAGCAAAGAAGTTTGCACGTTATTTATTCCAAATAACAATCCTGCTTCAAATATTAAAAAATGGATTGCCCATTCCGACGGATTTGCCAAAGGAGAAATTTATATAAATGCCGGAGCCAAAGATGCATTAACAGGGAGTAATGCAACAAGTCTTCTTCCGGTTGGAATAACCGGAATAACCGGAGATTTTGAGAAAGATGATATTGTAAAAATCATGGATAATGATAAGATACAAATCGGATTGGGAAAAGTAAAATACAACAGTGTACAGATAAAAGAACTAATTGGTAAACAAGGAGGTAAACCTGTTATACATTACGATTATTTACATATTGATTAATTAATTGAATTATCAATACAATTAACGGAAAACAATAAAAAAACATAGATATGACTGATAAAATAAAAAAACTACTGTCGGATATAGATAATTTAAAGGCTTCAAGCGCCGAAGAACTAGAAACTCTTCGCATAAAATATTTAAGCAAGAAAGGAGAAATAACTCAGTTATTCAATGACTTCCGCGGTTTGGCAGCCGAAGAAAAAAGAGAAGTTGGAAAAACACTTAATGAATTGAAAGATAAGGCACAAACCAAAATTAATGAACTAAAAGAATCATTTGATAATGCAAATTTGGGAGATACTGATATTGATTTAACTCGTACTTCTTATCCTGTTTCCCTTGGTACACGGCATCCTCTTTCAATCGTAAAAAATGAAATCTGTGAAATTTTTGCCCGCCTTGGATTCAGCATTGCCGAAGGACCTGAAATTGAAGATGATTGGCATGTTTTCTCTTCGTTGAACTTTGCCGATGATCATCCGGCAAGGGATATGCAAGATACATTTTTTATCCAACGTAGCCCTGAAATTTTATTGCGTACACACACATCTTCGGTACAAACACGGATAATGGAAAAAACGCAACCACCTATCCGCATTATTTGTCCGGGAAGAGTGTATCGTAATGAAGCAATCTCTTATCGTGCACATTGCTTTTTTCATCAAATAGAAGCCTTGTATGTAGACAAAGATGTTTCATTTGCCGATTTGAAACAAGCATTGTTATTTTTTGCCAAAGAGATGTTTGGAGCAAATACCAAGATTCGCTTGCGTCCATCGTATTTCCCATTTACCGAGCCGTCTGCAGAAATGGATATTTCGTGTAATTTATGTGGAGGAAAAGGATGTCCATTTTGTAAATATACCGGTTGGGTAGAAATACTTGGTTGCGGTATGGTCGATCCGAATGTGTTGGATAATTGTGGAATAGACAGTAAAATATATTCAGGATATGCATTGGGAATGGGAATAGAGCGTATTACAAACCTGAAATATCAAGTTAAAGACCTGCGTATGTTTTCAGAAAATGATATACGTTTTCTTCAGCAGTTTGAAACAGCATATTAATCAATATTAAGCTTTTATAAAAACCTCATGTGTGATAAACATGAGGTTCTTTTGTGCAATTTTGAAGAAAAGGTAATTCTAAATATAATCTCTGATTTTAAAATTATAAAACTAAATGGAAACAATCAATAACCTAAAATAATTTTTTTTAACACAATAATAAAAACACCAACAACACGGACAAATATCCCAATACTTAATGCAAAAAAAGGAAAAGAGGTCGAAAAAAATATTTTCACACCACAATGAATGATTAAATAAACTACTTTTGACAGGTATTATTCTTTAAGTCTAACAAATTGAATTAATTATGAAAGCTAAAATTCGTGTTTACGGGAAATCCCAAAGCCGTACAGCATTAGGCATTATTAATGCTTATCTGAAATTACATCCTGATTCTACGCTATCTGATTTGCAACAAGCTTTTCCTAAATCGCTTAATCCAAAGAGTTTTACCGACAATATTATTGTTCCGGAAAAAGAAGCTCAAGGACATGAAAAGCTATTTTTTGAAAGAGAAGATGAATTGGTTATTTTAAAAAACGGAGAAAGGCTTGCTTTAGTAGAGCTTTGGACCAAAGAAGATTTTGATGCAATTTGTGAACATGCGAAACAGTATGGAATTGAAGTAGCTGAAATAGAAGAAACTAAACCTTTTGAAAAAGGAAGTTACGAATTAGAAGATCTTGACGAATTTGCTCCGATAGAAGTAACAGCCCCGATTCTGGAAGAAGATGACGATGATGATAAGAAAAAATGCAAATTCAGTTGGTGGTGGATATTATTATTAATTATATTCCTACTGATTTTATTATTCTGCTGGAAAAAATGCTGCAATAATGATAAATGCTCAAATCCGAATGTTGCTCCTATCGAAATCATTGCACCTGCAGATTCTGCAACAAGCATAATGGATAATATCAAAGGAAAATTGGATTCCTTGACAAATAACTTCATTTATGATACTGGAGATACAATTGCGGTAACACTACCCGATGGTAAAGAATGGAGAATTGGACAAAACAGTTCTGAATTCAAGTTATTTACTTTTTTAAATTCTGAAGCTAAAGTTGATACTTTAGACAAGAGCAAAGACTGGATAACATTGGATAGATTGTATTTCGAAACAGGAAAAGCAAGCCTCACCCCTGAATCCGAAAATCAATTGAAAAATGTAGCAATGATTATGAAGTTCTTCCCCAATTCTCAAATCAAGATGGGAGGATACACAGACAATACCGGAACAGATGAAATCAATATGAAGCTTTCTACAGAAAGAGCAAAAATAACAGCTGAAAAGCTTATTGCTTTAGGTATTGATGCAAATCGTGTAACTTACGAAGGTTATGGTTCTCAACATCCTATTTGTAAAGCAAATGATACTGATTATTGCCGGGCTGTAAACCGTCGTATTGATGTTAGAGTAACTCAAAAATAATAACTCTCCTATTTTCAAAATTTAAAAGGACGTTCGGAAGATACCGAATGTCCTTTTTTATTAACATATATTTACTTAATAGAATGGTTAAAAAACAATGTAATTAATAAAATATATATTAAATTTGCTATAAAATTAAGGAGCTTCTTTAGAATAAAAACACCCTATCATTTGGTTAAAAATCATCATTATCTAAAATAATTCAACAAAATAAATACAGCGTAACTATCAAATTCAAACACCTTAAAAATATACCATTCAAAATAGAATAATATGTAAAATAGAAACAAGTTCAAGCTCTTATTAATTGAATGAATAATATTATGAATGAAGATGTTAATGTTTCCATCGAAGAGAGTTGGAAAAGTGAACTATTGCAAGAATTTCAGAAAGATTATTTCAAGAAATTAATTGCGTTTATAAAAGAAGAATACCGAACAAGAACTATTTATCCTTCAGGAAAACATATTTTTAATGCTTTTGACTTATGTCCATTCGATAAAGTCAAAATAGTTATTTTAGGACAAGATCCCGATCATAACCCTTATCACGCTCACGGACTTTGTTTTTCCGTAAATGAAGGGATAAAATTTCCACCATCGCTTTACAACATTTTCAAGGAAATATATCAGGATTTAGGTATTTTTCCTCCTTTAAGTGGAAATCTTACACGCTGGGCAAATCAGGGAATATTATTATTGAATGCAACCCTTACTATTAGGGCACATGAAGCAGCATCTCATCAAAACAAAGGATGGGAAGAGTTTACAGATGCTGTTATTCGCATTTTGACAGAAAAAAAGAAAAATTTGGTTTTTATATTATGGGGTACATATGCCCAAAGAAAAGGAGCGTTTATAAACAAACAAAAACACCTTGTGCTTTCATCGGCACATCCATCTCCATTATCTGCACACCGAGGATTTTTTGGGAATAAACATTTCAGCAAAACCAATGAATTCTTGATTTCTATGGGTATGGATCCAATCCAATGGTGAATTAAAAGTCAATCAACAATCTCACATTAAGTTGTCTTCCTGTAAGATAATTAGGCACGGCATATTGTTGATTATAAACATCTGTTATCCAATAATATGAGTTAACATTTTTGATATCCAACAAATTAAAAATATCCACTCCTATCCACATATTCCGGATAGACTGTAATGCTCCGGACGTTTTCCGGTTATCCGAGCCAATCAATTGACGGGATAATCCAATATCTACACGCCTGTAAGCAGGTGTACGGTAGGTTCTGGCTTCATACCCTTTTGATGGAGGAGAAAAAGGCAATCCATCAGCTAAATGTCCCTGTAATTGCATTTTCCATTTTGGATGACCCGGAAAATAATCCTGAAAAAACAAGGAAATATTATATAACTGATCTGTTGGACGAGGAACTGTAACTCCATTAATTGTTTCTTCCGATTTCATAAACGAAACGCTCAACCATGAATCCGTTCCAGGAACAAATTCACCAAACATCCTCATATCAATACCCATTGCATAACCCGAAGATATATTTTCTCCGGCATATCGTATTCTCACATTATCGGTTGTATACGGAATTAAGTTCGTCATTTTCTTATAATAAACCTCTGTCGTAAATTTAAAAGAACGCTCAATAGCCTGGAAACTATAATCCATTCCTCCAACAAACTGAACCGAACGCTGAGACTTTATATTTTCATTCAACTGAACAACACAATTCCCATTCGATGTCATTACTGTATCTCTGAGTTCTTTATAAAAGGGTGTTTGATAATAAACTCCTGTTGCAATACGAAAAACAAAATCCTTTTTCCAATTAGGAATAAATGCGAAATTAAAACGCGGACTAAAAATCCATTCTTTATTATAATCCCAATATCCGACTCGAGCTCCTCCGGTAATTGCAAATAAACCTTCCTTTACCCTGAATTTATACGTATCCTGAAGGTAAGCATTAAACCGGGTCGAATTCATTGTATTACGGGAAAACAAGTTATAAACCATTTTTATAGCTTCATCAGAATGAGGCCAGTTATATCCGGCCGAATCCCGTCTCTCCCACTCCCGGATGCGGTCATCTATTTTTTCCTGTTGCAACGACAATCCCCAACGAATATCATTTCCTGCAACCCGGGTAGAACCAACATGAGAAATATTAACCACCGAAGAATTTAACCGATTTCGCGCGTGTTCGTGATAAGCACCTACGGCCAAAGCCTCTCCTGCAGTAGAAGTTCCCGCATCCGTATCCATATTTAGCTCACTCAACCAATATTCGCCGGAAATATCATACGTTTCCGTTTCATTTGTTGTAAATGCCGAAGCTATAAGCGACAATACCGTATTTTTAATTGCACGGGTAGTAAGATTTAATGCTCCAAAACCAGTTAAAAACTGGTCTTGTTCTTTCCCATCGAAATAAACCATAAACTGCTTTGCATCTTCCAATGTTCCAAAAGATGTGGTTCGTTCTTCGGGAACAAAATTGTATTGGTTGCGGGAAAAGTTACCTAATAAACTGATTTCCCATTTCGGTGAAAAATCATACGTCATAAACATCTGATAATCCAAAAAATTAGGATTATATTCTCCCTTCGTGTCTAATGTTCCTAATAATGAAGATGACGTTTTATACCTGAATCCATGAATCTGGGAAAATTTACTACTCTTCTGACCAAAATATGCTGTTGCACCTAATAAACTTGCCGAAACAGAGCCTTCTATCGGACGTTCCGGCTTTTTATATGTAATATCCAATACCGACGACATTTTATCTCCATAGCGGTTATCAAAACCTCCGGCAGAAAAACTCAATTCCGATACTAAATCCGAATTAACAAAACTCAATCCTTCTTGCTGTCCCGACCGTACAAGTAATGGTCGGTAAACTTCAACGCCATTTACATAAACCATATTTTCGTCGAAGTTTCCTCCACGTACCGAATATTGGGAACTTAATTCATTATTGGAACTTACACCACTTAATGTTTTAATAAGAGATTCGATATTTCCTCCCGATGCATCGGGCATCAGACGTGCCTGCTCGGCAGACATTCGTTGCATGCCATCGGTACTTTTCCTTGAAGTAGTTACGGTAACTTCATCCAACACCCATTCGGTCGAACGAAGCCTGATAGTCAGCATAATATCTCCACCGGTAGGTTCAATAACCCGAGAAGTTGCTTTATACCCCATACAAGAAAATCCAATTGTAAGAGAATCTTTTACAGGGACATTCACCGAAAAAAATCCTTTTTCATTGGTTAATGTTATAAGTAGTGATTTTTCTACATGAACAGTTGCTAAATCTAACGGTTTTCCATTTCCATCGGAAACAGTCCCATAAACCCTGACCGTTTTTTGAGAAAATAAAACAAAAGGAATAAGAAATATGAGAAATAAAAAATATATTCTTTTTTGCATAGATGAATAATTCGCTTTTACACTAAAACCAGGAATAAAACGTGTATTCAATAAAATAAATCCACATAATATCAATTCGGAATACTTAAAACGGGAAAAAACAGAATTTTGTATATCTCTACGAAAATAATTCACAACCGGTTATCCCTTTTTCAAAACGACAAATGCTTTCTTTCCATTTATCCGAAAGCGGTTTTGATTTATTCGTAGGCACATCAAAGCCAACCATCACCGTAGTACAAACAGTTTTAACAATGTCGGTATTTATTTCAACCAACTGTTGAATCATATTCAAACTTTTATTGCCTAAATGAATAACCTTGGTTTTTATAACAATCTCATCATTTAAAAACACCGGATGAAAAAAATTGACGTTCACATTAGCAACTACCACATCCGAACGGCTCCAATCCATAAGATCGCCTTTTACAGCTTCGAAATATTTAGTCTTTGCCAAATCAAAATAATTCATATATATGGCATTATTTACATGGCCAAGTATATCGATATCACTAAAACGTACTTGAATAGGCATCTGATGATTAAAAACATACTCAATTTTTTCTGCTTCCATGTTTTGTTGTTGGTTATTTGTTGTTAGTTATATAATAATTTTTTAGGGCCAAGGGCGAAAGACAAAGGACGAAGAGTGTATTCCTTTACCCTTAGCCCTTTGCCTTTCGCCAAGATATTTATTTTCCTTTTTTCAATATTCTCAATTTTGCAAATTTCAGTAACAAATTCTTTTCTCCTGAATTGATAAAAGCAATCCGAGCTTTACTGGTATTAGCATCCATTACAATTATTTCCATCACCTCTCCAACACCAAATCTGTCATGCTGAACAATATCTCCTACGTGAATATCTTCGCCCGAACTTTCTCCAAAAGGATTTTTAATTGCACTCAACGGTTTAAAATTCGGCGGAGGTGTTTTTTCTTTTTCCTGTTGCACAATTTTATCTTTCCGTTTTGGCATAGAAAAAAGTTCTCCTTCATTACGAAGATTATCCCAATGATTCAACGATGAACGAGATTGCCGTTGAGAAAATGGCCCATCATCCAAAAGTTCAGGAGTAGATACTTTGAGAAACTGAGTATCAATATCCCGTAAAAAACGACTCGGGCTGCTCAACTCCGATTGTCCATTACGAAAGCGACTTTTCGCATACGTAATAATACAATTATCTTCGGCACGAGTAATTGCTACATAAAACAACCGGCGTTCCTCTTCCAACTCCCGTTCGGTTTCGGCACGGAACGAAGGAAACAATCCTTCCTCCAAACCTACAACAAAAACATTTTTAAATTCCAATCCTTTTGCTGCATGAATAGTCATTAATGTAACCTTATCCGCATCTTCGCTTTTATCTGTATCCTGATCTGTCATCAACGAAACCTGCGATAAGAAAGCTGCAATGGAAGGAAACTCCTCTCCTTCTTCTATTTTTTCCGTACAAAATTCATGAATTCCGGTTAATAATTCCTGTAGATTTTCCTGCCTGCTCAGGTTCTCCGGCGATTTATCCTGTGCAAACTCCTTTGCAATTCCAGTCTGACGAATTACATCATACGCCAAATCATACGCCGAGTCAGTTTCCCGCCTTTCGATAAAACCATCCATCATTTCTTTGAATTGTTTTAAACTATTGACGGCTTTTCCTGTAATATTTATATTATACTCCAATGGTTTAAAAGCAGCCTCCCAAAGGGAGGTGTCAAATTTTGACGCCGCCTCAATAATCCTGCTTAAACTGGTATCTCCAATTCCTCGTACAGGATAATTTATAATTCGCTTGAAAGCCTCTTCATCCGAATTATTTACAATTAAACGCAAATACGCAATAACATCTTTGATTTCTTTCCGTTGATAAAACGATAATCCGCCATAAATCCGGTAAGGAATATTCCTTTTCCGTAAAGCTTCTTCAAATACACGAGATTGGGAATTGGTACGATACAAAATTGCAAAATCCTTGAAGTGATATTGTTGCAAAAAACGCAAATCATGCAATTTATTCGAAACAATATTACTCTCCTCAATATCGGAATAAGCGCTGATAAGTTCTATTTTATCACCTTCCTCATTCTCCGAAAAAACGGTTTTCTTTATTTGCTGTTTATTCTTATCTATTAAACTATTCGCCGCATTTACAATATTTTGTGTCGAACGATAATTCTGATTTAATGTAAAAACTTTACAATCCTCAAATTGAGATTTGAACTGCAGGATATTATCAATATTTGCCCCGCGGAACGAATAAATACTTTGAGCATCATCCCCAACAACACAAATCCGGCCATGCAGAGATGCCAATTGTTTAATAATCAAATGTTGGGCAAAATTTGTATCCTGATACTCATCAACTAAAATGTATTTGAAATGATTACGGTATTTATCCAATACATCCGGATGATCGCGGAATAAGATATTGGTATAAAACAATAAATCATCAAAATCCATCGCACCGGCATTGAAACACCTCGACCAATACGCCTGATAAATTTCTCGCAACAACGGCACTTTGGAGCGCATGTCATATTCCACCAATTCTTTATTGGAAGCATAAGCATCAGGTGAAATCAATGCATTCTTCGCATTGGAAATCCGCGCTTGAATAGTACCCGGTTTGTATATTTTATCGTCCAACCCCATTCCTTTGATAATCGTTTTAATCAAATTCTTGGAATCGGCACTATCATAAATAGTAAAATCCCGTTTAAACCCAATACGTTCAGATTCTGTACGAAGTATCCGCGAAAAGATAGAGTGAAAAGTTCCCATCCATAAACGGTTGCTTAATTTATCTCCAACCATTGCCGCGATCCGGATTTTCATTTCGCGGGCAGCTTTATTGGTAAATGTAAGAGCAAGAATGGAATACGGACTCAATCCACGTTGCAACAAATAGGCAATTTTGTAGGTAAGCACCCGCGTTTTTCCCGAACCCGCACCCGCAATTACAAGGGAAGCTCCGTCTATATATTCAACAGCTTTTCGCTGATTTTCATTCAATTGATCTAAGATATTCTCCATAAACCTTATTCATAAACTAATGTTGACAAGTTATTCTCGTCAAAAATTTCATTGGCAACTACCAATATATCATCGGATGTAATTCGCTCTATTTTTTGATAAATTTCGGACAATGAATCAAACTTATTGAAATGCAAAAATGATTTTCCCATACTCAAGGCAATGTTCTCCTTTTGTTCGCTCGAAACGCCCAATTGTCCTATTAATTGACGTTTAGCTGAAATAAGCTGATTACTGCTTAATTTTTCAGTTCTTAACCTCTTCAATTCCTTCATCACTAACCGAATGCATTTATCTACACTTTTTTGATCCGATCCAAAATATACCGAAAACATTCCTGTGTCGGAAAAAGAATTCAAACTCGATTCTACATTATAAACTAATCCTGATTTTTCTCGTAAAGAAATATTTAACCGGCTATTCATTCCCGTTCCACCCAATAAATTATTCAGCAAATATAGTGTTTGTTTTTTCGGATGATGAAAATCATAAGAACGACTTCCGATTACAACATGCGCCTGATGCGTATCTTTTTGCATGCGAACCTGTTTTGCGACAGCAATAGAGAGACTTTCTTTTGGCCTAATAATTTCGGATGTATGATTAATATCACTCAAATATTTTTCTACCAAGCGAATAATCTTTCTCAAATCAGTTTTCCCCATTGAAAAAAATACAATATTAGCCGAAGTATAATATTGTTTGAAAAACCGAGAAGCCTTTTTATCCGTAAAACTTTTCACCGAATCGGGATTTCCCAAAATATTATGTCCTAATGAATGATTCTCGAAAAGGATATTTTCAAAATCATCAAAAATCAATTCTGACGGAGTATCCTCATACGAATTTATTTCATCCAAAACGACTTCAATCTCCTTGTCAATTTCTTTTTCAGGGAAAATAGAAGAAAACGTCAAATCGCTCAGTAGTTCAATTGCCCGTTCGATATGTTCTTCCAAAAATACCGAATAAATCAACGTCTCTTCCTTTGTTGTATATGCATTCAGTTCGCCACCAACATTCTCCATTCTATTAAGGATATGCCATGCTTTGCGTTTTTTAGTTCCTTTGAAAAGACAATGCTCAACGAAATGAGCCATTCCATATTCATCTGCATTTTCGTTGCGAGTTCCGGCATTCACGGCAAATCCGCAATAAGCAACATTCGATTGTACCGGAAGATGAATAATCCGTAATCCGGAAGGTAGAATATGTGTTTGATACATAATATGTTTACGTTATACGTTTTTGGTAGCATAAGTCATTATATAATACGTTTTATGTTTTACAAAAAAACTTTAATAATATTAGCCACTCGCGTAGTACGTAAAACGTATAACGTACTACATATTTAAAAAACCACAAAATTAACCATAAAAACACTCAGCATTAGCCAAAAATAAAGATATTTGCATAATTATTTTTCAATAATAGATTTTACCACAACAATGTTAGATGAAATCCACTAAATATTATCGAGAGAAGTAAACGCAATTTTACATATTCCTGTAAATGAAGAATATGAGAAAGCAGTTGATTTAATTATCCGTCAGGTAGTTGAAAAAAAAGAAAATTAGTAACATCCGGAATGGGAAAAGCCGGACAAATAGCAGCAAATATCGCTGCCACATTTTGCTCGACAGGTATTCCTGCCGGATTTTCCAATGAAGATTATGCCAAACGGCATTATGGTGGATATTTAGGAGTAAAATCAAGAAAAAAAGAAAGAAACAAGCAATAACAAATAAATTCATGAAAAAAATAATTGGAGTAGGAGAAACCGTTTTAGACATTTTCTTTAAAAATAATCAACCAACAAAAGCCCTTCCAGGTGGTTCGGTTTTCAACACGATGGTATCGTTAAGCCGGCTAAATATTCCGGTAAGCTTCATCAGTGAAACCGGGCAAGACAAAATTGGCAATATTGTATTGGATTTCATGAAAGAAAACAATATGGATACCAAACATATATGTACATTTCCCGATGGTAAATCGGCATTATCTTGTGCTTTCCTGAATGAAGACGCCGATGCCGAATATATCTTTTACCGGGATTATCCAAAGCAAAGGCTTGATTGTATCCTTCCATTCATAGAACCGGATGATATATTTATTTTTGGTTCTTATTATGCGCTAAATCCATCTTTAAGACCTCAAATACTCGAATTATTAACACTTGCACAAGAACGAGGTGCAATAATCTATTACGACCCAAATTTTCGCAAATTGCACGTTCACGAATCATTAAAATTACAAGCAACCATTATTGAGAATATCGAATTTGCATCTATAATACGCGGATCAGACGAAGATTTCTCCAATATATACGAATTAGAAGAAGCAGAGGCTGTTTACAAAGAAAAAATTCGTTTTTACACACCTAACCTTATCTATACAAGAGGAAAAGGCAATGTTTCCTTATTTACAAAAAACTTCTCAAAAGAATACAATATTCCTGTCATAAATAGCGTGAGTACCGTAGGTGCAGGAGATAGTTTCAACGCCGGTATTTTATTCGGAATACTTGCTGCTGACGTAAAGAAAAACGATTTGGATAACCTATCTGAGGCGACATGGGATAAAATCATAAAAACAGCAATCGATTTTTCATCTGAAGTTTGTAAAAGCTCCGAAAACTACATATCCAACGCTTTTGCCGAAAACATACTAAAAGTATAAATAAATTATCGCAAGATTCGTTTAACTATAATTTGGTTAATTATACAAAAACATTTAAATCAACCAAATATTCTAGCTACCTTTGTTTTGGTTTCACTATCATTTCAAGTTATAATGTTTACCCGATTTTTTTTATTTATACTACCAACAACCATATTCATAGCCTGTTCTAATCCCGAAAGTGTAAGTATTGACACTTATTCTTGCGGAGACGGAAAAGGGAATGACACAATAAAATGGGATATCTTTCCTTTGCTTGAAGGAACTGTAAAAATTTATTCATACGAAAATCCCAATTATCCCGAATTTGCTCAATTTGAAAAAGAAGTAAATATTAATGATGGAAAAACGGTCATATCCTCTTCTGAAGGGCGTAATGTTCGTAAATACTATTATTTATCTTTTAACAACATTTACTCCACTATTGTATCCAACCGCTTCATTAAGGTTGATAGCATATTAAATTTAAGAGATTTAGGAGGATATAAAACAGAAAACAAACAAGCAGTACGATGGGGTAAATTATTTCGTTCAGGCAGATTAAATCTCAAAGAAAATGGACGGGAATGTTTCAATTCACTACACTTAAAAACAGTCATTGATTTCCGCACCGAAAAAGAACGCCAATTTCGTAATAGAGATAACATCAGTGCCTCCTTTATTCACATACCTATAGCTTCAGGTGATCTATCACAGGCATTACAAAGTATCAAAAAAGATGAATTCAAACGAGGTGATGCTTTTATTTTCATGCAAGACAATTACCGTGATTTGGCCATAAATTATTGTGCTCAATTCAAAGAAATGTTTGAGATTTTATCTGACAGCCTCAATTATCCTGTACTTATGCTTTGCACCGGGGGAAAAGACCGAGTAGGTTTTGCATCTGCTCTCGTATTATCAGCATTAGGCATTCCCAAAGACCAAATCTTTGAAGACTATTCATTAAGCTATTCCATCCCCAATATACGAAATGAAGGTAAATACGCTTATCAATACTCACCCGAAGGGCAAGAAGCGGTAACAGCTTTACTTTCTACTAATAAACAATATTTAGAAACAGCATTTCAGGAAATTGAAAGAGAATATAGCTCTATGGATAATTACTTGGATAAAGCACTTGGGTTAAATAAATCAAAACGAGAACATCTGCAAAAATTACTGTTGTATTATTCTCCTTATTAATTTTGATATAATTTTGAATAAGAGTGATATAAAAAATAAAACCGACTTTTTTAAGTCGGTTTTATTTTTTACAAAAATGAGATTATATTACATTCCCAATCTGTTTTTCAAACCAGCCAATTCTTCAGCTAATTCTTTTGGTAAATGATTTCCGAAGTTTGCATAGTGCTCATCGATAAGTGCAACTTCGTCTTTCCATTCATCATTGTTTACTTTCAACACTTCTACCATTTTTTCAGCATTCATATCTTTCAATCCTTCGATATTGATTGCGCCCGGAGCGGGAACTTTACCGATTGCTGTATCAACTGTTGCACCTTCGCCGTTGCAACGACCAAAGATGTAAGCCAATACGCGACTGTTTTCACCATAACCCGGCCACAAGAATTTACCGTTTTCTTTACGGAACCAGTTTACGAAGAATATTTTAGGTAAGTTTGCACCTGCTTTTTTACCGATCGAAATCCAATGTGCAAAATAGTCACCCATGTTGTATCCGCAGAAAGGCAACATTGCAAACGGATCACGACGAACACCTGCTTTCAAACCGATAGCGGCAGCTGTTACTTCCGAACCTACGATTGAACCCATGAATACTCCATTGTTCCAGCTAGCAGCTTCGTGTACCAACGGAACAGTAGTTGGACGACGACCTCCGAAAAGGATTGCCGAAATCGGAACACCTGCGGGATCTTCCCAATTTTTGTCGATAGCGGGACATTGGTATGCAGGAGCCGTAAAACGAGAGTTAGCGTGAGCGCAAGGTTCTTCGCTGTTCGGATCTTGTACTTGACCTTTCCAGTTGATGGTTCCAGCTGGCATATCGTAACCGATTCCTTCCCACCATACATCACCATCAGGAGTTAATCCTACGTTAGTAAAGATTGTATTTGCTTTACAACTTAACAATGCGTTCGGGTTAGTTTCCATTGAAGTAAACGGAGCAACACCAAAGAATCCAGCTTCAGGATTGATAGCATATAAACGACCGTCTGCACCAAATTTCATCCAAGCAATATCATCACCAACTGTTTCTACTTTCCATCCCGGAATAGTAGGAATCAACATGGCCAAGTTTGTTTTACCACAAGCACTTGGGAATGCAGCCGCAACATATTTCTTTTCGCCTTTTGGATTAGTAATACCCAAAATAAGCATGTGCTCAGCCAACCATCCGTTTTCTTTTGCCATAACGGAAGCAATACGCAAAGCCAAACATTTTTTACCCAATAATGCGTTACCGCCGTAACCTGAGCCAAACGACCAAATTTCTTTTGTTTCAGGAAAATGAGTAATATATTTGCTTTCAATCGGAGCACAAGGCCATTTAACGTCTTTTTGTCCCGGTTGAAGAGGAGCACCTACAGAGTGAACGCATGGAACAAAATCGCCATTACCTAAAACATCCAATACTTTTTTACCCATGCGAGTCATGATTCTCATATTCACAACCACATAAGGAGAATCGGAAATTTCAACACCGATTTCGGCAATATTTGAGCCCAATGGCCCCATGCTGAAAGGAATAACGTACATTGTACGGCCTTTCATGCAGCCTTTGTACAATTTACGCATCGATTCTTTCATTTCAACAGGATCTGCCCAGTTGTTGGTAGGACCTGCTTCTTCTTTTGTTTTGGAACAAATAAATGTACGGTTTTCAACACGTGCAACATCACTTGGATCTGATTGGAAATAGTATGAATTAGGACGTTTTTTTTCGTCTAATTTAACAGCCATTCCACTTGCTGTCATTTCATTCAACAGGCGTTGATTTTCTTCTTCAGAACCATCACACCAGTATACCTTGTCGGCTTCGCACCATTCAGCCCACTCTTTTACCCATTGGTTTAATTTCTGATTGTTTGTCATTGTGTTTAATAATTTGATAATTAACTAATTATTATTGATATATTGTGTTTTTCCAAAAGAGTAGATAAAAAGATTCGGAAGATTGGCTTTACGTCAAAAACAACCGATTTAGTTACTTTTCGGCTGGAATTTATCAAATAATCGTAAAAACAAGTCCGTTTTTTCGAACGCCAAAGGTACAAAAAAAACTTATATGAAAATGATTAATATTTTATGAATATTTAAGCTGAGTTTTGGTCATAAAAAAGGGATATCCATTGATTTTGGACATCCCTTTTCATAATTATTCGAATACATAACAGTATTCAAAACAGATGGATAAATTACATTACCACATAAAAATTAAATCTATCCATTCAAGAACTTTTTATTGAGTTTTTATTGGAGTTAAAAAGACGGGCGTTCACTTGCCCGCCTTTTATGTTATGGTCATTTACTTCATCAACACCTTTTTAGACTTCACACCGTCACGGGTTTGTACCCTGACAATGATAACCTGGT
>JAVBLR010000050.1:0-36891 GCA_031553395.1 Bacteroidales bacterium | reverse complement strand
TTTCTCTAAAAGCTTTATTTTCTGCTCCAATTCAAGTATCTGTTGATCTTTACATTTTGGCATATTACTGGGTGTTTGATTTTCCCAGTCAAAGGTACCATATTTTCTCAACCATGTAGTAATCGTGCGATCTCCCTGAATCCCATATTTACGCTTTGCGCTACCAATACTCAGTTCCCCTCGCTCAACTTCTTGAACAACACTTAACTTAAAGGACATCGGATAGTCCTTTTGAGTACGCTTAACATACTCGTTCTTAAATCCTTCCATTATGTTACTTTTTTTATGTAACGCTATTTCAGGACGAGACATAACTAAAATTTAAAAAACTGGACAGATAATGCCTCCTGTCCGGTTTTTTAAATCTCCTTGGGTACAAGTCTGAATTTAAAAACCTTTGCCAGCAAAAAGTATTGAATTAATAAATCATTTTTTCCTCTAAAATAGAAATATATCCATTATCTTTTGTTTTTTCTATCACATAAGTAGATGGTTTAGCTATTAAATTAGTTCTTGGGCCCTGTTAAGCGTAGCATATCTTCTGATAATCGCTAAGTGTTCAGCGTAGCGTCTCGCTACGTTGTAGCTAAAAGCAAGCTTCCGGCTTGCAAAAACAAGAATATCTACAATATCATTATTATACTTATCCTTTTTTTTCCAGCCGGAAGCCTGCTTTTAACCACGAGATTTAAGATTGCGAATTTGTAAGATAAGAAACATTGGAAAACCTTTATTAGAATCAAATCTAATAAAGGTTTTATTTTATTTGACAGTAATAAGCGCACCTCACCACAGCAGATTCAGAAGGACTTTATAGTCTGAGAACATATAATTTTATGTCTAATAATCCTTTTTATCCTGCATAATCTGTCTTATATTCTTATTTAAATTAAAAATTTAAAAATTTTTCTAAACAAATCCATTTCATAATTGTTGTTATTAAAATTAACATAACAATTCTAAATATTATCGAATTTATGAAATTTATTATTACTCTATTAATGTCGATGGGTTTTATATGCAATACAACATTAAAAGCTCAATGTGAACTCAGTATTAATACTCCAACTGATGTAGTTTATGTAAAAGAGAACGGAAGTGGAAGCGGAACTTCATGGGACGACGCTTTGAATGGACGATTATTGGCAAAATATATACAGGAAAAAGCTCAAGACAAAACAGTGATCTATGTTGCAGAAGGAGTTTATTATCCTTACAATGAAGGATGTGACGATGCATCAGGAGATATTAGGGATTATAGTTTTAATTTGGATAAGGCCATCACTATGTATGGAGGATATCCTGATACACTGACAAAAACAAACCTGTCCGTGAGGGACATTCGTAAATTTGTTACGCGCCTAAGTGGTGAAATTCAGAATCCTGATATTGTAACAGATAACTCCTATCATGTTGTTATTATTGGGAAGGATAAAAGTCCTCACTTGAATGGATTTTATATCTCAGACGGTTATGCAGATATTTCTTCCAGTGGAGATAAAGGAGATAAAATTAACGGAGGAGGAATTCTTGATTTGGGAGGAGATAATGCAAATGTATTACTTTCGTATTTAGTTATTGAAAATAACGCAGCTGAATATGGAGGAGGGGCTTATTTCAAAGATAATTTGGCGACAATCCTTACAAATGTTGCTTTTCGCAATAATCTTACAACTATTGGTTTTGGTGGTGCTGCCATTTTTACATGGGGAGATTTCGGATTGATATCATCGGAAATCAGCTCTAATAAAAATGGGGCTGCAATCGTTTCATGGGGAGGCGATATGTCTCTCAGAAATACGACAGTAAGTAGTAATGAAAAAGAAGGAATTTATGTAAATCCTCAATCAAGTGTAAAAGTGCGCCTTATTGGCTCCACTGTTGCAAATAACAAGGGAATTGGAGTAAAAATGCAGAATCCTTGGGATGAACCATACAAAGTAACAATCAATCTGGACAATTCTTTACTTGTCAATAATAATAATGATCCGGACAACAATTCTTCAAATAATCTTAATTTAGGAAACGGTAATCCAATAGATACTCTCCATCTCCGATATAGTATTGTAGGAAATCTAAAATATGACAAGGATACAAATGATCCGACTTCATTAACAGTCTTAACTTCATTGGATAACTTGGATGATAATGGTGGTTTTACTAAAACACACGCACTGGTTAATGATTGTGATAACCCGGCTATTAACTCGGGAGATCCTGATTTATTTGCTGATAACCCGTTGAATAATTATGATCAACGTGGAGTTGAACGAAACCAGCCTTATCCTTGCATTGGAGCATACGACGGTGTTATTTTAAGTGGATGTAATAATCCTACGAATATTGAAAATCCGAGTGATTCCGAAATTCAGATTGAAAAAATTTCCGGATTTCTTCATATTCAAAGCACAAATGAAAATCCGTTACTGAAAGTAGAAATCTATAATTTACAGGGACAATTATTAAAAGAACAATATTTATCAGGAATAAATACTTCAATTGATATTTCTTCAATATCGCAACAGAATATGCTTATTATTAAATTTGAAACATCGAAAGAAAAACAGGTAATAAAATTGTAAAAAGAGCAATCTTCCCAAAACCTGTAATTGCAAATTCGCCTCGACGGGGCTGCAACAATATAACCAAAACTTATAAAAACTGGACAGATAATGCCACCTGCCCGGTTTTAACTTTTCTTATTTTACTTTACCCAACTATAAATTTTTACAGGTATTCCTATAGTAATAAAATTACACTTCTTTCCATTGTCTGTAGTAGTATATTTTAGATTCTGTTTGAGTTTTTGTTCTATTTATACCTTTCAGGAGGAATAGAGGCAAAGCCTGTATTCAATGAAAAAAGAGTGAAATTTACCTCCATAACTACTCCGGTACTTGAATTAACAAATAATTTAACTATCATCTTATCTCCTTTTGCCCTGTTTTTTTCACTAGTAGTAAAGCAATCTGTAATTGTTAAAAATACTTTTTGAACATATTCAGGAGTATTCGTTGTGTTTCGAGGTTCTCCATCTACCAAGATAGATGAACCATCTTTCTTAACCTGTTTTGTAAAAGTCAATGTATTGCTTTTTCTATACAAAAGCACACCAGGTTTCTTATCATAGCATATATAAGGAATATTGGATATTTTAATTTCCGAACCAGGTGTGTAATAGTTTTGTGCTTTTATAACTATGGGTGTAAACACAATGCTATACAACAACAAATATATTTTTATCTTTTTCATAATTCAACAATCATGATTCCAACAACATAGTTAAAATTTAGAAAACCGGACAGATAATATTATCTGTCCAGTTAATATAATCTCTTTGCCGGTGCAAGTATGAGTTTAAAAACCTTCTTCAGCAAAGAGTATTGAATTAATAAATCATTTTTTCTTCTAAAATAGAAATATATCCATTATCTTCTGTTTTTTCTATCACATAGGTAGATGGTTTAGCTATTAAATTAGTTCTTGGCCCCTCTATTTTAACTGTTTTTGCATTTTTCAAATCCTCGGCAGATATTGTTTCAACAATACTATAAATATCTCTTTTTTTATCATGAGATTTTATATTTGTCTCTTCGCTGTTAGGCCGAATTACTTTATCTGATTTTGTAGTAAATTTAGAATAGATGCCGGATACAAATTCTTTAAAATCAGTATTGATTTTTGTTGATAAATAAGACATTCCCATATACCAGAATATAATTTGTCCATCTATATAAGAATAATAATCTGGTATAATATCTATTGAGCTACTTTGAGGATAAGAATGGATTACTTTCATGGAACATCCTCTATCATTGTTGCTTACATAAATATTTAAGATACCGTTTTTATGATAATTTTTCAAATTCCATTCATGAATATCTTTGATGCAAATTTCTAAAGCATTCACTAAATTACCATCATCTATATTCAGGTAATATTTTGTTGAATCTGACAGATATTGTGCATTGCTCAATGAACAAATTGCAAATAAACTTATAAATAAACTTATTATTTTTTTCATAATTTTATATATTATGGACATTCTGATAAATTATCTCGAGTTCCTATTGTTTCAACTACTTTATTTCCATTATTATCAAAATAGTATTTATATATCTTGTTAGTAGCTACAACATACCCACTTATTTGTTCTCCAAACCATCTTCCTCCTATTTGTTCTAAAGGTGTAAAATCATCCTTACTTCCATCATCATATATAGTTGGCCCTTGGTGTAAAGAAGGGTTAGAGTCAGTATGCGTATGAATCATGCCTATTATTGCTTTATAATTGCCATCAGGTAATTGTACAAATGCTACATGATCAACAATTTTAACCCCTGGCCATGAAACGTTATATGAACCATTGTTTTTATTGTCAAAAATATAATAACTTCCATCAATCAAAATAAATGCTCCTGTCTCTTTTTTCTTATTGTTTAAAAAACTATTATTCCAAAGGGTTTTGATAGCATTACATTGTTTTGTGCACATTGTGGGATTATAAGCTTTAGAGAGAGGATTACAAAAACTTTGTTCACATGGCGTTTCATTTGTTGTTCCTCCAACACATTTGTCACAATCATCTTTGTAGGCAGTGCCATTTGCAACACCGTTACAGTCTTTTACACAAGGGTTTTTCCCAGTAGTTCCACCTACGCACCACCCGCAGGGATCCATGTAAGCACTTCCATTTAGGACATTGGCACAATCGTATTTTTTATCTTCATCTCCACCCATTTTACCGCCACCACCACCGGGTCCAACAGCACCACCACTGCCGCCGCTACCATCAGGAATAGGGATGTCAATATCATCAATGCGAGGATTTTTTTTGTCTTTGTCATTGTTATTTCCGGAAGAACAATATGAACAACCGGTATATGAATCACAAGGGTAAGATTCATGCCCCATTGAACATGTGGTTACACAAGCACCATCGCAACTACCACTATATATAGCAAACGATCCATATTCATCCTCACATACCTGCTCTCCAGAAGTATTCTGTGCCATCATTTCACTGCACCCTACAACAAAATCTCCATTTTTATTGATATAAGGGATAATCTGCAGTAAAAATAAACATAATATTATTAATTTCTTCATTGTTTTTAGTTTTTAGTTATTGCTGAATCCCTTTTCCGTTGCAGATTACAATTACCTGGTGGCTCTTTTTCCCGCAAAACAGTTTTACAATATAGGTTCCGGCAGGCAATGCCGTTGTAAGGGAAAGATGCTGCATTCCCACAGGCAGGTTTCCGGCATTGTACAAATGCACGCATACGCCGGAGTAATTGTAAATACCCACACTTACATCGCAGCTCTCCGTTTGCTCAAACGAAACGTTCAGCTCGTTGGAGAACGGCGAAGGATATACCTTTACCGGTTGGGTAAGCGTTGCCTTATCCCCGGTAATACCGGCTGCCGCTTTGCGCAGGCTCAGGTACATGGGGCGTTCGGGTTCCATCGTTTCGGGAGAGTACATGCGTATATTCCCGGCCAGAGTAGTTGTGTTTCCATCGGTTATTATCTGTATCTCCGCTTCGTTAAACAGGAATAATACCGGCCCGTCAACGGCATAATGGTCGCTCCGGTACTGGCGGGTTTCGGTAAACGTCAGTTTGTCGGGCTCGCGTGTGGCTTGCAGCAAAATAGTGTCTTTTCCGGGTTCTATCCATTGCCCTACGATTTGCCGTGCTTCCCCGTCCTGTTCCAGTTGCAGCAGCAGGGGCGATTCCCCGATAATATTCTTTCCGCTCCAGTCGTAGGTAACCAATACGCCTTCGTAGGTTCCGGCAATTTGGTTTTCGGGTATCAGGTGCTCTACCTTTGCCATTTGCTCCGGCACATTCAATTCCTGGGTGCTGCGCAGACGGGTAACAGATTCCGGGTTTTCCGGTTCTTCTGCTTCCAGTTCGTCAGTGGCAAATTTGTATTCCATCCGGGTTGCTTCTGCCAGCCAGTAGTAGGCATCGCCCCGGCTTCGTTCTACCCCATATCCATTGCGGTAGCATAACCCCAGCATATACATTGCAGGCGAATAAGATTGTTCGGCTCCTTTTTTGAAGTATTCAAATGCTTTTTCGTAATCCTGCTTGCAGCCCAAGCCCTTGTACAGCATGTATCCGGCATTGTAGTATCCGTTGGGATGGCCTGCTTCGGCAGCTTTTTCGAAATAGGAATATGCTTTTTGCTGGTCTTGCTTTACTCCTCCGTGGGCGTATTTATAAATCATGCCCAGGTTGTTCCATGCAGGAATAAACCCGCCTTCTCCGGCTTTGGTAAGCCATTCGATTGCCTTTACCGAATCGGCAGGGAACAAATGCCCTTGTATATACATCAATCCCAATCCGTTCATGGCGCGGGGATTGCCCTGGTTGGCGTAATTGGTTAGCAACTCAAAGGCTTTCGCCCTGTTTATTCTCCCGGACGAACCGGTTGCCAAGGCTGTTGCCGCCTTTACCTGTTCATTGGTAACGGCATCCTGGGCATTGGCATTTGTTATAGTGATTCCCGCTAATAACAATGCCGGAATATATAGTTTTAACAATAGTGTTTTCATACGTACATAATTAACAATTGATAATTAATAGTTAATAATTAGTTGGTTTCACATTGTAGACGATAAAGACACTAAGTCTAATTATCTTATTGTCTTTTCTATCTTCTTTCGTCTTTATTCTTATGTCTAAAACGAGTATAAACTAATTTCTACCAAGTAAAACTTCCCCTGTATCCTTGTTTTTTGGCTTGGTTTTTCCGGTTGATGGAGTACAGGCGCTTAATAGGTAGCGGAGCGTACAGATCGATAGCTGCCCAGGCTTCCTTGCGTGCATTTTCATCGTAGGTATAGATGTCGGTAGCTTTTTGTATTTTTAGCTTATGCATGTAAATTTGCGCATACGACTTGGTACTGTCTAAGTCGGTGGTTAATCCGGCATCTTTCAGGCGGGTCCATGCATCGCGGGTATCGCGTGTAATTTTTCCGGCATTCTTATAGGTAAAATAGCGATCGAACTGTTCTTCGGTCAGGATATCCTGCAGGGCCTGCAATTCTTGTTTCCAAACGTCTTTCCGTGGGTCTTTGTCCAATCCTTTTTTCAGATCCAGGGCTTTGTCGGTCAGCAGCTCTTTCTGTTCGGGAGATATACTGAGATGGTTTGCATAACGTATAGCCAGATGCAATTTGGGCGATGCCATATCGTTGCCGGATAAGAAAAGAATCCGGTCGATTGCATTTTTATACTGGGATTCGATTTGGATTTTCTTTTGAAAACGCGCAATATGGTCTTCCGGATACATGTAATTATAAATCAGTTTCCGAACTTCCTGCTCATAAACAATCTCATTGAATGAGATAAGCATTTCCTCGGTAACCACGTACTTCGAACGGATTTCACGAAGTTTGTCCTGCACCTGGATATTAATCTGGGAATCCATTTGTTCGGAGTTTTCTCTCCACACAGCAGCTTCTTCATCGGTAAGATAACCGGTTTGTGCACTAAGCGACAGTGTCGCACAAAGGGCGGCAGCAAGCGCCCACATTTTTCTTTTTTTCATATCGTTTAAATTTAAAATTAAAAGCCCCTCCTAAATCCTCCCCCAAAGGGAAGACTTGACAGAGGTGGAATGTTTTAGTTTTGGTTCATTTGAAATTATCTCAACTGAAAAAGAATTACAAAATGAAGCCTGAAAGGCTTTGAGCATTAGCATAGGGCATCGCCCTATGGAAAATATAATAACCGGCAACTAAGCGCTGAAAGCGCGAAAGCCTATGCTTATGCCCTTTCAGGGCGTAGTGAAAACGAGGCTATTTCTATTCACAGGGCGTTGCCCTGTGCTAATGCTTATAGGGCTTCGCCCTTCGTGTTTCTCAGTTCATTTTTGGTTGAGTATAAAATGGAATGATTTGTTTTTTATTATGGAAATGATGTATTCTATTATCAAATGCGACTCCGCAGCTCCCTCTCTATGGTAGAGGGCGGGGGAGAGGCCCTTTACCACCAAAGCATTTCTCCTTCGGGGCCGATTGTAAAAGGACGTTCCTTATTCTGGCTGTATTCGGGAATCAGGCGAAATAACGCATTGGTTGGTGCATCTGCAAATTCAAAGGAACTGTCGGCATTAACCGATACCCCGGCAGTTTGCGTTCCCAAGGATTTCCATTCCCCGATAGTATCCCAGTAAAGCAGGGTATATTGCTTGCCAGGGCGAAATATCAGGTAACTCTTTTTCTGTACAATTTTTACGGTTTGCAGCTTGTCTTTATTGGGTTTCAGGTATTCGATATTACCATCAGTAGTCAGTAAATACGGGCTATCCGAAGAAGTTATTTTCCCAGCATTGTAACTTACAGGCAAATAAACTACACCACAGGTCATTTTCGAAAAAACGGCTTTTCCGTCTGTATTTTCGGCCCACCAGGCAACCCGCCATTTACCTCCGTTAAGTACCGAGAGATATGTGATTTTATTAGCAGTTGGAGCGATTGGCACGGTAAACGACAATGTCCGCCAGTATTGATCGGTAACATCCTTGATATTCTTGAAGCGCAGGAATCCATCCGGAATGTCGGAAAAAGGAAAAGACGTTGCCGGAGAATCAGGCTGTTTGGAATAGGTGATACGCAATACCTTGGAAGGTTCCCGCCGCATATAGAATTCGGCAGGCGTGTCATCTCCCATAAAAAAAGGAATTGTATTTCCGGATTCATCGAAAGCTGCTTGCCAGTAATGTCCACCCGTACTTGTCGCCCAAAGGGGAGTATAATCGATGCAGGAGGCAATTCCCGCCGAACGAAGCAAATAAACGCCCCAATTAGACATATCTTCGCAATATCCTTGTCTGCGGAATAGTATTTGTTGGGGAGACAAGGCATCCTGCGGTTCTTTTTTTACATTTTCATCGTAAATATCCGTGAACCAATCCCGCAGATTGCGTGTCAATGTTGTACACACATCCCTTACTTTCTGGTTGTTGCATTTGTCTAATTCAACAGCAAATGTTTCTTTGAAAGAAGTTCGCCATTCGGTATAAGGTTCATTCATTACCCGGTAAGGCAATAAATATTCGCAAAATAGTTCGAAAGATAACTGAGGAGAACGCTTTTTCCAATAAGTAAAAGCATCATCGATGTTGGCAATCAAGTAAGCGGAAGAAACGGTTTGAATGTCGGGAGTATATGTTTTTTCGGGATGTAGTTTCTCTTTGGACGAAAGGCTGTTGAATGCAGCAATTGCTTTTTCATAATCCGGGTAGTCAAATTCATTGAAAGGAACTTTCTCATGCTTTTCATTCGCCCAATAATAACTTTGGGAGTTGTGGCAATCCATATTTGCAATCAGGAAACAGGCAGCTTCCAGTTTTTGTGCATCATTTTTATAATGCTCCAATACTTTCTCTAGTTCACCTTCATTCTTCCCAGCTTTATGCAAAGCCTTGTGCACAACTTCAGGATAATTGTTTGCATAAGAAGAAATAGTGATTATTGATAAAAGGATATTCATCAATAGAATTTTTATTGGTATTTTCATAGTATATAATTTGTTGGTTATTATTTTTATGATAGGTATTTTATCGTAAATATTAATAAATAACTAATATTAATATATTACATTATACTATATAAAATTCATACATTATCCATTAATACGTATATATAAATAAATAATACAAATTTTGACTGTAAAGATATAAATAAAAATGAATTAAAAAATAATTTACTATTTTTGTATTATAATTATAACTTAAAATAAAAAGTATGAAAAGGGTTTTAATTACAATGTTTGTTATTGTTATTAGCTTGTGTATGATTGATATAACTATATTTGTCTATGCTTCGCTTTCACAATATTTTTTGATAACATTATTCAGTTTTATTTCTCTTATAATCGTTTATATATACGCATTATCAAATAGATTGAATATAAATATATCAAAAACAACTGTAATATTATTTTTATGGACATTATACATTTTATTGAATACTTTCCTTATTTTAAATGGAGAACATTATAGAACATACTTAATGATATCTTATTTATGTTTATTTCTTCTATTTTGTACATCTATAGAACTAAAAATACTAACACGAAATGGATTAATGTATATTCTTTTATCTTTGGGAATTGTACAATCTATTTCATGTATATTACAATCCATCGAATTTATTAGTAGCCCTAGTAAATATTTTTCTATTACAGGGCTACTTGAAAATCCGAATGTGACAGCCATGTATATAGCAGCAGTTCTTCCATTTGGAGTTTTTCATATTTTGCCTAAGAATAAAAAATGGGGAATTCTTTCTATATACATATTACTTATAGGAATTGTATTGCTAGAATGTAGAACTGCTTATATCGGAGTGTTGATAACCGGAATAATATATTTTATACAAAATGATAAAATAAAGAAAAGATTATCAAGTATATCACTGAAATATAGGATTATATTTTCTGTTTTGACTTTAACCGCGATATTATTGGCAGGGAATTTCCTTTATTATCATAAAAAGAATTCTGCTGATGGAAGAATCTTTATTTGGAAGTTATCAGCTCAAATGATTGCTTCCAAGCCATTAAATGGATATGGTTATGGAACATTTGAAAGGAATTATAATTTATATCAAGCTGATTATTTCGAATCGGGAAAGGGGAGCGATGTCGAGAAAGTAAATGCCAATCACGTTTTTATGGCTTATAACGAATATATCGAGCAATGTGTCGATGGAGGTATTATTTGTTTGGCGTTTTATCTTTTTTTGATGGGTTATTCAATCTGGTGTGCTGTAAAACAAAAAGATTGGGAAGCTGTATCAGTGACGGCGGTTTTCGCTTTTATGGGGTGCAGCAATTTTATTGTACAAGCAATCCCCGTATGGTTAGTATTCCTTATTTATATAGCATCAATCTCTGTGCGAGAAAAAGCATTGTCGGTTAAAAGAAGTCTATCGCGTTTTTTTGCTATTTGCATGATTTTTATTTGCATAGGATTGTTTTTGAATCAGTCGAAACTCTTAAAAACCCAGTTCAATTTAAAACAAGCTTTGGCATTATCTAAAGTAAATAAACATAAACAAGCGCTTCAATTATTGGAACAATATGCCGGTGATGCGGAAACATCGGAAGCTTTTTTAAGAAATTACGGGAAGGCTCTTATGTTCAATGGAAAAATACCAAAAGCTATGGCTGTTTTGGAAAAAGCATCCTGTTATACATCAAGCACTAATGTTTATTATTCATTGGCAAATTGTTATATTCAAAGTAAACAATATGAAAAAGCAGAAACAGCGTTGAATATTGTTGCAAATATGATTCCGTTGAATTTAAAATCCCGTTATCAGCTTATGCAATTATATAGTAATTCAAATCAACATCAAAAAGCAATAGAAAAAGCGAAGGAGATAATAAATATTAATCCGAAAGTAACGACAAAAGAAGGATTGTTTTACAAAGATGCTGCCAAAAAATTTTTGGATAGAGAAAATTAAACTGTTTTAGATTTTGCCTTTTCGAAAAAAAACACTTACTTTGCACAAATTTTGAATATTACTCTTCTCAAGTAAAAAATGCACACAAAAAATATAAATATGAATCCGAGTTTTACAGACCTCATTCATTATTGTTTTTATAAAATGCGTTAGTTTTATCGACTAACGCATTTTTTTTGTAATCGTGTGTCCTTCAAAATTGTAAATAGCAAATTATCAAAATAATAATAGCATTATGGCAGTAAACGACAAAATTAAGAAAGTAATCGTGCTTGGTTCGGGCGCACTTAAAATCGGACAAGCAGGGGAATTTGATTATTCGGGCTCCCAAGCGTTGAAAGCATTAAAAGAGGAAGGTATTTCAACGGTGTTAATTAATCCCAATATTGCAACGATTCAAACATCGGAAGGTATTGCGGATAAGGTTTATTTTTTGCCGGTTACGCCTTATTTTGTTGAAGAAATCATTAAAAAGGAACAACCTGACGGTATTTTACTGGCATTCGGTGGACAAACAGCGTTGAATTGCGGCACGGAAATGTATCTCAATGGTACATTAAAGAAATACGGTGTTCATGTATTAGGAACCTCGGTTGAAGCAATTATGGCTACGGAAGACCGGGAGTTGTTTGTGAAAAAGCTAGATGAAATCGATGTAAAAACACCTGTAAGCCAAGCGGTAGAATCAATGGAAGATGCTATTACCGCTGCGAATCGTATCGGATTTCCGATTATGGTGCGTTCGGCTTATGCGTTGGGTGGTTTGGGTAGTGGAATCACTAAAAACTTGGAAGAATTCAAGGTATTGTGTGAAAGTTCATTCGCTTACTCCAAACAAATCTTGGTGGAAGAATCTTTGAAAGGTTGGAAAGAAATCGAATTTGAAGTTATCCGCGATAAAAACGACCATTGTTTCACTGTTGTTCCGATGGAAAATGTAGACCCATTAGGCGTTCATACCGGTGAGAGTATTGTAGTAGCTCCGATTTGTACACTTTCAAAAGAACAAATAACATTATTGGAAGATATTGCAAAAAAGGTTGTTCGTCATATCGGAATTGTTGGTGAATGTAATATTCAATATGCATTCAATGCTTATACCAATGATTACCGTGTAATTGAGATCAATGCGCGTTTGAGCCGTTCTTCCGCATTAGCATCTAAAGCAAGCGGTTATCCATTGGCTTTTGTTGCAGCAAAATTGGCATTGGGATATTCGTTAGACCAAATCGGGGAAATGGGTACGCCTAATTCGGCTTATCTTGCTCCTTCGGTGGATTATATGATTGTGAAGATTCCTCGTTGGGATTTATCTAAATTTGCCGGCGTATCTCGTCAAATCGGTACCGGAATGAAATCGGTGGGCGAAATTATGTCTATAGGAAAGTCATTCGAAGAAATTATCCAAAAAGGACTTCGGATGATAGGGCAGGGGATGCATGGCTTTGTTGGGAATCATGAATTGGAATTCAATAATTTGGATGAAGAATTGGCAAATCCTACTGACTTACGTATTTTTGCCATTGCAAAAGCTTTTGATGAAGGATATACCATTGAACAAATTCAAGATTTAACTAAAATCGACCCTTGGTTTTTGGGTAAATTGAAAAATATACATGATTATTCACTTGTTTTATCAAAGTATAATACAATAGAGGAACTTCCTGCAGATGTCTTGAAAGAAGCTAAGCGTCTTGGATTCTCTGATTTTCAAATTGCCCGGTTTATTGAAGATCCGGATGGAAACGGGGAAAAAGAAATGCTTCGCGTTCGTTCGGTTCGAAAAAAAACAAATGTGTTACCTTCTATTAAACGCATCAATACCATTGCTTCGGAAAATCCTGAATTAACGAATTATTTGTATGTTACATACGATGGCTCGGAACACGATATTCCATTTTTCAAAAATGATAAATCAGTTGTTGTTTTGGGTTCGGGTGCGTATCGTATCGGTAGTTCGGTTGAATTCGACTGGTGTTCGGTAAATGCAACTCAAACAGCTCGTAAACTGGGATATAAATCAATCATGATTAATTATAATCCCGAAACGGTTTCAACCGATTATGATATGTGCGACCGATTGTATTTCGATGAATTATCATTCGAGCGTGTATTGGATGTATTGGATTTGGAAACACCTAAAGGAGTAGTTGTTTCAACTGGTGGACAAATTCCGAATAATATGGCAATGCGTCTGCATCGTCAGGATGTGCCGATTTTGGGTACTTCTCCGATTTCTATTGACAGAGCTGAAAATCGTCATAAATTTTCGAGCATGCTTGACCAATTGGGCATTGACCAACCGGCATGGAAAGAACTTACCAGTATGAATGAAATCAATGATTTTGTTGATAAGGTAGGTTATCCGGTACTGGTTCGTCCTTCGTATGTGCTTTCAGGTGCTGCGATGAACGTTTGTTACAGTTCCGAAGAGTTGGAGACTTTCCTTAAATTGGCTGCAAATGTATCGAAAGAATATCCGGTAGTTGTTTCTCAATTCTTGCAAAATGCCAAAGAAATCGAATTTGACGCGGTTGCGCAAAATGGAGATGTGGTAGAATATGCTATTTCGGAACATGTGGAATTTGCCGGTGTGCATTCGGGTGATGCAACATTGGTTTTCCCAGCACAAAAGATTTATTTTGAAACTGCTCGCAGAATTAAGAAAATCGGCCGTCAGATTGCAAAGGAATTAAATATCAGCGGACCTTTTAATATTCAGTTTTTAGCTAAAAATAACGAGGTTAAAGTGATTGAATGTAACCTTCGTGCATCACGCAGTTTTCCGTTTGTATCAAAAGTTCTTAAGCGGAATTTTATCGAAACTGCTACCCGCATTATGTTGGATGCTCCGTATGAAAAACCGGATAGTTCTACATTTGATATCGATTGGATTGGTGTAAAGGCTTCTCAGTTTTCATTCTCCCGTTTGCATAATGCCGACCCTGTACTTGGTGTCGATATGTCATCTACCGGAGAAGTAGGCTGTATTGGAGATGATTTCAATGAGGCATTATTAACTTCCATGATTGCCGTAGGATATAATATTCCGAAAAAAAGTGTAATGGTTTCGTCAGGAGATAGTAAATCGAAAGTAGATTTGTTGGATAGCTGCAGAGTGTTGCAGGAAAATGGTTATGATATTTATGCTACAGCCGGAACGAAGAAATTCTTAGGAGAAAACGGAGTAAAAGCGAAAGTTGTCGGTTGGCCGGATGAAGAAAAAGATCATAATATCATGGATATGATTTCGAACCATAAATTTGATTTGATTGTAAACATTCCTAAAAATCATACACGTCGCGAATTGACAAACGGATATAAAATCCGTCGTGGAGCGATTGATCACAATATTCCATTAATTACAAATGCACGTCTTGCAAGCGCCTTTATTGAAGCTTTCTGTGCAATGAAACAGAATGATATTCAAATTAAGAGCTGGCAGGAATATGTATAGATTGAAATAGGTTAAACATTTTAAATAAAATGGCAATAGGTTCAACAACTTATTGCCATTTTTGTATTTTTGTAGAAACAATGCTTCATTTTGAAAGAAATAACCGGTAAAAACAGATTCCTTAAACTTTTCATGAAAACGCTTTATTTTATCATTATAGTTACTGTTTTTGCAATGCATTCCTGTGTTTCAACAACATATTATTATTCTACATTAGATTCATCGGATGTATTAGTTGGAAAGTTACACGACGGAAACTTTGTGTCATTTCAAGATTCTGTGAGGATTATCTATAATTTTTATGGAAAAGATGCTCCGCTTAAGGTCAACATTCTTAATTTATCTTTCCAACAACCTATGTATATCGATTGGAGCAAATCATTTGTTGTAATTAATGACAATATTACTGATTATGAAGATGATGATTCTATTGGTATTGGAAAAATAGACGTAATACATCCACAATCTGATGTAAATTATACGTTTTTCGATCTCTCCACATTCTCTTTTTATAATCAAATTTCTAACAAAGAATATAGCACAAAAAAGATCAACAAGCCAAATAAAAGTAAAAAGAAAGTCAAATCACTGGATTTCTTGGAATATAATTCACCTTTGAACATAGAAAGTTACATTGCTGTATATACTGACAAAAATTTCACACAACCCACCATCTTAAATAACAGATTTTATGTTTCGAATTTAATGAAAGCTGGAGGTGATATTTTGCCTTCTTCTATTATTGGAGAAAGAGGAGATATATTTTACAATAAGAATACGAAACTTACGACCTTCAGCACAGTAGTAGGGAGTACTCTTATTTTAACTGGGGCTATACTGGTAGGAGCCGTATCATCATATATTACTGATCAACTTGAAGAATAAGTGCATTGTCTGAATTAGTCTATACTATTTTAAATCCAAGTATTTTTTGAACGCTTAGGTAATGAAGTATTATTTTTTTTTGCATTCAAAATAATATAAATTAATTCAGACAATGTACTTAATATTACTTTATGTCTTATTTTGCAGATGTATATTCAATCGTAAAATAATCCTCAGAATCACTTACAAAAGTTATTTTAGTCGGGTATCCTGATTCATTGTAAGTATATGTATAAGTCTCAGGATCGCTATCCCCCCATTTAGTTTTAAGTTTATTATTTATTGTAAGTCCAATATATATATCATCGCCATCATACATTAAAAGCCATGATGGAACATTTACCGCACTATAAATTCCTTTATTATTGTCATATTCGAGGAATTGTTCTTCTACATCTCGAGATTCTCCTCGTTTTTCCCTGACACTTTTCACATTTCCATTCGAATAATATTCATAATCATAAGACGTTGCATAATTATTAGCATCCGGGCGGAATTTTAAGATTTGTCCTGCATCATTTATATACAAGGTATCTGTAGTTCCAAAATTTTCTCCACTTCTCTTTTCTGTTACTAATACTTTATTACCTTCCTTGTAAGTGAAATTATGTAAATAAGTATAAGTATCTCCACTCCAGTTACCTGTAATCGTTACCTTCGATGGCTTTCCATTCGTGTCATAAAAATATTCTATTGTACTTCCATATCCATTAGTATCTGCTTCTGAATATTTTGTTATTCTATTTTGACTATCATATTCAATTGATGTTTTTCCTCCATAACTCCATGTTAAAAGCTTTGGTAATGATTTTGTTGTTTTAGTATTATCGTCATTGTCGTCACTACATGAAGTGAAAGACACTGATAATAAAGTAATAACCAATGATAAAAATAAATAATTAATAGTTTTCATTTGAATAAAAATTTTAATTAACAATAATAAGTATTTCGTTTTAAAAATAACTGTACAAATGACGTTTTATTTATTTATTTTTCTCAATATTTAATATTAATTTATATCATTAAATATAAATTAACTATATTAAAACACATCAATTTTAGTTGAGAAATAGAGAATTTTGAATTTATAACGAAAGGGTATTTTGGATCTAGCAATTATTTTTTGTATGACATTTTCACACACTTTACCCTGTTTTCTTATCATTTTGCTTCTTTAACCCACGCTTTATTATTTTCGGTAATATTTTCTCTCGAAAAACTAAAAATACGTAAAAAAATATATTACCTTCGCACAATATTACGAGCCTACACACATATCAGTTCTAATTATCTTAAAATAAGAAATATATAACTTTTTTATTAAACATTTTTCAATGATGAAGAAGCATAATTTTTACGCAGGGCCTTCCATTTTGAGCCAATACACAATCAAAAACACGTCTGAGGCTATCCTTGATTTTGCCGGAACAGGTTTGTCTTTGATGGAAATATCGCACAGAAGCAAAGAATTTGTGGCCGTTATGGATGAAGCCTGTGCTTTAGTAAAAGAATTGTTGGATGTTCCGCAAGGTTATGATGTTATTTTCTTAGGAGGTGGCGCCAGTTTGCAATTTTGTATGGTTCCTTACAACTTGCTTGAAACAAAAGCTGCCTATTTAGATACAGGAACATGGGCATCTAATGCTATTAAAGAAGCTAAAATATTCGGGCAAGTAGATGTTGTCGCTTCTTCAAAGGATGCTAATTACAGTTTTATTCCAAAGAATTATGAAATTCCGGCTGATGCCGATTATTTTCACTTTACATCGAATAATACGATTTTCGGAACTGAAATGAAAAAAGATCCGGATACGAAGGTTATGTTGGTATCTGATATGTCATCCGATATTTTTTCTCGTCCGATTGATGTTTCCAAATTTGGAATAATATATGCCGGTGCGCAAAAGAATTTGGCTCCTGCAGGTGTTACTATCGCCATTGTACGTAATGATATTTTAGGTAAGGTAAGTCGTCCGATTCCTACAATGTTGGATTACCGTACACATATTAAGAAAGAAAGTATGTTCAATACTCCTCCTTGTGTGCCTGTTTATGCAGCATTGCAAACACTGAAATGGTACAAGGGATTAGGTGGCGTAAAAGCAATGCAAAAGCTGAACGAAGCAAAAGCTGCTGTATTGTACAATGAAATCGACCGTAATAAGTTATTCAAAGGTACTGCTGCCGTTGAAGACCGTTCTTTGATGAACATTTGCTTTGTAATGAATGACGAATACAAAGAATTGGAAGATGAATTTGCTAAGTTTGCAGCATCTAATGGTATGATTGGTATCAAAGGACATCGTTCTGTAGGTGGATTCAGAGCTTCTACTTATAATGCGCTACCAATTGAAAGTGTACAAGCATTGGTTGATGTAATGAAAGAATTCGAAAAGGCACACTGATAACCTAATTATCAGTTTATACTATATCGGTATTTTCGGCTAAGGGCAAAAGGCGAAAGGCCAAGGAAAGATAAGGCGTGCATTCATTTGCCTTTCGCCCTTAGCCTTTTACCGGAAGGTAAGACTTAAAATACGCAAGGACACAGAATTCGCCCATTTTCTGTGTCTTTGTGTTTAAAAACAACTAATATTAACAATATCTATTAATATCCATAAATCAACACAATTATGAAAGTTTTAATAGCAACAGACAAACCCTTTGCAGCCGAAGCTGTAAAAGCTATTCGCGAAGTAGTTGAACAGGCTGGTAATGAATTGGCTTTACTTGAAAAGTACACCGAAAAATCTCAATTAATCGATGCAGTAAAAACTGCCGATGCAGTAATTATTCGTAGTGATATTATTGATGCTGAAGTATTGTCTGCTTCGGATAAATTGAAAATAGTTGTGCGTGCCGGCGCTGGATATGACAATGTTGATTTAGATGCGGCTACAGCCAAGAATGTTTGTGTAATGAATACTCCCGGACAAAATGCCAATGCTGTTGCCGAACTGGCTTTGGGAATGATGGTATATGCCGTTCGTAATTTCTATAATGGTTCGTCAGGAAGCGAATTACTTGGAAAAGAATTAGGTATTCATGCTTATGGAAATGTCGGACGTAATGTTGCCCGCATTGCAAAAGGTTTCGGAATGGAAGTATATGCTTACGACCCTTTCCTATCAAAAGAAGCTATTGAAAAAGAAGGAATAAAAGCGCTTGGTTCAGTTGAAGAATTGTATTCAACCTGTCAGTTTGTTTCGCTTCATATTCCTGCTACAGCAGAAACCAAACAATCCATCAATAAAGCATTATTAAGCAAAATGCCTAAAAAAGGTGTGCTTATCAATACTGCCCGCAAAGAAGTTATCAATGAGGCGGAAATGGTAGAATTTATGTCTGAACGGACAGATTTCAAATATATTACGGATATTATGCCCGGAAATCATGCAGAAATGCAGGAAAAATTTGCTGACAGGTATTTCTCCACTCCTAAAAAAATGGGTGCACAAACTGCCGAAGCTAATAATAATGCTGGCGTAGCAGCTGCCAATCAGATTGTAGATTTTTTCAAAACCGGAAATCAAAAATTCAGAGTTAATAAATAGTTTTATCAACACATTTACTTACCACTTAAATTGTATTATGAAAAAAACAATGACTCTGATTCTTTTGTGTGTTTTTACATTTGGAATAAAAGCACAAGAATCAAATGAAAATGACACCAAGTTGAAAAATATGCAGTTTTATGTGGAATTTGGTGGTCCGGGAGTTCTTTTTTCTGCAAATATTGATTCTCGATTTAATTCTCAATCAAAGTTAGGATTAGGGTTTCGAGCTGGTGTAGGTTTTGGTTTATTATACGAAGAATATGATTATTATGATTATGGCTATTATTTTTCTTCCGAAACAACCTCTTATGCCACTTTTCCTGTTGAAATCAATTATTTGTTTGGGAAACAATCTTCGCCTCACATGTTTGAAGTTGGTGTCGGAGCTACTATCCTTTCCAAGAAAATGGATTTATACAATTATAATAGTGATTATAATCCCGGCAATGTAATCGGACATGCTACATTTATGTATCGTCGGCAGCCATTGGATGGTGGTTTTACTTGGAGAATCGGACTTATGCCGGTTATTGGAACAGCGGGTGATATTGCACTTTCTGGTGGTGTAGGATTTGGGTATTCTTTTTAATCGAGAATTTTTATGAATAATTGAGTACGACTTTTAACTCGCTTACTTGTCTGCTCATCAACTTGTTTACTATAAAAATATGGCAAAAATAAAACCGTTTAAAGGCATTCGTCCTCCAAAAGAATTGGTGGAATTGGTGGCTTCCCGTCCTTACGATGTGCTAAATTCAGAAGAAGCAAGGGAAGAAGCGAAAGGAAATGAAAAGTCGTTGTATCACATTATCAAACCGGAAATTGATTTTCTTGCAGGTACTGATGAACATGATGAGAAAGTCTATGATAAGGCTGTAGAAAACTTCAATCTATTTCAACAAAAAGGTTGGTTGAAACAAGATGAAAAAGAAATGTATTATGTGTATGCGCAAACCATGAATGGGCGCACACAATATGGATTAGTAGTTTGCGCAAATGTAAATGACTATCTGAATGGTGTAATAAAAAAACACGAACTTACCCGTAAAGACAAGGAAGAAGACCGGATGAAGCATGTTCGCATCAATGACGCCAATATTGAGCCGGTATTTTTTGCATATCCAAATAATAAAGATTTAGACGAAATTGTTGCCAATACCATCAAAAAAGCTCCCGAATATGATTTTACGGCTCCCGATGGTTTCGGACATCATTTTTGGGTGATTGATGATAGTACGATTATTCAAAAAATCACTTCCATTTTTGAAACTATTCCTTATTTGTATATTGCCGACGGACACCATCGTACAGCTGCGGCTGCATTGGTTGGAGCAGAAAAAGCAAAACAAAATCCGAATCATACAGGTAATGAAGAATATAATTTCTTTTTGGCCGTTTGTTTCCCTGATAATCAATTGCAAATAATTGATTACAACAGAGTTGTAAGGGATTTAAATGGATTGAGTGATGCCGAATTTTTGAAAGCGCTTGAAAAAGATTTTGTAGTTGAAGAAAAAGGTGTTGAAACCTATAAACCCCAAAAATTACATAATTTTTCTTTGTATTTATCAGGTAAATGGTATTCTCTAACAGCCAAACCTGGAACTTACAATGATAATGACCCGATTGGCACATTAGATGTAACTATTTCTTCTAATTTAATTTTAGATGAAGTATTAGGAATCAAAGATTTGCGTACCGATAAAAAAATTGATTTTATTGGTGGCATTCGCGGATTAGGAGAACTGAAACGCCGTGTCGATAGTGGAGAAATGAAAGTGGCTTTGGCTCTTTATCCAGTATCGATGAAGCAATTGATAGATATTGCCGATACAGGAAATATTATGCCTCCTAAGACGACGTGGTTTGAACCTAAATTACGTTCGGGATTAGTGATTCATAAGCTAAAATAGAAAGATATATAAATTCCTTAAGAATAAAATTCCTTGTCGATGATAATAATTCTGCAAGGATTTTTTTGCTCGAATATTTTCAAAAAATACAATATTTTCAATTTTTTGAAACTTTTAAAATAGTGTAAAGTCATTAATTAGATGCTTGGTGATTTCTTTAAATAGAAGCATTCAAGTTTTTCTTTAATTCTTAATTCTTAATTTTTAATTTTTAATTTTTAATTGTAAAGCCATGATTGAAAATTTAGCACAGTTGGTACAACAATTCGCCGGAGAAGCAATTGTTAATAATTCAGCAATTCCCAATGACAAGAATAATTCAGTTATTAATGAAGTTACTGCCGGAATTTTCGAAGGGTTAAAAAAAGAAGCTACCGGAGGAGGTTTGGAACAAGTTTTAGGTATGTTTTCAAAGGGTAGTAGCAGTAGCGGAATAGGAAGTTCACTTACCCAAAGTATTCAAAATACGGTTGTTTCTTCTTTGATGAATAAGTTTGGAGTTACAAATCCGATTGCCCAAGGAATAGCTCAACAAATGGTTCCTTCTGTGTTGGGAGCGTTGGCTAAAAATACAAACGACCCCAATAATAGTGATTTTAATATCAATGGCGTTTTATCATCCATAACCGGAGGAAAAACAGCAGGAATGGATATTCAAGGTATGCTTGATAAATTTGCGGGTGGTGCCGATGGCAAATTCGATTTAAGCGATGTTATGAACTTATTGGGAAAAGGTAACAATAACGATTCACAATCACAACAAGGCGGAAGTATATTAGGAGCATTAGGCAGTTTATTCAAGTAAACAGATTTAGATAGTATATTTTGAAACACAAAGGCGCATGATTTTATGCGTACCTTTGTGTTTCTTTTTTTATGTTAATCGTCATTGGTTATTAGTTCTTAGATAACAAACAACCAATAACTAACAACTAACAAGCAATGAAATATGCACTAGTTACCGGAGCTACAAGTGGAATAGGTTATGAATTGGCAGAAATTGCAGCCGAGAAGCAAATTAATCTGATATTAGTTGGACGAAATAATGATAAATTACTTCAACTAAAAATGGAGTGGGAGAGAAGCTACTCTATTCAGGTCAATATTATTTGTTGCGATTTGTCTGAAACAAATGCAGTTGAGCAGATAATAACTTCATTGCAATCCCTGAATATTGATGTTGATATCTTGATTAATAATGCCGGATTCGGATTTTTTGGAAAGTTTGACGAAACCGATATCCAAAAAGAAACCGATATGTTGCAGGTAAATGTTGTGGCTTTAACACAATTAACAAAAGCAATTTACCAACAAATGATAAAAAAAGGCCATGGTTATATATTGAATATTGCTTCTGTTGCCGGATTCATGCCCGGGCCTTTAATGGCTGTTTATTATGCATCTAAGTCTTATGTGTTATCTTTCTCCCAAGCATTGGCAAATGAAGCGAAAGGAACAGGTGTAAGTGTAACTGTTTTATGTCCCGGACCAACCGAAACCAACTTTGTGAAAAATGCCGAATTGGAATCATCCATGTTATTCAAGAGTTTTGGAAAACTTCCAACAGCAAAAGAAGTTGCAACATTTGGATTCGAAAGCATGGAAAAGAAAAAGACAGTTGCTATACATGGAACAATGAATCGGATGATGATTTTTTTCATTCGATTTTTGCCAAGAAAAGTTGTTACCAATATGGTGAGGTATGTACAGCGAAAAATGTGATTGGTTATTAGTTGGTTGTTATTGGTAATTTCAAATAACAAGTAACTAATAACTAATAACCAATAACTATTTATTTTCTCACTGTATTTGTATATTTCTTAAAAGGCTCGGCAAATAAATAATTGATTTCGGCAAACTCTTTGTCTCGATTGCCTTTGCTTTTTCCCAATGGATGTCCCCAAATATGATCGTAGAAAAAGAATTTATATTGGGTATCATCATACACAAAACTAAAACGTTTACTATCACCCATTACCGCACTATTTTTCACTGTTTCACCAGCTGTTACTTCTCCGGATTCCATGTCTTGCATCTGACTTCCGTCAAAAACCAAATGTTCTTTACATTTTCCCGAATCTGAATAATGCAGGTAATGTAGATTCTTATCTGTCAGCGCCAAATAGTAATACTCTGTATTATCTACTTCCTTGAATCCAACTCCTACTAAACCTTTAACAGCCTTTCCGGCCATTGCTACAGCCTGTTGACGAATAAAATCCTTTGTTTCTCGTTTTTCCATGCAAGAGATTAATGCAACAATCGGTTCTTTTACGTCATCCTCAATCGGTTTGATATATGGATTTTCTTTACAAAATTGTTGTCGTACTTCATCTTCTCTTCCAGCAATTTCTTTGGAAAAATCTGCCATGAAAGATTGATTCTTGGCTTCTTCTTTTTTCTTCATCGAAGGAAGAAGTACATAAGTATACACCATAAATAACAAAATAGCGATAATAGGAATTGCGATAATCCACATGGTTGTTCGTTTTTAGTTAAAAATTAAAGTTTACTGAATCTGATATTTTCCATCAACCCAATTAATAGAAAAACTTTCCTGAATACAAGGTTTTAGAGCTTCATAATCAGCCTTATTTAAATAACTGCTAACACTATAAATAACGTTTAAATTTGTGTTATCCTTATTCAGGGAATATTTTATTGGGTGTATATCCAAATGTTCTTTTACCTCTTTGCACTTACCAGTCAAATTATTCTTATTATAAAACATTTCGGGAGATATTTCCGAAAAATAGGTGTTTTTCAGAGGTTTCCAATCTGTTGTATAAAACGATATTTTGCTATCGCAAGCTGGTCCACAATAGGTATTAATCAAACAAAGAATTTTGTAATACTCATTTATTGGAAGCATTTTTACTTCAATGGAATTACTTGAAGATGTTTGCAATAAAAAGTAATTATCAGATAAAACCTTCAATTCAGATGTTCCACCTAACATGTTTTGTACCTTAGCTTCTTTTCCTTCTTCAGTAAAAGAACTAAGCAAGCTTTTTCTCATATCTTTATTCAATGTTTGCACTAAGGAATCCGGAATTTGAGTGAAGATATCCGACATTTTTTGTGCAAATCCGACATTTACACAAAAGCATATCATTAAGAAAATAAACAATCGTTTTTTCATATAGGAAAGTTATAAGTAGTAAGTTATGAGTTTTAAGTTTTAAAGTAAAGAATTGTTCCAACTAATAAATATTTCACCTCTGTTTCTTATCCGAAATCATCAAACATCAACATGTTCGACGGAACCCCAATACTATCAAGCATATTTTCAACAGCCTTTGCCATGGGACCAGGACCACACATGTAATATTCAATATCTTCGGGAGCTTCATGGTTTTTCAGGTAATTATCATACAATACCTGATGAATAAAGCCTACATATCCTGTCCAATTGTCTTCCGGACGAGGCTCGGATAATGCAATGTTGAATGCAAAGTTAGGAAATTCTTTTTCTAATTCGCGAAAATCTTCTTCGTAGAAAATTTCATTCTTCGAACGTGCTCCATACCAATATGTTATTTTTCTATCCCGTATTTTCAATGTTTTCAGTAAGTGCATAATATGCGAACGAAGTGGCGCCATTCCTGCTCCACCGCCAATATAAAGCATTTCAGCTGTAGAATCCAATATTGGATGAAATTCTCCGTAAGGCCCTGAAATTGTTACTTTATCACCCGGCTTACAATTAAAAATATAAGACGAACAAATTCCCGGTTTTACTTTTGCCCAATCTCCCGTTGTCCTATCGAAAGGAGGAGTAGCAATACGTATATTCAACATAATGATATTTCCTTCGGCAGGATGATTGGCCATTGAATATGCGCGGAAAGTTTCTTCTTCATTTATACAAGACAATCCCCACATCTTGAATTTATCCCACTCCGGTTTAAATCTTTCATCTACTTCAATATCTGCGAATTTCATCGAATACTTGGGGACATCAATCTGAATGTAACTTCCGGATATAAAATCAAGTACTTCTCTTTCAAGAAGTTTTACCACAAATTCCTTGATAAATGAAGCCACATTCCGGTTGGAAACCACTTCACATTCCCATTTTTTTATACCAAGTATTTCTTTCGGAATTTCAATTTGTATATCATTTTTAATTTTTACCTGACAACCAAGTCGCCAGTTATTCATTACTTCTTTCCGAGTAAAAAATCCTGTTTCGGTAGGCAAAATACTTCCGCCACCTTCCGGAACCTGACAGCGGCACATTCCGCAAGTTCCACCACCACCACATGCCGAAGGCAAAAATATATTGTTATTGCTTAGTGTTGTCAGAATATTTCCTCCGGGATTGGTTATGAATTCCTTTTCCTTATTAATAACAACTTTTACATCGCCCTGAGGCATCAGTTTTTGTTTTGCATACAATAACAGTGCGACCAACAGCATGGTAACTGTTAAGAAAACAATGATGCTGAGACCAATTGTTAAGAAGCTATTTGATATTACTAAAAACATGTTATTGATGAAAACTTTTATAAAATTCGAACCAATTTTTTATTTATTTCAATCAATGCTACAGATATTATAAGAGAAAATGTGGCAATCAAAATATATGTGTCCCATGATTTGAAATTTGTTGTTGTATATCCTCCTAATAGTAAAATACATAAAGGATGGATAAAGTATATGGCAGAAGAGAAATTTGCTTTATCAGAACCAACTCTCATTTTTTTATCCTTTATAGCAAAAATAAATATTAATGGACATAAGAATAATAATGTGATGAAGAAATCAGTACCTTCAAAAGGTAGCCCTATTTTATTCCATAAATACATTTCTCCCATCAAAAGAATTGTAAAAATAGGAATCAATATTTTCCAACTTTTTTGATTGAATAAAGATATTATCATATGTTCATTTTTATGTATCAAAAAACCAAGAGTAATGAAAGGATACCCTAAAAACAAAAAGTTGCGATATGGGAAATTCCAAGATATAAGCTCTTTAATATTAGGAGGCATTATTGTTAATGTTTTAGAGAGCTGAATCCCCCAACCTGTCAAGAACAATATAATGGCAGTTATTATAAGTGTATATCTTCCAAATAAATGAAATTTATGAAAGAAAACGAGAACTAAAACTCCACCTATCATGGCTGGTAAATACCACAAATGAAAGAATCCATTGATTAATGTTAGGATAAACATTTTTATCTCAAAGGGTGTAGAAAAGTTTTCATAAAAAGGTAAATATACCAACATCCAAATAAGGTAAAGAATAATAATCCGTTTTATGTATTTTATAATTGCAGGTTTATTATTAATGATATTATAAAAGTAATATCCGCTGATAAGTAGGAATATAGGTACTGCTATACGAGTTATACTCCTTAACATATCTCCAAATATACCAAACTCCCCAAAAAGAGTAGAATGTAAAGCTATAATTAAAAAACTTAAAATTAATCTTAAATTATCAACTCGTATGTTTCTTTCCATGATTATCGTTATTTTGTTTTCTACAATTTAATTCCCAAAAAACTCATAAATGCAATTCCCATTAATCCAGTAATGATAAAGGTTATTCCTAATCCTCTCAGCGGTTTTGGAACATTGGAATATTGCAATTTTTCACGGATAGCAGCAATTCCGATAATAGCCAATAACCAACCAATTCCCGAACCTAATGCGTATGAAGTCGCTTCACCAATATTCGTAAAATTCTTTTCCTGCATAAATAGAGAAGCCCCTAAAATAGCACAATTTACAGCAATTAACGGGAGAAAAATTCCCAACGATTGATATAATGCCGGGGTAAACTTCTCAATAACCATTTCGACCAATTGTACAATAGATGCAATAACAGCTATGAAAATAATAAAACTCAAAAAGCTTAAATCAATTTCGGCAAATGATTCTCCCAACCATGCTAATGCTCCTGCTTTAAGAACATACGTTTCCAGTAAATAATTGATTGGTAAGGTTACTAACAATACGAATGTTACCGCAATTCCCAATCCCATGGAAGTTTTTACAGTTTTGGAAACCGCTAAATATGAACACATACCCAAAAAGTATGCAAAAATCATATTATCGATAAAAATCGATTTGACGAATATGTTAATAATATTTTCCATTTTTTTTATTCCTGTAAATCCTTATTTTTTGCCCTATGCACCCAAATAATACAAGCCACAACAATCAATGCCATTGGTGGTAAAATCATCAGTCCATTGTTCATATATCCTGCATCATAAAATGATTGCGGAATGACTTTGTATCCAAATAATGTTCCTGAGCCAAGCAATTCCCTGAAAAAAGCAACAATTACAAGAATTGCACCATAGCCTAATCCGTTACCAATTCCGTCGAGGAAGGATTCCCAAGGTTTATTAGCCAATGCAAATGCTTCCAATCTTCCCATTAAGATACAATTGGTAATAATAAGTCCGACGAATACTGATAATTGCTTACTAACATCATAGGCAAAAGCCTTCAACACTTCATTTACAATTGTTACCAATGTGGCGACTACGACTAATTGAACGATAATACGAATACGATTAGGTATTGTATTGCGTATCAATGAAATAATTACATTGGAAAAAGCTACAACAACCGTTACCGATATTGCCATAACCAATGCCGGCTCCATTTTTGCCGTAACAGCCAAAGCCGAACAAATACCCAACACCAATACAATTACCGGATTGGATTTATTAATCGGGTCAAGCAGTACCTTTTTATTAGCAGATGAAAATAAACCCATAGCTATTTACAATTTGACAAATTACGATTTACTATTTAAAAGCAGTTATTGCGCGAAGTAAATTGCAATAAATTACTTAAATTATCTTAAATCAATATTATTTTCCAATGCGATTTTCAGTTCATCAGCATTGATATTCACTTCATTAATATCATTATTTACTTTATCTAACCGAATCATTTTTCCTTTTTTATGATATTCTTCATTTTCAAGCATCTGACCGAATCTTTTGATACAACCATGACTTTGCGTAGTTGCAAAAACCTGCACATTCAATTCTTCTGACAATTTGAAAATCGTTTTCCACAATTTCTCATAAAGGCCATTATGTAATCCGTTTTCAATGTTATCTATCAATAAAAATTCATTTTCGGCATTCACCAAATTCAAAATAATTAAGAAAAGTTGACTTATTCCTGTTCCCATGCTTTCAATAGGATGATACGTCTGTTCATTTTGTAACTGTAATCCTATTGAACCTTTTTCCTGTGAACCATCATGCAGCTCAAAACCAATTCGTTCTATATTCGGATTAATAATCTGCAGCATTTCAAGTATATCTTTTTCCTTACCCAGACTTATTACCTTATCCCATTGTTTTTTTGAAAAATTCAGACTGAAAATTTTAGATTTAATAAAATGACTGTTATTTGATTGTATTTTACTGTTTTTCAGATTATCCAAATCATCTTTCGAATAAATAACGAAGCTATCGTCATTATCAATTTTTAATCCAACTTTGTGTATGATAGATGCATCTTGTGAAATATCAATCTCATCTTTTCCATTTTCATTTTCGACGAAACCAATTATTTTCAATGATAATGTATGTGACTCAATCGAACCTTTATTGACCGTTTTTATCAATAATCGTTTGTTATCAGACAATCCTTCAATGGAATGATTTGGAAAAAAAGAAAAAAAAGACCTTTTATAATCAATTGTTGAATTTCCTTTCTTTGTATATAATTCGTTCTTTTCTCTCAGTAAATCAAATAAATAAGGAAAATTCATTTTGGATGCATATATTCCGATTACTTCTAATAAAGATGTTTTTCCCGTATCATTTTTTCCAATTATCAAATTAACCTGAGCCAATGAAGTCAATGACACATTCTTTAATATCCTGTAGTTTCGTATAAGTATTCTTTCCAGCATTTTGTTACTTGTTGTTGGTTTTCTGTTATTTGTTGTTAGTTATTGGTTCTTTGTTATCAGTAAGAACCAATAACTAATAACAAACTAACGAATTATTTGAGTAAAAAATTTTCATATCCGCTCAGGCAGTTTTTAAGCATTTCATCAACACCTTGACTTGTAATAGTGCCTCCTGAAATACCATCTACATAATCCATATCGCTTTTAGTTTGTCCGCTTTTGACTACCGCAATGGATGTAAATTTGTTATCACGAGTGATATGTTTATCCTGAAATTCTTTTTGAAATCCTTCTGTATCTATTTCAGCGCCTAATCCAGGTGTTTCGCCTTTATGCCCGAATGTTGCACCATAAATAGTGCTTTTATCATCATTTAATGCAATATATCCCCAAATCGGACCCCAAAGACCTGCACCACGAAGGGGAACTATATATTTCTTTTTTCCATCGATGGTTGCTTCATAAACAGGAAGTTTCCGAATTTCTTTTGGTTCTTTTATCTCTTTTTCAATATGTTGGTCAACTGTAAAAGCATCTCCATCAATCTTATTTCCTTCAAACGATATCAGATATGAATCGGTAATCGTTTTACTATAAATATCTTCGGCATCTTTGGCTGTTGCATTGATACGAAGCGAACGAAGTAGTTGTACCTTCTTGTCGATTTCGGCATTTCGTTCCTGCCTGTCGCGCAAACCTTCGGCTGTAAATGCCAACAGTATGGCAACTACAACAACCAAAATAGCTGCATATATGATGGTGTAGGTATTTCCTTCTCGATTCATAATTCTAATTATCTTTAAATCTATCTTCTTGCCTAAAATTCAATTCTTTACATAAATAAATTATTGCGTCTTTTCCTGATTTTGAAAATCCAAACATTGAATATTCCGATTCTTTTCCTTTATCTACTTTCAACTGATTTTGAGCAGGAATTTCAATATCAGAAATCAAATAATTGCACCCAATTGCAACATTGATTTGATTAACAACTTCATTATCATTGAAAAATACAATCCCGAATTGCGGCATAAAACAAGCTGCAAATTCTCCTCCGTATGCCGATTTTTTAGTTAAAATATCAAGAATCTTGTCTGTTTGCTCTTGTGTCAGATATTGCTGTTTTAAAATTACCGGAATAAAATGTCCGTTTTTAATTACAGCCGGATAAAGTTCTTCCATTCCATCAAAATCATAAGCGATAACTTTATTATAACTCAATGTATCAAAAGGAACTCCGTTCTTTTTATTCAGTTTTATTATTGGTGCTGTTTCAATATAATTTATCAAATCCTTTTCTTTCAAGTATTTTGATGTATCAGCATGAATTTTATTATCAGTTTGAAGCTCTATATTTATAGAATCTGTTTTATCATTTGTTTTTGTTGTACATGAATAATATGAAAAAATAGATAACAATATAACTAATTGATTTAAAGAATATTTACCTATTATTTCTTTCATAAGTTTAAAAATTCTTTATAATAACTAGTATGCAAAATAATATTCCAATAAATGTTGATATTGAGATTATTAACAAGTTTGAATTTCGTTTTGGATATTTTTTCTTAAAATGTAACCATATTGTTTCTAGTGTAATATAGATATACCAAATAAAAACTTCCATAGCAACTACGGCAATTGGCCCCATTGCTGAATTTACAGGATGTTCCCTATCTCTGTGCTCATTGTTAGATAAATACATTGATACAAGAAAAACTATTACAGGAAGAAAAATTGTAATTGCAAGCCTAATGAGCAAATGTTTAAAATCAAATCTCTTTTTATTTTCCACATCCTGCTCCAAGATTTCCTCATCTGAAAAATCAATTATTTCGCTCCTTCCTTGTACTATCATTAAGATTGAAGTAAACAAAACAATTATAAAAATTACCAAAAGGATGTATTCCATTATTCTTATTATTTATTTTTCACTCTTTTCAATCTTCTGTTTATATTTGCCTGAACTACATAATAATCAATCAATGGTGCAAATACATTCATAAACAAAATAGCCAACATCATTCCTTCAGGATAACCGGGATTGACACAACGAATCAAAATGGCTAATAATCCTAACAAAAATCCATAAATATATTTTCCGGTTTCGGTCCGTGCAGATGTAACCGGGTCGGTTGCCATAAATACGGCTCCAAATGCAAATCCGCCCAACAACAGATGCTCGTAAGCAGGAATATTCATAGCCGCGGTTGTTCCTACCATGTTCAATATCGTTCCCATGCAAAAACCTCCGATAAATACCGAAATCATGGTCTTCCAACTTGCAATACCTGTAAATAAAAGGAAAATAGCACCTATCAAAATAGCTAATTTAGACGTTTCACCAATCGAACCGGGAATCAATCCTAAAAACATATCCCATGCTGTAAGTGGATTTCCAATAATGTCGGTTAAATGAGCAATACTCGCTGTCTCGGTAGCTGCTTGCCCCAATGGTGTTGCCCCTGAAAATGCATCAACAGCTGTTCCTTTTCCCAAACCAAAAGTATCTCCCAAGCGTATGAAAACAGAATCTCCCGACATTTTCGACGGATAAGCAAAAAACAAAAATGCACGGGTTATTAATGCTACATTGAATATATTCATTCCGGTTCCACCGAATACTTCCTTGGCAAAAATAACGGAAAATGCGGTTGCTACAGCAATCATCCACAGTGGTGTATCAATTGGAATAATCATTGGAATTAATATTCCCGATACCAAAAATCCTTCCTGAATTTCGTGTTTTCGCCATTGTGCAACAACAAATTCAATCCCTAATCCAACTCCGTAAGAAACAATTAATTGCGGTAAAACGGCTAAAAATCCGAATAAAAATATATTCCAGAATCCGGTATTTAATTCGCCAATAGCTAAATAGTGTTGGTAACCGACATTGTACATCCCGAATAACAGGGCCGGAATCAATGCGATAATTACCATTGACATCGTTCGTTTGCTATCAATACTATCGTGAATGTGTACTCCTGTTTTTGAAGTAGTATTGGGAACATATAGAAAAGACTCAAATCCTTCAAAAACAGACTGAAAAGCTTGTAACTTTCCTCCCGGCTCGAAGTTGGGTTTTACTTTATTTAAGAGATTTCGCAATGCTTTCATATTTCAGTTAACAATATTGTTATTTGTTATTTGTTCTTAGTTATTGGTTGTTCGTTACTTAAGAACAAATAACCAGTAACGGATAACTTACGTCATTTTGGTTATTTCTTGATTAAAAAACTTTATTCTTCCTTTTTCCAGATTTGCAATAAAATATTTGCCAAGCCGGGATTCATATAATTTATTTTTCCTGTGCTGATGGATATTCCGGCACCGACACCTCCATATGCAACACCGGAACCACTATATCCTCCACTGTAGTAACCGCCGGACGGAGCCACGCCTAATCCGGATAATGTCAGATAAGTTGCAGACTTGTTTGATTCTCCGGTAATTTGAACGGAAGCTCCGGTAAATCCGCCTTTGCTTACTTTAACTTGGTTTCCGGAAGGATTTTCGATTCGCAAATATTCCTTATTGCCAACTTCTGCTTTTTTTCCGTTGAGTTTGAATGATGTTTTGCCATCATCATCTTTATCGTTTCCGAATATATAAACAACATTTCGTTCTTTAAAGAGTTCGTTTTCGACTAAAACAAGTGTTGATGCAAAATACACGTTTAATGTTAATGATGATTTTTTTGATTCCTCATTATAATCAACCAACCGGAAACAATTTGCGCCCAATTTATTTGCTTCCAACATTATACTTTCATATAACCGGGCAATATTATAATTACCCGAAGCTTTTATCGTTCCTACAAATATAAACATTTTTGTAGTATCATCTTTAACATGCAGATAATCAAAATCTTTTTGCTTTTTAAGGTCTTTTACATCACTTTTTTCCAAAATTTCTACTGATTGGGCAAATCCATAGAAAGGAAGCAAAAAAAACAGCAAGTATAATAAATTGTTTTTCATTTGGTTGTTTATTTGTTATTAGTTGTTTGTTATTGGGCTACAGCATTAATAACCAATAACGCCGAAGGCAAATAACAAATAACTAAATTCATTTTATCTTTATAATTTTATCAAACCGGCTATCCATACATGCACTAATATCTGTCGTTGCAAATTTCCCATTATAAAATAAACTGAATATTGTTGCTGGTGTTGGGGCTGATTGTGCTTGTTCCATCGTTTCCAATTTGATTAATCTCAATGGAATTTTTCTTTTTTCTGCAGTTTCCGGCAACATCGTTTTTACATAAAATTCTGAAAATGGACAACGATTTGAATAATAAGCCACTAATCCGCTCTTTTCTTCACATTCACCACTTGATACAGATTCTTTAAAAGAAGGATTCTTTGCATCCGAATTTATTTTTTTAACCAAAAGACTAAATCCGGATGGAAGTTTTTCAACTGTTTCGAAACCTTGCCGTAAAAGCCATTTAGTATCACTCATAAAGTGAAATTTATTTGTACCGACAACCGTAACCAATCCGTCTTTCCTTTGTTTCTCTGCATCATCAAGTGCCGATTGCAACAGTGCTTTTGCATAACCTTTGCCTTTGTACTGACCCGAAACCCAAAAACAATTTATCATCAAATAATTGGAGGCATCAACAGGAAGCCAGGACTTTTCGGCCGGACCATATTCGATAAATACTTTTGCCCGTTCATCTAATCTGCGAAAAACATAGCCATTATCAAATTCTTTTGCCAGCCATTTTTTCTTCAAGTCATAACTCTCTCTACATTTTTTATCTGAAAAAGCACAACAAATATGTTCTTTGGCAATGTTATCTTTTGTAAGAATTATGAAGGTTGTATTCATTTTATTAAGTAATTAAATGATACTGATATCAAAGTTTTACGTAACAGACTTGTTTTGATTTTGCATAGATAATAAATTCAAAATCTTATCTATATATGCACTCCAAGTATACTCTTTTACGGCATTGTGTGAATTTATGCACATTTCGGCATAATTCTCTGTTGTAAAAATTGATTTTATCAAATTTATTAATTCTTTTTTTGATTGATTTTCAGAAAAATATCCAAAATCAATTGTACTTCCAAAGGTTTCAACAAATTCGTTATAAGGTGTTGTAATTACCGGATTATAAAAATACATCGCTTCAATCATGGATGAAAAAGCGCCCCATTTGGGTGTCGTATTTACCAATGCTTTGGCATTTTGCATTAATGAATAATACAAATTCCGTTGTTCATCATCGGCTTTATCCAAATAACCGTAACAAGTAACAAAATCGGGTAAATACTCAAAATCAGTATTTACCATCCCGATAATATGAACTTTTATTTCGGGATAATCGCTTTTCATTGCATCAACAGCTTCTATCAGCTTTATTGCACCTTCCAAATACGCATTTTTTCGTCCTATCAGCAATAAATTCTTCGAATTTGCTTTCTTCTCCAAAATTTCCTTCTCCGAGACGGATAATAATGAATTCACAACATTTCCCAGATAATGAATATTTTGACTTTTGTAATGTTGCTTCATATATGCCGCATTTCCCGGAAAAAGAGGAAAAACCAATTCTGCATTATCTATTTGTTTATGGTCTCTTTGGATACATTTTCTTTCAAAAAAATCGGGTTTACGATTCTGAAAATGTTCAATAAAATAATCATACGTCCAATCACCAAATTGAACTGTAGGTTTATTCGTTAAACCTACGGATGAAAAACTAAGCGTAAGAAAAACAAATGCATCCGATTGATTATATTGCCGGATTGCTTCTTTTACTCGTTTTCGAACATTTCGATAATGCATTTTCGAACGAAAATAATTATAGGTAGTACCTTTACACAATCGAAGAATAAACGGTTCGAAGAATTTATTATAAATACTGTTTAACCTTGGTGATGCCCTAATGTCAACCCTATTTACTTTTACACCTTTTTCAATTAGTGTTTCAGTAAAAAAATAAGGAACATTCGACCACGTACTTAATTTAGATGAATCCCCATCGGTAAAAACCGTAACCTCCATATAGTTAACAATTAACAATTAATAATTAACAATTGATAATTAACAGTTTGTTTTCGTTATTAATTATTAATTGTTAATTCTTAATTAATTTACATTTCTTGTTGTAATTTATCCAAGCCTTCACGAATAATGCGTTGAATTTCGAGTTTTGAAGTATCGACAAATTCACATAAAGCAAAATCTTCGGGAGCGACTTCGTAAATACCTAAATTTTCCATTTTGTCGATATCAAAAGCAATAGTTGCCTTTATCAAAAATTCGGGAAGAATATCCATTGGAAATACCTTATCATATTCGTTTGACATGATAATGGCTCTTTCTCCACCTTTAATACGTGCATCCAATGTATATTCCTTTTTCTGGTTAAAGATATTCAGCAACCAAGCCAAATAAGAATGATTCACACTATATTTTGTAAAGCCAGGACTAATCCAGCCGAATAGTTCGTTTTTATCATCTCCTTCAGGGATAACGGTTATCTGATTGTCATAAGCGCCTAAAAAACCATTGGATTCTATCTTTTTGCCGGTCAACACATTGCCGCTGATATAACGCAAATGTTTTCCGGAAGTAGATTTTGTTATACTTTCGATGCTTGTTCCGACACGCATTTTACAATATCCGAGTTGTCCCATTTCCGAGCCGGTTAAAGCTATAGTGCGCGTAAAATCGGCAATTCCGTTATTAAATAATCTTCCGATAAATAATACATCAGCCGGTTGTATCGTCCAAATGGTTTCTCCTTTATTTACCGGTTTTATATGGTGAATTTGAACTCCTACATTTCCGGTAGGATGAGGGCCCTTAAAATGATTGACTTCTACATTTATGGCATTAAGTAGAGTAGGAGAGGTTGTTTCGGAAAAAATACTCAAATATACTTTTCCGGTTGTTAATTTGGATAAGACAGTTAATCCTGTTTGAAAATCATTTTCCTGTCCTTTCAAAATAAAATCAATATCCGGAGCTAACGGTGCAGTATCGAATCCTGAAATAAATATATCCCGTGGAGTATCTTCCGGATTGGCAATTATATCATAAGGACGTTGTTTTATGAAAGGCCAAATGCCGGCATCCAATAATTTTTTTTTGATTTCTTCGATGGAAAGTTCATTTACTTTTTCCTTGCCAAAATACTCATATTCAATTGTGTAATCAGCTTTTATTAGAATCTGCAGTAGTTTGCGTTTGGCACCTCTTTCAATTGCTTGAATTACACCACTTACAGGTGAAGTAAACTTAACGTCAGGTCGGTTTTTATCCATAAATAAAACAGCGCCGGCCTTTACAACATCTCCTTCTTTTATTGTAAGTTTTGGTGATATTCCATGAAAATCATCCGGACACAACGCGTACAATAATGGATGCGTTATTTCGGACAGAAGTAACTTTTCGGCTTTTCCTTGAAGCTTAATATCAAGCCCTCGTTTTATCTTTATAGGTTTTGACATTTCCCTAATTTTTTTTGAAAAACAAAGATAAGAAAATTAAATTAAGGTAAAGAGTAAAAGGTAAAAGTGATAGGGCAAACGCATGAAATTTCAGTTAATTAAATTTTTCAAATATTCAACATCATAGGCGGCTTTGAGCCTTCGTTTCTTCAGGCTTAGATTATCTGTCTTTTCTTTAATTATTTGCAGCGCCAGTTTTCACAAGGTGGAA
>JAVBLR010000018.1:0-42659 GCA_031553395.1 Bacteroidales bacterium | reverse complement strand
TGTTCCGTAAACAGCTACCTTTTTACCTGATAAATTCATTTTCTCGAATTTACTGATAAATCCTTCCCAATCATCCTGTAAATCACCCAAACCCCATGTAGATGAACCAAGAATCAGGACATCATAGCCAAGCATTTGTTCAGGAGTTGCTTTTGATATGTCGATAGTGTCGCTTTTATCGATTCCCAATCCTTTTGCTATTACCTCGGCAGCACTTTGAGTGTTGCCTGTAGATGAACCGTAAAATATACCTTTTTTACTCATACTCTTGTTATTAAATGGTTTATGTTATAAAATAATGAGCAAAGATACAGCCAGACCTGTAGCCTTTCCTTACCCTAAAAGGATTATAATTTTAAAGAAAAGGAGTTTTTTAATTCCGTCTCACATTATTAACATAAAAGTGTGACTTATGTTACACTTCTGAAAAATGAGAGTGTTTAACTTTGTATTGAATAAACATATTATCAAAACAGAATGTTTAACTTAATATAAACTATGTATGACAATGAATACAACATTTACCCCGGGAAAAGTATTCAACCTTGCACAAGAGATTGAATATTCTCAAGGAGGAGTTATCAGTAAACAAATCCTTAAAAATCAGGCAGGAAATGTAACCTTGTTTTCTTTTGATAAAGGACAGGGATTAAGCGAACATACAGCTCCGTTCGATGCATTGGTACAAATCATTGACGGAAAAGCTGAAATTACTGTAGGCGGTGTATCGCAAATATTGGAAACAGGCAGGATGATTATAATGCCAGCCAATGTTCCCCATGCGGTATTTGCGGTTGAACAATTCAAAATGTTATTGACGATGATAAAAGGATAAATAGCATGAGCGAAATTATCAATAATTCCGAAAAAAGGAAAGAGTTGCTGAAACACCTGATTCTGCAGTTGCACAGTGGTGAAGCGCCCGAACAAGTCAGAAGCCGGTTGATACGCCTGTTGCATTCGGTTCCTTACAATGAAGTGGTAGAAGTCGAACAAGAATTGATTGCCGAAGGACTCCCCGAGGAAGAGGTACTTCGTCTTTGCGATATTCATACGGCGGTTCTGGACGGTAATATTGACGTATCTACGGCAAAGCAGGTTCCGACAGGGCATCCCGTCGATACATTCCGGCAGGAAAATAGGGCATTGGAAGACCGTCTTACACAAGTCCGGGTATTATTCAAGAAGCGGAAAGAATTCAATAACGAAACAGGAAAATGGCTGTTACAACTACGAAGCCTGTTCAATGACCTTTCGGATGTGGATAAACATTATAAACGCAAAGAATACCTGTTGTTTCCATTCATGGAAAAAGCCGGAATAACCGGACCACCGAAAGTAATGTGGGGAAAACATGATGAAACACGGGAACTCTTAAAAGCGGCTTATGAAGTCTTCGATGCACCGGAGGAAATTACAGCGGAAGAGCTGAAAAGTATTGTTCCATTGGTATTTCAACCGGTAGTGGAAGCTATTGAAGGGATGATTATGAAAGAAGAAGAAATACTTTTACCCATGTGCCTCGACCTTTTGACGGACGAAGACTGGTATCAGATTTATAAAGAAACTCCGCAATTTGGTTTTTGCTTATATGACCCTCAAACGGAGTGGAAACCTGCAAGTATAGATACAGAACAACCGGTTTTCCTTTCCGGCGATGCTATACGACTTTCATCAGGTAGTTTTGATATGAAAGAATTGGAAGCTTTGTTTGTTACACTTCCGGTAGATATTACGTTTGTAGATAAAGATGACAAAGTGAAATTCTTTTCCCATAGTCCTAAAAGGGTATTCGAGCGTAACCGTTCCATTATAGGGCGTGATGTCCGTATGTGTCACCCTCCGCATAGCGTACACATTGTGGAACAGATTATCAACGATTTCAAGAGTGGAAAGGAAAATAAAGCGGCATTCTGGATTTCAAACTTCAAGGGACGTTTTGTATATATTGAATATACAGCACTCAGGAGCAATGATAATGAGTATCTCGGGGTTATTGAAGTAACACAGGATATTACGGATTTACGAAATCTGGAAGGGGACCAACGTTTATTATCTTATTCATCCAAATAAAGTTGTTATGGAAATTAATCTGCAAACGAAAGTGTCTGCTCTTCTTGAAGCCTATCCGGCTTTGGAGGAAACGTTGTTGGAGTTATCACCTGCTTTTGCCAGGTTGCGGAATCCTGTATTGCGGCGAACAGTCGCTAAAGTTGCTTCCTTACAACAAGCAGCCCAGATTGCAGGAATTTCTCCTGCGGAAATGGTACAAACTCTACGCAAAGCTGCCGGACTAACCGAAAGTAGCATTTCGGATGATGACACGGAAGAAGATATGGAAGTCCCACCAACATGGTTCAATGAAGAAAAAATTACTATCCGGTTTGATGCCTCCTCATTTATTGATTCGGGACAAAATCCTATGCAGGAAATTATCAAATTATCGGGGAACCTGAAGGAAAATGAAATCATGGAATTGACCGCGCCTTTCAAACCTGTCCCGATTATCGATTTACTGAAATCAAAAAGTTTTAAGGCGTGGTACTCTTCCGGAAAAGTATATTTTATGAAATAAAAACAAAAAAAACCAGGATTACTCCGGCACATAGATAATCTCTCCATTTTCCAATTCATAAGCAATACCCACTTTTTTACCTTTTTTACCGGAGGATTGTTGGTCTTTGGAAGGAGTATATTTATTGATTTTATTCCCTTCTTTGGTAATAATTTCCATGTTGTCTTTTCCCGGATTTTTGACAATAGTAAAATCCTCCTTGGTGAAAACTTCGGTCATATTCATGTGCATAACCATCGCAACCATCAGGGCAACAGCAAAAACCATCGCTACATCAAACAGATTCACAACTACACTTAGCGGGTCTGTATCTTCTTCTTTGAATTTATTGATTCGTCTTTGCCTTTTCATGAGTAAATGATTGAGAACTGAGATTGAGAATTGAAAATTGAGAATTATATTCAGAGGAAGTTAAGATGCGGGATACATAATCCAGATTATTTACATCTTTAGCATACCAGCGTTGTTTATACTGCAAAGTAGCCAAGCCCACTGCGCTGACAACAAGGCCAACCACTGTCGTTGCAAAAACGACCTGCATGTTATAAGCCATGCCGGAAATATCACCGGTCGATAGACCGACCAATGCCGGACTCATGGCAATCAATGTTCCTATCAATCCCAATACAGGTCCCATTTTTGCGAGCATTTTGGATAACGAAGTATCTTTATCCGCTTCATTTTCGAAATTGGTTATCAGAAAATCCGAATAAGCCTCAGACGGAGAAGTCGTAAGTAAGTCCCTCAAATACTTCGTAAATAACGAATTATCTTTTTCAGGCAAAGACTCTTTCAAACCGGAAATATTTTCAATTGAAAGATTCCTGATTTTATCATTCAGTAACTTATCATTTTTCCGTTTGGTCATGAACTGGTTGTAAAAACTTCCTATGAGTAGCAATGAGCGGCCAAACAGGCATAAAAGAATGATAATGTCAGGTATCAACAGGCTGTTTGCCACCCAGAATAATGCTTTTGATATAAATTCCATAATTTTTTATTAATACTTTTTTTGTTTCTTTGAAAAGATAGTCCACTTCAATTTATTCCAAAATAAACCGATGAAAAACATTGTCAGGAATAAGCCAAGGGACAATAAGATTGCTTTCAGATTGACAGGCTCTTTTACCACAGCATAAGTTACGTTGCCATTTACCGTAGTTATCAAACCAAGAATGCACACGAACAGACTGACTAAAAAATGAATTTCCAGGCGTAACTCATTTTCAGGTATGAGTAGCTTAATGCCATAGCTCAGCAAGGGCAAAGTAATTAAAACAATACCTGCCAGGCTGTAAGCAATCATTGAAAATCCGGTTCCGGGCAAGCTGAATATACTTTGTGTTAATACATAGAATAATACAGGGAAAATCAGTAATCCGGGATACCAGTAGAATGGCTTCAACCACCGTTTAACGGTTTTGCCGAACATATTACGTAACGCCGCAAAACAGAAACCGAAACAAACAGCCGATTCAATCGTTACAAGCACTGCGGCATTCTGCATGGCATTTATATCCTGTAAGTAATCCGCTATTTGTGTTTTGGATTGTTGTATGGCGTAAGGGTATACCCATACAACAAACAAAGCACAAACAAGGGAAAACAAAACAGCCTGCCACCATTTCCAGAAGCTGATTTTGAACATGCAATTAACTACAATGAACAACATCAATATCTGAATGACTAATTCCATTTTAAGATTTTCTTTTTTTACGTAATACGACTAATAGTACAACGAAAGCGACAAGAACAACGGCCACAATAATCAATCCGTTCAGATTGTTTTTCTCGCTTGGAGGTTCTTGTGATAATTCGTTTTTCTTCAATACAGTTCCGTTTTTAGCTTCAACGGATGCATTGCTCGTTTTCATTTGCCGGATTTGCTGATTATAAGTTTGGGCCGCCTCTGGCGATACCTTTTTAGCAATAAAATCCTGTAGCTTGGCATTGCTCCCTGAGAATCCCGAACCGCTCGGACCGAACTCCTTCACTAAATCCGTATGGACTTTGGCAATATCGGTTAATTGTTGTTCACTTGCTTTCCATAAACCTTTACGGGCGGTTTCCATCATGACAGCTGTGATTTCCTGCATAGCAGCAGGGTTGGATTGTTTGAAAAAATCCTGAATACCCAGATTCATTTCATCTTTGATGTAAACATCGTAAATCTGATCCCACATCTCTTTGTCAATGACATCGGGTTTCATGACATTCCATCCGTAAGTATTGTTAACTACTTCAGAGATATGTGAAGCGGTTGAAGAGCCGCTTTTCATCGCTTCTTTGATGTAAGTCGGATTGAATATTGTAGAGCGTGACTCGACACCGACCGCTTCTTTTAATTCCTGCATCCGCACATTGTTTCTATTGCGGTAATCAGCAAAATAAGCATCCGGGTCTTTACCGGTTACATTGCGGACGGCCAGATTCATTCCTCCCATAAATTCATAAACGTGGTCGAGGCTCAATGCTCCCCAAGTGTTACTTTGACGGGGTTGTACGACGACATCCGTATTATGCAATACTGCACGGAGCAATCCGGCTTTGTAATTTCCCCAATCTTTTTCATCACCATAAACGGCTCCCATATTTTGGATATAGGTATCAGCGATTTCTTTTTCATTTTCCCATTTATCGCCCGACTCAACCATTTCCTGAATACCGGTTCCATACATGCCATTGACTCCGCCGAATACTCGTTGGGTTGACATCGTCCGGGCATCTTGCGGAGATACTCCTTGTTCTACCAGTTGCCGTTCAATTTCAACAGCGCTTTTGGAAACATAATTTCCGAATTTATCATTCGTAGAAGCGGCAGCCATTTCAACGGCACGGCTAATCAAAGCCAGGCGGGAAGCTGCTAAATCACGGAATTGTCCCGAAGTTTGCACCACTACATCGACACGCGGACGACCTAAATCTTCCGAAGAAATCAATTTCAAATCCGAAACACGTCCAAACGGGTCGCGAACTGGTTCTACCCCCAACAGATACAATACCTGGGAAATAGTGGCTCCCTCTGTTTCGATAAACTCACTGCTCCAAAAGGTATAGCTGACTTTTCTTGGATAATCGCCGTGTTGTTTCTTATATTGTTCCAATGTCGCTGTTGCCAGGGAAACGCCTTTGTCCCACGCTACTTCCGAAGGAGTTGCTTCAGCATTAATGGCATACAGATTGCGTCCGGTAGGAACTGCTTGAGGATTGGCAACCGCATCACCTCCCGATGAAGGAGCGACATAGCCACCGGATAGAGCATTCAGAATGGATTTCAATTCCATTTCCGGGCTTTGCTCCAATGCTGTTTTATAAGCTGTAATATTGTTGATTGTCCGTTCGATTTCAGCAATGGAACGTGCATGGTCTTTCTGTTCCTTTGTATACTGAGGTTTTTCGGGCATCACAGGTTTTTCTGCAGGCTTTGCTTCTGCTTTTGCATCCGCTTGTTTTGCTGCTTCCGGCTTGGAACCTATTTTAGGAATCCAAGACGGGTGACCACCTCCGGTTTTCGGAACCCCTGCCGGATGTCCTCCACCTTTCCCTCCTGATGCAGTTCCACCCATCATGGCAGCCATGTTACGGCGGGGAGGTGCAAGAATCGTTTTTGATTCTGCTAATTCTTTTTGGGAAATCCCGGATATGGAACAAATCAATGTGCTATCGACCGTTTTTCCTGCCAATATCTGATTGACCAATTGTTTGGCAGGTTCAAGATAACGGGAGGTAAAGAAAACTTTGTTTCTTAATTGTGTATCCGTTACTTTCCTGCGTTCTTTATCCAAAGCAGCCAGACTATATGCAATCGGGTCGGCGCTCATTGCCAAAACCGATGAACGGATTTTATCGGGAGTGTACGGTATTCCTGTCGTATAAAACTGACCATTCATCTTTTCGTTGGAAATTTCTTCCGCATAGTTTTCGATGCGTTCAATTTCTTCCGGAGTATACGGATTTGTCAGAATACTATCCAAACGGAGTTCTCGGTGCAATCCCATTTCCACAGTTATTTTCTTTACAGGTAAAGATGCTTTTGACTGGTTGGCTTCGTCTGTTTTATAATAATCACGGATTCTATCCTGTAACGATTTGAACTGTGAACGCATATTGGTTTCCATAAACGCAGGTGTCAGGTATGAAATGGTAGTGGCATACGAACGACGTTTAGCCATCATGCTTTCCCCGATATTACCGATTGTATAGTAATAAAAATGAGGAATTGTTCCTACCAAACGGTCCGGCCAATCGTTGTTGCTTAATGCCACTTGTTTTTGTGGAGTAAATTCCAAACTCCCATGCGTACCGAAATGTAACATGGCATCCGCTTTGAATGCATATTGTGACCACAAATAAGCTCCGATATAGGTATGTGGAGGAGCAGATTTCGCACCATGTACAATCGCAAAGGCATCGCCTCCCAAGGCAGCCATCGGCTGCGGCAATAAAGCAATATTGCCCAGCTGGATACGTGCAACGGCCAGATAGGATTTATTGTTTTTATTTACACTCATATATTCACCGGGAGCTTCACCGTATAACTTGGTGACATCGGCATACAATGCATCCGGAAGTGATTGTTTAATCCACGATTCATATTCCGTTTTTTCTATCAATGCCGGATAACCGTTTTTCAGGAAATCATCGAAAGCGCCTTCGGCATACGTGCTTAATACGGAACCTTGCGACATCAACAATTTTTCGAAATCCTTTTCTGTTGCAGGAAGATTATCTACTTTATAACCTTCCGATTGCAGCCGTTTCAAAAGATTGTAAAGAGAAGGAACAGTTTCCAGACCTTGTGCCGTTAATCCTTCCTGTCCGGGACCTTTGAAATAGTAAATGGAAATTTTCTTGTCGGCATTGGATTTCTTTTTCAGGGATATAAAATTTCCGACAATCTGAGTGAAGCTTTTCAATCGTTCGGGTATCGCTTTGAACAGGTAAACACCGTCTTTGTCGATTTCCTGGGCATTGACCACATACGGATAAATGGCTCCATCGAGTTCAGGCATCACAATGCTTTGCGACATGAATCCGCCGAACATTCCCATCGGGTCTTTTTCCCAGTCCTCTTGGGTTTGCAGGATACTTAAAGGAGAGAAAATCGGGATATTGCGTTGTTTCAACCACTCGACGGCAGCATCGGCTTGTCCCATTGCCAATCGTCCATGAGCGAAATAAATCACAGCATCCGGATTGATTTTCTGAAGGAAATCCATGCGTTTCATCATGGAAGCCACAGGATAAACATTCATTCCTGCATTTTGGAATGAGATAATCAGGCTGTCGATGTTTTCACGATTTCCGCTGAACGGGTCATTTAATCCTCCTACAATTGCGATTTTAGAAGCGCCGTCTTTATAGAAGTTGTGTTGCTTCAGGTAGCTTTCGTATTTATCCACCTCTTCGAACCAAACATTTTCATCCAGATGATACAGTACATTCGAAGCTGTTTCAACTACCGAATCGGGTTGTGTTACAAAGAATGTTTTTTTATCTATTTCCTTACGGATATAGCGGGCTAAACTTTGATAATTGCGTTTATTGCCATTTTGTAAATATTCTCCGATTTGCTTTTGTTGGATACTATCTAAATTGCAAATATTATTTTCAGGGTTGGTCGCTGCAAATATCAATACCGGTGTTCCTTTATCTGCCGCATGTTGAATCTGAGCGCGTTGTCCGGCATCAATGCGCATTCCCATGCCGAATCCTAAAACGAAATCATAGTTCTTCAGCTTATTAAAATTCTCTGCCTCTACAACTTCATATTGAATAAATCGGTCGCTATTACTTTTTATAAAACTTGTTGCCTGAAAGGGCTGAAAGTTTACCAGTGCGATACGTGTTGTTGAAGCCATATTATTCCATAATATTCCAATGGCTCCGATGAATATCACTATAATAACTCCGAGAGTTATCTGTTTGCGTTTTTTAGTCATAATGCTTTTTTGCTATGAATGGGAACGCAGTTTTCCGCGTTCCCATTTTAAACTGCTAAATATAGTTAGCTTTGTATAAATCGAGTTTCAATTATTTTACCATAAACTTTTGAACCTGATTGCCTGCTTTTATAATATAGGTTCCTGCTCCAAGATTACTAATAACAATCGGATTAACTCCTGCATTTGCCCGAACCTGTTTTACAACAACGCCACTCAGGTTGTAAATAACAATAGTTGCCGGATTAACAAGCTCTACATTCAATATATCTGTTGCCGGATTCGGATAAATACTGAATCTATCTTTGATATTAGAGTCGATGCCAGTACTACCTCCGGGAGCTGAAATTTCAGCATATTCCATTGTAATAAATCCGGGAACTTCATTTTCATCGTAAAAGTTCTTCAAGTATACTTTTACATATTTTTCATTGGTTAATTTGAAAACAACGACCATCGGTTTTACAGAACTACCTCCCATTCCGTATGTAGCCCAACCATTAGTAACTTTACATGCCGACATTTGCGTAGCACGTGGAGGAGGCATGGAAGACAACGATTGAATAAATGTTCCCGATATAACCTGGTCTGCTTCATAACCATCAGCAGGAGCGGTAGTCAACGCAGCATAAGTATCGTCTAATGAAGCTGCCACATCGGAAACCAATACTGCTTTCGCTCCGTTGGTACGAATGTCAGTTGCGTGGAAAGCAATATCCCAATCAGTACGGGCTGCCCATTCTGCATTGGGGACCTCTGTTCCAATACCTGCACCATTTAGATTTTCCAGTGTAAAATTACTTGAACCAACAATTTTTCCGCTTGTAAACGAGAAGTAGTACCATTTTGAGTAATCAGGGTAGGCTCCTTCATTCACGTCAATAACATAAGGCTCATCCGGATTACTGAATTTTTCATATTCCATGTCTATATGTCCCGGATTATTATCTGCATCGAAGAAGTTTTTTAAATATAATTTGGCGTAAGTCCCATCCGCCAATTCGAATGCAACGACCATTGGTTTAGTGCTGCTACCACCCATTCCATAAGTAGCCCAACCGTTTGTAGCTTTACATACCGACATTTGCGTAGCACGTGGGGGAGGCATAGTTGATACAGATTGGATAAATGTACCCGATACAACTGCGTCTGCTTCGTAACCTTCGGTAGGAGCGGCAGTCAGAGCCGCATAAGTTTCAGCTAATGAAGCTGCTACATCGGAAACCAATACTGCTTTCGCACCATTTGTCCGGATATCAGTTGCATGGAACGCAATGTCCCAATCAGTACGGGCAGCCCATTCTGCATTGGGGACTTCTGTTCCAATACCTGCACCATTTAGATTTTCCAGTGTAAAATCACTTGAACCTACAATTTCTCCGCTTGTAAACGAGAAATAATACCATTTGGAGAAGTCGGGATAACTTCCATCGCTTATATCAATAGAAACACTTTCCGCCCGGCTGTTTATCCCTAACACCAGGAACAGAACTGATAAAATCAGTGTAAAAACTTTCTTGTTCATAAGATTAATTTTATTGAATTGTTTATATGAAAATCTACCCGAATCAGGGTTTTTCTTCCGGAAGATTGCCTTTACTTTCTTTTGCTGTATCTAAATTGATACTGCCATCTGATTGATAAACATACTTCATCGTTATCGTACCTGAAGCGCCTATCTCACTTTTGAAATTCATTAAATATATTTTTGCATATTTTCCGGTTGCCGTACGAACGATAAATACTTTCTGCGCATAAGTCCAAAGTCCCGACATCATATCGGTCAATACTGCCCAATCTTTGGTTACCGGATTTATTCCGGTATATGCATACCCAATCTTTCCTTCCATCATCCGGCTCATATCGTAAATTACTGAATCAGGGACATCAACAACATATCCTTCTTCGGGAGCACTATGCACTGCGTCGAAATCGAAATTGGTTTGAACGTATTCCATAATACCTCCTTGTCCGACACCGGAAACACCTCCGTTTGATTTTATATTCTGACGGTGAAAGGCCAGGTCCCAATCCGTACGTTTGCTCCATTCTTCGTTTGCTAATGAATCCATTGCATCACACGAACCTATCACTTCTCCTTTTTCAAAAGAAAAAAAGTGCCAAAGGGTATAATTACTGCAATCATGTACAAAAACCCCATCTTGCGCTTCGAGGTATGAAAACATATAGTCTTTATCCCACAGATGGTCCATTTCACAGGAAGATAAAAAGAAAATACACAAAAGAGTAAACGCTGTTAAGCTTTTCCTGAAAGTGTGCTTTATATAGAATTTGTTATTCATAGCTGTTTTTTTATTAAAATTTTATGCCTAAACTCACAAAACAGGTTCTACCGGGGTTACTTGGTGCCGAATCATGATTGGTATAATTCAATAAATTATTAATACCGAATTGAAAATTACCTGTCAGGTTGTTGTGTATAGGAAATTGCTGATTGTAGACAAAATTTGTCGTATAATAATCTCCTGAGAAGTTTTCCTCCATACTAAGCACTGTAATTCCGTCTGTGTCATAAACAATGTCGCGGCTAAGAATACGGGATGACATATAGCGTCCGGAAAGCATCAAACTATACGGACTATAAATTTTGGAAGATAGAAACGGTAATCCGGACTGCTTAAAAATCAGGTTGCAATTGGCGTTATGCTCGCTGGTTCCCAACAGTTGCCAACCGGTGGATTTATCAGTAGCATGGGCAAAAGCGTATCCTGCTGTTAAGTTGAAATATTTTAAGAATTTCCATTGAACAGAAACGTCCACTCCTGTTATTTGAGCATCTTCGACATTCTCGTATTTCATTTCTGTCCGGTTTTTCGAAGCGTTCCAAATCTGTTCGCTTACAATCTTATCCTGAATCGTATTATCGTGAATCGTAATAGATGCATTGATATTGGAAGCTATATATTCTGCAGAGATGGCTTTATACCAGGATACTTCGGGAACGAGGCCGGGATTTCCTATTACCCAGAAGGGAACATCTCCTCCAATGGCATGAGGAAATTCCATGTACATTTCTTTGATAGTCGGAGCTTTGTATCCATTGCTGATATTAGCCCGGAAACGAAACTGTTCTAATTTGTACATCAGCGAAATTTTAGGAGAGAGGTATCCTCCGAATTGAGAATGATTCGTGTAACGGGCACCAACCAATGCTTCCAAACCATTGTCTGTCTTAAATTCTCCCTGAGTAAACAAATTCCAGTTGTTGGCATCCCGGTCTTCGGGAGTGTTTCCGAATTGATTTTCACTAAAAGTACTTTCTAAATTCAATTCAGCACCACTTACCAATTGAATGTTTTTATTCGCATCCCAGACATCTAACAAGCGAAAAGTAGAATACCGGGAACCATTTTCATATACAGTAGAGTCGTTGGCCTGTTTATATACCCGGTTTCCTTTATAGTTGTCACTATTGCCTGAAGCGGTAAGTATATTTTTTTCAGAAAAACGGTAATTCAACTTACCTCCGTATGTATAATTGTTATCGATACGTGTCTGGTATTTATATAAAAACCAGGTTTCGTTGCGATAATAATTTCCCTTCAGTTCAATATCTAGCTTTTCGTTGAATTTGTATTTCAATACTTCGCTGATAGTAAAGTCAGAATAAGGATTCAGACTAAAGTTGGAAGCAACTCCTGCTCTGTCGCTATCGTATCCGTCTGAGTTTTTAGCCGAAAAACTGGTTCTGGAAGAGAACCCTTTCACCTTGAATCCTAATGAAGCATCTCCATTCCAGGTGTTATATTTTGAATATCGTACCCTTGCATTTCCCTGAAGGGGCTTATCGACATCCTTGGTTATAATATTGATAACCGCTCCAATTGCGTTAGAACCGTAAAGTACTGATGAAGCGCCGCTAATAACCTCAATTTGTTTAATGTCGGATGTATTTAAACGGGAAAAGTTCACATTCTCAGTACGCTCGTTTACCAGGCGTTCTCCATCCACCAAAATCAGGACATATTTATTATCCAGTCCTGCAATATTAATATTGTCACCCATCGCATTGGGAGTAAACATGACTCCCGGAACAAAGTTTTCTAAGGCTTCCAATACAGTAACCGCTCCGCTTTCTTCGATTTCAACTCCCGAGATTACCTTTGTGAGTATTGGAGTATCTTTCAACGAACGGGTTGTACGGGTTCCGGTTACTACCACTTCATTGAGGAAATTATTACTCCCGGAAACTTTGATATCATGGAATGAATTCACAGAGTCTTTTGCTATGGTAACAGGAAATTCTTTCTTTTCTGTACCCAAAGAAAAAACAGACATTGTGTACTTTCCTGCAGGAGCTTCAAATGAGAATTCCCCTTCGTTGTTTGTTATTGCTCCATAAGTAGTTCCTTTAAGTGAAATAGAAATAAATTCGGTAGGAACATTATCCGGAGTCGCTACTTTCCCAACTATTTTTTGTTTGATTGTCTGAGAATAGGCAGATTGGGAAAACAGTACTATAATTATTGTAAGAAAAATATTTCGAATCATGTTGTCATTGTTTTAGTAATGCTTCTATGTTTTATATAGAATTACAGAGATGTTAACCCTACAATATCTGGTTATTACATCTCATTCATATCCCCATCTTTTGTGATTGATAGGAATATCTGCAAAACTGTAATTTTGTGCCGCAAAGGTATTCGCATTCAACTCCCAGCTCCTTACGCGAGGAGTATTATAATTTTAATATAAAGGATTTTTTTGATGACTGTTCGATTGGTTAATCCAATGTATTTGCACACAGAAGAACATATGTATATTGATGCAAAAACAAGGGAAATTCTTTCATTATTCGGAACAACTGTATTTGGATATTTATTTGAATACCGCATGGAAATGGCTTGTCGCTTATTGCTTGATAGTGAAATGAACGTTCAGGAAATCGGCAATAACATCGGATACGAACATCATTCACATTTTCCGACCGCATTCAAAAGAAGATTTGGTGTTTCTCCATTGGAGTACAGAATGGAAGGGATAAACACATAATTACATATAGTGTATTATTTCAATACACAGTCGGTTGGATAGTTGTTTAATTTGTAATTTTCTGTAAAACAGCAAAGTACATAACAAAAACACCCAGTATGGTATTTGTCCTTTTACCTACTGAAATAGCCTCCTTTTAGTCACATTCTACCCTGAAAGTAGGGTAAAATACGAGCGAAAAATATTTTTCTAACAATCCCAAAATACGAAAATATCCAACATTCTTCAATTTGCATATTAGTAAGCTGAATATCATGTAATTATACGATATTTCAACTGAAACAACACCCAGCTTTTTCATATTTTTAATAGCTCCGTTACAAAAAATATTCTCCAATAAATTAAGAGATTAAGCTGGTTTTGATAAAAATCCATACACAGCTATTTATCAGCCATTTATGAATGCCCGAACTTTGCATCATAATATTTTTCTTAAACGTTATGGATAATAAAAGCTTTGATGATTGGATGCAAATTATATTAGGACGTTTTGACAAAATAGACAAAACGCTCGACCGGATGAATAAGCTGAAAGAATGCTTTGATGGAGATACACTACTTGATAATTATGATTTATGTATGCTTCTTGGAGTTACAAAAAGAACTATTGCCAGATATCGCCAAAAGAAGTTACTCCCATATTATACTTTTGATGATGGGCGGGTTTATTATAAAGCTTCGGATGTAGAGAAATTCATGAAAAGAAAAGGTAAACTCCCTAAAGAGGACACCTCATAATAGAATTCGCTCTTGAGAAAATATTAAATTGGCCCATGTGTTTTTCATTATGGGCCTTTTTTGATTCTTTTTCAAGCACAAGTTAAAGATGCTCATAAACGGTTAAGCAAGTTCAATCCTTCGGTTCTCTTCAAAAATTTTCTGCAAATATTTTTGAAGAGAAAACTTGCATAACCTATTCGCATCTTATTTTTTTTGTGCGTGAAAAAGAATCCTTCATGGATATAACTGAAGAATTTTTTCTATATTTATAGATTGTTTTATCAATAAAATAAAAACAAATGGAAATGAATAAGAAAAGTACTCCCTGCAAGATCAGGGATAGTTGTGTTCACCTGGTGTGTACAATAAAAAAAGAGTTACCTATAAAAAGCAACTCTTTTTCCGAAAAAAAGTGGTCCCACTTGGGCTTGAACCAAGGACTCCCTGATTATGAGTCAGGTGCTCTAACCAACTGAGCTATGGGACCTTACGAAAATCAAATGAAATTTTTCACCGATTTTTATCGTAATTATTTTTTTTATTTTAAAGAACAATTTATGACGTTTCAAACGTCAACCCTGCGCAGGATTATGAGTCAGGTGCTCTAACCAACTGAGCTATGGGACCTTACGAAAATCAAATGAAATTTTTCACCGATTTTTATCGTAATTATTTTTTTATTTTAAAGAACAATTTATGACATTTCAAACGTCAACCCAGCGCAGGATTATGAGTCAGATGCTCTAACCAACTGAGCTATGGGACCAATACTTTCATTTTTCTTTGAAAGCGGGTGCAATATTACTGCTTTTTGACGAATTTGCCAAATAATAAGGAGCTTTTTTAGATATAACAAGTCGATTTTTCCTCAAATAGCTCATTTCTAACACCTGTTTTTTTGTAAAAAATATAAATAAATTCCTGCAATATAGATTGTTCATTGTATAAATCATTACATTTGCCCCAAATAAAATACATCTTTTGAATAAAAGATATTTATTTACAATTAGTCAAAGCAATGAGAACAAGCTTATTATTACTTATAATTCTCTTTACATCCATACTTATTCCTGCACATGCACAATTAAGCCATGGAGGAAAACCACTTCCTTTTTCCAAAAATTTATTAAGGGCTTCCGGTTCAAATTCAACAAATGGATTGTATATAGATATGCCTTCTTTTGATATCAAACAAATATTACAAGAAGACAGCATAGAACAATCATTTGGAGAATTGCGTGCATTACGGTTTGCTAAAAAATTCTACACCGATATAACACCAGATAACTCAGGCATTCATTTCACAACCCCGGATGGAGCCAAGGTATGGAGAGTTGGAATTCGTTCCCAAGGCGCTTATTCATTGAATATTTTATTTTCTACTTTTCATTTGCCGGATGGCGCTTCCCTATTTTTGTATAATCCCGATCAAACCAAGATATTAGGCGCTTTTACCGAAAAAAACAATTCGGAAGACAATATTTTACCACTATCTCCTGTGCAGGGCGATGAGTTGATTATCGAATATCAGGAACCTGCCAATGCTGCTTTTCCGGGTAAATTAAGAATATCCGAAGTAAATCATGATTATACCGATATTTTTAAAGTAAGGCCGGGCACTCCAAGCGATAATGGTGGTTGTCATCAAGACCCTGTTTGTCGGGATGATTTGGATAAAGAAACTCAAAGTGTATGTTTAATTATTTTAAACGGCACACTGAAATGTTCCGGAAGTATGATTAATAATACGGCACAAGACGGAATTCCTTATTTGCTAACATCCTGCCATTGTTTGGACAAAACGGGAACTGCAAAATCACGCGAAGAAGTAGCTTCAACAATTGTAGTTTTTTTCAATTACCAATCTCCTGCTTGTAATACAGGAATTAGAGGTACAGAAGAAATGTCGATGGTTTCGCCGGTTTTGAGAGCTGCTGATAAGGAACTGGATATGGCTTTGTTGGAATTAAATCAAATTCCACCGATCGATTTTCGTCCATATTATGCCGGTTGGGATTTGACACCAACTCCTCCTGCTCCTTACATTGGAATTCATCAACCAAATGGCGGTATTAAGAAAGTTGCGCAATCGAATCAAAGCCTGAGCATTGTTACTAATCGTTATTTAGATGGTATCACTTTCAAAGAATTATGGGTAACAAATGGCTGGAATATTGGTACGACCGAAGGCGGTTCTTCCGGCTCCCCTTTTTTTGACGGACAAATGCGTTTAATCGGCGCTCTTACCGGAGGTGGTTCTACTTGTGCATATCAAAATAAAAACGATTATTATTGGACATTAAAAACAGCGTGGGATTATTATTCCGAACCAAATAAGCAGTTGAAAGCATGGTTAGATCCCTTAAACTCCGGAGCAACTTCGCTGGATGGATTTAATCCGTATAAATCAGATTCTTGCTTACGCATATCCAATGTACAACGGAATGAATCTTATACCAATTACCAGTTAAATGCTCCAGAATCCGGTTATCTATTTGGATACAATACACTTCAAACAGATGAATATGCCGACAAGTTTGAACTTTCACAAAAAGCATACTTATATGGGGTAAGTTTGGTTACACCTGTTTTATCATCTCCCGATGCTGATAAAAAAATCACAGTGAAAGTATACAATGAATCACAACCGGAAACAGCAATTATTTCAAAAAGTTTTTTGCCACAATATGAAGATTATACTTCTTCCAGCAATTCTTTTACAGAAAAAAATAAACCGTTTAATTACAATTCAGAAAGTTATCTAAAGTTTGATGTACCGGTAGAAGTCAATAATAATTTTTATGTGTCTTACCAACTTGATTATTCGGTACAAAGTCCGTTTTATGTATATAGCGCTGTTTCCAAAGCCAGCAGGGTGAATACTGCTTATTATAAAAATAATAATTCATGGATTCCTGCATCATCTCATGTCAATAATCCGGTTAATACATCTTTATGGATAAATCCTGTGATAAAATACCGGTCGGAAAGTAGTATTCATAAAGTCGAAGGATATGGAAAAAATGCCAGACTGTATAAAGATAGTAATGCTTATTTTCACATAGAAACCGATACTCCTTTGAATGCTGTAATCGAAATTTACACATTATCAGGACGTAAAGCCAACACATTCGATTATTCAGGCAATGAATCTTCATTTTCTTTACAGCATCTGCCCAAAGGTATATATATATTTAAATTACAAACATCAGCCGGAGAAGTTATCCTAAGGGAAAAGATTGCTAATTAGTTTGATATCTTGAATATACCTATCTCACGTTTTTCATAATTTTTTCCCTACTCATTTTTGAAAGAAAAAATACTACTTTTTAGCATTTCTTATTTTAATATTTTTATACCTTTGCTCTCTTAAAAAAATCAGAGGTTTTTATGCCGGATATTATTCATATAAAAGATAAAGTATTCAAGTTGTCTGTTCCGGAAAAAGAAATTGCAGCGGCAATTGACAAAATGGCTATTCAGATGAATGAAGATTTGCAGGGTAAAGATCCTTTATTTATCGCAATTCTTAATGGTTCATTTATGTTTGCTTCGGAATTGATGAAACGGGTAAATATTCCATCTCAGATAACTTTTGTCCGCATTCAATCTTATAATGGATTGCAAACGACCAATAAATACAAGGAGATATTCGGATTGACAGAAAATATTCAAGATAAAACAGTTGTTATTCTTGAAGATATTATAGATTCCGGGTTTACGATGCAAAATATTTTGGAAAAGCTGAAAGAACAGAATCCGAAAGAAATTAAAGTGGCAACACTATTATTGAAGCCGGATGCTCTTCAGTGCGACATATCGCCCGATTATGTAGCATTATCAATCCCCAATGATTTCATCATAGGATATGGATTGGATTATAACGGATATGGGCGTAATTTCAGAAATATTTATTCAATAGTTTAGGTTTAAGTTCAATTGAGATTGAACACAATATAATTTTAGTTTTTTTTAATAGGTATAATGGTGAATGTTGTCATTTTCGGGGCTCCAGGCTCTGGCAAAGGTACTCAAAGCGAGTTGATAATTGAGAAATATGGATTGCATCATATTTCAACAGGAGAAGTATTAAGGGATGAAATCGCAAAAAATACGGAGTTGGGCAAAACTGCGGATAGTTATATTTCTAAGGGGAATTTGGTTCCCGATGATTTAATTGTTGATATTTTGGATAATATGCTTGATGAACAAATGCTTAACAAGGGTATTATTCTTGATGGATTTCCTCGCACTATTAATCAGGCAAAATCATTGCAAAAAATGTTGGGTAAACGTGGACATGAAGTTTCGGCTGTTATTGGATTGGAAGTCCACGAAGACGAATTGGTAGACCGGTTATTAAAAAGAGGGCAAGTATCAGGTCGTTCGGATGATAATACGGAAACAATAAAACAACGTATCCAGGTTTACCACAGAAATACCGAGCCTTTAATGGATTATTACAAACAAGCAGGCATTTACTATCCGATTGAAGGAGAAGGTTCTGTTGAAAATATTTCCGAGAAAATAACCAATGTCTTAACTCCTATTTCGGATAAAGAAGCCGAAATGCGAACTGCATAAATAATTATGAAGTTTGAAGTAAGAAGTTTGAATTTTGAAAAGTAATAGAATTCAAACTCCTTACTTCAAACTTCAAACTTCAAATAATTTCCATGTCCAGTAACTTTGTTGATTACGTAAAAATTTATTGCCGTTCGGGAAAAGGAGGAAGAGGTTCCGTCCATTTGCGAAGGGAAAAGTATATTCCCAAAGGTGGTCCTGATGGTGGTGACGGTGGTCGTGGAGGAGATATTATCTTACGCGGGAATCGAAATTATTGGACACTATTACACTTGAAATTCTCAAGACATATTCTTGCTGGAAACGGAGAAAATGGTTCTGGCAAAAAGAGTTTTGGAAAAGACGGTGAAAATAAAATAATCGAAGTTCCCTGTGGAACTGTTGTGTACAATGCCGAAACAGGTGAATATGTTTGCGACGTTACAGAGCATGATCAAGAAGTAATCTTACTTAAAGGTGGCCGTGGGGGATTAGGAAACTGGCACTTTCGTACTTCCACAAATCAAACTCCTCGATTTGCACAACCCGGCGAACCTTGCCAGGAGTTGAAAATCGTAATGGAGTTGAAACTTTTGGCAGATGTTGGATTGGTTGGTTTTCCCAATGCCGGAAAATCGACGTTACTTTCGGTGATGTCGGCAGCAAAGCCTAAAATTGCCGATTATCCGTTTACAACATTAGAGCCAAACCTTGGTATAGTTTCTTATCGTGATGGAAGATCTTTTGTTATGGCCGATATTCCGGGAATTATCGAAGGTGCAAGTGAAGGTAAAGGATTAGGGCTTCGTTTTCTTCGCCATATCGAACGGAATGCCTCGCTATTATTTTTAGTTCCTGCCGATAGTAATGATATTGTTGATGAATATTATGTTTTACTAAACGAACTGGAAAAATACAATCCTGAATTATTGGATAAACAACGTATTTTGGCAATCTCCAAATCTGACATGCTGGATGAAGAATTAATTGCCGAAATCGAAAAGACATTGCCGGATATTCCACATGTATTTATTTCTTCCATAACAAATTTTGGAATCACCCAGTTGAAGGATATTCTTTGGGAAGAATTGAATAAAGAAATAAATAAAGCAGTATCTTCTGAATCGATTGTACATAAATCAATTGATATTAAACGATTCCAGGATGAAGATTCTGAATATGAATGGGATATTGATTTTGATGATTCTGCCGAAGATGATGATGTAGAAGAGTTTTACGACGAGGAAGATTGGGATGAATAACGATACCGAAAATATTCATCTACTTAAGTATAAAAATCTTTCAACTTTTCCCGGAATTGTCCATTTTACAACTACTCGTCAAGGAGGTGTTAGTTCCGGTAATTATAACTCATTTAATTTAAGTGTTTATTCGGGAGACGATTTGCAGGATGTCGCAAAAAACAGGCAATTTTTATGCGATTCTATTGGCATTCATTCGGATAATCTGATTATTCCGCATCAAATACATAGCGATACTATTCGTATTTTACCCTCTGATTTTTCTGTATATTCTTCTTCGGAAAGAAATGAATTTGTATGTAATACTGATGCTTTAATAACCGACCTTCCCGGGTTCTGCATTGGAATAACCGTTGCAGATTGTGTTCCCGTATTGTTATATGATGCTAAGAAAAATATAATTGCAGCTGTTCATGCCGGTTGGCGTGGAACAGTTCATCATATTGTACAAAAAACAGTCAGGCAAATGCAGGAGCATTTTCTATCTAATCCAGAAAATATTTATGCAGCAATTGGACCTTGTATTGGTGCCGCTATTTATGAAGTAGGAAATGAAGTGTTTGAAGAATTCGAAACTTCCGGATTTCCTATGGATGAGATTTCTTTCTTTAACTCTAAAACAGCAAAATACCACCTTAATTTAAAAAAAGCGAATGAATATTCCTTGTTGCAATCAGGATTGTTACAAGAAAATATTGAGATTGCTGATAGTTGTACTTTTACTAATTCGGACAATTTTTTTTCTGCAAGAAAACTTGGGATTCAATCAGGAAGGTTTATTTCAGGAATTATGATAAGCCAATACAATTAACACTATTAAATTACAACTTGCTTCACGCAACTTAATTGCTGTAAATTGCGTGAAACTTAATTGTTGAGGCTAATCCAATTTTCCGAATTTACCACTGTTTACGTCATCAAAAGCTTGTGTAACTTCTTCTTTGGTATTCATTACAATAGGTCCGGAAGCAAAAACAGGCTCATTAATAGGCTCTCCGCTCATAACTAAAAGTATAGAGTCTTCTTTTATATCCAAAATAATTTCATCGCCCTCGTTTTTGAATAAAACGAAATGATCAGCAGGAGCAATCTCATTATCATTAATAACAACATTACCCTCTACAACTAAAATTCCGGTATTATAATTTGCCGGTAAATTTAAAAGAAAACAAGTGCCTTTTTTTAACTTAACGTTGTATAATTCAAGCGGAGAGAATGTTGATATAATCCCACCTACACCCATGTAGTTTCCGGCAATAACTTCTATAATTCCTCCCCCGAAGGGCAAATGATATTGACTTAGTTCTTCGTGTCTTATAGCCTGATATTTAGGCTTACTCATTTTAGCTTTTTGTGGTAAATTAATCCACAATTGTACCATTTGAAGAAGACCTCCTTCTTTGTTATATTCAGCATCATAGTATTCTTTATGCAATATACCTGCCCCTGCGGTCATCCATTGAATATCACCTGCCGAAATTATAGCACTATTGCCATGACTATCATGATGAACTATTTTTCCTTGATAAACAATCATAACAGTCTCTAAACCTCGATGTGGATGCACTCCCAAACCCCGTGGTTGATCAGATGGTGGTATTTCCATTTTAGGATTATAATCCAATAAAAAAAATGGACTCATTCTTTGGGATTCTAGATTATATCCATTTGGAAAAAAATTATGAACCCAAAAACCATCACCCACCATACTTGCAGGAGGAGGGGTCAATATTTGTTCTACATGTTTTGTTGCCATAATATGTTTTTCTTTTTTATCTAAAATTGGAAAATGTAGTAGAAAAGCCGATAAGATAAATGCAAACTTCTTTACAATTATAATAAAAACAAAAAATATATACTTTTTGTTCAAAAAGAAGATATTTACGACAAACCGCCAATATGCTTATTTCCAATTTATTACATATGTGGTTAAGATAAGTATTTCTTAAAGAAAGGAAATGAAAAGGAAGGTGTGTTAAATGTATCTTTAACTACCAAATTTACAAAGAAAATGTCGTTATTTTAGGGGTAAGATGTTTATTTTGTTAATGCTTTTTCAACTTGTTCCATTAACCAGCGATTTTGTTCATCAATACTCATAGTTGAATTATCCAGAATAACTGCATCATCAGCTTTCTTGAGAGGTCCTTCTGAGCGGGTTTGATCAATATAATCGCGTTTCTTTACATTTTCAAGTATTTCTTCATAAGTAACAGTTTCTCCTTTTTGCGTTAATTCATCGTAACGGCGTTGTGCTCTAATTTCAGGAGAAGCGGTCATAAATATTTTTAGTTCGGCATCAGGAAAAACGACTGTACCAACATCCCTTCCATCTAAAATAACGCCTTTGGATTTTCCCATTTCCTGTTGTTGTTTCACCATCGCCCAACGAACAAAACGAATAGCACTTACCTGACTTACCATATTGGAAACAGCCATTAAACGGATTTCTTTTTCTACATTTTTACCATTAAGATATACTTCAGGAAGGTTAGTCTCAGGATTTAATTTAAACTCAATTCGGATATCTGAGATTCTATTCTCCAACTCAGTCTCATCTATTACATCATCGGTTATAATTCCGTTTTGAATACAAAAAAGAGTTACAGCCCGATACATCGCTCCGGTATCGATATAAACATAACCTATTTTTTTTGCTAAATCCTTAGCCATTGTGCTTTTTCCACAAGAAGAAAAACCATCAATAGCAATTGTTATTTTTGTCATTTATAAGTATGGGTAAATGAAAGATGGTTAGTTAGAATATTACAAATTAAATGCTCCTAAATCGGTTGAGATTGAGAAACTATACGATAATGCTCCTACGTGCATTTGAGAAACAGAAAATCCCGCCCTAAAAGCATTGACTTTTATACCAGCTCCGCCTGAAAATCCGGTTAATCCTCGTTGTTCGGCTAATTGCAAGTCTTCTTTTCTCTTATAATTATATCCTAATGCAATATATACATTTTGAGTCGGCAGTAAATCAACTCCAAAGATAAAATGCTTCAATAATGTTTTTCCGAAACTATCTTTTTTCTCAACTAATTGTCCGCTTGCATCCGTTTCATACGTAGGAACTTCCGTCAAATCCCACTTATTCAAATGTTGTGCAGTAAGAGAAAAACGAATTGGGGCATGCTCCAACCTTTGGCTCATTCCCAATTGAATATCCCAAGGCATTTTTTCGGTAACTTCATTGTATTTAACTAATTGACCTCCCAAATTTTTAAATGCAATAGATCCGGAAAAACCTTTATCTACATTGTAATAATTCAATCCCAAATCTACTCCTAATGCAAAAGAAGTGAATTCTGCATAAGATGAATAAACCGCTTTTATATCAAATCCTCCTCGCAAACGCTCGGTGAAATCGAAAGAATAAAATCCTTGTATCGACACATCTTGTACGGACAATTCTCCGACTATTGAACCATCAGGGGTAGTTTCAATAATCGAACCGTAATCCAGATAATGAACTCCCGCCGCCCAAGCACTTCTGTTTGTAAGCCTTTTTCCAAACGTGGCGCTACCTAATTTTATTCCATCCATATAGGAGGTAAAATTCAGGTTTAATTGCTTATCAAGTTCGGGGCCTAATAATGCCGGATTTTGATAAATCAGCGATATATCCTTTTCTATAATGGAAATATTGTTTCCGCCCAACGCATTAACATGTGCCGAAGTTGATAGATTCAGAAATTTGAATGCAGAATCATCAGACCCTTGTGCAAAGGCGCAAGTAGCCATCATTAAAATAAATAGGAGAAGGTTGCTTTTTTTCATCGGAACAAAAGTACGTTTTTTCTGCAATTTCTTTATTTTTATAGTTATGCCTTATTACAACGGATAAATCTTCAAAGAAGTATAAAAAAAGTTCTTTTTATTGATTTTTTTTAATTTTCTTGTTAGTTAAAGGCAAAGCAACAACTCCAAAAACTCCTATTAATATAGTGAAGATCATCTGTGCACCGTGTACGATTAGAGCAAATGCAGCAGCTTCAATACTTCCGATTCCGAAAAAGACCATAGTGTGGATAACCATAAAGTGCCACGGCCCGATTCCACCTTGAACAGGAACTACAATTCCGATATTTGCCATCACAAAAATAAACAACCCCTGAAAAATGGTGAGACTTGCAGAAAAATCAAACGCATAAATACATACATAAAATTGAAGAAAATAAACCACCCATAAAAGTACAGTCATAATCCCAAACGTTGTCTTAGCCTCCAACTGTCGTATTGTTTTTACTCCCGACCAAACATTTTGGGTTGCTTGTTTAAATTTGCGAATAAAGACAGCTTCTTCAAATTGAGTCCAAACAATCCAGATGAGAATTACAACAACTGCTAATCCAACATATAGCCATACCGATGTAAATATCTCGGAAACATTATCTACCAAACTCGTTTCTTGATTTAAGAAATTGAAGACATTATTCATCTGAGGTAGAAATGCCAGCAAAATAACAACAGCTAAAGATAATAAATCCACAATCCGTTCGGTAATCAATGTACCGATCGCTTTGGTGAAAGATACTTTTTCGTATTTGTTAATTACAGCACAACGTGCGACCTCTCCCATACGAAGTAAAATCAGGTTGACCAAATAATTAACAAAAACCGAATATATAAGATTGGATGTTTTTGCTTTTCTACCCAATGGAGTAATTAGCAATCCCCACCGTACCCCTCTTATCACTTCTCCTAAAAAGCAAAAAAGTAAGGAAAAAATAATCCATTGGTAATGAACTCCTTTTTTTAATATACTCCAAATATTTTCAAAATTAATTTCCCTATATACCCATACGAAAATTAAAACTCCTATTGCCAAAGGAATAACAGCCTTCAGTGTATTTTTTAAAAAAGCACGTGCTTTCTGCGACATAGATTGATAAATTGTAGTATTTTTGCGAAGATGCAAAGATAATATAATAATTGGCACATGGATTCATTTAAAGTTCGTCCGAAAAAACATCTCGGACAACATTTCCTTAAAGATATGGAAATCGCCTGTCGTATCGCTGATACATTGGGTGGTTTTCCTGATTTACCTGTGCTGGAAGTTGGGCCGGGCATGGGTGTATTAACTCAATTTTTATTGGAAAAGGAAAGGAATCTGAAGGTAGTTGAATTGGACACGGAATCTGTTGGATATTTAAATGTTCACTTTCCACAATTAGCAGGAAAAATCATTGCCGAAGATTTCTTAAAAATGGATTTATCCCGATTATTTGAATCTCAATTTTGTTTGATAGGTAATTATCCGTATAACATTTCAAGTCAGATATTTTTTAAATTATTGGATTACAAGAATCTGATTCCTTGTTGTACGGGAATGATACAAAAAGAGGTTGCCGAACGTATTGCTGCACCTCCGGGAAGTAAAACATACGGAATCACAAGTGTGTTGCTGCAAGCATGGTATGATATCGAATACTTGTTTACGGTACACGAAAATGTATTTAATCCTCCGCCAAAAGTAAAATCTGCCGTTATCCGATTAACCAGAAACAATGTAGAGAAATTAGATTGCGACGAAAAATTCTTCAAAGTAGTTGTAAAAACAGCTTTCAATCAACGGCGAAAAACGCTTCGGAATTCGTTGAAATCTTTATTAAAGGAAAGTATCGATACTAGTTTGCCTGTTTTTGATTTGCGACCCGAAAGGCTTTCAGTATCAGATTTTATCGAACTAACCAATCTTATCTCAAAAAGTAAACTTTCATGATAGAAAAAACAGTAGAAATTACTCAAAAAGATATTTTTAAGTTGAGATTCGAAGCTTCAAGTCAAGTTCGTTATTTTTTGTATGCTCTTGCAGCCGGTTTTATTTTTGCCGCAAGTACAATCATTCTCAATCTCATTAAAGGCAGCTATTTCGACATGTTTCTTTTTTATTGTTCTTTGGTTCTTATTCTCTTTATTCCGATATATATTTTACTGCAATATTATGTTGCATCAAAAATTAAAAAAGAAACGGTTGTTTTTCATCATCCTTTCACCTATCAAATAACAGACGAAGGATTTAGCGTAAAAGGGTACAAAACAGAATCTTCGACCGATTGGAAAGATTTGCATGACTGTGTGGAAGGAAAAAATGCTTTTTATTTTCTGATATCTTCAATGCAAGCCTACTTAATTCCGAAAAGAGATCTTCAAAAAGAAGAAATCGATGAAATTCGTACTATCACAGCTCCATATTCAAAGAAAAAATCATTGAAAGTCATTAAAATATCGGCAATCGTAATAATCGTTATTTTACTCGGAGGCACTATAGTAAATATTCTGTCCATGTTCTAATACTGAAAATGCTATTTTCGGTAAATTCTCACATTAATTAAATAGGTTTTACAATGATTAATTTCACTGAAACATATCTCAACCAGATTCATAAAGTAATTGCAGAAAAAAATGCCGATGAAGCGAAAATAATATTAAAAGAGCTTCATCCTGCTGATATTGCCGAGCTTTATGAAAAGCTGGATTTAGAAGAATCCCGTTTTCTTTACTTGTTGTTGGATGATGAAAAAGCAGCCGACGTTTTTACCGAGTTGGATGATGATGATCAGCGGAAATTATTGGATACGCTTCCTATAGATGTGATTGCCAAACGTTTCGTCGACAACATGGATACTGACGATGCGGTGGATTTAATGCGTGAACTGGATGAAAAGCAACAAGAGGAAATACTTTCACATATTGATGACGTAGAACAAGCCGGTGATATTGTTGACTTGCTAAAGTATGATGTGGATACGGCCGGAGGGCTTATGGGAACAGAAATGGTTACCGTAAACGAAGAATGGAGTATGCCCAAGTGTTTGGACGAAATGCGCATCCAAGCCGAAGAAATGGACGAAATCTATTATGTCTATGTAGTTGATAACGAAAACCGCCTGAAAGGTATTTTTCCGTTAAAGAAAATGATTACAAGCCCTTCGATTTCGAAAGTGAAACATGTAATGGAAAAAGATCCCATCGCTGTAAAAGTTGATACGCCCATTGATGATGTAATTACAATCATAGAAAAATATGACCTTGTAGCTATACCGGTTGTAGATAGCATCGGACGTTTGGAAGGTCGTATTACTATCGATGATGTAATGGATAAAGCACGTGAACAAGCCGAACGTGATTACCAATTAGCATCAGGTATTTCTCAGGATGTAGAAAGCAGGGATAATGTATTGGTGCAAACATATGCCCGATTGCCGTGGTTACTTATCGGAATGATTGGTGGTATTACCAATTCTGCCATTTTAGGTAAATTCGACAACAATTTTGCCCTTCATCCGCAAATGGCATTCTTCATTCCGCTGATTGGCGGTACAGGTGGAAATGTGGGTATACAATCTTCGGCAATCGTAGTGCAGGGACTTGCTAATAAAACACTGAATATCAAAAACGTATGGGGACAAGTATTCAAAGAATCAGCAGTTTCGTTGATTAATGCAGGGATTATCTCGTTGGTTGTATTTATCTACAATTACCTTATGATGGGACCATCGATTGTTACGACATCCGTTTCACTATCGTTGTTTGCAGTAGTAATGTTTGCCTCTATTTTCGGGACATTGGTACCCCTAACATTGGAGAAATTCAATATTGACCCTGCCATTGCAACCGGGCCTTTTATCACCATTTCAAATGATATCATCGGAATGTTGATTTACATGACAATTACCATGAGTTTGTCTTAATCTTCATATCGGTCTTCTTGAAAATTATTCTCATGCATTTCCAATAAAAACAATAAGTGAAGGTATTACCCTTCACTTATTGTCTGTTTTTGTCTTTTCTTTCTGTAAAATCCAATTGTCAGCACCGACAACAACAGAAAAAACATTATCTCCCCGCTACCCAGTGGCGCCACAATCTTCTGTGGATTGCCCGGTTCCCCTGGAGGCGGGGCATATAACTTCTTGTCATCATCCGATATGATTGAAGTTTTACTATCCGAGTTTGTTATCTTTTCCCAGAAACTCTCTTTGTCTATCTTACTTTCCTTTTCTGTTTCTAAGGATAAAATTTCTTCCTCCTTATTCTCTTCCGGTTCAAAAATACCACAGGTTGCATTCGCATTTGCGCCTCCCATCATTAGTAATAAGGTACATAATAATACATATATCCGTTTCATATTCTTCATTCGTTTTTGTTTTTAATTCTGTTCGGTATTCTTTTAAACCGGAATGGATAAGGTTGATATTATCTTGCGATTTTTGTTATGATATTTTTTCCGGTTGTACTTGTTGCTTTTACTACATAGATTCCTGTTGGAAAGTTGTTTAATGGCAATATTTGAGTGTTTACAGCTGTTTGTACCAATTGTCCTGAAATGTTGTAAATGGATATTTGTAATGCCGGTTCCGTAAAATGCAATTCATCGTTTATTTTATTTACGCTGAAGGAATTACTATTGGCATTGTCAATGGATGAAGGAATACCATCGTCTTTTGTCCATAAGGATACCTGATAAATATAAGCAGGGTCAAAGCCCGAACTTAAGGGCGTTCCTGAAAAAGATTTGTTGCTGGCTGCGATACGGATATAATTGATATTCTCCGGTACAGGAATTTTTGTTGTCATGGTAGTATAATCTGCATCAAAGGCAATAGCTGGCCCTGCATATTGTCCCGGAAGCGGCTTACTTTCATCCCCTCCAAAATATAAATACGGTTCATCCGTTTGAAAATCGGTAAAGGTTGTCCCGTTCTCACTGAATCCCATCGGAATCATCGATAACATGGCCGTACTTTGGTCAAATACTCCCACAATCTCAATATGAGTAAATTTGTTTGTGCCCGTGCGTTGGATTTCCAAATACGGGTAATTAGGATATTGAAGCGCTCCTCCGGCAACCGTACTGTTGTATAATCTGGCTGCACCTGTATACCACGCACCGTTGAAAGAAACATTAGGACTCCCCCATTGAAGCAGCTCGTTCACATTGGAGGAATTCCGCTGGGTTACGGTTGCCTTGTCCTTTGAGGTTGCTCCCACATGTTCCTTCATCGTATTGTCTTTCGTATCGATACGGATTACGATGGATGCATCCTGGGATTTTACACTGGTTGTTGCAATGGTTAAAATGGTTGATACTAAAATTAAAATAATGTACTTCTTATTCATGTTAATGTATTTATTTATGATTAAATCTTATGCTGAAAATTGTTCCACCTCCGCAAAGTCCTCCCTTTGGGGGAGGATTTAGGAGGGTTTTTTTACCTGTTATAGATTTTTACCGAACGGCTTGTTGTTCCGCTTACTGCACGTACAAGGTAAATCTTATTTTTCTCCGCAGGGATAGACATCCGTGTATCATTTATATTCTTTTTTGTTTGAACGATACGCCCTTGAATATCGTAGAGGGTGACTTCCTTCAGTAGGGCATTATCCACGCTTATGATATGGATTGTACCTTCCGAGCTGTATACTTCAACTCCTGTCGTTTTGCCCATTTCAGATGCTGAAATACCGGTTGTGTTCTTTACGAATGTCAGATAGAAACGGTTGGAAGTAAACAGGTCACTTGTTGTTTTCTCAAATTTGTAGTAGGGGAAAACTCGAAGGTCGATTTGCCTTGCTGTTTGAACATCCGTCAGGTAAATATCATAATCCGAAGCAAAGGTGCGGGTACCTTCAAACTTGAATTCCATCTCTCCAGTCAGCGATGTCCTGATTCCCAGGAATACCGGATTATTCAATTCGTCTACATTCAAGATATCAGACAAGTTGCCCTTTTCCGATACCATATAAACCGTCGCAGGCTCCGTTACATTGGTTACGAATGATTTGGGAACATCTACAAAGCCTTCAGGAGTACCTTCAGGATGATAGTATAGGATTGTTTTATTCGATACATCTCCCTGTATTACTTTCAAGGACAACAATTCTTCCGAGGTTTCCTGTTGTATAGACCTGAGCTTATCGCCCGGAACCGTGCTTGTCATAGTTGCATTGGCTACCAGGGCAGGGAAAGAACCGCTGCTCATTACCAGCACCGATTGCATCGGGGCGATATACTTTGTCAAACCGCCGGTTGTGGTTCCTCCTGATATATAGTAGGTAATAAAGCTTCCATTTTCATCTAGCACCTGATAATAAGGTTGGATAGCGTATGTATTCGCTGCACGGAACTGGTTAAAGTCCCAGTGCGCCATAAACGGGTTACCAACAATTACCGAACGGCCGGCAACAGGTGCAGAAGCATTTAAAGTAAAGTCCCCATACATATCCATTCCCGGTTCATATACGAAACGGTGCTCATTGATACGGGTTAATGGAACCGTATTTCTTGGGCTGCAATTTATATAGTCCCCTAAGTCAGTCCTGGTCGCATTATACATGGTATAGGTTGCATCATGTTTAGGGAATAAGAAATGCGAAGGGGTATGGATTTTATCGTTTGGCTGTTTATCATCTACCCAGGCCGAGAAACCAAGCCCTGCGGAAAGTTGGTAATCAGGGTTATTGAACTCCCCTGTCCAGTTACCTGCCACATAATTGCCTGTTTCCGGGTTGGTGCGGTCAAAAAGGCGTGTATAGACAAACACATCATCATCACAGGGTTTCGGGTCTTGCACATAGTAATCGCCCGGGAACATCCCCTGAAGCGGCGCCGAAAGCATATACCACCGGTTGCTTTTCAGCGTCAGGTGGACGTAGGCTGCATCGTAATCCAGACTGTCCGTACGGGCTACTTCACCACCATGCTCGAATGTGATGTTGGCACATTCGCTTTTTGCATACTTACTGTAAACAGTAAGGCTGGGGGTAAGGTCGGAATAAAGGTCTATTTCATCCGGGATAAGCACATCGGTACATTTTCGCGGTATGTTGGCCTTTTCATACAAATTAAGCGGATCATTCGGGTTCAACCAGTTTTCGTAGTTGTGCCAATCCTGGTTGGTATGACCAATCCAGATCAATGAGTCCGGAGCCTGGTAAACAAAAACCGTATCGCGGCTTGGGTTAAGGTGAAGGTTAGTCACTTTGTCGTACACTTCCACGAAGTAATATTGTACTTTGTTTGTGATGCTATTGTTCGGTACATCATAATAATCACCGGAGGCAACATGCGTGCCTCCAGTGGAAGCCGTATACCATTCGCAACGGTAGGTATTTTGGGGTTCGACATAAACCCGTTCCGTTCTGGATGCATCCGGATAATAACACATTACGTATTCCCCTTCTATAAGGGAAATATCACTGGCTATGTTGTTATAATATTTACATTCTTCCTGATTGATGGGATAAGTGGCATCTTCCCAGTTCAGGCGGATTTCCCAGTTATCGTAATCCGCAGGAAGATACGCTGCAAAATTAAGAACCTTGTAGGTAATTGTCTGGGTACTTCCATCGGCCGGGATGCTGACCGTTACGTTTACCCCTGCTGCGCCAATCTTGGTATAGGTATTGGTAGCTTTCTTATATACATACGTACTGATACGAAGGTTACCCGAATAAATAGCATCACCGTCATTCATTACACCGATCGTGATATCCAAATCCGATCCGTTGACCTTCAGGGTCTTCTTTACAGATGGGCTGAACATCAAATCCGGGCCGAAATACAAAGTTTCACCTTCTTCATTCAAATTGGTTACCTGCTGCAAAAAGTGGTTGAACGGATAATTAATTTTTGGACTGTCTTTATCATGAAAAGCTGTCGCTGGATTAATAGGATACTGTGGTACTGTCAAATCTTCATTGATATAAACAGGATTGTAGCCATGCTGGTTCCAAACATCGCGCGCATCGCACCATGCATTCAATGTTTTACTACCGAAACGCATGATACGCATCGTTTGGGCTGCCGTTGCATATACTGATTCAATGGAACCGGATGTAAGAATGTCCGCATGCCCGTCATTATCCAAATCCACTACAACAGGGTATTCTGTATGAGTGGGTGAATAACAGGGAAATGTTATCAGGTTATTACCGGTAATACCATCAATAATACGCAGGTCTGTTTCGTCACGGTATACCAGTTCTGCCCTGCCATCCAGGTTAAAGTCGAACATAGACATGGTCGTACTACCCGATGAATCAGTAGTTCTTTTAACCCATAGCTGAGTAAAATTATTTGTTGCCTTGTTATAGCGGTATGCCACAATTCCGCAATAATAGGTAAAACAGATTTCAACTATTCCATCTCCATTTATATCCCCGATAAATGCTCGGGAGCCCAAAGCCGAACCTGTATAAGGGTAAGTTCCAGTAGGGCTTGCTTGTTGAGGAGGACTTACTGAATTTAGAAGAGCTCCTGTTTTTCCATCCCAAACATACATTAATGTTGGCCGGTATATATTTCCAGTTGCTGCATACTCCTGTTCATAAGTAACAACTATTACATCCAAGTAACCATCTCCATTTACATCTGCTACTGATGTATATCCATCAGAACGTCCTGTTGGAGTGGTAGCCTGTTTATAAATCGTTGCACTGTTTAAAGCAGGATTGGTACGGCTTACTATATTTACCTTATAGGCAGCACTTCCGGCAATCACTTCCAACTTACCGTCTTTGTCCAAATCACCGAATGCAGACATATAAGCATACCGAGTAGCTCCTGTATGTATAAGCCCTCTTGGACCAGCAGGAAGTGTAACTAGAAGCTTTCCTGTCTTTCCATCAAAAAGCCTGTCTCCTACAAAGATTTCGGGTGTACCATCCGCATCAAAATCTGCAACTACAGGACACATCGAATAATTCAGTATTGTAGCACTCCCAGCAGCAGTAAAATACGGTTGATCGGATGTCCATTTTAATCCTCCACTTGCAGTATAACATTTCAAACGAAATTTATCTGTTCCACCGCTATTATAAGATGTTGCAATTACAATCTCCCCTTGTCCGTCGTTATCTACATCTGCCAGAATAATAGGAGAAAAGACATACGTATCCATTACCGGAGTAGTAAACGTTTTCTTTAAATTTAGATTATCATCAAATACATGAATAGCGGTACTTGTCAAACTATTAAACGGAGATGTGAATGCAGTTGTTACAATTTCTTTCCTTCCATCCTTATCCAAATCCCCTACAAATGGTTGAGCGTAATAACTTACATAATTAGCAGTACTTGTCTGCGCTTTCTTTTCAATATCCCAAACCGTAGCAGGAGGTGTTACCGTACAGACATCCGTCCATACATTATCAGGCTGGCTATTAATATTAATATAGGCCGTAGCCGTAGAAGTGACTCCGCTACATTCTATCTGGTAAATCAATGAGTCCTGTCCGGAATATCCTGCTGCCGGGGTATAACGGATTAACTTGGTCAGCGGATTAATAACTGCTGTTCCATGCTTGGGTGCCTGGATAATCTTGAATGTCTGCAGGGTATTGTATTTACAGGTTCCCAATTCATCATTATCCAGTACATTGTAGAAAAAAGCTGTGCCCGGGGTAGTAAAACGGGTGTCATCATTAGCCTTCAAGATGGCTGAACCACTCTGGGCTTTCAGTGGTGTAATGCACACACTGAAGATTGCCGCCATACAGATAATATATGCCGGTTTTACATTATTAATAAAAGAAGTAATAGTTCGTTTTTTCATTTGTTACATTCATTCGTTGTTATTATGTGAACCTCACCTCCTGCCCCCTCTCCCTTTGGAGAGGGGAAAAGCGGTAGGTGCTATTATTCGTATCTTGTATATTTTTACCCCTGTCCCCTAAAGGGGAACGAAAATCATATCATCAGAGCGTTCCCCTTTAGGGGACAGGGGTAGAATTCTTAACTTTTAACTCTTCATTCTTAACTTTTTAATGCCTGCTGCACCGGCCTTATTTTTCTCTTGTCGTCGCGACAAAAAATTAGCAAGGCAAAACCTTTTTTTGCTTTCCGGCGCAGGGCACTAAAGTGAATGAATAATAAATGAATGAATCGCCAAACCTTTGATGCGGCCCGGCAATACCTTATTTGGGAAGCGAAGATATGTTAAATAAATGTAACAAAAAAAAAAAAAAAAGAATTTATGTTAATGCATTTAAGGATTCAATATTTGAGAGGAGAGAAAATTTTTTGCAAAATATTAGATTCTCGAATAGTTTATAAAAAACTGAAATAAAATCAATTAATTTGAATAAAGTTAAAAAATAAAAGTAGATAATTTGGAAATTTAAAAAAGTTAAAGGTAAATTTACATTTTTATTTGTTGTGTTTTATTGAGTTAATTTTTTTAAATGAAAAAGTAAGTTTGATTTATATAAATCCAAACTTGCTTTTTTAGAAAAAGATTTATGTGGTTTAAATAGTCGAAAAGAATTTCAAAACGAGTCCAATTTTAAAGGTTTTATTTGTCTAAATACACATTGAAAACCCACTCGTGGGAGTAAATAAAAAACATTCAAATCATCCATCAAAAATATTATCTTTGTTCCGTTATAAAAAACAACAATGGATACACTATTAATCATACTAAGTATAATTTGCTTAATTGCTGGAATTATTGGCTGCGTAGCTCCCGTACTGCCCGGACCTCCACTAAGCTGGGTAGGATTACTTTTGCTTAAGTTTACGGATAGATTCGCCGACAGCATCAGTTGGACATGGATTATTATTTGGGGTATTGTCGTAATAATCACAGCCGTTCTTGATTATCTTATTCCAATATGGGGAACAAAAAAAATGGGTGGTTCTAAAAGTGGTATTTGGGGTGCAACTTTCGGAATGATTGCCGGTCTTTTTTTCTTGCCTTGGGGTATTATTGTCGGTCCTTTTTTGGGCGCATTAATCGGGGAAACTATTACAGGAAAGAAACAAAAAGAATCTTTTAAAGCCGCTTTTGGTTCTTTATTGGGATTCTTTGCTTCAATAGGAATTAAGCTTTTGATTTGCGGATTAATTGCAGGACACTTTGTTATTGCAGCATTCTCGGGATTCTATCAATAGTGTCTAATTGTTATTTGTTGTAAGTTGCTGATATATTTTGTATAAAATAAATTCACCAACCAAGAACTAATAACAATTATTACATTCTTCGTCTGAATTCGGAACAAATAATTGCTCCGGCAATTGCAACATTCAACGATTCTGATGTCTTTTTTCCTTGTGGATAATTAGGAATAAATAACTTGCGGGTTATCATTGCCGAAACTTCCGGACGAATTCCTTGCCCTTCATTTCCCAATACAATAATACCATTGGAAGATAATTCGCGGGGATAAATATTTTCTCCTTCCAAAAAAGTCCCATATACAGGGATATTATCAGGTAAGGAAGATAAATACTCGGGCAAAGATGTATAATGAATTTTTACACGTCCCAATGCGCCCATTGTTGCTTGCACGGTTTTGGGATTAAAAACATCGGCCGAATCGGGAGAACAAATAACATGTTCGATACCAAACCAATCTGCCAAACGAATAATTGTTCCCAAGTTGCCGGGGTCCTGTACTCCATCGACCATAAGGAGTAGCTGTTCGTTCAAATTAATGTTTTGAATATCATATTTCGGTTGTTCAAAAACACCTAAAACATCATGAGGCGTTTTTAACAGACTTGCTTTAGATAATTCGTCCCTGCTTACTTCAATAATTTCATCGGCTTTAATACCAGGATGAGAAGAAAGCCATTCCTTTTCGCCCAATAAAATTTTACAATAAAAAACATCCAATATATCCTCAATTAGTTTAGACCCTTCTGCAAGAAAAACATGATTTTCCTTCCGATTCTTTTTTAAATCCAACGAACGGATATATTTTATTTTCTGTTTACTAAGCAATTAGTTAGTTTTTTTGATTGGTTAATCTGATTCCGTTATCCTCAATAGTAATGAGCCGCTGTTTATACAGATTTCCTACAGCCTTCTTAAAATTCTTTTTGCTCATTGATAATGTATCATAAATTTGATCAGCAGAGGTTTTATCGGTAACCGGCAAAAAACCATTCGCCTTTTCCAATCTTTGCAATAAGATTTGGGCGAAATCATCTATTTTCTCTATTCCCGATTTCGAAAGAGATAAATCGATTTTTCCATCTTCACGTACTTGTTTGATAAATCCATTGGTTTTAAGACCTATACGTACAGATTGAAAAATCTCATTCTCATAAATCAAGCCTACATATTTGTTATTAACAATGGCTTTATAACCTAAGTCTGTTTTTTGATAAATCAGTAAATCCACTTCCTGCCCGAGAACAACATCAGGCATTCCTTTATCAATGTATTTGTCAATTTTAGCAGAAGCTGCAATACGATGAGATTTATCATCCACATAAATGTAAACAATAGGTGTATCTCCAACCCGAAGTGTATTTTTTTGTTCACGAAAAGGAACAAGGATATTTTTCATCAATCCCCAATCAACAAAGGCGCCAATTTGGTCTACGCCAACCACTTTCAAACAGGCAAAATCTCCTACTTGGGCAAATGGTTTTTCTGTTGTGGCAATAAGCCTTTCTTCATTATCTAGATAAATGAAAACCTCAATAAAATCGCCTATTTCCCATTTTTCAGGGACATAACGAGTAGGAAGCAAAATTTCGCCGGCTTCTCCCCCATCCAAATATAAACCAAAATGAAGGCTTTTAACTATTTCAAGCGTGTGATATTTTCCTATTTCTATCATTTCAAGTCCAAGGAGTTAGTCGGAATGTACCGGAATTCTGATAACTTCAGGTAACTTCTCAATTTCTGAAAATCATTTTTTCCAAACACCAATGATTTCTCCAAAAAACAAATTATGAACACCTGGTTCTTCCCTATACCAATGCTTCACATCCGAAGAAGCTATTTTTGTAGTATCAATCGGTTGAGAAAGTAATTTCCGGCATTCAATAACTGTAGACGCTTCCTTAAAGGACATTGCCCCCGAAGGCATCTTAAGAGGTGTTAGTCCCGATTCTTCTATTTTGTTGGTATCCCGTCCGGATTTAGTTCCAAGCATTTGCATGGTTTCATGGTATTTTTTATCAAAAAAGGACAGTGTATATACCGAATCCTTTTGCAAAAATTCAAATGTATAACGAGAATCTCGAATCAGCATAAAAGCTACCGGTTTTCCCCATGCAGTCCCGAATCCACCCCAACTTGCCGTCATTGTATTAAAACTTGTATCTCTTCCTGCAGTAACAAGCATCCATTCGTCATTGATTACAAACAAATTGGCAGATATATCTTTGGGTGCATATTTTTTAAAACCATTGAATTTTTCAACTAACAATCCAGGGTCTTCCAACGATTGAGAACTAACCGTATTTACATTATCTTTTTTAGGATCAACTTCTTTACATGCAGTAAAACATATACTCAAAAAAATCACAGATAAAAAAAGGTACTTCATCTTTTATATTTTTTATTCACTAAAAAAGATATTCTATTAAAATATTTCCGTTTTAAATTATTAACAGTCAAAGATACTTCCTTTTTATAAACATAAAACATAACCGATGAAAAGGTAGGTATAAAATTGAATGTTTGCTCTGAAAATAACAGACAAGTGACTGGTTTTTAGTCAAAAAAAAATATGTTAAACAAACAAATAAATAATGTTAATAGTAGGTCTGATTAAGTATCATCAAATTATGCCATGTTTATTATTGCAAAATATAATTAACTTTGTACTTACGAGATATTTTCGCCTATAAGAACAATTAATCAAAGATGAAGCACCCATTGTATTTATTCAACTATTGCCCTAAATGTGGCAGCAACCGTTTTGAGATACATAACGAGAAATCAAAAAAATGTATCGATTGTGGCTTTGTATATTACTTCAATTCTTCATCATCAGTAGTTGCTTTTATTACAAACAATGATGGAGATTTATTGGTATGCCGCCGGGCAAAAGAACCGGCTAAAGGTACAATGGATCTTCCGGGAGGGTTTGTTGACATGTACGAATCTGCCGAACAAGCTGTTGTGAGGGAGGTAAAAGAAGAAACTGCATTGGATGTTATTGAATCCCGGTATTTATTTTCACTTCCAAATATTTATCCATATTCAGGATTTGTAGTGCATACTGTTGATTTATTTTTTGAATGTGTCGTAGAAAATACATCTAAATTGCAAGCTTTTGACGATGTAGCCGAAAGTTTCTTCCTGCCAAAAGAGAAAATAAGCCCTGCTGATTTTGGCTTGAATTCAATCAAAAAAGGTGTAGAAATATGGTTGCAAGAAAAATGTTAATAAAATGAAGTTTGAAGTTAGGAGTTTGAATAATGCATTTTCTAACTTCAAACTCCTAATTTCAAACTCCTAATTTCAACTTAAAATGAGATATAAAGATTTTATCATAAAAGTGTTGTTAATAGCAATTTCCGTAGGGTTAATTGTCTATTTTCTACCCCGGGAAACTAAATTCAAATACCAATTTCAAGAAGGAAAACCTTGGAAATATGGACTATTGACAGCAACCTTCGACTTCCCTATTTATAAAACCGATAAGGAATTGAAACGCGAACAAGATAGTATACTCAATACTTTTCGTCCATATTTTAAAAGTTCCGACTCTATTGTAAAAGTACAAAAGCAGCTATTTAAGGATAATTACAACAAAATATTTTCTGCGACAATTCCCAGAGAATATTTTCAGTATGTGAACTCTCAATTGGATAATGTGTATGCTGTTGGTATCATAAGTTCAAAGAAATATGAAGAGCTTTTAAAAGACAAAACAAATTCAATAGTTATCATTACAAATAATGAGGGAAAGAATGAAGGAAAAGAATATCCTTTTTCTCAACTATTTACCATCAAAAATGCATATGAGAAAATAGTAGAACAAGCGCCCGATTTTTTGGATAAAAATATATTGCGAGAGCTTAATATCAATTCTTATTTGGTTGAAAATATACAATATGATGAAAAAACATCGGAAGAAGTAAAGGCTCAATTACTACAACAAATTTCAAATTCTTCGGGAATGGTTCAAGCCGGAGAGAAAATAGTTGACCGAGGTGAAATTATTGATAATCATACCTATGAGATGTTGCGCTCATTGAAAATATCTACAGAAAAACATATTGGAAGCACCAGTGAGAATAAACTTATTTTGACAGGACAAATACTCTTGATTACTTGCCTTATTCTAATAATGCCTGCTTTCTTATGGTTATTCCGCCCAGAAATTTATGCAAAACAAAACAATTTCATCTTCTTAATGATGATGATAACCATTTTTTCATTATTCGCAGCATTTAATGCCCGTTTCAACTTTTTCAATATTTATGTCATTCCTTTTACAATATTGCCAATTATCATACGTACCTTTTTTGATTCCCGTACAGCAACAACAGCAAATCTCATAACAATATTTATAGCTTCGCTTGTTGCACCTTTTCCTGCCGAATTTGTATTATTGCAATTTACAGCGGGAATTACAGCCGTTTACAGTTTAAAAGACCTGACACAGCGTTCCCAAATATTTGCTTGCGCCATAGTTATACTTATCGTGTATATTGTGGTTTATTTGGCTTATTCCTTGGCATTGGAAGGTATGTGGTCTAAGATAAACGGCAACATGTTTATGTATTTATTAATTAATTCTTTGCTGGTGTTATTCACCTACCCATTGATTTACTTGTTTGAAAAAACATTTGGATTTATTTCAAGTGTTACTCTGGTTGAATTATCTAATATCAATCAACCGATTTTACGCAAACTTTCTGAAGTTTGTCCCGGAACTTTTCAGCATTCCTTGCAAGTCTCAAATCTAGCAACAGAAGCTGCTGCAAAAGTTGGAGCTAATATTCAATTGGTAAGAACAGGCGCTTTATACCACGATATTGGTAAAATTGAGAATCCGGTTTATTTCACCGAAAACCAAACAAAAGGAGTAACCCCACACATGGGATTGCCATACGAAAAAAGTGCCGAAATTATCATTAAGCATGTTTTAGATGGATTACAAATGGCTGATAAAATTCATTTACCACAACAAATTAAAGATTTTATCAGTACCCACCATGGAAAAGGCAAGGCAAAATATTTCTATAATTCCTTTAAAAATCAATATCCTGACAAGCCGATTAATGAGGATAAATTTACATATCCCGGCCCAAATCCATTTAGTAAAGAAACTGCTGTATTGATGATGGCTGATTCGGTAGAGGCAGCATCAAGGAGCTTGCCCGAATATACTGATGAATCTATTACTCAACTTGTTAATCGAATTATAGATGGTCAGATGGAGGAAGGATTATTGAGAGATACTCCTCTTACCTTTAAAAATATAGAGGCAATAAAACAAATTTTTATACAGAAACTGAAAACTATTTATCATACCAGAATTAGTTATCCTGATTTAGAATCAAACAGTTAAGGCACAAAAAAAGAGTATTCTAAACGAATACTCCTTTCTTTTAACTTTTCTTCTCTCTTCTTACTGTTGTACAGCAGCTGAATCAGGAGCAGCAGTTGCAGCTGAATCAGGAGTAGCAGTTTCATCAGGAGTAGCAGTAGTAGTTTGCTCTTGAGATTGAGTTTCTTGACCTTCTGCAGAAGCATCTGCTTTAGGAGCATTGTTACAAGCAGCAAAAGAAAGAGCTACAACAACAGCGAAAAATAAAACTAACTTTTTCATTTTCTTTTTGAATTTTAAACAGTGAAACAAATAAATTGTTCTTGAAAAACGGTGCAAAGTTATAAATACATTTTCAATGTGGAAAGGATTTTCAAGTATTTTTTTGTTTTTCGTCTTAATATACCTGTAAAAGATGTTAAATCGTTGATTATTTGGCAATACTACTATATAAAAACCGCTTGATACTTTTCTTCGGAGTTTTTTCGAACTCTGTAGGATAAAGCTGAATACGAGATACATTTTTATATGTTGCCTCCGATTCATTCAGTAATTTCAAGTTTTCGTTCATAATTTGAGGCAAATCATTCGAAGTAAATTCAGATGCATCCAGCGATTCATAATCGGGATAAACCAATGCCACTAATTTCCCGTCTCTTTCCAAAACTAAACTTTCCATTACAAACGGTAAGTTATTCAGTTTTGATTCTATTTCTTCGGGATAAATATTCTGTCCATTCGCTCCCAATATCATATTTTTACTCCGTCCTTTGATAAATATATTTCCGTCTTGGTCGATAGTCCCCAAATCTCCTGTTCGTAACCAACCATCTTCTGTAAATACCTCTTTGGTTGCTTCTTCATTTTTAAAATAAGCCGTCATCACATGTTCTCCTCTTACCTGAATTTCTCCTACAATACTGTATGGATCATCCGAATCTATACGGACTTCCATGTGATCTTGTATCTTTCCTGCTGAAAATTCGGCAAATTTGTCACTATGGGAGAAACTAATAATCGGGGCACATTCGGTCATTCCATAACCAACGGTATAAGGAAATTTTATTTTCCACAAAAACTCTTCAACTTCCCGGTTTAATGCTGCACCTCCAATAATAATTTCTTTAACATTCCCTCCAAAAACTGCCAATAACTTATTTCTTATTTTGGCATAAACATAGCTTCTCAACAAAGGAGTATTAAGAGCTAATTTTATTGATTGTTTACTTAACGAAGGTAGAATCTGTTTCTTATAAATTTTTTCAATAATAAGTGGAACCATTAATACAATTCCCGGTTTCGTTTCACCAAGAGCCTTCAATAGTATTTTCGGCGAAGGAGTTTTTCCGAGCAACGTGATATGAGCACCTACAGTTGCCGCATAAAGGAAATCAAAAGCACATCCGTAAGCATGAGCTAATGGCAAAAAAGACAAGTGATTACTTCCGGGTTCAATTAATTTGGTGTCGATAGCAAACTGAATATTGCCGGCCAAGTTATTATTGGTAAGCATCACTCCTTTACTAAATCCGGTTGTTCCGGATGTATAATTAATGATCGCTATTTTGCTTTTATCAGGACGAGGATATTTTACATCGTTTTTAGTAAATCCCAAATGGTATTTCTTATTCATCAATCCAGATAGAGACTTCAATATAGCATCGTTTTTTTTAGCATCACGATGTCGGAGATTTTTAAAACTATTGATAGAAAAAATACTTTGTACATTTTCTAAAGCACTCTCTTCCAATGCATCCCAAATCATATCACTACAAAATAACAATTCGGATTCGGAATGATTAACGATATGTTGTACATCGGAAGCATTAAAATCCTGAAGAATAGGGACTAATACCGAACCATACGTCAAAACTGCCAATGCAGCAGTACACCAATTTGGGGTATTACGCCCGATAAGTGCAATTTTACTATCCGGCTTTATTTGAAATGCATCAAACAGTAAATGCAACTCGGCAATTTTTTGAGCAACCTGAGAGTATGTATAGGAAGTTTTATCGTTATAATCGGTGAAAGCAGGTTTATCCCAATTATCTTTAAAGCTGTTTTCAAAAAATCCAAGTAAGTCTTCTTTTATCATTTTGCACACTTTTAGTTAGAGTGTGCAAATATACAATTAAATCAAGAAAATAAATCTAAGTGGTTATTTAATTCATATTGGTGTCATTTTGAAATTTACTCTCATGCATTTGCCCTAAAAGAATAAGTGAAGGAATTACCCTTCACTTATTCTTTGCTTGTTCTTTCTGTAAAAGCCAATTGTAAGTATTGAAAGTAACAGAAAAAAAACTATATCCCCACTACCCA
>JAVBLR010000052.1:0-26928 GCA_031553395.1 Bacteroidales bacterium | reverse complement strand
CACTTTCAAAGACCGACTCAACCTGTTCGGTTGTGTAATTCTTTAGTTGCTTTACCTTACGACCCATAATGATTACGTTTTTATAATACGGGTACAAAGATATTTATTATTTGTGTAATTTAATAATATAATTTATGTAATTGATTTATTCATATTGACACTGATATGAAGTTTTTAAGCCTTACCATCTGTCCGCGAAGCGGGCAAATATGAATAACCGCGGGTGAAGCCCGTGGTACACGAATGCCCGGTTTTCCAACAGCCCCGAAGGGGTTGAATATTGTATTGAAGATTCGCCCCCTTCGGGGACGTAGTAGTGTAGGATTACTCCATGCCACGGGTTTCACCCGCGGTTATTCATATTTGCCCGCTTCACGGACATAAATTGGAATTTATAAAAACCCTCATAACGGACTCGTTATTCAATTTCATGCGTTTCTCCTAATTGATTTATCCTGAAGGTCAAAATTAGAGTGGATTTGTTTATTTTTGCAAGTGAATATAAAAAATCCTCATAACTCATACCCTAATGAAAAAAGCAATTCTATCCATCTTAATTTTACTCGGAAGTTTTTCTTTCTTATCCAAAGCTGCAATTGTAGATACGTTATCTACACACAGTTATGTAATGGATGAAACAATTAAAGCTATTGTTATAATCCCTGAAGATTATAATAACGCACAAAAATATCCCGTTACTTATTTATTACACGGTTATGGCGGAAGTTGTAAATCTTGGTTGGGAATTACCCCTAAAATTAAGGATTTATCAGACCAATACCAAATGATAATCGTATGCCCAACCGGGAAAAATAGCTGGTATTGGGACAGTCCGGTTAATCCGAAATCTCAATTCGAGACATACATAACGAAAGAATTAATCGAACAAATCGACAACACATACAGTACGATTAAAAGTCCTTCAGGAAGAGCCATTACCGGCCTTAGCATGGGAGGACACGGCGGATTATATCTTGCTTTTAAACATCAGGATATTTTTGGAGCAGCAGGAAGCATGAGCGGAGGTGTAGATATTCGCCCGTTTCCCAACAATTGGGAAATGAAAAAGCAACTTGGAGAATATGCTCAAAATCCGCAAATTTGGAATGATCATACTGTTACAAATATGCTCGATTTAGTAGCCCCCAATTCATTGGCATTGATAATTGATTGCGGAACGGAAGACTTTTTCTATCAGGTGAATGTTGAATTGCACAATAAAATGATGGAGAAGAAAATACCGCATGATTTTATTTCCCGTCCCGGATCTCACGACTCAAAATATTGGGCGAATGCGATTCAATATCAGTTATTATACATGAATAATTTCTTTAAAAGTAAAAATTGATTCGCAAAATCATCCATATCGACATGGATGCCTTTTATGCTTCCATCGAGCAAAGAGATAATCCTGAATATAGAGGAAAACCATTAGCTGTAGGACATCCCGAAACACGTGGCGTAGTTGCTGCTGCAAGTTATGAAGCCCGGAAGTTTGGTGTTTTTTCGGCAATGGCATCAAAAACAGCATTAAAGAAATGTCCGGAATTGATTTTTGTCCGGCCTCGTTTTGAGGTTTATCATACTGTTTCAGAGCAAATACGGGAAATATTTTTGGAATATACAAATTTGGTCGAACCTCTTTCGCTGGATGAAGCATTTTTGGATGTAACTGATAATTATAAACATATTACATCGGCTACAGAAATAGCGACGCAAATCAAACAGAAAATAAAAGATAAAACCGGATTAACAGCATCTGCAGGAGTTTCTTACAATAAATTTCTTGCCAAAATCGCTTCGGATTTCAAAAAGCCCGATGGATTATTTGTTATTCATCCTGATAAAGCGGAAAAATTTATCGAAAGTTTGCCTATTGAACGTTTCTTTGGCGTTGGAAAAGTAACTGCAAAGAAAATGCACGAATTGGGAATCCATACAGGTTTCGACCTTAAACAACATTCGGAAACAGAATTGATAAAAGCATTCGGAAAAGCAGGAATTATGTATTATCAGAATGCCCGGGGAATCGATTTACGAAAGGTTGAACCCAACCGTATTACAAAGTCAATCAGCGCCGAAAATACATTCGATAAGGATAAGCAAGAAATAATTCCGTTGATAATGGAATTATATCATATTGCCCAAGAAGTAATGCACCGCATGAAAGAGGAAAATCTCTATGGACGTACAGTTACATTAAAAATAAAATACGCCGATTTTCAAATAATTACGCGCAGCAAAACATTACCCAAGCAAATTACAGAATTCAAACAATTATTGGAAACAGCCAAAGATATACTCAAAAAAGTTGATTTAACAGAAAAGGGTATTCGGTTGTTAGGCGTTGGAGTCAGTAATTTTGACGAACCAACAGAAGATGAAGATTTACAATTGAGCTTTGATTTTGAATGAAAGTTAGTTTTAAGTCGTAAGTAATAAGTTTTAAGTTCATTTGCTGCATTTGATATTATCAGCAACGATATCTTATAACTTAAAACTCATAACTTACAACTAATTTTATATATTGCTCATTTTTATTACTTTTGTGCCGAATTTAAAAAATCAAAAAAATGAGTCATAATTTATTAAAAGGAAAAAGAGGCATTATTTTTGGTGCACTCAATGATATGTCTATCGCATGGAAAGTTGCAGAACGTGCTGTAGCCGAAGGTGCAACAATTACATTAACAAATACACCTGTTGCCGTGCGTATGGGTGATGTAAGCAAGCTTGGAGAACAACTGAATTGCGAAGTTATTCCGGCTGATGCAACCAATCTGGAAGATTTGGAAATGGTTTTTACCAAATCAATGGAAATCTTAGGCGGAAAAATCGATTTTGTATTGCACTCGATCGGTATGTCTCCGAATGTGCGCAAGAAACGTCCGTATGATGATTTGGATTATGATTTATTAGACAAAACGTTGGATATATCGGCCGTATCATTCCACAAAATGATACAAACCGCAAAAAAAATGGATGCTATCAATGAAAGTGGCTCCATAATAGCATTATCGTATGTAGCAGCCCAACGTACATTATTCGGATACAACGATATGGCTGACGCAAAAGCGATGTTGGAATCTATCGCCCGCAGTTTCGGATATATTTACGGACGTGAAAAAAATGTCCGTGTAAATACAATTTCTCAATCCCCGACAATGACTACTGCTGGTAGTGGAGTAAAAGGAATGGATAGTTTGATGGACTTTTCAAACCGTATGTCTCCTCTTGGAAATGCCGATGCCGATGAATGTGCCGATTATTGCATCGTTATGTTCTCGGATTTGACTAAAAAAGTTACCATGCAAAACCTTTTCCACGACGGAGGTTTCTCAAGTATGGGTATGAGCCTTCGCGCTATGGATCAATACAATAAAAGTTTTGACCAATACCGCGACGAAAATGGCAAAATAATATATGGATAAAGTAAAAGGTAGAAAGTAAAAGGTAAGATTACACAACTTACCTTTTACTTTCTACCTTTTACCTTTTACTTTAAAAAGATGTTAATCAAGATTTACCCCGAAAATCCAAATATCCGCGAAATCGACAAGGTCGTTCAAATGCTTCGCGATGGTGGATTGGTGATATATCCTACCGATACGGTATATGCCATTGGTTGTGATGCACTGAATGTACGTGCTGTGGAGAAAATCTGCAAAATGAAAAATATTGATCCACGGAAAGTCAATTTGTCGATTATTTGCTATGATTTAAGCAATATCAGCGAATATGTAAAAGTCGATACTCCCACTTTCAAGTTAATGAAACAGCATTTACCGGGACCTTTTACATTTATCTTGAATGCAAACAGTAATTTGCCTAAAATCTATAAAAATCGTAAAACTGTAGGAATACGTGTTCCTGATAATAATATTATCCGGGAATTGGTTAAAGAATTAGGCAATCCTATTCTCACAACTTCCATTCACGACAAAGACGATATGGATGAATATTCCACTGATCCGGAACTTATCCACGAAAAATATGAAAACAATGTAGATATTGTTATTGACGGAGGAATAGGAGGAATCGAGCCATCTACAATCGTAGATTATACCGGCGAAGAACCCGAAATTACCCGCCAAGGAAAAGGTATTCTTGAAATGTAAAAAGTAAAAATGGCAGTTGTCTTTCACTTTTTACTTTTTACCTTTTTTTAATTACGTCATTTGATTGTTATTCACTAAATTTGGCACCAAATTATACTTCAACGAATTATGCTGAAACGAATTTCAATTGTTATTTCGCTCTTCATAGCTTTTACAACCTCTTCTTTCGCTCAAATTAATACCGACAAGGTAATGGCTATTGGTAGAAATGCATTATATTTCGAAGATTATGTACTTTCTATTCAATATTTCAGCCAGGTTATAAAAGCAAAACCTTATTTAGCCGAACCTTATTTTTATCGTGCTGTGGCAAAAATTAATCTGAATGATTACCAAGGCTCTGAAGAAGATTGCACCTCCTGTCTCGAACGAAATCCCTTTATCGTAAAAGCGTATGAATGCCGTGCAATTGCCCGCCAAAATCTTGAACAGTTTGACGGAGCCATTGAAGATTATAAGAAAGTCCTTGAATATTCTCCCGACAGTAAGAGTATAATGCTCAATAAGGCTATTGCCGAAGCACAGAGAAAAGATTATGATGAATCGGAAAAAGATTTCGATGCATTATTAAAACGTTATCCGAATTATGATGCTGCATACCTCAGCCGTGGACGAATGCTTGCAGAAAAAGGAGATACAATCAAAGCATTAAATGATTTAAGTAAAGCCATTGAATTGGATAAATATTCTTCGTATGCGTATGCTACCCGAGCAATGATTAACTATCAGCAAAGTAATTTCAAAGGAGCAAAAGATGATTATTCCGAAGCTATTAAAATAACACCTGATCAACCCGGTTTTTATATCAACAGAGGATTGGCAAATTACCAATTATCTGATTTAAGAGCTGCAATGGCCGATTATGACAAGGCTATAGAAATAGATCCGGAGAATCTTATTTCGCGTTACAATAGAGGATTATTAAGAGCGCAAGTTGCCGACAATAACCGGGCTATCGAAGATTTCGACAAAGTAATCGAACTGGAACCAAATAACTATCTGGCATACTACAATCGTGCCATGTTGCGCACAAAAGTAGGAAATTACAAAGGTGCAATTAAGGATTATACCACCGTATTGGAGCAATATCCGAATTACATTCCCGGATATCAGGCACGCGGGCAAGCCAAACATTTAATGGGCGATGCAGCAGGTGGCGACCGCGACTTTATGGCCGCTTACCGCATGGAAGAAAAGTATAAAGAAGACAAACGAAAAGGTAAAGTTTCGGAATATGAAATGCAGGATGATATGGCTGATGCTAGTAATGATCCTGATGAAAAAACACGGGAACAATCGGATAAAAATATCCGCAAATTTAACCGGGTTGTAGTTGCTAGCAATGACGAACATGCCGAAAAATACACGAATGAACTCCGTGGACGTGTGCAGGACAAGAATGTAACAGTTGAAATACTTCCTTCTTTTGTGGCTACTTATTACGAAAAAGTAGACCCTCTGAAAAACAAGAGTTATTACAACCAAACATTAATTGATTTCAACAAGAAAAGTGCGCTGAAAAACAGAGTTCTACTTTTAACAAATGCTGAAACAGCTCTTACCGAAGAACAAATTCAGGAGCATTTTGCATCTATCAACGATTACTCCAAAAGGATACAACAAAATCCAACGGATTCAATGGCATATTTCGCACGGGGATTGGATTTTATGCTTGTACAGGATTTTTCATCAGCAATAGAAGATTTTACAAAAGCTACTACGTTGGGAGATAAATTCACATTGGCATACTTCAACCGGGCTGTTGTACGTACAAAACAACTCGAATATGAATCTGCTTCAGACGAATACGACGTCAATCGTTCGAAATCCATTAATTTATCATCGGCATTTAAGGTTGAGCAACAATCGAAAGGAGTTACTCCTTCAACTACGGATGGCAATTCGAAAAACAGAAATTTGGACTATGACATTATTTTCAAGGATTATGAAAAGGTAATCGAACTTGCACCTAATTTTACATTTGCCTATTTCAATCGGGCAAATATTCGCTTTACTCAAAAGGATTTCCGGCATGCAATTACCGATTACAACCAAGCTATTGCTATTGAATCAGAATTTGCCGAAGCTTATTTTAATAGAGGATTAACGTACATTTACTTAGGAGAAAATACAAAAGGAATTGCAGACCTCAGCAAAGCCGGCGAATTGGGAATTGTAAGCGCCTACAACATCATCAAAAGATTAGGAACATCAGATTAAAATATAAATTCTTTCATAAAAATAACGATTTTTTTAGAAATATTGCTCATTTTTCAGTCATATATAATATATTTTTTATTTTCATACATACTGATTACTTTCATCTGCAATAGCTTAATAGATAGATTGTAATTTTCAACACTGTATTTTTACAGTGTTTTTAATGTTATCAATATAAAGTCATTATACTTATAATCAACTTAATGTTTAAATTAAATGAATATGAATATGTGTAAAAAACTTTTTCGAGCATTTCTATTGTTTTGTTTGCCGTTGAGTGCATTACAAGCTCAATCCGATTCTACTAAATATTGGACAATAAAAGGTGAAAATTCCCTTATTTTCAACCAAACTTCATTTTCGAATTGGGCTGCAGGAGGTGTTAATTCCTTTGGAGGAAATTTACTGTTTAATTACGATTTTAACTATAAAAAAGACAAATGGAATTGGGATAACAAACTCATTGTCGGTTACGGATTAAGTAAACAAGAAGATGTTGGTTGGCGAAAAAATGATGATCGTTTCATCATCAATTCTTTGTTAGGCCGAAAATATTCAGAGAAATGGATGTATACTTTTTATATGAATTTTCAAACTCAGTTTTCGAACGGTTATGATTATAAACTGCCAAATGAACCATTGATTTCTACGTTCTTTGCTCCTGCCATATTAGGATTCGGGCCAGGTATTGCTTATAAAGAATCGGACAATTTTAAAATGAACTTATCCCCTTTTGCTTCAAGAATAACTTTTGTTATGAATGATACTCTTTCGCAACAAGGAGCCTTTGGTGTTGATCCGGGCAAGCATATCAGGTATGAATTCGGAGCCTTTTTTGATTTATATTACAAGAAAGAACTTTGGAAAAATATTACAATGGAAAATATGTTGAAATTGTATTCTAATTATCTTGACAAGCCTCAGAATGTAGATATTGATTATACATTAAGTATATTCATGAAAGTAAATGATTATATTTCAGCAAATATTGGCGTTCAATTAGTTTACGACGATAATACAAAATTACCTTATGAAGATAGTGGTATAACAAAGTATAGATCACATTTACAGGTCAAGCAGCTGTTTGGAGCGGGGTTTACTTATAAATTTTAACTAAACAATTTGTATGTGCCCTTGTTATATGTATTTTAATAAACTCAATCGATGAAAACAATTTATGATATAATATTATCTTTGCCTTTATTTCAAGGAATAGAGCGTTTGAAGGTCGTAGATGTGCTAGAAAAAATCAATCTGCATTTCGAAAAATATCAAAAAGATGATATTATCATTCAAAAAGGTGATGAATGTAAAAAACTGACCTTTTTATTACAAGGAAGTATCGTGTGTGAAACCATTGATAAATCAGAAAAGTTTTCTATTTATGAAAAAATAAAAGGTCAAACAGTTTTATATCCATCATTTCTTTTTGGAAAAAATACACAATACCCTGCAACAATCAAGGCATTGAGTGATGTTTCAACCATGTCGATAGGAAAAAGGCAAGTATTTTACCTTTTACAAAACGAACCGATTTTTTTACTTAATTATTTGAATATTATTTCGAATAAAGCCCAATCTTCATTTGACAAAATATCATCGTTGTCTGGTACGGATTTGAAGAAGAATTTGGCATTTTTTATTTTAAGTTTTACCGAAAAAGGTTCTTCGGATATTCATATTAAAAGTAGCCAGCAAGATTTAGCCGATTTTTTCGGAGTTGCCCGTCCGTCATTACTTAAAATCATCAATGAACTTAAAGATGAAGGCGTTATCGAATATAAAAGAAAAGAAATAACCGTGTTGGATGTACACAAACTATCTGATATTTTACATAAATAAAAAATATTTTTATTAAATTGAAAATGAGTTAGGTGGTTAATTCTCCTAACTCATTTATTTTAAGTAATTAGATGTAATATATTTTTGGCGCAATTTTTGTTATATATCTATTTTAACCTATCATAACTTACAAACATGATTTTTGAGAAAGCTCTAAACAATTACCTGAGTAACAAATCTTTTGAAGCAATTAATTTAAAAGCCGTATTGTTTGACATGGACGGCGTTTTATATGACTCCATGCCTAACCATGCAATTGCTTGGGTTAAAACAATGGAAAAGTTCGGAGTAGATTTTTCTGTCGAAGAAGCTTATATGCACGAAGGTAGAACAGGGGAAGGTACAATAAACCTTGCTTTCGGACGAACTTTCGGGCGGAAAGTATCAAAAGAAGAAGCACAGGAAATTTATAATGTAAAATCCGAATTCTTCAACGATTGTCCGGTAGCCGAAGTTATGCCCGGTGTATGGAATCTGCTTGAAAAAGTAAAACAAGCCGGATTACAACCGATGATTGTTACAGGCTCAGGGCAAAAAAGCTTGTTGGACAGATTAAATAAGCATTTTCCGGATACATTCGTACGCGAATTAATGGTTACTGCCGATGATGTGCAACATGGAAAACCAAATCCGGAACCTTATTTGCAAGCATTAAAAAAAGGCGGATATAAACCCGAAGAAGCAATTGTAGTAGAAAATGCACCTTTGGGTGTCGAATCGGCACATGCGGCAAAAATTTTCACAGTTGCTGTAAATACAGGCCCTTTAGCTGATGAAATATTATTGGATGCCGGAGCAGATTTATTATTTGAAAGTATGCCCAAATTCAATGAAAGATGGACTGATTTTTTGGCTGCTACACGTTCTTAACTCTGCTCAATTGTTGCAATTTGCTATAAGTGTGCCGAAGACAAATTAACTTTGGCACATTTTTTGCATTTTATTCTCATCTTAACATAATATTTCCATAATTTTGCACTAATTTTCACAATACTACGTTCGAATGAGTAACGCATATCAAAGAAATTCAGGTTTTTTAGGCCGTATTCCACCTATTACAAAAAATCTTATTATTATCAATGCTTTAGTTTATTTTGCAAGCATTGTTACTCCAAATATTGGAATAGACTTGTATAAATATCTGGGATTACACTACTTTACGGCAAGTGATTTTAATCCGGCGCAATTTATTACCTACATGTTTATGCATGGCAGTTTTTCACATATTTTCTTTAATATGTTTGCTGTGTTTATGTTTGGTAGTACATTGGAGCAATATTGGGGAGCCAAACGATATTTGATTTTTTATTTTGTCGCAGGTGTAGGAGCCGGACTTATTCAAGAATTGGCATGGTATATCGATTTACGTGAAATTTTGTCACTTTCCGAAGGTACAATGATTAATGTTGGTGCCGGGCAAGTAATTGCAAAAGAAGTTTTGTTAAATAAAGTTATTACAGTTGGCGCTTCCGGTTCGATATTCGGACTTTTACTAGCTTTTGGAATGTTATTTCCTAATTCGTCTATATATGTGATGTTTATTCCAATACCGATTAAGGCCAAATATTTTGTTATTTTTTATGGATTAGTGGAATTATTCTTAGGAGTTGCAAATTTCAGTGGAGATAATGTCGCTCATTTTGCTCATTTGGGTGGAATGTTATTTGGATTTTTCCTGATAAAATATTGGAAGAAAAAAGATATAAACGATAGAGATTTGAACAATGACCAATTCCGGTATTTTAAATAAGTTAAAAAGACAATTTAAAAGTGCCGATGTTTTATTTCAATTGATTTATATAAACATCGGTGTTTTTGTCATTGCAATTCTCTCTATGCTGATATGCAAATTATTCAGTGTGGATGCCGGACGTTTTTTTATCTATTTGGAACTTCCTTCTTCTTTTTCCTACTTCATTAAAAAGCCTTGGACAATAATCACATACATGTTCCTGCATTATGAATTGTTGCATATTTTATTCAACATGTTGTGGCTATATTGTTTCGGACGTATTTTTCTGATGCTGTTCAACGGGCGGCAATTAGGAGGACTTTATATTTTGGGTGGTATTGGCGGAGGATTGTTTTATATGCTGGCTTTTAATATTTTCCCTTATTTCAATCAATTTCCAAATCCGAGTTTTATGTTAGGCGCTTCGGCATCGGTTCTGGCAATTGTTGTAGCTCCGGCTGTTGCTACTCCAAACTTTCAAATCCGGTTATTTTTCTTAGGAAATATTAAACTAAAATATATTGCAATTGTTACCGTTTTATTAGATGTATACTTTCTGAGTTCTTCCGGAGAAAATGTAGGCGGACATATTGCACATTTGGGTGGAGCGTTAGCCGGACTGTGGTTTGCACTAAGTCTGTCGAAAGGAAAAGATATCACATTGTGGATAAATAAAGGGATTGACGGATTTTTTAATTTATTCAAATCCAAACCCAAAATGAAAGTTTCCTATAAAAATGAGAAAAAAAACACATCGCGGGAAACAGATATGGAATATAATACACGTAAAAAAAGTGAAGAAGAAGTAATAAACCGCATTTTGGATAAATTGAAAAAATCGGGCTATGAAAGCCTTTCTTCCGATGAAAAAAAGACGTTATTTAATGCAGGGAAATAAAAGAAATAATACGATTAAGTCTAAAATTTGGAAATTTATACGAACTACATTTAGTTCCATTATATTTCTGTGCACTTTATTTGCTGCAATTACTCTCATTTTATCGGCTTATTCCGATAGATTTTCTCCCGTTGAATATTCGGCATTTCCTGCTTATATGGGATTTATCTTTCCTGCCTTTGTATTGATTAACTTTTGTTTTCTAGCCTATTGGATAATCCGCCGGAAATGGCAGATATTAATTCCATTACTTGGTTTTTTAATCTCCTGGCCGGCTGAGAATACGTATTATCCTATTCATTTCAAAACAGATGTTCCTGATAATGCTATAAAGTTCTTAACATATAATGTTCAGCATTTTGATTTATGGGCTTCGCATGATGAAAAACATCCAAATCCAATTGTGCAATATATATTGGATCAGGATGCCGATATTGTTTGTTTGCAGGAATATGCCTATTTATATGTAAATGGAAAGGTCGATATTCATCCTGACTTTAAAGAGAAGTATCCTTATAGTCGTGCAGATGATGTGGTTAATGTAAATAATTACAAATACAACGGATTGGCTCTTTTTTCCAAATATCCGATTATTGACGTTTGGAGAGTTCCTTATATCAGCAAGAACAATGGATCGGCAGTTTTTAAAGTTAATGTAAATGGAAAAATCATCACGATTATTAACAATCACCTCGAAACAAACAGGATTACCGAAAACGATAAAAAAGAATATGCGCATGCTATCAATAATTTAGACGATAAGGGCGTAAAAACAACCGTTGTCGAATTAACAGATATTGCACGGCAACGATTAAGCGTGGCATTTAAAATCAGGGCCAATCAGGCAGAAGTAGTTGCAAAAGAAGTTGATAAAGCATCGGGATATGTAATAGCTTGCGGTGATTTTAATGATACTCCTATTTCCTATGCCCGGCATACAATAAAAGGAAAGAAATTAAGGGATGCATTTGCCGATACTGGATTCGGATGGTGTCCGACTTACAATGAGAATAAGTTTTATTTCCGTATCGATCATATTTTATATACACCAAATTTAAAACCATATAATTGTGTTGTCGATAATAGTGTCAAATATTCCGACCACTATCCAATGATTTGCTATTTTACATTTGGAGAATTGAGAAGTTATCTGAATTCCGGTACCTTCCGATGACTTCCGATAACTTCTTTTATTCTTAATAATACATTAATTTTTACACCATGAAAAAATCATTATTAATTCTTTTAGCTATGATGGGAATGATAAGTGCTTGTAAAAAAGGAGATAAGACAAATATATCCGACAATCCTTTTTTCAACGAATATGATACTCCTTATGGAGTTCCTCCTTTTGATAAAATAAAAGCCGAACATTACATGCCAGCTTTTCAAGAAGGTATCGTGCAACAAACCAACGAAATTAATGCAATTACTGAAAGTAAGGACAGTGCAACTTTCGAAAATACAGTTGAAGCATTAGATTTCAGCGGCGAATTATTATCAAAAGTAAGTTTGGTATTTTTCAATATGGTAAGTGCCGAAACAAATGACGAATTACAAGAGATAAATGTTACTGTTGCACCACTTTTATCTGAACATCAGGATAATATTTATTTGAATGAAAAATTATTTGCCCGTATTAAGAAAGTATACGACAACAGAGTCTCAGATTCGTTGAATATGCCTCAAATTCGTTTAACGGAAAAATATTACAAGAATTTTGTCCGTTCGGGTGTTTTGCTGGATGAAAAACAAAAAAAACATTTACGTGAAATCAATAAGCAATTAGCCGATTTATATATCAAATTCGGAGACAATTTATTAGCGGAAAACAATGATTTTAAATTAATTGTAGATAAAGAAGATGATTTGTCCGGACTTCCCGAATCGGTAAAAGCTGCCGCTTCCGAACAAGCTAAAACAGATTCTATGCCCGGTAAATGGGTTTTTACATTACAAAAACCAAGTTTCATTCCATTTTTGCAATATGGAGAAAACCGTGCCATTCGGGAAAAATTGTATAAAGCTTACATAAACAGAGGAGATAACGATAACAAAAATGATAATAAAAAAATTGTTATTTCTATCATTAAATTACGCCTTGAAAAAGCTGAATTACTAGGATATAAAACATATGCGGATTTCAAATTGGAAGAAACAATGGCTAAAAATCCGCAAAATGTATACAATTTATTAAATACTATTTGGGAATATGCCATTCCGCATGCCAAGGACGAACTTGCTCAAATGCAAAAAATTGCGGATGTAGAAGGAGCCGAATTTAAACTTGAAGCTTGGGATTGGTGGTATTATGCCGAAAAATTACAAAAAGAAAAATACAATTTGGATGAAGAAGAATTACGCCCATATTATAAGCTGGAAAATGTTAGGGAAGGCGTATTTATGGTTGCCAATAAATTATTTGGAATCTCTTTTTCTCAAATAATTGATATACCAGTTTATCATCCCGATGTTACTGCATTTGAAGTAAAAGATGCCGATGGTTCTTACTTAGGAGTTTTGTATGTCGATTATTTTCCAAGACCAGGCAAACGCGCTGGTGCATGGATGAGTAATTACCGCGAACAATATGTTAAAAATGGAGTAGATATTCGCCCGGTTATTTGCAATGTCGGCAACTTCACAAAACCGACAGAAGATATACCATCTTTGTTGAGCCAAGACGAAGTAAATACCTTGTTTCATGAATTTGGGCATGCATTGCACGGAATGCTGACTAAATGTTCGTATAAAGGTATTTCCGGCACAAATGTTGCAACTGATTTCGTTGAATTACCGTCTCAATTGATGGAGCATTGGGCTACTGAACCCGAAGTGTTGAAAATGTTTGCAAAACATTATAAAACAGGAGCTGTAATACCGGAGGAATTAATACAAAAAATACAAAATTCGGTTGCTTTCAATCAAGGATTTATGACAACAGAATTAGTTTCAGCCGCCTTATTAGACATGGATTGGCATACATTAGACAAGATAGAAAATAACCTGGACGTAAATGCTTTTGAAACCCGTGTGAAAAATAAAATCGGATTAATACCTGAAATAGAATTCCGTTACCGTTCGACAAATTTCAATCATATCTTCGGAGATGATGGATATTCGGCAGGTTATTACAGCTATTTATGGTCGGAAGTTTTAGATGCCGATGCCTTTGAATTATTCAAAGAAAACGGAATATTCGATCAAGCAACAGCGACTTCTTATCGTCAGAATATTTTGGAAAAAGGAGATAGTGATGATCCGATGAATTTATATATTCAATTCAGAGGTGCAAAACCTAATCCCGAGGCCTTGATAAAAAACAGAGGATTAAAATAATTAACTAATGTGCTAATATGCCAATGTGCCAATTGGAGTGGTGTGATATTAAAAAATGACACAATCAAATCAATGGTTTTCATTGACATATTGACACATTAAATAATTGGCACATTGATTCATTAACAATTGAATTTTCAAATTATTAACTACATATTGAAAAAATTGCTATATTTGCGGCTCATTTTCAGAAAATATATTAAAATTTAGTTTATAAACAGTTCCAAAACAATGCAGAACAAAGGATTTATACAGGTTTTTGCGGTCTTACTCGCACTGGTGTGCCTTTACTATTTGTCTTTCACATTTGTTACACGCCACTACTACTCAAACGCCGAAGAATTCGCTAAAAATGAAATGAAGGCTAAGAATTTGAATCCGAATGATAATGATAAGGAATATGAAAGCCTTGTTAATTATTATTTGAATGATTCTTTAGCGAATGAAAAAGTATGGTTGGGATATACCCTTAAAGAAGCCCGGGAGAAAGAAATAAACTTAGGGCTTGACCTGAAAGGCGGTATGAACGTAATCATGGAAATATCGGTACCCGATGTTTTGAGATCGCTTTCTGGTAATAATCCAAATGAAAATTTCAATAAAGCATTGGAGTTGGCAAGAAAGGATCAAGCTACCAGCCAAGAAGATTTTATTACGTTATTCGCCAAAGAATATAAAAAATTGGATCCGCAAGCACGCCTTTCCGCTATTTTCGCTACTCGTGAAATGGAAAATAAAATTAATTCCGGTAGTTCTGATAATGAAGTAATCCAAGTATTGAGAACAGAACTGAAAAGTGCTTTAGATAATTCATTTAATGTTCTTCGTATTCGTATAGACCGTTTTGGTGTAGCTCAACCTAATATTCAACAAATTGGTTCTAACGGCCAAATATTGATAGAGCTTCCCGGTGTAAAAGAACCGGAACGTGTACGGAAATTATTGCAAGGTAGTGCCAACCTCGAATTTTGGGAAACATACGAGCTAAGCGAAATATACGACAAATTGATTCTAGCAAACAATGCTATTCGTGATAATAAAGCTTCTCAAAGCGAAGTTGAAAAAACAACTCCTGCTGACACAACAGCTACGGCTCAAGTTGCAAAACCTGATTCTACAAAAACATCGGCATCCGATTCTTTGTTAGCTAAATTAGAATCAAAAGAACAACAAGCTAAATTAATAACCGATCAAGCCGAAAGAGAAAAACAATATCCATTGTTTTCCATTTTACAAATAAACCAATACAATGGCCAAATCCTTAAAGGTCCTGTTGTTGGTGTAGCTTTACCTAAAGATACTGCAACTATCAATTCTTATTTAAGAATGCCTCAGGTGAAAAGTGTATTGCCTTCTAATTTGAAATTGAGATGGACGTTGAAACCTCAAAAATTAGGCGATGAAAGCAGTAAAACTGAAGTATATCAATTGGTAGCATTAAAAGTAACAACGCGTGATGGACGTCCTCCATTAGAAGGAGATGCTGTTACAAGTGCACACGAAAATTACGGACAACATAATGCTAAAGTTAGTGTAAGCATGACAATGAGTCCTGAAGGAACAAAAGAATGGGCTCGATTGACTAGAGAAAATGTAGGTCGTAGCATCGCTATTGTTTTGGATGATTATGTATATTCTTTCCCAACAGTAAATGGCGAAATACCAAATGGTACTTCCGAAATATCCGGTAATTTTACTCCAGAAGAAGCTCAAGACTTATCTAACGTTTTGAAATCAGGAAAAATGGCTGCTCCTGCACGTATTGTGCAAGAAGATGTTGTTGGTCCTTCTCTGGGACAAGAAGCCATTAATAAAGGATTAGTTGCATTTATTATAGCATTAGTTGTATTATTAGCATACTTATTTGTAATGTATGGCGCAACTCCGGGAACTATCGCCGGTGGTGCATTGTTAATGAATTTATTCTTTACAATCGGTATTTTATCGGCTTTCCATGCTGTACTAACGTTGTCCGGTATTGCCGGTATCGTACTAGCACTAGCCATTGCTGTGGATGCGAATGTGCTTATTCATGAACGTATAAAAGAAGAATTAAGAGGAGGTAAAAACACCAAACGAGCTGTTGAAGAAGGATACAAAAAAGCCTTCTCGGCAATTTTCGACTCCAATATTTCTTCTATCCTTACTGGTATTATATTATTTTATTTTGGAACAGGACCTATCAGAGGATTTGCAACTACATTGATTATCGGTATCCTGGTATCATTCTTTACAGCCGTGTTCTTAACACGTGTAGTATATGAATACTTCCTTGGAAAAGGTAAACTTCAAAATCTTTCATTTACAACACCAATCAGTAAGAATCTATTAGTAAGACCTACGTATAAGTTTATTGAACATAGAAAAACATTCTATATTGTAGCTGCTGTAATAGTAGCAATCTGTGCCGGATTCTTAGGCTTCAGAGGACTAAATCAAGGAATTGACTTTACCGGTGGACGTAATTATATCGTTCGTTTTTCAGAGCCTGTAAATACAGTTAAAGTTCAGGATTTGCTTACAACTGAATTTGGTGACGGAAACGGTTTGAATGTAATTACAATTGGAGGTAGCAATCAAGTACGGATTTCTACAAACTATAAGATTCATGATAATTCTGAATCTGTAGATGACGAAATAGAAGGAAAGATTTACAATGCACTTAAGCCATTGTTGAAGCCGGGAACTACAAGAGAAGAATTCTCAACAATAAACAAACAAAGTTCGCAAAAGGTAGGGCCAAGTGTAGCCGACGACATTAAGAAAGGTGCAGTATGGGCAGTTATATTCTCGGTAATCGGACTTGGATTATACATTCTGCTTCGATTCAGGGATATTTCATTCAGTGTGGCAACAATTGTAGTGTTGGTTATTGATGCGGTATTTATCTTAGGTTGTTATGCCATGTTCTGGGGCATTTTACCATTCTCAATGGAAATTGACCAAACCTTTATCGGTGCCATCTTGACAGCATTAGGATATTCAATCAATGATAAGGTTGTAGTATTCGACCGTATCCGTGAATACACGCATTTATATCCAAAACGCGAAAAGAAACGCTTATTTAACGAATCCTTGAATACAACATTAGACAGAACAATAAATACAGGTCTTAGTACATTATTGGTTTTAATTGTAATATTTGCATTAGCAGGTGAAACAATCAGAAGCTTCTCTTTTGCAATGTTACTTGGTGTATTGGGTGCTTTGTCATCATTATTCTTAGCTGCTCCTATCGCTTATGAAATTCAAGCTAGAAGAATTAAAAAACAAGGCGGAACTGTAGAAGAAGAGGATAAAAAATAATATCTATTCGGATAAATTTAAAAGAACGGGTTGTGACTGATAAGTTGCAACCCGTTCTTTTTCATGGGATATCTAGAACTTGTAACGAATATGGAATCAAACTTAAAATGAACCATGTAGATTCAGTCAATGCCCTCAGAGGTTTTGCTGTAGTTGCCATAATGCTGCTGCATTTTAAAGCGGGACAATGCTGAGCGAGAACTATCCTTTCGGATAAACCGTTAATGAAAAATACGAGATTCCAAGTTCCCAGAATATAAAAAAAGCGCTTGACGAAGATGTGATAAAGCAAATCTTAAATTATGTGCCAACACATCCCTCTCATACCAAAACCAAAGCAATATTCCTCTTTATCCATTATTACAACGGCATGAATTTTTCCGATGTCATGAATTTGAGATATAAAACATCGACGGATACTTTTTACACTTTTACCGTCAGAAAACAATTCGTACACGCAAAGAACAAGTTCCTGTAAGATTGTATCTGATAGATGAAGTGAAAAAAATAATCAAAAAATTGGGAGCAGAGAAGCTGTCACCTAAGACGTATATATTCGGCTATCTGGATGATTCTGTGGACGAGCAACAAAAATAAGACAGGCGTAAATACCACAGGAATCAATTCAACGACCGGCTTAAAACAATTACTCTTTCTGCAATATTATCAAAACTTGCAAAATCTACGAGTTTTTGCTAATACATCTTTATCCTAAACTTATACCTCAAGATACAGTCAATTATTTCGCCTGAATATCAGTGAGTTGCAATGGCGAATTTTTAACAGATAACGATATGGAAACGAGTGAATCTTAATATTTTTAGTTTTTTTAATTCTAGCAGATTTTCATTTATCCGTATACCATCGATAGCTTCCGACCGGTTTCAATTATCCCTTTTCATTTGGCTATTTCACACTTGGGAGATATAGAATGGTTTTTAGTCTCATTCGTTTTATATATGATATTTGAGACGAATAGTCAAATAGAAAATTTCATGAATTTAAAACGTAAATTTGCAACTTTATTAAGATTAAAGAATAAGCAAATAACAATTATGACAAATACCAATAAATCAATAGAACAAATCATCAAATCCCGCAGATCAGTTCGTAATTTCTCAACAGAAATTCCACCTACCGAAGATTTGATAAAAATTATAGAATCGGCCGTTTATGCACCTTACGGTGGTGCAACGGGTATTCCGCTGGATGAATTGCGGAAAATTTTTATTTTCAAACAAGGCTCTGAAAGTATGAAAGCAGCAAAAGGAATCTTCCTGTCTCAAATGCGAAAGAATACCAAGAAATTGAACCTGCTGTTAAAACTTTTACCCTTCCTGAAACCGAAAATGCAAACCTTTGCCAATAAAGTAAGTGGATTAGCCAAAAGCGGTTCGCCCGCATTGAATAATGCAGCCTATTTTATCGTGTTGGCCGAAAAAAAAGGATTTCCGTCCATCGAAAAACAGTCGATGGCACATGCCTTTGAAAATATGTGGCTCATAGCAACTGATTTGGGATTAGGATTTCAATTGTTGTCGGCAATTAATACTTTATCAGACAACAAAGATTTTTTGAAACTACTGAACCTGAAAAAAGACGAATATGCTTTGGACGGTTGCGTCATTGGTTATCCCAAAAGCAATACCGAAAAAACGAAAGAATTTGATGTGAAGAAATTCGTAACATGGATGAAATAAACCGAATGATAGAACAATTCAAATCCCTTATCAAGGATGATGTTGATATAAGCGAAGAAAATTTTGACAAGATTGCTGCTTGCTTCAAACCCGAAAAAGCAAAGCGAAATACGATATTGCTTGCGCAGGGCGAGGTGTGTAAAAAGTTCTACTATCTGCATTCCGGTTGTGCACGCACATTTTACATCACCCGAGAAGGACAGGAAAAAACACGGAAAATCATGTTTGATAATTTCCTGTTCACCGCGCTGGTCAGTTTTATCGCACAAGAACCCCACGTCGAATTCATCGACGTGTTGGAAGATTCCGAACTGCTTTCCATGTCGCATACCGACTTTGTCCGCTTATTGGATGAAATTCCCGAATGGGGCATTTTCTACCGCAAACTATTAGAAAAAACATTCATTTTCCAAAATAAAAAGATAGAAGATTTAGTTACTTTATCGGCCAAAGAACGTTATGATAAGCTGATGAAAGAAAATCCGCACTACATCCAACGCCTGTCGAACCGCGTTATTTCAACCTATCTGGATATTTCACAGGAAACTCTGAGCCGCCTGAAATCGAAATAATTTCTTTTTTGACTTAAGTCAATGCACAGGGAAAATCGCCCCCGTACCTTTGCATTAAACTTAATTCAAAAACAATGGAAACAAAAAACAAATCTTCATTTGCCATCACTAACGTGCGCGTGTTCGATGGCAACGGATTGACCGAACCGAAAACAGTATTTGTGGAAAACGGCCTGATTTCGGATGAAACTTCATCCAATATGACTATCAATGGTCGCGGACTTACCTTATTGCCCGGCCTGATTGATTCGCATATTCACTTGGACGATATCAACAACCTGAAAGAAGCCGCCAAATATGGTGTTACCACCATGCTCGACATGGCAACTGCTTCTACCGAACTAATCAATAATCTTAGAAATCAACCGGGACTTACGGATATACGGAGTTGCTATTTAGCAATAACTGCGCCTTACAGCTCTCTCGTTGCAGGAGCATTCGGTACCGGCGAAGATAAGCCCTTCAAAGAGGTGGCTACCATTGACGAAGCACTGGTTGCCGAGAACGAACAATTGGCCAAGGGCGCTGATTACGTGAAAGTAATTATTGAAGAACCGCCGATGACGGATATGGCACTTTCAACGGAGGTAATGAGTGCAATTGTGAAAGAAGCGCATAAAAATGGCAAACTGGTTTTTGCCCATACCACCTCTTCCGGAGCCTATCAAAAAGCGATTGACAGCGGTATTGATATTTTGAACCACATACCAAGAAACGAAATTTTGCCCCAGTATATTATTGATTCTATCATAGAAAAAGGCAGATACGTTATTCCTACAATGATTATGCAAAAGGGAATGGTAGAATCTATGAAAAAAATCATGCCTGATAGAGCCGATGATTACGAATATACAAGAAAGTCATTGGAAATGATGTATAAATCGGGTGTAACTATTATCGCTGCGACAGATGCAAATTTCACCAATGCAATGAATCATATCCCTCACGGAATATCCATGCACGAAGAACTTGAATTAATGGTTCAAGCAGGATTAACCCCGGCAGATGCTCTAAAAAGCGCCACGATCACCCCTGCTAAAATCTTTGATTTTATTAGCGACCGTGGAAGTATCGAAACGGGCAAACGCGCCGACTTTCTGTTAATTGAAGGTGACCTGACGAAAGATATTACTGCTACCCGCAATATCAAAGGTGTTTGGATTAATGGAATAAAAGTCAATGTTGAATAAACTAAAAATATAAAATAATGATACTGAAAAGACCGGCTGCAAATAGCCAACAAGATATTTTAGATAAAGCCAGAGTAAAAGAGTTAGTGGAGTTCGAACGCTTTTGTCGCGACAATGCTATGTGGGAAGAAATGAACAAATGCTATGCAAGCGATTCGGAAGTAATTGTTTCATGGTATCAGGGTAGTGGACATGGATTTGTAGAGGCTTCGAGTAAAATGAAAGAGCGGGCTCCTCACAAAATTTATAACACCGCCGTTTGGTTGAACAGTAATAAAGCTGTAGCCATTATGTTGGTAACTATCCAAAAACGCGATATGGTTAATGGCTGCCTTGTGGAACTGATGTCGGACGCCAAAATTACCTATCGCGTACAAAAAACAAACGAATTGTGGTGCATTGCCGGCATGGAGGCCATTTATGAGAAAGATGCCGTCATGCCCGTTTTTCCTAACGGCAACCTGACTATTCCGACAAGCGAAATTTCGTCTTATCGCGAAAGTTACGCATGTCTTACTTTCATGCTTAAAAAATCAGGGTATGACATTGATGAAAATCTACCCGGAATAGACAAGTCCGAATCGGTCGAAAAGCTATACAAGGAATTGGATGAATGGCTGAGCAAATAAAGCCATTCAGGATTTGTCAGGTTCTTAATTTGAATAGTACGGCTTCGTCTGTATAAACCGCCCTACCTTTGCATCAGTAAATAACATTAAAATAATCGATATGAAAACTTCAAATAAAATTCTATTGATGTTGGCTCTTTTTCTGACAGTAGCGGCTACAGCTACCGGACAACAAAAAAGCAATACGAAATCAAATAAACCGGTTAAATCAACTCAAAATTCCAATAAAATGAAAATTATCACCATCGAAGAGCATTTCATTAATGCCGAAATCGCAGCCGCCATCGCGCCTGAAATAGAAAAAATAGCGCCCGGACACGCCCAATCCTTTCATGCCGACTTCGGTACGCGGCAAACCATGCGGCCGGAACAACTGTTCGACCTTGGTGCAACACGCATTGCCAGTATGGATGCTAACGGCATCGACATGCAGATACTTTCGTATAGCGGGCCCGGCACCGAACTGCTTGAGTCACCGCAAGCCGTGGAACTGGCACGGAAAGCCAACGACCAATTGGCCGCCGCAATCGCAGCTTATCCCGGACGTTTCTTAGGATTTGCTACTCTGCCGATGTCCGACCCCAAAGCGGCAGTCGAAGAGTTGAAAAGATGCGTCAACGAACTGGGATTCGTAGGCGCCTTGATTAATGGAACCGCACACGGGCGTTTTATGGACGAACCGGAGTTTGAAGAGTTTTTTGCCACTGCTGCCGAACTCGATGTGCCGCTCTATTTTCATCCCGCCCCCATTAAGAGGGAAGTACGCGATGCTTACTACGATAATGCTGACCCTGCTTTTGCCGCACGTTTTGCAGGAGCAGGAATCGGCTGGCATTTCGAAGTGGGTGTACATGTGATGCGGTTGATTTTCTCAGGCGTTTTCGACCGTTACCCGAATTTGCAAATCATCACGGGGCATTGGGGTGAATTGATTCCATATTTCTCGGATAGGATCAATACATTCTTTCCTGTCACGGCATCGCCCATGAAACACGATTTCAAGTATTATATGCAGAATAACGTTTACATCACGCCAAGCGGTATGTTCAACCTCCCGCAATTTCAAAATGCGATGGAAATGATGGGTGCCGACCGTATTATGTATTCCGCCGATTATCCTTATTATCCCAATGAAGGAGCCAGGGAATTTCTTGAAAATGCGCCGATAAACCAACAGGATAAAGAGAAGATTGCACACGGGAATGCGGAGAAATTGTTCAAAATAAAATAATAAAAAGCCATGAAACGAATACTTTTTGTTTTTACAGTAATACTGTCATTAGCCGTAACGGTTTCTTCTTGCCATAACGTACAACAGCCTGTAACTGGATGTATAAGCTGTACCCCTGCCGAAAAGGAAGAAATTATCCGTGCTCTGGAAATCTATTTGGAGGGGAATCAAAAAGCCGACAGTGCGATTCTGTCGAAAATATTTGCCAAAACAGTCACCGTATCGACCGTTATGAATGGGGCTTTTTCGAACCGGTCTATCGATAGTTTTTACACGATCCTTGAAGGGGTAGGCCCCAGCCCGGGAAATTATACGCTAACCGCCTGCAACGTGGAAAAGGATATCGCCATGGCCCGAATAGAATTGGAACTCGGCACTCATAAATATACCGATATGCTAAGCCTCATTAAGGCCGGGGATGAATGGAAAATCGTAAGCAAGGCCGCACACCGTCATTATTGATGTAATCTGTTTTATACCTTTGTCGGCACCGTATTTTAAGAAGAACGAATTGTGGTGAAAATATCAAGAAGTTCTTTATCTACATAGATATTGCGATAAAGTAAATCAGGATTTTTCAGGGTTTTAATTTGAATAATACGGCTTGGTGCAGCTAAACTTCCCGACCTTTGCATTAGTTTTAAATCAATAAAGCGATTTACGATGCAAGAATCGAATTTAAAAATCAAAGAAATAGTGATAGTCGTCTGCCTGTTGATATTCGGTGTAACCACCACTTCATCCAATGGCAATGTTTCCAAAAGTAATCATAAAACAGAAAACGATATGACTGTAAAACAATTCAACGATACCGACCCTACATTTTTTTCCTGTTCGGTGTATGTATTAAGTTCGGAAAAAGGAAATATCCTGATTGATCCGGGTTTCTACAATCAAGAGATAGGAGAATACTTGAAAACTATCGGTGGACTGGATGCGATCCTGCTCACCCACGGCCATTTCGACCACATAAGAGGGTTGGATGCGCTGAAAGCGGATTATCCCAACACGGAAGTTTACATCCATGAGTTGGACGAACCGTTTTTGCGCGACCCTTATCTGAACGGTTCCGAAACTCAGGGTTATCCACTTGTCCAAAACACTCGGCCGGTGGCGCTCAAAGAAGGCAAATACCACATCGGAGGATACGACATTGAATTTGTCCACCTGCCCGGGCACACCGTAGGCAACAGCATGTATTATTTCAGGGACGAAAAAATCCTCTTTGCCGGGGATTTCCTGCTGGCCGATGTGGTAACAACGACCTTCCGGCCTACGGGTAGCGACGACGACCAGGAGGAATCTATCCACAGGTTCAAAGAACAGTTTTTTCCCGGTGATACCCTGTTGTACTTCGGACACAGGCGGAATGTTACCTATGGCAAATTAGCGAAATGTAATCCAAATTTTACTATATAAAACAATGAAAACAATAAAAATCGTATTCGCATTAATATGCACGGTATTGTTTGCCGGCAGCCTGTCGGCGCAATCATCAAAAAATAAAAAGTCTAATCAAATAAATCAAACAGTTATGAGCGATTATGCAGCAATCAACAATTTAATCGTGGCAGAACGGATGTACCGCGTAAGCCATCGCAACGAAGAACTCGCAAAATGCTACGCCGAGGATGCACAAATCCACACCAGTTGGCAGAGCGGCGGAGTGAATACATTCGTAGGACAGACTTCCACAGAAGTGGTAGAAGAATTGCCTATCGTGAACCGTTGCGGTGGTGCGCTTATTTATCAGAACGGCGACAAAGCCTTTGTCGAATATCCTACAACCACCACTCGTGGCGTATATGTAAACGGTGTCGAAGCAGTACTCACTTCCTATATGCGCCTGTTGTATCGCGTGGAAAAGCGTAACGGCGAATGGAAAATCACCTCGATGACAAGCATTGATGAGTCGGACGAACTGGCGCCCACTATCCCGGGACAGGATTTGAAGATTAATCCCGAGGATGTAAAAGACCTTCGCCGCTCGTATCGCTGGCTGGCCTATTCACGCCTGAATGCCGGCGGCACCATCAGCCAAGACCTTCCCGGCACCGACCGGCCGGAAGAAGTGAAGCGAATATACGATGTGGAATTCGATTGGCTCAACCAATAAACAACGAAGTCATGAAAACAATCCGAATTTTGCTTATCACATGCGGCATTTTGTCGGCAAGCGTGGTATCGGCACAAACAAAAACACTGGTATATACCGACCATGAACCGCTTGGAAATATGCGCACGCGGTTTATCAACGATGTGTTCTTTCCTTCCATCGAAAAAGAATCGAACGGCCGCCTGAAAATAGAAGCGCACTGGAACGGAGAACTTTCTACCAGTTACGATGCGTTGAAAACAGTGGCAGGAGAAAGTGGTGCCGATATGGCGATTGTGGTGCCCGAATATACGCCGAATGAGTTTCCGTTACACCAGATTTTTAAAAGTTTTCCCGTTGGACCTTCCGGTCAAAAACAAATTGATTTTTTCAAACGAGTGTATACCGACATTCCTGCTTTTACAGCCGAAATCGAAAGTGCCAATATTCAAAACTTACTTTTCTGCACCGGATATCCCGTTGCTTTTTTCAGCACCAAACCACTGAATAATTTAGAAGGTATAAAAGGCGAAAAATGGCGGACGGCAAGTTTCTGGCATCGCGATTTTTTGAAAAACGCCGGAGCAATTCCGGTTACAATACCTTGGGGCGAAAAAGTTTATGCGGCGCTGCAAGCCGACACGTTGGATGGCGTCATGGTGAATTTTGACAGCGGTTATGACATTAAACTTCAAGAAGTCGCCCCCAATATTTTAATTTCAAAAGATTTTTGGCTCGGACACATTTACCTTTTGGTGATGAACAGGAATACATGGAACGAACTTGCCGAAGAGGATAAGGAAGCCATTCAACGCGCGGCAGTGATAGCCTACAATGCCCTGGCTTCTGTAATGGAGAGTAGTTTCGACACACAGATAGAAGAGTTGAAAAAAGACGGTGCGAATGTCCGGATTCTGGAATCAGAAGAAGTAGAGCAATGGAAAAACACCACGCATTACAAAGAACTGCAATCGGATTGGGTGAAACAGCAGGAAGATAAAGGCGTGAAAAATATCAGCGCTACAATGGAAAAAGTCACTACTATTATGGATGAGATAATAAAATAACAATACAAAACAGGGTAAAGTCATAAAAAAAATCACTGTTTTAATAATAGCCGGTTTCATGTCTGTGAACATATTACCTGCACAACAGAATAACAATATGAAAGAATATAAAATCATACTCAAACGGCCGGTTGTAACCAATCAGCAGGATATGGTAGATAAGGCGAGTATAAAAGAATTGGTCGAATTCGAGCGTTTTTGCCGCGACAATGCGCTTTGGGACGAAATGAAGAAGTGCTATGCCGATGATTCGCACGTAAATATTTCGTGGTATCAAGGCAGCGGGCACGGGTTTGTAGATGCATCAAGCAAAATGACCCAATTCGCCCCACACAAAATTTACAATACGGAGGTTTGGCTCAAAGGCAGCAAAGCCGTTGCAATCATGATGACAACCGTTCAAATGCGGCATACGATTGATGGGTATCCGGTAGAAGTATCATCGGATGCCATGCTTGTATTCCGTACACAGAAAATAGACGGGCAATGGTACATCGTTTCATTCGAGTCTATTTATCAAAAAGATGCTATTATTCCTGTATTCCCGAATTCCGTCATCAACATTCCGGCGGAAGAAATAACAAAATACAGGACAAGTTACGGCGCTATGATTTATATGGCGAAAAAGGCGGGAATGACGGTTTCCGAAGAACTGCCCGGAATCGACCGCCCGGATTTGGTTGAAAAACTGTATCGCGAAACGGACGAATGGTTGAGCAAGTAAACGTATAAGTCCCAGTTCAATATTTCCTGAATTTAAAGCGTAAATTTGCATACAAATAACAATTATGGCAGGCAATTACATATGAAAAAGGAAACCATTTTAGACAATATATCGCAGCACAAAAATTTGCGGATAAGGGTAAAAGCCCCTTTTCACCAACCGGTGAGCAAGGAAATGCTTAGTGTTTTTGACAAACCGGTTCCTTCCAATATGTATTATCTCTTGTTGGTAGTCCAAGGCACTATGACCAAAATGTTGGATTTTC
>JAVBLR010000039.1:0-25202 GCA_031553395.1 Bacteroidales bacterium | reverse complement strand
ACCGCCAATTTTACCCATCCATGAAGTAGTTGTTTCCCATCCTGTGGCAGAATTCAATGCAGCAATCTCGGCAGGAGTCAATGAACCGCATAAGATTTCATAATTATATGGATAATTACCTGAACCGGCAGGTCTTTGATGCTCCGATTTATATAACAAAAAATCTCGCATATTCTTTAATTCTCCCTTATCGTATGTTTGCGAACACACTTTAGATACACCTAACATACTCATACATACAATCGTCAGCAATAAAAGTAAATCTTTCCTCATATTAAACAGTAATTTGTTAAAAATAAATTGATTATCAATATTGTTTTAAGATAAATAGAATGCAAAAAACGAGAATTAAAGATGTATAGACATTATTAATTATAGCCTGCTGCACCGGCCTTGAAAAGCGTTATCATCCCGACAAAAAAGCATGTCCAAAGAAAATATCCGATGCAGGGCAATAAAGTGAATGAATGAATGAAATAAGTGATAGATTTCATAGTATTATGAAAATACAAGTAATCAATAGAATCTAATTTACATTGGATAATATTCATTATTTAATGTTAACACAAAAGTACTGCCTCCAATATCTCTAGCCTTCTAAAACATCGCCTATTACTGACAATTAAGAATATATATCATTTCATATTCATCTTATTATCGATGATAATATCAAAAAATGACAAAATACTTTTGCTTTTGACATTTTAGTATGTATTTGTATTTTTTATAGGTTCAGATTATGATTGAGTGATTTAATTTAGCAGTAATAATCGTATTTTTGTAAACTCATAAATCCCTTAAAAACATGAATAAGAAAAAATCTGTGTATGATTATTATTCTGGCATTCCTTTGGAAAAGCAAAAAGAGCAGAAGAAAAGCCAGTCCAAACCAATTATGGATTCAGTTGAAAACAATCTGAATAGCATTTGTATATATTTATAAATATCTCTTTCTTAAAATATTGGCATTAGGAATATCTGTATTACTTACCTGTTTTGTATTTATCAACTCTGTTTTATCATATCTTTTCTTTTTAACTTTCACTCAATATTTCGAAATTTCAAAAGAAGTCTTAATAAAACCAAGACCTATAAAATGAGTAGGGTTCATTTGGTGCAGGAAGTGAGATACTCAATTCACATTTCTTGTAAAATGATTTTCCATTACAAATGGAGCTAAAGGATACATTCCCAATATTTTCATATAAATGAGAGATTTAGATGACATCAAACACCCAATGAAACGATCTAAAAGAAAAAATAAATGAATAGTTTAAATGAACAATTTGTGTCCATTATAAAAGAACAAATTCCCAATAACAAACAACTGATTTCTACACTCATGGGAGCATTACCTCTTGGTAAGGAAAGTATCTACAGGAGGTTGAGAAGTGAAATTCCTTTCAGTTTTGAAGAAGTTATAAAAGTATCTATAAAACTAGGCATATCATTAGACAATGTAATAATTCACAATCGATTAACCAATAAATCCAAATGGGCTGTTTTAAATTTAGATAATATTTTCTCTGCCTCTGATTTCTTTAATTTGTATTATTCCAGAATGGAGGATTTCCTGCATATATTATGTAATATGATTAAATCTCCAAATGCAAAAATACGGTATGCAGTTTCAAATATTCCCGTATTCCTACTAATTCCTTATAAAAAATTGAACTTATTCAATTTCTACAAATGGAGTTATCTGAAACAAGGAATAGGACCCGAATATCTCTTTTCTAAAGTAATAAAGCCATCGAATGCTTTCGAAATTGAAAAAAAAGTTTTGGAAAAATACAGGCAAGTACAACAAACTCTTTTTATAATAGACAAAAATATTTTTTTGTCTATTATAAGTGATATTATTTACTTTTATGAACGACAACTTATTACAGATTCGGAAAGAAAAGAGTTAAAAGAAGAATTATTTGAATTGGTTTCTTACTTAGAAAGCATAGCAACTCTAGGAAGTTATAAAGAAGGCGGTGAGGTTACAATCTATTTATCAAACACAACTATAGATACCAATTATCATCATTTCGAATACGGAAATCAATCTATTTGTGGATTCGAATTTTTCTTCATTGATTTTATAAGCATTGATAATAAAAGGTTATGTCTGACACAAAAGGAGTGGATAAAATCATTAAAACGTTACTCTGTTTTAATATCACAAAGTAATGAAGATAAGCGATTCGACTTTTTCAGAGAACAACGAAAGATGATTGATAAATTGTTGTAAAGAAGAATATTCGTAATATAATCCAACATTCAACTTTAAAAACAAGTATTTTTGATTTTAATCTAAACCTGCATTTTCCAGATAACGAACCATCTCGGATGCTGCCAACAAAAATGCTCCTACTCCAAAATCGGCTGTGGAATTGATGTTTATTATTTGTCCGGGGATAGCTTTTTCTCCTATAGGTTGAACAAAACCCACTCTTCCATTTTCTTGCAATGCTATAGTTGTCAGATAATTCCATGATTTGGCAACTATCGGCAAATAAACTTCCTTTTCCAATAAACCATTGTTAATTCCCCATAGAAATCCGTATGTAAAAAAGGCCGTTCCACTGGTTTCTGGACCTGGGGCCTGAGCCGGATCTAAAATACTGCGTGTCCAATAACCTTCGGGTTGTTGAGAACTAAACAATGCTTTTGCCAATGTTTGGTAAATTTGAATATATTCAGTGCGACAAGAATCTGTTTCAGGTAAATTCTGCAATACTTTCGGAATAGCTGCAAATACCCAACCATTACCTCTTGCCCAAAAGTCTTTTGATCCGTTATTTGTTTTATGCTCAGGATAAATATATTTTGCATCACGGTAAAATAAACCGGAATCGGTATCGTAAAGTAACTTTTTGGTATATTCGAAATATTCATGTAACTTCTGCAGGTATAATTCATTTCCGGTTACTTTATACAATTTTGTCATTACCGGCATAACCATATAAAGTGCATCAACCCACCACCAATAATCATCATTGGAAGTAGATATCTGATATCCCATAACTTCTTTTGCACGGGCTATTTTTCTTTCCTCCGGATTTAGATTATACAAATCAATATACGTTTGAAAACAAATTTGCCAATCACCAAATAAGACATAATCATTACCTTCTCCGTATTTTTTATACTTCCATTCGGATTTATCATCGGATTTTGCTCCTTTCCATTCATTTTTCTCTGCCCAAGCTTCGGAATAAGCGCGATACTTATCTATCCCAGTTACAAAATATGCGTCTATATTACCTGTATGATAAGCAGCAGAATTCCAAAACGCATTATCAGGCTCAGGATGAGTCGCTTGCCAATAATTATTAACCTTTTTGATAATATCAATTACTTCCGATTTCTTTGAAGGCAAATGTTGTTGTCCATGCAATCCAATAGAAAATAAAATGCTAACAAATGAGAGAAATATAAATTTATTCATATTTGTGATTTTAATTTTAATGAGTCCGTTATGAAAGTTTGGGCAAAAGGCTAATGGCGAAAGGCGAACGAAAGCCAATGCACGCCTCCCTTTGCCATTAGCCTTTCGCCTTTTGCCTAAAAATCCTTCATATCGGCGTCAATACAGATAATTTTCACATTACGTTCTTAAATAGCAAAAATAGTACTTTTTCACTTCTTTCGACAACAAAGAAATATTCAACATATCCGAAGCTTCCGAAATATCTTTGACTGTTTCGTCATTAAAAAGGATGCCAATCCGGTCGTCTTCCCAATTATACATATTGGTAGAAACAGTATCGGTTCTGACAAAGTAGGAAGCTTCTTTTTCTGAGATATTCATCTTTCGTGCGAGACTTGAAATAAATTCCTTTTCCCGGTTTTTATCAAAATTCTCCGATCCGATTTCGATTTTAAACAAATTCCGGTTTATCAAACATTTGCTCAATGTAGATAATACATTATCCGGATGATTTGCCCATACCTTTAATGCACACCAAATATCAGTATCGTCCAATAATGCAAAATGGTTTAATGGCGTATTATCTTTCAGAAAATCACTCTCTGTAATATCATTGTATAAGAAATAATTAAGCGAAGGAGATGTAAATAATTCAACACCTTGCATTGCCAATTCCTTTGCTCTTAACAATGTGTTTACCAGCATTTTTTCGGCCGAAACGGAAGTTTTATGCAAATATACTTGCCAATACATCAACCGGCGGGCTGTAAGAAAATTCTCTATCGAATAAATTCCTTTGGCCTCCACAACTAATTTATCATACTTGATATTCAGCATTTTAATAATGCGTGCTGAGCCGATATTCCCTTCCGTTACTCCGGTAAAAAAACTATCGCGCCGTAAATAATCCAACCTATCCATATCCAGTTGTCCACTTACCAATTGATGCAGAAAATTTTTCGGATAATTATTTTTGAATATCTGCAATGCTAAATCCAGCTTCCCGTTCATTTCCTTATTGATAGCCTCCATCATCCATAAAGAGATGGATTCATGGTGAATATTTTTAACCAATGTATATTCCAATACATGCGAAAACGGACCGTGCCCGATATCATGCAATAGAATGGCGGCTAATACACCTTCGGCTTCTTCAGAAGTAATTCCATGCCCTTTAATACGCAGATTAGCAATTGCTTCGCTCATTAAATGCATTGCTCCCAACGAATGCTGGAAACGGGTATGCTGTGCTCCGGGATAAACAAAAGATGTCAACCCTAATTGTTTTATTCGATTAAGACGTTGAAAAAAAGGATGTTGAATTAATTGATATATAAATTCGGATGGGATATTGATAAATCCGAATACCGGATCATTGATTATTTTTCGTTTGTTGTTCATTTTATTTATAGCGGATTGTGTCTAAAGCGCAACAAATATAACAAATAACCGGCAACAAAGAACATAAAAAAGTTTGCAAGGATAGTTTCTTAGTAAAGCTATCCTTGCAAACTTTTTTATACCAAGAAATACGGCAAAGCTCAATATAGAGCGGTAGTTATTCTTTTGATATAAGCACTTTCCCTTGATAAATTATTGATTTATTATGCGACAAACGACAAACATACAAGCCTGCAATCAAATCATTAGCATTTATACAGTTACTATATCCATCAATAAAATGTATCATTGATTGTTTCCCATTTAAGTCCATCAATTCGAACAGATATGACTTATTTAATAATCCTTTTATTTGAATTTGATTATTTGCAGAGTTGAAAATAATATGAATAGCATCTTTGTCTATTTCAGCCACAGCCGACTCGTTGCATTCATTATCATTAAAATACCAATCTTCACCTATATAAATGAGTTCATTGTTCTTTTTTTGATAATTGAGCCTTATGCCTAAATCATAAGAAGACACAGGACTTAAAGGATAAAGGAAGAAACGCTCAAGTGATCCGATTCCTTCAATCCAAGTATCATAGCTAGATAAATTAAATTTCTTGCGCAAACTACCTGCTATTTCTACCATCTCTATTTTTGTAACAGTGTGATTGTGGTTGCAATAAGGATCTTGCATTTGCTCCCCTTCCACCAAATTGAAATTGTATATCAACCTTTCTTGCTCATCGCCATTGTAAATAACGTACACTTTTTTATCTCTCTCACGTATAGCTCCTATATAATAAGACTTTTCGGAACAATCTTTCTGGTATACTTTTTTATATTGTGTTTCATTTATGATACTATCTCCGTTAAACCTTAGCTGATAGTATGTCATATCATAACTATCCACATCTCTTTTAACTATATCGCAATAACTCCAAAGCAACTCTTCATCTATAATAAAATGATATTGATAAACTTGAGATTGAACTTGAAATATAAAACACGTAAGACAAAATATAATAACATTTATAGTTTTCATAGTTTTATCTTTTTTTAATTAACAACAACTTGATTCATATATTTTTATATTAAATGTAGCACTCACTCGCGCCGATTTGTAATCGGTGTATAATTAATTCAACTAATGCACGGTTTACAAAATCGCACCAGCAGGAGAATATTCATATAATTTATCTTTTAATTAATTTACAATAATATTTTTCATTATCTACAGTCACGACTTCTACAATATAAGTGCCCTTTGCCATAGTTCTACAATCTAATGTTGAAACATCGCCTTTCAAGGACATTATTTTATTACCCGAAATAGATAGAATTTGAATTTGTACAATATTTTCTATACCTCCTTTTTCTATTTGGCAAAAATCAACAACAGGATTTGGGTATATAAAAATTGGGGAATTTTTCTTTATTCCATTTATCCCAAGGTATACACTTGGATCAAAAAAGCCAAAATAAATAACAGAGAAAATATTCTCATTTTCAGATACATTTGGATAAAAGTCATTAATAGTTGAAAATTGAATAGAACCTTTTTGTCTTATGTCTACTCTTTGTGCATAATCCCATTCTCCAAATAATTTATTGGCGTAACAACTAAACTCACTAAAATGCCGGTCAATAAAGAAGCAATATTTATTATTTATACTGTTAGATTGAGTTTCGTCCCAACTGATTGTTATAGGTAAAAAGGCAGTTGGTACAATTATTCCGATAATTCTTTCACATACAGAAACAGCATTTTTATTTATAATTCGTTTTTTTGTATAAAAACTACTTTCAAAGGGAGAATCAGTATAATTCCACCACCATGGATCAATGAAAAATGTTTGATTTTTATTATCTGGATTAATAAGAGGTGAATCATACTCTATTTCTTCAAAAATGGAACTCGGATAATGAGTAGCTTTCGGATCATAGCCAATTTCGAGTATATCAGTCTCACCTTGAAAGTTCTCAAAATAAAATTTGGTGCAAAACTCTTGGGCAAGAAGTATATTGCAAGTTTGCATTATTATTAGTAACGCATATATCACTTTTTTCATAACCTTAATTTTATTCCGTTAAAATCATCCGTTTCGTATCCACGACTTTATTGTCGGCAGTTAGGTAAGATGTGGTAAGGATAGTTCCAAACAACAATGCAGTATACAATAAATAACAAAGTGAGTTTTTGTATTTTCATAATCATAGAGAATTTAATGGTTATTGATTTCAGAAATACATTTTTGTAATTCAGTGTTCACAAAAAATCAAACAATAAACACAAAAATATAAAAAAATAATAAATATTTCATCTTATTAGTCAATATGTTTTAAAAATAAAATCTTATTTTTAAAAATAAACGAATAAAATTAAGACATCAATTTTAAAAAGTGTAAGAAATAACCAGAATAATCCATATACCTTTAAAACAACCAACAATAGGGCAAAAGAATTCATTACTTTTGTAATTCATTTTTTAAATCCAACCTGTATGTATAAAAGAATCCTGACATTCTTCATCATTTTTTTCTATTTTGTTCTTATTTTTCTACTTGGAAAACTTATTTTCATGGGTTTTCATTTCAATTTATATAAAGATGCAGGATTTAGTAATTGGGTGAATATATGGTGGAACGGATTATCTATGGATTTTTCGATGTCCGGTTATTTTACTGCTATTCCGGCAATACTCTTATTGCTTTCCATTTGGTTGAAAAAGAAAATTATATCAACTTGTTTCACTATTTATTTTGTAATTATTTCTGTTTTTATCTCCATTATTTTTATTGTAGACACTGTTCTTTACACATATTGGGGCTTCCATCTCGACACAACTGTATTTTTTTATTTGGAAAATATTAAAGGTGTTTTTGCAAGTACTACAATTTTAGAAGTAGCATTGGGAATTTTGGGCATAGCAACTTGTTTTTCTTTGATAATGATTGGATATAGATTTTTTATTTTCAGTCAAATAAATAAATTCACGATACCCAAATCAAGGTGGATTACCTCAGTTGTTTTACTTTTAATGACTGGAATCCTTTTTATTCCTATTTGTGGAGGAGTTACAGTTTCGACCATGAATATCAGAAGGGCATACTTTAGCACTAATCCTTATTATAATCAAGCAGCCGTTAATTCTTGTTTTAATTTTTTGTATTCGCTTTCAAAATCAGAGGATTATTCTTCCCAGTTTCATTATATGGATGATAGTGAAGCGGTAACTATTTTCGAAACATTGACAGACAAAACCGCAACGGATAGTATTCCGCAATTGCTGAATACACAACGTCCAAATGTAATCTTATTTGTACTGGAAAGTTTCGGAGCTATAATTGCAGAACCTTTGGGTGGAATAAAAGATGTTGCTCCCAACTTGACAAAATTTTGTAACGAAGGTATTTTATTCAGCAATATTTATGCCAACAGTTTCCGTACCGACCGCGGATTAGTAAGTATTCTGAGTGGATATCCGGCTCAAGCGCTAACTTCGATTATGAAATATCCGCAGAAAACACAAAATCTGCCTGCTATTCCCAAAACATTAGGAAAAAACGGATATTCGCGCGAATTGCTTTACGGTGGAGATATTGATTTTACGAATATGCGTTCTTACTTTTTTGGATGTTGTACTTTTGAGAAAATAACTTCGGATGTAGATTTTCCGTTAAAAGACAGGATGACCAAATGGGGCGCTCCCGACCATATTCTTATGGATACATTGGTAAAACGGTTGCAAAAACCGGATTTGTCCCAACCATTTTTTAAAATGGCGTTGACTTTAAGTAGTCACGAGCCTTTTGAAGTGCCATTTCATAAATTTGATAATCCATATTTAAATTCTGTTGCTTATACGGATAGTTGCCTGGGATATTTTGTTGATGAATTTAAGAAAACTCCTTATTGGAACAACACGGTTATAATTATGGTAGCAGACCATGCAACCAACTATCCGGAATATGAGGCATCAAACCCAAAACGCTACCATATTCCAATTATTTGGACAGGCGGTGCTATCAAAAAGCCGGAAGTTATTAACCAAATCGGTTCACAAATGGATTTAGCTGCAACTCTATTCGGACAAATGAATATCAAACACGATGATTTTACTTTCAGTAAGAATATGCTGAATCCGTCATCTCCACATTTTGCATTTTATTCCTATGTAAACGGATTTGCATTTATCAACTCCACCGGAACTATCGTTTACGACAATAATGCTAAAAAAGCATTAATACAAGATTCCTCTAAAAGCGATTCCTTAATCAGGAAAGGAAAAGCATATTTGCAGTATTCGTATATGGATTTCGAAAAAAGATGAATTAGAGAAAGTAGTTAGAAGTTTAGTTAATTCCGTTTAACCACGTTTCTATCAACATCGGAATAGAATCAACAAAAACTCACATTGATAAAGTTAGATTTATCAATCAAAAATAACTAATTTTGCTCCTCAAAAAATAAGGTCTTTATTCATGAATATAAAATCAATATGTGTTTATTGTGCTGCAAGTTCGAAAGTAGATAAAATCTATTTTGATACTGCAAAAGAATTAGGCATTTTATTGGTCAAAAATAAAATCACGTGCATTTGCGGAGCAGGAAATCAAGGATTAATGGGAACTTTATCCGATTCAATATTAGACAATAACGGAGAAGTTATCGGTATAATCCCCCGTTTTATGCATGAAGAAGGTTGGTTTCACAAAAAACTAACACAACTGCAAATAACAGACACTATTCATGCACGCAAAGAACGTATGGCTGCAATATCCGATGCAGTTATAACTTTACCTGGCGGATGCGGTACAATGGAAGAATTATTGGAAATAATTACATGGAAACAATTGGGTTTATTTTTCGGACCAATTGTAATATTAAATATCAACAATTATTTTTCTCCTTTAATAGAAATGTTAGATAAAGCTGTCGACGAGTCGTTTATGCGCAAAGAACATAAAGATATATGGACTGTAGCCAAAACTCCGAAAGAAGCTTTGGAACAAGTATTGCATTATGAGAATCTGATTGAAAATCCCCGGCAATTCGCAGTTGTTTAGTTAAATACCAAATACAATTTGAACGCAAAGTTGCCAAGGCACAAAGCCGCAAAGAAAAAACAAAATTATAAATAATGCCTACAAATCAATATATACACAACGAAAACGAACAAAATCAAACGAATACAAATACTACTTCTCCTACTCAGGATGGTACTTATACAAATATAGCTCCGGCAAATAAACCTGTATCTTCATTTGATTCTTTTGTAACACAAAAAGACACGAATTTAGGACATTCCGGTTTTTCATTAAATGATAGTATTAAAAGTACACAAGAATTATTGGAGACAAAAACCGAATCGGGTTTTAAGGGGACTCCCCTTCCCTACTCTTTTCGTTCGGAAGATGGTATAACAAGCTTAATGTTACTGTCTTTTATTTTTGTTGCTTCCGTTTATAGAAAAGGTGTTGACTTTATTCATGAAATGACACACAATTTATTTGAAGCAAGCGATCGGAGCAGTTTTATGGGGAGTACAACAATCAATGAGTTTCGGTTAAAAGCATTCCTGCTGATTCAAAGCACAACACTATTATCTATATTCACATTTATTATTATCTACCTAAGTTCAAATGGAAGCAGTACTATTATACAAAGTGGAAGAAAAATATTTGTATGCATTGTCATTTTTATTTTTGTTATTTTTATTTTTTGGGGATTTAAATGGTTATCCAATAATCTAATCGGAAGAATATTTTTTGATATAAAAAAAGTAAATATTTGGCAAAATAATTATTTCTCAATAATTGAATTATTAGGTATCTCTTTATTTCCTGTTTTATTGTTTTTGGTAAAGTCACAGTACGAAATTTTGTCGAAAATCTGTATCTTTTTAATACTGATTTTTATTGGAATAGGATTTATTCTTTCTGTATATAAAGGATTTAGAGTTTTTTTAACAAAAGTTCATGGCATTTTCTATTTTATGTTGTACCTTTGCGCCCTAGAAATTCTACCCTATTTGGGGCTTTACATGGGGTTAAAATACATATATAACTTAGTAGAGTTTAATACATTATGGCCATAAAAATAAAAAAACTTCTTGTTTCACAGCCGCAACCCTCAGAAAAATCACCTTATTTCGACATTGCCGAAAAATATGGAGTAACAATAGACTTCAGGCCTTTTATCAAAGTAGAACCGATAAGCGCAAAGGACTTCCGGCAACAAAGGATATCAATTTCAGATCATACGGCTGTTATTTTCACTGCCCGCACTGCTATTGACCACTTTTTTCGTTTATGCGAAGAAATGCGGGTTACAGTTCCCGAAACGATGCGCTATTTCTGCATAACAGAATCTATCGCATTGTATTTGCAGAAATATATTGTATACCGGAAACGAAAAATAGCATTTAGCCAGACAGGAAAAATTGAGGGATTAATGCCTGCAATCATGAAACACGCAGGTGAAAATTATTTAGTTCCGCTTTCTGACGTACATAACGATGAATTAACATCATTGCTGGATAGCAAAAAAATAAAATACAGCAAAGCTATTATGTACCGAACCGTAAGTAATGATTTTTCTGAAAATGAGAAATTTGATTACGATATGGTATTGTTTTTCAGTCCATCAGGAATTGCTTCCTTATTGAAGAATTTTCCGAATTTCGAACAAAATGAACTTCGGATAGGATGTTTCGGACAAACCACCGCAAAAGCTGTAAAAGACGCTGGATTACGATTGGACTTGGAAGCGCCGACTCCGGAAGCTCCATCTATGACAACTGCATTGGAACAGTATATCAAAGAAATGAATAAAAACGGAAAAAAATAAAAAAAGATTTTATTCCACTAAAAATAACCCCGAAAGCTTTGTACTTTTGCAAACAAATGCTTTCGGGATTTTTGTTTTATGACGATTAATAAACCTTCATATATACTCAAAAAGAATGAACGTCTATCCAGCAAAATACAGATAGACAATCTTTTTAATCACGGAAAATCATTCATTGCCTATCCCCTACGCATTGTTTATATTACTGTAGAAAAGAATGAAGAAGAACTAAACAATATTTCAATATTGGCAAGCGTCTCGAAGAAAAAATTCAAAAGAGCTGTAAAACGAAACAGAGTAAAGCGCTTAATAAGAGAATCTTACAGATTGAATAAACATATCCTTTATCAACCTATGGAAGAAATCAATAAAAATCTAACTATTGCATTTATATATCTCGACAAAGAGATAAAGGATTACAGCCTGATAGAAAAAAAAATGATAGAAGCATTAAATACATTGAGTAGCAAAATAAGATGAAGAAGATACTATCACAAATACTTCTGCTTCCAATCTATTTTTACAGATATTGTATTTCTCCCCTTAAACCGGCTAGTTGTCGTTTTACACCAACCTGTTCGGAATATGCCGTACAAGCAATAAAAAAACACGGGCCATTCAAAGGTTTTTGGTTAGCTACAAAACGGATATTCCGTTGTCATCCTTGGGGCGGAAGCGGATATGATCCTGTACCTTGATCGTTTTCCGGTATCTGCCAGAACAGATTTTCATCATCCGCTTCATCTTCTTCGTTATCATCTTCCTCGATTGGTTGTGGTTTTTGAGGTCCTTCTTTCCGAAACAAAACAGAAACTATTGCCCCACTGATTGCTCCCGACAAATGCCCTTCCCATGACATATCCGGCTTAATCAATTCGGCAAAAGGAAACATCCCCCAAGTTGTACTGCCATATAAAAAAACGACAACTAAGGAGACTGCCATTAATGGAATATATTGCCTTAATATTCCACTAAAAAAAAGAAAAAATGTAAGCCCATAAACCAATCCACTTGCTCCTACATGCACACCATCACGGCCAATCAGCCAAAGTAATATTCCCGAAGATAACCATAAAAAACCGGCTGTACGCCATGCAATCTGTGGGTAAAAATAAAATAAAAACCATCCCAATATAAATAACGGAATAGTATTAGACCACAAATGGTCGTTATCAGAATGAATCAGGCAATAAAACAATATTCCAGGAAGTCCTTTTAACTTATGTGGATAAATCCCCAAGAATGATAAGTCCCAATCCATCCCGGCTTGCAACAAACGGATTATCCACAAAAGAATAATAAAAAGCAAGGGGAAAACCGCTGCATATATAATTCTTCTTTTTTCAATGGATGCACTCATTACTCTTTACAAATTGGTGAATTAGTTAAACAATTCCTGCAAAAATACAGTTTTTACCGCAAATAAAAAGAGCTTCGATTTTATTTCAAACCAAAGCTCTTTCTTAATTTTTATGAGAACAAGATTATTTTTTCTTGTTTTCGATGTGCTTCTGATAGCGATTCATAAACTTGTCTACGCGACCTGCTGTATCCACTAACTTTTGTTTTCCGGTATAAAACGGATGTGAAGTACTTGAGATTTCCAACTTTACAAGAGGATAAGTAACTCCGTCTATATCGGCAGTTTCCCGCGTATTGATAGTTGACTTGGAAATAAATGTGTCCCCGTTAGACATGTCTCTAAATGCTACAGGACGATAACTTTCAGGATGAATTCCTTTTTTCATTATATTGTTTTTTTTATTTATTATTTGACTGATTTTTACTACTCCAAAATTCGGCTTGCAAATTTACGGGATTAAATTGAATAAAAAAATACTTCAATCTTTTTTTTTTGAAAGGAATAAAGTAGTTTTGTACAAATTCTGAAAATAAAAACGACGAAGAGGCTATTAAGCAGTTCCGACAAACTATTAGAAGATAGATTCAAGACATGAGACATAAGAAGAAAGATATAGACAATGAAGACATTAAAGCCTTTTTTTATCTTATTCGTCTTTTCTATCTTCTTTAGTCTTTATTCTTATGTCTAAAATAGTCTATTGCAAACAAGTGTAGCATAATAAAGATGAATTCAATTCAGTTAATAAATATTCTGCCTGCTGTTTTTTCCGAAAGAAAAGATTTGAAATCCGAAGTCTGGCAACAAACATTAACTTTCGAAAAAAGAAAATTCTATTTGATTGAGGCCGTTTCGGGAAAAGGGAAAACTTCTTTATGCAGCTATATGTATGGATACAGGAATGATTTTTCCGGCAAAATAATATTTGATCAAACCGATATTAATACATTTTCGAAAAAAGATTGGACAACTATCCGGCAAAAAGCAATAAGTTTTGTCTTTCAGGAATTACGTTTATTTCCCGAACTAACCGCGTTAGAAAACATTCTGCTAAAAAATAACCTGACCGACCATAAGTCATTATCCGAGATAGAAGAATATTTTGAAAAATTCGGAATCACGGATAAAATAGATTCTTTAGTTGGAAAAATGTCATTCGGACAACAACAACGGGTGGCTATTATCAGAGCTTTGTGTCAACCTTTTGATTTTATCTTGCTGGACGAACCCATCAGTCATTTAGATGATGCGAATGGAAAAATAATTGCCGGAGTCATCTCCGAAGAAGCCAAAAAAAATAATGCATGCGTTATTGTAACTTCTATTGGCAAACACATTGATTTACCTTATTCAAAAGTGATACAACTATGATGCTTGTCTGGAAATTATTGAAGCAACATATCAGCCTTGGCCAACTTACTGGTTTTTTCGTTGCCAATCTTTTTGGTGTATTAATTATTTTACTGGGAATTCAATTTTACAATGATGCAGCTCCTTTATTTTCAGGAGAAGATAGTATTTTCAAGAAAGATTTTATTATTATTTCAAAGAAGGTAAATACGCTTTTAACACTCAATAATAAAGCGGCAAATTTTAATAACAACGAAATAGACGAGCTTGAAAAACAAAGTTTCGTTAAAAAGGTAGCACAATTTACATCTTCCCAATTTCAAGTTGTAGGAAATGTCAATGTAATGCAGGGAAACATCAATATGAGCACCGAAATGTTTTTCGAATCCATTCCGGATGAGTATATTGATGTAAAAAATGACGAATGGAAATATGATGCACATTCGAGTTTTGTTCCGATTATTGTCCCTAAAAATTACCTGAATTTGTATAATTTCGGATTTGCCCAAAGCAAGCAAATGCCGCAAATATCGGAAGGGCTTGTTGGTCTTGTTACTATTAATATCCGTATTCAAAACAATTACACTGGGGAAAGCAAAGAATTAAAAGGAAGAATTGTCGGATTCTCAAACCGCATCAATACAATTCTTGTGCCTGAATCTTTTATGAAACAAACCAACAAAGAATTCGGCAATAAAAAGGATGTAGAACCTTCGCGGTTAATTGTAGAAGTAAAAAACCCTTCTGATCCGGCAATTGTTTCGTACCTCAAAAATAACCGGTACGAAGTTGAAGGAAATGATTTGGAATCGGGTAAAATTTCTTATTTCTTAAAATTATTGATTACAATAGTGATAATAATCGGATTATTTATCAGTGTTCTATCATTCTTTATCTTAGTCTTAAGCATTTATTTACTATTACAAAAAAATACCCAAAAATTAGAAAATCTGCTGATGATAGGATATAGTGAAAGTTCGATTGCCCGTCCTTATCAACGGCTGACTATTTTCTTAAATGCATTTATTTTTATTCTTGCAATACTTATCCTTTTCATTATCCGTAAACTATACACTCAGTTGTTGGCAAGTTTTTTCCAGGATTACGAACCCGGCTTAATGTACCAATCCATTTTAGCAGGATTAATCTTTTTTATTCTTATTTCTTGCTTTAATTGTTTGATAATAAAACGGAAAATTTCGAAAATAAGATAATTCTCTAATGTGCTGATATGCCAATGTGCTAATTGAATTGGTTGTATTTTCATTGGCATATCGGCACATTTATTTTTTCCTCAACATCTCCTGTCCTATCCTGCAAAACAAACATTTCTTTTGTTCGCAATATTCTCTTTTGAGTTGGATGATTGCTTGTGTGTCTGTGGAATTCAATGCTTTTAGGCCAATAGTTTCCCATTCGCGGATAATTTTATTGTTTTCGGGTGGCAGATTTTCCAGAAAAGACAATGCTCTTTCTGTAAAATCAGTATTTCCATGTTTTACTCCATACGCAAAAACAACCGGAACAACCGCATTTATCAGCAATGAATCGATTAATGTGTTTCCTATTGATTTTTCTTGTTCATTTGATAAATTATCAAAATTGTAATGATTTTTCCAATAAGAAGAAGGTTTAATTTTAAACAAATCCCGTAACCCGGCAATTTCCTTTATTTCCATAATACGCGAAAATAATTTCGGCTTTTGATGATAAAGTGCGGCAAATTGAGCAATTCGAATTTCGGGAAAATTAGGCGGACGAAGACGATGGGATTTCCAACAATCGGAATTAACAGGCTGTAAATTATATTTATGCTGCATAAAAGCATATTCCTTTTGTAGTTGTAAAAAATATTCATCTTTAATTTCTTTCGACAACATACCTGCCTGTCCGAATAACAAAGCCTCTAACTGAAATAAAGAATCGCTATGTTTCAACAAATAAATAAACGGTAAACTCCGGGTTAGCCGCTCGAACGCATCGCCGTTTACCCCTAACCCGAAATAACGTCCCAAAGCCACATACAATACTTCTTCCCAACTGTTATTGTATTGCTCCATTAAATGCAAAATTCGTTCGGTTTTCTGCTCCAGCCTTTCGGCAGATAAGGCACTGAGCCACGAAGTTATCGTTAATGCCGGAATTTCAGTTATTCGTAAAGAGCAAGGAACAGATATATCTGCATTTAGGAGATATTCATAATTCTCATCAATATGAGAAGGATAAGAAAGGATTAGTTGTGGAAGCAATTCGCCGTTCGTGCGGAATATCTCCGCATCGCAATATTTCACAACATGTAATATAACAGAATCATATGCCGTATTTTTATCATGCCCGTGTTTATACCAATCCGATGAATAGGTATGGATTTCTACATTTCCTGCCCAAAAGGTATCATCAATTTGAATCTTAGCGTTGAAAAAATCAGGCCCGGCATCGGCATTATGAATTCCTACATCTATTATTTTCAGTGATTCCCCCGTAACAGTTGCGATAGCTTCCGAAGCAAATAGCTTGTGCTTCCAAACATAATGCAGTAAACGTTCCATTTGTTTTTCGGGCTAAATTATTCAAAAACAGAGGATAAATCTTGTAACTAAAGATTCAATAATTGATGTAAGAAGAGGAATTCTTAAACTGGAGATTAATTGTTAGTTTTCATTTACGAAAATTTTTCTATCAATTCTAAAAATCAATCCAACACAGCAACAAATCCTAATTTTACCTACATTTGTGTAAAATTCAAAAATCAACAATGCTGATTAAAAAAACGCCCAAAGCCGATCTGGAAAAGAACCGGTCTTTATATATCCTTCTTGGATATGTAATGGCAATTGCATTGTTGTATGTTTGCCTGGAATGGAGAAGTGGAGGTTTTGCCGGAATGGATCTTTTCGATGATGACGAATATGTATTCCGGGAAGATTTTGTGCCGATTACATGGGAAATTCCACCGGAAGCAGAAACACCCGAAGTTCCTCCGGTTCAGGTTGTGGCACCGACACAGGAAAGCCCCTCAACTCTCAGTATTGATGAATCGAACATTCGTATTGTTGAAAATACCGACGAGGAACCGGAAGAAGCTTTAACAAAAAACGATAGTATTTTATTAGCTAACTTATCCGAGAGAACAAATTCATCTGAAGATAAGAAAGAGAAAGAAGAAGAAATTACGAGTAATGCCGATTTGGAAAAAATGCCGGAATTTCCCGGAGGAATTGCAGCATTAAGGGCTTATCTATACCGGGCGCTAATCTATCCCCAGGAAGCAGTAAAGCAACGGAAAGAAGGAACTGTACTTTGTACTTTTATTATAACGGAAAGAGGAAAAGCGCAGGATGTAAAAATACTGCAAGGACAAACGCCTGAAATGGACATTGAAGCAATACGCGTTATCATGCAAATGCCTTACTGGCGTCCCGGAATAAAAAAGGGAAAACCAACTTCTGTAAGATACGTTATGCCAATCGTTTTCAGATTACATTAATTGTTGATATTAGTTCAACATTAACAGATTAAATTAAAATGACTCATATTGAATCCGTTATGTAATACGTTCTACGTATTACGTTAATGGTTGATGCCGCCGAGGCGTAGAACGTATTACGTAAAACGTAAAACATTCAAATCGGTGTTAATTCCAATCTATCAAAGTAGAATTAGAAAAAACTCAATAATTTTTTCATAAAATAACAAACAAAATCTTGCTTTTTAAAAATATGTCTTTACCTTTGCTCCCTCAAAATACAAAAATGAAGCGATTATTAAATGCATATTGGTGGTGGCGTAACTTACAACTGACAAGTCGTGAGGAAGCTAGCCTATTGTGTATTTAGTATCTATAGAAGATATATAAAGATAAAAACAAAACGGCCTGTCGTAACCCACGACAGGCCGTTTTGTTTTTTGGCAAAAATAGTATTACCCATCATCAATTCAATAAAAAAATGAAAAAAACGTATCATGTAGATGAAAACGGTTATTATGGAGATTTCGGAGGCGCATATATACCTGAAATTCTGCATAATAATGTAGAAAACCTGAAGAATAGTTATTTATCGATCATTAATGACGAATCTTTTCAAAAGGAATTTCATAATTTATTGCAAGATTATGTAGGCCGTCCTACCCCACTCTATTTTGCACGACGTCTTTCCGAAAAATATAATTGTCGGATTTACCTGAAACGGGAAGATCTGAATCATACAGGCGCCCACAAGATCAATAATACGATCGGACAGATTTTATTGGCGCGAAGAATGGGAAAAACCCGTATTATTGCTGAAACAGGTGCCGGTCAACACGGTGTGGCAACTGCAACTGTTTGTGCTTTAATGAACATGGAATGCATTGTTTATATGGGTGCTACCGATGTAGAGCGACAAAAACTGAATGTTCAGAAAATGGAAATGCTCGGTGCAAAAGTGATTCCGGTTACCAGTGGAAATATGACGTTGAAAGATGCTACCAACGAGGCCATACGAGACTGGTGTTGTAATCCTTCCGATACACATTATATTATTGGATCTACCGTAGGACCTCATCCTTATCCGGATATGGTATCCAGGCTTCAATCAGTTATCAGTGAGGAAATTAAAAAACAATTAAAAGAAAAAGAAGGCCGGGATTTTCCCGATTATCTGCTTGCTTGTGTTGGTGGAGGAAGTAATGCTGCCGGAACTATCTTTCATTATTTAGATGATTCAAGAGTACGGATAATTCTTGCTGAAGCTGCTGGAAAAGGAATTGACAGCGGGTATTCTGCGGCGACAATCCAATTAGGAAAAATGGGTATTATACACGGAAGCAAAACATTGATTATGCAAACTGACGACGGACAAATCGAGGAACCATATTCAATATCAGCAGGATTGGATTATCCGGGTGTTGGCCCGATGCATGCAAATCTTGCATCTACAGGTCGTTCCGAGATTCTGGCAATTACCGATGAAGAGGCTTTGAATGCTGCTTTCGAATTGACAAAAATGGAAGGCATTATTCCGGCACTCGAATCATCTCACGCATTAGGTATTTTCGGGAAAAAGCAATTCAATCCGGATGATGTAGTTGTTTTGTGTCTTTCGGGAAGAGGAGATAAAGATATGGAAACCTATGTGAAAGAATTAAGAATTAAGAATTAAGAATTAAGAATTAAATACAAATTATTTTTGATAAGTTGTAAAGATAAATCATTAAATATCAAGAAAATGTATTCAATAAGAACAAATATAAAAACAATGCTTGCCGATTTACAAACACCGGTTGGTATTTATTTAAAAATAAGGGATTTATATCCTGAATCAGTATTATTGGAAAGTTCTGATTTTCATGGAGGGGAAAATTCGTATTCTTTTATCGGATTAAATCCCGCTGCCCGTTTTTCTGTCAATAATGGTACAATCAGAATAGAATCTCCTGATAATCAGAAAACGGAATTAAAAATAACAGATAAAACTTCCATATCCAATGTGTTTTATGATTTTGTAAAATCTTTTGATGTAAAAGAAGAAAAGAAAAATACTACAAATATTAATGGATTTTTCGGATATACTTCATATGATGCTGTACAGTATTTTGAATCCGTAAATACTCACAAAGCATCCACTATATCATCTTCTTTACCGGAAATGATGTATATCTTTTACAAATATATTATTGTTATTAACCACTTTAAGGAAGAATTGAGCATTATCGAAAATCTTTTTGAAGGCGATGAAAGCCTTATGGACAATATTATTTCCATTCTTCAAAATAGGAATTTTGCTTCGTATGATTTTTCAGCTTCAGGAAAAGAAGAATCGACAATCAGCGGAGAAGAATATATGGAAATGGTAAAGAAAGGGATTCAGCATTGCCGGCGTGGAGATGTTTTTCAGATTGTTCTTTCCCGTTGCTTCAAGCAAGCTTTTTCGGGTGATGATTTCAAGGTGTATCGTGCATTGCGCTCTATCAACCCTTCTCCTTACCTTTTTTATTTTGATTTCGGCTCATTCCGGATTTTCGGTTCTTCGCCCGAAACGCATTGTAAAATTACAAAAGGAAGGGCATACATCGACCCTATTGCTGGGACTGTACACCGAACAGGTGATGAAACTAAAGATAAAGAACTAACCAATATTCTTTTAAATGACCCCAAAGAAAATGCCGAACATGTAATGTTGGTCGATTTAGCCCGGAACGACCTCAGCCGGAATACTTCGGATGTGAAAATTGATTTTTACAAAGAGGTACAATATTATTCCCATGTTATTCATCTGGTTTCGAGAGTAAGCGGAGAGATTCCTGAAAATTCTAATCCAATCCGGATATTTGCCGATACTTTTCCGGCGGGAACGTTATCCGGAGCGCCGAAAGTAAGAGCGATGGAACTAATCCGGGATATAGAAAAACACGACCGGGGAATTTATGGCGGATGTATTGGTTATATCGGTTTAAACGGAGATTTAAATCAGGCGATAACCATTCGTTCTTTCTTGAGTAAAGATAATGTTTTGTATTATCAGGCTGGTGCCGGCATTGTAAGTAAATCCAACAAATTATCCGAATTAGAGGAAGTAAACAATAAACTTGGCGCTTTGAAAAAAGCAATAGATCTGGCAAATGAAGCAAACTTTTAATTTTTATCACAATGAAAATACTAATATTCGACAATTACGATTCTTTTACATACAATCTGGTTCATCTGGTAAAAGAATTAGGTTATAATGATGTGGATATCCACCGGAATGATAAAATCTCGTTGGATGAAGTAAATAAATACGACAAGATTATCCTTTCGCCCGGACCGGGAATTCCTTCCGAATCAGGACAGTTGTTACCATTGATAGAACGATATGCTTCATCCAAAAGTATACTGGGCGTTTGCCTTGGACATCAGGCTATCGCAGAAGCAATGGGTGCGACCTTGCATAATATGGAAGATGTTTATCATGGTGTCGCAAGTGAAATCGAGGTAATTTCCGATGATACTATTTTTGAGAAACTTCCGAAAAAGATGGAAGTCGGACGTTATCATTCGTGGATTGTAAGTAATAAACAACTTCCTGATTGCATTCAGGTTACAGCTATCGATAAAGAGAATCAAATCATGGCTTTCAAGCATTCGGAATATGATTTACATGGAGTTCAATTTCATCCGGAATCGGTGTTAACACCTAACGGAAAAACAATCATTAATAATTTTTTAAGCAAATGAAAGAAACATTATATCGCCTTTTCGAACATCAGTATTTGTCTAAAGAGGAAGCTAGAAATATACTGACAAATATGGCCGAAGGAAAATACAGTGAAAGCCAGATTGCAGCTTTTATTTCGGTTTATTTGATGAGAAGTATCAGTGTTGAAGAAATCTTGGGATTCCAGGAGGCTTTACTCGAAATGCGGGTAAAAGCCGACCCGTTAATGGCTTATAATCCGATCGATGTTGTCGGTACAGGTGGAGACAACAAAAATACGTTCAATATTTCGACTGCTGTTTGCTTTGTTTTGGCCGGTGCAGGTTATAAAGTGGCTAAACATGGAAATTATGGCGCAACATCCATTAGTGGCGCTTCAAACGTAATAGAAGAACATGGGGTAAAATTCACGCAAAATATTGATTTGCTGGAACGTTCTTTAGAGCTAACAAACATTGCGTATTTGCATGCGCCGTTTTTTAATCCGGCGCTGAAAACAGTTGCATCTGTTCGTAAGTCATTGGGTGTCCGTACTTTTTTCAATATGTTGGGGCCGATTGTTAATCCGTTAATTCCCGAAAGACAGATGTTGGGTGTTTATGACCTGAAAATGGCGCGATTGTACCATTATATTTATCAACAAACTTCCTGTGATTTTTCCATCGTTCATAGTTTGGACGGGTATGACGAAATATCACTTACCGCACCATTTAAAGTAATTAATAGGAAAGGGGAAAATCTGTATAATCCACAGGATTTAGGATTTTCCATTAGCAATGAACACGATTTATTCGGAGGAAATTCAGTAAAGGAAGCATCCGGAATATTCGACAATGTAATAAATAACACTGCGACTAAACCGCAAAAAGATTGTGTTGTTGCCAATGCTGCATTTGCCATCCAAACAATCGATTCCGAAATATCAATTGACGATTGCATCGCGATTGCCAACGAATCCATCGACTCAGGCAAAGCTAAAAACACATTAAAAAAATTCGTTTTACTCAATTCTTAACTCTTAATTATTAATTGATAATGGATATTTTAGAAAAAATAATTGCCCAAAAACGTGTTGAAGTTATTCGACAAAAGGAAGCCGTAAAAACAGATATACTTGAAGAGATGATAAAGGATTCCAGTTCTGGCATTTCTTTCAAACAAGCGTTATTAAGTTCAAAAACCGGAATTATTGCTGAGTTTAAAAGAAAATCTCCGTCTAAAGGCTGGATTTTCGAAAGTGCAGCAATTGAGGAGATTATTCCTGCATATCAATCAGGAAAAGCATCTGCAATGTCTATCCTAACGGATGAAATTTTCTTTGGAGGAAATTTGATCGATTTAAAATCAGCTCGTAATTTAACCAACATTCCACTTTTGAGAAAGGATTTTATCGTTGACGAATACCAAATCTATCAAGCTAAAGCGTTGGGTGCAGATGTGATATTGTTGATTGCATCTGCCTTAGCCAAAAAACAATCCAACCAATTGGCGGAAAAGGCTCGTAATTTAGGATTGGAAGTTTTATTGGAGATACATTCCGAGCAAGAGCTGGATTATATCAATGGCTCGATTGATGTTGTAGGAATCAATAACCGGAATTTATCTACTTTTATTACTGATGTTAATATCTCATTGAACTTAGGAAAAAGAATCCCCAATAACTTTACCAAAATCTCCGAGAGTGGAATTTCTTCGCCGGAAACAGTTAAAGAACTTCAATCTGTTGGATTCAAGGGATTTTTGATGGGTGAAAATTTTATGAAAACAAATAATCCTGGGAAAGCGTTACAGGAGTTTATTTTTCAATTGGAAAAAACATGATAAAAATTAAAGTTTGCGGAATGAAATTTCCCGATAATATTCAAGAAATCATAAAATTACCAATCGAATATATTGGATTTATTTTTTATGAGAAATCACCGCGGTTTTTAGAAAATTTAAATCTATCAGAAGTTTATTTTCCTGAAAATATACAAAAAGTTGGTGTTTTTGTAAATGAAAAAATAGATACAATAATTCATTTAAAAGAATATTATTCATTGGATTACATACAATTGCATGGAAATGAATCATCTGAATATTGTCAGGCATTAACTGAAAAAGGATGTAAAATCATAAAGGCATTTAGTATTTATTCCAAAGAAGATTTATTGCAAACGGATTTATATGAAAATACCTGTGATTTTTTCCTGTTTGATACAAAAACGTCATCATACGGAGGTTCCGGACAACAATTCGACTGGAATATTTTAAATAGTTATAACGGCAATAAAAACTTTTTCCTAAGTGGTGGAATTGGAATGGATGATGTCAAACGAATTGGAAACCTGAATCATCCCAGATTACACGCAATCGATTTGAATAGCCGTTTTGAAACCCAACCGGGAAGAAAAGATGTTGATTTATTGAAATGCTTTATGGAATTAATGACACCGATATGAAAGTTTTCACCTCACCCCCTGCCCCTCTCCGAATGGAGAGGGGAGTAATTTTGTGCGATTAAATAGGTTGAAATAAATTTAATTAATTAATATTCAATATTTTACCATAAAATAAGATTCCTTCCGGAGCTCCCCTCTCCATTCGGAGAGGGGCAGGGGGTGAGGTGAAAACTTTCAAAACGGACTCAATTTGAATTAAATTAAAAAATAAAAATCATGAATAGAATTAATCATTTATTTAACAAAAAAGACAAAAATATTTTGTCAATATATTTTACAGCAGGATTTCCGCATATAGATGATACTGTGAATATTATCAAAGAATTGGAAAACAATCGAATCGATATGGTTGAAATAGGAATTCCTTTTTCCGATCCGATGGCTGATGGTCCGGTCATTCAGGAAAGCAGTACAATTGCTTTGCAAAACGGAATGTCGCTCAAACTGTTGTTTTCACAATTGGAAAATATCCGTGAATCGGTAAATATTCCACTTGTTTTAATGGGTTACCTGAATCCGATTATGCAATATGGATTCGAAAAATTCTGCAAGCAATGTGAAATAGTTGGAATTGATGGAATTATTATTCCGGATTTACCCTTTAAGGACTATATGGAAGAATATAAATCCATTACAGATAAACACGGACTAAAAATCATTATGCTGATTACTCCCGAAACATCTGAAGAACGTATCCGATTGATTGGCAACAATACAGATGGTTTTATTTATATGGTTTCATCAGCATCTACAACAGGAACTCAACAAAATTTCGATGAAAATAAACAAGCTTATTTTCGCAGAATTGATGCTATGAATTTGAAAAATACCCGGTTAGTTGGTTTCGGAATTTCCAATAAATCGACATTGAATTCAGCTTGGGAAAATGCTTCGGGTGCAATTGTAGGGAGTAAATTTATTCAATTATTGAAAGAAAAAGAAATGATTGAAGAAGCTGTAAAAAGGCTGCTTTTTGAATTGAAAAATTGATAAATGGATGGTAAAACAAACAAATAAGTGAAGGAATTACCCTTCACTTATTTGTTTGTTTTTTCTGTAAAATCCGATAGCCAATACCGACAACAACAGAAAAAACATTACTTCTCCACTACCCAAAGGAGCAACAATCTTCTGTGGATTGCCCGTTTCACCCGGAGGCGGGGCATACAACTTCTTGTCATCGTCTGATAGAATCGACGTCTTGCTATCC
>JAVBLR010000016.1:0-85683 GCA_031553395.1 Bacteroidales bacterium | reverse complement strand
TGTAGAAAAGAATTTTAAACGAACTTCGCATAATACTTCATTTTAATGGTTACAAAATTACTTTCTTGTTCCCGTAAATGAGGCATTTGCACTACGCCAATATGCGACAAATCAACGCCTTATCGCGACATTCGTTACCTGCCACCTGTTACCCGAAAAAGGTAACGGTTTTCTTATCCATAGGTAATGGATTGGTAACGGAGAACTGTCCGTTTTTGGCTTTTTTCTGACTTTGGGATGGAATAGGATAGAAAGAAAAAAGCCCGTAAACATTGAGTTTACAGGCTTTTTTGCGTTGTTTGTCGCTTTGCTTGCAGCGACTTGGCGGTATGGACGGATTGAGAACCATCCTATGATTATCAGCAACTTAACCTCTTGTTTTTAACGTAAGTAACGGCTAAGTAACGATTTTCAACTACACTTTCATAAACGAAAAAAGTCTGTAAATGATGACATTACAGACTTTTTCGATGTTAATCGCTTTTTTATTAGCGGTCTGGACGAACTGTGAACCAAAATTGGCATTTTTGATACACACCAACCGATGCAGAAGGGGCTGTTTATGCCCATAGTAACGCTTCGGTAACGGTTTTCTGTCCACTATTGACCAATAAAAAAAGTCTATAATGGATGAACATTATAGACTTTTTGGCTTTGAGTTGTCATCTTCTGACTTACCTCTCTGCGGTCCGGACGGGACTCGAACCCGCGACCCCATGCGTGACAGGCATGTATTCTAACCAACTGAACTACCGAACCAATCTTGCTTTTTTATGACATTTTCTCTCAAATGCGATGCAAAGGTAATACTTAATTTGAAATCTGCAATAATCTTGAAAAATATTTTTTTTGAATTGTTTTCTAACTATTGATTATAAGGCGATTGTAGTAATAATAAAAAAGTAAAAATCTGATTAGTGTGTAAATTATGATGTGAACCAGAGGTTATATGAACCTTTGCTTCACATCATGTGATTTAAATACATTATCAAATCTTATCAAGCGCCTGCTTCAAATCATCCAACAAATCATCAATATGCTCTGTGCCAATGGAAAGACGTACTGTTCCCGGATAAATTTCCTGTTCGGAAAGTTCTTGCTCATTAAGTTGTGAATGAGTAGTGCTGGCCGGATGAATAACGAGTGATTTTACATCTGCTACATTAGCCAATAAAGAGAATATTTCCAGACTATCTATAAAACGATGAGCTTCTTTTTGTCCACCTTTTACTGCAAAAGTAAAAATAGAGCCCGCTCCTTTTGGAAAATAGTTTTTGTACAAAGCATGATCAGGATGATTAATCAATGACGGATGATTTACTTTTTCAACTTTCGGATGATTTTTCAGAAAATCCACTACTTTCAACGCATTTTCAACATGACGTTCTACACGCAATGAAAGGGTTTCTAATCCTTGTAACAAAATAAATGCATTAAACGGGCTGATAGTTGCTCCTGTATCACGTAATAAAGTGGCACGAATACGGGTAACATAAGCTGCAGCTCCGGCAGCATCTACAAAGCGTATTCCATGATAACTCGGATCAGGTTCGGTTAATTGTGGAAATTTACCTGAAGCTACCCAGTCGAATTTCCCGGAATCAATAATGATACCTCCCAATGACGAACCGTGCCCGCCAATGAATTTTGTGGCGGAGTGTACTACGATATCCGCACCATACTCAATCGGGCGGATTAGATAAGGCGTTCCAAATGTATTATCAATAATCAGAGGTATTTTATGGAGGTGAGCAATATCTGCAACAGCTTTTATATCAATAATATTTGAATTTGGATTACCCAATGTTTCAATAAAAATAGCTTTTGTATTCTCTTGAATTGCTTTTTCGAAATTAGATAAGTCACTCGGGTCAACAAAGGTCGTAGTTACACCATAAGAGGGTAATGTGTGTGCCAATAAATTATAAGTTCCTCCATAAATAGTTTTAGCAGCGACAATATGGTCTCCGGTACGGGTAATATTTTCAAAAGCATAGGCAATAGCTGCTGCTCCCGAAGCAACTGCCAGTCCGGCTACGCCGCCTTCAAGTGCAGCAACACGTTGTTCAAAAACGCTTTGGGTTGGATTAGTCAACCGTCCGTAAATATTTCCCGGGTCTTGTAGCCCAAAGCGAGCTGCCGCATGAGCTGAGTTATGAAATACATAAGAAGTTGTTTGATAAATGGGTACTGCACGTGAATCTGTTGCCGGATCCGCTTGTTCTTGTCCTACATGAACTTGTAATGTCTCGAAATGTAATTTTTTAGTTGCCATAATTGTATTCTTTTATTGTTGATATTTTTTTTGTGTTAATTTTCTGACAAAGGTATTATATGCGGGTGTATTTTGTTGTGTATTTCTAAAATATAGAAAATATTGCTAATTTTTTCTATATTTGTAGAATATTATTTTAAATGGCTACTGAAAATAATCTCTTAAAAAGAATTTTATTCTTATTAAAACAAACTGTATTATGAATACATTGGACAAATTAGATAAAACGGATTTACAAATATTGCGTACATTACAAAATAATGCCCGACTAACAACAAAAGAATTGGCTGCGCGGGTAAACCTTTCGTCAACTCCTGTTTTCGAACGGCTCAAACGACTCGAAAACGGAGGATATATAAAAAAGTATATAGCTGTATTAGATGCCGAAAAGTTGAATCAAGGTTTTGTGGTATTTTGCAGTGTAAAACTTAGACGGCTTAACAGAGATATTGCTGCCGAATTTGTACGAATAATACAAGATATTCCGGAAGTGACGGAATGTTATAATATCTCAGGCAGTTTCGATTATTTATTAAAAATACATGCTCCGAATATGAAATACTATCAGGAATTTATCCTTAATGTCTTGGGGACTATTGATAGCCTTGGATCGCTGGAAAGTACATTTGTGATGGACGAAGTTAAACATGAATATGGAATTCATATTTGACATTAAAATATTAGCACATGCATTTTATTAGGAATGCTTTCAATTTGCTTGTTTTTTACATCTATTCCCTTATATTTGCAATCAAAATAAGAAATAATCTTTTAAACTATCATTTTTCATGGATTCGAATAAGCTCATCGGAGAAAGAATAAAAAATTTGCGGGAATCAAAATCAATTGGAATTGAAGAAATGGCTTCCCGTACAGGGTTAGATATTAAGCAAATAGAAAAAATAGAACAATCAAAAGATATTCCGTCACTTGCTCCGCTGATTAAAATAGCCAGAGTCTTGGGTGTACGGCTTGGCACATTTTTAGATGATCAGGATGAACTTGGCCCGATTATTTCACGTAAAGGGGAATGTGACAAAGGAGTTAGTTTTTCTACAAGTGATACACTTGCGCATAAACACATGGATTATTTCTCATTATCTCCTGCAAAATCAGGTAGGCACATGGAGCCATTTATTATCCAAATATCTCCTGCGCAGAAAGAAATCGAATTTACTACATCTTCTCATGAAGGTGAAGAATTTATTTATTGTTTGGAAGGTGTTGTCGAAATTAGTTATGGTACAACAAATTATATTTTGGAAGAAGGTGATAGTATTTATTATGATTCGATTATTTCCCATCATGTACATGCCGGTAGTGAGCAAGGCGCAAGAATTTTGGCAGTAGTTTATACACCTTTTTAATTATGAATTTAACAGAAAGAACTATCGGGCAATGGCTTGAATATTGGGCCGAAACAACCCCAGATAAAGAATATGTAGTTTATTCAGACCGTGATCTCCGTTTTACATGGAAGCAATTTAACGAACGGGTTGATAATATGGCAAAAGGGTTATTGGCTATTGGAGTAAAGCCGGGAAGCCACCTTGGAATTTGGGCAACAAATGTTCCCGATTGGTTGACATTTTTGTATGCAGGTGCCAAACTTGGAGCTGTGGTTGTTACCGTAAATACAAACTATAAGCAGCATGAACTGGAATATCTGGTTGATAATGCCGATATTGATACCCTTTGTATAACCGAAGGTGTTTTTGATGGTAGTTATATCAATATGACTTATGAAATGCTGCCTGAATTAAAATTATCTCAACGTGGTTATCTGAATAGTAAACGTTTTCCCAAACTGAAAAATGTAGTATTTATCGGGCAGGAAAAATACCGTGGTATGTATAATACTGCTGAAATCTTGTTGTTAGGGAAGAATGTTTCGAATGATGTTCTTAATGATGTTAAAAGTAAAGTCAAATGCCATGATGTGGTAAATATGCAATATACTTCGGGAACAACCGGTTTTCCTAAAGGTGTAATGCTTTCTCACTATAATGTGGTAAATAATGGCTTGTTTACCGGCGAAGGTATGCATTTTACTCAGGATGATAAATTGTGTGTTTGTGTTCCGTTATTCCATTGTTTTGGGCTTACATTGGCGACAATGAATTGCCTGACGCATGGTTGTACGCAAGTAATGGTGGAGCGGTTCGATCCGTTGGTAGTATTGGCATCTGTGCATAAAGAGCGCTGCACAGCTTTGTATGGAGTTCCTACAATGTTTATTGCGGAATTGAATCATCCGATGTTCGAAATGTTTGATGTTACTTCTCTTCGAACAGGAATTATGGCCGGCGCTTTATGTCCGATTGAATTGATGCGGAAAGTTACGGATAAATTACATATCACGCATATTACAAGTGTCTATGGATTAACAGAATCATCTCCGGGAATGACACATTCTGTTATTGAAGATTCGTTTGAAGAACGCTGTACTACCGTAGGAAAGGAATATCCTTTTACCGAAGTGAAAATTGTCAATCCCGAAACCGGAGAAGAATGTCCGGTCGGTGTTCAGGGTGAAATTTGTTGCCGGGGATATTTGGTAATGAAGGGATATTATAAAAATCCGGAAGCTACTGCGGATGTTATTACTGCCGATGGTTGGCTGCATTCGGGTGATTTGGGAATCAAGGACGAACAAGGCTATTATCGTATTACCGGACGTATCAAGGATATGATTATTCGTGGAGGAGAAAATATTTATCCGCGCGAAGTTGAAGAATATTTATATCACTTACAAGGGGTTAGAGATGTGCAAGTAGCTGGAATTCCATCCGAAAAATACGGGGAAGAAGTAGGTGCGTTTATTATTTTGCAAGAAGGAGCTAAATTAACTGATGAAGAAGTAAAAGAATTTTGCCGAGGGCAAATAGCTCGTCATAAAATTCCGAAATACATCTTTTTTGTTGATGGTTTTCCATTGACCGGAAGCGGTAAGATTCAGAAATTCAAATTAAAAGATATTGGATTAGATTTGTTGAAAAAACAAGGAGTAGAAGTTGTATAAGTTTGATAAAATACCACATTCTATTTATTAGACCTGATAAATTCTATTTTTTTACTGAAAATAAAAAATAAAAATAAACGGGAATGCAGTTTTTTCAAAAAATATGATTACTTTTGCACCCGTTAATCGGCCCCGTAGCTCAACTGAATAGAGTATCTGACTACGGATCAGAAGGTTCCAGGTTTGAATCCTGGCGGGGTCACAAGAAAATCAAGCACTTACAGGTAAAACGGTAAGTGCTTTTTTGTTTTATATTGGGTGGATTTAGAGGGTTTGGGAAAAGTTTTGTAAACCAAGATGTAAACCGTAAACCAATATGAATGGAGCAGTTAATATGCTGTATTACAAGTTAAAAACTTTATCCAACGGAGAAAATCCATTAATGATTTGTGTCTGTAAAGACGGAAAAATATCAAAGTTTAGGTATCCTTTTTATTTTGTATCACTATTTAAAGGATTTTCAGCATGAGTTTTATACTTTTGTAGTGGTGGAATCTTTAAAAAAATAAAATATTTACGTATGAAAAAACATTTTTTTGCTTTATTGATTTTTGCAATAGCGATAAATAACTTATCACAAGCACAATATGCAATTATAGACGGAGTACCTCGTGATACAACCTTTAATACTCCTCTGACATATATTAAAACAAAGAAACAGTTTCCGTTCATTCAAATTGCAGAACCCGAAAAACCGGTAAATGTAGTTGCATACGAGAATGTTGTTTATAAAACGATTGACAATTCATCCATAAAGAATCGAAGTTTAAAGATGAATATTTATCGTCCTGACGACAAGAAAAAATATCCGGCTCTTATCTTAATACATGGGGGAGGATGGTCTTCGGGAACTTATTCGATGGAAGTGCCTATGGCAATGCAGGTTGCTTCGAAGGGGTATGTTACAATTCCGGTAGAGTACCGCCTTTCACCGGAAGCGATATACCCGGCTGCAGTCTATGATATTAAATCGGCCATAAAATGGGTGCGGAAAAATGCAGCTAAATATAATATTGACGCCGATCATATTGCTGTTTCCGGAACTTCTGCCGGAGGACAACTGGCAAATCTGATGGGTGCAACAAATGGATTGAAGAAGTACGAAGATCCGAATGATAAGATGAATGTTTCGAGTGATGTTCAGGCAGTTATTGATATCGATGGAATATCCGACTTTACCTCCGAAGAAAGCACTACCAGAGCCAATCAATCGAAAGGAAAGTCAAATCCACCGGCAGACGTAAAATGGTTGGGAGGAACATACGAAGAGCAGAAGCAAACTTGGATTGATGCATCGCCGATTTTTCATGTTTCGGATAAATCAGCGCCCGTTTGTTTCATTAATAGCTCTATTGATCGCTTTCATTATGGGCGGGATGAAATGATTGCAAAACTGGATAGTCTGCATCTTTATTCCGAAGTACATACTTTTCCCGATACACCGCATCCTTATTGGTTGTTTCGTCCATGGTTTACTTCAACTGTAAATTATATGGCTTCTTTCTTGGATAAGGTTTTCAAAAACAATTAGTATGAATCGTTATTAGTTGATAGTTATTGGTTATTTGTTGTTTATTTTGCAACAAACTACTATATGCCAAAATAATACCAATAACTATCAACTAATAACCAATAACAGACAACAATGACTTCTCAGCAATTAAAAGATATTTACGCGTTATATTTACAATATCCGGTAATAATCACAGATAGCCGGAATTGCTTGCCCGATTCTATATTTGTAGCACTGAAAGGTGATAATTTTAATGGAAATGCTTTTGCTCAAAAGGCTTTGGAGCAGGGTTGTGCTTATGCAATTGTTGATGAAGCTGAATATGCTGGGGATTCTCGCATTATTTTGGTAAATGATTGTTTAAAGACATTACAGGATTTGGCTAATTATCATCGAAAACAATTTAAAGGGAAAGTAATCGGAATTACCGGAACGAACGGCAAAACGACTACCAAAGAATTGACAGCCGCGGTATTGTCGAAAAAGTACAAAACGTTGTTTACGCAGGGAAATCTAAATAATCATATTGGAGTTCCATTGACTTTATTAAGATTGACGAATGATTACGAATTTGCAATAATTGAAATGGGCGCAAGTCATCAGGGTGAAATAAAAACCCTGTGTGAAATATGCGAACCGGATTTCGGATTGATAACCAACGTCGGTCGAGGACATCTGGAAGGTTTTGGCTCTTTCGAAGGAGTAATAAAAACCAAAGGAGAGTTATACGATTTTATTCGTGCAAAAAATGGGAAGATATTTATTAATCATGATAATGAATATTTACAAAAAATTTCTATTGGACTAAATAAGGTTGAATATGGGAATGATGGAGATGTATTTGTTTCAGGAAAAGTAATCGATTCTTCTCCTTATCTTTCTTTTGAATGGAAAACGAAAAATGTTGATTTTCAATCAATAAAAACTCAATTAGTAGGAGAATATAATCTGGAGAATGCATTGGCCGCAGCTACAATCGGTTTATTTTTTGATGTGGAAATCTCGTTGATAAATGATGCCTTAACTGAATATACTCCGCAAAATAATCGCTCTCAATTGAAGAAAACAGCGGATAATTCGTTGATAATTGATGCTTATAATGCAAATCCTTCGAGTATGAAAGCTTCATTGATGAATTTCAAGAATATGAAGATTAATCATAAAGCAGTAATATTAGGAGATATGCTTGAATTGGGAGAAGAAAGTGAAAAAGACCATCAGGATATTGTTGATTTTTTGAATGAATGTCAATTTGAAAAAGTATTTTTAGTTGGAAAATGCTTTGCTTCAACTAAACATACATTTGAAGCATATTTATCTATTACAGAACTTATTCAGGATATTCCTAAATATAATTTAAAAGATTTTACAATTCTAATTAAAGGTTCAAGAGCATTAAAGTTGGAGAAAGTTATCGACTGTCTTTAAAAAAATACAATAGAGAAAATATAAAATTTTTATTTTATTAAATAAAATACTTATCTTTGAATATGTCTTTTGATTAAATCTTTTAATTGTTTAAATTTGTATTTAATAATGAAAGATTCGATTTTTGCCTTGGTTTTTAAATTTGATAATAAAACCTCAACTGTTTATGGGCGATAAAATACAAATGGTAGATTTACATTCCCAGTATTTAAGGATAAAAAATGAGATTGATGGCGCAATGCAAAATGTTATCAATCATACTTCTTTTATCAATGGACCCGAAGTAAAAATATTTGCCAAAAATTTATCCAACTATTTAGGAGTAAAACATGTTGTTCCATGTGGAAATGGTACGGATGCTTTGATGATTGCCTTGATGTCGTTGGGATTGAAGCCTGATGATGAAGTGATTGTCCCTGCGTTTAGTTATGTTGCTCCTGCGGAAACAATTTCTTTCCTGAACTTGGTTCCGGTGTTGGTTGATATCGATGTCGATACATTTAATATTTCATTGAATGATTTGGAGAAATTCATTACAGCAAAAACAAAAGCGATTATTCCGGTTCATCTTTTCGGACAATCTTGTAATATGGAACCGATTATGGATTTGGCACGAAAATATAATTTGTATGTAATCGAAGATAATGCTCAATCATTGGGAGCTGCGTATACGTTTTCTAATGGAACTACCAAAAAAACGGGCGCAATCGGACATATTAGCTGTACATCATTTTTTCCTGCAAAAAATTTGGGCTGTTTTGGTGATGGTGGTGCTATTTTTACCAATGATGACGAATTGTATGAAAGGGCAAAAATGATTGCCAATCATGGTCAATCCGAAAAGTATTGTCATAAAATAATTGGCTGTAATTCCCGCTTGGATACGATACAAGCTGCTGTTTTAGATGTAAAATTGAAGTATTTGGATGTTTATTCGTCTGTTCGTTATGCTGTAGCACAGGCGTATGACGAAGGATTAAAAAATATTCCGGAATTGGAACTTCCAACTAAATCTGCTTTTAGTACGCATGTGTACAATCAATATACCATAAAGATAAAAAATGGAAAGCGTGATGCTTTGAAGAATTATTTGAGTGAAAAAGGAATTCCCTCGGTAATTTACTATCCGTTGCCATTGCAAAAACAACAGGCTTTTAAAGGTATTGTCCGCACTGTAAGTACATTGAATAATTCAGTTCAATTGTGTGAAGAAGTATTGTCTTTACCTATTCACACCGAAATGAAACCAAATATACAAAAATTTATTATTGAGGAAATTAAAAACTTTTTTGCTCAATAATAATAAGGCGAAAGATAAAAGGCTAAGGGCAAAGGAGGAGAGTACGCATTCTTTCGCCTTTCGCCCTTTGCCTTTTGCCAATATATTTATCAGATGGTATTTTTCTTATGAATAAAATCAAATTTGCTGTAGTTGGATGCGGACACATCGGTAAACGCCATGCCGAAATGATTACTCGTAATCCACATGCTGAATTAGTAGCCCTTTGCGACATTAAACCGATAAAAGAATTGAGAATAGAGGGTTATTCCATTCCATTTTTTTCTACTATTGATGATTTATTACAGGCGGATTTAGATATAGATGTAATAAATATTTGTACTCCAAATGGACTTCATGCTCAAATGGCGATGAAGGCGTTGAAAAGGAAACTCCACGTTGTAATAGAGAAGCCAATGGCATTGTCAGTGAAGGATGCTGAAAGTATACTGTATTTGTCACTACAGCAACATTGTATGGTTTTTTGTGTGATGCAGAATCGATATTCTCCTCCTTCTGTGTGGATGAAAAATTTACTTGATAGTGGGAAATTGGGAAAAATCTACCTGGTACAGGTAAATTGTTTCTGGAATAGGGATGAACGATATTATACTTCCGGAAATTGGCATGGAACAGCCGACTTGGACGGTGGAACGTTGTTTACCCAGTTTTCTCATTTTATTGATATGATGTTTTGGTTTTTCGGAGACATCACAAATATCCAAGTTAAATTAAAAGATTTCTGTCATCAATCTTTAACGGATTTTGAAGATACAGGAATCGTTAATTTCGAATTTGAAAACGGAGGAATAGGAAGTATTAATTATTCTACAGCAGTGTGGGATAAAAATATGGAAAGTAGCCTGAGTGTAATTGCAGAAAATGGTAGTGTGAAAATTGGCGGGCAATACATGAATGAAGTCGAATATTGCCATGTAAAGGAGTATACAATGCCCGAACTAGCTCCAACGAATCCGGGGAATGATTATGGCGCTTATAAGGGTTCGGCTCAAAATCATAATTTCGTTATAGATAATGTTGTTAATTCATTGAATGATAAAACTTTTATATCGACAAATGCGTTGGAAGGCTTAAAAGTGGTTGATATTATTGAACGAATTTACACGACGGAAAATAAATAAAACATATCTTAAAAATTAATAGCCATGGAAGGAAAATTTTGTCAAAGTTGCGGAATGCCTTTGAATGCAAATGAAGATTTTGGAACAAACAGCGATCAAAGTTTGAACGAAGATTATTGTAAGTATTGTTACCAAAATGGAGCTTTTACTCAAGATGTTACAATGGATGAAATGATTGGCCATTGTGTGCAGTTTTTGGAAGAATTTAATAAAGATTCTCAGCAAAAATTTACAAAAGAAGAAGCTATTGCTCAAATGAAAGCCTATTTTCCTACATTAAAACGCTGGGCGAATTAAGAAAAAGGAATAAAGATCGGAAAATAGTTGGTAATTTGTTAAAGCAATAAATTACCAACTATTTTTTTTGAAATTACCAGCAAAATCTTTTGTCATACAAATTTGCTTGTTTATCTGACTGAAAAATGACTATTTTTGTGTTGATTAAATAACCGATACTGTGAATATAAAAAACACAAAAAAGAACTTCTTGTTGCTTTTTTTCATATTGTTTGCAATCCTACAGAATAAAGCACAGAATATTATTACTACTGAACTTCCTAATATAAATCAACTTCCTACAAAAGAGATACTTTGTATTTTTCAAGATTCGGAAGGATATGTGTGGTCTGGAACAGAAGGTGGTTTGTGTCGCGATGACGGCTATCGAATAAAAGTATTCCGCTCTGATTTTAATACTCCCGAATTATTGGAGAGTAATAGTGTTACAAGTATCGCAGAAGACAAGGAGAAAAAGATATGGTTCGGTACCAAACGCGGGGTATATATTCTTGATAAAAAGAATTATCAGATTCAACCTTTTTCCGATATTGAAATAAAGGGATGGGTTATAAAAATGATTAGCTCGACTTCCGACGGGTCGATTTGGATTGCTTCGGGAAGATATTTATTTCGATATGATATATCGGGAAAAAGGCTGGGGAAATATGAAACAAAATGGGAAGATACTTCTAAAGAGGTAAACGGAATCTGCGAAGATAATAAAGGTACAATTTGGATGGTACAATTGAAAGGCGGATTATTCCGCTACGATTCTCAACAAGACCAATTTATTCCGTATCCCTGGCCTTATAAAACGCCTGTTACCTGCATAGTGAAAGATGCTACAACACCATATTTTTGGATTGGGACTTGGGGTGATGGTATTGTCCGCTTTAATCCTGAAGAAAAAGATGTTAATCGGATGTTTATGCTGCAATTAGCAACAAATAAACATCTCAATGTCGATAAAAAAAGAATCTCCGGTATAGCGCAAGATAGTGTGAAACACCATCTTTGGATAACTACAACAGATAATCTCTACGCTTACGAAATAACCAAAAACGATACATTACATTTTATAGACACTTCAACTTTTTTATCCGAAGATAAGAAAATGCTGAGCGATGTAATGTGTGATCGTTTGGGAAATCTTTGGGTAACGGGGAATTATCCTGATACATATTCGTTTATAGTTTCTTATTTGCCGAATAAAATTGAATATTACCCAATGAATTTGGTAAAGAAGGAATTTGGTGTTTATGCTTCTCCGATGGAACTTTCTTATGAGAACGGATTTTATTGGGTTCGGCAAAAGCGAATCGGATTGTATGTCTACGACGTTCAAAATGAGAAATTGCTGATTCACGAAAATCGGAACCGTAGCATCTCATTCTTCTTTGAAAAATCAGCTGATTACGATGGCATTTTCGTAGCTGTACATGATTCGAAAGTTGCATTAATACAGTGTGATGGAAAAAGTTTTTCGGAAACTGAGATATGTGCGATTCCGGTTGAACCTCATGAACGAATTCGTGCTTTGTATGACGATAAACATGGAAATTTATGGATTGGAACGACATTCAATCTGTTCAAATACAATCTAAAACAGAAAAAATTAGATAAAATATATGAGAATGTAGGTATTATAAATGATATTATTTCGTTGAACGACGAAAGTATATATATTGCTACGGAATCTGAAGGTTTTTGGAAAATATCAGGAGAAAAAAGAACTTTCAAACATTTTTCAAAGGAGAATTATTCGATTTTAACTGCTTCTCCGGATCATAAAATCTGGGCTGGTACGCAACAGGGAAATGTATATTGTTATGATCCCAATACGAATAGCTTTACATCTCATACGCAGGATTGTGGCTTGATTGGTGATGTGATAACAGACCTTCTTTCGGATGATTATGGTAATATCTGGATATTGACAGATCAGAAAATTACTGTCTACAATCCGGAAAAACGGATTGTTAATTTGATTCGTTGCTCCGATCCTTCGATTTCGTTGGGTAACTTTTTATCTTTATATAAAGGAGAAAATGGAGAAATGCATATTGGCGGAAGGGGAGGTGTTTTGGTATTTCCTTTTGTAAATCAATTTGATAAAATAACCAATTCGTCATCAATTAGTTTAACGTCTGTCAAAATCAATAATATACAAAAAATATTAGATGGGAATAGTCGGAATATTACATTAAAACCTCAGGAACGTAATATTGAACTTTTTTTCTCGACCCTCGATCCGCTTAATGCAAATAAAATTCGCTATGCATTCCGTCAAAAAAAAGATACTGTTTGGAACTATCTGCCTGTCGGACAAAATAGCGTTTATCTTGCCGGACTTTCAAAAGGAACTTATGAGATAGAGGTAAGAGCGACTGATGGAAATGGTTTGTGGACAGAAAATACAACAACTATTCTGGTTCAGTGTCTTCCGGCTTGGTATGAAACGTGGTGGGCGTATACGTTGTATGTTTTTATAGTTTTAGCGATTATTGCCTTTGTCTTTTATAAGTATATTCAATCTCAGAAAGATAAACAACAGAAACAAATGGCAGAGCAGGTTTCTCAAATGAAATACCGGTTTTTTACAAATGTCAGCCATGAGCTGCGTACTCCTTTGACTTTGATTATTACTCCGTTGGAGACTATTGCTAAAAAGATTTCGGATATAAAAATCAAGCAGCAATTGGAATCTGTCAACAAAAATGCACAAAACATGTTGGCGTTGGTTAATCAGTTACTTGATTTCAGGAAAATAGAAATGGGTGGAGAAACGCTTTCCCTCACAAAAGGAGAGATAAATGAATTTGTTTCTTCTATTTATGAGAATTTTCAATTGACAGCGGAAGGGAAAAATATTAACTTCAGCTATCATCCGGAAATTACATCTCTTTATATGTTCTTTGATGCGAATAAGTTACGTAAGGTAATAAATAATTTGTTGTCAAATGCTTTCAAATTTACAGAGGAAGGAGGCAGCGTTTCATTATCAATTCAAGAAAAAATTCAGGAAGAAACGAAATACGTTGTTATAACTGTAAAAGATACCGGTAAAGGAATTCCTGACGATGAACTTTCAACTATTTTTGAGCGCTTCCATCAGGTACATTCGCAGGAAAGTACAATTGGTAGTGGTATCGGGTTGCATATTGTAAAGGAATATGTTACTATGCACCATGGAAAAGTTTTGGTTGAAAGTGAACTGGGTAAAGGTTCTGTATTTTCTATATCTATTCCTACTGATTTGAAATCGGATGAAAACAATTTGATTCTGAATGTTGAGGAAAAACAAGATGAGGTTTCTTTTCTTCAACCGGTAGCCAGTTTAGGTAAGAAAATATTGATAGTAGAAGACAACGTTGAATTTCGCAATTATCTCAAAAATGAATTAAGTCAATTTTATACTGTATATAATGCTGCAGATGGCTTGGAAGGCGAAAAGGAAGCTTTGGAAAAAGAACCTGATATTATAATTACTGACTTGATGATGCCTGGAATAGATGGAATAGAATTATGCCACCGAATTAAAAATAACATAAAGATATCCCATATTCCTGTTATTCTTTTGACTGCCAATGATAGCGTTGAAAATGAAAAAAGAGGCTATAAAGAAGGGGCTGATGCCTATATCTCAAAACCATTTAACTGGGATATTTTATTGTCAAGGATAGAAAATTTAATGTCGCAAAAGGCTCTGCGTCAACAAACTTTCGAAGAAGAATTAGAAGTAAATCCGGAAAATATCACTATTTCTTCATTGGATGAAAAATTAATAAAAAAAGCATTGGAACTGATTGAATCTAATTTGAGTAATTCTGAATATTCTATTGAAGACTTGAGTAGTGATATGTGTATGAGCCGCTCTAATTTATATAGGAAAATCAATTCTATTACGGGACAACCACCCACTGATTTTGTTAAAAATATTCGTCTGAAAAAAGCTGCTGAATTATTAAAAAACGGAGATCTTACTGTTGTAGAAGTCGCTTATACTGTTGGATTTAATACGCCCGGCTATTTTACAAAATCGTTTAAGAAAATGTTTGGAGTGTTGCCTACTCAATATAATAAACGGTAGAAACGGGTGCACCCCATCTCTACCGTTTAAATTCTCCGCCACTTTAGGCGAGATTCATTTTTCAATTTTTAATGAATTTCGTTGTTGCGTTTTCTTTACCGACAGTTTTTAGATAATAAATTCCAATTGGCAAAGATTGTACGTTTATTATTGATTCATTTTGTAATTTTCCTTGCATAACAAGCTGTCCTACATTATTGTAAATGCTATAATCTACAGTTTCTTGTGTATCAAGTTTTATGTGTAATTCTGTAGTTACAGGGTTAGGATAGATTTGCAATAGCCCGGTTTGTGGCGTAGTAATTCCGTTTCCCTTTGTAATAGTAATATCCTCGAGTGCAATAAATCCTTTGTTTATACCATTCTCGTATGTAATACCGCCATCTTCGGAAACTTTATCCCACTTGGCACATCCGGCTGGTAGCATAGAAAGGTCATTAGCACTTCCTTGTGAGTAAGAAGTATTTCCTGCTGCCTGATTCCATCCGATGATTACGCCTGTGCCACTAACGCCTATGAAGTTACTCTCGTTCTTCATTGATATTACCGGCTCGTATGCAAATACTACCCCGCCGCTAATTGTAATTTTGCTATCTGCTTCAGTTACTGCAATCGCATAACCAGAGGTGGCGTTTACCATTCCTCCGGAGATAGTAACCTTGCCATTAGTTCCGGTATTTTCAATAGCCCTTCCCGAAGTCGTACTAACTTTACCTCCATTAACAATGATATTACTGTTTGCGCCATTCATTAAAATAGCCCTGACAGAAGAACTAATTATACCACCGCTGACAGTAACTGTTGCGCCTCTGGAAAAAATTGCTCTGTTGGCGGTTCCGGCTTTCACTTCGGCATTATCTTTCACTTCCACATTACCTGTAGCCCAAATAGCATCGCCATAATATCCTCCCTCCACCTTGCCGTTTTCACAGATTGTAACTGTACTGCCCGTTCCGAATGTGTAGATCGCATGGCCGGAAGAGCTTACGATGCCGCCACTCACAATAACCTTATTGTTTCTTCCGGTGGTGTAAATTGTTCCGCTATTTCCTCCTTTGAGTGTGCCTCCGCTCACAGTAACAGTCCCGCTTCCGCTTGCAGTAATAGCAGCTCCATTGTTGTAGGTAATTTCGGCATTCTCCTTTACTTCAACATTTACTGCCCTGATCGCACCAACAGTGTAGCTGGTCGTTGTACTTTTTATTACTTTTCCGTTACCACTGACAATGACGCTACCGGCAGCATCGATTGCTATGCCGCCTTCGGTTGTTATAGTGCCGCCACTAATAATAACATTACCATTTGTTCCGTTATTGTAAATTGCATTGCCTCCAGTGCTGCTCACTGTACCGCCGCTGACGGTGATTATGTTGTTTTCGCCTTCTGTATAAATAGCACTATTTGTACCAGTGGCGATGACTTGGGCATTTTCTTTCACTTCCACGTTACCCTTGAAATAGATAGTCATTGCTGTTCCCTGTACTCTTGCAGTACCGCTGATAACAATTTTGCTCTTTGCACCACTGACGTCGATTGCCCGACCATTACTATTTATCACTTTACCACCACTGACAGAAACTATACTGCTTTCCCCGGTAGTGATAATTCCTGAGACTGTTCCACCGCTAACAGTAACCACGCTATTAACACCTTTGGTAGAAATCTTTCCGTACATTATAGAGCCACCACTGACGGTAACTGTACTGTTTGCACCTTCAGCATAAATCGTATTTCCTACTCCTCCTGCATTAACGTGTATTTCACCGCCGCTGACTACTACCGAGCCTTTCTCGCCGGCAATGGATATCACATCACCGGATGTTCTACTAACCGTTCCACCGCTCACCTTGACCACGCTGCTTTCACCGGTGCCCCAAATTGTATAATTTTTAAAACTGCTTGAACTTACACTTCCTCCACTGACGGTAATATTGCCATTAGTAGTGATTGCATATCCTTCATAACTCTGTTCAATTTTACCATCCGCTGTTACTTCAAAATCACCACCTATGATGTTTACCAATGAAGTTTCGGCACTTGAACGTCCCGTGAAGCTTGCTTTCCACAGCACTGACACATTGGAAGGTATTTCAATTGATATACCACCAGTGCCGGCATTAAGCCAACTCGCAGTTCCTGTAACAGTAACTACTCCATTGTTTTCCACAGCAGCGATTGCATTTTGAATCCCGGTTTGAATCCCGGCAATTGTTAAGCCATCTATATTGACTGTTTGGTCAGCTGCCTTTACTGTAAAAATGGCAAAGAACATCATTATTGCCGTTATGAAAACGGACTTCTTTCTTGTTTTTGATAGGGTTGTTTTCATTCATAAATAGTTTAAAGGTAATTTTTTCTTTATTTACAAAAATATGTAAATAAATTGAATAATTGTCTTCAAATGAAGGATTTTGGTGTTTTTTATTATGCATTATCTACTTTCAATTATTATCAGGATTTGTAATTCGAAAACAAATAATCCTCACTGTTGCTACATTAACTTGTTGTGGCGGAAGAAAACTTGTTTAAAATGAAATCTTAAGTTATTTTTTACTTTTGATAGTAAATTTTAAATTATAATAACTAATTTTACCGCAATAAACAAGTTGATTATGAGATTAATAATAGAGACAAATCCTCGAACTGTCGCAAAATGGACAGCACAGTATATCGTTAAGTTTATAAACAGACACTTTGAAGAAAATCCGGATAAGCCTTTTGTGCTGGGTTTGCCTACCGGCGGAACTCCTTTGATGACATATAAGGAATTGATTAAACTCAATCAAAAAGGTAAAATTTCATTCAAGAATGTTATTACATTCAATATGGATGAGTATGTAGGACTTCCTGAAAACCATCCCGAAAGTTATCACACATTTATGTGGAGTAACTTTTTTAGTCATATCGATATTAAGCCCGAAAATGTGAATATCCTCAATGGTAATGCACCGGATTTGCACAAAGAATGCCGGGATTATGAGGCTAAGATAAAATCGGTTGGTGGAATCGATCTTTTTTTGTGTGGAGTAGGTTCGAATGGTCATATTGCATTCAATGAACCTTTTTCCAGCCTTTCATCGCGTACGCGCTTAAAGACGCTGATACATCAGACACGCATTGATAATTCGCGTTTCTTTGGTGGAAAGTTGGAAAATGTTCCCCGAAATGCGCTTACCGTTGGTGTGGCAACCATTACCGATGCAAGGCATCTGCTGGTACTTGCAGTAGGTGATAATAAAGCGATAGCCGTGAAAATGGGCATCGAAGGTGCTTATTCACATGCATGGACTATCAGCGCTATTCAAGCGCACTCTAAAGCAATGGTAGTGTGCGACGAAAAGGCTATACAAGAACTAAGTGCCCGTACCGTCGACTATTTTCGTGATATCGAAGACCGCATTAAAAAGGATCTTTGGTAGCTTATTGCTGGACAATGTAGTGTCTTAATAGAAACGCAGATAACACGGATTGAACAAGATTATCACAGATTAAATTTAAAATCCGTGATAATCCGTCTAATTTGCATTCTAAATTAATTATTTCCCTAATTTCTCAACTCTAAAGTAATCTACATCCAGCCATCCTCCGGCACCTGAAATTTCGGGACGGTTGCAGAATAAACCAACTTTGGCTCCTATCCATCGACCTTGTTTGGCAGTAAATTCTCCTCCAAGTGATTTAAATTGTTTGCCGTTCAGGCTATAGAAGAAAGTACATTTGCCTCCGCTACGAACATCCACGCGTAACCAAGCAGTAGGGGTAGGGGCATCGAGTTTTTCGGTTGCAATAATACTTTCCGGATTTTTCTTATCCGCTTCATGACATTCAATAGCTGAGAGTGTTACGCCATTTGACGTATTCTCAAATATCAGCATGGCATAATCATAACCCATAACAATAAGGCCTCCGCGCTCGCCAACTGCTCTGCTTGATGGGGTAAACGTTGCTTTTGTAACAACTGAAAATTCTTCGGTAGGAAATTTCTGAAGCAACAAATTGGGACAATCAAACATATTGCCATAATCGTTTCCGCGTTGTACTGTTGAAAATAATCTCAAATTTCCATTCTCTCCGGCAGGGTAATACCAATATATGTAAGGGTTGGCATGCCACTGCCATTGAAGTCCGAGTGTCCGGTTGTTGAATTCATCACTTTCCTGAGGTGTAGCTATTGGGTAGGTTTTACCTACATTTGGCTTACGATAGGTTGTAACCGGTTCGCCTATTCCTTTTCCATCTTTATCAATTCCAATTATCGGCCAACCATCTTTGTTCCAATTCATTGGTTGAAGGTGGATTATACGTCCGTAAGCATCTTTATCCTGAAAATGTATAAACCAATCTTCTTTACCATCCGGTGTTGTTACCCATCCGCCTTGATGAGGCCCGTTTATGTTGGTTGTTCCACGCGCCATAACCGTGCGGGATTCATAAGGACCAAAAATATCGCGCGAACGCATGGCTAATTGCCAACCGTTTTTAACACCTCCTGCCGGAGCGAATATCCAATAATAACCATCGCGTTTATATAATTTAGGCCCTTCAATTGTGGGATTTACTCCGTGACCATCGTAAACAACACGACCTTGTCCGTCCAATACCTTAGTTCCGTCGGGCGACAGGCTATTGATTATCAGTAACGAACTTTGTCTTATACGGCTACCGGCAAGGGCATGGATCAAATATGCATTTCCATCATCATCCCACAAAGGGCACGGATCGATAAATCCTTTGCCTTCTTTTACCATCACAGGAGCTTCCCATTTTCCTTTTGGGTCTTTTGTCCGCACCATATAAATACCGATATCCGGATCGCCCCAAAAGATGTAAAAATAATCATTATGATAGCGAATTGAAGGAGCAAATACTCCACCTCCGTGACGTGGAATATCATAAATAGAAGAAGGATCTACTTTATCTAACGCATGACCGATAATAGTCCAGTTTACCAAGTCATTGGAATGAAGTATCGGCAGGCCCGGCGTACAGTTAAAACTTGAAGCGGTTATATAATAATCGTTGCCGGCACGACAAATATCAGGATCGGAATAATCGGCATAAATAATCGGGTTTTTGTAACTTCCGTCGCCATTGTCGGCAACCCATACCTTGGAAGGTTCTGTTGCGTAAACCATTCCTGTAAGAAAGAAAATAGGAATCAATAATGATGATAATCGCATAGCATTTATGTATTAAGTTTTATAAAAATCGAATTATTGAGAGTGAAATACTTGAAAATTTAACAGGGTAAGTGGGATCTGTAATCCCACTTTTTTACTATCAGGATTTTCAATCTGATACTATTTTGTTTTTTTGGATTACAAATCCTTATAATAATTGAGAGGACGGATTGCAAATATGCTTCAACGGAAAATCCGCCTCAATGAGGTTATCAATGCAAAAGTATTGTTTGTGCTGTCTCTCGTGTTATTCTTTCGTTGCAAGTTATAGAACAAATGTTGCATCTTTGCTTTCAGCGCTTAGACAAGCTGGGTTTTACCTTTTTTGCAACAATTGTTGAATACATTGCAACATCAGAGCCATATCAGAAAAAATAACTCTGCTACTTTCGCAACGGATAAAATTAATCAAACTATATTATAAAATCATGAAAAAATCCTCTCTGAAATTATTTTGGCTTTTCTTGGTAATTCCGGCTATAGTATTCGGAAATAACAGAGAAAAATACAATTTCAATTCTCAATGGCTCTTACAGGTAGGCAATATTAAAGGTGCAGAAGTGAAAAATTATTCCGATAAAGATTGGAAAAAAATCACGTTGCCGCATGCTTTTAATGAAGATGAAGCATTTAAAGTAAATATTAAAGATATGACCGATACCATTTCCTGGTATCGCAAGCATTTCAAACTTCCGAAAACTGCTCAGGGAAAGAAAGTATTTGTCGAATTTGAAGGTGTACGTCAGGCTGCCGATGTTTATCTGAATGGAAAACATATTGGATTGCACGAAAATGGGGCTATGGCTTTTGGATTCGATTTGACTCCTTATTTGAATTTCGGTGGCGAAAATGTAATTGCCTTAAGAATAGATAATGATTGGAGATATAAAGAACGTGCTACAGAAAGCCTTTTTCAATGGAATGATATCAATTTTAATGCCAACTACGGAGGAATCCCTAAAAATGTATGGTTGCACATTACCGATAAATTGTATCAGACACTTCCTTTGTACAGTAATTTGAAAACAACAGGTGTATATATTTATGCTACGGATATTCGGACAAAAAGCCGTGAAGCGATAATTAATGCCGAATCGGAAGTACGTAACGAACGCGATAAAGCCTGTAATGTGAATTATGCAGTAGAGATATACGATTACAATGGAAAGTTAGTTAGTTCATTTAAAGGTAATCCGGTTGTTATAAAACCAAATGAAACTGCAACAGTAAAAGCATCTGCCGAATTAGGTAATTTACATTTCTGGAGTTGGGGTTATGGTTATTTGTATAATGTAAAAACAAAACTGATCGTAGACAATAAGGTTGTCGATGAGGTAGCAACCAAAACCGGTTTTCGTGAAACCCGATTTGGAGAAGGTAAAGTTTGGTTGAATGATCGTGTTCTGCAAATGAAAGGATATGCTCAACGTTCGAGCAATGAATGGCCGGGAGTGGGCATGTCTGTACCGCCATGGATGAGCGATTATTCCAATGGATTGATGATTGAACACAATGCCAATCTTTATCGCTGGATGCATGTTACGCCTTGGAAACAGGATGTAGAATCGTGTGACCGAACAGGTGTTATTCAGATAATGCCTGCCGGAGATGCAGAAAAAGATATTGAAGGCCGCCGTTGGGAACAACGCATGGAATTGATGCGGGACATGATTATTTATCTTCGCAACAGTCCGAGTATTTTGTTTTATGAATCGGGGAATGAATCGATAAGCCGTGAACACATGCTTGATATGGTTGCCATTCGGGATAAATATGACCCTTATGGCGGACGTGCAATGGGTTCGCGTGAAATGTTGGATATTCGTGAAGCCGAATGGGGAGGTGAAATGTTGTATATCAATAAGAGCGACCATCATCCGATGATTCAAACGGAATATTGCCGGGATGAAGGATTGCGGAAATATTGGGATGCGTACAGTTATCCGTTTCATAAAGAAGGTGACGGGCCTTTGCATAAAGGGCAAGATGCAAGTGCATATAACCACAATCAGGATATGTTGACCGTGGAATTTGTTCGCAGATGGTATGATTATTGGATCGAACGTCCGGGAACGGGAAGAAGAGTAAATTCGGGAGGAGCAAAAATTGTATTTTCCGATACGCAGACGTATGGACGTGGTGCGGAAAATTACCGCAGAAGTGGTGTTGTAGATCCATTGAGAATTCCAAAAGACGGATTCTTCGCTCATAAAGTAATGTGGGACGGATGGGTCGATGTTGAAAATCAAAGCACCTATATCATCGGACATTGGAATTATACGCCGGAGATAGTTAAGCCTGTATATGTAGTTTCATCAGGAGATAAAGTAGAATTGTTTGTAAATGGGAAATCAAAAGGTTTTGGGAAACAAGATTATCGTTTTCTGTTTACGTTTGATTCAATCCAATGGGAAAAAGGAACTATTGAAGCTGTTAGCTATGATGAAAATAATAAAGAACTCAGCCGTTATTCAATTAAAACGGTAGGAGATTCTAAGAAATTGAAATTAACATTGATGCACGGACCTGAAGGTGTATATGCTGATGGAGCTGATATTGCATTAGTACAAGTGGAAATTGTGGATGAAAACGGGAATAGATGTCCGCTTGCCAATGATATGGTAAAATTTGATTTGCAAGGGCCTGCCGAATGGAGAGGTGGAATTGCTCAAGCAAATGATAATTATGTTTTGGCGAAAGAACTTCCTGTTGAATGTGGAATTACCAGAGTTATGATACGTCCTACGGATATAGCCGGAAATATTACACTAAAAGCAGAGGCGAAAGGATTCGATTCGGAAGAGGTTTCGTTTTTATCTATTCCTGTGGAAGTGAAAGACGGACTTAGTACATTCTTTCCTGCAGAAAAACTTTCAAGTAGATTTGATCGTGGAGAAACGCCATTAACTCCTTCTTATAAGGATTCGAAGGTAGATGTAAAGATCAAAGATGCCATTGCCGGAGTAAATAGTGAAGATATTGCTAAAAGTTATGATGATAACGAACTGAGCGAATGGAGAAACGACGGAAGGTTAAGTACAGCATGGATTACTTATCAATTGGAAAGACGGGCTGAAATAGATGATATCTGCATTAAGTTGACAGGTTGGAGGCAACGCTCATACCCGTTGGAAATTTTTGCCGGAGATGAACTTATTTGGAGTGGCAATACGGAAAGAAGTTTGGGATATGTGCATTTATCTGTAAAACCGGTTCGGAGCGATAAAATAACGATTCGTTTAAAAGGTGCAACTCATGATGCGGATGCTTTCGGACAAATTATTGAAGTTGTTGAACCTAAAGCCGGTGAACTCGACCTTTTCAAAGCAGAAGGTGGTGACAAAACAAACAATGAATTGCGTATCGTTGAGGTTGAATTTTTGGAAACGTTGCATAGATAAATTGAGAAGATATCGGAAGATATTGGAATGTCAGTATCTTCCGATTAACTTCTTGAATTAAAACAATAGAAAGAGATTTGCTAAATATTAAAAATACACCAAATAAAAAATGAAAAAGATACTAATACCATTCATTTGCTTTATACTACTTATCTTGTCAACAAGTATAACTGCAAACAATCCCGGAAACACAAAACGCCACTTTTGGGGCTCTATCGCTGATGAAAGGTTGGGGCAGTTGACCGATGTTGCTGCTTTAAGGGATAATTTCTCAAAAATATTACTAAGTTGGAGAATGTTGCCTTCGGATACAAAAGAAACGGCTTTTGATGTTTATTACAAAGATGCCTCTGGTTGGAAAAAGATGAATACGCAACCAATAGTAAATTCTACTAATTTTCAGGTTCCTGAAACCTATGTGAATTACTCTACTGATAATGTATATAAATTGTGTTATCATGGAAGTGACGAGGTATTGGATACATATACCATGTCGGCAGATCAGGTATCAAAAAAGAAACCTTATATCTCTATTTTTCTCAAAGAAACGGTTTCAGATCCTCGTATTAATGATGCGGAAGAATATATTATTAATGATGGCGGTGTAGCTGACCTCGATGGAGATGGAAATTATGAGATACTTGTAGTACGTCATGCAAGAGAGTATGCGAAAGGAAATAAAGATGCCGTTGCTAAAAGTCCGGCTATACTCGAAGCGTATAAATTGGACGGAACATTCCTTTGGAGAGTTGTATTCGGACCGAATATTCCAAATAATAACGCCTGTGTATTTATCGCTGCCGATTTCAACGGTGATGGTAAAGATGAAATAGCTATTCGTACATCCGAAGGAACTTATTTCGGAGATGGAGGATATACTGGAGATACGAACAAAGACAAGAAAATAAATTACGCACAAGCAGGCAAATATAACAGGGATGCTCCTGAATTCTTGTCTATAATTGACGGAATGACTGGCGCAGAACTTGCAAAAGCTCCATATATATCGATAGGAACAAGCGAAGAATGGGGCGATAATTATTTTAAACGTGCAAATAGCCTCCGGCTTGCGGGTGCTAAACTCAAATCCGGAAATAAATGGCAAATCGTAGCTTGTCGTGGAGTATACAACAAGATGGTGCTTGAGGCGTGGGAATACAACGGAGTAGGAACGGAGATGACCAAGTTATGGAGGTTTGATACCGATGCCAACAATAAATATTATAAGGATTATATAGGTCAGGGTAATCACCAGCTTGCAGTTGCCGATGTAGATGATGATGGGTTCGACGAAATTACATACGGAGCGTGCGCCATCGATCATGACGGAAAAGGCTTGTATTCTACCAAACTTGGACATGGAGATATGCTTCATGTAGGTAAATTCGATCCAAGCAGGCCGGGATTACAGGTTTATCAATGTTTCGAAAGTGGAAAAACAAGATCGTCACTTCGAGATGCACGTACAGGCGAACAAATATGGGCATTGCTCGCAAATGAAGCCGGTGATGAAGGAAGAGCATTGATAGCCGATATTGATCCTGAATCACCCGGTTGCGAAGCTTGGGTATACGACCGGATTGTTTATGATATTAATGGAAAGCCGACAGGTGGTGAAAAAGCATCGATGGTAAATTTCCCTATCTGGTGGACAGGTTCACTTAACAGGCAGATGTTTGACAACAGGGCAATTAACCAGTATAATCGTAACGGAGGAAATATCCGTGTTTTTTCTATGCAACCTTATGATGTGGCATGTGCAAATGGTTCTAAAAATAATGTTGCTTTTATGGGCGATATATTGGGTGATTGGCGCGAGGAAGTAATAATTGCCCGCCGGCATTCGAGCGGAATCGAATATAATAAACGTCCATTGCCGGGAAGTATCGAATTGATGATTTTTTCTACATGGCACCCGACAGAATATAAATTTCCATACCTGATGAGTGATGATGTGTATTACAGAGGTGCAATACATCAGAATGTAGGTTACAATTCTCCCATCCATTTGGGTTATTATTTGGGTTCAGACCTTATAAAATAAAATATAGTAATGAAAAAAATTCTTTTTATATTGATTTTATTCTCTCTGATTCTTCCTTGTAATGGACAGAAGAAAGACAAATATACAGCCTATCTGTTTGCTTATTTTGAAGGTTCATCCGGAAATAGGCAACATCAGGAGAAACTGCGTTTTGCGGTAAGTTCGGATGCTGTAACCTGGAAAGCATTGAATAATAATGAACCTATTCTGAATTCAGATGATATATCACAATCAGGAGGTATTCGGGACCCTCATATATTGCGCGGAGAAGATGAAAAAACTTTCTATATGGTAGCAACCGATATGTCTACTGCAAAAAATGGTTGGAAAAATAATCCGGGAATCATATTGCTCAAATCTGATGATTTGGTTAACTGGACACATTCCATTATTCCGTTGGAAAAACAATATCCCGTGAAGTTTAAAGATGTATGGTATATTTGGGCGCCGCAAACAATTTATGATCCTGCTGTTGGTAAGTATTTGGTATATTTCACTATAAAATATAAAGATGAAAACAGACTTGATTTCTACGGAGCTTACGCAAATAAGAATTTTACCGGATTTGAGAATGAACCGACATTAATGTTTGCTCCAAAAGATGGTGGAATCGACTCTGATATTGTTTATAAAGATGGAATATATCATCTTTTTTTCAAAGGAAATGAAAAGGACGAAAATGGAAAAGAATTAAAAAGCGGCATCAAACAAGCTACTGCCAAAACATTGCAAGGGCCATGGACAGAATGTTTTGAATTTTTGGATGCTTATCATAATTCCCGGACAAATGTGGAAGGTTCAAGTGTTTTTAAATTGAATAATTCAGATGAATATATTCTGATGTATGATTTATATTCCAGTGGGCGGTATGAATTTCAACGCTCTACCGATTTATATCATTTTACAGAAAAACCGGAGTCTTTTACAAAAGATTTTCATCCGAGGCATGGCAGTATAATCAGTATTACTGAGAAAGAACTCAAACGCTTGAATAAAAAATGGGGCGATCAATAAAACGTATAAAAATAGTTTAAAATTCGATTAATATGAGAAAATTCTTTTCTATTGTTGCTGGAGCGCTTTTGTTTATGTCGTGCACTTCAGATGATATGAGTGATGTTATTGAAAAAGGATTTAAAACTGCAGAAGCACAATCGTTGTTTTTGGCAAAAGAAGTTTTGGGAGAGGAAGGACAACTTCCGCGTACATTCGAAGATAATGAAATAAAAACATCTTCTTACAGAGCATGGATATCCGGATTTTTTCCCGGTGTGTTATGGTATTTGTATGAAAATAATCCAACGAAAGAATTAAAAAAACAGGCTGAAATATATACGTCTCGTGTTAAAGAAGCAAAAGATATAACAACGAATCACGATGTTGGCTTTATGCTTTATTGCAGTTTCGGAAACGGTTACAGGTTGACTAAAAATCCGGAATATCTTGAAGTGATGAAAACAGGCGCTCAGTCTTTATCAACTCGATATGACTCGATTGTGGGGCTTATTCAATCATGGAACTCGAATGACAAATGGCAATATCCTGTGATTATCGACAATATGATGAATTTGGAGTTTCTTATTTTTGTTGCAAAAACAACAGGCGAAAATAGATTGATGGATATTGCCAATTCACATGCAAAAAAAACACTTGAAAATCACTTCCGTCTTGATTATAGTAGTTTTCATGTTGTTTCTTATGATACCATTACAGGTAAACCTCATGCAAAAAATACGCATCAGGGATATTCCGACGAATCGGCATGGGCGAGGGGACAAGCTTGGGGTGTTTATGGCTATACAATGATGTACCGCGAAACAGGTAAACCCGAATATTTGGATCAAGCAAGAAGCATCGCTTCATTTATTATCAATCATCCGAATATGCCGGAAGATAAAGTGCCTTATTGGGATTTTAATTCGCCCGAAATACCCAATGCTCCACGCGATGCATCTGCCGCTGCAATAATGGCATCTGCTCTTATTGAGTTGAGCCAGTTGGATAAAAGTGCAGATTCATCTAAATGGCTAACATTTGCAAAACAACAAATACGGTCGCTTACTTCTCCTGCATATCTTGCAGAAGTAGGAACAAATGGAGGCTTTATTCTAAAACACAGTGTGGGAAATTACAATAAAAATGCCGAAGTAGATGTTCCGCTTACGTATGCTGATTATTATTATGTGGAAGCATTAACCCGTTTGAAAAAACTGCAAAATGAAAAATAAAGTAATCATATTTATCATTCTCATTTTATGTTTTCCAATGATAGGAAAATCTCAATCAACAGGAAATGAGGATAGAACGTATTGGATTAATACATTAATCAAGATAGCAGATCCGGTATTGATTAATTTAAGTAATAATACACTTAAAAAGAATATGCCTTTTGAATCTTTATCTACAGATCCGCTTCGGAAAGAAGTTTCCTATTTAGAAGCGGTTGGTCGGACAATCTGTGGAATAGCTCCATGGCTGGAATTAGGCCCGGATGATATGGAAGAAGGAAGATTAAGGGTAAAATACATAAAACTTACGGTAGATGGAATTAAAAATGCTGTTAATCCGGATTCTCCTGATTATTTGGTCTTTGATAATAGGCATTCGCAAGCATTGGTTGATGCTGCATTCTTTGCCCAAGGTCTTTTACGTGCACCCAATCAATTGTGGAGTAACTTGGATACAGAAACAAAAAAGCGTGTTATTACAGAACTGAAAAGAACCCGTTCCATAAAACCGAATGAAAGTAATTGGTTGCTTTTTGCATCGATAGTAGAAGCTGCTTTACTGGAATTTGCAGGAGAATATGATACCGAGAGATTATATTACGGAGTAAATCGTTTCTGTAAGGATTGGTATAAAGGTGATGCGTGGTATGGAGATGGTGCGGAATTCCACATGGATTATTACAATAGCCTGGTTATCCATCCGATGTTGACTGATGTTCTTATCATATTGAAAAAACATAAGTTGGATGGTTCGGATTTTTTGGAAACTCAATTAAAACGATTCGAACGATTTGCTGTACAACAAGAACGCTTTATTTCTCCGGAAGGTACTTATCCGGTTATCGGACGCTCTATTGTTTACCGGTTCGGAGTTTTTCATGCCCTTGCTCAAGCATCGTTAATGAATATTCTTCCGAAAGAATTACTGTATTCACAAGTGCGATGCGCTCTGACGGCAGTAATAAAAAAACAAATAGAATCTTCTGATAATTTTGATAAAAATGGATGGCTGAGGGTTGGTTTTGCAGGAAGTCAGATAAATATGTCGGAAAGTTATATTAATACCGGAAGCTTATATTTATGTACTGCGGTTATGTTGCCGTTGGGACTTCCTGCTTCGCATGAATTTTGGTCGGCTTCTTATACCGAATGGACTAATTTGAAGGCGTGGAAAGGCATGGATGTTGGCAGGGATAAGGCATTGAGAGATTTAACCCGATGAACGCAATCGCATGTTTTAGTATGATTTTCCATAGCACTAAAAAATATTATTCGGATTTTTGCAAGACAATTAATTAAAATCGAATGCGTGATAAGTATATGCCAGAATTTAGTTTACGCTATTTTAAATGTTACCGGTATTTCGATAACTTCTCAATTCAATTTTTCACACATTCTTAAATGATAATAAACTTTAACTAATATCTAAAATGACAAAACAATTACAATTAGTCCTATGCTTTTTATTTCTCGCAGCATGGACATTGCCAATTATGGGGCAACGGAAAATGGAGAAAATGGATAGGGGTATAGTAGCTATACCCAAAACTTCAAGTCAAATGTATATATCCTGGCGACATTTTGCAACCGACCCGGATGATATTGCGTATAATATATACTATAAAACTTCATCATCAGGCGCATTAACTAAATTAAACAGTACGCCTATCACAAAAAGTACGAATTACACCGCCAATCTATCGACAGCAACTAACGCTTATACCTTTGTAATTAAAAGTGTATTGAACAATACGGAAACAGAGGAGCCGGGTAGTTATACCGCTCCGCGTTATACAGGGTCTTATTATAGCCGCATCGTAAAGGATTATAATTTTGCTCCGTTACCAACTGAATACGGTTCTACTACTGCAGGAATGAAATTCTGCTGGCCTGCTGACTTAGACGGGGATGGAAAATATGATTTTGTATTGGATCGTCACCCGGGCAGTGTTGAAAGCGATGAGGAGAGCGATACTGGAGTAACAAGCGCTTTATCTACTTTGGTGGAAGCCTATTCCAGTGAAGGTGTTTTTAATTGGCGTATCAAAATGGGGGTAAATGTAAAAACCACCGAAGGTCACGCAGATATGGTAACTACTTATGATATGGATGGAGATGGAAAAGCCGAAGTTCTGATGTGTGTAAGTGAAGGTACTACTTTTGCAGATGGAACAGTTGTTACCGCCGAAAATGGAACGGTTACGGATTATACTGGCAAAGTAGGATCGGCTCCGCAATGGCTATCTGTAGTTAATGGAGAAACGGGAATTGAAATGGATCGTATATTACTGCCTCGATTAGATGAAATAAAGACAACTCGCAGTGATAAATGGAAAAATATTACAGGACATTTTATTATCGCTTATTTAGATGGTATCCATCCGTCTCTTATTTATCAATATAAAAATAGGCAAGGGGATGATAGTTTTACCGGTGTACATGCTGCGTGGCGCTATATCAACGGGAAACTGGAACTGCAATGGTCTAATCTGGTTCCTGTTGATGCTGCCCAATTCCATCAGGTACGTGTAGGAGATGTGGATGGTGATGGTTGTGATGAATTTGTTGAAGGTGGTTATGTGTTGGATCATGACGGAAGCATGTTGAGTAAAAATACGACAATTGTACATGGCGACCGTCATTGTTTGGCAGATATTGATCCCGATCGTCCGGGACTGGAGCATTTCTTTATCCAGCAATATAATCCGAATACATTGGGGATGGGTTTGTATGATGCTGAAACAGGGGAGTTAATTAAGGGCATTTATCAATCGTCTGTAGGTGATGTAGGCAGAGGAATTTGCGCTGCTTTTGACACGAGAATACGAGGCATGCAATTCTTTTCAACAATGAATAGCAACGCGATGTACAATAGTAAAGGAAAACTTATCTCAGGAGCTACCGGAACTTTCCCGGCAGAAGCATTGTGGTGGGGGGCAGACTTATCTCGTCGTCATGTTACTTCCTCCGGAAACGATAAAAACCCAACCATGGATAATTATAATTTGTCTTCTAAAAGTTTTGGGCGGGAAGTTTCTCTTTATAAGGAAGATAATGGACATGGCGATTATTATTTCAGAGCTCCTAATGGAGGACGAGCAGCTTTTTGGGGAGACTTGTTCGGTGATTGGAGAGAAGAGTTAATTTATTGTAGAACGAATAATACCGGATTTGTAATTGTTGCCACATGGGATGAAACTAATATCCGACAATATACATTGATGCAAAATCCGGCATATCGTGGACAAACTACAGCCAGAGGGTATTATCAAACAGCAGATGTAGATTTTTATATGGCGGCAGATATGCCAGCACCTCCGATTGCTCCGATACAAAAAGCAGATTTATATTATACCGGAAGCGGTTGGATTGATGATAATGAAGCTAATGCTTCTTATGCAGATGGAAAAAGTATCATGTTCGATCTTCGTGGAGGAAACACTACATATTCATTGACTAACAACATGTCTCCTTCTCGTCTTTGGTTGATGAATCCTAAAGGCAAAGATTATACTTTCAGTGGAGCAGGTAAATTCACCGGCACAATGGATGTTGTAAAATCTATGCAAGGTGATGTTACATTTAACAGTAATTATGATTATACCGGAATTACCCGTATTTCGGAAGGACGTTTATTTGTGAATGGAACATTGGCAAGTAAGGTGCAAGTTGATGCACGTGGTGTAATTGGAGGAAATGCAACGTTAAATGGTGGTATTTCGTTGGAAACCGGATTGAATGTGGAAGGTGGACGAATCGAACCGGGTGTTGCAGGAACATTAGGCACCCTTACAATTGTTGGTAATTTGGATTTGCCGGGACGTAATAATTTGGCTTTTGATGTCGATCAGACTCAAGTGGCAAAAAACGATTTATTAAGTATTCAAGGTAATTTTAATGTTACAGGAACTAATCATGCAATTATTATTAATCCTGTTACTACAATTACTTCTGGAGAATTGGCATTGATAACTTTTACTGGCACAACTAATGCTACCACTTCTAATTTTTCGGTAAAAGGATTGGAAGGGATTCCTTATGTGCTAAAAATAGAAAGTAATGCTGTAAAACTCGAAGTCACTGAACCTCGTTCGGCAGGAAGTGTGGTATGGAAAGGTGGAGAAAGTTCGTTGTGGGACTTCCAAGCTAAAAACTTCCTGAATGGAACAAATGATGATAATTTTGTATCGGGTGATGTTGTAACATTTAATGACGATGCAGTCAACAAAACGATTGTTATTAGCGAAACTATGCCTGTAAGTGAAATGATATTCAACAACAATACCGATTATAAAATTAGTGGAGAAGGTTCAATCGGTGGAACTGGCAGTTTGAAGAAAACAGGAACCGGTAAATTGTCATTACTCAATGAGGATAACTCATTTACAGGAGGTATAGAAATTGATGGAGGTACATTGGAAGTGGCTTCTTTGAAAGATGGAGGCTTAAGTAGCTCGATTGGAGCTTCATCCAATAGCGCAAGTAACTGGATTATGAAAAATGCTACACTGCAAACTGCAGGACAAATGGCAACAAACCGGAATATGCAAGTTGAAGGAACACTTACAGTTAATAATCCTACTACAAATAATAGCGTGCTAATGAGCGGTAATATAACAGGAACTAACATAGGCTTGGAGGTTATAGGTAAAGGAATGTTGACATTGCAAGGAAATAATACCATTAGTAAGGCAACTATAAAAGATGGATTGTTGCTTTTAGGATCGACTAACGGAAACTATAATTCCTTGAAAAATACAAATGTTACTTTGCAGGGAGGAACTCTTAAGATGTTTGATATCACATCTTCAACAAGTAACTCGGAATCCAGTTTCAATATAGAAGTTCCTGAAGGTGTAACTGCATCATTTGAAGCATCGAGCCGATGGACGTTGAAAGGTAACCTGACGGGAAAAGGTACATTGAACTTTAAAATTCCGAAAAATGATACGCCTCGTCTTGACCTGAATGGAAATTGGTCGACTTTTGAAGGAACTGTCAATGTAACAGGTACCGATTTTCGTGTCAATAATAACTACGGATATGAGAAAATGACATTGAATTTGGCTGCATCGGGGGTAAGTGCCTATCATCTAACATCGGGAAGAATAATCAAATTAGGAGGGCTTATCGGTGTGACCGGTTCGAAATTGTCAGGAGCCAGTACAACTTGGACTATTAATAACACTACCAATAATGTTTTCAACGGTACGATAGAAGGGGCTTCTTCCAAATTGACCAAAGAGGGCGTAGGAACATTTACGTTAACCGGTGCAAATTCATATACCGGAGGAACTACAATTAATGGTGGAAAGTTAATTATATCAAATACTACCGGAAGTGCTACCGGAACAGGTTCTGTTATGCTTTATAATAATGCAATATTAGGAGGAACCGGTATTATTACCGGAAATGTGACTATGTATGGACAATCCGGAATTGATTTGCAAAACTCTAAATTCGAAACATTAACTGTCGAAAAGGATTTAAGACTTACAAGCAATGGTTCGGTAACGTTGGATGTTAGCCGGGATGGAAAAAATTCTTCGGATTGTATAAAAGTAGGTGGAACTGTTTACCTTACTGGAACTCTAAATTTGACACCTACAACCGGAGCGTTTGCAATCGGTAATTCGTATAAGATATTGAATGCATCGGCTATCAATGGCTCATTTGCGTCTATAACTACTGAACTTCCTGAAGGAATGCAGTGGGATCAGACATTGATTTCTTCCGGAATTATTCAAATTGTTTCAACTACAGCCATCTCTAATGTAAAAGCAGAAAATATAAGTATTTATCCAAATCCGGTGCAAGCCAATGCGTATATTAATATGGGTGGATTGACAGGAAAAGTTGTTATCGAATGTATTTCTGTAAGTGGAGTTTGTGTTTATAAACAAGGGCTTGAATCATCCGGAGGAATCGAAGAAATCGACCTTTCCGGTTTAAGTGCGGGAAGTTATTTATTGAGAATATATTCCGAAGATTATCCGAAGATAACAAAGAAGATTATCAAACAATAAAGTTTCGGCGAAACGCTAATGGCAAAAGGCGAACGAATCAGATGTAGATTCGTTCGCCTTTCTTTTTACCTTTTACCTTTTACCATTAGCCTTTTGCCTTAAAAGCCATGGCATACAATTTCATTTGTTTTACCATCGATAGTAATCCATTGGAACGGGTTGGCGATAAATGTTCCTTTAATCCGATAGCATCGATAAAACACAAATCAGCATTTAATATCTCATCAGGTGTATGATTAGATAAAACATCAATTAATAATGCGATAATTCCTTTTACAATAACAGCATCACTTTCGGCCTGAAAAATAATTTTTCCATCATTGTAATCAGCTTGCAACCATACCCGGCTTTGACAGCCTTCGATGAGATTATTTTCTGTTTTATATTTCTCATTTAATGGATTCAATGAATTTCCCAACTCGATGAGTAAGGAATATTTATCCATCCAGTCTTCAAATGCCGAAAATTCGTCAATTATTCTATCTTGTGCTTCGTTAATTGTCATTTTTGTTGAAAATTAATAATTTATGCCTTATTGTTTTAAAAAAATAAATATTGATAATGACTAATAGCTGATTAAATCTGCTTCTTGGATAAAAAGTTATTGTTAAAAATTATGAAATAAAAAGGATTGATGTTATAAAAGTAATTAAAGTTGTATATTTGTTTTAAATATCGTCAATATTACACTTATTCATTTGTATTTATTAATTTAGTGTCTGAGACGAATATCTATAAAAAGCCTTTGCAAAGATAAAGTATAGTCAATATACAAGCAATTTTATTTGTGATAAAACGCTAACAGGCTTTATTAGAGTGTTTTTAACCTTTTGCAGTTAACCTAATAATATGAAACGAATTATCATTCCATTATACTTCCTACTTTGTAGTATAGCTACATTTCAAGCACAATCAGTACGGGATGAGTTTTTATTGGAGAAGAACTGGAAATTTTCGAAAGGAGATTTTTCCGGAGCTGAACAAAAAAACTTCAACGATAAAAATTGGGAATCTGTAACGATTCCTCATGATTGGGCTATTTATGGTCCTTTTGATCGCAGTTATGATTTGCAGGATGTAGCGATTACCCAAAATAATGAAAAAGTTGCAACTGTTAAAACCGGCCGAACAGGAGGGCTTCCTTATGTCGGTATCGGTTGGTATCGTACCGTTTTTAATGTGGCTGATTTTGAAAAGGGGAAAAAGCGAGCAACCTTATTATTCGATGGTGCCATGAGCGAGGCGCATGTGTATGTTAATGAGAAGGAAGCTTGTTTTTGGCCTTATGGTTACAATTCATTTTATTGCGATATTACTGATTTACTAAATGCCGATGGAAAGGAAAACCTGCTTGCTGTCCGCTTGGAAAACAAACCACAATCTTCGCGTTGGTATCCGGGTGCCGGGCTTTATCGGAATGTACATGTAATTACAACGAATGAAATAGCTGTTCCGGTTTGGGGTACGTATATCACAACTCCATATATATCTTCCGATTATGCTTCTGTTAATTTAAAAACGAAATTGGAAAATGCCGAAGGTAAAGAAATAAGAATTGTAACCGAAATTCAAGATAAAAACGGACAAGTTGTTGCTCAAAAGGAGAATACGCAAAAAATAAATCACGGACAACCGTTTGAACAAAATCTGATTGTTAATAATCCTGTGTTATGGTCTCCCGAAACACCTTATTTATATAGAGCCATTTCTAAGATTTATCTCAAAGAGCAAATCGTTGATGAATATACAACCTCTTTTGGTATACGGGATATTAAGTTTGTAGCAGATAAAGGTTTTTTCCTGAATGGGGAAAAACGTAAATTCCAAGGAGTATGCAATCATCATGATTTGGGGCCTTTAGGAGCTGCTGTTAATACGGCTGCGCTTCGCCGTCAATTGACGATGCTTAAGGATATGGGTTGCGATGCGATTCGTACGGCTCATAATATGCCTGCGCCCGAATTGATTTCTCTTTGTGACGAAATGGGTTTTATGGTAATGGTAGAGCCTTTTGACGAATGGGATCGGGCAAAATGTAAAAATGGATATCATCGTTATTTCAAAGAATGGGCTGAGAAAGATATGGAAAATATGTTGCATCATTACCGTAATAATCCGAGTGTGGTAATGTGGAGTGTTGGAAATGAAGTTCCTACGCAATGTAGTAATGATGGTTATAAGGTAGCTTCCTTTTTACAGGATATTTGTCATCGCGAAGATCCGACACGACCTGTAACTTGCGGTATGGATCAGGTTAGTTGTGTGTTGAATAATGGTTTTGCTTCTATGATAGATATTCCCGGATTGAATTACAGGGCACATCGTTACAAAGAAGCGTACGATAAATTACCTCAAAATCTGATACTTGGTTCCGAAACTTCCTCTACTGTCAGTTCAAGAGGCGTTTATAAATTTCCGGTAGTGAAAAAGGGAGATGCCATTTATCCTGATCATCAATCATCGTCGTATGATTTGGAGCATTGTAGTTGGTCGAATATTCCTGATGATGATTTTGCTTTGGTTGATGATTATGATTGGACAATCGGTCAATTTGTGTGGACAGGATTCGATTATTTGGGCGAACCTTCTCCGTATGATACAGATGCTTGGCCTAATCATAGTTCGATGTTTGGTATTATTGATTTGGCAAGTATTCCGAAAGACAGGTATTATTTGTATAGAAGCATCTGGAATAAAAATGACAAAACCTTGCATATTCTTCCTCATTGGACATGGAAAGGACGGGAAGGCGAAATTACTCCGGTTTTTGTTTATACTAATTATCCTTCTGCTGAATTATTTATCAATGGGAAAAGTTATGGTAAACAATCAAAAAATGATTCTTCTGTACAAAACCGCTACCGATTGATGTGGATGAATGCAATTTATGAACCGGGCGAAGTAAAAGTAATTGCTTATGATGAAAAAGGTGCATCTGTTGCTGAGAAAATAATATGCACAGCCGGAAAGCCGCATCATATAGAGCTTATTCCCGACCGGAAAATACTTTCTGCTGATGGAAAAGACCTGGTTTATATTAATGTACGTGTGGTAGATAAGGATGGAAATTTGTGTCCGGATGACCAGCGGTTGATTAAGTTTGCTGTTCAGGGAAATGGAAAATACAGGGCATCGGCTAATGGAGATCCTACTTGTTTGGATTTGTTTCATCTTCCTCAAATGCATTTATTTAATGGGCAATTAACAGCAATCGTTCAATCAGGGGAAAATAATGGCAAAATTATTTTTGAAGCAAAAGCTGATGGAGTAAAATCCGATAAAATTGAAATTGATGTGAAATGATTTTAGGAATAAATGAAATTTCAAAATTCTATAATTACAACAAATTGTGCAAATCAAATTATAATAAATTGCCCAAATTCAATTTTCTTATGTGTACAAAAACCTTATTTTATGTGTATTTATTGGCTTAGCTTGCTGTGGTGAAATTTAATTGTTAATTAAGGAATTTTAAAATAACTTTAAAATCATTATTGATTCTATCATATTGTAAGACAGTGTTTTTATTAATTTATTTATCAAATACAGTGGATTAAATGTACCGCTATTTTACAGCAGAATGTACTATTTTCCATTCCATAAACTTCGTTTGAAGTCTACATTTGCATATTAAAATTTGAAATAATCTTATGTTATCTTAAATACCTAATAAATATGATGAATAGAATTAAAACATTTTTCCTGCTTTTTCTCAGTCTTTTCCTTTTTACTTATTGTGATAATAAGGAAGATGACTATTTTGCAGAACCGAATTGGTTAGAGCCTCCATTGTATGAGGTGCTGCAAAAAGAAGGACAATTTAGCAGTTATTTGGCATGTGTAGACAGAACACTTTATGCTGCACAGTTTAAAGATGGTGGGTTTTTTACAGTAATGGCCCCTAATGATGAGGCTTTTGCAGCGTATTTGCAAGAGCATGGGTATGCTTCTGTAAGTGATATCCCTGATGATGAAGTGAATACAATTGTCGCTTATTCTATGCTACAATCTTATTGGTTGTCGGAAAATCTGGGGGATGTCTTTACCGGAGTTGCCGATAAAGTAACAGGTAGCAGGTATACTTCGGGTGCTGGAGTTAAGAGACAAACCAATTATTATGCTACTATTTATCAGGATCCTGATTATGATAATAAATGGGTAATCGACCAAAATGAGTACTCAGCTTATTCTTTGACTTTTCCTAGCAATTATAAATACTTACCGGTTTTTATGCAGACTTATTTCTCTAAAGGTGATTTAACTGCAAATGACTACAATACATTCTTCCCAAATACCGATTATGTTGGAGGACAATCTACTCCTACCGGTGCAATTGGAAATGTTTTTAATGGACAAATTGTGAAACCGAATATGAAAGCTAGAAATGGGATTGCTCATGAAGTTTCTACGGTAAATTATCCGTTGGAAAATATGGATAAATTCTTAGATAATAGTCAGTATCAGGTGTTTAGGTCTTTGTTGGATTTTAAATCTTTATCTGGAGCTTATTATTATAAATCGTATGTGGAAAATACCGCAGTAAGCGAAAAATATAAACTGTTAAAGCCAACTGCCGGTATTGACAAGGTATATGTAAAAAGTTATCTTGCAGGTGCTGTTACTTCTATAAGTTTATATTTTTCTCCTGCTATGGAATGGTATGATGGTAGTTTATCTTCAACACAAACCAACGGATATACATTGTTCGTGCCAAGCAATGAAGCGTTAACCAATTATATCAATTCAAAATTGTTGAAGTATTATCCTTCTTTGTATGAAGTACCTCAAGAAGCAATTACTACCTTGATTAATACACACATGGCAGATGGTATGATTTGGCCTTCTCAATTAAAGGCTTCTTTGGTATCTACAGGAGAATATGTAAATGGTGTTGGAAATGCCGGCGTTTCATACGATAATTTTGGTGTTATTGATAAGAAATTTACCAGCAACGGATTTATCTATACAATCGATCATGTTATCAAGAGTAAATTATTCGAAACGGTTTATACCGAAATCTTCCTGAATCCTATTTATTCTTATTTGGATGCTGCATATATCAAATATTACAACAATTCGCTTCGTAACGATTTGATGAAGAGTATTCTTACTTCTTATCCTAATGATAGATATACCGCCTTATTAATATCAAATTCGCAATTGCAGAATGACGGATATACATATACTGTTGTTGGTACTACTACCACATTTGCCAATACTCAAGTTGTTGGTATTAATGCAGAAGATCGATTGAAACGATTGATGCGTATGCACCTTTTCGAAGGTTGGGTAAGTGGTAGTGTTGATTCGGAAGTAACTTTCAAAGATGGAATCAGTGATTATGGTGGATGGGGCTTTAGAACAACTTACTATGGTGATGTAATCCGCTATAAAAATAATCAATTACAAGCCAGTGGAAATATCGAAGAAAATACATTTGTGAATATTACTAAGGGTGAAACATTTGATAACGGAACTGTATATACAGTTGATAATATGTTGCAATATTCGAAACGGACAACCAGTGCGAATACCAAAGAAGGATGGGAAAATAATACATTATGGTATTATATTAATCAAACAGGACAAGAAAATACCAATGTTTCTCAATTTGTTACATGTGTGCAATATGCTTTAAAAGCTACCGATTCGGATGCATTATTGGGTATCAGCGAAGATAACTTTTATACAATAATTATGCCGAATAATAATGCAATTACCCGTGCAGTGGCTAATAAGGATTTACCAAATGTGGATAGCTTGAAAAACGGATTATTATCCGCCGAACGAGTTGAGTTGGCTATTCAATTTACAAAATCACATTTTATACAAGGACGTCTTTTCCCGGATGATAGATTAGATTACCTTTATCCGTATAATGCGAATTATCCCAATCCAGCCAAAGCAGAGCATCTTTATTCTACAATGTACAGGGTAAATGACGAACCGATGAAATTGATTAACCAACGGACGTATGTTACAATAGCTAAGTCGTTATTTAATAACTATTATACAGTTTCATTTACTCCGGAAGATTTCCTTTTGGATGGGAAAGTGGTTATTACCGGTGGATTTGGTATTGCAACTACGCCAACTGCTCCTGCTCGTATTATAACAGGAACAGTATCTAAAGGAAATAATGGATACAGAAGTAACCGGATTGCAGGTAAGGCAATTCATCACGAATTTAACAATTACCTCAAGTTTACTACGGTTAAAAATCCTTGAGAATAAATTAATTAGAATAAATCGAGATAAAAACATTGTGGGTATATTAAAGATGAAGAATATTTCCTATGATGTGATTATTCCTGATAATAAAATAATAATTACATGAAACGAAGCATGAAAAGAGATTTTCATCACAATATTACAATAATTTTGAAACATGCGAGTTCCATACGACCTTAGTGTAAAAAATAAAAATTAACGTATGAAAAAATCAATTAGCATTTATTACCTTGTGTTTATATTGCTCATCCTGTTTCCTGTCAGGATATTTGCACAAGAAAGAACATTGATAAGAGGTACGGTTCATGATGGAGATAAATATCCTTTGATGGGAGCCACCGTTATCGAAAGAGACAAGGAAAATCGTACCTTATCCAGTGCGGCTGCCGATATCGACGGTAACTTTAGTATTAATGTTGTTAATCCCAACAATCAATTGATCGTTCGATATGTAGGGTATAAAGATAAAACAGTTGTTCCGGGTAAAAATCATGTTTTGAGTATTATTCTGGAAGATGCAAGTACTGAAATAGGGGAAGTCGTTGTTATTGCTAAAACTAAACAAAGCCTCGGAGGATTGGATATCGACCAGCGGGATTTGTCCATGGCTGTTTCCAGAATCAGTACCGATGAACTTCAGGGTGTACACGCAGCTTCTATCGACGATGCTCTACAAGGCCGTCTATCTGGGGTAGATATTGTTGGAACAACCGGTAACCCCGGAGGTGGGATGTCTATTCGTATTCGTGGGCTTTCCTCTATTAATGGAGATAACCAACCGTTGATTGTTGTCGATAATATTCCGCTCGAATCCAATGTAGGAGCTTCTACTGCCGGTTTCGACTTTAGTACGGCTACCGAGGAAGAATTTTCTCAAATGTTGAATATTCCGCCTTCGGATATTCAGGATATCGTAGTATTAAAGGATGCGGCTGCTGCTGCAATTTATGGATCGAGAGGTGCAAATGGAGTGTTATTAATTACTACAAAACGGGGAACAATCAGTCCTCCGGTAATTTCATTGCAAAGTACATTTACATTAAATAAGCAACGGAAAAATCTTCCTACACTCTCAGGGTATGAATATGTTACAATGATAAGTGAAGCTATGTTTAATTCTGGAATAGTATTAGATCCTACTATATATCCTGAGTTTGCTTATGATCCTAATAATCCTGCATATTATTACAATTATTCAAGCAATACGGATTGGGTGGATGCCATTACGCAAACAGGTTTTGCTCAGGATTATAATTTATCGTTATCGGGTGGTAGCAGTAAGGTTCGTTATCGTTTTTCTGCCGGTTATTGGGATGAAACAGGAACTACTATTGGTACAGGCTACCAACGGTTGAATACACGTGCTAACTTAAATTATTCGGTATCCGATAAATTACGCTTTGTTGCTGATATTGCTTATACTCACTCTACTAAACAACAAAATCTTATTCCTGAAGGTGAAAATTATACAAAAGGAGACTTACGTAGTAAAGCGTATATAAAAATGCCTAATCAAAGTATCTATTACTATAATGAGCTTGGCCAAAAAACAGATCAATATTTTACTCCTTACAGCAATATCCAGGGGAGATACCCAAGTGTATATAATCCTGTAGCTATGGCGTATGACAGTAAAAATGATGTTGTCGCTGATAATATTTTACCTAAGTTCTCATTGATTTATGATTTGAATACGCAAATTCAACTTTCATTTGATGTTGCATTTGAAATAGCAAACAACAAAACACAACAGTATCTGCCGCAAACTGCTACCGGTTTGGATTGGAACAATGCTTCTACTAATTGGGCATCGGATAGGGATGATGACTCTTTTGTTGCTCAAACAATTACCAGAGCTAAATGGGTGCCAACGTTTAAAAATGATATACATCGTGTGATTGCATTGGCGGGATTAACTACATATGACAGAAGAAGTAATACATTTGTGGATGCAAGCAGTAATTTGCCTTCTTCCGAATTGCGAGATCCGTCCATCCCTTCTCGTGTATATCCTACAGGAACTCTTTCTTCTAGTTTCTCTCAGCAACGGAATATCTCTGCGTATGCGAATGTGAACTATACTCTTTTGGATAGATATATTATTTATGGTAGTATTCGTTTAGATGGTGACTCACGATTTGGACCCGGTTACCGCTTTGGTTGGTTCCCTGCTCTTTCAGGTAGGTATCGTATATCCGGAGAACCTTTTATGAAGGGTTTAAAATGGATTGATGAGTTGTCTATCAGGTCTTCCTGGGGGGTAAATGGAAAAACTCCTAAATACGATTATATGTATTATAGCGATTATAGCAATTATGCTTATAATTATATGGGTTACTCGGCAACTGCTCCACGTTCTATAGCATTGGACGAGTTGCGTTGGGAAAGGTCTACCCAGTTTGACTTGGGATTGAACCTTGAAGTGTTGAACCGACGAATTGTTATAGATGCCGACTATTATACTAAAACTACAAAAGATGGTATTGGATCATCGGCCTTGCCTACCAGTTCGGGATTTTCGAGTGCTACAATGAACTTGAATACTGTGGAAAACAGAGGTTGGGAGGTAAATGTTTCGGCAACGCCTTATAAAGATAAAAAATGGTCAGTCGATTTCAACTTCAATTTTTCCCGTTCACAGAATTATTTGAGAAAACTATCTGATTATTTCAATACAGAAAGTGGATCATGGGATGTGAACGGTTCCTACCTTATCCGTTTGGAGGTAGATCAGCCTTATGGTTCTTTTTATGGATATAAATACGATGGCGTTTATCTGAATAAGGAGCAAACCATTGCCAAAGATAAAAATGGAAATGCTATTTATACGATGGGTGAAAACGGAGAAATGAAACCAGTATACATGAGGTTTAATTATCCTGTTAAAGATTATGAATTCCAAGCGGGTGACGCTCGCTATGTAGATGTTAACAATGATGGTAATATCAATTTACAGGATGTTGTTTACTTGGGCGATTATAATCCGTTGTTTTTCGGTGGTTTCGGTCCTAATGTGAAGTATAAGAATGTTACGTTGGGCGCTTATTTCTATTTCCGTTACGGAAATGATGTAATCAATATGACCCGTATGACTATGGAAAGTATGTATAACCTAAATAACCAAAGTAAAGCTACGCTTAAACGTTTCAGAACATCATTCGAGCCGGGAACCGAATCTCAAGCTCCGTCCGATTTGTTGCCGCGTGCTTTATATGGACAAGGGTATAACTGGCTTGGTTCCGACCGTTTTGTGGAAGATGGTTCTTTCTTGAGGTGGAAAACATTGACATTGAGGTATACTTTCCCTCAAAATGTAATTAGAGGATTAGGGTTGTCGTCGTTGTCTTTCTGGGCTACTATGCAGAATATTTATACGTGGACTAATTATACCGGCCAGGACCCGGAAGTTACGACCAGTGGAGATGTTTCTAAAGTAGGACGTGATAGTTCTCAAGCTCCACGTCCATACCAATATACGCTTGGCTTTAATGTTTCATTTTAAGAATTTTGATAATATATAAATTAACAATCTGCAAACAGGAAACAAGCATTTGCCAAATTTAGATGATAAATACATAAAATCTTGTTTTAAAAGTTAATGTGGAAAATAAAATATTGATATATGAAATGTAAATCAATTATAAAAATAATAGCTGTCGTATTCTTAGGAGCCTTCTATGCTTGCGACGATTATTTAAGCCTGGAACCCCAGGATGGTGTTACGGGAGATAAGTACTGGAAAAATAAAGAAGAAGTACAAGCTGCTGTGATGGGATGTTATGCCGATATGATGATCAAAAATACTATGCAGTTGTTTTTTGATTGGGGTGAGCTTCGCGCTGATTTGATAAAACCTAACCCAAGAAGTACTGCTTATATTGGCGACACTCAAATTCAAAACGGAGATATTTCTATCACTTCGTATATTACTTCGTGGGCTAATTTTTATGCGACAATTAATAATTGTAATACCGTGTTGTATTATGCTAAGGAAACGCAGAAAATCGACCAGTCCTTTTCCGAAGACTTGTTGTCGCAATATGAGGCAGAAGCTACATGTATCCGTGCTTTGATGTACTTTTATTTGGTTCGTACATTCAAGGATGTTCCTTATATTACAACGCCGTCCTTGGATGATACACAAGATTATCGAGTACCTCAAACAAAAGGTGAAGATATTATCAATTACTTGATAGAGGATTTGAAACGTGTTGATAGGGCAGAAAACGGTACATTTAGAGGTATCCCGTTTTCTTATCCTGTGGCTGATGAAAATAAGGGCAGGTTTACTGTTTGGAGCTTAAAGGCTTTGTTGGCCGATTTATACTTGTGGAAAGAGGATTATGAAAATTGTGTAAAACAATGCAATCAGATTATTAATTCGGGAAATTTTGCATTGGTTCCTGTTCAAAGTACGGCTGTACAAGTGGAAGATGTAATGGGAGAAGTGCATACTGTTTATTATCCTTCGGAAGGGGATGCCAATAACTTGTTTACTTCCATGTATGTAAATGGAAATTCGGTGGAAAGTATTTTTGAATTGCAATTTTCTACTGACTGGGAAAATCCTTTCTGGAATAGTTTTAACCCATCTTCGGGGTTTTATATGGTTAATACGGAAACTGTGTCATCTACAAATTTATTTATTCCTTCGGCTTTGGATCGCGGATGGTATGATATCCGCGGTGAAGGTATTGATTACAGGCAAGGATTAGTTTGGAAATGGATTGGCTTGTCGAGAACTTCGTATACATACAGGGCAAATGGAGAATCGTTCAGTAACTGGATTTTCTATCGTTTGGCAGATGTGATGTTGATGAAGGCCGAGGCCTTAAATCAATTAGGGAAAATAAATAGTAATTCTGCTCAGTTGGAAGAATCGTTGAGTATTGTCAGGACAATTCGCTCCAGGGCTTGTGCTCCCGAAACAACAGATTTGATTCCGGAAGGTACAACGGAAATCGACCCAAATATATTGGAAGATTTTATCTTAACTGAAAGAGCCCGTGAATTTGCGCATGAAGGAAAAAGATGGTTTGATGTGTTGCGTAATGCCAAAAGAAATAATTATGAGGGTATTCGCTATATGGAACAATTGGCGTTGTATGCTGCAAATCCTGATAAAGTGATGAGTTTGCAAAGTAAATGGTTATATGATTACAATAGCCATTATCTACCAATTAACGAAAATGAATTGAGAAATAATACTGCTTTGAAGCAGAATCCGTTTTATGCACAATAAAACCTTAAAAAATAAAATGTCATGAAATCAATTAATAAAATACAGTTTAAAAACAACTCTTTAGTAGCGTGGAGTTTGTTTGCATTGATAGCTTTATTTAGCTTTAGTGCTTGTGAAAAAGATATGGAGGGACAAGTTTATCAGGTTTCCGATGAGAAAATGATGGATGAAATCCTCGAAAGTAACGCAAATTTGTCTTCTTTCCTGAAGATTATCGATATTTCAAATTTCAGGGGAACGGTTCATGCATATGGTACGTATACCTTATTTGCTCCTACAAATGATGCTGTAGAACGTTATTTGGCCGCTGAAGGAAAAGATTTGAATTCTCTTTCTCAGGAAGAAGCAGCTAAGATTGTTGGATACCACTTGATAACGGATACAGTTCCTACTGCCGATTTTGTAGATGGACGGCTTGGCGCTCCTAACTTTAATAACCAGTATATTACAACAAAAACAGTAAGCGTTTCAGGATCTGTAACTGTGGAAGTAAACCGCCAGGCTTTACTGATACAAAAAGACCTTCGCGGATCTAATGGTATTGTACAAGTAATAGATAATGTATTGTCGCATTCTACAAAAACAATTGATCAGACAATAAGAGAACTACCTGACACGTATTCTTTGTGGAAAGAAATGTATAATAAGATAATGAAAAATAATACTGCCTTGGATGATGTGTCATTTAAATATACAGTCTTTATTCAGGATGATGACGCTTTTGCTTCTGCAGGAATACATAATATGGATGATTTGATGACTGAATTAAGAGCAAAAAGTCCTGCAGTTGAAGATGATGAACAACTTTTAGATAATTATCTTCGTTATCATTCGGTTGGCGGATTGAATTATGTAACTGATTTAATGATTCAAACGTCTCTTAATACCATGGTAAAGGATCAGCCGATTGTATTGAAAAGAAATCTGGATCAGGTTATTTTAAATGAATTTGTGATAGGTGGAATCCTGGAGCCTGGTGTGCCGGTTAACCGTAAAACAGATTATACCGATTTATCTTGTTCTAATGGAGTTATTCATAGTATTAATGGAAATATTCAAGTTGTGAACCGTAGTGCATACCGTGTATACTGGGATATTGCCGAACAACCAGAGATTATGGCATTGAAAGGTTTCCGTAAGAGTGGTACAAGTGTTGGCTTTGATAAAGGTGAACTTGCGAATGTGACTTGGGGAAATAAAAATACAGGAAACAAATTTACCTATTATTGTGGTGGATATCCTACTACTGTCGATAAGAATAATAACTATACATACGGAGACCGTATATCATGGCGTTTTGACTTGAACACAAATAATTGGGCTGAGTTTAAAACTCCGGTATTAGTGCCGGGAACATATAAATTATGGTTTGCATTCCGTGCAAGTTCCGATACGCAACAAATGCGTACTATCTTTAAACAAGATGGTGAAGATGACCAAATATTGGGTGTTACTACATTAGCATATAATAAATCACCTGGTAGCTATAATTTAACAAATTATGATAATGAGTTCTACCAAAAAGCATTGTTGGATGGATACCGTTATCACATGGCTGCTGCTAAACCCGGTGGTACAGGGTTCTTCCATGATACAGCGGTTAATTGCCAGTCATTAGGAGTACTTGTTGTGAGTAAGACTGGTCAACATACATTGCGTCTCGAACCGCTTGTTTCAAGGTGGGATACAAGTTGGGATATGTTCTTGTTTATACCGATTGATGAAGATCAAATATGGCCGCAACAGGATATTACCGGAAAATGGATATATGAAAATACTCCGGTTTGCGAGGTATATCCATATACTACTTGTACAACACCAGATCCGGATCCTGAAGAATAAGCAATAAATAAACAATTGATAAATACGACAATGAAAAATATAAAATCAATATTCAATTGTTTGATGGTCTCCTTGTTTTTGTTTGTCTTTTCTGTTTGCTATTTTGATTGGAATAACCATACGAAAGTAAGTAATATTAAAAACTAGAATGTCATGAAATCAATTTATAAAATACAACTTAAAAACAAATCCATCCTAGCATGGAGCTTGTTTGCATTGATAGCATTATTTAGTTTTAATTCTTGTGAAAAAGATATGGAAGGACAAATTTATCAGGTTTCCGATGAGAAAATGATGGATGAAATCCTCGAAGATAATGCTAATTTGTCTTCTTTCCTGAAGATTATTGATATATCAAATTTCAGGGGAACAGTTCATGCGTATGGTACATATACATTGTTTGCACCTACAAATGAAGGAATAGAACGTTATTTGGCTGCTGAGGGGAAAGATTTGAATTCTCTTTCCCAGGAAGAAGCAAATAAGATTGTTGGGTATCATTTGGTAACAGATACAGTTCCTACTGCTGATTTTGTGGATGGACGGCTTAGCGCTTTAAATTTCAATGGTCAATACATTACAACAAAAATAGTAAATGCTTCGGGAACTGTAACTGTGGAAGTAAACCGTCAGGCATTACTAATACAGAAAGACCTTCGTGGGGCTAATGGTATTGTACATGTAATAGACAATGTGTTGTCTCATTCTACAAAAACACTTGATGAAACTATCAATATGTTGCCTGATACGTATTCTTTGTGGAAAGAGGTGTACACGAAAACAGGTCTTAAATTTACGGGTACGCTATATGATCATACAATCTTTATTCAGGATAATGATGCCTTTGCTTCTGCAGGAATTCATAATATGAATGAGTTGATGACTGAATTAAGGGCAAAGAGTCCTGCAGTTGAAGATGATGTAGAGCTTTTACGTAATTATTTTTGGTATCATACAGTTGTGGGATTGAATTATGTAACTGATTTAATGATTAAAACTTCTCTTAATACGCTGGTAAAAGATCAGCCGATTGTGTTGAAAAGAACTTTAGATCAGGTGCTTTTGAATGAATTCGTGATAGGTGGCATTTTAGAACCGGGAGTACCTGTAGATCGTACTACAGACTATACAGACTTGTCTTGTGCTAATGGAGTTATTCATAGTATTAGCGGAAATATTCAAATTGTAAACCGTAGTGCATACCGTGTATACTGGGATATTGCCGAGCAACCTGAGATTATGGCGTTGAAAGGATTCAGAAAGAAAGGAGCAAACGTAAGTTTTGCTAAAGGTGAACTGGCAAATGTTACTGTGACAACTAAGAGTATAAACAATTTCACATATATATGTGATGGGTTCCCGAATACAGTTGATAAAAACACTAATTATACATATGGAGACCGGATTGCATGGCGTGTTGACTTAAATACGAATACATCGGCTGAATTTAAAACACCGGTGTTGGTTCCTGGAACATATAAACTGTGGTTTGTATTTCGTGCAAGTGACGATACACAACAAATGCGTACTATCTTTAAACAAGATGGAGAAGATGATCAGGTTCTGGGCGTTACTGTATTAAAATATAACAAAAAACCTGGTGACTATAATTTAACGAGCTATAATAATGAATTTTATCAAAAAGCATTATTGGATGGACATCGTTACCACATGGCTGCATCCAGGTCTAATGGTACAGCGTTATTCCATGATACAGCCAATAACTGTGTATCCTTAGGAATACTTGTTGTAAGTAAGACCGGTCAGCATATATTGCGTTTTGAGCCGCTTGTTTCAAGGTGGAATACAAGTTGGGATATGTTACTGTTTATACCGCTTGAGGAAGACCAAATATGGCCGCAACAGGATATTACCGGTAAATGGATATATGAAAACACTCCGATTTGTGAGATATATCCTTATACTACTTGTGCAACTCCTGAACCAGAAGAGGAATAAACAAAAATAAACTAATGATAAATACAACAAATATGAAAAATATAAAATCAATATTCAATTGTTTGACAATTTCTTTGTTTTTGTTTGTCTTTGCTGCTTGCGAGTCTGATTGGGATGACCACACAAAGATAGATAATAACATACGGGGAGAGTCTCTGATGCAAGTTATCTCCAGCAACTCCGAAACATCTGTTTTTGCTTCTATTCTGCAAAAAACAGGATATGACCAGTTGCTTAAAGATGATAAGATGCTGACGGTTTTTGCTCCGGTTAATAGCGCATTAACTTCTGTAGATATGAATGATAATGACGCTTTGCTGAATTTGGTTAAAAATCACATAGCTTATGCAAGTTACACAGTTGAGAATGGAAGTTTTGCAACAAGCAAAATCCAAATGGTTAATAGTAAATATACAACTGTTAATGGGCTTCAGATCAATGGCGCAAGTTTAGATACAGAGGCTGGTAAATATAACATTTCGGCTGCGAATGGTATTTTGCACTTTATGAATGGCGTTATTTCCACTCAAAAAAATATTTGGGAATATTTGCAGGCACAACCAAATAACTTGCAAGCTGAGTTTATCCACAGTATGGACAAATTGGTTATGGATATGAATAAGAGTGTTCAAATAGGGGTTGATCCTTCGGGTAGGCCTCTGTATGACACAGTTTGGATAAATCAAAACCTGCTTTTGGATGCTTTTCCGATTAATGATGAATCGCAGGATCTTACATTTGCTTTATTGCCAAATGAGGTTGTTACCCGGATAGAAGCAAAATATGCCAAATATTTTGCCCGTCCGATACAAACAGAACAAGATTCGTTGGTTCGCGCTCAATTAATTGGTGATTGCGTATTGGCTCCTGTGCTAATCAATGCAGATGGAAGATATGCATCTATTGATGGGGTTCTGGTAGATATCAGCACAGCTAAAATCACAGAAACATATACTGCTTCCAATGGATTGGTATATAAATTGAGTGATGCCGATGTGAAAATCTATGAAAATAAGGTGAAAACGATATTTATCGAAGCAGAAGATTTCAATAGTATCTTTACAGATAATAGAGATGCGTGGTCGAAACGTGCTAAGACAACAATGAGCGGAGGATATGATATCCTAATGAATGGTTTCGTTACATATGTATCCAAATCGATAGATAATCCGTTGGACTCGGCTGTTATTACCAGCATCAATGGTTTTGAATATCAAAGTCTGTCATCTCCGGATGCAAATAATGGCTATTGGGTAAGGTCCAACAATTGTTATATACAGTTTAATCCGACAATCAATTCTATAGCTTATAAATTGTATTGGTCTGCTTATGACGATTTTCTGAAGCATTCTGATGGAACTTCTATAGCTAACTTAAAAAATCATGAACCGATTAAATTTAGCCAGAAAATGTTGCTGAGTTTACCGGATCAGCCGGTAGTAACCCGTGGTGCAGATGCTAAAATTACAAATAACTTCAGTGCTACATCGGCATTTGCATCGAATCGTATTACTGCAGGTGTGCAAGAAGAAAAACAATTGTATAGGTGCTTGTTGTCTAAAGTTACAGCTGATGATGGCCTTTTTGTATTGAGTAAAAATTATCAGTATACAAGCGAAGACGATTTCTTCAATCATTTTACGGGTAGTGATGCATTGGGAGACAAGGAAACAATCATTAGCCCTACATATGGTAAAGCAACTGTTCTTGTGGCTAATACTACTGAATATAAGGGGAATTATGCTGGTATGTTATTCTTAGACTACATTAAATTGGTTCCCGTAGTTGACCCTAATGATTAATTTGAAAATAAAACAGATATTATGAAACGAGCCATGAAAAGCTTACGCCAAAGTAGATTGATTGTTGAGCGAGTTCCATACGGCCTTAGTCTAAAAAATAAAAAATAATCGTATGAAAATAACTAAATATATAATTCCGTTTTTTATGTGCTTTTTCTTGTACACTGTAGCTTTTACAATAAGCTTACAGGCTCAGTCAAGGGAAAATTTTACATACACAGTTTCCGGTACTGTCAAAAATGCCCAAAATAAAGCATTGTTGCCAGGTGTTAGGGTTGAATATGAAGGTGTTACTTCTTCTATGACAGGAGATGATGGCCGGTTTACACTTAAACTTCCTTCGGATAAGATAAATTTAAAGGTAACAGTGCCCGGATATACTTCAAAATTGATTTCGGTGAGAGGTAGAGAGGAAATCATAATAGAATTGTATCCCGAAGGATTCAAAAGTGTATTTGAATCTATGATTGTACCCGGTGGAGAATCTTCCCCTGTTGGTGTAACCAATGCATGGTCATCTATCAATGAAAACAATATATTGAGTACGGCTGTAACAGCTGACGAAAACTTGCAAGGGAAAGTATCCGGATTGAACCTTATTCATCATTCGGGTTCTCCTGCTGCCGGGTCTAATATGTATATCAGAGGGCTAAATACTATGAATGCCGGTATGCAACCGCTATTTATTGTTGATGGTATGCCTTATGAAAATTCAATTTATTCTACTTCTTTATTAGGAAATTATTTCTCTAATCCATTGGCATCTATCGATCCTAAGGATATTGAGAGTATTACGGTGTTGAAAGATGGAACTTCCCAATATGGAGTAAAAGGAGCTAATGGTGTAGTATTGATTCGTACCATAAGGGCAAAGGATGTTGAAACTAAAATTAATTTCCATTTACACACAGGAATTAATTTTGAACCTTCCAATATTCCGGTTCTGAATGGCGCCGATCAAAAATTATTACTTTTTGATATTTTGCAATCACAAGGTATGACAGGCTCTCAGATTATGGCTTTGCCTTATATGAACGAACAAAAGCCTGTTCTTGAAAAATGGGGATATGATGGAAATACCGATTATTACCGGTATAATAAAAATACCGATTGGCAAAAGGATTTATACGATGCGCCAACTTTTAACCAGGATTATTACTTGAATATTTCCGGAGGGGATGAAACTGCTATCTATGCATTATCTGTAGGTTATATGAACCAAAAAGGTGTTGTGAAAAATACTGATTTTGACCGTTTCAATACACGTTTTAATGCCGAAGTAAATTTGAGTAAGAAATTTGCGTTGTATGCGAATATGAGTTTCTTATTTTCAAGTAAGAATCTGATAGATGAAGGCCCTTCAACCAATAGAAACCCGATTTACGCTGCTTTGGTAAAAGCTCCTTTTATGGCTGCCAATGTATATAATGAGCAAAATGCAATTTCGCCGGTACTTGAAGATTACGATATTTTTGATAATTCGAATCCGTATTCTTTAATTAATACAAGTGATAGGAATAACTCACAATATCGTTTTGTCGGTAATATCGAAGGTGTGTATAAGTTCAATAATTACCTTAAAGCGGATGGAATGATTGGTGTAAACTTCAACAAGGAAAGAGAAAAACTTTTCTTTCCGAATCTTGGGGTTTATTTTGATACCTTGTCTGTTGGCCCGGTTCGGAATGAAACAGAACAGCGGGTAGATCGTCTTTTTTCTCTTTATGGAAAAGGTGCGGTTACTTACAACAATACTTTTGCGTATGCTCATAAATTAAATGCTACAATAGGAGTACGTTATCAACATAATGAAGGTGAAGATGATTGGGGTAAAGGTTCTAATACGGGATCAGATAATTTTAAATCGGTGGGGTACGGAGATCCTTTGTATCGCAGAGTTGGTGGACAAATCAGCAATTGGAACTGGTTGAATATTTACGGTGGTGTTGATTATGGATACCAAGATAGATATTTCCTTAGTTATTCGATGGCGGCCGATGCTTCTTCTCGCTATGGAGAAAATGCTTCATCATTCTATGTTTATCCGTCTATTTCAGGTGCTTGGTTGATAAGCGGAGAAAGTTTCATGAAGGATGTTAACTTATTTGATTATTTAAAATTGCGTGCAGGATACGGATTATCGGGTAATGATGATATAGGTAATTACCGTGGTGTACAATATTATGTTCCGCAAAATATATTGGGAAATTACGGTATTGTTCGTGGTAGCTTAGTCGACCTTAACCTGAAACCCGAAACCGCTGCAAAATTAAATGTTGGGTTGGATGCTGCTTTCTTGAACGAACGTGTAAGTTTAAGTTTTGATTTTTATCAAAATAAAACCAAAGACATGTTGGTTCAAATGCCAAGCCCAAAAGAAACAGGTTATCCTTATTACTGGACAAATGCAGGAGAAATGAAAAATACCGGATTTGATTTCTCGTTGAACTCAAGAATCCTGAATGGAACAGTTAAATGGGATCTTGGTTTTATGGTTTCTAAATATAAAAATGAAGTAACCGACCTGGAAGGACAAGAATATATCACTTCTATTTGTGGCGCTGATATATTAACACGTGTAGGAGAACCTTTAGGTGTATTTTATGGATACAAAACAGAAGGTGTTTATGCTACTCAACAAGAAGCGGATAATGCCGGTTTGAATATTCAAAAAGGTTCACAAACATATTCATTCAGTGCAGGAGATGTGAAATTTGCAAATGTAGATAACAGCAATAACCTGATTGATGAAAACGACAGAGTAATCATTGGTGATCCGAATCCGGATTTATATGGTTCTATTTTTACTACATTGAAATATCAACGTTGGGATTTGAATGTATTTATGACATATTCTTTAGGAAATGATGTTTATAATTATACAAGAGCTCAATTAGAAAGCATGTCTAATTATAATAATCAAACACAAGCTGTTCGTAATCGTTGGAGAGCTGAAGGTGATATTACAAGCATACCTCGTGCCGTTTATGGCGATCCGATGGGAAATGCTCGTTTCTCTGACAGATGGATTGAAGATGGTTCATACATAAGAATGAAGTCTGTAACTCTATCCTATAAATTACCTTTGAATTGGGGCGTTTTAAGAGCTTGTACTTTTTATGCTACCGGAGATAATTTGTTGACATTAACAAAATATAAAGGATTGGATCCTGAGTTTGCGTTGGGTAAGAGTCCATTATATAATGGTATTGATGCTACTTTTGTTCCGATGCCGAAAACATTGTCACTTGGATTCAAATTAGAATTGTAATCAAAGAGAACCAAGCAGATTATTAATCAATTAAAACTGTATGTTTATGAATACTTTCAAATATATAATTTTTTCACTGGGTTTAACGGGATTACTCTTCTATTCGTGTGTTGATGCCGACATAGAGGAAGCTATTCCGTACGACAAGTATTATGCAACCGTGGATGATGCCGATGCTGCGATAATGGGTATTTATGGTGAAGTCATGGGGGTTGCTGACCGGTTGGTAGTGTTGAATGAATTACGCGGTGACTTATTGGATGTTACGGCAAATGCAAATGATGACTTGATTGAAATCAATCTACAAAAAACAAGTAAGGATAATTATTGGACTGATGTTACTCCTTTTTATCAAATAATCCAGAATTGTAACGATGCATTGTATAATTTTGATGTAATGCTGAAAGAAAAACGCCTTACAGTTGCTGAATATACTGAACGTTATTCCGATATAGGCGCTATTCGTTGCTGGTTGTATTATCAATTAGGTGTTCAATATGGTACGATTCCTTATATAACCAAACCGGTTGTCGATATAAATGATTTGGCTAAACAAGGAGAATATATGATGAATCTGGATGCGTTGATTCCCGAATTAATCCATTTTATGGAGAATTTGCCTACATTGGAAGATTATCAAACTTCTAAATTGATTACCGGTACGGTTGATTCTTATAGTTTAGTCCCATTCTTTATTAATAAAAGATGTTTGCTGGGCGATCTTTATCTATTTAATAACCAATATGATAATGCTGCAATACAATATCGTAAAGTACTATCTAAAAATGAGACTGCAGGTTCAACTACACCTGAAGCAATAAATACATACCGGTTGTTCAACTATGTATGGACTTCTGGAGAAGTGAACTATTTTGCTATCTTATTCCAACGCTTTAAAGAAAATGATTATAATACATATTATAACGCGTGGAAAAATATGTTTAAAGTAAGTCCTGATGATAGGTATACGAGATTTGAAATGATTTGGGAAATGTCGTATGATTACAAATTTGCACCTACATATCCTTTTGTAGAGTTATTCGGTACAAGTGGAAGAGGAAAATATTACCTGAAACCTTCGAAATATGCTATCGACGAAATGTGGGGTAGCGAAGTGCAGAAAAATGCTTTCCCTTATGATTGCAGGGGAATATCGGGCGGTGTTGACAAAACTCCTACTGGTGATTATGCAGTTGCAAAATATGGAATGTTTTACGATGGTATAAATAAACCATACGAAGTGCAAGGTAAATGGTTCTTATATCGTGCTGCTTTGTTGCATTTACGTTATGCCGAGGCTGCCAACAGGTCTGAGTCGGGTGGCGGTTATCCACGTTTAGCCTGGGCATTAGTAAATAGTGGTATCAACGGAGGCGCTTTTAAATGGAAAAATCCGTTAACAGGAGCTACATGCAGGGTCGATTCTGTCGATTATACGAGTTATGGGCCTCCTCCTGCAACTGCTTATCCCGCACCATATTATATTGACGCCAGAAATAACAATACTGCAGCTAACGGACCTACATTCTTAACTCCGTGGAGAAGTAATGCCGGTGTAAGAGGACGTGCTAATTTGCCAAGTATAGATATGTCTACAATAACAACAAAGCAAGATTCAATCAATTTTATTGAAAATATGATTGTAAAAGAAGCCGGACTGGAATTGGCATTTGAAGGACATCGCTGGACTGACTTGATTCGTGTTGCCCGCCGTTTGCAAAAATTAAACGGTACCGGTGGACAATTCTTGTATAATAAAATGCACCGGAAATATGAATTAGCCGGGCTACCTGTGCCTGACTTCAATAACGAAGCCAATTGGTACTTGCCTTTATACAGATAATTAATTAAGAATTAAGAATTAAGAATTAAAAGTTAAGAATTAAGAATTGTTGTAAGATTGGTCTTATAACTCTTAATTCTTAACTTAATCAGCGACTGCTTTCCATTATTTTGTACTATTTTCCATTTATGAAAAATGAAAAATGAGTAAATTTGTTTGTCGTTTTTTGGACAGAATTATATGTTTCAAATTATAATTAATTCAAATTATTTTATCATGAAAAAATTATCTACATTACTTTGGGCAGCTGTAATGACACTCTGTTGCATTCAGGTGTCGTATGCCCAAGATTATCGAAAAGAACCTTTATTTAAAACAAATTTTGATGGTTTAACTGCATTACCTTCCGGAATGACGAATGGGAGAGGAGGAGCTCTTACTGCAACAAATTCATCAGCCAGGGGCGTAGCTGTTGCAAATGATATGATGACTGTTTCCGGTGGTGGAAGTGGTGGAAGAGGAGACCAAATAACTTTTACACCTAAATTTGAAAAAGAATTTATGAGTGTTGACTTCGATTTGAAAGTGAATAAAACAATACTTCAGGAAGCAAACGCTCATGCATTTATGATCCATTTGATGGGGAGTAATGCAGTAAGTGGAGGTAACACTACAACTAATACACTTGATGGAGCAGGTATTATTTCCTGTGTATATTTATGCGGTTTGGATGGAATGTGGCATGTATTTGGTCAAAATATGGGTGAACTTGTACTTGAACCTCAGAATTCTGTGGGTCCTACATTGGATTGGATGACGAATATGGGTACAAATGTTACATATACAGCTGAAGTATGGTATCACTTTGAATTTATTTTGAACTATACTACACAAAAAGTATCTATAACAATTACTGACAAAAATAATCCTGAAAATGCGCAAACAATATCAGATCTAGCCTTTATAAGCGGAGTACCTGTAACTGATTTGAATTTTATGAATGTTGCAGCTCATAGGAGTGGTAGTACTAATTCTGATTTTAATGTCAATATGGATAACCTCCAAATCTCCGAATTAATACCATCAGACGGTAAAGCTTCTGTTACTGTTCATTATAAAGATCAAGACAATAATACGGTTAAACCTGATGCAATTATTCCAGACCAAGAGGTTAACTTGAATTACGAACTGACAAAAGAAGATAAAACAACATTTACCAAAGATGGTTTCTATTATGCATACGATGCAACAGCTACCGGAGATGATTATGTTTTGGTCGTAGATGGCGGTGTTGAGATTACAGTTAAATATAAAAAAACTGCAATAACTGCCGGAAATTATGTATGGAAAGGTGCAAATAGTGAATTCTGGGATGAAATAGGTGAAAACTTTACAGTTGGTGGTAATATATTGGCTTATCAAAATGGAAATGGCGTAATATTCTCGGACGAAAGCGCTCCTAAAGATGTTAATCTTACAGGTAATATGGATTTGGGTGAAGGCAATATTGTTATTACTGCCGAAGGATATTCTATTGTTGGTGAAGGTACGTTACATGGTACTGGAAAAATAGAAATAAATAAATCGGCTAAGCTTGGATTTATCAACAAAATGGGAGAAGGGCTTGTAGAATTAAATGGAGGAACATTGGAATTTACGAATGTTAATACGGTAAGTAAGATTATTATGGATCAATCTGCTGTATTAAGAATTAATGTCGGTGCTGAATTTAAGAAAACACTTGAAGGTTTAGGCGGTACATTAAATATAGAAGCTGCTCAAAATAATCCTTATTCTCTTGCCATTACAGGATTCGAAACGGTAAATCTTAAACTTGAACAATTAGGTAGAGCAAACTCTACATATACAAATAACTGGAATGGAACTACCTTCCCTGATGGAACTCAAATTAATGCAACAACTGAACTTGTACTTGATCATGAAACCGGAATGGGTGGAGCAGGATTTGCTGTTGGAGATAATAATTTTGCAAGCACAAAAGTACATTTGGGTAATGGAGTTCGTTTGATGCGTTATTACAATCAAGGTCCAAGTAGTGGTAGTGGAACTTCAACAATAAAGATAGGTGAACTTGTAGGTGACGAAGGTTCTACTATAGAGGGAGGACATACACAATCAGATACTCGTACATTGACTTATGAAATCGGAGGTTTAAATACAGATGCAACTTTTGCCGGTGTAATCAAGAATTTTACTGGTACAACCGGTGCTGATATTGTAGTTCCATTGTATATTACTAAAACAGGAGCAGGAACATGGACCTTAACAGGTATCAGCCCATATTCTACTTCTACTGCTGGAGGAGGCGTGATAGTTAAAGAAGGAACATTAAAAGTTGATGGTCAATTGGGAGTAGATGCGATTATACCATTTGTAACTGTTGAAGCTGCTGCAACATTAGCTGGTGCAGGATCGATAGGTGTTCTTCAAACAACTGTGGATGGAACTATTACGGGAAATTTAACATTAGGTGGATCGCTTTCAATTATGGAAAATTCAACTACTGTTATCAATGTAAATGGCTCTTCTATTGATAAAATAACAACTGCCGGTGATATAAATATTAATGGTGGTACATTAAAGATTGCTATGCAGGGCCGTCCTACTACTACAGGTGATTTCAAGATTCTTGAATCCGGTAGTGATTATATTGAAGGAAATTTTCTTACTTTCGAATTTCCGGAACCTGCAACAGACTGGTCTTTCAATCCTATCTCCGGAGTGTTGACTTATACAGGTGAAGTAGGCTCAGGTATTGCTCCTATCGATTATTCTAAAGAAATTGCTTCTATGGAATATTATGATGTAACAGGAAGACAAGTTAGCAAAGATTGTAAAGGGTTGGTTGTAGTAAAAGTAAAATACACTGATGGCTCTACAGGCATTTCTAAAATCTTTAACAAATAAATAGGAGTCTTTTAGGTAAAGTAAAAAAAGACTGAGAGAAAAAGTCCCTTTGGGTGTAAAGCCCATAAGGGGCTTTTTTATATTTATATTTCAATAGTTAAGAGTTGAGAATAATCAAGTGTATTTTCAAATTATAAGCTATAATATTCTTATAATTAATGTGTTATTTGTAAGTTATATATTGAACTAGTGATTGACAATTATTAATTGTTAACTCGAATAAAGACTGTTTTCCATAATTATGTACTATTTTACAGTTGTTAGAGGTTGGGAAATGCATACATTTGTTTGTTATTTTTTTTGAATCTTTTAAGTTTAATTTTAGTGTCTAATTTAAATTTAAAATGCTATGAAAAAGTTACTTTTAAGCCTTCCCATTATTGCATTGTTATTTAGCTCATGTAGTAATGAGATGTAGTTGTTGATAATACTGCTACATTGAGAGCGACGAATAATCTTCGCCCCATTGAAATTCGTTGTGGGTTGAAATTTTTTGGTCCCAATAAAACTACTCCGGGGTATTATATTACAATTGCGCCTTTGACGGGAGGGTTACCAGCTTTATACACATTGACAGAGTCAATATTTTTTGATGGGTCTTATCTTGCACTTAGTGTTACTGATAATTGTCCTAATCCGGGAGATTTTTCTGATATTCTGTTGACTCCTGATAGAAATGTATATTTGGATTTTCAAAGACAATTCCTAATTATCCGCTATATGTAATACTTGAGGATGCTCAGGTGCTTGCTAATTTACGACAAGTGTTTCCATATGTGGAGCAGAGTGCATTTCCTCTTGAGTATGCAAATGCCATGAAATTAATACAGGCTAGTGGATTTGGATTCATAATCAAAGATCCGGATACTGGTAGAGAATATTCTTTGTATCCGGAAAGCGTGAGCAGTGAATATGGTGATGAAACTATACTTTGTACAGATAAGTATGAGTATCATCTGTTTTTCGAAAATGACTTGCTGGAACGTTAACTAAGAAATGAATTTATTAATATATTATTAATTTAAACTGTTTTATTATGAATAAACTATCTACATTGTTTTGGGCGGCTGTAATTGCCTTATGTGGTACTCAGGTGTCGCATGCCCAATCTTATTGGAATAAGTATCTCATCAATGTGAATTTTGATGGGTTAACTGCAATTCCATCTACATTTACCGTTGCAGGTGATACATATAATGCTACTGCTGGTATATTTGGACGAAGTGCAGGTTGTGGTGTTAATAATACTGGAAGTGTTATTCATGATGCACTTCGTTTTAATGGGGGTGCTGATGGTGGTTCTAGAGGAAAAGAAATTAAGTTTGCATCAACAGAAGATAAGGAACTTATTAATGTGGATTTTGATATAAATATGGTAACTGCTGGTACTGCTGTCAAGAATGCTCTTGGTTTTTATTTGTTAGGAAGCAAGGGTGTTGCAAATGGAGGTATTACAGATGCTATTGTTGGTGTATATTTCGTGGGTACCACAGGTAAATTCCATGTATGGAATAAAGATATTCAGGGACCAGAAGCTTTAAGAGTCGAAGGTACTCGTCCTGATACCATCATTCCTGTTTTTGATTCAGGACAATATCCCGGGTTTAGAAGAGCTGGTACAACGGATGCTGAGACAACAATGTATAATGAAAGTACTATAACAGATGTTGTATTCACAAAATCGGTATGGTATCATATGTCTTTTGCTCTTAATTTTACAACAAAAAAAGTTTCCATTATCATCACAGAAACAGATAATCCATCTAACACTCAAACCATTTCTGATCTTGATTTTTTAACGGACACTCCAACAGATTTGCATGCATTTGGAATAATGGGAAATAGATCAAGTAATCAGGGAAATGCAGGTGCTTCAACACCATTTGATGTGTATGTTGATAATTTTCAAGTGTATGAAAGAGTTCCTTCTATAGGACAGGAAGACGTAATTGTACACTATAAAGACACAGAGAACGTAGAAGCAAAAGCAGATAGAGTTGCAGAAGATCAAGAAGTTGGCTTGGATTTTCAACTTACTGCAGCAGATAAATCATGGTTTATAAATAATGATAATTATTATGCTTATGATGCTGAAGCTACGAGTACTGAATCTGTTTTGGTTCAAAGTGGAGTTACTAATGAAATTACTGCTAAATTTAAAAAATACTTGGCAACCACTGGGACTTATACTTGGAAAGGTACTATAAGTGATAAGTGGAATGAATTGGATGCTAACTTTACTACGAATAATATAAATCAATTAGGATACCAGAATATGAATAATGTGGAGTTTTCAGATGATGCTGCTCCTAAAGAAATTGATTTGAACGGCAATATGGATTTAGGTAGTGGTAATTTGCTTATTAATGCTGAAGGATATTCTATTACTGGTACAGGGATATTGAAAGGTACAGGGAAAATAGAAGTAAATAAGTCTGCTAAACTTGGATTTATCAACAAAATGGGAGAGGGGCTTATTGAATTAAATGGTGGAACATTGGAAGTGACTAATATTGATGTTGCAAATAAATATCTTGTAGATGAAGCTGCTATATTAAAAATTAATGCTGGTGCTGATTTTAACAGACCTGTTGTTGGAATGGGAGGAACTCTTAATATTGAAGCTGCTCAGAATTCAAATTCTTACTCTTTGAAAGTAGAAGGATTTGAAAAAGTAAATGTTAGTCTTACTCAACCGGGAAGATTAACAAGTTCAACATGGGCAAACAACTGGTCAGGAAGTACATTCCCTGCAGGAACTGCTATCAATGTAACAACTGCATTAGATTCTGCTGCTTTTGCTGTTGGCTCTGCAAATTTTGCAGAAGTAAAAATTCATGCAGGAAATGGAGTACGCATATTGCCTCATTACAATCAAGGATCTGATCCTGGAACTCCTCCAGTAGATAAATTTACTACCGCAAAAATTGGGGAATTGAGCGGGGATGAAGGAGCAGCTCTTGAAGGTGGTTTCGTTAATAATGCAAATCGTCACGAGAATTATGAAATTGGAAGTTTGAATACAGATGCTACTTTTGCAGGTACAATTAGAAATTATGGAACTGCTCCTTTGGCTAAAATTTTCCTTTACAAGAAAGGTACAGGAATATGGACATTGACAGGTAATAGTTTATCCGCTAATTTTGGTAATATATATGTAAATGAAGGAACTTTGAAAGTTGATGGTCAATTAGGTGAAAATGAAAGTGTACCAGCCATAACTGTTGATGCAGGTGCTACATTAGCTGGTTCAGGAGTAATAAGTACTCTTCAAACAACTATATTTGGAACTATCACTGGAAATTTAACGCTGGGTGGCCCACTTTCTTTACAAGATGGTTCTACAACAATTATTAATGTAAATAGCACTTCTGTTGATAAAATAACGGGAGCTGGAGATTTGTACTATGGTGGTGTATTGAAGGTTGTTATGCAAAATCTTCCTACAACAACAGGTACTTTCAAAATTTTAGATTTTGCTAATTATGAATTGGGAATTAATCCATTGGGCTTTAGTTCTATTGAATTTCCGGAACCTGCAACAGATTGGGAATTCAATCCTTACTCAGGAGAGTTGACTTATACAGGTCCTGTAGGTTCAGGTATTGCTCCTATCGATTATTCTAAAGAAATTGCTTCTACAGAATATTACGATGTAACAGGAAGACAAGTAAATAAGGATTATAAAGGATTGGTTGTAGTAAAAGTGAAATACACAGATGGTTCTACAGGCGTTTCTAAAATTTTTAATAAATAAAATAGGTGTCTTTTTGGTAAAGTAAAAAGGTCAAGAGAAAAAGTCCCTTTGGGTTTATCCCATAAGGGGCTTTTTTAATCCGATTCTATTTTTAGTGTATTTTTTATTATACTGAAAATGGGATTGTTTTTTTTAATAAGTAATTGTTATACAATAAAAAACAATCATTCGGAGTATGACTTTAACTCTCTGAGATTTGAATATTTGAAATCAAACAGGTCGATGTCGAAGAAAAAGTGTTAAAAAAGGGGTTGTTCAATTTTTTTGTTGAACAACCCCTTTTTGTGGATTTTTTATTTTGATTATTTACGCATCAATTTTTGCATACGTTGCATTTTCTTCAATGAATTCCCTACGAGGAGCAACATCTTCACCCATCAACATAGAAAAAACGTGATCGGCTTCGGCAGCGTTTTCAATGGCAACTTGTTTTAATGTGCGATGTTCGGGATTCATCGTTGTATCCCACAATTGTAAAGCATTCATTTCTCCAAGACCTTTATATCGTTGTGTATGAACAGAATTCTCATTTCCACCGCCATATTTATTGATAAAAGCCTGACGTTGTTGTTCATCCCAGCAATATTCCTCTGTTTTCCCTTTTTTACACAAATAGAGTGGGGGAGTGGCAATATACACATATCCTCTTTCTATTAATTGCTTCATATGACGGAAAAAGAAAGTCAGGATAAGTGTGGCAATGTGGCTTCCATCGACGTCGGCATCAGTCATGATAATTACTTTATGATAACGAAGTTTTGTTAGATTCAATTCTTTAGAATCTTCTTCCGTACCAATGGTAACGCCTAAAGCCGTGTAAATATTCCGGATTTCTTCACTTTCCAGCACTTTGTGTTGCATGGCTTTTTCAACATTCAGAATTTTTCCACGTAAAGGAAGAATTGCCTGAAAATTACGGTCACGGCCTTGTTTAGCTGTTCCACCTGCCGAGTCTCCTTCGACAAGGAATACTTCGCAACGGGCAGGATCTTTATCCGAACAATCGGCTAATTTTCCCGGTAATCCACCACCTGTAAGCGGTGATTTGCGTTGAACCATTTCCCGTGCCTTGCGGGCAGCATGCCTTGCGGTCGCTGCTAAGATTACTTTATCTACAATGATTTTGGCTTCTTTGGGATGTTCTTCCAAATAATATCCTAACGCTTCACCTACAGCCATGTCCACGGCACCGATAACTTCGTTGTTGCCTAATTTGGTTTTGGTTTGTCCCTCAAATTGAGGTTCAGCTACTTTAATAGAAACAACAGCTGTTAATCCTTCACGGAAGTCATCGCCACTGATTTCGATTTTCAGCTTTTCAAGCATTTTCGAGTCTTCGGCATATTTTTTCAATGTACGTGTCAATCCACGGCGGAATCCTGCCAAGTGGGTCCCTCCTTCGATGGTATTGATATTATTTACGTAAGAAAAAATATTCTCATTGTAAGAAGTATTGTAAGTCATTGCAACTTCAACAGGAATTCCCTGTTTTTCAGTTGTTATGTGAATAACATCTTCAATCAATTTTTCACGGGCTTCATCAATAAAGCGAACAAATTCTTTTAATCCTTCTTGCGAATAGAATCTTTCGAATTTAAAAGAACCATCTTCCAGCTTAACTCGTTTATCCGTTAAAATAAGACTGATGCCGGCATTCAAAAAGGCCAATTCGCGCAAACGACCGGCAAGAATGTCGTATTTATACTCAGTTACTGTGAAAATACTTGCATCAGGCGTAAATGTTGTAATTGTTCCCGTTTTATCGGTTTTTCCTGCTTCTCTTACGGCAAATTGAGGTTTTCCACAAGAGTATTCCTGTTCGTAGATAGTTCCGTTACGATGTACTTCCACACGCATGAAAGTAGACAATGCGTTTACACACGAAACCCCTACTCCGTGTAATCCTCCCGATACTTTATAAGAATCTTTATCGAATTTACCTCCGGCATGCAAAACCGTCATAACAACTTCCAGTGCCGATTTTTTTTCTTTCTCGTGATAGTCAACCGGAATTCCACGTCCGTTATCAGATACGGTAATGGAGTTATCTTCGTTGATTATTACTTCAATATCTGTACAATAACCGGCCAACGCTTCGTCTATGGAGTTATCTACAACCTCATAAACCAAGTGGTGTAACCCTTTTACGCTAATGTCTCCAATATACATTGCCGGTCGTTTACGAACGGCTTCTAATCCTTCAAGTACTTGAATACTGTCGGCGGAATACGCCTTTGATTTCTCTAATTTTTCTTCTTGTGTCATACTGTAAATTTACATATTACAAAACAAAAATCAATAACATCCTAAAGACCTGCTTTAGAGGTTTTAGTTTGCGGGTTTAATTATTTTTAAGTCTAAAAATAATTCTATTGAATATTATGTATTTTATTGATAATTAATGGAATAATGTGAGTGAGATTTGTTGTTTTTTATTCCGTAAAAACGAACAAATATACGAAAAATTATCGGATTGTTCAAGGAAATAATGATAAAATTAAATTCAAATTGAATCCGTTTTGAAGGTCTGGGCAAATGGCAAACGAAAGACTATGCACGCTTCCCTTTGCCATTAGCCATTAGCCGAAAAACATTCAAATCGGTGTCGATGTAAATATTTTTAATAATTCGTAAAAAGCTGAACAATCTAATAAAAATAAAAGTTATAAAATTACATGTATAACTATCAGAATCAATACCATGTTGAATATATGAAAGCAAAGAGGCTTATTCTAATAATATTCATCTTGCTTACTTTTACAGGATGTAGAAATAAGCAAGATACACATACTATATCAGTGCAAGATTATCCGGTAGCTGTTATGTCTAAGCAAACTGCCGAATTGGAAAATATTTATCCGGCAATAATCAAAGGTCAGGAAGATATTGAAATCCGTCCGAGGGTAGATGGTTTTATTGATGCTATTTATGTAGACGAAGGGTCTGTCGTGAAAAAAGGGCAAACCTTATTTAAAATTAACTCACCGGTATCCGAACAATCATTTGCTACAGAGCAAGAAGCAGTTAATAGCGCCCAAGCTCAATTAAATACAGCTGAGCTTGATGTTAATCGGATACGTCCATTAGCAGATAAAGGAATTATAAGCCCTGTTCAACTCAAAACATATGAAAATGCGTATGAATCTGCTCAAGCCTCCTTAAAGCAGGCACAGGCAGCACTTACAAATGCCAGGGCTACATTAAGCTGGACAAATGTTAGTAGTCCGGTAGATGGTGTGGTTGGAACAATTCCTTATCGTCAGGGAAGTTTGGTTAATAGTACTAATTTATTAACTACTGTTTCCAATATAAAACAAGCATATGCTTATTTTTCCATGAATGAAAAAGACTTGATGTTGTTTCTCAAAGATGCTTCTGGTAATACTCAGGCCGATAAGATTAAAAATCTTCCACTTGTTACGTTGATTATGGCTGATGGAAGTATTTACCCTGAGAAAGGGAAAGTGGAGACAATTTCCGGAGTTGTGGATGTTTCTACCGGTTCGGTAAACTTCAGGGCAGAATTTTCAAATGAACAAGGGTTATTGAGAAGCGGTTCAAGTGGAAAGATATCTATGCCACAAGATATTGACAATGTTTTTGTCATTCCTCAAAAAGCAACTTTCGAAGAACAAGATAAGATTTTGGTATATAAAGTAAAGCAAGATACAGTTAAACAAATGGTTATTACAGCAGAATCCATGCCCGGTGGGAAATATTATGCTGTTACCGGAGGCCTTTCAGATGGAGATACGATTGTAATTGATGGGATAGCAACTCTTCATGATGGAATGAGAATAGGAATCCAAAAGGAACAATCAACTCAAAAAACAAAGTGATATGGCGGACAATAATTCATCTATTTTGAAGACCTTTATAGACAGGCCGGTACTGTCGACCGTAATATCCATATTTATTGTGGTATTAGGTTTGATTGGATTATTTTTACTTCCTATCGAACAATATCCTAATATTGCACCGCCTACAGTGCGTATTTCGGCAAGTTATCCCGGTGCAAGCGCCGATGTGGTTATGAATTCGGTTATTATTCCGCTTGAAGAAGCCGTAAATGGGGTGGAAGGAATGACTTATATGACTTCTACGGCATCCAATTCGGGTTCGGCAAGTATAACTATTTATTTCAAACAAGGTATTAATCCGGATATTGCTGCAGTAAATGTACAGAATCTGGCGGCTACGGCAACTCCTCTTTTGCCGGCAGCAGTAACTCAAATCGGGGTAACTGTAAAAAAACAACAAAGTAGTACCGTGTTGATGATGTCTTTGGTTTCTAATAACAAAGATTATGATGCCCGTTTTTTGCAAAATTATGCCAATATCAACTTGTTACCGCAAATACAACGGGTATATGGGGTAGGAGATGCCTCGGCTTATAGTTCCCAGAATTATTCTATGCGGATATGGTTGAAACCGGATAAAATGGCTTCTTATCAAATTAATCCATCGGAAGTGATTGCCGCATTGGACGACCAGAATATTGAAGCAGCTCCGGGTCAATTAGGACAAAATTCGAATCAGAGCTTTCAGTACACAATAAATTATACTGGGCTTTTGAAAGCTCCGGAAGAATTCGAGAATATTATAATTCGTTCGAATAATGGGCAAGTTCTGAAAGTAAAAGACATTGCAGATGTTGAGTTGGGTTCGCTTGATTATACTGTTGCAACGGAAACCGATGGAAGGCCTTCCGTTGCAATTTCTGTTAGTCAAACAGCGGGTTCGAATGCGCGGGAATTAATTAACAATGTAAAAGCGGTGGTTGATGATGCTGCCAAATCATTTCCTCCGGGAGTGGAGATTATTTATTTAATGGATTCGAATGAATTTCTGGATGCGTCTATCCTTAAAGTAGTCCATACATTGATCGAAGCTTTTATATTGGTATTTATTGTTGTATTTATCTTTTTGCAGGATGTTCGCTCTGCTATTATCCCGGGGATTGCAGTACCAGTGGCAATTATAGGAACGTTCTGTTTTCTTAATGTACTTGGATTTTCTATCAATTTACTTACATTATTCGCATTGGTTCTTGCTATCGGGATTGTTGTGGATGACGCCATTGTTGTGGTAGAAGCTGTTCATGCCGAATTGGATAAAGGTGAGAAAAATCCGAGAAAAGCATCCTTAAAGGCAATGGGTGAAATAGCTCCGGCTATTGTTTCTATCACATTGGTTATGGCATCGGTGTTTATTCCGGTAAGTTTTATTGGTGGAACAACCGGCGTTTTTTATAAGCAATTTGGGCTTACACTGGCAATAGCCATTATGATATCGGCTGTTAATGCATTAACGCTTAGTCCGGCTTTAAGTGCATTATTTTTAAAATCTCATGTCGAAAATCCAAATGAAAAAAATATTTTCAAACGGTTTTTCACGAGTTTTAATCATGTATTCCAATCCGGGACAAAGAAATATGGAAATGGAATTCAATTTTTAGGAAAAAAAGGGCATCGCTGGATTACAATTGCCATTATAGTAGTCTGTTTTTTGATTTTGGGCGGACTTGTAAAATTTCTTCCTACGGGATTTGTTCCTCAGGAAGATAACGGCAGTGTGATGGGAATGATCACGCTTGCTCCGGGAGCTTCATTGGAAAGAACGGATTCTATAGTGAGTCAAGTGGTTGATATTGCAGAGCAAATAGGAGGAGTAGATCATGTATTGAATATTACCGGGGTTAACTTTATGGGTGGACAAGGAAGTTCGTATGGTTCAATTATCCTTAAACTGAAACCTTGGGATAAGCGGAAATATTCTTATAATGAAGTTGCAAGCATGTTGACTGAAAAAACGAAAGACATTCAAAATGCTACTTTTCTCTTTTTTGGTACCCCTACCTTGCAAGGTTTCGGCTTAAGTACCGGAGTTGAGTTGGATTTGCAAGATAAAACAGGTGGAGATATCAGTAAGTTTTATGGTATCGCCAATCAATTTCTGGCAAAAATGCGTGAACGTTCCGAGGTAATGACAGCTTATTCAAGTTTTAATCCCAATTTCCCTCAGAAATTAATTGAGGCTGATGTTGCAAAAATTAAGGAAGCAGGCTTGACTCTCAGCGATATTATGACTACCATGCAAGCTTACATCGGAAGTATGTATATTTCAAATTTTATCTTGTACGGAAAACAATTCAGGGTGATGATACAAGCTGCTCCCGAATACCGGAAAAGTTTGGAAGATATGCCGGGATTAACTGTCAAAACAGCCGATGGAAGTATGGCTCCAATTACCGAGTTTATTACGATAAAAGATATTACAGGCCCTCAAACATTGGAGCGGTTTAATATGTTTTCAGCTATTGATGCAACGATTATCCCCAATTTTGTGAAAGGCTACAGTACAGGCGATGTAATTAAAATAGTGGAAGAAGTGAGTAAAGAAACTTTACCGGAGGGATATGGTTTCGAGTTTTCGGGAATGACACGCGAAGAAGCCAGTCAAAGTAGTCAAACGATCCTTATTTTTGGTATATGTTTGATATTCGTTTACCTGTTGCTTTCGGCATTATATGAAAGTTATATTATTCCGTTGAGTGTAATTCTTTGTCTTCCGGTCGGACTTTCGGGTATTTATGCATTTCTGATGATTTTTGGCGTTCATCAGGGTATTGTTAACAATATATATGTGCAAATATCCTTGATTATGTTAATCGGATTGTTAGCTAAGAACGCTATTCTGATTGTAGAATATGCTTCTCAACGAAGGAAAAACGGAATGAGTATAGTTGATGCGGCAGTAAATGGAGCCAAAGCCCGTCTTCGTCCGATTTTGATGACCTCGTTTGCCTTTATTTGTGGGCTTATGCCTCTGATGTTTGCTTCGGGTGCAGGAGCAATCGGCAATAGGTCAATTGGTATCAGTGCAGTTGGCGGCATGCTTATTGGCACATTGTTGGGAATAATTGTAATTCCATCGCTTTATATTATTTTCCAGACAATACAAGATAAATTAGGTGGCTCGAAGAATGAAAGCCCGGATGAAGCAGAGAATCTGAAAACAACATAAATAAAGTGCTAATGATGAGAATTGAACGTTTTTACGCAGATTTTTGATTATCGGATATTGTAGTTGATGTTGATAATTTTGAATTAGTCAACTTTCTGAAATTTAAAATGATTATTGGCAAATATTCGATTAGATTGCTTAGGGAATTTTTTAAATAAGGATTGTATAAATTGAGTTTTAGGTAAAAATCAAAAAGCGGAAAACTTGTTCAGTTTGATTCATTAGCACTTTTTTTAACGGATTCGATATTCATATAAATTCTTAATTGTAATGAAAACGAGCCTAAAAAAGTTTTCACCAAAGGCAATAATATTTTACGCGAGTTTCCATACAACCTTAGTGTAAAAAATAAAAAAAGACGTATGAAAATAAGGAATATAAAATTCATTATTATATATGGATTGATAATACTATCATCTTGCCAGGTTGTTAATAAATACCAATCTCCTGATGTCGATTCAAACGGTTTATTCCGTGGAGAGAATCCGTCAGATACAACGACAATTGCCGATATTCCGTGGAGAGAATATTTTACAGATTCTTATTTACAAACATTAATTCAGGAAGGATTAGATAATAACTCAGATTTAAAAATTGCTTATACACGTATCCAGCAGGCTGAAGCGAATCTTAGTATGGCTCGTGCAGCGTATTTCCCCAATGTAGCTTTGTTGGGTAATATACAACAAGATAGGAATAGTATAGACAGTAAAAAAAGATTAGGAAATCAAACGACTCAATATACATTGGGTATTAGCGCTACTTGGGAGGCCGATATTTGGGGGAAACTCAATAGGCAGTCTAGGGCAAGCTATGCGCAATTTCTAAATAGTTATGCTTACCGCAATTTGATACAAACATCGTTGATTGCTAATATTGCAACTTCTTACTATGCATTGTTGGCATTAGATGAACAATTGAAAATTACTATTGAAACTGTCGGATTATTAAAGGAAAGTACTGCGACTATGCAATCCTTGATGGATGCCGGAATGCAAAATGCTGCTGCTGTAAAACAAAGTGAAGCTCTTTTGTATCAAACAGAAATTACTATCCCCGACTTGAAAAGTCAAATCTGGCAATCGGAAAATGCAATTTGCGTTTTATTGGGACGAAAATCCGGAGCAATCGAACGTTCGAATATCGGAATACAAAAAGTAGCAGGTCAATTAAGTTATGGTATTCCTGCACAAATGTTGGCTAAACGTCCGGATGTTCAACAGGCAGAGTTAAGTTTTCGTTCGGCATTCGAACTTACCAATGCTGCACAGGCAAATTTTTATCCCAGTATTACGTTGAATACAGGAACAGTTATTGGTTATGGAGCTACAACATTGTCTGATTTTTTTCAGCCACAGAATCTAATTGCTAATATTTTAGGAAGTATTACCCAGCCTCTTTTTGCACAAAAACAGTTAACCGGCAACCTAAAAATAGCAAAAGCACAACAACAGGAGGCTTTAATTACTTTTCAACAAACCGTGTTGGCCGCAGGTCAGGAAGTTTCAGATATTTTGTATGGATATATGTCGTCCCTCAGTAAAAATGAAACACGAACAAAGCAAGTAAATGCGCTTGTAACTGCTGTGGATTATACCAAACAATTATTGATTGCTGGTGAAGCCAATTATACCGAAGTTCTTACTGCCGAACAGAACTTGTTACAAGCTCAGTTACAACAGGTAAATGATAAATTGGAACAGCTTCAATATAGTGTTACATTGTATAGGGCATTGGGCGGTGGAGTAAATAATTAAGAGTTAAGAGTTGAAAATGAAAAAGTTAAGAGTGATTTTTTTATATACTGACAAATGCTTATTTTGCTGATTCTTAACTCTTAACTCTTAACTCTTAACTTTTAACTTCAAAGAGGTTGTTATTTTCAATAATTTGCCGTACTTTTGCGCCGCTAATGCAAAATAATTCAACTATTAAAATCATTTTATTTAAAAAATGGCAACAAAAATCAGATTACAACGACATGGGCGCAAAAGTTATGCGTTCTACAAAATTGTAGTTGCAGACAGCAGGGCACCACGAGATGGTAAATTTATTGAAAGGATAGGTTCTTTTAACCCGAACACAAATCCTGCTACAATAGATTTGAATTTCGAGAGAGCTTTGTATTGGCTGAATGTTGGTGCTCAACCAACTGATACTACAAGAAACATTCTTTCCGAACAAGGTGTTTTAATGAAAAAACACTTGCAAGGTGGTGTGAAAAAAGGTGCTTTTGACGAGGCTGAAGCAGAAAAACGCTTTAACGCATGGTTAAGCAATAAGCAATCAGAGGTTCAATCGGTTAAAACAAAACTGAGTGAAGCCGCTAAAATTGCTGATAAAAAACGCTTCGAAGATGAGCAAAAAGCAAATAAAGCAAAAGCCGAAGAGTTAGCAAAGAAAAGAGCTGAAGCCGTTGTGGCAGAAGCAACAGAAGAAGCTGTAGAAGAGCAACCTGTTGCTGTTGTAGAAGAACCAGCTGCTCCTGCTGCTGAGGAAACTGTAGCAGAATAATTTCTGAGAAAGTTTTAGTATTTTATTATAAATACACTTGTTATTTAGCAAAAAGCGCTTGTATAATTTTATACAGGCGCTTTTTGTTGCGGCAGACCTATGTGTCTGCCCTTTATTATGGTGGTATACCAAACAAGTGAGGCAAAGACGTAAGAAGGGTAGACACGTGGGTCTGCCCCTACATTGCCCATTCGTAACTTTTTCCTATCTTTGTGCGAGATAAAGAAAATCAGGCAGCATAATGAATATCACCAGACTTATATCCAAACTATTTGCAATACGAGCCGGGAAAATATCAGCATATAATACTTCAGGACCTGAAATTCAACAAAATCAACTCTACTACTTACTAAATTATGCCAAAAATACTGAAATCGGCAAAATGCATGATTTCTCTGGCATAAAAGACCACGAAACTTTTAGTCAACGGCTTCCAATACAACCGTATGAAGATTTGTCTCCATATATAAAAAGAATGCAGGCCGGAGAACAAAACTTGCTTTGGCCTACTCCCATCCGGTGGTTTGCAAAATCATCCGGAACCACGAATGATAAAAGCAAATTTATTCCTGTTAGTAAAGAGGGATTATGCAATTGTCATTATGCAGGGGGACGGGATTGTCTTTCTTTGTATTTTCGAAATAATCCACATAGTCGTTTCTTTTCGGGAAAAGGATTAATATTGGGTGGAAGTTTAAAGAAGAATACTTCTTCTGATTCTTATATAACGGGCGATTTATCGGCTATTATGATTAAAAATATGCCATCATTGGCTAATTATGTTCGTGTGCCGAATAAGAAAATTGCCTTGATGGATGAATGGGAAGCCAAACTCGAAGCCATTTCCGAAAGTGTAATACATGCGAATGTTACCAATCTATCGGGTGTCCCTTCCTGGTTTTTGGTTTTAATAAAAAAAATATTAGCAAAAACTGGAAAACAATATCTTACAGATATTTGGCCTGAATTGGAAGTGTTTTTTCATGGAGGAATAAGTTTTGCTCCTTATATAGATCAATATAAAGCGTTGATACCTTCGTCTGGAATGCATTACATGGAAACATACAATGCTTCGGAAGGATTTTTCGGTATTCAGGATGATCTTGCTGATAAATCGATGCTATTGATGCTTGATTATGGTGTGTATTATGAGTTTGTTACATTAGATAAATTAGGTGAAGATCATCCGCCGGCAGTTCCGCTCGAAGGAGTAGAAACGGGTGTGAATTACGCTATGCTTATTACGACCAATAGTGGATTATGGCGATATTTAATCGGCGATACTGTAAAATTTACATCCAAAAATCCCTACAAATTTATAATTACAGGAAGAACCAAGCACTTTATCAATGCTTTTGGCGAAGAGCTAATGGTGCATAACGCCGATAAAGCTTTGGTAAAAGCATGTGAGCAAACCGGAGCTGTTATTAAAGATTATACAGCTGCACCTGTATATATGTCATCCAGAAGAACTGGGTGCCACCAATGGATTGTTGAGTTTGAAAAACAGCCTGTTTCTATAGAGGATTTTTCTCGTAGTTTGGATGAAGCTTTGAAAGAAGTAAATTCCGATTATGAAGCAAAGCGCTATAAGGATATAACGCTGTCTCCTCCCATAATAGAAATTGCGCGGAAAAACCTTTTTCATGATTGGCTGGAAGAAAAAAATAAGCTTGGCGGTCAATACAAAGTACCCCGGTTAAGTAACGATAGGCAATATGTTGATGAATTGTTGGCAATGAATAATGTTTTTAAGGTAAAAAAGTAAAAGGTCTTATCCTTATTTTTTACCTCTTATATTATAAAGAACTTGTTTTATTGTTAAAAATGTCCATTTTACCTGTAAAATGACATAAATTTACTTATTTTAGAATAATTTAAGTTTAAATTTTCTTCAAATAAACTTTTTTACATATACATTTGCTTCGTTTTTAGACCAAAGCCCTTTGTTTGAAGCAGATTTAACATCATTCTCGTTCTATAAACGTTGTAAACGGACGTTATTTAATGAATATTTTGTTTAAGATATTTTGCTGGGAACTTTAAAAACATACACATTTCCTATTTTTGGAAGGAAATGTAAGACTTCTAAAATAAGTTTTATCCTTTTTGATGAATAAAAAAGGATTTTTATATAAAGTGAATGAATGATTATTGCCTTTTTCCTTTCAGGGGAGTAAAGGTTATGGAGTGAGTGAAAATGAATGAAATTTTGCAAGTCATTATTGGTAGGGTAAAATGTATACCTACTGCGCCTGCGTCTTCTACGTTTGCGCTCATCTCCTCTTGTTTACAATTTTCTATAATAGGTAATATCGTTGAAATATAAAGGTTTCGGTTTGTTTTATAACAAGCCGGAACCTTTTTTGTTTTCTAGGATATTCTCTTTTGTAGAAATACAAACGACAGCTTGGGCAGTCTTTTGCCCTGCTGCTGTATATGTATTATTGTGTAAACACTCTTCTTGATTCAATTAATCACAATTCACTTTTGGTAAAAAAGGAAAGCGTAACAATGTTGCGTTTATTCCGGATAATATTAATTTTTCGCACTTGTCTCTCATAGAAAGATACAAGTGAAAAAAATAACATATTTTTTTCAATTTATTGAAAATATCCTTTCCACTTCTTTCCTCCCTTAATTTGGGAGGGGATGTTGGGGGTAAAATAAAAAGAATTAATAAACCAAACTATAATTGTTTTAAAATTATTTATGATGAGAAAAAATTTACTATTGTCGCTGGTGATTTTATGTATAAGTGTGTTGGGTACGTTGAAAGTGAGTTCGCAAACGTATGTTAAGGCCGAATTAAAGAATTTACGAGATTTTTTAATTCAAGAGTCTAATTCTAAAGATGAAATGTCAGTATACTATATGAATTATGAACTTCTATGTACTGGCCTGTCTGAGGAACAAATTGCAGCATTAAACTCAAATGATGAAGGTTGGTGGGCTGATACTTCTTGGATGAGTAAGTTTAAACTAGGTTCGTTAAAAACTACAACTATTGAAGGAGTGACGTATGTACAAGAAATATATTGGAAAAGAGAAACTGATACAGGTGGAATAAAAGGAAGTTTAGATTTACGTGCATGTAAAGAGCTAATGACTTTAGATATTCCTCAACAATCACAAACAGTATTATATTCTGTGCAAATTTGGGGAGCTAAGCTTCAAAAAGTTATTCTTAATGCGCAATCAGGAGGTAAATTGTCCTATTTCAAAGTTGAAGGTGTAACTACTAAAGATAATAAAAATGTACCTACTCTTTTTTTTCCAAAAAATAGTAGTACAGTTTTTAACTGTCGGGTTAATAACCTAAAGTTTGCAAATATGCCTCAAATGAGGGTTATTATTTCAGAGGCTTCGGCTGGGTATCCTAATGATGCTGCAAATTACTATGCTTGTTCTTCTCAAGCAGATTCGATAAATAGCGCGGGTAATAAGGTTGGTATACCAATAGACCTTACTTCGGCTTATGCTGCTACAGTAGGACCATATAAAACAGCATATGAATGGTATAGTGATAGAGCATTTACTTCAAAATTGAATCCTCAACCTTCAGGAAGTGACGGAGTTTATACTTTTAACTCTCTTGTTAGTGGAAATGTTTACTGTAAAATAACGAACCCTCTTTTTTCTCTTAAAACAGAGGCTCTTTATCCTGAATATGCAGAAGACCTTTATTCTCCTTGGCCGGATTTTACAGATAATGGATATGCTGATTTAGTTTTATGTTATCAAACAACTTTATATAAAACTACCGGTATTTCCAATCCTGATAACAACAATTCTTTCGAGGCCTATTTATCAAAAAACACCTTATATATCAACAACGACTCCGAAATATCTTCGGTTTCAGTATTTGATTTATCAGGAAAACAAGTATATCAAGGTGCATATACTACAAACAATATTTCTATTGATGCATCTATGTGGCAAAAGGGCTTATATATTGTAAAAGTAAATGCTGCTAATGGCATATATACTCAAAAAGTCGTAAAATAATATTATTATCCTCTTGAATATAAATTTCTCTAAGCCTCTTGTTTAAAGGCTTAGAGGAAGTTTATAGATTAAGGAAGTTCGGTTCTAGATAATTGAGTGTGTTATTTAAAGCATTCAATTCACAAATGGGGATGTATAAAATGTATTCAAATAAGTATTAATCAATTCAAACAATAAGAAAATAATTATGAAAAAAATGATGGAAAAAAAAATAATCCTAGTTCTTTTTCTATTTGCTTTTCTTTTTTCAATATCTGCTGCAGCAGAATCATCTTCTTTGTTTGGGGAAACCTCTTCCAAGTCTATTTTTTCGGATGAAACCAAGGTCTCTGACAAGGAAGAATCTATTCGAAGCAGTATTTCCGAAAAGAAAAGTATTTTCGATGAAGACGCAACAATTCTGGATAATGGAGACAATAAGCTTCAGGCTCCTCCTACTTTTGACGATGATGATGGTCAGTACAATCCCGGAGGGCAAGTCAGTCCAAAACTGCCATTGACAGATTTTTATCCGTTGGCATATTTGTTTCTTCTTTATACCGGAGGTAAGCTCATGTATTTAAGGTATAGAAAAAATCAAAAGTGTTAGTTGTAAATCAAATCCAATTTGTGGACTTGGTTTACAATTGTTTTTATTAAAGTATTTACTAATAAGAAAACTATATGAAACAACTTCAATACTATTTTAAGGGAGTATTTTTATTCTTGATGTTTCTGGGGTTTGTTCAGGCAGCTCATAGCCAGTATATGGTTGCTAAAACCAATCCTTTTCCCATTGTGCCCAGTGGGGAGAGCGTGGAGTTTAAAGTGACAGTATCTCCCGGAACAACCTTTACAAATTCATATTTATATGTAGTTGCACCGGTCGATTGGACAATAACCAGCGCCAATGCTGGAGCTTTACCGGTTACTACAACGATAGCAGTCGATGGTAAAACGGCTCGAATAACTTTTCCGACGATCTCAGATGATACAGATGTTTCTGTTTTTATGAAACCGGGATGTTCGATCGTTGATGAAGATCAAGTATTTTATGATTATTTTAATAGTAGTAATGTAAGTATGGCGCAAACTACTTCGCCGGATATATCTAACATCAAATATCCGGTAGTTGTATTTACTCCGCCAGCTGATACTACTGTAAAAGCGACTATGACAGCTTACCGGGAATGGAAAATACAACAAAATGAGTTGAATTCTTATTTGATGGGAGGAGACCTGACAGTTAGTGTTGTATCAACACCGGGAACAGGCACTTATACTTCTTATGTACGTATTTTGGATGTAGAAATATTGACAAATACGGGTTGGCAAACTATCCCGGCTACAATCCAATCCAATCAATTGGGGTATACGTATACCTTTACAGCTGCTGATTTTGCAAAGATTGGAAATGGTGATTCTCACATTAGTAGTGGTGAAGTGATACGGGTTCGTGAGAGGATAAAATATGATTATTGTTATGTTAATTCTATAACTAATCAGGCTAAACTTACTTATACTATCTCTCATAAATGTCCTCAAACCAAAACAAACAACGGAGAATCTGTTGTTATTTATGGAAGCCCTTATCCAAGCGGGTATAGTATTTCTAATGTAATAGATATTAAACCTACAACTGCTTCAGGACAAGGGAAACTTGTAATCAAAATAGATAATTTAAATGATCTTCCTTTTGAAAATTATTATCTTGATTTTGTTACTTCCGGTACATACAAGTGGAATATGAATGTTATCAGTGCCTATTTTTCTGATAATCTTGGAAATATAGACGGATCAGCTCCTCCTGTTGCTGTTGTAAAATCTGGTACAAGCACCTATTTTCGCTTTGAGAATTCAGTTCCATATAAAGGTTTTGCTGATACTGATGGAGATGGAGTCTATAATGATTTAACAAAATCGGCAAGCAATCCCATCTATTTAACGATAAACTGGAATTTAGATGTTTCTGACTTTGGTTCATGTGGAAGTACTCAATATTTATTTACTGAAAGTATTAATGAGTATTGCAGATTTAATCCTCCAGGATGTACTAATACTATCTCTTCTTCAGTTCTTTATTGGATAGATAGTCAAAATTTAGGATTCAGCGGTGGAATTGGTTCGGTAGCTAATCCAATGCTAACAGTTCCTGTAGAAATCGGTGGGCTTGGTGATATAACAACCCTTACGATAACGGATTATCCTGCAAGTACGTATTATCCTAATAGTACATGGTTAAATAGCACAACTGCTCAAACACACAGGGTACAATTGGTATTGCCGGTGGATTTAGTATATGTACCTTCGGGTGGTGTAAAAATCAATGGGGTAGCGGTTGCTGCCGGAGATATTTCGTACGATGCCGGAACGCGAACATTGACGTTCTATAACAGAACTTCTAATTTAACCACCTCTCAAACCTATACCCTTACAGTACAAGCAGTACATAATTTGGGGTCGCCTCGTAATCAGGTGGAAATAAAGCATATGTTTGATTGGGGTGGAACAACCTATACTTATGGTTGTCAAACAGTACCTGTAACTTATCAGTTGTATGTGCCACTTGGATGTATTACGTATATAGGTGAGAATTTCCGTACCGAGCGGGCAAGTTTTGGATACAAAAGTAAAACGGATCTGACACGGTATGCTTCGATAGATGAAGCTCGTGCTGCAGGGGTTGATTTGAAATTGATAGGGCCTAACGATGATGTGGAATTGGCTATTACAGCTCGTGTAGCTCGCGACAGTATGGTAGTTGACAACGGCAAACCATTATATGCCGATGTAAGTTATCATAGTACGCAAGGAGCAGCACAGCCGTATTTTACCAAAGGCAGCCGTGGAGCCATTTTGGAATACCAGCGTCCGGGTTCGTCTATATGGAGTGCTCCTATTTCAATACCTGCCAGTGAGGTGCTTGAATTATACAATAGCGGGCAATATACATTGCGTACAGATATTTCTCCTTATTTAGTTGCCGATAATGTTCCTTTATTGGCTAATACACGCTTTAGGGTAACATTCCTTGCACGTGCTACGACTTACCTGCCAACGGAGAAAAAAACGGTACACTTGTTGGAATCAAGTATTCATGGAGAGAATAACTACAATTATGGTTGTTCGATGCCAGTAGATAATCTGTATATCGTTGATTATGGTGTAGTTCCGGCTCCGGATGGAACCACAGAACTTCCGACAGATCAGACTTTCTGGCAAAACGGAAATACGTCACATAATACATATACATTATTAAAATTGACCATGAATAATGGTATAATGGGTATTACAACTGAGTTTTTCCCGAATGAATACCGTCCGAATGCCATACTGGACAAGATAACTTCCGCTTATGTCTATTCAAGTGAAACAGTTATCTTCGATAAATTGTATGACAGTGAAGGGCGTATATTTTACGAAGGGATTGATTATACGGTAAATCATAACTCTAGTTATTCAACTGTTGTTTTTGGAGCAGGAATGAATGCTCTATTAGGAGAGTATTATAATTCAAAAGATAATTTCAGTATTAATACAGTAGGAGCTCAATCGTATTATATTTTCGCAGAGGTTCGGTCTGTATGTGGTGCAAATTATTCATGTGGATATGCGAATGTAGGTTATAATAATTATCCGACATCGGCATTGCCTGTGTATGTAACTACTACCTGGAGTTGTCGATATAACGCTCGTTCATCAAGTGCTTGGAGTATAGCTACCAGTAGTACTGCTCCAACTCAAAAGTCGGGAAGTAAAGACTTTTCCTGGCCATTACGGTTGACAAATAGCTCTACTTGGACAAGTACATCTAATGGTGCGGATTATTTTATGCCAAATACGTATCTGTTTATAGAAATTACAGAAGGTGGATTGAATGACTTGGAGTTGTATTCTGTTGTTGGAGGTACCGAAACTAAAATAACTGCACCTTGGGTAGAGTATTCCGGAACTCCCGGAAGTAAGTCTTATTGGATAAAACTGGGAAATCTTACAGGGGAATATTTAAGTTCTTCCAGTTGTAAGCTCGATTATATTCTTAAATCTAAATATCCGGATTGTACTGTTGCAGGAACAATAAAATTCAAAGCTAAATTTGCGGTAAATACGGTTACGTATCCGACAGATCCTTATACAGGCTTTTCAGAATATAATCGTACTTCTTGTTATCGTGATGTGCCAACCACTGAGCTTACCGGAACTTTCTTACCAATGGATTTTTCGGGAACTGTTTTAGAGCACCCTACAGGAACAGATGGTAAATTTATATTATGTACGCCGGCTCTTTTCGATATTTCATTTGTGAATAACTTGTATGCTTCGGTAAAAGGATTGCAAGCTAGAATTCGCCGTGATTCGAAAGAAGCATTGCTTTTAATGGACCCTGCCACTACGATGAAGTATGTTCAGAATGGAGTTACCGTACCATACAATGCTTCTACATGGGTTGTAGATGATAGCCATGATGATTATATTTTGATAACACTTCCTCAAACAGTGCTTTTAGCTCCTAAGGATGAAGCCGGAGATGTGGTTGTATTAACAGTAAGTTTAGAACCTACATGTGATTTCTTATTTGGTAAACCCATTTATATTACAACTATCGGTTCAAGTTTATGTGACTTGGTTGAGTCCAAAAATATAGCAACAAATAATATCGGTTTGGATGGTTATGATGATTCATCGAATCCGTTAGTGCAATTGCCTCAATTTTCAGTTGATGATGTTAACGGATTGACTTTCGTAGTTCCATACCTGAGTGCAAGTGATGGTAAAATTACATTGAAGGGCCGTTATACTTTCCGGGCGAATGATGCAAATTTGGCAACAACAGCATATATACAATTACCTCCCAATATGCGTTTGGTATCGGGTGGAACAAATACATTTGTACGTGAAGGTGGTGGTGTTTCTACATCATTTGTATTTAATTCACGTAATCGCCGGTTAACTGCTCAATTTGCTAATAATGAACTGACAACTGTAAATTATACATTTGAAGTGGAAGTAGAAGCATATAATCCTCAATTATGGGATTGTAGTGAGAGCATTATCAGCGTGGGAGCGATGGTTGATATTAAGATGTATTGTCATCCAACAGATCCTGAACCATGTACTGTAAATAATGCAACATTGAACCGGGATTTTCGTATTGTTTTTCAAAAACATGATATCAACATTGTTGCAGGTAGTGTAACCTTAACAGAAACGTATGATTACGTTAACAACCGTGAGAATCTGAAAGTAAAAGCTCGAGTTAGGAATAATGGTGCTTATGATATAAGTAATTTGAACTTATATTTATATAAGGACAATAATTCACCAGAGGGTTATGATTGGGCTGATCGCAAGATTGTAAATGCTAATTTGCCATTCTTAGTGTCTATACCAGCTAATACAGAGTATGCATTTGAAGGAAATCTAACATTGGCAGCTGCAGATGTGTGTGATTTGATTTTGGGTATGCCGAAGAATGGTGCTGGAACAGTGAATGAATATTTGTGTGATAGTGCGTATGTTAAACCTACTTTGACATATCAGTTGGCTTTGGCAAATGACAGTATTTGTCAAGGAGATATAGCAATATTGGGTGACCCTGCTATTCCAGGGTACACATATTTATGGACTACTGAAGGAACGGGTAATATTAATAATCCGAATAGTGCGCAGATTCAGTACACTTATCCAAAATCAACGTCTATTTACAGTGCAAATCAATTGCAAGACCTAACATTAACGATTACACGTAATGGCGAATGTTCAGAGGTTTTACCTGTAACTGTATATGTAACACCAAAAGTTTCACATTGGATAGGGGATTATAATACTACTTGGGAATATGCGCCGAACTGGCAAGAAGGTATCCCCGGTAAGTGTACCTATGTTTATATTCCTGAAACTGCAATATATTATCCTATTTTGACTAAAGCAATGACTGATCCGAATTCGGCAAAATGTGATACGATAGAATTCCTTAATGGAGGCGAAGTTGCTAAAACATATTTGTTGGATTACAATGCGGCTAAAGTTCGTTTGGCTTTAGATCCGGATAGATGGTATATGTTGTCTTCCCCATTACGGTATATGGTGACAGGAGACTATTATGTAGACGGAACGAACTACATCGATTATCCGGGAACGCAAAAGTATAATCCGAATGCATTGAAGTGGGGTAGGACTCCGGACGTTTGGTGGATGTATTATCGGATGGCTAATCCTCAAACGGCAGTAGATGGAGTTACCAGATATAATTCATCTATGTATTGGTCGATGCCGTTTAATATTTTGGATGAAAAAATGGATCCGGGTAAGGGGTTAATGGTTTGGCCGGATTTGGAAACAAATATGAGTACAGATACTGACCCAACTCACTTGAAATCAGGAAGAGTTTCTCCTTCGGATAATAAAGCACGTTTTACTTTCCCACGGTCAGAAAATGAATACTATTACTATAATGGAATAGATTTCAATGATCCTACGAAGTATATTGGGCCTGAGAAGCAAGGTGATCGTGCTGATAATCCGCTGATAGCGGGGGTTCAGGAGTGGAAAACAACTTTGCCAAGACAATCGGTAGTTAATGGAGATTCTCTACGCAGCCGATTCGGTTATGAAGGACTTACAAGCTTTAATAAGAATACAGGATCGTTTACGATGAATGCTTATGTTGATGATCCATCGGCAGCAACAGCAATGGTAGGTAATCCGTTTATGTCTCATTTGGATTTACGTGCATTCCAGGCTGCGAATACCGGAACGATTACTACAGATTTCTATGTGTGGGCTAATGGGGCTTCTGGTCCGGTATATGAGGCATTAAAACTTTCCTCAATGAATTATATTTCTACCGGATCGACAACAGGGTATGTAGCTCCAATGCAATCATTCATTGTGGTTAAGAAACCTTCTCCGGCAGCATTCTCTACATTTAGTGTAACATCAATCATGTCTGTAACACAGCCAACTGATAAGTTGCGTAGCGGAGGTGAGCCTGAAGTATTGAATCTTGCTATCTATAAAGGAGGAAATAGGGAAAGTGCGGTAGCTCTTGTATATGATGATAAAGTGTCAAATGATTATGATGCATCAAAAGATCAGTATACACTGTTCCCATCGGATAAAAAGCCTGTAATATTGTATGCCTTAGCGAATAGCGCATCAGACATGAAAGCGTTATCTATTCATACAGTGGGTGATTTGTCTACAGCAGTTGTGCCGTTGGCTATCCGTACATCCCAAAAAGGTGACTTGTTGACTCTACGCCTTAGTGGAAGTGACTTGTTTGATTCTTCTTACAATATTTATCTGGAAGATACATCTACCAAGTTGTTACATAACATGCGTAAGGATTCAACCTTTACCTTTACCAATTTCACAGGTAATATAGAACCGGGACGTTTCTACTTGCGATTTATTAATTCGCCGACGGATATAAAAGATGCTCAAGTAAATGATTTCTATATTTATGCGTCTAACGGACATGTTTATATTTACAGTGAAAAGGATTTGATAACCAACGTTGAAGCTTTCAACTTACAAGGACAAAGCATCTACAGAAAATCAGGATTGAATACCGAGTATCACTCATTTGACTTGTATAACCATGAAAATCAGGTTGTCATTGTCAGGGTACAAACCCGAGATGGAGTGAAGTCTAAAAAAGTGCTGATGAAGTAAAATGCATAGCATAAAAAGGCGGGCATGTAGACGCCCGCCTTTTTTATTTATTCGATTTTTTGTAATTGGATTTTATTGTTTAACTTAAAATTAACTTGTTATGGAAACTTTGAAAAGAAATGCGTTTAATGCAAAATCATTAATTAAAGGATTGGTTATTTGTGGAGTTTTTCTGTTTGCTACAGCAAGTATAAAAGCTCAAATAATAGCTGGAAGAGTCCCAATTCCAGGTGATAATCCTAATGTTGAATTTAGAATAAGCAATGAATCTAATATTTCTATTTTTAGAGTAGATATTATAAATTTAAACAATCATGGACCAGAGAATTCTTATTCTTTTTTAATTGATTTTTCTTGTAATGCTGGATTTTCTTTCCCATTTCAATTATCTTCAGGAGAATATGCGATACTCATTAGCGATCTGCAATATTTAAAGTATGAAGTAAAGGCTATATTTACTATAGAGGATGGTTTATTTCTAGATATTGATTCCTTTATATATGAAGAGTCTAATATTTTTGAGGGGAATGCTTTTATTGATTGTCATACTAGGCCTCTTTGATTATTCATAGAAACTCAATAAAAATGATCATTTGATGTGATGAATAAATACAAAAAAGAATGATTTTAGTCTTTTGTAATTTTATGTGGTGGTAATTTGAATGTATTTATTCATCGTTTTGAGTATTTGTAAATGGTACTCAAAGTTTGATAGAAAGCGGTTTGCTGGAGAAGCAAGCCGCTTTTTGCATTTTTATGTACTCAGTTAAAAATATGGTTAGTTTAAAACGTGTATATTTTCCTCTTATTTTTTTACTTTTTTTAGCTATTGTCTAGTATCGATGCTTTTATTTAAAAAAATTAACTATATAAAATTAACTAATAATTTTTAATTTTGTTAAAAATTAAAATAATTAACAAACTATTATTATATCCATTATTAGTATAAATATCTGTTTTATAAATATTTTAATGTTTAATCTTTGTTTTTACTTCAATTCTTCTGCTATACTTTACTTAATCTTTATCATTAACATACTTTACTTTTTTTTTTTTTTGTTACAGTTTGCTTAACATACCTTCGCAACCATGAATTATAATCACTAGTTGTTCTTTTTTACGCTATATGATTATGATTCATTTCATTCACTTTATTGCCCTGCATCGGGTTATTTTCCTTGGATATGCTTCTTTTGTCGGGACGACAAAACTTTTCAGGGCCGGTGCAGCAGGCTTTTTTTAATAAATGGATGAAATTTTAGAATGAATAATGAATGAATGGATGTGGAGATTGTTAGAAAAAAGGCATTTAAATGTCTTAGTTATATGGCTATATTTCAGATTGTCATATACATTATCGTACCATTTGAATTTCAAATAAAACGGTAATGTTTATGCTATTTTGATCTATAGCCTTTTTGCATTCTATTCATCCGAAAATAATATTAATAACCAATTGATTTTTAACAAATTATTATTTTAAGATGAGAAAAAATTTACTATTGTCGCTGGTGGTTGTATGTATAAGTGTGTTGGGCATGTCAAATGTAAGTGCGCAAACATACAATAAAGGAGAGTTGAAAAATATGCGAGACTTTCTATTATACAAGTCAGAACATCAAAGACCTGCCGGTTCAGGTAATTATCCATATAATTATGAAATCTTATGCGGTTCATTGACTCCTGCCGAGATTGCTGCATTGAATTCTGCCACAGGATGGGAAACAACTACTTCATGGATGGGTAAAATTGGCGGT
>JAVBLR010000051.1:0-33660 GCA_031553395.1 Bacteroidales bacterium | reverse complement strand
AGAAAAAGCATTACCCACAACCGTTATTTATCATCCCTCAAAGATCGAATTGCCAAATTCTGGCAATTACTCTCCGGGTGTTTAAGACCAAATCAAATACTGAAAAATATTTGTGTAATTAATTTTTAAAATTTATATAATTTTTATAGTAACAATACTGTTGATACCTTCTTTAGGAATGGAAGCAAAACAAAATACATCCGAAACAACAAATGATAAATTCAATTATGTTGTTGACCAATTTTCCGATTTGCAGATACTTAGGTATCAAGTACCCGGATTTGAACAATTAACTGTTCAACAGAAAGAATTAATATACTATTTATCTCAGGCGGCATCAGAAGGAAGGGATATTCTTTTTGACCAGAATGGTAAATATAATCTAGCTATTCGTCGTACTCTTGAGGCTGTTTATCTTAATTACAAGGGTGATAAAACATCAATGGATTATAAGAATCTGGTTGTTTATCTGAAAAGAGTATGGTTTTCGAATGGAATTCATCATCATTATGCAACCGATAAATTTGTTCCGGGTTTTTCGCATGATTTTTTTGATCAGGCTGTAAAATCAATTGATGCTTCGAAACTTCCTTTGAAAAAAGGTCAAACTGTTAATGAATTACTGGCAATAATTTCACCTGTAATGTTTAATTCTGATATGGATGCCAAAAGAGTAAATCAAGCTGAAGGGCAGGATTTGATAAAGACATCGGCGAATAATTATTATGACGGGGTAACTCAGATTGAAGCAGAAGATTTCTATGCAAAGATGAAAAATCCGGCAGATTCTTTTCCTGTTTCCTATGGATTGAATTCACGTTTAGTAAAAGAAAACGGAAAAATTGTTGAAAAAGTATGGAAATCCGGAGGGCTATATACACAAGCTATCGATAAAATAATCGGATGGTTGGAAAAAGCTAAAAATGTAGCAGAAGATAATAAACAAAAAGCTGTTATTGAATCTCTTATTAAATTTTATAAAACCGGAGATTTGAAAGATTTTGACGAGTATAGTATTTTGTGGGTAGAAGAACTTAGTTCTCAGGTGGATTTTGTGAATGGATTTATTGAAACATATGGAGATCCGTTGGGAATGAAAGCAAGTTGGGAGTCAATGGTTAATTTCAAAAATGTAGAGGCTACCAAACGTACGGAAATAATTAGCAACAATGCGCAATGGTTTGAAGATCATTCGCCTGTTGATGCGAGATTTAAGAAAGAAACAGTGAAAGGTGTTTCGGCTAAAGTTATTACGGCTGCAATGTTGGCTGGAGACTGTTATCCGGCAACGCCAATCGGAATTAATTTGCCCAACTCGAATTGGATACGGGCACATCATGGTTCAAAGTCTGTAACAATTGAAAATATAACCGAAGCTTACGATAAATCTGCACAAGGAAATGGTTTTATTCAGGAGTTTTATTGGAGTGAAAAAGAGATTGATTTGGTAGAAAAGTATGGATTTATAACCGATAATATGCATACTGATTTACATGAATGTCTTGGCCATGGATCGGGTAAATTGTTGCCTGGAGTAGACCCGGATGCTTTGAAAGCTTATGGGGCAACTATTGAAGAGGCTCGCGCCGACTTATTCGGATTGTATTATGTTGCCGATAAAAAAATGGTCGAGTTGGGATTGTTACCAAACGAGGATGCTTATAAAGCCGAATATTATAAGTTTATGGCGAATGGCTTGATGACACAATTGGTACGTATCGAGCCGGGGAATCAAATTGAGGAATCTCACATGCGTAATCGTCAATTGATTGCTCGTTGGGTATATGAAAAAGGATTGGCGGATAAAGTTGTGGAGTTCAAACAACGGGATGGAAAGACGTTTGTTGTAATTAATGATTATGCAAAAGTAAGAGAACTGTTTGGAGAATTATTAGCCGAAATTCAACGTATTAAATCGGAAGGTGATTTTGATGGTGCTAAAAATATTGTGGAATCGTATGCTGTAGCTGTAGACCCCAAATTGCATACAGAAATATTGGCACGATATAAAAAACTGAATATTGCTCCTTATAAGGGTTTTGTAAATCCGGGTTATGAACCTGTAATGGATAAAAATGGAAAAATAACCGACATAAAGGTAACTTATAATGAAGGTTATGCAGAGCAAATGTTGCGGTATTCGAAAGAACATTCTTGGTTGCCAACATGGAATAATTAATAACACAAGGTAAAAGGTGAAAAGTAAAAGGTGAAAAATACATAGCCCTTTTACCTTTTACCTTTTACTTTTTATCTTAAAAATATGGTTCTCAATTACATCTGGATAGGTTTTTTCCTGATTGCATTTATAGTTGCAATTGCTTCTTATTTGTGGTCGGGCGATACAACTGTTTTTGAAAAAATAATAAATAGCACTTTCGATTCATCTAAAATGGCAGTTATGGATATTGCATTGCCATTAACAGGCGTAATGACATTGTGGCTTGGATTGATGAATATCGGCGAAAGGGCAGGAGCTGTAAATTTTTTATCCCGCATTGTCGGGCCATTTTTCAGTCGGTTGTTTCCTGGAATTCCTAAAAATCATCCTGCATCCGGACAATTATTAATGAATTTTTCGGCAAATATGTTGGGCTTGGATAATGCTGCAACTCCATTGGGTTTGAAAGCGATGAATAGTTTGCAGGAACTGAATCCGAATAAAGATACGGCATCCAATGCTCAAATCATGTTTTTGGTTCTCAACACTTCCGGATTGACATTAATTCCCATCAGCATTTTTGCCCAACGGGCTATTTTAGGTGCTGCAAATCCTACAGATGTATTTATTCCTATCCTTATTGCAACCGTTATATCCAGTTTAGTCGGATTGATATATGTGGCTGCAAAACAAAAGATAAATTTATTGGATCCGGTTATTTTAGCTTGGTTAGGGGGAATAATTGCTTTTATTGGAGGGATTATTTTCTTGTTTAGTGGCATGCCTAAAGAAAAAGTGGAAACTGTTTCCAAAATAGCAAGTAATTTTATTCTTCTTACTATAATAATTGGATTTATTGCAGGTGCTTTGATAAAAAAGGTCAATGCCTATGAAGCTTTTATCGATGGCGCAAAAGAAGGATTTACAACGATGATTAAGGTAATTCCTTATTTGGTGGGAATGTTGGTTGGTATAGCCGTTTTTCGCGCTTCCGGTGCAATGGGATATGTAATCGATGGATTAGCCTGGTGTTTTAGTTCCTTAGGGATGAATACTGATTTTGTACCTTCTTTACCAACAGCATTTATGAAACCATTAAGCGGAAGCGGAGCAAAAGCTATGATGGTAGAAGCGATGGCAACCTATGGGCCAGACAGTTTTGTAGGAAGATTATCGTGTCTTTTTCAAGGTGCGGCCGATACAACTTTTTACATTGTAGCATTATATTTTGGATCTGTTGGTATCAAGAAAACACGTTACGCTATACAAGGTGGATTGATTGCCGATTTGGCTGGAGTTATAGCCGCAATAGTTATTGCTTATATGTTTTTTAAATAAAATTTTATATAATGAATATATTATTCTATAAAATGCTGTGAATTTTTATCCGATACCATTTTTATTAGTATTTTATTTTGATGTAATATATTGAATAATAAATTGTTCTATTGATAGGTAATAAATATTATATTTGATTTAGAACTTTCCTTTCATTTTTTTGTTATACCTTTGTCGAAAATTTTTGCACAATTTAATAATTCTAAAAAAGTATTGATTATGAAAAAACTATTCTTTTCTATTGTTCTTTCTTTAGTAGTAGGAGTTGCAAGTGCGCAAATCAGTAAGGGTAATGTAATGGTTGGAGCAGATATTGCTAACTTGAAATTAGGATTAGATGATGGTAATCCTGTAAGTTTTAATTTAACACCAAAAGCTGCATGGTTTATTCAAGACGGAATAGCTGTAGGTGCTTATGCTAATTTAGGTATTGAACATTTAGATGATACTGATTTTACATATGGTGTTGGTGCTTTGGGACGTTATTTTGTAACAGATAAAAATATAAGTGTATTAAAACAAACAAAGTTTTTTGCAGAAGCCAATGTTGGAATTGCAGGTGAAAATTTTGGTGGTGGCGGTTCTACTAATGGTTTAGGATTCGGCTTTGGTCCTGGTATTGCTTATTTTGTTACACCAAATATCGGATTGGAAGCTTTGTTAAAATATAATGGAATTGTAGGATTTGGTAGTGAAGCGTATCAAAACAATTTGACCCTTAACATTGGTCTACAAATCTATTTGCCTGGTAAGAAATTGGCTAGTACAGTAAAAAGCGATTTCAAAAAATAATTTTTGAATTATAATACCTATAGAAAAGGGAAGGCATTTGTTCTTCCCTTTTTTCATTCTTCTTCAAAAAATACTTTTCTTGATTTTTAAATTATAGTCTCTCTATTTTCTTACTTTTGTGGTCTTGTAAATGACAGTATATGTTAAAACTAATCTCTTATTTAAAGCCATATATTCTTCACATTATCATTATTGTAGCTCTTTTAGGCGTACAAGCATCCTGCGACTTATCTCTTCCCGAATATATGTCCCATATTATGAATATTGGCATCGAAAAAAACGGTATCGAAAATGCAGTGCCTAAAGTAATAAGGGAAAATCAAATGCATTCAATAAAAGAAAAATTGGATGAAAAAGAATATGATCAGATAATTGATAATTATTCTCTTGTAGAAAAAGGCAAATTATTGAATCATAATTTGGATGATTATTTGTTTGATTCAAAAAATCCTATGACGGAGAATGTGTATGTTTTAAATGATATCAATGATAGCACTTCGGTTAAACTAAATAACCTTTTTACAAAAGCAATTATAGCTGATACAAGACCGGATTCGTTAAATACTACTGACTTTCAGATTATTCATTTTATTTCGAACGAATATGCTGCTGTTGGCATTTCATTAGAAAAAGTACAAACTCATTATATATTGCGTATTGGCGGAGAGATGTTATTAATTGCTCTTGTCAGTATGTTGTCGGTAGTTATGGTTTGCTTTATTGCTGCTCGTTTGGCTGCCGGAGTTGGGCGGGATTTAAGGCAGAACTTATTTACCAAGGTCATGAATTTTTCTAATTCTGAATTTGACCGGTTTTCGACCGCGTCGTTAATAACGAGAACGACCAATGATATTCAGCAAATACAAAGTGTTTTGGTTATTATGCTGAGGATGTGTTTTTATGCGCCGATTATGGCTATTGGCGGTGTATTTAAAGTGATGAACACGGAGTCTGCCATGACATGGATAATCGGGGTTGCTGTTGCTGCTGTTTTGATTATTGTTATCAGTATGTTTTCTGTTGCTGTACCTAAATTCAAATTGATACAGCAATTAGTTGATAAATTAAATCTGGTAACACGGGAAGCTTTAACGGGAATAGAGGTAATACGTGCTTTCGGAAGACAGGATTACGAGGAAAAAAGGTTTGATAAGGCAAATATTGATTTGACTAAAATCAACCTTTTTGTTAATCGTGTAATGGCAATGATGAATCCGTTAATGTCATTGGTGATGAATATTACAACGATTGTTATCATTTGGTTTGGAGCTAAAAATATTCAGGATAATGCAATGCAGGTTGGGGATATGATGGCATTTATTCAATATGCCATGCAAATAATCATGTCGTTTTTGATGTTGTCGATGGTTTCTATTATTTTGCCACGGGCTGCGGTTTCCGCTGATAGAATCGGAGAAATATTGGATACGGAAATTACTGTTCGGGATGCTGAAAATCCGCTACATTTTGATAATAAGGTAAATGGAAAAATAGAATTCAGGAACGTATATTTTAGATATCCCGAGGCTAATGAAAATGTGTTGGAAGGAATCAGCTTTGTTTCTGAAAAAGGAAAAACAACAGCTATTATAGGAGGTACGGGAAGTGGAAAATCAACATTAATCAATTTGATTCCGCGTTTTTATGATGTAACACAAGGAGAAATATTGATTGATAATAGAGATATAAGAAAAGTAAAACAAGCAGAATTACGGAGTAAGATAGGATATGTTCCTCAAAAAAGTTTACTTTTCTCAGGAACAATTGAATCGAACATAAAATATGGAGGAACGAATATCAGTGATGACCAAATGATTGTTGCTGCTGATATTGCACAGGCCGTTGAATTTATTTCTTCCAAGGAAAATGTTTATGATTCTAAGGTTTCTCAAGGTGGAAATAATTTCTCGGGAGGACAGAAACAACGTTTATCCATTGCACGGGCATTGGCAAAAACTCCGGAGATATTTATTTTTGATGATAGTTTCTCGGCGCTTGATTATAAAACGGATGCAAATCTACGAAAGGCGTTATTTGAAAAATTAGGAAAAAATGCTACAATTCTGATTGTTTCCCAACGAATCAGTACAATACGGAATGCGGAACAAATCATCGTATTAGATGCGGGAAAGATTGTAGGAAAAGGAACGCACAACGAACTGATAAAAACGTGTGAGGTATATAAACAAATTGCTCAGTCTCAATTACAGGAAAAGGAGGTACAACAATGAGAGGCGAAAGAGCAATGCAAGGGGGCAGGGGAGGAGGAGGCCCTATTAAGCCGATGGGTGAAAAAGCCAAAAACTTTTCATCTACAATGAAAATATTACTAAAATACTTGAAACCATACCGTTTGGCTTTTATTGCTGTGTTTTTATTTTCGATATTGAGTTCGGTTTTTTCTATTGTTGGTCCCAAAATCATTGGAAATACTACAACAAGTATATTCAATGGTTTTATGGATAAAGTGGCAGGAAAATCTACGGGCATAGATTTTACCTTTGTTATTCATATGTTGCTTATATTGTTGGGATTATATGTATTAAGTGCTGTTTTTAATTTTCTTCAGAATTATATTGTATCGGGTGTTGCACAGAAAATATCGTATAATTTCAGAAAGGAGATTTCTTTAAAAATCAATAAGCTTCCGCTTCGGTATTTTGATAATCAAACGCATGGAGAGGTACTTTCAAGGGTTACCAATGATGTGGATACAATTAGTCAGACATTGAATCAAAGTCTTTCTCAAATAGTTTCTTCCATTACTACAATTATTGGTATCTTGATAATGATGTTTTCCATTAGTTGGTTGATGACACTGGTTTCGCTGATTATTATTCCGTTATCTTTTTTATTTATTTCTTTTATTATTCGGTTTTCCCAAAAATATTTTAAACGGCAACAAGAATATTTGGGACACGTAAATGGTGAAGTTGAAGAAGTTTTTGGCGGACATCTTATTGTAAAGGCTTTTAACAAGGAAAACGACGCTATAAAAGAATTTAATGAACTGAATGATGTTTTGTATAAATCTGCAAGAAAGTCCCAGTTCTTGTCAGGAATAATGATGCCGGTAATGAATTTCATCGGAAATATCGGGTATGTGTTGGTTTGTATCTTCGGTGGATTTTTGGCTGTACGGAAAGTAATACAAGTTGGTGATATTTTGGCATTTATACAATATGTACGTTCGTTTACACAGCCGGTTACACAAACTGCACAAATTGCAAATATTCTTCAATCAACTGCCGCTGCTGCCGAACGGGTCTTTGAATTCTTACACGAGAAAGAAGAGCCGGAGGATATCGATAATCCTGTTACAATTAATAATATAAAAGGCAATATTGAATTTAAAAACGTCAGATTTGGATATACTCCTGAAAAAATAATAATTGATGATTTCAGTGCAACTATTCATTCGGGGCAAAAAGTTGCAATTGTTGGCCCTACTGGAGCTGGAAAAACGACAATTGTCCGGTTATTGATGCGATTTTATGATATAGGTGAAGGTGCAATCCTTATGGATGGTATCGATAGCAAATCATTTAAACGCAATGATTTAAGAGATGTTTTCGGAATGGTGTTGCAAGATACATGGCTGTTTAATGGCTCTATTATGGAGAATATCAGGTATGGTAACTTGAATGCTACAGATGAGGAAGTATTTGAGGCTGCCGGATTGGCTCATGTTGATCATTTTATTCGTACACTTCCTGATGGTTATAATTTTGTGTTGAATGAAGAAGCGGATAATATTTCACAAGGTCAAAAACAATTGCTAACTATAGCTCGCACAATTTTATCTGATCCAAAGATTTTAATATTGGATGAAGCAACAAGTTCGGTTGATACACGTACTGAAGCGCTTATTCAGCAAGCTTTGGAAAATCTGATGAAAGGTAAAACAAGTTTTATTATTGCACACCGTTTGTCTACTATTCGTAGTGCCGATCTTATTTTAGCAATGAATGAAGGCGATATTGTAGAACAAGGAACACACGAAGAACTCCTCAAATTAAATGGATTTTATGCGAATCTCTATAATAGTCAGTTTGATAATTGATACTTGTTCTATAAAGTTAAGATAAAAAATATAGATATGAAACGAAGCATGTAAATCATTTACACTCAAGATAATGACTTTTTAACATGCGAGTTCCATACAACCTTAGTGTAAAAAATAAAAAAGATGTATGAATAAAGTGCTTTTATTTTCATTTTTCATTTTGATTGGTTGTAAGAATAATGCTTCAAATGGAACTATACAACAAGAAGAGAAGTCAAACCAATATGACTGCGTAATTCCTGATGAAGTTATTAATTATATATCATCTCATTCGGATGAATTTAAATTGATTAATGCAAATGAAGAATTGATTCCTTTGGATGATTTTGTTCCTTCTGGTGAATGCCCGATTATGTGTTTTGGAGACTTTAATGGAAATGGAAAAGAGGATGTTGCATTGATTTTAAGATATAGAGGATATAAGAATCCGGATTATCCGGATTATATTTTTCCGTTTTTAGTTGTTTTCAATGATTACAAAGAACAGATAACTCCCTTTATTATTTATAAAACAGGTGATTATGAGGATGAATCTATTAAAACAGTTATTTATGAAGGTGAAGGTAATGGTAAATTATCTGTTTATTTAGAGAAAGGACAAACTTGTAATAAGGATGTAATTGATATTATTTATCCTGAGAAATCGGCATTCTTTGTATTTTGGAATAATCAAACTTTACAATACGAACTTTTAAACTATTTGGATGATGATATTTGTGAAGAAGTTAATGATTCTCCTGAAAATAAACTGTTAGGCAGCTGGAATTTAGAAGGTCGCAGTATCTATGCTGAACCTGCATTTGTTATAAATGACAGTATTGATGCCCATTTGACTATTGCAACTAATATCTCTTATATTCAGTTAAAAAAATTACAAAATAGCGATAATAGTAAAATACATTATAAATTTAAGTGTATGTTTTCTAAAGATGAAAACTCTATATATGATATTGAATCAAGTTATTATAATGATGAGCCAATAGTTGAAGTTACAAGAATGGGTAAGAATAGAATTGAATTCAAATGGTTGGGTTTTTATGATAAAGATATAAAGAAGTATGTATATACTGATAATCCATTTAATTCGAGTAAAAGTGCCGTAATTTTAGTTAAATGTGATCGGTGATTGCAGTATAATTTTTTCCCATTTTTACTTCTCTCATTATAAGCAAAATGTTACCTTTGTGAGTTTAAGTGTATAATTATACAAGATTCGAATTAATTATAATATTATCAAATTATATAAAACGTAAAGATATGAAACCTACTCACATTGAACACATTGGAATTGCAGTAAAAAGTATTGAAGCTTGTTTACCTTATTATGAAAAAGTATTAGGTTTGCCTTGTTATTCTGTTGAAGAAGTTGTTGACCAAAAAGTAAAAACGGCTTTCTTTATGGTTGGACAAACTAAAATTGAATTGTTGGAACCAACAAGTGAAGATAGTACTATTGCAAAATTTATCGAAAAAAGAGGTGAAGGCGTTCATCATTTGGCCTTTGCTGTTGATGATTTATCCAGTGCGTTGGCTGAAGTAGAAAAACAAGGTATTCAGCTAATTGATAAACAACCGCGTAAAGGAGCTGAAGGCCTTAATATCGCATTCCTCCATCCCAAATCTACATGCAGTGTTCTTACCGAACTTTGCGAACATCCGGAATAAAATACCATTTGATAATTTACGATTTACTATTTTGATGAATATCTTACCTGATAAATGGTAAACAGTTCAATTGTAAAATTGGTTAATGTCGAATGTTATTTCTTAATTCTTAATTTTTAATTCTTAATTTAAAAGAAATGAGTCATCAGCTTGAAAAAGTAAAGGAATTGATTCAGCTTCGTCAACAAGCTCGTTTAGGTGGTGGAGAAAAACGAATTGAATCTCAACATAAAAAAGGCAAATATACAGCCCGTGAGCGTATCGCTCTTTTATTGGATGAAGGTAGTTTTGAAGAATTTGATATGTTTGTACGACACCGTAGTACAAACTTCGGGATAGAAAGAGAAACTTATTTGGGAGATGGAGTAGTAACCGGTTATGGAACCATTGATGGCCGGTTGGTTTATATATACGCACAAGACTTTACGGTATTTGGCGGTTCTTTGTCCGAAACAATGTCTTTGAAGATATGCAAAGTAATGGATCAAGCCATGAAAATGGGAGCTCCGGTTATTGGAATCAATGATTCGGGAGGCGCTCGTATTCAGGAAGGAATCAATGCATTGGCCGGATATGCCGAAATATTTCAACGTAATATTCTTGCTTCGGGTGTAATCCCTCAAATCTCAGGAATCTTTGGCCCGTGTGCCGGTGGTTCGGTATATTCTCCTGCTCTTACCGATTTTAATATTATGACAAAAGGTACCAGTTATATGTTTTTAACCGGACCGAAAGTTGTAAAATCTGTTTTGGGTGAAGATGTTTCGCAAGAACAATTGGGAGGAGCAAGTGTGCATGCTTCTAAATCCGGCGTTGCTCATTTTGCTGCCGATACGGAAGATGACGGATTGGCACTGATTAGAAGGTTACTTGGTTTTATGCCTCAAAATAATCTGGAGGAACCACCGTTGATTGCTTGTTCCGATTCGATTGACCGTTTGGAAGATTCGTTAAATGATATTATTCCGGATCAGCCGAATAAAGCATACGACATGTATGAAGTTATTGGAGCGATTGTGGACAATGGCGAATTTTTGGAAGTTCACAAAGATTATGCTGCAAATATTATTGTTGGTTTTACCCGGTTTAATGGAATGGCTGTCGGAGTAGTTGCCAACCAACCGAAAGTATTGGCTGGTGTTTTGGATAGCAATTCATCACGTAAGGCTGCACGTTTTATTCGATTTTGTGATGCATTCAATATTCCGATTGTTACGTTGGTTGATGTTCCCGGATTTCTACCCGGAACACAACAAGAGTATGGCGGTGTAATATTGCATGGAGCTAAGTTGTTGTATGCTTATGGTGAAGCGACTGTTCCTAAAGTTACAATTACATTGAGGAAATCGTACGGAGGCGCTTATTGTGTGATGAGTTCCAAACATTTACGTGGCGATATTAATTACGCGTGGCCATCTGCCGAGATTGCAGTAATGGGGCCTTCAGGCGCTATCGAGGTGTTGTATGGAAAAGAAGCTGCTACTTCGGAAAATCCGGCTGCTTTTGCAATAGAAAAAGAAGCAGAATACAAAGAAAAATTTGCGAATCCTTATGATGCTGCAAAATATGGATATATCGACGATGTAATTGAACCTCGAAATACGCGTTTCCGTATAATCAGGGCTTTACAGCAATTGTCGACTAAAAAATTGACCAATCCTCCTAAAAAACACGATAATTTACCTTTATAAAGTAAAAGGTAATAAGTAAAATTTTGAAAACTTAAAACTTATTACTTATAACTTAAAACTTTAATAATAATGGAAAGATATATAAAGAAAAGGTATTTATCATTTATTGGAATATTGCTTTTGTTTATCGTTGGAGTCCAGGCACAATCGACATCGGATTTGCGATTAAACGAAGTCTTACCGTTAAATGTTGATAATTTCGAGGATGATTTTGGGCAGCGAAGTGCTTGGATAGAGATTTTTAATACATCATATGGTACAGTTGATGTTGGTGGTTGTTATTTGACGAATGATATTAAGAACTCAACAAAATATCGAATCCCGAAAGGAGATGTTTTAACAAAGATAAAACCACGTCAGCATGTTTTATTTTGGGCTGATAATAAGCCTACACATGGAACTTTTCATGTGAATTTTACATTGGGAGAAACTAATTTTGTGGCCTTATTTGCAACAGATGGAAAAACATTACTTGATAGTATTACTTTTCCTGTTCCAAAGGCTGATGTTTCCTATGGACGTTTTGTTGATGGAACAGGCGAATGGGTGTTTTTAGACCGTACTACACCCAGTTCTACAAATATTACAATTGAGCCTGAAACCGCTAATAATCGTCTATTGGAAAATGACCCGAATGGAGGTATTATGGCTATTACAGCTATGTCTGTTGTATTTTTGGGTTTAGCACTTTTGTTTATTATATTCAAAGTAATAGGCATTATGGCAATTTCATTAAACCGGAAACGGGCAGAAAAAGCTGCCATGAAGCAAAGCAAATATCATAAACCTTCTATTACAGCTTCGGGAAAGGAATCCGGGGAAATATGTGCAGCTATTGTTTTTGCATTAAATGATTATCTGAAGGATGAACATGATGTTGAAAATACAATCCTGACAATCACAAGAGTTGCCCGTACATATTCTCCTTGGAGTTCAAAAATTTATACGTTGAGGGATGTTCCCGGTAAAAAATAAAATTCATTTTAATCATACTGATTATGAAAGATTATAAACTTAAAATAAATGGTAATTCATATAATGTTAATATTATAGATATTGACGAATATACAGCAACTGTTGAAGTAAATGGAACACCTTATAGGGTTCAGATGGAAGATGAAATGAAAAAGCCTGTTGCTGCTGTCGCTGCTAAACCTGTTGAAACATCAATACCTAAAGCTCCAGCAGATAATCCGGCCAGAACGGTTGCAGTTCCTTCCGCTCCTGTTCCCAAACCCGTAGTACCTGCTCACAATTCGCCAATTAAGGCTCCACTTCCGGGTGTTATCTTGGAAATCTCTGTAAAACCTGGAGATGTTGTAAAGTCGGGACAAAAATTATTGGTTCTAGAGGCAATGAAAATGGAAAATAATATTCTTGCCGATAGAGATGGAAAAGTAGGCGAAGTAAAAGTAACTGCAGGCCAATCCGTACTGGAAGGTGCTGATTTAATTATTATTGAGTAATATGAATGAATCATTGGCTTTTTTAACAGAAAACTTAAGTGAGTTTTGGAAATACACCGGTATTGCCAATGCAACTCCCGGACATATAATTATGATTGTCGTTGGCCTCATTTTTATCGCATTAGCTATTGTGAAAGAATGGGAACCAATGTTGCTTGTTCCTATCGGATTTGGTATTTTGATTGGTAATATTCCGTTCCTTTCGGGTTTGCAGGTTGGAGTATACGAAGAAGGTTCGGTATTGAATATTTTATATTCAGGAGTAAAAAACGGTTGGTATCCACCATTGATTTTCTTAGGAATCGGAGCAATGACTGATTTTTCATCTCTTATTTCAAATCCTAAATTATTGTTGATTGGCGCCGCTGCTCAAATGGGTATTTTCGGAGCATATATATTGTCATTGTATTTGGGTTTTGCTCCAAATGAAGCAGCATCCATTGGAATTATTGGTGGTGCTGATGGTCCAACGGCTATTTTCCTTTCTTCGCGTTTAGCACCGGATATTATGGGGGCAGTTGCCATTTCGGCATATTCTTATATGGCATTGGTTCCATTGATTCAACCGCCGATTATGAAATTATTCACAACCAAGAATGAACGTTTGATTCGAATGAAACCTCCTCGTGCAGTTTCTCAAACAGAAAAAATACTGTTTCCTATTGTTGGTTTCTTGTTGACTTGCTTTATTGTTCCGTCTGGGTTACCATTGTTGGGAATGCTTTTCTTTGGTAATTTATTGAAAGAAAGTGGGGTTACGCGTCGTTTGGCAGAAACAGCCCGTGGTCCGATGATTGATATTGTAACTATTCTTATTGGAGTTACAGTTGGTGCATCTACTCAGGCAACCACATTCCTCACAACAGGTTCTTTAAAAATTTTTGGTATTGGAGCACTATCTTTTATTATTGCTACAGCTTCAGGTGTATTATTTGTTAAATTGTTTAATTTATTCTTGAAAAAGGAAAATAAAATCAATCCGCTTATCGGAAATGCTGGAGTATCAGCTGTGCCGGATTCTGCTCGTGTATCACAAATTGTAGGGCAACAATATGATCCGTCCAACCATCTTTTGATGCATGCTATGGGGCCAAATGTTGCCGGTGTTATAGGTAGTGCTGTAGCAGCGGGTATTTTATTGGGATTTTTAGCATGATAATTGCATGAGTTAAGAGCATTGTTTAATAATAAAAATGATTAAGGCATATTTTTAAACAAGCTCTTAATTTAAAATATTCTGATGAAAAAAAAATATCAATTATAATTATATTATATGATTATCCGCAAAATGTCCTAAAGCCTAAAATATACATCCTGATACCGATTTGAAGATTTTTGCAAATATTCCGGGCTGAAAGCCCAACTTAATTCAGCCCAATGGCAAAGCGAAGCGGACGCCTTGGGAATAATGATAAATATACCATCAGCGGGCTGAAAGCCCAGCTTAATAATTTTATCGATTCTAACTTGCCCTTTCAGGGCGCTTTTGGATATTTAATCTTTAACCCAAGGCGTCGCTTCGCTTTGCCATTGGGCTGAAATAAGCTGCCACTTCGTGGCGAAGATGACAAAACCTTCATAACGGACTCATTTTGAAAATTATTGAATTAGGAATTTATGCGGATAATCATATTATATTATTTTCCCTGTTTCTTGCAGGATGTGAAAATGATGGGAATTTGGATGTTGCTGATAGAACTCTTATTGTTTATATGATTGCTGATAATGATTTGGCATCAGAAGCTTTTCTTGTCTGATGGGTTCAGTTGAAGTTGCTTATGAACTGAAAGATAAAACGGATTTTATATTATATCTCCATCTTCAGAAACCCTATCTGATGGTTTCCCACATGATGTAATTATTCCGGAATTATTAGACAAACAAGTTAATCCGAAAGCTATAGCTGAAAACTATTTTGAATATTATAACTCTCAGGATGAAAATTATCGCTCAGCAACAATCTCACTGATTAATACTGGCGAGCTATCCGGTTTAGCTTTCGAAATGAATAAGCTATTATTGGAAAATTCAATTTCACAAACTTTCAATCGAAAAGATGTACAATGATTAGAGGCATACTCAGTTGTTGTTAGGTATGTTTCCTATAACCAATTATTGTGGATTGAGCTGCTATATTCCCTGTTCTCAACGATCGAATTTAAATGATTATTACCAACAATCTTAGGTGGTATTCTGATAGTGAATGTTATATTTTATTAAATCATGCTAAATAACTTGTGTGTTCAAATTGAAAAAAGATAAATTTGTACCCTGTTTTATAACGTCCTTTAACTAATATTATTTACAATTTGAAGGGAGTAATATTTTTTCTTTGTATTAACAGTCTTTTTCTATCAAATATATTTGGTCAAAAACTTGCACTAAAAAGCAATATCCCCTATTGGGCAACTGGAACAATTAATGTTGGGGGAGAAGTTTCTTTATCTAAAAAAAATACACTTGACTTTACTTATGGTTATAATCCTTGGACATGGGAAGATAACAAAAAATGGAAACACTGGCTGGTAATGCCGGAGTTCAGACATTACTTATGTGAAACATTCAATGGCCATTTTTTCGGGCTACATGCCGGATATGCCGAATACAATGTCGGAGGAATACCCTTACTGTATTATAAAGATGCAAAACATTACCGCTACGAAGGTTGGGCGGTAGGAACGGGATTATCATACGGATACCAGTGGATATTAGGAAACAGATGGAATTTGGAAGCTACTATTGGTGTCGGCATTGTATATACGGAATATGGTAAATATATACAGAATAAATGCGGTGCGCATATTGGGGATTTCAACAATTGGTTTTTTGCTCCTACTAAATTCGGAATTAATATCATTTATCTTATCAAGTAATGTGCTTAAAAATTAATTCTGTCATATTATTATTTGTTTGCTTTTCCGTTGCTTTTTCTGTGAAAGCGGAGGTGTTTTGTTCCGATAAAAAAATACCCATAAGTAAAATTGATATTAAACGGATTGGAGATACGATGAATATCCAATTTGAAATTGGGTTGGCAAAAAAACAAGTTGGCAGCAATTATAAAGTTACCCTATGTCCATATTTGTATACAAATGCAGATACAACTTGGCTAACATCCCGTGTTGCTATTGGTAAGAATAAGAAAAAGAGAGAAAAACAAGAACAATTATTGTCTGGAAAAAAAGGAGAAAGTATCATAATAATACCTCAAAGTATAAGCAATAAATATGTTTGTGAGGTTCCATACAAAAAATGGATGCAAAATGCATCATTTGGAGTAATGCAACACCTCGAAGGATGTTGTTCTTCAGAATTGATATCCAATGAAATATTAGAAGAAAACCTGCAAATTCCGCCTGTTTATATCCCAATGGTGGAATATGTAAGTCCGGTAGTTTCCGGAGTAGAAAAAAAATGGAAGTTTAGCAACGAAGAACTAACCATTGATTTTTATGTTTCGAAGACCGGCATAGAACAAGAATTATTCTCAAATAAACAAACATTAAAGGAAATAGAAGATGCCGTAAGGGCAATCCTGAATAATCCGTCTACAAAGCTCAATAAAATAGAAATAACAGGATATGCTTCACCGGAAGGAACATTGAAACATAATACAGAATTAGGTAAAGACAGGGCAAAAGCACTGCAATATTACTTGCAGCAACAAATATCCGGGTTACCCGATAGCATATTTACTCTAAATAACGGAGTAGAGAATTGGGTGGGGTTAAGAAAAATGGTTGAAGCCTCTGATATGGAATTTCGGAATACTGTATTGAATTTTATAGATAATACACCTCTTACAGACCCGGTAACAAAAGAATCTAAAAACAATAAACTGAAGCTTTTGGAAAAAGGGAATCCATATCGCTATCTATTGGAAAATTTTTACCCACATCTTCGTAATGCAGCTTATTCCGCTATTATATATGAAGAAACGGGTGATAAGAATGCAGATATGATTAACAGGGCTGTAGAGTTAATTAAACAGGATAATTATCAAGATGCATTCAATATTTTACTTCCAATACATGATGATTCCCGCACATGGAATGCTATTGGAGTATGCTACATGATGCAGGAAAATGAGGAAATCGCAAAGAAATGGCTTAAAAAAGCTATCTCAATGGGAGATAAGGATGCAGAAAGAAATCTAAATCAATTAGAGAATTAATTAAAACAATTTTATAAATTATATGTTCTTTAGATAGAATATATGTATGTTTAATTTAAAACTAAGAATAAATGAAATCAAGATTATTTTTATGGATAAGTGCCTTAACAGTTATGGTATTTACCAGCTGTCAACAAGACGAATTAACAACCGGAAATAATGTGAAAAATGAAGGAACTCCCGGAATGCTTACATTCTCGCTTAAGAGTTCAGACCTTAAGTTAAGGGCAATGCAAACCCCTCCTTATGATGCCGCTGCTAAAGAGGAAGAAAGAGAAATTAATAATTTTACTGTATTCGTGTATAATGCTGATGGAGCAACATTGAATGTACCAGCTGTATATTTCAGCTCATTTGATGATACGGATAATGATGGAACTTCTGATCCGATTGATATTTCTATTACAACTGCAGCCACTTCTGTTGTGGTAGTTGCTAATTTGGGAAATCCTTATGATAATACAAGTGCATTGTATAACGCATTGCATTATGTAAATGCAAATGGTAGTGCCAATGCGATATTTGATATTGATAATCAGAATGGTAGCTTGCAAGCGTCTATTTTAGATTTGAATCCGACGTATGGCAATACCGGATATACAACTTATGGTAATATTGTTCAAACAGGTTCGCAAACCATCACTTGGGTTGGAACTTCTGCATCGGCAAATGTTCCGATGAAATTTGTTCCTGCCCGCATCTCCCTTGAGAGTGTGCAAATTTTCCCTGATGGAAATGGTGTTACAGATGTTACAGCTATGCAAAATGCAGGTATCACTTCTATTGCTTTGAAAGAAGTATATATCTTAAATGCGACATCGCTTTCTTATATCACGGAAACGAATGCTTCAGGAACCAATCTAAACATAGATGTGCTTGAAAATCCATTGGTTTATGAAGGTAAAAATGTAGAAACTGTAACTTCCGACTTGGGAATTTATGGATTCTATTATCCTGATTTATTGAATGATGGCTCTCATTTTATGCCACTTATCGAACTTGATACTGATTTGCATGGAAATGTGACAGCAATTCCCGACGGTTCTGGCGAATATCCCTATTTTTATGTCTGGGAAAATCCGTATACAACACCTAATATGGGTATCACCTTATTGGTTATTGAATGTGAAGTACAAATCACCGGTAATATATCGCCTGAAAGAAGGTATTACACTGTTCCTTTCACATCCGGAGTTTGGCATAATAAACATTATCATGTTTCAGCAACTATCAAGTCGGCTGGTACAGACAATCCATACGACGTAATGCAAAACCTGGAATTGACAGTAACCAAACCTACATGGGATGATCAACCTGTTATTGTTTCATTCGAATAAATAAAGAGTATACCAGTGTCATGTCAAGGTTAAAATGATGGTTGAAACCTCACAGGTTTTTAAAACCTGTGAGGTTTTTCCAATAACGAACGAATAACCAACAACCAGTAAAAATTAATTGCTAAAAGCGACTTTACAATCGACACAACACTATTGAATAATACCGATATCTGCTACATACAGGCTATCGGTATGTTTTTATTGATAATTATGAATAGTAAAATCAGGAAAATAGGGTATGCAATTATAATATCTCTGCTTGTATTAACAGGGTGTAACATAAAAGACGATTTTATGGATAGCTGCTACAAACCCTATTTATTATGTGTACTAGTAAGCGACGATGCCAACGATGATTTCAATCTGGCGCCTTTTGCGCCAAATGATGTCTCATTAATGATTGAACCACACGAAGTGCTGGTATATGTTTTTTGTGAAGAAATGACATTCCTTGGCTATCACCGGGCAAAAGTAGGGGAAGTCATAGAACTGCCTTACAAGCAGTATAAACAGATTTACACCGCAACAGTAGGAACAGGAAAAGATGTTCCCATCGAATCCTTATTTACTCAATTTGAAGTAGGAAAAAAGTACGATAAATCCGATTTGTTGTTTGAACTGACACCAATGGCCGGATATCCGGATTTGGCACAATCACCAACCGATTTTATGTATGCTTCGGATAATTTTAAGCTTAATCCGTACAACGACAAGAATGTAATCTATTACTTGTATCTGGAACCACGCATCGGAGCAATTAAAATTGTTTCCCATAACTTAAAGGAATGGGCGAATAAAACGTTTGGAGAATCCGGCTTACCCGAAGACCAATTTACATATATTGTTGGTACCACAGATGATAAATATAACCTGGATGGAAATTTGTATGGAAATCAAAAAAGCTACCGGCCTTCAACTCTTTATGACGATAGCAAATCCGAAGTAAGCACGCCAATGTTCAATATGATGCCTACAAATATCGATAAATCGATGATGATAACGATTTACCGGAATGGGACTCAGGTATTCCAAAATCAACTATATCCAAAATCAGGAAGACAGATTGTTATGCCAAGGGCGCCTTATATTATTCATTTGTATTTCGATGAAAATACGAGTTTTAGCGTTATTCCTGCAGAATTTGAAGATATTTATATCCATGTAGACTTTTAAAATTTAATGAAGAATGATCTTATTTAAAATTGAAATGTCTTTTAATGTGTTCGTTATGAGGTTAATTCAACAATATGAGATTTTTATTATAAAATCAATACTAAATTACATAAATTTTCGTTATTGAAGGAATAATTTCTTTTTTTACTAAAAAAATAAGTCCATGAAACATCTATCTTTTTTCTATCTTCTTCTTTTATTGACAGCAAGTATATCTGCCCAAAATGAAGTTTCTTATAAGGATCAACAACAATATAAAAATTGGGTGAAGTTGGTTCCAAAACTTACAGGCGATTTTTATAAGACACAAGAAGCTATTCGCATTGCCGATAATGTATTGCTATACCAACAAACTACCGGTGGATGGCCTAAGAATATTTATATGCCTGCTGAATTAACTCTAGAGGAGACAAAAGCTGTTATTGCAGATAAAGACAAGGTAAATGAAAGTACGATTGACAATAGTGCAACTTCTACTGAAATAGAGTATTTATCCAAAATATATCAGGCAACTAAAGACAAACGCTATATGGATGCAGTGCTTGCTGGGCTTCAATACTTATTTGATGCGCAGTATGATAATGGTGGTTGGCCTCAGTTTTATCCTCGCCCGACCGGATATTACATTGCGATAACGTATAATGATAATGCGATGATAAATGTAATGGAGTTGCTGCGTCAAGTGTACGAAAAACAAGCTCCATATGATTTTGTTCCGGATTCTTATTGCGAAAAGGCTCGTAATGCTTTTGATAAAGGAATAGAATGTATTCTGGATACTCAATTTAAGCAGGGAGACAAACTCACAGTGTGGTGTGCTCAACACGATCGGGAAACATTACAGCCAGCTAAGGCTCGTGCATACGAATTACCTTCTCTCAGCGGACAGGAATCGGATAATATTGTTTTGTTGCTTATGTCGATTCCGAACCCTTCGCAACGAATTAAAAATTCTATCGAAGGTGCTGTAGCTTGGTTTAAGCAAGTGCAGATTAATGGTATAAAGAAAGAATTTTTTACTGATTCCGAAGGGCGTAAAGACTACAAAATGGTACCATGTACGGATTGTCCTCCGCTTTGGGCTCGTTTTTACGAGTTAGATACAAATCGTCCTTTCTTCTGTGATAGGGATGGCATAAAAGTATATTCACTTTCTGAAATCGGATATGAACGCAGAAATGGTTATTCCTGGTATAATGATGATGGTTTGAAAGTATTTAAAACATACGAAAAATGGAAGAAAAGAAATAATTGATTTATTCTGAACGCTAAAATGAAAAGCCTCAAAATTTCTTAAAGATTTTGAGGCTTTTCATTTGAATATATACAGACTTACCAATTTATTGGTATTTGTCCTGTTTTTACCAAATATTCATTAGCAAGGCTAAAATGCTTATTTCCGAAAAAGCCCCTGTGTGCTGATAGGGGTGAGGGGTGAGGTGATTTTAGAATTAAATGTCGGGTAGGATCGATGAATGCTCCTTTCTTTTGTGCATAAGAACCCCATAGTATAAAAACAATATGGTCTTTTTTTTCTGCTAAATGATGAATAGCGGCATCAGTGAAAGTTTCCCATCCTTTATTTTGATGTGACCCTGCTTGATGGGCTCGAACGGTTAATGTTGCATTCAACAGTAAAACACCTTGTTTGGCCCATCGCATAAGATTTCCGGTTTCAGGAGGATTTATTTCCAAATCGGCTGATATTTCTTTAAAAATGTTTACCAAAGAAGGAGGAAATTGAACCCCATCATTTACAGAAAAACATAAGCCATGTGCTTGCCTTGGTTCGTGGTAAGGATCTTGTCCGAGTATGACTACTTTTACGTCATCAAAAGGACATTGATCAAAAGCATTGAAAATAAGGTTTCCCGGAGGATAAACAGTACACTTGGTATATTCATCTTTGACAAAAGTTACCAGCGACTCAAAATATGGTTTGGAAAACTCATCTACAAGTTGGTTTTTCCAACTTTTTTCTATTTTTACATCCACAACTTTTAGAATTAAGAATTAAAAATACAAAGTTAAAAATAAAATTAAATCATTTTTATTAGATCAATAAAACCATTTTTGTAGAGAACAAAAGTTTGTATTGTATTTTTACATATTTTTGCTCGAAATAAAATGGATATGAGCAATTTGATTTGAGAGTAAGAATAAACGAATCAGATTTTATAGAAAGGTTTTTTCAAATAAAAACAGTAAATTTAATAACTATGAAAAAGAAATTCTCTTTGGTTTTCTTTGTGTTTACTACAACATTTGTTTTTTCGCAAAATAATGATCAAGGACCTGTTATAGAAAAAGATATTCAGGTTTCAAGTGAACAGGGATTGCACTCTGGTCCAAAAAAGATTGTTGAAATGGGTTACCTGCTAGGTGTTGGTGATTATGACTTAGATAGAGTTAAATTTGATATTATTATTGGCTATCAATTAAATCCGTATTTTTCATTGGGTGTTGGAGCGGGAGGACGATTTTATACCGATGCTGAAAAATTGCTAGTTCCATTTTTTGCGGATTTTAGGATATATCCCTTGAAAAAAAATATATCACCTTATCTTTCCTTAGGAATCGGTTATTCTTTTGATGTGGAAAATGATTTTGAAGGTGTAGGTTTATTATTATCTCCGGCAATTGGTGCAAATTTTAAAATTTCGAATAAAACGGCAGTATATGTGGGTATAGGTTATGAAATGCAAAATATAAAGATTTCTTATTATGATTATCTTGGACGCTACGATGAAAAAGAAGAAAGTTTGGGTGCTGTTTGTTTTAATCTTGGAGTATCGTTTTAAAAACATTGAGGATACATCTTTATTTATGTTAAAAAATATATATTCTTGTTTTGTTTTGCATCTTTTAGTTTACATTTGTTTTTTTGATAATAAATCAATTAATAATACTAAAAATTCTACTTATGTTTTATGTAATGATTTTCGTATTTATCTTGGGGTATGTTGCTATTGCGATGGAGCATCCTCTTAAGATAAATAAGTCAGCCACAGCTTTGTTACTGGGAACTCTAATGTGGACTTTATATGCCATTGGAGCTCCAGAATCCATGCCATCGTTTTCAACTTTTCAGGCTTACTTAGCTACACATGCCGACTCTACTTATATGGAGTGGATGGTTCATGGACCTTTATTAGGACATCTAGGTGAAGTTTCTGAAATTTTATTCTTCCTGATGGGAGCAATGACTATTGTCGAATTAATTGATGCTCATGGAGGATTCGGAATAATTACTGGACATATTAAAACAACTAAAAAAGTAAATTTGCTGTGGATTATTTGTATTCTTACATTTTTTATGTCTGCAGTATTAGATAACCTAACTACAGCGATTGTAATGATTGCATTGTTGCGAAAATTAATTGATAGTCAAAAAGACAGATGGTTTTATGCTGGAATGGTAATTATTGCAGCAAATGCTGGTGGTGCATGGTCTCCAATTGGAGATGTAACAACAATTATGCTTTGGATTGCGAATAAAATTAGTGCAGTAAATATTATTCAAACAACTTTCCTTGCAAGTTTTGTATCAATGATAATACCATTGATTATTCTTTCTTTTACAATGAAAGGAACAGTTTCCCGTCCTGAGAAAGATCCAAACAGAGAGCATTTGGAACTAAAAATATGGGAGCGCAATTTGGTATTTTTTATGGGAATCGGAGCATTGTTAGCTGTTCCTGTGTTTAAAACGTTAACCCATTTACCTCCTTATTTAGGCATGCTTGGTGGATTAGGTATTTTATGGATTACAACTGAAATAATGCATCGTGCCCGACCCGAACTGGATCAAGGACAATTGGCTGTAACCTCTATTTTACGCAGAATTGATATGCCAAGTATTTTGTTTTTCTTTGGAATTCTGATCGCTGTAGCTGCCATGCAAACTTGCGGACAATTAGGAATGTTATCTTCTTCACTCAACAATATTCCGTTGGAAGAACCGAATAAATATTACCTAATTACAGGAATAATCGGGATTTTGTCATCAATTGTAGATAATGTACCGTTGGTTGCCGGAGCAATGGGTATGTATAACTTTGAAATGGATCATTATTTTTGGGAATTTTTGGCCTATGCTGCTGGTACAGGTGGAAGTATTCTTATTATCGGTTCAGCAGCAGGTGTGGCTGTTATGGGTATGGAGAAAATAGATTTTATCTGGTATTTAAAGAAGATTTCTTTGTTGGCTTTAGTCGGATATATTACGGGTTGTGGCGTGTTTATCGCCCAAAAAACTATAACAGGTGGTGTTACAACAAGTAAAACTGAACAAATGAAAAATACTGAATCATCTGCATTGACAGCTAATAGCAGTACGTTTTATATAAAGTAAAAAGGTAAAAGATAAAAAGTAAAAGGTAAAAATGGGAAATGGATTCCTGTTTTTACCTTTTGCTTTTTGTAATTAATAATATAATGGTTATTCGAGAAATGTCTTAAAAATAAAAAGGTAAAAAGTGTTTCTTTTGTTAATTCACTTTTTACCTTTTATCTTTTACTTCTAATCTATTCTCTTTTTATTACTCCTGAATATCTCAACACTTCTCCATTTTTTGATATTCCTTCCAAAATAACTTGGTAATTGTCATTTTTATCGGCTGCATAAAAACGTGTACGAATGTGGCCGGATTCATCGGAAGTCAGAGTTGGTGCCCAATATAATGTTGCACGTAAATCGGGAATGGTCGAATTTCTATCTTTTTCCAATTCGTACGACGGAACATAGAATGCACTTGGTTTCTGAAAACCCAACGGTTTTATCATTGTAAGTCCCAATGATGATTTTGGCCGGCTCGTGGCTCCTTGTTTCAGTACTACCCGTATAATAGGGGCACCGGAACTGCTATACATACTTACTACACTTTGATCTGTTAAAAGATAAATATTTTCCATATCAGTAACGGAATACATATTCATTGTTTCACCATCTACCCCCATTTGGTCTAAAACAAATTGTATATTTTGGTTTCGTGTGGTGGCAGTATAACCTTCTACCTGAACAAAAGGCATTTGGGATAGTATATCCCAGAAAGTCTGTCCGATGTATTTATCTTCTATATCTTTTGATGTAATTGTTTGCCGGGCCGAATTTTTCATCATGGCATAATCTGGGTCGTTATTTTTCTTTTTTTGTACGATTTCCACTTCATCCAGATAAATCATTCTGAGTCCTCCTTCGGCAATATAACGGTTACGCATATTTTCCTTATATTCGGCTAACTGCTTTTTTTGTTCTTCTTCCAAATCGGGAATAAAGGTGTGCGCAGCAGGAAATACATCTTTATCGGGAACAATCTGGGTAGATTTTGCCTCTCCTTTTTTATTAAGCGATTGAACCGAAAATTCAGTGCTGTCGGGAAATGCTATTCCTGCAATATAATACCGGCCGTCTTTATCCGAAACGCCTAAGGACATTGTATTATTACGATGAGAGAAAAGTACAACTTCGGCATTGGGATACGGTTTTCCCATAAGCGTTTGTACTGTTCCCGAAACAATTTGACCTATTTCCATTTCATACGGATATTCAGGTACAGGTTTTGCTATTGCATCCTTAAGGTCGAAGCGAGTCCATCCTTGTGTCATCAACAAGAGATCCAACGCTTCTTTTTTGGAATTCTCATTTGATGCAAAATAATAACCGGGATCTTCTATCGTTCCCCGTAAATCGGAAGTCAACAATAGATCGCTTACAATATTTCCACCCAAAGAATCCGGAATTATTGCTCCAAGATCGGAAACGCTTAAAGAGAAGTCGCCGCTAATTGGGTTACCATCTTTATCTTGCAACAAGAAATCAAGTTCTACAGCATCCCGTCTTTTATAGACAGGCTTATTTGTATTCATATCAATTTTACTTTCCTGAGGATATACGAAAACCAACCGCTCGCAGAAAGTTCGTAAGGATTGATCTGTTACAGCTAACGTAATTATACCCGGAGGAACACCTTCCAAATCCAATGATTTCAATAAAGCTCCTTCTTTTAACGGCATCGTAGCCAACGGTATTCCTCTCAAGTGGGCAATTAACAATAAACTATCCGAAGGAACTGAAGTTTTATTATTTATTTTGATACGCAACGTATTTCCTCGTTTAGAGGTTTGCATATTGATTCCGGTTTGTTCTACCTCAGGTAAATTAAATCGTTTTTTCAATCCGTTTTTGTCTGTTACTTCGGCATAATAACGGGTTCCGGGATTTGGTGAAAGCATGAATTTACCCATTCCTTTGCTAACTGTTTCTATTTGTGCGACAACCTCACCATTTTCAGAATGTATTGTTCCTGAAACAGCTCGTGATAGTCCATCCGAACCAAGTGTTTTGAATGCTACAAATTGGGGTTCTTCAACTAATAAATGTCCACCTTCCGGGAAAAAAGACACATCGTAGTCATCCAATAAAAACGGAACATAATATCGCTGGTTGTACTCATCCGGATTTTTATATGCTTGTACATCATAAAACATTCGTTTGTCTTTGTCTTTTACATCAATTGTAAATTCAGCTTTTCCTTCTTTATCCGTACGAATGTATTTCGCTGTTTTTCCTTGAATTATGGCATCGAATTCCTTTCCGCTCAATGGATTTCCAGAGGCATCTGTAAATGATAATGAAACCTTTATTTTGTTGCCATCAGCAGTGTATTTTGATTTTAGTTGTACCCTTTTATTTCCTACATTTTCAATGGAAACATTCCGTTTGAAAAAGAAATCTTCTCCTGCATTTTGCATCCACCACGAATATCCCCTAACCTGATAATCGCCCGAAGGAATATCATCTGAAATAGGCAAAAATCCCGAAAAACCATTGATCGAATCTTTCCTGATTTTAACCCGGTTGAGAACGGAATCGGATTTATTGATTAACTCTACATACACAAAATTACTCATTCCCGGGCTAAGTGTTCGGGCATCGCGCAGGTATGCCTTAAGCCATATTTTCTCTCCGGCTGTGTAATAAGGTTTATCTATATGGAGATATAGCTTTTCCTGATAATAATTCCATTTGAGGGTCTCAAAAACCGTTTTAATTTTTGCATCCTGCGCTAATGCTGTGGAAAAAGTACCTAAGCAAAGCAAGATGAATAAATATCCGATCCGTTTCATAAGCATTATTTTTTGTTTTTATATTCTAAAATAGCGTAAATATAGAAAATTATTTTGAATTTTAATTGGTTCAAGGTAAATGTATGAAAATAATATTTAAAAGGAATCCAATATGTAATACGTAAAACTTTCAAATCGGTATCAATATAAAGACTTTAGTTTTACTATTAAGGCCAAATTAAATTGTACTAATTTGGCCTTAAGGTTAATAATCTATGACTAAAAATTCAATTAGAAGCTAATTTAATCATTTTTGAGCATGATTTTTGATTGTCTTTTTGATAGATAACTACTAAATAATTTCCTGCATTAAGGCCGGAAACATCTAATTGTTGGGCTTTTGTTTCAATTATTTTTTGTCCGAAGAGAGTATATATTTCTACTTTCTCATTATTACTATCAGTAAAATACAAACTTGTTTTTACAGGATTGGGATAAAACAGAACTCTATCATTTTCTTTTATATCGTTGATAGTTGAAGTAGATTTGTATTCAAAAGCTCCCATATCAGGCGCACTTCCGAGAAATGAAAAACCAATATTAATTCCGGTATCAATCAATTTGCTTCCGGCTTTTAACTTTAAGAAAGCAACATCCGGCAAACTTCCATTGGCTTGACGAGGCGAGATTAATAAACTTTCATCGGTACTTAAAAAATCGGCAGCACTTACAGTAATTCCAGCTTTAGGTGTAAATGTATTGTAAATCATATCACTGCTACCCATATTCGCTGTGTCTTTACTTGTCTTGAACGATACATTGTTGCGCAAAATATGCCTGATACCCGGACAATCTATAGCAGTGGTACTTTCGCTTGTGATTTTTTGACTTAACATATTGTAATTGGTAGAATTACGGTAAGCTGTATTGTTGTACCAATAACCGCCTGTTTCGGTATGATGATTGGCGTAAAATCCATTTGCTTTATTGCGGTAGGCCATGCAAAACCGAACGGTATGAGCCGGAATAGGATTTGGTAAGCTGGTTACTACAGGCGCAGCTCCGTAACCTCCGGCTTTAAATCCGTTGCCGTCTTTCATAGAAGCAAAAGAGGTGTTGTAACCATTATAGAATGCCCAGCAATTATCGAAAATTACCGATTCGCTTGCATTAATGCAATCATAACCGTCGTCACTATTAAACCAAGCACGGCATCCACGACAAATATTTCCGGTACTTCCTTTTTTAGGATGAAACCCGAATCCATCTACATTTCCTCCTTTTTTATCTTCCGAAACATCGTCCCAATTTTCGTATGCATCACAATTTAGAACCAAATTATTAGACCCGCTTGTAAGGTAAAAACCAATGGCCTTACCATTATGCATTGAGCATTGTTCGTATATATTATTACTGCCGCCTTCGTTGCGGAAACATTCCGATTGAGTGTGTTCAAGGATAGTTACTTGTGTCCCTACAATCTCCAATCCTTTGAAATGAAGGTAGGAGCCTTTTACATAAAACACAATGATACGAAAATTAGCAGGTTTTACATTCGACATGTCGATAATGGGTTTTTCACCCGGATATGCCCAAAAACAAATCCGTTTTGCAGCCGTTCCGTTTTTAGTCATGTTAAACATGTACTTCCAAATGCTACTTGTGGTTTCTATTTGCGATTCCTCCATCATGTATCGTCCGCCACGGATGAAAACAGTGTCTCCAGCGACAACCAAAGAATGAGCCTTTTTAATTGAAGCATAGGGTGCATCAATAGTTCCTGTTCCTGTTGCATCATTTCCATCTGTTGCGACATAATAGTTTTTGGCAAATCCTGCTGAAACGATAAATAAACTTAGTACGGTTAAAAGTGTGTATTTGAATTTCATGGGTTAAATAATTAGATAATTAATTAGAATACAACAAAATTACAGTTTTTCAATTTTTCATAACTGCATTATTGTACATCTTTATGTAAATTAGTTCATGAGGTCTTGTTGTTCCAGTTTAATTATTAGATGAATATTATGAAAGTATCAATCCTATTGATAATAATAATCCGAATATTAACACATTACGTGCTGTTTTTTCTAATATGGCAATTAATCCTTTTCCTTGTTTGATGTGTACCATTTCTTTCCATGTTATTATGTGGAATATCAAATATATAATGGGTAAGATAGCAGCCCAAAAGGACTTTTCTATCCAAAAATATTGACAACAACATATGGCAATTATTCCATTGAATAAGTAAAAATACCTCCCGAATTTTTCTCCGAATAATACAATGGTCGTTTTTTTATTGGATTCTTTATCGGTGTCTCTGTCTCTGTAATTGTTTGTTACCAGAATATTGATGATAACCAATCCGGTGGCTATTCCGCAAATAGTTACCGGAAGTGTCCATTGTAGTGCCTGTACATAAAAAGTAAAACCAACGGGAATGATTCCAAAGAAAACGAAAACGCATATATCTCCCCATCCATGATACGCCAAAGGGTAGGGGCCTCCGGAATATGCCAATGCAAATATGGCAACAAATATTCCTACAATAATCAGTTGCCATCCTCCATAATAGATAAGGGAAAGTCCAATAATGCAGTCTATTATTAATAATCCGATTGTGGCAATCAGCATGGATTTTGGAGTAATCCAGCCTTCTGTTACAGCTCTTTTGGGTCCCAACCGGTCTTTATTGTCACTTCCTTTTTTATAATCGAAGTAATCATTTGCAAAGTTGGATATTATTTGAGCGATTAGAGCAAAGATAAAACATATTAAAGCCGGTTTCCACATGAAATATCCATAATGAAATGCTAATGCACAACCTATAATAACGGGAGTTGCCGCTGCCGGTAATGTTTTTGGACGGGCTGCCAATATCCAAGCCTTTGGTGAATTTTTTTCTATATCAGACATACTGTATCAGGTTTATTTTATTACTACAAAGATAAGCTAAAAATAAAATTGTAATTTCGTGGCAAAATTGTTTTTTGTTATGACATACAAAGCTGAAGAAATAGTTCCTTATACCGGGAATGATGCCCAAAAAAGTGCACAAGTTGAACAAATGTTTGATGATATTGCAACTCAATATGATTTGTTGAACCACACACTTTCTTTTGGAATTGACCGTGGTTGGCGGAAAAAGGGAATTTTGTCGTTGAAAGATATTTCTCCGAAAAATATATTGGATATTGCCACCGGAACCGGAGATTTGGCTTTGGAGGCTTATATGCGATTGCAACCAAAGAAAATACTTGGAATTGATATTTCCGAAGGAATGATGGACATCGGCCGGCAAAAAGTAGGAAAAGCAGGTTTATCCGGCAAAATTGAATTTGAAAAACAAGATTGTGCCGATTTACATATCGAAACAGATATGTTTGATGCGGCAATGGCAGCTTTTGGTGTTCGTAATTTTCAGGATTTGGATAAAAGCCTGCAGGAAATTCTTCGTGTATTACGTCCCGGAGGAAAGTTAATGATACTCGAACTTTCGGTTCCCGAACATTTTCCTATGAAACAGGCGTATTATATTTATTCCAAGATAATTATTCCTACTATCGGTAGATTAATTTCCGGAAGTAAAGCCGCATATAGTTATCTTCCAAAATCAATTGCCGCTTTTCCTCAAAATAAAGAAATGGCTGGAATATTAACTAAAAACGGTTTTGTTGATGTTATGTATAAAAAACTAACATTCGGAATATGTACAATGTATTTGGGAACAAAAGGTAAGTGATGACTTTGTTATTTGTTGTTGGTTATTTGTTATTCGTAAAAACAACCAACAACAAATAACTAACAACGAAATGACGAATAACCAAAAAGATGAAATTTCTAAAAAAGTTTATAAGAATTATCTTGTATATCATTGCCGGATTTATTGTTTTTGTCGCGTTGTATTTTGTAGCATTTTTTATTTTGTCTCATATACAGGTAAATAAGAATTTCAAGGAGCCGGAAGATGGAATCGATATCTATTTATTTTCAAATGGAGTGCATACGGATATTGTGTTGCCGGTAAAAAATGAATACAAAGATTGGAGAACCGAAATTGATTATAGAAAAACAATTGCGCAGGATTCGACCTTGCAATATTTGTCATTTGGTTGGGGCGATAAGGGCTTTTATCTGGATACGCCTACATGGGCTGAGTTGAAATTCAGTGTAGCTTTCAAAGCTTCTTTTTGGTTGAGTACTACGGCTATGCACACGACTTTCTATAAAACAATGAAGGAAGGCGAAAAATGTCGCAGGATTCGTGTCGGGAAAAATGAATATCTAAAAATTGTTGATTATGTTGATAATCAGTTTAAACGGGATAGTTTGGGTAATATGATTTATATTCCGAATGTTCCGCTTTATGGTAATAATGATATTTTTTACGAAGCGAAAAACCGTTATAATCTTTTCTTTACGTGCAATTCATGGACAAATCAATGCCTGAAACAGGCGGGAGTTAAAGCTTGTTTTTGGACTCCATTTGAAAAAGGATTGTTTTGAAATGAAAGTTGAAAACGAATGCCAACTTTTCAATTTATTGTCTAATTTACCCCTAAATTCCCTAAAGGGGACTTGCACAAAGCGCGGTATACCGTAGCTTCCCTATAGAGGTCGGGGGTAAAAAATACGATGGAATTGCAATTTGTCATACACCCGGTATTGTTTATATTCAATTTTATTTTATTATCTTTGCATCATAATTCAGTTATCCGTTTTTTTACGAAAAAGCATGAAGGTATTATTTATAGCTCAAGAGATTACACCATACCTTCCCGAAACAGAAATGTCGACTGTTTGTCGAAATTTGCCGCAAGGGATTCAAGAGCAAGGAAAGGAGATTCGGACGTTTATGCCGAGGTACGGGTGTATCAATGAGCGTAGAAACCAGTTGCACGAAGTGATTCGGCTATCGGGTATGAATCTGATCATCAGCGACACCGATCATCCGCTCATTATCAAGGTAGCATCGATACAGTCGGCAAGGATGCAGGTGTATTTCATTGACAATGATGATTATTTCAGCAGGAAGTATACGTTATCCAACGATAAGGACGAATATTTTGCCGACAACGACGAACGTGCCGTTTTCTTCGGGCGCGGAGTGCTCGAAACCGTACGCAAACTGCGTTGGATGCCCAATGTGGTCCATTGCCACGGTTGGTTTACGGGGTTGGTGCCGCTGTACGTAAAGAAAGCGTTCCGCGAAGATCCTTTATTTTCCAAGGCGAAAGTTGTGTATTCCATTTATAACGATGGCTTTAACGGCTCGTTCAATCCCGATTTCAAAACAAAGGCGTTGACCGACGGTGTCAGTAAAAAAGATGTAGCCGTTTTGGAAAGCGCCGATTATGTGGGGTTGAACAAGTTAGCCATCAATTTTTCGGACGGATTCGTTACCGTAGGCGATCACCTCAATCCCGAGGTAATGGAATATCTCGCGGCTTCGAAAAAACCTGTTATTCAACACCAAGCCGAAACTTATATTGAGGATTACGGTGCGTTTTATGAAAAACTGTTGTCGTAATACGTTCTGTTTCTATTTCTGTCTTATTCGTTCTCGTCGGAAATGAACTATATCATTGATCTCATCATTCTGCTGTGTCTCGGTTGGGGCGCTTACAAAGGGTTCAAGAAAGGATTCATCATCCAAAGTTTTGCCATCATTGCATTGGTGCTTGCCATTTGGGGCGGTTTTGCCTTAACGGGAATGTTCGAGCCATTTCTGCAAAAACATTTCAACATGAGCGATTTGGCATGTTCCATCGTGTCGTTTGTCATTATTTTTCTGTTTATTTTGATCTTGGTATACACCTCCGGCTACTTGGTATCCAAGATGGCGAGCGCCGCCACATTGGGCATGGTGAACCGATTGGCGGGAGCAGCTTTCGGAATATTTGCCAATGCGCTTATTTTAAGCGTTATCATTGTGCTGCTGAACCGAATTAACGAAAAGAAAAACTTCATGCCGAAAGATAAATTGGAAAAATCGTATTTATACGAACCCGTCGGCAAAGTTGCGCCTTTCATTTTCCCCGAAAAATTCTTCAAAAAAGTCAAAGACACGTTGTCGTAGAAGATCGTAAGACGTGTAAGACGTGAAGATCGTAAGATATGCATAAAAATTTTGAAAATTCGAGATATTCGGGTTCCTTTGTCGTTTCATAAAAAATAATTTAGATTAGATGAATATATCAAAAAATAAGGTAGTATCGTTGTCATACGAACTTCGGCTAGAAAACAAAGACGGCGAAATTATAGAAACCGTTAATGCCGACCGTCCGTTGACGTTTATTTACGGAACGGAAAGCCTGTTGCCCGAGTTCGAACGCAATATCGTCGACATGAAAGCGGGCGACAACTTTGCGTTTCTGCTGACAAGCGAAAATGCATACGGTCCTGCCGTTGATGAAGCGGTTGTGGAAATTCCGATCTCCGCATTCATGGTCGACGGCGAAATAGACAACGATCTGCTGGTTGAAGGCAATGCCATTCCGATGACCGATTCGCAAGGCAATCGCTTGAACGGCATTGTGGCTGAAGTAAAAACCGATTCGGTTGTCATGGACTTCAATCATCCGCTGGCGGGCGACGATTTGTTCTTCACGGGCACCGTTGTGGGCGTTCGCGAAGCTACTGCCGAAGAATTGACGCACGGCCACGTGCACGGTAACTGCTCGTCGGGCGGTTGCGACGGTTGCGGCGGCGGATGTCAATAAGATA
>JAVBLR010000027.1:0-10734 GCA_031553395.1 Bacteroidales bacterium | reverse complement strand
CAGTATAATACGATAAAGGTAATGGAAGGGAATTACCTCCGTGACTATAAGGAGGACATTGCTTTATCTAAACTGGAAATCACAGGAATAAAGAGTACGGATCGGGCTTACACGTCATCTGTAAAGGAAGCAACCCTTACTATGCGCGAATTATCCAGCGGGAAAGAACTTTTTATCGACATAAACAATGCCATAGAAAAAGGGGAAGTGATTGCGAAACCTGCGCAAAGGCTATATCCAGATGCGAAGTTTCTGAGCGACGATTTGCTGCTGGCTCTTACGCTTAGGGTAAACAAACTGCCGGTTACAGATAAGGAAGTCCTGTTTTTCATCAGCCTGAAAGATAAAGACCTCTATCAAAAGTGCAAGGCTGACGAATTTGAGTACAACTCGGTTAAATCCGAATACTCCAAGCAGTTGGAGGATATGATGAATAATTTCGACTTTACATCGACCTACTATATCAACAATCAGGTGATAATCGACAAGTACGATTTTTCCAAGAATGGGTATCCTATTAACTTCATCGAAAATAAGACAGTGGGATTCATGAAATACGGGGACTATAATTTTGCTTTCCCTTCTTATGAGCAGTTCCGGTTCATCCCGGTTACACAGGAATACGGAAAGGAAGTCAATAAACGTAGGCAAGGAAGAGGCTCGTACATCAGCAACGTGGCTTACGGACGTTTTTACTTCAAACCACTGGATAAAATGGCGGAGTTGAAAAAGTCGGACATCCTGAATATGGAGAAACTGTACCGGAAAACGCTTATCGGAGTGGAGTTAGTGGGTGTCGAGGTGTATGATTTCAAGCACTGTGATTATAATTTTATTGGGAGTGTAAATAACCGTTAGTTTTGAATACATTAAATTAAACAATGCTATTATGAGTAATATGTATTTCTATAAAGGGGCAGAAAATATCTTAAAAGGGACAGATGAGAATGAAGAATTAGAAATTATAAAAGATGATTTATCTAAGGCTTTTGACACAAAATCTCTTTCTTTTCTTCTAGGCTCAGGATGTTCGTCATTTTATGAAGACAACGAAGACATTGGCATCCCCACAATGAAGCCTATGGCTAACGAGTTTTTCGACACAACAAAAGGGAACTTTAGCTTGACTCCTGAAGAAGTTAAATATATAAAGAATGATCTTTGTATTAACATTGATAATGATGATTTAAAAAATAACATAGAACGTTTTTTGGAAATTCTTCATAGCCTTAATTTTTATTTGTCTAAAACAGATTTTCCTGTAGGAACAATGCTTTCCACAAATCGCAATTATCAACACATAGATATAAATAGAAAACGATTGCCTGAACTTATAAAGAAAACAAGGCATTTTATTCTGCAAAAATGTTTAAATGAGATTCATATAGGAAAAGATGAAAAATTACTTTTCCTATATGAATCTTTCTACAGAAAACTCTTGTATAGAAACCCCAATCTACCTAAGCCCAATATTTTCACCACAAATTATGATTTATATTCAGAAAAGGCGTTAGATAATATCGGTATTTTATACACAAATGGATTCTCTGGAGGCATAAACAAATATTTTAATCCAACAATATTTAATTATGCATTTGCAGAGCGTATGGATTTATCTCAAAGCAAATGGAATGTAATAGATAATTTCATTTATCTATACAAAATTCATGGGTCTGTTAATTGGGTTGAAGATGAAGATTCTACGATGAATAAACTCTTCAAAATACGCGAGATTCAAGATGTTTCATTTGCTTCATTAAAAGATAAAGAAACGATAATGATCTACCCATCACCAACAAAACAAAATGCAAGTTTAGGGTCTCCATATTCTGATTTGTTCAGGGAATTTCAAAAAAAATTAATGCAAAACAACAACATCTTGATAACTATGGGATATAGTTTTAGCGATGAGCATATAAATAATCTCATTTATCAAGCGTTTACTATACCCTCATTCAGGCTCATCTCTTTTGTTGAGAAAAATGATAACATAAATAAATTGATAAGACTTGACGACCCTAGAATTTGGATTATTGGTGGAGAGATGGTTGACAAGTCTAAATTACACTATTTCAATCAGGTTGTACATAAGCTTTTCCCTGATCTAAGCAATAATGAGATTGATGAAAAAATAGAGAATATAATTAAAACATTGAGCAAACAATGAGCAAGGATGATAAACACAGGGTAATTGGGAAGGTTGTGGCAATTGCATCTGATCGCTTTACGGTGGAACTCTTAAGCGGAATTGAAAATTTTAATATAAATGGATTTGATAATATTCATTATTTTGCTCAAGTAAATAGCTATGTAATATTACCATATCAGAATTATCATATAGTTGCTGAAATAATTAGCATTCGAGAACGTGATACTATTCTAGCAAACAATAACCCAATAGAGCAATCTCTTAACAAAAGCAAATCTGTAAAGTATATAGAAATTTCTCCTCTTGGAACAATAAAAGAAAATACCTTTAGATTTGGAGTGTCAGTTTATCCCCCTCTCTATTCCGATGTTCTATATATTAAACAGAAAGAATTAGATTGTATTTTCAACACAACTGATATAGAAATTGTCGTAAACAATGATTACGACAATACAGAAGAAAAAAATCACGATGACAATACTCGTCTACAAAGTTTATCTATTGGAAAATCTTCAATTTTTGAAAACTACGATATAAAAATCGACATTAATAGTTTTTTTGCCAGTCATTCATCTGTTTTGGGGAATACAGGCAGTGGTAAGTCATGTACAATTGCATCGATGATACAGGGATTAACCAAAAAAAAATCATACAGTTCTATTGGCGCGACATTTATTATCCTTGATGTTAATGGAGAATATCAACAAGCTTTTTCAAAAGTAAACGAAATAAATCCTGATATGGATGTGAAATGCTTCACGATTGATAATGAAATCGATGAAAAGAATAATCTTATAGAACAATTTTATCTGCCTCATTGGTTTCTAAATATTGATGAATGGGCATTATTACTTCAGGCAAGTGAAAAAACACAATTACCGATATTAAGAAATGCTTTAGCTTTAGCTGTTTTATTCAGCAAAACAGATGAAATAAATGAGATTAAAAATCATATCCTATCAACGTGCATAACTCAGATATTAAGAGATGAGACCAGCAGTCCTTCTAAAAAAGACAGAATAAAATCCATTTTGCAAAAATTTTATACAAATGAAATAAATTTATCTGTTGATTTCAAATATGCAGATGAAAATGGGGCTTTGAAATCTCAATTTCATAATGGAATTTCAAATGTTAAATGCACTATTGAAAATTGTTTGTTTATTCATTTTGGAGAGATGAAGGGGATCACTTACTTGCATCAATATTTGGAACAAAAGGATGAGGATGGATGTTCTGTTTTTCTTTCAGATGGTTTTTCATTACCCTCTTATAAGCCCAATCAGAAATTTGATTTTAATCTACTCGAAGACGCTTTAGATATAGCTATTTTATATGAAGAATCATATGGTAATAGGCAAATACGAGATTATTGCTCTTCGATGATTACTCGTTTCAAGAGCTTACAAGAAAGAGACGATTTTAATTTCATGAAATCCAATGTGGATGTAGGGTATAGAAATTATCGGAATAAATTGCTCGGAATTTTTAAAAAGAAAGACATTGATGGCTATTTTAAAAAATCCCAAATAACGATTATTGATTTGAATTCTGCTGAAGACGAAATTGTAGAAGTTGTATCTTGTGTTATTTCTAGAATAATTTATGAAGCCATAAAGTATATTGAGCCAAGAAACTCTTTCCCTGTAAATTTAATTTTAGAGGAAGCACATCGTTATATCTCAATAAATCAAGAGCGATTATTCTTAAAAGCAAATCATATATTTGAAAGAATAGCAAAAGAAGGAAGAAAATATGGAATGTTTTTAATGATTTCATCTCAACGACCAAGTGAGTTATCAAAAACCGTTTTGTCTCAGTGCAGTAATTTTATTGTTCATAGAATACAGAACCCGGAAGATTTATCTCATATAAAACAAATAACCCCTCACATATCTGATGCTATATTAAAAAGATTGCCTTCGATACCAACTCAACAAGCATTAGTCTTTGGACATGCTGTAAATCTACCTGCAATTTTTAAAGTCAATACGGCGAATCCATTGCCGAAAAGTGATAATAACAATATAAGCAAAAATTGGTTTAGATGTAAGGATACTGTTTTGGATATTAGATTTAACAAATGAAAATATACAAATAAGATGCTCCACTTTATTCGTAAATCAATAAAGTGGAGCATTTCGTTACGATTTCACCAAATCCTTAAACTTCGGGTCATCCTTCAGCCTCTTTAGTTCCGAATCCACAATCTGTTGTGCTTCTTCCTTTATGCGGTAGTAGTTCCGCTCAATTTCCTGCTGCATCACATTTTCCCCATCTTCAGTTATAAAGCTGGTAAATTCCGGAATTTTCTGGTAAGCTTTCGTTTCTGCTGCGACTTTCGCATTATCGACAACGATTTCGCAGTGGAAAATCTTCTGTTCTATCCGTTCATCGAAATTATCCGAAACCGAGCCGACAAACATCCCCTGTGTCAGTCCGCTGATTTTTGATGCAGGAATAAGCGAATCCATTTGAGTGTTGATTGTGGTGCTTTTATCCTGCTTATTGATGGTCATGGACTGGCGTTTCTGTAACACTTTTCCGAAACGGTCAGAGAGATTCTTTGCCGTATCACCAACAACTTGTCCGGAGAAAATATTTCCGACAGTATTGGTCACTACCTTCGCCTCCTTATCTCCGTAGTCCCTTGTTAATTGGCTGAAATCCTGAAAACCAAGACAAACGGCAACTTTGTTGCTTCTTGCCGTAGCAATCAGGTTGTCGAGTCCTTTGAAATATATCGTTGGCAACTCGTCAATAATAACCGACGATTTTAGCATCCCCTTTTTGTTAATCAGCTTCACAATACGGGAATTGTATAACCCTAATGCCGCCGAATAGATATTTTGCCTGTCTGGATTATTGCCCACACAAAGGACTTTCGGTTCTTCTGGGTTGTTTATATCCAGTGTAAAGTCGTTGCCTGTCATTACCCAATACAGTTGTGGACTTATCATTCTGGATAACGGTATTTTAGCACTCGCAATCTGCCCCTGAAGTTGGTCTTGCGCATTTCCGAGCCATGCATCCATAAAGGGAGACAGGTAATTTTCAAGCTGTGGATAAGAAGTCAGGATAGGAAAAATATCAGTGTATTTCTTGTTCAGGAACTCTATGGCATGGGGGAAGGTACAGAACTTACCTCCTTCATAAATTTTCAGGTACCAGATGATTGCCGCCAATAGAATAATCGGGGATTCCACGAAAAAATCCCCCTGCTTGGTAATCCATGTTTTGTTGAGGTTGAGCATTATGGTATAGGCACTCTCATACGCATCACTGATATCGGTCATAAAATCAGGATTAATCGGATTGCATCGATGACTTCCGGCAGGGTTATCAAAGTTGATAACAAAGAATTTCGGCTCTACCTTATATGCTTTCTTGTTATTTATCAGTGTATTATAAGCAATGGTCGAGAGGTCGGGATATTTGTAGTCATAACAGTAGAGAGAATACCCTTTACAGATTTGTTGCCGAATGAAGTTATTTACCACTGCATACGACTTACCAGAACCCGGCGTGCCGAGTACAATCGTTGCCCGAAAAGGATTGACGATGTTTATCCAACCGTTGTTCCATTTCTTTTTGTAGAAAAAACGTGTCGGGAGATTGACGGAGTATTCGTTTTCCATCAGGCGGGTTTCCTGCATGAAAGACTCGTTCTCATGGTTAAATATGTCATCCATCATCCGGTTTTTAAGCAAACGACTCATCCATAACCCCGCCATCAACATACAGACATATCCCAACGATAGTGTGAAGATATAAATGGCAGTATTTGCTGCGAGAGGTAGAAATAAATCCAATATCCACCAATTAAGAAAAAACAGGATAAAACCGACAATACCAAATACGGATATTTTCGCCCATGTTATTTTTTCTTCTTTTACCCCTTTTGTTCCCAGACAGGAAAGTCCCATGAAGACAACGGCAAATAGTTTCGTCCACAATATATTGGAAAAAAGACCTGCCGTTCGGTTAAAACCGAGCAGTATCTTATCCACCACCGACAGGTTAAAGTTCAGTTCCCGGATATACTCGTAACAGAACCAGTAAATGTGGATAAGAACAAATAAAATACTAATCGCCCGCATGAATTCCATTACTTTGGCGAGCCCTCTTAAATCATCTTCGTTTTGCATAAAATCTTATTTTTAAAATGAATAAATTATATATCAGCGTGTTACATACGTCTTCCCCTACGCTTGCGGCGTTTGGCTTCCGTTTCTTTTTTCCGTGCGAATGCTTCCGCCTCGTAGTCTGTTCCATGTTGCTCCAAGAATGAAGGCATGATACCAGAAGTGGTGTCATCAGGTTGACGTTCGTTTATATTCCCTGAGAAATCATCAGTTGAAATTTCTACATCTTCCTGCCCTTTTGGAGGTTCGGTAATATCCAATTCCAATGAAGGAGGAATAGCTAGGCGTTCTTCTCCGTTCTTCGTTTCCCGATTATCCTGCATCGGTCCATCCTCCCGGCTGTTTTGGAAGAGATTGTGGAATACATTGGCAGAATAAGCCTTACCGATTTTCGAGCCATTGAATACAGCTCGATTCTCATGGTCGATGAATGTTGCTCCATAAATCCGTCCTTCTTCGTTTTGCCTGAAGAGGACACTTATTCCACCTCGCAGAAGTTCCGCTTCAAAAGACGTTCTGTTGCGGTAATTTTTGATAGCTGCATCCAAAACCACTTTTGCATGTCCGGTCAATTGCTTTTCCTTGATTAACTTTTCGGATGATGTTACCTTTTTTGCCAATGCAGCATGCCCGACACTTTTGGCAATGGAAGACGACTTGATAGGATTGCCGACTTTATTTCCTTCGATATCGAGGGCGGAATATACCAACCCACGGTATGGTTTATTACGGACTTCCCCACTTACTTCTTCTACACCTATATTATATAGGGACAATAACGCACGATATTCCGGCAGGGAAGTGAAATGGTAAGACTGCATCAGGGCTTTCACATTGTTTGCTATTTGCTTTTTCACATTCCCGGCTTCGTAATCAACTTTCTTCAACCGAAGTACATTTTCCGAATGATCCTGTTTGTCGGCAGGATGCAGATTGTATTTGGCTTCCAGTTCCTGGGTTATCTTTTTAGAGCGGCGGTAGTTATTAAAATCGTTAATCTTACGCCCTGTCTCATCCACGTTGACAGTAACGATGTGGATATGTTTCCGTTCCAAATCTTCATGTTTAAATACGGTATAAGGTTGCTCACCGAATCCCATTTTCTGCATATATTCATCGGCGATATCTATCAATTGTTCGTCCGTCAATACATCATCGGGATGCGGGTTAATGGATATATGCAAGACAGGTTCTTCCGTTTTCCGGTTGGCTGCAAGAAAGGGCGCAAATGACTGGCTCAAGAGGAACATATTGTATTCCCCATGCTTGTCCTGCATCACTTTATTGGAGTGGATGATCCTTGCGACATCGTTTTCGACTTTCCGGTTATTATAGATTAATGTGCCGAAAAGATTGTTCCCCTTATTTATTTTTGCAACCATAAGTCGGAATATTGACGTTCAAAATCTTCTATCTGGGCGGAAATCTTTCGCTGTAATTCGACCAGTTCGATGGTTGCTTTCTCCAATTTATAGAGCAAAGCGAGTGCTTTCTTCTCCGAAAAATTAGACTTCAATGCCTTTACACATTGGTTATAATTGGTTCCTATTGCCCTGAACTGTCCGTAAAAAGTAGTCAACCGCATGTAATAATCCTGCATTCCCTTATCAATCTGCACCACTTTTACAGGTTGGGAAAAAATGCAGGACAATATGAATTTAGTTTTATCCTTAGCCCTTGATTGTTCAAAAAGGCTAAGGAACTTGTCATGCGTAACCGTATTCATTCGGACGCTATATCTGAAAACGGCAGGGTCTTTTTTAGGAAGTCTGCCGGCCTTCCTCTTTCTTGTTTCATCCATTGGAAAATCGTTTTTGAAAATAGTTGCTGAATTATGACTTCGGAATAATTCCTCCCCTTCAGGGGCAAGGTGTTTTTGACAGACAAAATTTATTTTGGCGGACAAAAACATACCTTGCCATGTTCTAATGAACATCAAAATCCACCCACATCCGTGTGCGGATTTGTGGTTAACTCCACTTTGGGAAAGTAAGCTTCGGAGAGGGAAAATATTCACGCTGCAAAGTTAAATTCATTGATAATAAGCTACCTAAGCCAGCGAGTGCCAAATACTACCACTCGAAAAAAGTTACCGGCTTTTTGCCTTAGTAAAAGAGTAAATAAGAAAAAGCGATACCTGAAAAAGATATAGTAGGAAGAAGAGAACCTAGACGAGAAACAATGTATCAAACCAGAAATAGCGTTCACGAAAATCAGCCAAATCGCAGGCAGATGATTATCATTTAATAAGACCAAAATCGGCAACGAAATTCTGACTTTGCCTACCAAGATTTTCTGCCGGAATAGACTGGAAAATCTTTTTCTCGGCAGAAAAAACCTTACCTCAAAAGACCAACACTCTACCACTCGGATGCCAACCACTACTACAGGAGTCTGATTATTAGTATTATACAAAAATCATGTATTTACTTTGTCGGAGAAATAGGGAAGCTACATACTGTTTCCTTATGAAAACAAGAGGTCATTGTTTTAGTGAGACCCATGAATGATTGTCGTATAAAAGTAAGTACCAGACGTTGTGACGGACTTGAAGTAGTTACGTCAGTAATTCACTACAAAATCAAAAATGTAATGTGATAAGTCGGCAGCGAATCCATTACTTAAAATGCTGATTTGATAAGTGCTTACAGAAATGGATACCTGCGTATGGGAATACTTGTAAAAGCATAGTGGCAAATACATATCAGATTAATTGTATATGGATTTGAGGAAGCAAAGAAATCCGGATATATGACAATTGAAAATTAATTTATCACGGCAATGATTATTCAATGAAATGGGAATCAGAGAAAAGAAGGATAGACTTCAATATGGAGAGATAATTTTAAGTATATAACAATTTAATTTTTTAAGAACATGAGTAAGGAGACATTATTAGTTGCATTCTCTACCCAAAAGGGAGGAGTAGGAAAAAGTGCGTTGACGGTATTAATGGCAAGCCTGTTCCATTATGTGAAGGGCTACCATGTCGGTGTGATTGATTGCGATTATCCGCAATACAGCATTTACAAGATGCGGAAAAGGGATAAGGAAATCGTGAACAAAGTTCCCTATTACAAGGAACGGTCGTATATCCAATACAAGATGTTGGGAAAGAAGAACTACCCGGTTTATAAAAGTCCCGCGCCTCAGGCCATTGACACGGCAAAGGTTCTGATTGATGAATATCCCGATACAACGCCGGATGTTATTTTCATTGACTTGCCCGGTACGTTAAACAGTGAAGGTATCCTCCAAACGATAGCATCGTTGGACTATATTTTTGCACCTGTCTCTGCCGACAGGATGGTTCTGTCATCAACCCTTGAATTTGCATCCCTTATCAATGACCGGATAATATCAACGGGTCATGGCAAATTGAGTGGAGTGTTTTTACTCTGGAATATGGTTGATGCCCGGGAAAAATCCGATTTGTACAAGGTTTATGAAGAAGGTATTGGAGAATTGGGATTAACCATCCTGAAAAGTTCATTGCCTGATACCAAACGCTACCGGCATGAAATGTCCGAAATGATTGCCCCTGTCTTTAGAAGTACCCTTTTCCCTGCCGACAAACGCCTTATAAAGGGTAGCAAGTTGGATTTACTGGCGGATGAAATTGAAGAACTGATAAATATTAAAGGATAATATATGGCAAAACGAAGTGACGGTATCAAAAAATACGATATAGACGAACAAGAGCTTCTCAGTATTCTTGATGGCAAATCGGATATCCTGGCTACTTCTTCCGAGAAAAGGAAAATGCTTCCACCGGAAGCGGAGGAAGAAGAAAACGAAAAGCCAAAGACCCATGAAGAAGAGACGACATCAGAAGAGGTGGAAGATATCACAGTCCAAAAAGCCTCAAAGCCCGGCTCCAAACGGAAACAGGGTGAAATCTATGAAGGAAAATTCCTTCAACCCAGAGAACTGAAAATAAGGCAATGCGTATATATCAGTCGCAGCGTGCATGAAACCATTGCCGATATTGTCAAACGAATCGGGGAAAGGGGATTGACTGTCGGTGTATATATCGACACTATTTTGCAACTGCATCTTCAGGAGCATAAAGATGAAATCAATGCCCTTTACTGTAAGCCAACTGATAAAATCATTAAATAATAAAATAGGTATGAAAAGGAGATTTTTTAGTAAATGTAAGAAAAAGGAGTCTGCAAATGCGACATCCTCCGATATCGTTTTAGACTTGAGTGAAGAAGAAACTAAAAAGAAAAAGCATAGAGAATATCTGGATGACTTTATCCAACCCAGAGTCTTGAAACAACGCCAAAGCGTCTATATCAGCCAGGATGTACATGAGTTTATCTCTAAGATCGTCAACAAACTTGGTGTCAGGAACATGACTGTCGGCGTATTCATAGATACTGTCATGATGCAGCATATAAAGGACCATGCGGATGAGCTACGCGCCATCTACTA
>JAVBLR010000006.1:0-432326 GCA_031553395.1 Bacteroidales bacterium | reverse complement strand
CCAAAATTGTACCCGGAAGAGAATTGACTGACAATACAATACGATACGCATTTTCTGAAAAAGAAATATGGTTGGCATAATCATTGGCTACATCATTACCATCAAAATCACCACTCAAAACAGTGCGATTTTCTATCCAGTCACGCTCGCTCAACTTGCTTTCAGTTCCCTTAAAACCTCCATAAACTTTGACCCCGGATTTTAATACAAAGGCATTATTACGGTCTTTTGGATTAGTATTAACATCAGTCGGTGTACCATCCGCCCAACCATTGGCACTATGCCGTGGCAAGTAAGTTCCCTGCGCTACCCAAACACTATCACCGGACACAGAGGCATTTATCATCGCCTGAGGATCATCCGATGCATTTGACCACGAAGAGCCATCTTTGGTGCCACTGCCCGATTGTGTAACGTAACGGATCATGCGCACCTCTCCTTGATGTATCGTAAATTGAGATGGTAAAGTTATTATGGTATCAAGTTTTTCTTTCCATATTTTAATTGGCATAATCCTTGCTTGCACATAGTAAGTTCCGGTAGTTGTTGGTTTTACAAGATTTGTAAAGGGGGTATCATTTTGTGATGTAGAATAATAGTAAGTTGTAATCGAATTTCCAGTATCTAGATTATCTGTTAAGTAAGGATTATTTGCTGATTTACCATACGTCCAATCATTTAAATGAACGACAGGCATAAATGCTGCTTCAAATGCACCAATACTTATTTTTCCGTTACGAAGACGAGATGCGCTTTTATTGGAATAAATACCCTTTGGGTACCATGATCCGAAAAATTCCCTGTCGCTATCTGTAAAAGGAGTAAAAGGAGGAGGAGTAACTGCAAATTCTTCGTCCCAATTTGAAACACCACCACAGGCATCTTCATATAAAGTAATATTCCCAGCACCAAAACATGGGCTGCCAGGTTGTAAAGTAAAAGAACCCATATTATCTCTATTCATCCATGGATAAATAGTACGATAGGAAGTTAACATCGGATTGAATCCTGGTGCAGTTGCGTCTAAACCTCCGGATGAGGTTAAATCCATACCTTGCACTAAGCAATTATTGTATGTTGTAGAGCATGTTTCTAATGTGCTTATATTGTTAATAGATCCGTCATAATTTTGATTATTCCAAATGATGGTATTATTAAGAATTGTATGAGAATAAGCATAAGTAACAACTCCACCGCTATATGATCCACCAAAATTGCCTATAATCGTACAATTTGTCAATACTGGATAAGATCCCCACTCACTTTGTATTCCTGCACATACGCTTTGGAAGGCAGTACCTGCAAAGTTATTATGAATAATAGCGTTAATAAAAGAAGGATTAGATCTTCCATTTGAAATTCCTGCTCCGACACCACCCTCATTTTCTGAAATGATTATATTTTTGAATTTTGGGCCACAATCTTCTATGCGCATTCCACCTCCCGTGGCTGCAAAATTTTTGAAAAAATACAAATTATATCCCCTAAGATTGGACGAATTTTTACAATAGAGGCCTCCTCCAACATTATTAACGCCATTTCTTCGTATCTCTAGATTTTGGAGATGAACAGACGAATTTTCAGCATAAATACCACCACCATTTCGAGGATCAACATTTATATCATTTACTTTAATAATCTTATCTGAAGTATTTTCAATATAATTTCCTCCCCAAATGGTAAAACCATCAAGAACAGTTCCAATTCCAGTATTAACTGTAATAACCACATGGAAAGCATTTTCGCCGGAATATCCACCTTTACTCGCATCGTTTGACGGATAATTTCCTATATCGTCTCCATTAAAATCTCCACTAAGAATAGTCCTGTTTGCTATCCAATCCCGTGTATTAAAACTAGTTTCACCACCTGCAAACCCCCCATAAACTTTTACTCCGGTTTTAAGCACAAAAGCATTATTCTGATCTTTAGGGTTATTATTCACAGTAGTAGGATCACTATCTTTCCAACCATTGGCATTGTGAATTGGCGTATAAGTCCCGGATGCCACCCAAACAGCATCTCCCGGCAAAGAAGCATTAATCATTGCCTGTGGATCATTCGATGCATTTACCCACGAAGAACCATCCTTTAATCCACTTCCCGTTACAGTTACATAACGAGTAACTGCAACTGCATCAACTTTTACAGTTCCAAGTATTAATAAAATAACAAACAATACTTGTCGTACAATTTTGTTGATAAGTTTCCCTTTAGGTACTTCCTCATCAAAAGAGGTAGAATTTTTATTCATATAAATATAGTTTATGTTATATAACAAATGTATTAAAAAATTAATTAAAAAAACAAACAATTAAAAATATTTTATTAATATTATTTTCAATAAGTTAAAAATCCAATTTAAAATTGAAAAACATTTAAGGATTTTTCAAAAAAAAAGAATACATTTGCTCAAAAATCAAGTAATTTACTGTATATTACCTATTACACAAGAATAACTATTGATATCTAATGATTACATTATTTTTTTAGTGAACTTTATAAATCATAAATTATACTCTATAAAAATCAATATCTTATGATAAGTATTATTGTTTGCTCTGTTAATATTGAATATTTCGACCGATTAAAAGAAAATATTCAGTCAACTATCGGAACCGAATATGAACTTATTCGTATCGATAACAGTAATAATAATTATAGTATCTGTCAAGCATACAATATAGGTGCCTTAAAATCTCAATATGATATATTATGTTTTTTACATGAGGATATTACATTCAAAACATACAATTGGGGTAAAATTCTTTTAGATCATTTTCAAGATCAAACTATGGGATTAATTGGCGTTGCTGGTTCTCAATATAAAACAAAAACAATCAGTGGCTGGTGGGCTTCTAATACTCTTGCTAAAATTAAATTAATACAGGGAAATAAAAACAATCCAACTTTTTCTCAAGAAATAAATAAAGATGCGAGTGGTTATGAATTTTGCGTATGTATTGACGGAGTATTTATGTGCACGTCTCGAAAAATATGGCAAAAAATTCAGTTTGATGATACAACATTAAAAAAATTTCATTGTTATGATTTAGACTACTCCTTAGCTGTCTTTGAAAAAGGATATAAAGTAATCGTTTGTTACGATATATTTTTAGAGCACTTTTCGGCAGGTGGATATGATAAAATTTGGTATGAAGAAACATTAAAACTTCATAAGAAGTGGCAATCCAAATTACCATTAAGTACTAGTGGTATTTCCCAACAAGATAAAGTAAATGCAGAATGGGAAACAAAGAAAAATATTACTCGATTTCTCGTTCAAAATAAATACCCATTATCCACCATCTTAAAAAATATATTCGGAAAAATGTACTCCTTTTCTTTAAAAAAATGCTTAATTTGCATAATCGAAATTTATAAAGCAAGAAAAGAATCACAAATCGCCCCCAATCAATGAAAGTATTACATATATCGACATACGGTTCCGGTGGTGGTGGAATTGCAGCATTTAGGCTTCATAATGCATTGCTGAATGTCGGAATTGAAAGCAAATATCTTTGTTTAGAAAATCCACCCAAAGGTGAAAATATTCATACTGTTCCATCTTTTAAATTAACTCCGTCACAATATATTTTAAGAAAATTGGGACTATATAAAACCGAAATTGATAAAAATATTAAACTAATCAACGGATTAAAAGGAACTTACGTTTTTTTTTCTTTTCCTTACACCAATTATGATTTATCAACTCATCCATTGGTACAAGAAGCTGATATTATTAATTTACATTGGGTAGCAAATTTTTTGGATTATCGCTTTTTCTCAAAAACGAACAAAAAAATTGTTTGGACATTGCATGACATGAATCCATTCCAAGGCGGGTTTCATTATCATGATGAGGTTCTTGATAATAATGTTGCATTCGGAGAATTAGAAAAGAAATTAACCGATATTAAAGTAAATAATATAAAACAATGTCATAATCTTGAGGTGATTACGCTTTGCAATTGGATGAAAAAAGAATCTTCCAATAGTGAAGCCTTTTCAAATAGAAAACATAATTTAATCCCCAATAGTTTAGACATTTCCAAATTTAAGATATATCCGAAAGAACTTGCCCGTCAGGTTTTTGATTTACCTCAGGATAAAATTATTTTATTATTTGTAAGCGAATCCCTTAATAGTAAAAGGAAAGGAATGGATTTGCTTTTAAATGCATTATCGGCTGTTGATGATTCTAAAAATATTTGCTTAGCGACTATTGGAAATAGCAATCAAAAAATAGAAAGCAAATTCGAAACAATAAACTTAGGTAATATTTCCGATGAACGTGCACTCGGATTATTATATGCATCGGCTGATGCCTACATACTTTCGAGCCGGGAAGATAATCTGCCGAATGTAATGTTGGAATCGTTGGCATGCGGAACGCCAGTTATTTCAACACCAGTAGGCGGCATGTTAGACGTAATTAAATCGGGATTCAACGGAATATTAGCGAAAGAAGTTTCAGCAGAAGGTATTCGAGAGGCTATTGAAGCATTTATCAAAACAAAAGATGTTTTTAGTCGAGAAAAAATAAGACAATTTGCCATTGATAATTTTTCTCCGGAAATACAGGCGAAAAAATATATTGAAGTCTATGAAAACTTGATGAATAAGTACTAATTTTTGAAAAAATGGTAAAAAAGAAGGCTAATGTATCATAAATAACTACACAGATATCATTTTACCATTGATTGATTATTAATTTTTTTAAATAATTACACCAATTCCCATATCTATTTCAGGTCTCTGTATGTTATAAATAAAATTAACCAGATTCTTATTATCTTTTTCAAAATATAAAATAATAATGAAAGAATGTTGCATAGTTATACCGGTTTATAAAGAAAATTTATCTGAAAATGAATTAATTTCATTTAAGAAGGGTATAGATACCTTACGCAATTACCATATATCAATTATATCTCCTGCAATAAATTTAGATAATTATACAACAATTCTTGCAGAAGAAAAGATAACAAATTATTCGATTGATCATTTTAAAAATCACTATTTTAAGAATATTTACGGCTACAATAAATTAATGATGTCCATCGCATTTTACAAGTATTATGCCAAATACAAATATATCTTGATATATCAATTAGATGCATATGTTTTCAAGAATGAATTGGCATATTGGTGCAGCAAAAATTATGATTATATCGGCGCCCCATGGTTTACCAGACATGAAAGCTTCGAATCTGGAGATACATTATGGAGAGTAGGAAATGGTGGATTTTCTCTCCGAAAAGTGCAATTTTTTATTGACTTATTAAAAAGAAAACAGCCCATCTATGGAAAGAATTTAATTGCTGAGAAAAATGATTTGTCAAAGAACAAGTATTTGATTCAACGATTCATATTATCAATTCTATATACTTTAGGATATAAGAATAATATCAAATACTTCTTGAGACACAACGATACACAAGAAGATGACTTTTATATGAATTTATTATCCAATTCATTGATTAAGTTTAATTGCCCAACTCCCGAAGAAGGTATCAAATTTGCTTTCGAACGTTCGCCTCAATACTTGTATGAATTGAACAATAAGCAATTGCCCTTTGGATGTCATGCATGGGAAAAACACAACTATGAATTTTGGAAAGAATTCATAGTTTGAGCTTAGTACGACAAGTAAATAAATTAAATGAGCATTCGTTATTTTATTTCTAAATACTTTTTAGAGGATTTAGAAGTAGATTGTGCAATAAATCAAATAGTCATAAATTATTAATGCGAATCAAGAGTTTAAATATTGAGTTACTTGAATATAATAATATAATAATCAGTTATTTATATTATTATTTATCTTCAATAGCCTACGCTGCCGCGCGATTGCATCGCGTGGTTATGTAAACAAAAAGAAACCATCTTTTTAAAAAGATAATTAGAAGGAAAATAGGAGTGGTTTGTAGTTTATAATAATATCACGCGATGCAATCGCGCGGCAGCGTAGGTTTTCAGCATACAAGGCGTTATTGATATTTTTTTAATGTTTTCTCTAAAAATTTAAAATTGAAATATATACAAAAATATAATAAATCTCTATGGATAATATAAAACAAACATCACCGATAAAAATATCGATAGTTACTCCCAACTATAATGGTGGTGCTTTTTTGGAAGAAACTATTCAATCCGTTCTAAATCAAGGCTATCCTAATCTAGAATATATTATTATTGACGGAGGTAGTACCGACAATTCGATAGAAATCATTAAACGTTACGAAAAACACTTGGCATATTGGATAAGTGAACTGGATAAAGGTATGTATGATGCCATTAAAAAAGGCTTCGAAAAATCAACCGGAGAAGTTATGGTTTGGCTTAATTCTGACGACATATATCATAAAAATGCACTTTTTATCATCGATGAAATATTCGGTAAATATTCTTACATCGATTGGATAATGGGAATGCCCACAATATTTGACGAAAAAGGAAGAGGTATTGATGTAAGGTCTTACAAAAAATGGTCTAAATATGATTACTACGCCGGAGAATATAAATGGATACAGCAGGAATCTACTTTTTGGAGAAGAAGTTTATGGGAAAAAGTATGCGATAATTTTAATACCGATTTGAAATATGCCGGAGACCTTGCTCTATGGTTAAGCTTTTTCAGGCATTCTCTTTTATATACAGTTCCGGTTTTAATCGGAGGATATAGATTAAGGTCTTTCAATCAATTATCTTTAGAAAATATAGATGAATATATAGATGAATCAGAGCAAGCAATTGCTGCGGAAGTAATTTCGAAAGAGGATCAAAAAATACTTTCGGGCTATAGAAGAAGGCAAAAAATAGCTGATCTGATCGAAAAATTAATAAAAATGAAGATAAACTGGATAACGGAAAGCTATAAAATAAAACATTTTAACTATCCTAAGGAAATGTATTTCAACAGAACACTTCAAGAATTTTGCTTATCATGACTAATATTTTCGAGAGAAATCATATGCAGTTAAAATAAACATAATCGTTTTTCTCATTATTGATTTGTAATTCTGATTTTGTATTTTGACAATTTTTCGATAATAAAAAATATAAAACAGTTAAATCAACAAACAACCCGATAATTTCAAAATGGCCGAAAAATCCGATTTATCACATCCTAAGGTATCAGTTGTTACAATCGTCTTCAATGACATTCAAAACATTGAGAAAACCATATTGAGTGTCATTAATCAAACGTATGATAATATAGAATATATTGTGATTGACGGCGGCTCGACTGACGGTACGGTCGATGTAATTCAAAAATATAAAGATCGAATCCGAAATTGGTGCAGTGAATCCGACAAAGGCATTTACGACGCCATGAACAAAGGCATAGCAAGGGCTACGGGAAAATGGATAAATTTTATGAATTCGGGAGATTACTTTTATGATAATCACGTTATTGAAAATTGTATAAACGCAATTCCCAAAAATAAAGATCATAAAATTGTCTATGGAAATTTCATTTGGGAAAATGAAAATATCGAAAATTTTGTTATTGCCAAAAACAGTATCAAAATGCATTATACCATGCCAAGTTGCCATCAGTCTTTTTTAATTGATACGCAGCTACATAAAAAAAATCCGTATGATACCGATTATAAAATTGCAGCTGATTTCGATTTTTTATGTAGAATGAAATCCGAAGGAATCCGATTCCTAAAAATACCTGTAACAATTGCTGTTTACCAAGGAGGCGGATTATCCGAAAGTATGGAAGACGTTAAAGGAAAAGAATTTTCTGAAATATTCAAGAAGTACAATAAATATCCAAAAACACTGTGGTATGAACATATCGTTTCAGCTTGGATTTTTGACTCCGGTTGGCGTGCATACCACATTACAACGTGGATAAAGTGTATTATCGGAAATAAGAATTATGACAGAATTGCAGAGAAGGTAAAAAATAAAAAGTATGTCAGAAAATAATCAACCTATTTTATCTATCATTACAGTTGTCTACAATCGGGTAAATGACATTGAGAAAACAATTAAAAGCATTATTTCTCAAACATATAAAAATATTGAATATATTATCATTGATGGCAATTCAACTGATGGCACAGTTGATGTTATCAAAAAATATGAAGATAAAATAGATTATTGGGTAAGCGAACCCGATTCGGGAATTTACAATGCAATGAACAAAGGCATTGCCAAAGCTACCGGAAAGTACATTCAATTTATGAATACAGGTGATTATTTTTTAGATAATGATATGCTTGAGAAAATATTCTCGTCGGAACAGGATGTTGATATTCTCTACGGCGATTATTATTTATCGGAAGATAAAAAACAAACGCGGTACTACCCTAATGAATTAACCATGTTTTTCTTATACATCGCTTCGTTAGGACATCAGGCTAGTTTTATTAAAAGAAGTTTGTTCGATAAATACATGTACAATGAAAATTATAAAATAGTTTCCGATTGGGAGTTTTTCTTCCGGAAAATTATTTTTGAAAACTGTACGACAAAGCATCTTAATTATCCGGTATGTTTTTTTGATCTGACGGGAATCAGCGAATCCCAATCAACAAAAGAATTGGAAAAAAAAGAACGAAACGATGTCATTTCAAAATTAGTTCCGGAAAAACTGATTCCGGATTTTGAAAAGTTATACAAACTTCGTGTTTTTGAGCATACAAGATGTTATCGATATTTTTTCAAATATTTTCTCTAAAAATCTAAAATTGAAATATATACAACGATATAATAAATTTCTATGAATAACATAAAGCAAGCATCCCCAATAAAAATTTCAATAGTAACCCCCAATTATAATGGTGCCGCTTTTTTGGAAGAAACGATTCAATCCGTTTTAGGTCAGGGATATCCCAATTTGGAATATATTATTATTGATGGAGGAAGTACCGATAATTCTGTAGAAATTATTAAACGATACGAGAAACATCTCGCCTACTGGATAAGCGAACCGGATAATGGTATGTATGACGCCATTAAAAAAGGCTTTGAGAAATCAACGGGTGAGATTATGGCATGGATTAATTCTGATGATATATATCATAACAAAGCGCTTTTTAGTGTTGCAGAAATTTTTACCAAGTTTTCTTTTATAGACTGGCTTTTGGGAATACCTACTATGTTTGATGAACAAGGAAGAACAGTGGATGTCAGGCCCTTTAAGAAATGGTCTAAATATGATTATTATTTAGGAGAATACAAATGGATACAGCAAGAATCTATTTTTTGGAGAAGAAGTTTGTGGAAAAAAGTATGCAATAACTTTACTACTGATTTGAAATATGCCGGCGATCTCGCGTTATGGTTGAGTTTTTTTAAACATTCTTCCTTATATAGTGTCAGATTTTTAATTGGAGGGTTTCGATTACGATCATCCAATCAACTATCATTAGAAAATATATTAGAATATGTTTCCGAAGCAGAAGAATTGATTTCAAAAGAATTAATTTCAGAAGAGGATCAAAAAATACTGTTAGGATATAAAAAAAGGATAAAAGCAGCCAATTGTCTGAATAAGTTACTAAAGATAAAAATAAACTGGATAACAGAAAGTTACAAAATGAAGTATTTCAATTATCCAAAAGAAATCTATTTCAATAGAATGTCACAAGAATTTGAATATGAATCGTAACAGATATCTTCAAAAAGAAGATTCATTGAATCAAATATTGGGAAATTTTATGTTTTTCATCACTTTTTATCACAAAAAACAACTCTTTTTTTCCTAAGAATAAGAATATCAACTATCTCTAAATTATAAATCAAGATTGGACTTATCAATTAGCTGGTAATTCCAAAATCAAAACTTTGTTTTATAAACGCTTATCAATATCTTTGCATCCAATCAATAGACATAAATTATAACGACATAAATTTTTCAACAAACTTCAGGACATTCTAATTATTGGTATAATATAGTCATTAAGTATGCGTCAGAAATTAACTTATATTATTTCAACTCCAAGTATAAGTTAATCGGAAGGTAACTACTCAATTCCTGAGAAGAATCCAACCTAATTTTTGCCACGCACTTACAAGCAATTAATTAATAAAAATGAACTTTCAGAATCCTTATGGGGACGGGAAAGCTGTACAACGAATCGTTAATTCATTATAATAATGGAAGCAATAGAAAACAACCGGACAAAATTATTACGAAAACTAAGATATGTTTATCCTCGTTTTTTTTCTGTAAATTCCAAATTTGGAGAAGGATATCCGTTTCCTTATCTTGAAGGGCAAGAAGCTTCTGATGCAATAAAGAACGAATTATTAGCCGATAAACCGTCTTTTATTGGAAGATGTGGTTCTGTAGAATTACTTGCAATGCTTAATTATTTAAGTATCAAACACCATAAAGGGCAATTTATGAAATACATCAAATGGCAAATTGCGCCATACTGGTTTGAACCATACACAAGCCGTGTTATGTGGCATGCTGCCGGCATATTCCCTGGTTCATTTGACATCCTTGAAAAGTTTACGCTAACCATGTTGAAAGACATGCCAGAAATGGATATATTAGGATCTTGGCGAAAGGAAGAAATATTTTTCCAACAACCTCTAGAGAACAGCATAAAAATAAGATTAGCTGATTTAGATCCATTTTTACACGAAAGGCCATGGACTGAGGCTTTGGCCGGAAAAAAGATTTTAGTCATTAATCCTTTCAAAAAAAGCATTGAACAACAATATCAAAAACGAGAATTACTATTCAAAAATCAGTCGTTACTCCCTGATTTTAAGCTCAAGGTAATACAATCAGTACAATCGATATGCGGCATTAAACCGGATAATTTTGAAAATTGGATTGAAGCTCTTGATTATATGAAACAACAAATGTCGAAAACAGATTTCGATATTGCAATTATTGGTTGTGGCGCTTATGGATTGCCATTAGCAGCTCATGCAAAAAGAATGGGCAAAAAAGCAATACATTTGGGCGGAATAACCCAATTATTATTTGGTATAACAGGAAAAAGATGGGATGAAAATGGTACAATATCCAATCATATAAATGAACATTGGGTAAGGCCTTTGCCGGAAGAAACGCCTCAAGCTTATAAAGATATTGAAGGTGGATGTTATTGGTAAAAAGCACCTTAAATATCTGTAAATAAACAAACTACTTATTCATTTAGATTAACCTAGCTACTAATTAGTTAAAGTAAAAGCGTATTTGTCAAAAAAGAATTATATTTGACAATTTTAGTCAATATCCAAAACCTGTATGAAAAAAAACAAAATACATCTTATCAACATTTATACACTGTAATCTTGTCCATAAAAAAGATTGCTTATAAAATATTCAAAGTCTAATAATAAAATTGCATTTATGATTAAACCATTAACTTCTTTTCGGTTCTTTTTCGCATTAGCAGTTCTTTCTCATCATACAATTACAAATATCAACCGTTTTGTAAATCTTCCCGGAGAATTATCACGAATATTGGATGAAGGATTTATTGGTGTCGGATTTTTTTTCATATTAAGCGGCTTTGTTTTGTGCTACAGTTATGAAAACAAAATTCTGACAAAAACAATCAGTAAAAAAGATTTTTATATTTCACGAATTGCACGAATCTACCCAATGCATTTACTAACGCTGTTAATCGTAATTATAAAAAATTATGTCATTTTTTCACCGGAAAGTCCGTTCAATATCGGCTCTTTTTTTCTGAATCTTTTTCTGCTGCAAAGTTTTGTCCCGATTTACGATGTTTATTTCTCTTTTAACTCCGTATCATGGAGCTTATCGGACGAAATGTTCTTTTATTGTTTATTCCCCCTGATAATACCGCTTTTGGCAAAACTCAGGTATAAATTAAAGACTCTGTCCATTATAATAATGGCCGGAATCGTAATCATTGTTAACCTTGTTTTGCATACTCCGGATGAGAAATTTGCCATACTTTACATCTGCCCGATATTTCGAATTTTCGATTTCATTTTAGGCATATACATTTGTCAATTATGGAATTATCTTCGAAATAATCCGATAAGCAAAATAAACTTCAATTATGCCGAAGTATTTTCGGTAATTCTTATGTTTGCCTTCATTTATTTATCTAAATATGTCCCGCTCAGTTTCCGGTATTCGGTTTATTATTGGATTCCCATTTTTATTTTACTGGTTACCTTTGCCTTTCAAAAAGGCTATATATCAAAACTGTTATCTAATAAATTATTGGTGCTGTTGGGAGAAGCCAGCTTCTGCTTTTATTTGATACATCAAATGATTGTACAATCATTGAAAAGCATTATGGAATCATTAAAAAGTGTATTGTCTATTGATAGTCAATTCATCACATTAATGATATATGCCGGTGTTTTTATTCTTATATTTGTCGGAATGTGTCTTATATCCATCTTCTTGCATAAATATTTCGAAAAGCCTTTAAATAAATACATAAAAAACACTTTCACAAAACCGGCACAACCCGAAAAATTGTCGGTGATACCTGAAATTAATCGTATAAATAAATCTTGATTCTTGGTTCTTGGTTCTATAATCTGTATAAATAATGCGTATTGCAATCCTTATATTAGCTCACAAAAACCAACATCAGTTGCAACTATTGGTCGAAAGACTGCAATCCGATTTTGATGTTTATATACATTTGGATAAAAAAAGCGATATTTCCGAAAATGTTTTCGCACAATATCCCCATGTTTTTTGCATCAAAAAATACGATGTAAACTGGGGTAGCTACAATGGAGTTCTTGCACCTTTGGAACTTTTTAAAATGGCTGTCGAAAAAGATTACGATTATTACATACATATCAGCGGACAAGATTTACCCGTTAAATCAAATAAAGCAATTATCGATTTTTTGAAAAAAAATAAGGATGTAAGCTTTTTGGATGCATATCCTCTACCTCGAGACATTTGGGGAAAAGACGGTGGCTTCGGAAGAATTGCCTATTATTGGGAATATAATATCGGAACCGGATTTGTAAATTATTTGATAAAAACGGGATTTCGCATTGTTCGGAAAATTCAGTTTGCATTTAATCGAAAAAGAAAATTACCCGATATTACTTTATACGGAGGAGCTAATTGGGTAAATATCAATAAAGAAGCCGGCAGATATTTGTTAACATACCTGAATGAACATCCCGAATACATCAAATTATTTAAACATTCGGCCAATGCCGATGAAATATGGCTACAAACCATATTAAAAACCGGTGATCTGAATTTTAACGCCGATTATTTGCGGTATGTAGTTTGGAGTCCAGGTGAAGTAAGTCCAGAAATATTAACGATGAAAAACTTACCCGACATTTTAAGTTATCACGGATTATTTGCCCGCAAATTTGATGAATCCGTGGATGAAAATGTCATTCGGGAAGTACTGAATGCAACAAAATAATTCTTGTAATTCGTAAAAATGCGTCTGAGTATCATCATACCGGTCTATAATGTGGAGCAATATCTTGAAAGATGTCTGCAAAGTGTTACCTCACAAAATATTCCGTCAAACGAATATGAAATCATTGTTGTGAATGACGGATCAACCGACAGCAGCGAAGAAATTATCAAAAAAGCAACCGGTTATCATCACAACATCGTATTTATCGATCAACCGAACAGCGGTGTAAGTTCTGCCCGTAACAAAGGATTGGACAATGCTCGCGGCGAATACATTCTATTTATAGACAGCGACGATCGAATAGATGAAAATTCCATATCGGATTTATTGGACTTCGCCGAAAAAAACAAAACGGATTTGCTTCAATTCGAAAACAGCATTATCCGGGACAAACAAGTTGAATCCCCTCTCCCCCACCATTCCCGACCGATTCTGTTCGAAACAAAAGAAGATTATCTGAAAACATGCTTTTTCTCCCAAAGAATATGGCATGTGGAAATGTGGAGATTCCTATTTAAACGAGCATTGATCGAAGATAACGGAATTCGCTTTAACCGTGAAATATCGATGGGCGAAGATCAACTTTTCAGTCTTCAATGCATTTCTCATGCCGGCAAGATCGGATATACTCCTCAAAAAGTTTACAACTACCTGATTCGAAGCGGATCAGCCATGACAAGCTTTTCGCATAAACATGCCTTGAGTCAACTCAAATCGGCATGTGAAGTAAAAAACTTGTTATCAACAATATCAAAAACAGCGGGAGAATTTGAAACATTGTTTTATCAACGTTTTATCAATATCTTTGTCATTTACCAATACATTGATCGACTGCTGTCTAAAGATGTGATTATTCCCAATAAGCTGAAGATCATAAATAATGATATCCGATCATACAACTTGGATAAGCTATATTATATACCATATTATAAAGAAGGAAATAAGAATGTTACGATATATAACACAAGTATCAAACTTTATTGCATATATGTACAACTGAAAAAAATAATTTCCGGAGTACTTCAAAATCATTAACTTACAAAAGACGAATGGAACAAGCAATAAATCAACCCTATATATCAGTTATAGTTCCTGTATATAATGTTGAAATATATATTGAAGAATGTTTGAATTCAATTACGGGACAAACATTAAAAAACATTGAAATCATTGTAATCATAGACGGATCGACTGATAACAGTGAAAATATTGCAAGAAAACTTGCGGAAAATAATCCGAATATTACTATAATAAATACTCCGAACAGAGGATTGGGAGCTGCCCGAAACGAAGGTATAAAACATGCCAAAGGCGAATACCTGGCATTTGTCGACAGCGATGATTATATCGGTGTAAACATGTACAAGGATTTGTATGAATCGGCAAAAGAATACGACGCGGACATTGTAGCCTGCAACTTCTTTTTTGCATACGAAGACGGTCCCGAAGTTGTGCAACCCGACATGCAATCCAAATTAATAACGGACAGTAATGAAGCTATACATGACGTGTTGTTATCTCGAAACATGAATAATTGCGCCTGGAACAAAATTTATAAGAAAGCGCTTTTTGACAATGACATTCGGTTTACGGAAGGAAGATATTTCGAAGATCTTTATCCCGTGTTGCAATGGATAAAAATTTCAAAAAGAATCTATCTTACCGAAAAACCTTACTATTACTACAGAAGAGCGCGAACAGGTTCCATAACGGCTCGTTTCTCAAAAAAACACATAGAAGACTATATATTTTTACTCGAAAACGTAAAAAGCCTGTTGGAAAAAGACGGGTTGTTCGAAAATTTTATCCAAGAATTTTCAACCTGTTCTTTTCGGATATATAAACAATTGATGTTCAATGTTTTTTATCTGCCAAATACACATCCCTATACTCATTATAAAATGATTGTCAACCAATTTCTTCCCGATACTTATTTCACATATGATACGGTTATTCCGGAAGAAACAAATAAACGTGTATTAATTTCAATACTGAGTAAAACTAATAAAGGCGAAATCGGAAAAAGATTTTCTTTCCTGTTAATGAAATTGATGTGCCGTTTAAGAAAATAAAATACGGAAAATAAATTCTTTGTCAAATTATATATAACTATTTTTGCATTTAGTAAAAACCAGGACAAATGAAAACCAAATCCTCAAAAAAAATACTTATCGTAACCGGCACATATCCTCCCGAAAGATGCGGCGCCGGAGATTATACATACAATTTGACTCAAACCGAAGAAGCCGGAGACTGGCTTCTATATTATGACAAAAGCTGGTCATTAAATACATTCTTTCCGAAAGTCAAGGAAATAAAAGCATTAAACCCGAATATTATAAACATACAATATCCGACCATGGGTTACGGATTATCTGTGCTTCCTCATTTATTGTGCCTTTATTTCCGATTATTTTCAAGAAAAAAAATAGTAGTTACACTGCACGAAAATTCGCAATTGGGATGGAAAGCAAAGGCTGCTTCTTACATATTCCTGATATTTGCCAATAAACTCATATTTACAAACAGATTTGAACTTGACTATGCTCGAAAACATTATCCGCTTTCCGGAAGAAAAAGTACTGTCATAAAAATATTTTCAAATATCAATGCCGCAAAAGAAATACCTCCGATAGATAAACGAGAGTATGATCTCGGATATTTCGGATATATTCGGTTAAAAAAAGGCCTTGAAGAGTTCATTCCCGTAGTTCAAGCATTGAAAAAAGAGAATCCGTCCCTGAAAGTATATATTATGGGACAAATACAACCCGAATATCGAGAATATTACGATTCCATTATCGGTAACTCGGAAAAAAACGAAATAGAGTTGCTCCTAAATAAAGAAGCGGACGAAGTATCTTTTGTTTTGGCAAATACTAAATTAATGTATTTACCTTTTCCCGATGGTGTCTCGGAAAGAAGAGGCTCTTTTTTGGCCGCCATCAAGAATTTATGCTTAATACTCACAACAAAAGGCCCTTTCACAACAAAAGGCCATGAAGATATTTGTTATTTTTCGGATAAAGACAATGCCAAAGACAAAATAACCAAAATATTAAGTTTATCAACCGATGAATTGGCTAAAAAACAAAATGAAATATCGGAATTTACGAAAAAAGAAATTCCGCAATCTTGGTCGGAAGTGGCAAGAGATTATAACCAATTCTTATTGAGTTGATATTTCGGCTTAAAAACAGAAAATAAAGAAGGAGAATATGAAGACAGTTAAAATATCATCTAACACACTCGTTCTAAACGAAATAAATTACATCGACGGATTAATTCGAAATCTATTGGATGCAGATGTCGACGAAATACTGTTTCTAGATGGCGGAAGCACGGACGGCACGTATGAATTATTGTTGGAATACGAAAAAAAATATTCCGAACGAGTAATCGTAATACGTTGGAAACAACCCGACAACTCAATGTTTCAAAATGCTTTTCGAGAAAGCGTTCGTCGCAATATCCTGAAAGATGCCAGCACGGGAGATTACGTTTTAGTAATTGATGCGGATGAAAGAATCAATCTGGATTTCAAAAAATACATTTCTTTGTCAAAATCAAGCATAGTAACACCTTGGTTGCAATTTTGGGAAGATAAAATCAGAGTTAATACAAAAGATGATCGCGCGTGGTATCCCGGATATCGCGTTCGATTTATGCGCAATGTATCCGAATTGAGGTTTCAACAATATGCCAACTTGGGTATCCATTACAATTTTGCACAAAAAGGACATAGACTTTATTTCGGATTCATTCAATCTCCGATATTTAAAACACTGTTTTCAATTTACAACAGACTTTGGGGATTTTCATACAAAATTTGCGATGAAATCGTTATTTATCATCTTCATTACTGTGACCTCAATAAATTCAAGAAAAATGATTTGAGAGGAAATGAAAAAAATTATGAAATCATTTCTGTAACTAATCCTAATGAAGGCGCAGCATATTTCTTGGCAAGAAAACAGGTCTGTTGCTTAAATTCAGACATTCAACCCGAATTAAAAGAATTTATCAAGAAATATTATACCTTTTAACGAATGACTACCTGACATACAAGTGGATTATACATTAATCCACTTGTAACTCATAACACGTAACTCATAACTGAAGATGCTATTAAAAACTATTCGACGAATAAACCCAGCCATTTTTAAGACATTATATCTGCATTTTACAATAAAAGGCAAAAGATCACTAAAAAATGCATTTATTGTGTGCAATAAAACTCGCATTTCAGTTCATAAAAGTGCAAAAATAAATATCTCAGAAGAAAGTCTTTTTGTTTTTAATAGCGGTTGGATACGTAAAGACCCATATCCTTCTGTTCTTTTAATGAAAGAAAATTCGGAGCTAACCATTACAGGAAAAATCTTTGCTTATTCTGATGCAAAAATCAGCCTCAATGAGAATGCAAAAGTAACAATAGGAAATGGATTCATAAATAGTGGACTTAACTTATGTTGTTGTTGTAAGATTGAAATAGGTGATAACTTTCTTATCTCAGAAAATGCATTTATTCGGGATAATGATGGACATCAGATTATTGGAGGAGGAAATCCCACACAACCCATAAAAATTGGAAATCATGTTTGGATTGGTGCGAATGCTACCATTCTTAAAGGGGTAACCATTGGAGATGGTGCTATTATTGCCGCAGGATCTGTTGTAACAAAAAATATTCCGACAAAATGCTTAGCAGGAGGCATTCCGGCAAAGGTAATAAAAGAAAATGTGGAATGGGAATAAATGAATAAGCATTATAAAAAATATATTTTTATACCTTTGCACTCATTTTATTTTTTTTGATGCTATTTTTCAAAAATACAAAATGATCTGATGATTACAATATTATTACTTATATATTCATTACTGCCCGGATTAGCTAAAATAATGGGAAACCAACTTCCTTTTGTTTTAAATATTCCTATATTAATAATTCTTTTTCTTACCAATCAAAAAAAAGTACAATGGCGTTCAATAGATAACTATATATGGTATTTTATTATATATGCAATATTCATTTCATTTATATCACTAGCATTCTTACCTTCACAATCCCTGACGCTATTCATGGGAATATACATGTACTTAATCCCAATTACCGGTTATTTCTTTGCCTATCTGATAGACTTTGATCAAATGGTCAAATCTATAAAAGTGGTAGCATTGGTACATATAGCATTTGGTATTTTAATTTATCCTGTCACACCCTATTATCCATATATTGCTGGCTTTGCAGAAATATTCAGAACTGGAGTATTTGGAGAACGTATGTGTAGTGTATCCGGTTCACTTGGATTCTCATCCCTAATGCTCATTTGCTTTGCTACCCTTTTCTTTAATAATAAATCAATAAAAGATACTATATTACTAATCCTTGTAACCATAGGATTAGTCTTTGCTCAACAACGAGGAGCATGGTTAGGTGGCGTTATTATTTTATTTTTAAACTTTGTAGAGAAAATAAAAACAGGCCATCTCAAAATAAAAGAAATGACTATCGTCAGAGGTTTGGTTATGTTAATATTGGGAGGAGTATTAATAGGTGCCGGAGTATTTAAGATTGAATCTCTTGTAGAAAGATATGAGAATCAATTTGGAAAACAAGCTGTAGACGAACGTCAAAATCAATGGGATGCTGGATTTGAAAACCTTGTAGAATATCCTTTAGGAGTTGGAGTAGGACAAGTTGGACAGGTTTCTCGTGTAGCAGGGTGGTCTGTCTTTAAAATCTGTGCCGATGGGGATTATCCTCGTATTTTTTCTGAAATAGGAATACTTGGCCTGTTATTTTATCTATTCTTATTCGTAATGGCAGGGCTTTTATTCATCTATAGTAAATTTAATATAAGTGCTGTAAAAACAGGCTTTTTTGTTTTTATCGGATTAAGTATGCAGATGATTGGTTCGAATGTGACAGAGTTTTTCTTTGTAAACTTTTTATATTGGATGTTCATCGGATATATGTTTTCCAATATTCGTACAGAAAATGGCAGAATGATTATCAGTTAAGAAATTAACAAAATGAAAACAGGATTAGTCATTTTAAATCATAAAAACAGCAATTGGATTGAAAAACAGTTGCAGGCAATGCAAGAACAAAAATTATCCCAACTTATTTGCATTGTTGACAACTCGGAAGATGCTTCGGAATTATTACGTCTAAAAGAAATAATAAGCAAATTTCCGGAACTACAGATACAGTTGGAAAAAACTTCAAATAACGGGTACTTTCAGGGTAATTTAACTGGAATAAAAGCACTTTACAATTCGTTAGTAACTCATGCTTTTATCTTAAATCCGGACGTTTCTTGCGATAATTGGGATGAACTAATTACAACTTTATTTTCTTATTTTCAAAAAGATACGAATTGTTTTATTACAGGCCCTAAAATTACAATTCCCGGATTTTCAATCGTATCATCTCCTATTATTCCTTTCTTATTATGGAGGGAAATTCTTTATAATTTGTTTTTCCCGTTCAGCAATCCGGTATTAAAATATTTTCATACTCATTTATCAAAAAAATCAGGAAAAGTTTTTGCGGTAGAAGGTTCTGCATTTATTGTTGATTGCAAAAAAACGATCGACAATCAATCCTATTTCGACAATATTTTCTTATATGGCGAAGAAACTGTTTTTGGAAAAATTGCACAAAAAAACAACTGGAATATTTATTTTGATAATTCGGTCGAAGTGCGACATCATCATCCACCGGGAGAAACATCTCCAGTTTATGATAAATATCTGCCATTAAGTTATATCAAAATAGCTAAGAAATTTTATTCCAATAAATTTGTTATAGCATTATTCGCATTCAGCGTCAGACACCGCTTTAGAATTCGCAAAACATTAACCCGAATAATGAAAAAGTAATAAGAAAAATTCTTAATTCTATAAATGAAATATTTGATAATCTTTGTATTGCTCGTAGTTATTGAAAATATATATTTCAAGATTGCAGACAAATACAACATTATAGATAAGCCCAATGAAAGAAGTTCGCACACGGGAATCATTATTCGCGGTGGCGGAATAATATTCACAATTGGCGTACTCCTTTATGCCCTGTTTTTCCAACTACCCTATCTTTGGTTTATCATCGGATTATTATTAATTACAACTATTAGTTTTATTGATGATGCCGGAGACTTATCCTTTAAAATAAGAATTACAGTCCATTTCGCCGCAATAGCCCTGATGATCTATCAGTTAAGTTTAATGCAGGATTTTCAATGGTGGTACATGATTATTGCGTTGGTTGTTTGTACAGGAATTATCAATGCCTACAATTTTATGGATGGGATTAACGGAATTACCGGAGGTTACAGCACTGTAATTGTCGCAGCATTGTGGTTTGTGAATTATACACTTATTCCTTTTACAGATGGGCATTTACTGATAATTTTACTATTAGCTCTGTTTGTATTTAATTTTTACAATTTCAGGAAAAAAGCGCGTTGTTTTGCCGGAGATGTCGGAGCTGTCAGCATTGCATTTATTTTACTTTTCCTTACAGGTCAGTTGATTATAAAGTCACAAGACCTTGGTTTTATTATTATATTTGGAGTTTATGGGATAGATAGTATTTTAACTATCATCCATCGTTTGATGTTGAAAGAAAATATTTTCGAAGCCCACCGGAAGCATCTTTATCAGTTAATGGCAAACGAATTAAAAATTCCGCATATTAAGGTAGCCTCTATTTACATGCTTATTCAAGCTGCTTTAACCGGTGGATACTTGTATTTCTGGAAATATTTATATGAATATCGTTTTATCTATTTTTTTATTTCTTTAGGCATATTAAGTTTAGTTTATATTATTCTTAAGAAAAAATTCTACCATTTGCATGCTACAAAAAACGTCTAGATAACACTGAATATATGAAAATTATAACAACTAATTTATTGGATTCAGTTTCTCAAGGAGCAAAAGAAAACTGCAGATTCAGACTGAATTACAACTTTCACGAAAATTTGGATGATTCTCTTCATCGCATGTTGAATGCCTTAGAACCAAACACTTATATTCGTCCACATAAACATTCAGATCCGGCAAAAGAAGAGATTTTTATTCTGCTTCGCGGCAAACTAATTATTTTCATATTTGACAATTCCGGAAAGATTACAAATCAAATTGAACTATCGCAAACAAGTGGTAACTTAGGCATAGAAATACCAGCTGACACATGGCATTCCTTAATCGTTTCAGAGCCAAACACCATCGTTTTTGAAGTAAAAAAAGGCCCCTATACACCATTAAATAATGAAGACTTTGCAGATTGGGCACCACACCCCGATAATTTGAAAGCTGTTGGTGAGTTTATGAAAAAACTAATCCATATAAGCAATTAGTTTAGTATAATTTAATTGCAATAAATTATGCCAAAAGCCAACTGCAACTAATTACTCAAAACAATAATTTTCTGACAAATAATATTGATAATCCAAATAAATCCTTACCTTTGTCGGCTCAAAATATAAGTTTTATTTTTTAACAAAAAGAACCATGTATTTATCATCGGAAAAGAAACAAGAAATCTTTGAAAAATACGGAAAGTCTAATACTGATACTGGCTCACCTGAAGCGCAGATAGCATTATTTTCATACCGTATTTCTCATTTGACTGAACATTTGAAGTCAAATCATAAAGATTATAACACAGAAAGAGCTCTTAAAATGTTGGTAGGTAAACGTCGCCGTTTACTTGATTATTTGATAAAAATCGATATCAGCAGATATCGTGCAATTATCAAAGAACTCAACATCAGAAAGTAAGTAATTTTTACAAAAGCTTAAAAGGCTGCCTTGTTTGGCAGCCTTTTGTTTTAACACAAAACTCTTAAACAAGCTTTTATTCTTTTATTTTTCAGAATAATTGATCTCAAAAAAGTTATACAATAAGATTTTTTGAAACACTTTCTAAAACCCCACGTATTTAAACAAAATAGTTGAGTTTTTTCGGTATTTTTTGTTACTTTTGAACCCAAATATTTCTATGGAGTATGAGTATAAAATCCATTTTCAACAACATTTATCTAAAAAATATAGTTGCAATCATTATTGTTATTGCATTACTGATTGTAGCAACATTTTGGGCTCTAAACATATATACCAAACATGGAGAAGCAGTGGTCGTTCCTGATATAAAGGGAGTTACTGTTGCCGAAGCACTTCCGCTTTTAAAATCCAAAGGACTTCGATATGAAGTTGTAGACTCTATCTTTGCAAAGAATAAAACTCCGGGTGTAATTTGTGAACAAGTACCACAGGCAAATACAAAAGTAAAACCCAACCGGATAATATTCATAACCATCAATTCGTTTTCCACAAAACAAATCGAACTTCCGGATGTACGCGACCTTTCTTTGCGTCAGGCCGAAACTATCCTACAAAATGCTGGATTCGCAACATCCATATTATTAGTTGATTCCGAATTCAAAGATTTAGTATTAAGGGTAAAAAAAGGAGAAGCGATTGTTTATCCCGGCACCAAGCTTTTAGATGGTACTCGCTTGACATTGGAAGTAGGAAACGGAGGAGACTCTGCCTATTCTGATTCTATACGCATCGATTCCGCTAAAGAAGGAACTACGACATCTACAACGAATGATGATTCCTGGTTTTAATAATAAATGAATAATTGGGCCGAAAATATTGAAAATGACGAGGAAGATATGTTATCTTCTGATGCCGTTTCGGATGTTTACGAGCACTTTCGATTTACTGCCGACAAAGGACAGAGTTTATTGCGAGTTGATAAATTTTTGACCGATAGAATAGAAGGCATTTCCCGCAATCGAGTACAACAGGCTGCCGATGCAGGATGTATTTTGGCAAATGGCATTGCCGTAAAATCTAATTACAAAGTAAAACCACTTGATACAATTACTGTTGTAATGGATAGTCCCCGCAGGGAAATTGAAATCATTCCAGAAGATATTCCTATTAACATTATATACGAGGATGAAGATTTGTTGGTTGTAGACAAACAACCGGGATTGGTCGTTCATCCGGGACATGGAAATTATACCGGAACGTTAGTAAATGCGTTGGCATATCATTTTCGTGATAATCCTTCTTTTGACGAAAATGATCCCCGCTTGGGATTAGTACATCGAATTGATAAAAACACTTCCGGATTATTATTGATAGCAAAAAATCCAGAGGCAAAAACAAATTTATCCCGTCAGTTTTTCGATAAAACAACCAAACGGAAATACATGGCATTAGTTTGGGGAAATGTTGAAAACGAAGAAGGAACAATAGTTGGAAATATTGGAAGGAATCCCAAAGATCGCCAACAGATGATTGTTTTTCCCGATGGAGAACAAGGAAAACCGGCTGTTACTCATTACAAAGTACTGGAACGGTTGGGATATGTAACATTGGTCGAATGTCGCTTGGAAACAGGAAGAACGCATCAAATCCGTGTTCACATGAAATATATCGGACACACATTATTTAATGACGAACGATACGGAGGGCACGAAATATTGAAAGGAACCGTTTTTACAAAATACAAGCAATTTGTAAGAAACTGTTTTGAAATTTGTCCAAGACAAGCCCTACATGCACAAACATTAGGCTTTATCCATCCAAGAACAAAGGAAGAAATGTTTTTCACATCCGAACTTCCTGAAGACATGCAAAACCTGATTGAAAAATGGAGAGTATATATAAAAAATAGAGAAAATTGATCGAATAAAATAATGAAAAAAAATATAGCCATAATTTGCGGAGGAGATTCATCGGAATGGATTGTTTCTATGGAAAGTGCAAAGGGCGTTTACAGTTTTATAGACAAAGAAAAATATAATTGCTATATCGCAATTATCCGGAATGGAATATGGGAAATTGAATTGGATGGAAAAAAATATCCGATTGATAAAAATGATTTTAGCATTACAATTGATAAAAAAATCACTTTCGATTGTGCATATATTACCATTCACGGAACACCAGGCGAAAACGGGCTTTTACAAGGATATTTTGACATGTTGGGAATTCCTTATTCATGTTGTGGAGTATTGGCAGCAGCGCTGACTTTCAATAAATTTACCTGCAATCAATATTTGAAATCATTTGGAATAAAAATATCAGATTCTCTTTTGTTAAGGAAAGAACAAAATATTGGAGATGAACAAGTATTAGAAAAAATAGGATTACCTTGTTTTATAAAGTCAAATGTTGGAGGTTCCAGTTTTGGTGTAACTAAAGTGAAAGCTAAAGAAGAAATCCAACCAGCCATCAAAAATGCTTTTTCCGAAGGTTCTGAAGTTATTATCGAAAAATTAATATCAGGAACAGAAGTTACATGCGGCTGTTATAAAACAAAGGAAAAACAGGTTGTTTTCCCAATTACCGAAGTAGTAAGTAAAAATGAGTTCTTCGATTTTGAAGCAAAATATACAGCCAGCAAAGTAGAAGAAATAACTCCTGCCCGCATTTCGGACGAATTAACCAAACGCATTCAACAAATTACATCGGCAATATATGACATTCTAGGCTGTAAAGGAATTATTCGTGCCGATTTTATAATTGGGGAACATGGAATTTGCTTGTTGGAAGTAAATACTACTCCGGGAATGACTACCACAAGCTTTATACCTCAACAAGTAAAAGCTGCCGGGCTTGATATTAAAGATGTAATGACAGACGTAATTGAAGAAAATATCCGTTTGGCATCTTTTTTGTAGAAAAAATTATTCGCAAAGATTTATATAAAAGATTTAATTTTATTACAGATTACTTTTTATGGAATATAATTCTGATTTTGATGAAATCCGGCCTTATGAAGGAAATGAAGTCCCTGAGGCTATTGGGCGATTATTAAAAGAAGACAGATTTGAACATGCTGTAAGATTTGCTATGCCTGACATTGATTATGAGGCTTTTAAAAATCTGATGGCATCTTTTAAAAACACATACGACTTTCAACGTGATGTGGTTTGCCCTTTCATGTTTGGGATGGCAAAAAAAACGACATCAAGTTTAAGCCTCTCAGGAATTGAGAATGTATCCAGTAAAGAATCATACACATATATTTCTAATCATAGGGATATTATATTGGATGCAGCTTTCTTCAATATTCAGTTATTCATGCAAGGAAATGGTTTCGATACAACTGAAATTGCAATAGGAGATAACCTATTGATTTACCCATGGATAGTTGATTTGGTAAAAATAAATAAAAGTTTTATCGTACAACGTGGAGTATCAAAACGCCAAATGTTGGAAGTATCCAAAAGATTATCTTCTTACATTCATTATGCCATAAAGAAAAAAAATCATTCGGTATGGATTGCACAACGCGAAGGCAGGGCAAAAGATGCAAACGACCGAACACAGGAAAGTGTACTAAAAATGCTTAGTTTAGGTGGAGAAGGAAGCTTTTTGTATAATATCCAAGAGATAAATATTGTACCATTGTCTATTTCTTATGAATACGATCCGTGTGATTACTTGAAAGCTAAGGAATTTCAACTGAAAAGAGATAATCCTGAATACAAAAAACAAGACCGGGATGATTTGCTGAATATGGAAATCGGACTGCTTGGTTTTAAAGGAAATGTAAAATTCCAAATAGGAAAACCAATTAATAACAAACTGAATGCAATCCCTTCTGATGCTGACAAAGCAGTGCAAGTCGCAGCTGTAGGAGAATTAATTGATAATGAAATTTACCAGAATTACTTTATTTATCCGGGGAATTATATTGCCTATGACAGATTAAATGGTGAAAATCAGTTTGAAAAGAATTATACCCAAGAAGAAAAAGAAGTTTTCGACAATCACCTGAAAAAGTGTTTGAATAAAATTGACATACCCAATAAAGATATTGATTTTTTAACCGGCAAAATATTGGAGATGTATGCTAATCCGCTGAAAAATAAATTATCAGTAAAAATGTAAGGGGTAAAAAAGTAAAAGGTAAAAAGTAAAGAAAATTCACTTTTTACCTTTTACATATTACCTCCACTTTATTCTTCGCTCTTCTGAATAATATATTCTCGTGCAGCTTCAATAATGGAATCAATCCCTTTCTGCATATCATCCCCTTCCATAAAAACTTTGATATCTGGCTCAATACCGAATTCAATATTATCCATATTCGAATCATAATTAGGGCAAGCAGAAAACCGTATCGACCATCCGTTGGGAAGTTCCGAAGAAAGAGGAAAACCTCCACCACCACCGGTTTTATCTCCCATAATAGTTACATTAGGTAAAACCTTCATCACACTAACAAAATCATTCGTCGCACTAAAACATCTGCGATTCGTTAATACAACAACCGTTTTCTGATAGCGGATACGATTGGATGGTTCTAAATATTTAGATTGAAAATCTGAAAAATCATTATGACCTTTTCCCGTTTTATACTGAGAATATCCAACCAAAACTTTTTCATTGGTAAAACGAGATGCAATAATATCAACATTAGTCAGTAATCCTCCGGAATTATTTCTTACATCTATAATAATCCCACGACACAAAGAAAATTTGTTAATAATTTGATCCAAATTACTTCTACCAACTGTTCTTGAAAAATCGGAATAATACATGTATCCGATATTATCATCCAAGACTTTATAATTGATACTGCTGGCAATATAATAATCTCTTCCCAAATAATTTTCCTGAATCTTTTCATCAAAATTATCCGGATAATCCAAATACCAATCCCAATACCGAGAAAAATTAAAAGTAGAAACAAGATTGACATGCCCATCTTTCAGTTCTGCAAGCATTTTGCCTAATATGTCAAATAAAGATTCATCCGACATATCCGGTTTTATGCGAGGTTGATATTCTGCATAAATCTCATCCCAATTGATATCTTTATAATCAAAGAAGCAATATTTCTCATCTATTATTTTCCATAAAGCATCAAAATTTGCTTGCGGAGATGAATCAAAATCATCTTCAGGAAGACAAGATGAAAAAACACATATTAGCAGAAATGATATTATAAAACGGATATTCATCAATTATCTAATTATTTAAGCTTCTCGAAAAATAGAAAATTCCACCTAATGCACTTAAGGCTAACAAATAAACAAAAGTAGACTCCAATGTAGGAAGTTGCACTTTGGCAATAAAAGTTACAAATGAGAATATTTGTTCCATCAAAACCTTAAATGCACCCGAAAAAATAACGATAAGAATACCTATGGAAGCAGATATTCCTATAATCCAATTATTGTAATCTTTCCGATGAGGAATATGCTTCATCACATTTTTTGTAAAGCCATTATCCTCAATTTCAATTTGTTTATTTTTAAATAGTTGCTTTAATTCTTTATCTGAAAGTGTGTTCATAACCCGAATGTTTAAAATAAACTGCTAATTTTTCCTTTCCTCGAGATAGATGCGACTTAACCGTTCCCGATGGACATCCCATAACTCCGGAGATTTTATCAATACTTAAATCCTCCATATAGAATAATTGAATGGCTGTTCGTTCTTCATATTTCAGGATTTTCATTGCCTCGGTCACATCCATTTTCCGGTCAGAATTATGTGTTTCAGTGGTCAGTTTAGCACCTGCAGTTTCCACATCTATTTCAAATTCTTTCCGGGAACGAATGTAATCATAAAATACATTATACGCAATACGGTATAGCCAAGTCGAAAACTCGGCTATACCTTTAAATGAAGTAATATTAATATAAGCTTTTATAAAAGTTTCCTGTGCCAAATCATCACTTAAATCGCTATTGCCCGAAGTTTGATTCAAAAAGAAACGGCGGATAGGCGATTGATATTTTTCGACAAGTTTCCCGAATGCAGCTTTGTCTCCTAATAATATTACTTTGGATATGAGGATAGTATCATTGTTCAATTTCATGATTTTGAGAATTTTTCTCATTATTACTCATGAAGTGTGCAATAATTTTCCCTACTCCGATAAAAAATGGTATGCAGGCTACGGTCGATAGCGACTTATCAATAGCAAAATACATAAACAAAAATAATCCAATGGCAATGGCTATATTTGTAATACCTTGCTGTAAATAATTCTTACGGTATTCTATTTCTTTAAAAAAGTCGATTGGAATATCTTTTCCCGATGCAATGGCTTTTTCTAGTAATTCATATTTTGCTTTTTCTCGTTTACGTTTATTATAATGAATAATTCCAACAATGATTATTACCATAAGCGCCGGTACTACAAACACACAAAAAATCGCAAATATTGAAATAAAATCATCCTTGTCCTCCTTTGTAAAATCCATAAACTTTTCATTGTTTAAGATGTCTTTGGATATTTGAAGTTTCACGCTATCTTCTTTGCTGACATTTTTACTTTTGATTTCAATTTCTGCACGAATAATGCTATCATTACCTTGTGAACAAAATGCTTCATTGGCTAATACGAATGATAATAGTAAACAGGCTAATATTAATGTTAATTTTTTCATTGTTGTATGTTTTAGTTTGTTTGTTTTATAGTTAGACGGAACGAGTTGTGCGTTTGGTTGCAAAAATAAAAAAAGTTATACCTTTGTTCAATTTACTTTCAAAAATACAACAACATAACCATATTCATGAATACCTTTCAATCTCAATTTGAAGACATCTGTAAGTTAATCGACTACGATGATTATCCGTTGCTTACCAAACGAATTATTGATTTAACATTAGATTCCCAAAATATTGATTTGTATATAAATACAGTAATTTTTTTGGATTGGCTCGACCGGAATCCAAATAACACGGAAGCAAAAAATGATAAATACAGGGAGTTATTGGATAAGTTATATTCGGTATTAATTCATAAAGAAATTGTTGAAAATAGTACAAAAACAATCTTATCAGTTGATAATTTAATCCGGTCGTACAAAAATTCAACTTTTGCTTTAGGTCCTATCAGTTTCGAAATAAAAGAACAACAAATATTCGGATTGGTTGGGGAGAATGGCAATGGAAAAACAACTTTGCTTCGCTCATTGTGCGGTGAATTGGCTCCTACAAGTGGAAAAATCGATTATTTATTCGAATACAAAGACAATTACGATTTACGTTCCCAACTGATTTATATTCCTCAACGTACCGCTTCCTGGCAAAGTTCACTTTTAACAAATCTCCAATTTACCGCAGCCTCTTACGGAATTACAGGCGAAGAAAATATCTTGACAACAGACTTGATAATTTCACGCATGGGATTACGAAAATACCGCAATTATTATTGGAAGAATCTGTCTTCGGGCTATAAAATGCGATTTGAGCTAGCACGAGCATTGCTCCGGAAACCCAAACTGTTACTTATAGATGAACCATTGGCAAACCTTGATATTCTGGCACAGCAAATTGTATTGGATGATTTACGCGATATCGCTCGTTCGCCTTTTCATCCATTAAGTATTGTGTTGAGTTCCCAACAATTGTATGAAGTGGAAAAAACATCCGATTCGGTAATATTTCTGAAAAACGGAACACCGAGAAATTTAGCAAAAGATACGGATGTTACTTATAAAGAAGTGCAAAAATTTATCATCGAATTTGAGTCGCAATGGAAGCAGGAACAATTATTGAACGTATTAAATCCATTAGGTATGGAAAGCCTTCGAATCAATGGAGGTACTTATGTTGCCAGTTTTCCCGATGATATTACTCAAGAACAATTCCTAAAAACAGTACTTGAACAACAAATACCGGTTTCTTATTTCAGGAATATTTCAAATTCGACACGAAGGTTTTTTCTTTCATAAATACTACAACTCATGATTAAAAAGATACAAAATTACCTGCTATTGCATCATCCACTTATTTGGAACACACGCATTATTCCAATGTTATTGATTACTACCGGACTACATCTCCTGTTTTTCGGCATCTCTTATATAGTAACAGATAATCATTTCGACCATTACCACTATTATTCAGTCATTTCTGAATTAGGCTTACTTTATTTTTTCAGCATTGTAGTCGGCATTATTTTATTGATTAGCTGGCTGGTATTTTACAATCGTAACAATGGATTCAAAACATTTTACCCACGTAAAACAAGCCAGTTGTATCTCGAATGGATACTAATTTTCATCATTACAACCGGAATTGCATTTATTCCGTTAAGTATAACAAAAGGGTATATTGTAAAATGGAAAAAAGTAGCAACTCTAAGTGAAGCACAAGAGGCTCACAATATATTGGAAAAAGCCGATATTCTGATACCTTATAAGGAAAATTGTTATAAATACAGGACAAATTACCATAACCCAATTTCAATACCAGAAGGAACTATTCTTAATCGCAACAATATAGATTTCAGTTTATTCACTTCACATTATTTAAGCCAAAAAGGGATAACAGTTTATGATGGCTACATCGGTCCGTCCCTGTTTTTTTATATTGATGGATATAAGTATTACGATGACTACGACAACTACAATCTCAAATCCAAAGAAACATCCACTTCAAAATTGATAAAGAATTGGCTCAAAAACGGACAGAAGGATAGCATTTGTGCTATAATGAAAAATTTCAAGGAGTTACAGGAAAAGCAAAATTTAAAAGGCGGACTTACAGTAGAACAATGGTTTGCCAGAATATATAAACCTCCGTTCTTTCCGGTTAATGGTAGTTCTGTTATTGTCAATTACAATATAAGAGGTAATCAGGACTATAATTATGGTAGAACTTATTTCTATAATAACATTGATACCAATTCAATACTTGATTCAACCATCCAAAATAAATCAGCATATATATCTTCATCTGAAATAAAGCCTTATTCTTCTCCTTATTTACCATACGATGAATTACATAATGGCTACTCTCACATCTTGGATGTATACAATGACTATTCAGATTTAAAAGGAATAACATTATTTGCCTTATCTGTTTCCATAGCCATCTCGTTTTTCGTTTTTTCATTCCGGATTACAAAAGGAAAGAATTGGCTGACAGCATTTATCTCGACCGGAGTATTACTCTTACTAACAGCACTACTAGCAGTAGTTCTCAATTTATGTATTGATGACCGTTCCATGAATGCATTGCTTATTCTTCTGCTTTGGGTAGCTCTATTCGTCGCATTATTTATACAAATTCTCAATAAAATCGAGGTAAAAGGAAGCAAAGGACGTTCAGTTATTTACATAAATTTATTTTTATGGCTTATTCCGTGCATTATTCCACTATTATATTTTTCTTTTAGTAATCTACGAGAAAACTCAGATGATGAAATCCTTACCATGTTTTGGCTCAATATCCCCATCGTTATTGCCAGCATGTGGTATATCTCATCACTTATCCGGAAATGGAAAAGCATTGGAGATGAATGATTAGATATTTATTGATATTTGCTTGCAGCGATATTTTCTAATAAAATAAAAAGTCGTTGCAGCGTTTGTTATAATTTTACGTTTATATAACAGTATGAACTTTAAATTTTTAAGAAAAATGAAAAACATTACATTGCTCCTGTTTTTATTTGCAATGCTTATGGCAAGTTGCAAAGAAGACAACAACTTTATGTGTACTGATATATATTGTACAATATCGATAAAAATCACATATCCGGATGAAATCCCTTATGTTCTGGATAGTTTCAAAGTAAATATTGTATCGACCGGAAAAGATGTAACAATAAATCCGGAACTTATCAATTATGATATAATTAATAAGTATGGACTTTATCCGGTTATCGATGACAGTTATGTAAATAATGACAACTTTTTCAATAAAAAAACCGAAGTTCAATTTACAGGTTATGTAGCAGATATTCCGGTTATCAAACAAAATTTGACCGTTGGAGCAGACAGATGTCATGTAAAAAATTATTCCGGCGACCAAAATATTATCCTTAAGCAATTAGACTATGCCTTATTCAAAAAATATTTGATTGAAAAAAATATAGGTGAATTAAACACGGTTATTAATTCATATTTTTCAATATTGGATGAAGAGCATTTCAATTTATTTATTGCCGAAATAATGAAATGTTCAGATATCAAAATCGTTTATTCTTGCTATGAATGTATTAAAACACTTCCTGTTATGTCGGAAGTCTCAATGATTATTACAACCGATTCGGGAGAAGTGGAAAGAACAATCGATTTATCAACAAATCCTGATGATGGTTCGCTATATGTAGGATTACATGATTCTGAAAATTAGCCATGTATTATACTTATTCCAATATTTTACATTGGAATAAGTATAATTAGCCAATAATCTCAAACCCCAAACCGGTATCCAATTCCCGATTCTGTAATTAATAATGTAGGTTTTGTGGGATCATCTTCGATTTTTTTCCTTAACTGAGCAACAAACACGCGTAAATATTGAGTTTGTTCGAGATAGCCGTAACCCCAGATTTCTTTTAAAATATATTGATGAGTGAGTACGCGGCCTTCATTCTTTGCAAGTAAACTTAATAAAGAAAATTCGGTTGATGTCAATTTGAGAATTTCATCATTCTTCTTGACAATGTGATTCAATATATCGATGGATAAATTTCCAATTTGGATAACAGGTTCATTTTCCGGTTGTTGATTTATTCGTAATAATGCCCGCAAACGAGCCTGTAATTCGCCTGTACGAAACGGTTTTGTCAAGTAATCGTTTGCTCCGTTATCCAATGCACGAACAATATCCTCTTCCGCGCTACGTACCGAAAGAATCATTATTGGCTTTTGAAACCATTCCCTGAGATTTTTTAATACTTCTGTACCATCCATATCCGGCAATCCCAAATCCAATATAATCAGTGAAGGTTGATGAGATGCCGCCATAAGAATCCCTTCCTTACCTGTTTGGGCTTCTATAATTTTGTACCCGCCAGCAGATAATGTAATTTCAAGCAAACGGCGTATTTGCTGTTCATCATCTATAATTAATATTGTATTATTCATTACGTAATCTAGTTAAAAGTTAAGAATTAAGAGTTAAGAGCTATTTGGGAAGTGGAATTTTCGTTGTATAGAATAATATAAATATTCGATAATGTGAATTGGGAGTAAAAATAATGTCATTAAATTAAGCCCAAAAAAACATAAGCATTCTTAACTTTTAATTATTATAAGATATTTCTGTTGGGATTTTTATAGTAAACCGTGCACCTCCGTTTTGGCGATTTTCCACGCTAATTGTTCCTTTATGAGCCTCGACAAAACCTTTGGCAATGGATAATCCCAATCCTAATCCTCCCGACTCTTGATTTTTGACTTTGTAAAATTTATTAAATACAAATGGCAATGAATCTACTGGAAAACCTAATCCCCTATCCATTTCCTGAATTATCAGGAAACCATCATCATAAAAAGCCTTCAAACGGATAGTCGTTCCGGCTTTAGCATATTTACAAGAATTATAAACCAAATTGTGCAATACCTGTTCCATTAATCCGAAATCCAATTTTATCAAAGGCATCGATGCAGGCACTACCAAATCCAAATTGAAAGGTTTAAGTTCATCTTTCAAATTTCCTGTTACCTGATTAAATAAATCCCTGATATCACACCAATCAATCCGCGGAGCTATTTTCCCGGATTCCAATCTCGACATATTTAACAAATTCTCTATCAATCGATTTAAACGTCTTGATGCTGTAAATATTTCACTATAAAGTTGAGATTTTACATTATCAGGATAAGTATCCGACGAAAGCGTATCGGAAGCACCCATTATCGTAGCAACAGGAATCCTCAATTCATGTGAAATCGAGTTAAACAATGCTTTATAAAGCTTGTCCGACTCATCCAATAAATTCGCTTTAGTTGCAAGTTGTGCCAGATATTGATGTTCGATGGCATTTGCAATTTGGGAAAGAAAAGTATCCCAAAAAAGTTCGGTTTCTCCGTTAAATCGTTTATCCTGTTCTACCACAACCACACCCAATTTACTATGCGGACCTTTCAATGGATAAAAAGTATATGTACTTGAAGACAACGTATCGGTAAATTTTCCAGCCTTTTTTCCATGCTTAAAAACCCATTGTGCAATACTGAATTCTGCTTCCGAAAAATTCTTACGTTTGGATGATGGTTTCTTTTTTAAGCTACCCGAACCATCCTGAATAAAAAAATGTACATCTTTATAAAAATACTTTTTAATATCTTCTGTTGCTATATTCAGTATACCTTTAATACTATCGGCATTTACAAGTTGATTAGTTAAATGAAACAAAGCATTTGTTTTTTCTTCCCGCTTCCGGGTTAACCTTTCCTGCTTCCGAACCCTCGATGTAAGCGTTCCTGTAACTAATGCAACGACAAAGAACGTGCAAAAAGTAGTAATATCTTCGGGTTGCGATATTTTCAACGTGTAAGAAGGAGGAATAAAAAAGAAATTCCACAAAACAGCACTAATTGCTGAAGCAACTAAAATTGGCCCCAACCTGAAAAACATCGACAAAATCAAAACTCCAAAAAGCAGAATAAAAGAAACCATCTGATAGCTGATCTCAGGCGCTAAAGGAAGACACAACAAAACTGTTAATAGAACAATGCCGATTGCATACAGATAGTTTTTATATGAAGACGAAAAATCAGGATATGAAACCAATTTCCTACGGTATTGTTTAGCCTTGAATCCAGGTTCAATGACATAAATATCAATCTCTCCGCTTTCTTTTAACAACCTGTTAATAAAATCATTTCTTCCAAATAAAGAATAAAAGAGGCTTTGCTTACCTGATTTTCCAACAATTATATGTGTAATATTTTCTTTTCGGGCAATATCCAAAACAGTAGAAACAAGGTCACTTCCTGAGGTAATAACGACTTCTGCCCCAAACTGCCGCGCCAAATCAATATTACTTGCCAATTGCTCCCGTTGAGAATCATCCAATACCTGCGTATTTTCGACATGCAATGCCATCAAACTGGCGCCCATTGTATAAGAGAAACTTTTGGCCAACCGAATTAATTTAGCGGAAGATTTACTTGGGCCAACCAATACCAACAAACGCATTCCCGATTTCCAAGGTCCGGGAATACGTTTTTGCTGCATGTACGATTTCAATTGTTTATCAACACGGTCGGCAACCAATCGCAACGCCATTTCCCGTAAAGCAGTAATATTCCCTTTCCTGAAGAAATTGAGCATTGCCTCTTTCGATTGTTCGGGAGCATATACTTTTCCTTCGGCAAGACGGTCTAATAAAGTATTCGGAGTTATGTCTATCAATTCAACTTCATCCGCCATCTCAAAGATTTCGTCGGGCAATGTTTCTCGAACTGTTACTCCGGTAATCTGAGCAATGGTATCATTCCGGCTTTCGAGATGCTGGATATTTACTGTGGTATACACATTAATTCCATTGTCCAATAACTCCAAAACATCCTGGTAACGTTTGGCATGACGACCTCCCGGAGCATTGGTATGAGCCAATTCATCCACTAAAACAATATACGGATGGCGAAGTAAAATAGCATCCAAATCCATTTCCTCAAGCACCGTACCTTTGTATTCTATTTTTTTTCTGGGAATAATCTCAATTCCTCCCAATAATACATTTGTTTCGGGACGGTTATGAGACTCTACATATCCGGCAACCACATCTACACCTTTCGATAAATCAATTTGTGCAGTTTGCAGCATCGTATACGTTTTCCCTACTCCAGGTGACATTCCGAAGAATATTTTTAATCTACCTTTTTTTTCAGCTTCCTCCTCTTTTTTAATTGAAGCCAAAAGATCTTCAGGATTCGGTCGGTTATGGTCGGTATCAGTCATTTTTGTTATGGGGCTAATTCCAAATTAAGCATCAATACATTTACTCTTTCCTCTCCAAATATACCAAATTGAGGTGATTCCGTATGCTTTTTTATTAAAACATATAGTTGTTGTTTTTGTTTTTCCAAAAAATGTCTATTATTTGCAATACGGTCTACTTGTATTTGTGCAGCTTCGGGAGATATATGCGGGTCTAGTCCGCTGCCTGAAGCAAATATCATTTCGGAAGGTACGATTGTTTTTTCCGGCAAATTGTTTCTTTTTATAAATTTTATTTTTCGATTTTCAACTGTTCCATACAATTTCTTATTTGTTAATCCCAAGTTAGATGCACCGGAAGGAATCGTTTGATAATCAACAGCAGAAGGACGGATTTCAAAAAAAAGACTATCATTTGCCTGTTGAGCAATTAATTTACTTCCAATTATTTTTCCGTTTTTCTCAATCAAAGATCCATTTGCCTTTTCCGAAAAAAACAGTTGGGCTATTCCTGTTATCAGTAATGGATATGCAACTCCTAAAAAAATTGTCATTATCCCGAGTATTTTTAATGATATAATAATGTGTTTCATATTAATAAGAAGCTTACAATTGCATCAATAAATCTATTAATTTAATACCTATAAACGGTGTTATGATTCCGCCTACTCCGTAAATAAGTAAATTACGGCTTAATGATTTTGCCGGAGATTCGGCTCTGTATTTTACACCTTTCAACGCAAGAGGAATTAAGAAAAAAATAATCAATGCATTAAATATTACAGCGCTTAACAATGCGTTTTCGGGAGACGATAAGTGCATAATATTCAATATAGAAAGAACTCCTTTTCCCGAACTTCCAACATAAAGCGAAACTGCAATAGCCGGAATAATCGCAAAGTATTTAGCCACATCATTTGCAATACTGAAAGTTGTTAATGCACCCCGGGTCATTAATAATTGCTTACCAACTTCAACTACTTCAATCAATTTTGTAGGATTACTATCCAAATCAACCATATTTCCTGCTTCCCTTGCAGCTTGTGTTCCGCTACTCATAGCAATACCCACATCCGATTGGGCTAAAGCCGGGGCATCATTTGTTCCATCCCCAATCATTCCTACTAAATGTCCATTCGCCTGTTCTTCCCTGATTCGCAATAATTTATCTTCAGGCTTTGCTTCTGCCAGAAAGTCGTCTACCCCGGCTTCAGCAGCAATCGCAGCAGCCGTTAACGAATTATCCCCTGTTATCATTACAGTTTTAATTCCCATTTTACGTAATTGAGCAAAACGCTCCTTGATTCCACCTTTTACAATATCCTTTAAATGAATAATTCCCAAAACAACATTACCCCGGGCAACAATTAGTGGAGTTGCACCTTGTTGGGCCAATTCATTTGCTTTTTCTATCACATTTTCCGGAAAGAAACCGTTATTATTCAATACGAAAGAACGTATAGCATCAACTGCTCCTTTCCTTATTTGCTGAACTTTACCATTTATTTTAATATCCACCCCACTCATTCTTGTTTGAGCAGTAAACGGAATAAATGTAGCTTCCATACTCTTTAAATCCCGCCCGCGAATTCCAAACTTTTCTTTTGCCAGAATAACAACAGAACGTCCTTCGGGAGTTTCGTCACTCAATGAAGAAAGTTGAGCAGCATCTGCCATTTCATCCACAACCACTCCATCCGCAGGAATAAAATCAGTAGCCATACGATTTCCCAATGTTATCGTACCGGTTTTATCCAACAACAATACATCCACATCCCCGGCAGCTTCGATTGCCCGTCCACTTGTTGCAATAACATTCCGTTTCATCAATCTATCCATTCCGCTAATTCCAATGGCGCTAAGCAATCCACCGATTGTAGTCGGAATCAAACAAACCAACAGCGAAATTAAAATAGGAATACTCAAATTGCCAGATTGAGGTAAACCCGAAGCATGAAGGCTATATCCGAAAAAAGCAGGTAACGTACCAACAGCAAGAAGAAAAATAATTGAAAGCCCGGCAAGCAATATAGTCAATGCAATTTCATTTGGTGTTTTTTGCCGTTTCGCACCTTCAACCAACGCAATCATACGGTCAATAAATGTATTTCCCGCATCAGAAGTAATCTGAATGACAATACGGTCACTCAACACCTTTGTTCCACCCGTAACTGCATTCCTATCGCCTCCACTCTCCCTGATAACAGGTGCCGATTCTCCGGTAATAGCCGATTCATCAACAGTAGCAATACCTTCGATTACTTCGCCATCGGAAGGAATAATATCACCGGCCTCACAAACGACAATATCATCTTTTTTGAGGACAGAAGCACCTACAATTTCTTCTTTATTATTAACCAACTTTCTGGCTTTAATTTGAGAACGATTAGCCCGAAGACTTTCGGCTTGAGCTTTTCCTCGACTTTCAGCAATAGCCTCCGAAAAATTAGCAAATAAAACAGTAAGCCACAGCCAAATAGCTATTTGCAAATGAAATCCGGAAAAATTACTATTTATGATTCCACTTATAACAATAATTGTAGTAAAAAAAGCTCCGATTCCGACAATAAATATCACCGGATTTTTAATAAGCGAAACAGGAGATAATTTGACAAAAGAAGTCTTCAATGCCTCAATTATCAATTGTTTATTTAAAAGTTTTGTTTTTTGAGTTTTCATTTTAAAAAAAATTAAAACAATGTCTAAAAGTATATATTTTGACTTCGTCAAAATTAAAGTATTCTCGCGCAGATTTCACTGATTACACAGATTTTGGTTAGCCGAATAATATTTACATTTTGCATATATCTATCATTATCAAGCTATTTATCTTTTTTATTTCACAGATACATTGACCTACGTCAATTTAAAAATTTGTGTAATTTGTGAAATCTGTGCGAAACCTAAAAGATTGACTTTAGGCAATCACATTTGTGAATTGAAAATCAGCGGAGCCAAATAAAAATCATTTGCGTCAGCAAATCAAAATAACATGCCATTTTTCATAAGAATATGTTCTGCAATCGGGCCGAGAGACAAAGCCGGGAAAAATGTTAATCCGCCAACAACTAAAATTACAGTAATCAGCAATCCGACAAATAAAGCGTTGTCTGTTCGGAATGTTCCTGGAGATACAGGTATTTTCTTCTTTTGCGCCAAACTGCCGGCAATAGCCAATACGGGAACAATGATTCCATATCGTCCGATTAATATTCCTATCCCTATCAGTACATTATAAAAAACTGAAGAGGCATTCAATCCGGCAAATGCACTTCCATTATTTCCGGCAGCAGAGGAAAAGGCATATAAGATTTCGGATAACCCATGCGGACCATTATTACTCAGGGATTTTAATCCAATATCAGTTGTACAAGCAATTGCAGAAAACAACAAAATAACAATAGCCGGACATAATACCGCAATCATTGCCATCTTCACTTCAAATGCTTCTATTTTTTTCCCTAGATATTCAGGAGTTCGTCCAACCATTAGTCCTGCAATAAAGACTGTTAGAATAATAAATATAATCATACCATATAATCCGGCGCCGGCACCACCAAAAATAACTTCACCAAGCATCATATTAATCATGGCTATCATACCCGACAGCGGAGTCAAGCTATCATGCATCGCATTCACAGAACCATTGGATGCTGCTGTTGTTACGGTCGACCATAAAACACTGTTTACTACTCCGAATCGTGTTTCTTTTCCTTCCATAAAAGATTGGTTATTCCATACTCCGGATTGGCTGAACTCCGAATGCAATGAAACAAACAATCCAACAGCAAATAAAACAAACATGGCTGCAAAGATTGTCCAACCCTGTCTTGTTGATGCAACCATTTTGCCATACGTGTAAGTCAACGCAGCCGGAATAAGCAAAATTGACAATACTTCCAGAAAGTTAGAAAACGGCGTCGGATTTTCAAACGGATGAGCACTATTGACACCAAAGAATCCGCCACCATTTGTTCCCAATTGTTTGATAGCAATTTGAGATGCAGCAGGTCCTTGAGGAATTTCCTGTATATCTCCAGACAATGTCGTTGCTTCGGTATAATTACTTATATTTTGAACAACACCTTGCCCAACTAATAAAACAGACAATATGATAGATAACGGCAACAATATATAAAGTGTCGAACGAGTTAAATCTACCCAAAAATTGCCTATTTTTTCTGATTTTTTAGAAATGATTCCGCGTGTTAATGCTGTCAAAACAGCAATTCCGGTTGCAGCACTCAGGAAATTCTGAACTGTTAATCCAATCATCTGACTGAAATAGCTCAATCCTGCTTCTCCCGAATAAGATTGCCAATTGGTATTTGTAACAAAACTAACAGATGTATTAAAAGCCGTATGCCAGTTGATATTCTCAATATGCTGCGGATTAAGCGGAAGCCATTTTTGAATCATCAGTATAAAAAATAAAAACAGAAAACCAATCAGGTTAAACATCAATAACGCTATGGCATATTTTTTCCAATTCATGGAATCGGTAGAATTAATTCCAATCAGTTTATAAATACGATTTTCCGCTTTGCCAAATACCGGAGTGAAAAGATGCTTTTCGCCTTGAATTACCTTTGCCATATAACTTCCCAATAATGGCGTAAGAACTATCAATAAAACAATAAATAGTCCGATTTCTATATAATTAGTAAACTCCATAATTACCTAAAATTTTTCGGGTTTTATTAATACATATAAAAGGTATCCTAATAAGAAAACACCGATTATTCCTCCAATAATATACATTGCTACCATAATCTTTTGCATTTATATTTATAACAACAAAGTAATAGCATTTGTTATAAGGATTCTATAAGGAAAAAAAGAAGAGTATAAAGATTTTATAAAGAAGAAAGCGGAAAATCAATAAAACTGATTTTCCGCTTTTCGAATATGTATAAATACATAAGTTATCAATCATTTATCCGGATATACAAAATTCGTAATCAGATATAATGCTTTGTATGTGAAGAATTTTGATTGAGGTGCATTTTGCCAAGGATACAAAATGTCGGTGTATACACTTTTGGGAATATTACGGCCAACTATCGGACTACGCGCCGGGCCAAAATACCCATGATCGAAGTCAAATTTATATCGGTATCCATCATAAACGATTGCAGCATTATCTAAAAGTGTACTAAGATTATCTACCGGCTTAAGCCAATGATGCATAACTCCAATATTTACAGACAATGGGCTATTTCCCATTTCCATTTGATATTGCATTTCCATTTGTTTTATACGAAAAGAAAGAGGTAACGTATTCTCTGCCTTATACATAATAGAATCCAATCTAAACAAGGAAGATGAATTATCAAATTGAAGGATACTGGAAGGCTGGATACCTTCTAAGGATAGTTTATATGGAGAACCCGACTGCCCATAAAGAAAAATCTTCGGACACATCAATAATAACAGAAACAGGCCTATTTGTATAAGTTCCTTACGCATAATTTAAGTTGTTTTTGTTAAAGTTATTCAAAAACAAATATAGTAATAAAAGTAGTTAGAGGTATTTATGTTATATAAAACTACCTCTAACTATTTTTATTACCTATCTATACGTAAATAAACAACATTGCAAGTTAATTTGTTTTCTCCTCAATCCATTTTCTTGCATTCACAAATGCTTCAATCCATGGAGTAATTTGGTCATTATTTTTTCTTTCAAGTGGATAATGCCCACATTGCCATGGGAAAATGGAACGTTCCAAGTGAGGCATCATTGCCAAATGACGTCCATCAGCAGAACAAATTCCCGCAACAGCTGATGGCGAAGCATTCGGATTAGCCGGATAAGCATCATACGAATATTGTGCTATCACATTATATTCACTAACTGGCTTCGGAAATGAAAACTTGCCTTCGGCATGAGTAACCCAAATTCCCAACTTATTTCCCGACAACGAACCAAACATTATCGAATTATTTTCTGGAATAGTTACACCTATAAATTGAGACTCTAATTTATGCGATTCATTATGCAACATTTTCGGATGGTTGGCATCTTTTGGACAAATCAATTCCAATTCCATCATCAATTGACAACCATTGCAAATTCCCAAACTCAATGTATCGGGACGAGCATAAAATTTATCCAATGTGGCTTTAGCTTTTTCATTGAAAAGAAATCCTCCCGCCCAACCTTTGGCAGAACCCAATACATCGGAGTTAGAAAATCCACCGCAATATACAACCATATTGATGTCTTCGAGCGTTTCGCGTCCGGAAGTAAGGTCTGTCATATGTACATCTTTCACATCAAATCCGGCTAAATAAAGCGAATAAGCCATTTCTCGATCGCCATTCACTCCTTTTTCCCGGATAATAGCAGCTTTGATTCCCGACTTTTCTTTCCGATTTTGAGTTAATCCATAAGAAGAAAGCTTTCCGGTAAAATCCGGATTAAATTTGAATTCCAGCGGTTGTTGCTTATAGTTCTCAAAACGAGCTTTAGCACAAACTTCTCCACTTTGTTTTCTATCCAATAAATAAGAAGAAGAAAACCAAACATCCCGCAAATGGTCGATACCGAATTGATATGAAATTCCTTCTTTTTCAACTAAAATATGACGTTCATCACAAGGTGTTGCAATTTTGGCAAAACCAACACCATTATCGGATAATATTTTTTCTACGGATGATTTATCTTTTACCTGAATTAAAATTCCCGGATTTTCACTAAAAAGGATTTTTATCAAATCATCTTCGTTGATGGCATCCAACTTCACTTCCAATCCACCATCCTGATTCGCAAAACACATCTCAAGTAAAGCAGTAATCATACCACCTGCCGAAATATCATGCCCAGCCAGAATCAATTCTTTTTCGATTAATTCCTGAACAGTATTAAATGCATCAACAAAATATTCCGAATCGGTTACAGTAGGGACATCCTCTCCCACTCTATTCAATGATTGAGCGAAAGCCGAACCTCCCAATTGCATTTTATCAAAAGAAAAATCAATATAATAAACAGCTGTTTTACTATCATTTACCAAAACAGGCGAAACAACCTTTTTGATATCCGAAACTTCTCCACCGGCCGAAACAATTACAGTTCCGGGAGAAAGCACTTTCTCATCGCCATATTTCTGTGTCATCGACAAACTGTCTTTTCCTGTTGGAACATTGATTCCCAACTGGCAACAAAAATCACTCAATGCCTCGACCGCTTTATACAAACGAGCATCTTCTCCTTCGTTCCGACAAGGCCACATCCAGTTTGCCGAAAGCGATACAGAATCCAATTTATCAGTTAAAGGAGCAAAAACAATGTTGGTCAATGCTTCGGCAACCGCCAAAACCGAACCTTTAGCCGGGTCTGCCATTGCAGCCTGAGGCGCATGTCCGATTGAAGTTGCAATTCCCGCTTTCCCATGATAATCCAATGCAACCACACCACAATCACTCAACGGCAATTGAATTTCTCCCTGACATTGTTGACGGGCAATTTTTCCGGTAACCGAACGATCAACTTTATTTGTCAACCAATCTTTACACGCAACAGCTTCAAGTTGCAATACATTTTCGAGATATTCGTGAATTTGCGAAGTTTCATAAACCGGATTGATATATTTTTCTTTTATCGTTTTATCCTCCATAATAGTACGAGGCGGCTTACCAAACATATATTCCAGCTTCAAATCAATTGGTTTTTGTCCGTCTTTTTGTTCAAAAACAAATTGCATATCACCTGTCGTTTCGCCCACAACATACATCGGCGCACGTTCACGTTCAGCAATTTTTTGAACCCGTTCAATATCTTTTTCCTTAATCAGGAATCCCATCCGTTCCTGACTTTCATTGCCGATAATTTCCTTCGCCGAAAGCGTAGGGTCACCAACCGGCAATTTATCCATATCTATTTTCCCACCTGTTGTTTCAATTAATTCGGAAAGACAATTCAAATGTCCGCCGGCGCCATGGTCATGAACAGAAACAATCGGATTATCATCGCTTTCTGCCAATGCACGGATAACATTCGACACACGTTTTTGCATCTCGGGATTAGCACGCTGCACAGCATTCAATTCAATAGCATTTTCGAAATGACCAGTATCAACTGAAGAAACAGCGCCTCCTCCCATTCCGATTCGGTAGTTATCACCACCCATTACAACTACTTTTTCACCAACTTCGGGAGTTCCTTTCAAACTATCGCGCATGTTACCAAAACCGACTCCACCTGCCAACATAATCACTTTATCGTAAGCAAATTTCTTGTAATTTTCGGCATGTTCGAAAGTCAAAACCGAACCACAAATCAACGGTTGACCGAATTTATTTCCAAAATCCGAAGCACCATTCGAAGCCTTAATTAAAATCTGTTCGGGAGTTTGATACAACCAAGGCCTTTCGGGCATTGCATTTTCCCATTCCCGACCTTCTTCCGTACGCGGATAAGAAGTCATATAAACAGCTGTTCCGGCAATCGGCAAACTAGCTTTCCCCCCACCCAACCGGTCTCGAATTTCTCCACCTGTTCCGGTTGCAGCACCATTGAAAGGCTCTACTGTTGTCGGGAAATTATGAGTTTCTGCCTTCAACGAAATAACCGTTTTAATTTCTTTTGTTTCAAAAAAATCAGATGTATCATTAGAGATTGGAGCAAATTGTTCAGCAACAGGGCCTTCGTTGAAAGCAACATTATCCTTATACGCCGAAACCAATTTATTTGGATTCTCTTCCGAAGTTTTCTTAATCAGTTTAAATAAAGAACTTTCTTTTTCTTCACCATCTATAATAAAGGTACCATTGAAAATTTTATGGCGGCAATGTTCGGAATTTACCTGAGAAAATCCAAAAACCTCACTATCCGTCAGTTTCCGGTTTATCTTTTTGCTTACATCATTCAGATAATCAATTTCGTCTTTGCTCAACGCCAGCCCTTCCTGAATATTGTATGCAGCAATATCATCAATAGATATAATCGAATCAGGTTGTTTACTAATAGTAAAAATATCCTGATTCAGACCTTTATATATACGCTGAAGCATCGGATCGTGTTCGGCATTTTCGTTATCAGCAGGAAAATATTCCTCGATTCGTACAACACCATCCATTCCCATATTCTGGGTAATTTCAACGGCATTAGTAGACCAAGGCGTAATCATTTCTTTGCGCGGACCAACGAAAAAACCGTCTATTTTTTCAACGTTAAGAGGTTTTCCTCCACTAAAAAGCCAAACGAACTTTTTCTCATTTTCCGATGAAATACGTTGAACTGTTTCTACAGCAATAATACTTTGTTGAGTGGTTCTAAAAAAAGAAATCATTTCTGTTATTTTTGTTATTTTGGGTTATTAGTTGCTTGTTATTTGTTACTTAGTTGTTTTGATCGTTATTATTTCCATCAAATAACTAACAACCAATAACAGATAACCAATCAGTGGAGTTTTTTAAGAAAGCGCAAAGATATTGAGAATTTATGACTTAAAGAAGCAGAAAAGATCAAAGTTGTAGAGAAATTCTCAGCAAAAAACGACTAACAACAAACAACTAATAACCAATATCATACACAGCATTTATCCAAGAAGTATCCACTGTTTTTTTCTTAATAGAACTATTTATCCATAGATTTAATTCATGACAAAGAAAAGCAGAACTTGTACCCAATAATGCACCTGCAATAACATCCGAAGGATAATGCACTCCCTGCTGAATTCGGGCAAACCCAACCGATGTAGCCCAAAAATAAGATGGAACTATAATATACCATTTGGGATATTCCAAACTAAGCGAAGTTGCCAATGCAAAAGCCACCGTGGAATGAGAAGATGGAAAAGAATAAGTATCTTCAATGGTTTCAGTATTTATCGAAGGAATACTTTCATAGGGACGATGCCGTTCAAATTTATTCTTAAGAATATAGGATATAACAAAACTTGTTGCAACACTAGCCCCAATACAAATAGAGCTTTCCCGCATCTTAGGATCATCTTTTGCAAAAGAATAAGCAAACATCGAAACAGGTACACCTATTGATAATACTGAAGCACTTGCGGCCATAACATCGCAATAGCCCGAAATAAAAGGACCGTCCAATTGATTTATATTATATAATATATCCCTGTCTATTTGCCGTATCGATTGTGCGCGTGACGAAATGTCAACACTCAAAAAAGAAATTATTAATAAAACAACAAGAAAATAATTACGCTTTATCATTCATTATAGGGATATACCAACTGAGTCTTCTAGAATGTTAAAAAATAAGAATATAATTCAAAAAACTACTCAGGTAATTCTTTATGCAACTTATTTAACAATTCGGTAATTTCTTCAGTCGGTATTCTTCTTACATTAGTTACAATATAATTATTATCCAAAAAATCGCCATATTGATTACATTCCGTCAAAGGAATATCCAACAAGTTCTGAATATCTGCCATAATAGGAACTAATATCAACATTGTAAAATAGTTATCAAAGATAGCTATTTCCTCTATTTCACAGTCTGATTTTTCAAGAGAATATGAAAACTCCTTTTGGATTGTCTCTTTCTGAAATTCTGAAAACGGAGTTTTACTTTTAGAAGTTACAAGTATGAAAAAACGTAATTTACTATCTTTTCCACCCAATCCGGTAGAAATCACCATTTGTTTTTCATCCGAAAATTCGGTTTCCAACGTTATTTTAGATTTCAAAAGAGATAATGTAATCCAATCTTTTAGCTCTGACTCAGCCTGAGATGCATATTTTTCTATCAAACGATAAGCCTTTACATCTGGAATATTCGACATCATAGCCAAACTATGTTTTTTATCTTCAACAGAAGCATCTGCCGAAAACAATAGCTGCTCTTCTTTTTCCAAATCTGCCGAAGTACTCTCCTCCCTCAAATCATTAGAAAAAGAATAAAATTTCATTTGAGTATCTATATCTATTTGAGCTTCAATTATATGCACATTCCCCTTCATGTGTTCCAATGACTCATGAAATTTCTTTAAAACATCTTCATTTTTACTATCCATCAACGATATTATTTATTATTCTATCATGCAAAGATAACAAAGTGTTCGATAAAAAGGTTTTGCAAAAAATAATTCCTATGGCAAACACAGAAATTATTTGAATTTGCCAACATTCTAATAGCTAATGCATGAATGCACTCTTCATCGGCATACTGGCTTATCAGCATATTAATTCAACATTTTCTCATTTTGAAGCTCATCTCACTCATTTGATTTAATTACACAAACTATACATTCCCATCAAAAGGTAAAATTATATAAACATTAACACAAAGTGAAATAAATGATAAAACAAATATAAGCAACTAATTATCAATTAATTTACAGTATTAATATTATAATATTCAATAGCAAAAACAGTAGTAACCTTATTATTTTTTGCACAAAAAAGCACATAATATAGTTAAAAAATACAAATAAGAAGACAAGATGTTTTTTAGCAATACAAATATCATTACATTTGTGTCTAATTATAAAGGATTTAATAACTTTATTTTATAAATTTGCATTAATAAATGATTTAAAGAAAACCTTTTATTCAACTTAATTAGATACAAACATTTAGTTAAAAAATTATAATTAAATAATATTTACCATCAAATATTCAAATATAAAAAAGGCGCTCTTTTCTACAAAGCATGAATACATCGCAGTTTCAGAGTTGTTTTTTCACTTAAAACGTCATCTTAAATTATATAGAATACATAAATGCAATTTTACCTTAAACAAAATAAACAAGAATGTTGTTTATAGTATAAAAGATTTATCAACAAAAAGAATCAACCCATTCTAAGGATAAAATAAGAAAAAGTACAAAGTAAATTCAATAGTGGATTTATATATTTTACAGACTAAAAAACAATGTAATTACACTTACAAACAAATTAACAACGAAAACTATTTATTTATCCTTTATATTTTTTTTATGAATTACGATAAAATTAAACCAGAACTGGAAAAAAGAGGAATCGTGATTAAAGATTTCTGCCGTAGAATTAACATTACGGAACAGGGATTGCATCAAATGATTCGCAACAGATCGATGAAAGTCGAAGTTTTAGAACGAGTATCCGAAGTGCTCGCCGTACCCATTTCATATTGGTTCGACGATTTGGAAAAAGATGGAAAAGTTTTTTCAAGTATGCACGACCCACATGTTGACGACTATTCTGTACCTTTCTTTGTAAAAGGAAAGATTCAAAAGAGGATAGACAGTGTAACCGGAGAGTTAAACAAAGTTTTGAAAGATTTGGCAAGAACAATGCAAATGATTCAAAAAACGTCAGACTCTTCTGATAAAAATGAAAACGAAGAAAGCGAAGAAGGTGCTGAAGCATAATTTTTCCAACTTTATCATCTTATAGAGTCACAAAGTGGCTAAAAAACGGCTGTTGAAATAATTTATCAACAGCCGTTTTTCTTGTAATATTTCTCCAATAAAAGATTACCCCATTTTTGAAAGTGCTTGTTCTATATCTGCAATAATATCTTCGGCATTTTCTATTCCCACAGAAAAACGAATTAAATCGGGACTTACACCGGCAGCAATCAGCTGCTCATCTGTTAACTGTCTGTGTGTATGGCTTGCCGGATGTAAAACGGATGTACGGGCATCCGCAACATGTGTTACAATTGCCGCCAATTGAAGACTATCCATAAAACGAATAGAAGCATCTCGTCCACCTTTCAATCCGAATGTCAATACGCCACAAGATCCATTTGGCAAATATTTTTGTGCCAATGCGTAATATTTATTGCTTTTTAGGCCACAGTAATTAACCCAAGCTACGTTATCATTTTTTTCCAAATATTCTGCAACTTTTTGAGCATTTTCGCAATGACGTGGAACACGCAAATGCAATGTTTCCAATCCAATATTGGTTAAAAAAGCATTCTGTGGAGATTGAATTGAACCTAAATCTCTCATCAATTGCACCGTAGCTTTAGTTATGTAAGCTGCTTTTCCAAAAGATTTTGTATATGTCAATCCATGATAAGAATCATCCGGTTGTGTCAATCCCGGGAACTTTGAAGCATTCGCTTCCCAATCGAAATTTCCACTATCAACAACTGCACCGCCAACACTCGTTGCATGCCCGTCCATATACTTTGTTGTAGAATGAATAATAATATCAGCACCCCACTCAAACGGACGGCAATTAATTGGAGTTGCAAACGTATTATCGACAATCAGGGGAACACCATTTTTATGTGCAATCCCAGCGAATTTTTCGATATCCAGCACATTCAATCCCGGATTAGCAATTGTTTCGGCAAAAATAGCTTTTGTATTCGATTGAAAAGCCCTTGTTATTTCCTCTTCACTTGCATCTTGATTAATAAATGTAACCTCAATTCCTAACTTTTTCAATGTTACGGAAAACAAGTTGAATGTACCACCATAAATAGCAGCTGTAGAAATAAAATGGTCGCCTGCCGAACAAATATTAAAAATAGCATAAAACGAAGCCGCTTGCCCGGAAGAAGTCAACATAGCTGCAACACCACCTTCCAATGCGGCAATTTTAGCTGCAACCGCATCGTTTGTCGGATTTTGCAACCGGGTATAAAAATAACCGCTTTCTTCCAAGTCAAACAATTTGGCCATTTGCTCGCTTGTTTCGTATTTATATGTTGTGCTTTGATAAATAGGAAGAACCCGGGGTTCTCCTTTTTTAGGTGTCCAACCAGCTTGGACACAAATTGTTTCTGGGCTCATTTTCATAAGTTATTTTTTTATTTGTTGTTGGTTATTTGTGTGATTTTTAAAGGCTCAAAGTTACGTTTTTTTCGGATAGATACAATTTTTAAACCGCAAGGAGCTCAAAGGATTCGCAAAGAATACAATCCTTTGTAATCTTTGACAAATTTCTTAAGGATCAGATTTTGCCTACAAAAAAAGCCTGCTTAAAATTAAGCAGGCTTTCTATAAAAATCAGAAACTTAATTATTTATTGAATAATTTTTCTGTACTGAAAGAACCATCTTCATATGTAGTTTTTACGATTACGAAACCTTTAGCGCCTTCGTAAACTTTTTTACCTGTAATATCAAAGTAATCTTTGCTTACAGCAACTTTTGAAGCTGCATTTATAGGTTTGATGTCAGTAGTTCCACCTAATACATAAGCAACAGAATTTTTAATAAGGGTTTTGAAATCTTCTGTAATGTAAGACCCTGAGTTGTCACTTAAAGAAACTTGTTCACTAACACCAATAAATACATTTTTAGCAGACCATGTAGTTGCAGCACCATCGTATGTATTAGTTAAAGAAGTTCCAGGAGTAATTTCAAAAATAGTAGCTAAAGCAGCAGCTTCAACATACGTTCCTTGTGTTCCATCTTTTTGAGCGTCGGCTAATGCAGGAGGTGCAGAAACTATACTCGGTAATACAGCCAATGTAGTAGTATTAGCCTCATTGGTTCCATGCCATCCTTTCATAAAAGTAATAACACGTTTATCACCATGTTTAGAATCAGTTGCAAATATCAGTTCACTATTAGTTAATGTAATTCCTTTGAAAATAGCATGAGCAGGAACAGTTACTTTAACAGAATTAGCTATTGTACCTGCATTAGGAGCAGCATCAGTTATCTTGTTGGATACATTATCAGGAGCACCAAATCCCCAGTTTGATTTATCAGCTTTCCATTGGAATTGGAATGGTTTTAAACTAACAAATGGTTTATTGATACCTATTAATGCTTTGATTCCTTGGTCTCCAGAACCTGGGAAACAAGACAAGAGTACAACATCGTCATTAGCGAAACTTTCAGCAGTTAAAGCATCTTTAGTATTAACTAATCTAACTGTATAATCATTAGCCAAAGCAGTAGTTAAAGCGATATCAGTACCATCAGTCGCAGCGCCACTTGTAAGAGCAGTTACATAAGCCAAAACTTTCTTGCCTGCGATAACAGGATTAACAGTAATAGTTCCTGTTAGTGGGGTAGTGTTATTCGTTCCGTCTGTAGCAACAACTGAATATCCATAAGTTCCTGCAGTAGTAGGAGTTCCTGAAATTACAAACGTATTAGCTTCTGTTCCTGAATTAGCAGCAGTAATACCAGCTGGAGCACTTCCATCCCAAGAAATGTTAATACCTGTGGCAGTCCCCCCCCATTTGTATTTGATATCTCCTATTGCAGAGTTAGCAAGTACAGTTGGAGTAGTTGATCCGGATGCTAAAGCAATAGAAGGAGTTGTAGGTTGAGGTGCACCACCTTCTCCATAAATCCAAATATCATATAGATTTACAGATGCATTTTTGTCAGCGGTTGTTGTGGAAGTAATAGTAATTTTAACTTTTACACTTCCAAGATTTTTGTTTGCTAAGTTGAATATCTCTTGTTTAGGATCTCCTTTAACTGTCAACTGTTGAGAATCGAATGTTTCCAAAACAGCATCTGTTGCAGCATCCAATACAAATACCCGATAAGACTGATAGCCATTTGTTGGGTTTTCACCTGCAGCACCATTAATAACTATTTGTGCAGGATTTGTAACAGCAGGAAGAGTAATAAAAGCATGGTCAGTTTCCCCATAAGTTCTCTTAGTTACTGCTACCCAATAACAACGACCTTTTGTGGGAGCTGGGTCTATATTCTCAGAATTAGCAAGAGGACTTCCATTTGGATAAACAAACATTCTTTCTCCTACAGCACCAGAATTGAAAGTTATTCCGTTTCTAACTATTATAGTGTTAGGATCAGGAGTTCCAGACGTAAATATATTTATATCTGTAGTACCCCAAGCGTCTGCCTCATCTGCCGGAACCGGAACAGTTGAGAAATCTGTGTAATACAATGGATTTTGGGCAATAACTCCAAAACACAAGGCAAACAGCATTGCCATTAATAAAGTTGAAATCTTTCTCATGATTAATAAAATTTAGTGAATAAAAAATTAATTAACTCTGTATTATTTTGTTTTTAATAAGTAGTCAGATGCATCTAACTACATCTAACTACTTTTTTACTTCATTTAACTACCTCTAATTATGGAACAACCACTTTTGTTGTTTTTGTTCCGGTTCTTACTACATAGAATCCGCTTGCAACAGAAGGATTGCATGAGCCATTTGTAGCTGTATTAAATACTTTAAGACCCGAAAGATTGTAGATTTCAACCGGAGTTACTTCTGTAAGTCCTTCTATCAAGATTCCACCTTTAGTTGGTATTATCCTGATGTTATCAAGAGTTGTCGTATTAATACCTGTGCCTGCAACTACTTTTAATATACCAGAAGTATAAAGAGCAGATGTATCCCAAACTAAGCCTTCTCCCGGAGTTTCAGGAAAAATTTGAGAGAACGCACCGCTATACGAAGTTGCCGAAAGAATTGTAAATGCATCACCAGGAACAAAAGCGCCATCCATTAAATCGATATCCAAAACACCACCCAATGTTAAAGCACCAGTTACTGCAAGTTTATCAGCAGTTTTCGCTGTTTGGTTGATACTGATATTCAATCTACTTCCTGCTTTCAGGTTAGTAGCAGCTTTGATAGTAAATGTACCGATTCCATAATCGCCGGGAGCAACTGATCCTCCGTCATTAACCGTTACAGCTCCGGCTACCGAACCTTTTCCTGACAGCGTACCACTTTCATTTACTGTAATTGCACCAGTACCGGTATGTGAACCATTGATAATCAGATTTCCACGGTTTATAATAGTTGTTCCTTTATAAACATTATTGTTTGTTAATCTCCAATATCCAGGGCCTTCTTTTACAATATTAGTTGTACCTGTGTAGGAAGAACTATTATTATCATTATTGATTTTACCTTTAAATTCTTCGTCAGTTCCTAAACTACCAATAACCCAAGTCATGGAGCCACCATTCTGCTTAATATAAGCACACTGCAAATAAGAACCGGCAGTTCCTGATAATCCTCCGAAGTAATAAGTCGATTCATTTTTACCTCCCATAATTTGGACATTGTCGTTTGCTACGACACGGGCATTTGGAACGCCGGCACTGTTATTTTCATTATTAATCAGAAACCAAACAGTGGCGTTCAGTGTCCCTATTTTTCTCAAGGTTAATGTTCCGTAATATTCACTCCAATCTCCTTTGAAAGCTTCACGAAGGTATGGAATGTCAAGAATCAAGTCTCCGTATCCTGAAAATTTACCTTTAACATTGGAGTTTCGGGTTGGCTCGAAGTAGCTTACTTTGTCTCCTCCGTTTACTTCCACATCGAATGAATGATCTGAATCTTTCCCGTTTTCTCCACCTGAAGTTTTGAATCGTCCACCTTCCAATATTAATTTGCCTTTCAATCCAACTTCTGCGCCACTGCCCTTCAATTCATAAGTTCCATCTCTAACGATTGTGTTTCCTGTGTAAGTATGTTGACCATATAAAGAATAAATAGAGCCTGCTCCGGTTTTAATGAAGTCGCCTTCCCCGTCAATTACTCCATTGAAAGTTACTTTAGAACTTGAGTTAGCTACTTCAAATTCGGTCGCATTTGCGAGTGCTACATTGCGGTCGGTAGAAACACTTCCGCCGGTGTAGCGAATTGTTCCGCCATTCCATACCCAATTGAAATCATAATTTTGCGATGCTCCAATAGAACTGGGTTGTCCCCCATCAGCCAATTGAGCAATTTCCATTGTTCCATCCCAAATAACAGTTGCTCCTGTATAGGTATTGTTATTAGGTAATGTTAATTTACCATTTCCGGTTTTATTTACAGAACCAGTTCCGATAATAACGCCTGTACCTGAGAATGTATAATCATTATCTCCTTTTACAAACATGCTTCCGCGATTCATATTTTCAGTCAAGCTGATTGTTTTGTTTGCTCCTGTTTCATCAAATAATACAGATTTTCCTGCAGCGAATGCTCCTGTATTCCAGTTATTGGATGTGAAATCCCAATTACCTGAAGTCGCACCTGTCCAAGTTGCATCAGGAACAAATGTTGCCGGATCTTCAACACTTACGGGAACCGGTTTTGTTTTTGCTGTTAATTCATTTGAATAAGCAGTCTCGGTTCTAGCATTATATGCTTTTACACGATAAATATGAGTAGATTCAGGCTCCAAATTTTCGAAAGTATATTCATTAATACTTTTTCCTACACGTTTTACTTCCTGGAAAATACCGCCTATTTTTTCTTCAATAATATATCCATCTTCTTGAGTAGTGTACCCAAGCCATTCTATCGTAAGTTCGTTTTGAGTTTTTTCTTTAACCGATAAACACATCGGCGCTTTCAAAAATGGTTGAGAATTGGCTTCTGTAATAGAGTTGATGTAGTTTTCAATATTCGTATAGCCGTTTGAAGCAATTTTCATAGCATCAGATGCATCATTCGGATTAAGGCCATTAGCAGTTTCCCATGCATCCGGCATTCCGTCATTATCGCTATCGGTTGGTTTCGTTCCACCCCAAACAGTCCATGTATTAGGAGCTCCGAAAGGAAGATCTTTTTCATCACCGATAAATGCACCTTTTGTTCCAAGAGAACCTAATTCTTTTATTAAATACCAATCTGCATTATCTCGATAAGGAAGAGAAGCACCTACCGATTTACTCAAGTTATCGTACAATTGAGTTGCAGGAATTGTAGGAAGTACAGGATAATCATACGGTTTCGATTGAAAAGTCGGGCCACCGCTGTATTCATTTTGAGGAATAAGATAACCGTCTAATACGCCATTTTTATTTTTATCTACCCAGTTATCTTCCGCATAAATATTGTAACGGCTATTAGCGCCACTGAACGCTGTAGTTCCACCACTTGGACCTGTAATAAAATAATTACCCACGGCATTTGCATACGATGTTCCTTCCGAATCTCCACCCATGATATATGCAGCGCTTTTCCAATTGTAAACAATGTTATTTACATACTGATGTGTTCCCTTGAGTTTTGCATTTCGAGTATCGTTATCAATATAAAGTGTACGATAAATGGTAATTTTACCTGAAGGTTGAATCAATCCTCCGGCAGAGTGAGGTATTAATCCTTGTCCGATAATACAATTCTGAATCGTGATATTATCCGGATTAGTTCCTTTTCCATCCGAATTAATTGAGAAGTTCTCATCCCGTCCCCAAAGTACGGAAACGTGATCGAAAATCATATTTGCACCGTTGGCAATACCAAGGCCATCGGCATCGTCACCTGATTTTCCTATACGAATACGTAAATAACGGCAAATAGTATTCTGAGCTCCTGAAAAAGAGATTCTATTTCCATAGATTGTGATACCCTCTCCCGGAGCAGTTTGTCCTGCAATATAAATATTGGCAGAAACTACTAAAACCTTTGTTATTTTGATTACTCCGCCAACGTCAAAAACGACAACACGATTGGGTTGGCTTACAGCATCCCTAAAAGAACCTGCTCCCGAATCATTCAAATTTGTTACGTGATATACAGAACCTGTTCGTCCACCAGTTGCGAAACGCCCGAAACCTTCAGCTCCGGGAAAGGCTAATTGTTGCGAAAAACAAGAGATTGTAATACATGCTAATAAAGCAAAGAGAGAGAGTTTTTTTGTAATCATGTTATTAAATATTTTAAGATTCACACGACAAAGGTATGGAAAAGGTATGTTAAACGAATTGTAAAATTGTACGCAAAGAATGGACTTTTGTACATAATTCCATCATTATGAATAAAAGTCCATTCATAGTGAATATGGATAGATGTACTTTTGTATCATATATTTTACTATTGATTTTAAAAATATGCGAAATTTATTAGCTGCCACCTCAATTGGCCTTTTAACAGTATTTTTATCTTGTGGAAAAGATGGTGATAATCGATCGGATTTGAAGCCATCTTTTAGTTATGAACAGATATATAAGGATATTCCTTTTGAAATGCCTCAGGTAAAAATACCAGTATTTCCTTCCCGGGCTCTTTCCATCGTAGATTGTGGAGGAATAGGAGATGGAATATTTGTTAATACCGGAACTTTCGCCAAGGCGATGGAGTCTTTATCTGAACAAGGCGGAGGAACATTAGTTGTTCCCTCCGGTGTTTGGCTCACCGGGCCGATTGTTTTTAAATCCAATATAAATTTACATTTGGATAAAGGCGCATTGATTTTATTCACCCAAAATTACGATGATTATCCGCTGGTAAATACTGTTTTCGAAGGATTGGATACTCGTCGTTGCCAGTCGCCTATTTCCGGAAGGAATTTGGAGAACATAGCAATTACAGGAGAAGGTTCTATTAATGGTTCAGGACATTTCTGGCGTCCGTTGAAAAAACAAAAAGTAACGGAAGATACATGGAAGAAAACCATTGCTCGCGGTGGTGTGTTTAAACGTCCCGATTATTGGTTTCCTTCGCCAAAGGCATTACACGGAGATACTATCAGTGATATGAACGTGCCTCGTAATTTGAAAACTGAAGAAGATTGGCAGGCAGTTAAGGATTTCCTGCGTCCGGTAATGGTAAGTTTTATCGAATGTAAAAATGTGATGTTGCAGGGCGTTCTTTTTGAAAATTCCCCTAGTTGGAACTTGCATCCGTTGATGTGTGAAAATGTAATTATCGACAATATAATAGTTCGAAATCCGTCGTATGCGCAAAATGGGGATGGTTTGGATTTAGAATCATGCAAAAATGTAATTATTGCCAATTCTATTTTTGATGTGGGCGATGATGGTATTTGCATTAAATCGGGAAAAGATGAAGATGGCCGGAAACGTGGTTTAGCTACCGAGAATGTACTTGTTGATAATTGTAAAGTGTTTCAAGGACACGGCGGATTTGTTGTTGGTAGCGAGATGTCGGGAGGCGTACGAAATATTTCTGTAAATAATTGCTCTTTTTTAGGCACGGATGTCGGATTACGTTTTAAAAGTAAAAGAGGACGCGGCGGCATTGTAGAAAATATTTATATCAGCAATATCAGTATGTTTGATATTGTTACGGATTCGTTTCTGTTTGATTTGTATTATGGCGGAAAATCTGCATCCGAATCGTTGACTGATGGTGATACGACACCTGTTGATGAGGCAATTCCACCTGTAACGGAAGAAACACCGGTTTTCCGGAATATTTATGTTAAGAATTTGGTTTCCCGCAATGCACGAAGGGCTATGTTTTTTAATGGTTTACCAGAGATGAATATTTCCAATATTCATGTAGAAAATACAACTATTAGCGCTATGTTAGGTGCCGAGCTGGTTGAATGCGATGGTGTAACATTCACGAATGTGAAAATCTATCCGTCGGAAGGTCCGGCCATACAACAGAAAAATGTAAAAAACTTTGTGGAAAAATGATTGGAAAATTATTGGAAGTTAGTCGGAATCCCGGCAATTTCTGATATCTTCTGACTAATTTCCGGTAACTTCTGATAACTTCTTTTTTATGAAAAATTATTTTTTGTTTTTATTCTTATTCTCATCGGTTTGTATCTTTGCACAAGACCCAAGAGAACGTATGTATTTGTACGAAGTGTTGAACCCTTCACATCAGGATAAACCCTTGGTCAAGGGATTTGCTGAAAAACGTATTGTTGAAAATTTGAATCGAGGGGTTATTGCAACTGTCGATGATAAAGGCGAAGTGTATGTTAGTTGGAGGTTATTAAATACCGATCCCGGTAATATTGCTTTCAATGTGTATAAATCATTGGGGAATAAAGTTCAAAAATTAAATAATAAGCCAATTACTGCAACAACCGATTTTGTTGATAAGAACAATTTGTATCCTGAGACTAAATATGCTTATCAGTATTGGGTTGAATCAATCATCAACGGAAAGAAAGGTGAAATTTCGGAAAAAGTTGCAGTTATTACTCGCAAAGCGGATAATGAACCTGCTTATCGTTCTATAACATTGCGAGATGGAATCAATGCAGGCAGAGTAGGTGTAGGTGATTTGAATGGTGATGGTATCTACGACTATATCGTATTACATCCTAATCAGGGAAAGGACCCTTCGTTTAAGCCCGATTCTACGACATTGACGTATAAAATAGATGCGTATTTGCACGATGGAACCTTTCTTTGGAGTAATGACCTCGGCCCTGGAATAGAACCTGGTGTTTGGTATTCTCCTTTCGTTATTTATGATTTCAACGGAGACGGGAAAGCGGAAATTGCCGTGAAAACCGGACCGGTTGATGCTCGTGACATAAATGGTCGGGTAACATCTGGTGAAGAGTGGTTTTCTATTTGGGATGGAATGACCGGAAAAGAAATAGCGAAAGCCGATTGGATTGAACGGGGAGAATCATTTGGAGATTATAACCGGAATAACCGTTGTCAGATGGCTGTAGCTTATTTGGATGGAAAAACACCCTGCATTCTTACAGCTAAGGGAACTTATCGCCGGATGGTGGTTGAAGCCTGGCAATTAAATGGTACTAAATTAGAAAAATTATGGCGTTGGGATGGTGATGAAGAAAATCCTGTTGTCAGAAGTCAGGGTGCTCATGGTATTTCAATTTGTGATGTTGATGATGATGGCAGGGATGAAATCATATTGGGTTCTGCCGTGTTGGATGATAATGGAACATTGCTTTGGAGTGCCGGATTGGGACATCCCGATAAAGTGTATGTAACAGATATCGACCCTTCTCGTCCCGGATTGGAAGTATTTTTTGCTTGTGAAGTGAAACATGAAGACGGAAAAGGAGTCTCTGTAAGAGATGCTAAAACAGGTGCTGAAGTATGGTCGATAGGAAAAACTACGTACCATGTGGGTGATGGAATGGTAACGGATTTAGACCCAAGCCGTCAGGGATTAGAGTGTTTTGCGACAGAAGACAGTAAAGGTGGCTCGACCGATAAATATATGTTTGATGCAAAAGGAAATATGTTTGCCTCAAACGATGAAGTTCCTGGTTGCCGTAATTGGATTTGGTGGGATGCAGATAAAGTAAGGGAAACTTTCGGAAGAGAAAGAAATCCGCTTCGTGGTTCTGGTAGCGATGATATTTCTCCCGAAGACAGAGAAACTTGGAGAAATATGATGAGTCGGGGAATGTCGATTGTAAAATATAAAGGAGATACACTTACAACCGGCATCAAAGGAAGGATAATGTTGACAGGAGACCTTTACGGTGATTGGCGGGAAGAAATTGTTACTGCATTGCCGGGAGAATTGCGCATATATTCCACAACTATTCCTGCAAAAGACAGAATGATAACGTTAATGCAAGATAATACATACAGGCAAAAGATAACAACCCATACAATGGGATATCAGCAATCGCCCATACCATCGTTTTATTTGGGCGAATAATTTGGTTATTTGTTGTTAGTTGTTAGTTATTGGTTATTCACTGATGTTACGCACTTGAAAACATAGAATGATAATCTGCAAATATTTTTAAATGAATAAAAGCTTTTGATGAAATGCCCGTCTTCGGCCTTTGCTTCGCAGGCGGGATACCCAACGTGGTGAAGCAGGCGAAAAACAAAACTCTGTTTGAGCGAAGCGAGTTTTGTTTTGTTCCGCCTGCAAACCACAGTTGGGTCGCCGAGGAGCTCAGCCTTGACTTTTTGTTACTTTTGCGTCAAGGCAAAAGTAAAAGAAAAAAACTCCAATGTTAAATTTATTTGACTAAGACATTTTACAGATAATATTTTTGAAATACGTAACATCAGTTATTCATTTGCAACAAATAACAAATAAGTTATTAATCAGTAAATTAATTTACATTTTATATGATATGAAAAATACAGTTTTTTACTCAATTTTAATTTTTATCCTTTTAGGAATAATTCCCTTGAATGCAGCCAAAAGACAAATGGAAGCATTAGACAGGGGATTGATAGCAGTGAGGCTTCCTGCCACCAATTTTATTGGTTGGCGTGTGCTGGGTACGGAAAAAGACGCATCTTATAATGTATATAGGAATGGCGAATTAATAAAAACAGTTACGTCAACTCAAGCTTCTAACTTTATCGATACGACAGGGAAAGCTACCGATAAATATGTGGTAAAAGCCGTAATTAACGGAGTGGAAGAAGAAATAGGCTCGAAAGAAGTTACTCCTTGGGCGCAACAATCTCAACCCAATTTGGCTATAAAACTAAACAGGCCGGCAGGTGGTGTTACTCCTCCAAGTTATTTCGATAATAGATCCTCCAGTAGTCCTCAAAAAATATCATATCCCAATGGGCAAGCTTATACATACGTGCCAAATGATTGCAGTGTGGGCGATGTGGATGGTGACGGAGAATATGAAATCATTGTTAAGTGGGATCCTACTAATTCATATGATAATTCATTTTCCGGAATGACTGGCAATGTTTATATCGATGCGTATAAATTAGATGGAACTCAATTGTGGAGAATTGACTTAGGACCAAATATCCGTGCCGGAGCGCATTATACTCAATTTTTGGTCTATGATTTTGATGGAGACGGAAAGGCTGAAATGGTTTGCAAAACTGCTCCCGGAACTATTGATGGCCAAAATAAGAAAGTAATTATGGGAAGTGATGATCCGAATAAAGATTGGAGAACCACAACAATGAATTCAAGCAACGGATATATATTGAACGGCCCCGAATATTTGACTATTTTTAATGGAGAAACCGGAGCTGAAATCAATACTGTTGCATATAAACCGGGCAGAGGAACAGTTTCTTCATGGGGTGATAGTTATGGTAATCGTGTAGATCGTTTTTTAGCATGTGTTGCTTATTTGGATGGAGAGCATCCGAGTGCGGTAATGTGTCGTGGGTATTATACACGAACTACGTTGGCGGCTTACGATTTTGTAAATGGTAAATTGGTAGAACGTTGGTTTCATGATTCTCCAACATCTGGTAGTGGAGCTTATGGACAAGGAAACCATAATTTGTCGGTTGCTGATGTCGATGCTGATGGTTCCGATGAAATCATTTATGGTTCATGTGTAATCGATCATGATGGAAGTTTATTATATAGCACCAAATTAGGACATGGAGATGCTATGCATGTAGGTATGATGGATCCCGATCGTCCCGGTAGTTATCAGGTGTGGGAAGTACATGAAGATGCTTCTGCTTATGCAAAATATGGGTACGAACTGCATGATGCAAAAACAGGAGAAATTATTTGGGGCGGACCAACCAGTGGAGATAATGGCCGTGGTTGTGCTGCAGATATCGATCCTACTCCCGGTTATGAAATGTGGAGTACGAATAAAGACGCTTCCGGTAATTCTATCGGGATTTTTTCCTGTAAGGGAGCAACAATATCAACTACGCGGCCTGCTGTTAACTTCCGGGTGTATTGGGATGGCGATTTATACGATGAATTATTAGATGGTACTAAAATAACCAAGTGGAACTGGAGTACTAAAAAGATTGATACTTCTATTACTTTTTCCGGAGTGGGTAGTTGTAATAGTACCAAATCTACTCCAAACTTAAGTGCCGATATTTTTGGCGATTGGCGTGAAGAGGTAATTTTGTGGGATACCAAGGATTCTACTACACTTCATATTTTTACAACCACTACAGCTTCTACATACCGCGTATATACATTGATGCACGATCCTGTATATCGTTTGGGTATTGCATGGCAAAATGTCGCGTATAATCAGCCACCGCATTTGGGATATTATTTGAATGCCGGTGTCGCAAATATTCCTTGGCCGGATATGTATACACCTCAGGATGCTACCGGAATAAATGATGTATATAAAGATAACTCCGATTTGAGAACATATATTGATCAGAATAATATGTTGAGGATATATTCGGATAGTGAAGTTAAATTTGTTCAGGTTTATTCACTTGAAGGTACATTGTTGCATAGCGCACGTAACTTGAACAACAAGGTAGTTGAAGTTGCTTTGCCTCAGCTTCAATCTCAAATCTTTATTGTAAAAGTAACTTCCGATTCAGGAGTAAAAACGTTTAAATTGTTTAAATAATAGTTGCAAGATACGAGTTACGGGTTACAAGGTAGGGTAATTACACCTTTATTAAAGTACCCTATCTTGTAACCCGTAACTTGTAATTCGTAACCTGTAAAAAAATTATGATGAAAAAATTGATCTTATCGACGTGTTTAGTATTGGTTTCTGTATTGGCTTTCTCTGTTATGGCACAAAATATTCCCGACAGGAAAGAAACACTAAAAGCTATGACAAAAGCCAATGAGTATTTTATGAAAAAATATGCCGATTATAAAGATTCTTCGTTTGTAAGAGGTACAAAACGTCCGAGTCATATTTGGACAAGAGGTGTGTATTACGAAGGGTTAATGGCTTTACATCAGATTTATCCGTTGGAAAGTTATTATAAATATGCGTATGATTGGGCAGAATACCACAAATGGGGTTTCCATCGTGGTAATACAACCCGCAATGCCGACAACTATTGTGCTGCACAGATATATATCGATTTATATCAATTGGAACCGAAACCCGAAAAGTTGAAAAATACACTTATCTGTATGGATATGTTGTTAAATACACCTCAAAATGACGATTGGTCTTGGATAGATGCTATTCAGATGGGTATGCCTGTTATGGCTAAATTGGGACATCAGTTTAATGATAGCCGTTATTATGAAAAGATGTACCAAATGTATGCTTATACCAAAAATAAACATGGAGATAATGGTTTGTATAATCCGAAAGAAGGGCTTTGGTGGCGTGATGCTGATTTTGATCCTCCATATAAAGAACCGAATGGCAAAAATTGTTATTGGTCGCGCGGAAATGGATGGGTTTATGCAACCTATGTGCGTATAGTAAATGAAATTCCTACAAATGAATCGCATCGTGCTGAATATTTAGCTGATTTCTTGGCAATGTCGAAAGCACTTAAAGCTTGTCAGCGCGAAGATGGTTTCTGGAATGTGAGTTTGCTTGATCCTACCAATTTCGGCGGAAAGGAAACAACCGGAACATCTCTTTTTGTTTATGGAATGGCTTGGGGCATCAATCAGGGTATTTTAGACAGGAACGAATATCTGCCTGTTGTAATAAAAGCCTGGAATGCAATGGTAAAAGATGCGCTTCATCCCAACGGATTTTTGGGTTGGGTACAAAGTACAGGCAAAGAACCCAAAGACGGACAACCGTTGTCCTATGATAAAGTTCCCGATTTTGAAGATTTCGGGTTAGGTTGCTTCTTGCTTGGTGGCAGCGAAGTGTATAAGTTGACAGGGAATTAATACGGTTAAGAAAGAAATATAAAAGCTCAGGATTTCTTTTTACTCTGCGCTTTTCATTTTTAAAAAAATTACAAAAGGCTCAATAAAAGGTAGATATTTTTTTGAATTTTGTCAAAAAATCCACCTTTTTTTGTAAATTTATACATCATACCAAGAGATTTTTAGATTATATTTGCACTGCAATGCCGAAATACACTTGTTGGTGTAAAGTAATTATTGTTATTTTATATTATTAATTTTTTAATTTTATTGATTATGAAGAAATTTACTTTCTTATTTGTATTTGCTTTTGCTGCAATGTGTGCAAATGTATCTGCAGCAGAAGGTGTTGTAAAAAAGTGGGACTTTACAGTGTGGAGTGATGCAACTATTGCTAATTTTACAGCAGATGCAAATTCTGAATCACCAGCTTGGTATTGTCATGAATTTGATGCTGAAAATGGAAATGCACTAAAACGTTTCAAAAATTGGGGTAAATCAGTTGCTACAATAGTGGCAAATGGCGTAGAAGTAGAAGAAACGAAAGGCATTTTATTTCCTGTTGGTTTAACAGGTGGTTTGGCTACTGGTTCTGCTAATCCTAATACTAAAGGAGTTTTTACTGATGGAAAAGGAGATTTGAGTATTCGTTTTAACTTTGGTGATAATGGAATTCAATGTGGAAGTAGCAGTAAAGTTATTACAATAAAAGACTTAAAAAAAGACCAAAAAGTTACTATTGTTATAAAAAGTGCCTCAAATGGTACCCCACGTGGAATTAGTGCTGCTACAAATATGGCAGGGGCTGTGGCAGATGCTACTTATGGAGATGGAAAAGAGGAGATTACATATAATTTTGTAGTAAATGATAATGCAGATGCTACATTTACTTATAGTGGCGGTATTATTTTAAAAAGTATTACAGTTGTAGGTGAAACTACTTCTATTAATTCCATTAACAATTCTGCAAAAGCTATCATTGCAAGCGAATACTTCGATGTAACCGGTAAAAAAGTAAATGCTGATGCTAAAGGTTTCGTTATTGTAAAAACAACTTACGAAGACGGTTCTTGCAATACTGCAAAAACTTTCAATAAATAAGATTAGTTGCAATTTTATCTTTGTAATACAAGCTGCCTGGAAAAATCCGGGCAGCTTTTTTATTTTACAGGAAATAACCTTATGTATATTGTGATTTTAACACCTGTAAAATTCGACAACTCCTCTCCAAAAGGTTTTATTAACGCATTTTGTGAATGAATGTATTTTTGTACACCTTCGAAGACCGTACAAAAATACCGTTATTTGAATAAAAGTCTATTTTATAAAAAATCTTCTTGTTTTAACTTCGCATACACTTTAAAAACACTTTATTGGGCATTCCTTTAAATGTTTTGAGTATCAATAATCTTATTTATTAACTTAATTCTTTTTTAATTATGAAAAAATTTACGGTATTTTTAATGGCGGTGTTTGCGGTCACGAGTTTGAATGTCTTTGGGCAAGTTACAATTGACAATACAAAATATTATCAAATATTTTCAGTTGGCAAGCCAGGAGGAACTGGAACAGGTGTAGCATATTACATGAAAGATAATAGTGGAGCGCTTACTCCAACTACGACTTTCAACACAACAGATGAAACGGTATTGTGGGAACTTTCTGGCCCAGAGGAAGGCGAGAATGCTAATCTAATGAGAATTAAAAATGTTGCAACAGGAAAATATTTAACAGTTGGAACTACGACATCTAATACATCTACAGCACTATATGTAGTCTACAAGAAAGATCAAGGTGGTCAAAAAGGATACGCTATTGGTACAGATGCTGGTGTTCCAGATGGAACAGGTTGTCTTGAACTAAATTCAACGACAGTCATTAAGAAAAATAATTATGCGGATAGAGAGCGTTTTCGTTGGGCTCTTGTAGCTATTGTTGATAAGCCTGTTAGTACTGAACCTATAATATCACAATCTTCAGGTAAATCTATTCAAACAATATATGTAAATCAGCCAATTTCTAACATTGTTTACAAATGGGGTGGAACCGCAACTTCTGCAGTAATTAAATGGACAGGAACTGCAAATGAAAATACAAAGCCGGATGGAATAACCGTTACTCCTGATAATGATGTTAAAACATTAACAATTGCAGGAGCACCAACTACAGAAGGAACTTATGGTTATTCAGTAACTGCTACTGATGGTATTTTAACTACAGAATCTTTAACAGGAGCAATTACAGCTAAAGTTACAGATAAGATAAAAATGGCTTATGTAACATCTATTAAGGCCGATGGTACAATTTCAGATGAGAGAGACCAACAATTTATAGATGCTTTTGCGACTGATTTTGATGTTAATTTAATCGATGCAACTGCTACAGGAATCAATTATTCATATTACGATGTTATAGTATTAAGTGCTATTCCTGCTTCTGGGGCTGCTGGTTCTTTAGAATTGAAAGCAAAAAGTTTAACAAAACCATTTGTTAACTTAAAAGGAGCACATCAGTTAAAATCTTCAGCTTGGAATTGGGGTACAACAGGTAATGACAGGGATACTGAATATATTGTAGTTTCTGATAAAACTCATCCGGTGTTTGCAGGAGTTACTTATACTGGAGATAATAATGACGAAGTACAACTTTCTTCCGGAGCTACATCTGCAAAAAAACTTGCTACTTTATCTGCATGGAATACTGTAGTTTCAGGAGAAGAGGCTATAAGTTTGGCCGAAGCTAAAGGATTTTCAGAGACTAGTTATATGGAAATACCTGTAGGTACAACTCTATCTGGAATGACTGCCCCTACACAATATAAACAAATACATTTAGGAGTAGCTGCTGATGCTTGGAGTGGATATTTAACGGCAGATGCTATAACTATTACAGTTAATGCTGCAAAATATGTAGCAACTCCTTCAACTCCATCATATACATTGACTGTTACAACTCCTGAAAACGGTACAATTTCCATAGATCCTACATCTGCTGACAATACTTATTTGAAAGGAACAGAAGTTTCTTTAACTGCAACTCCTGCTTTCGGATATGAATTTGATGTTTGGACTGGTGATGCTACTGGTAGTGCAACAACAACATTAACAATGGATGGAGACAAAAATGTTTCTGCCAATTTCAAAAAAGTAGAGGTAGCTGAAGTTGAAGAAGCTGATGTAGATGGAAATTATGTTAGAATATCTTGGAGTACTCCTTATGCAGATAATTATAATGTAAAATTTAATACAACATCTGCAATAACTGTAAAATGGGAAAATGAGCTTAAATCTACTATGGGTGGAGAATTAGAACTAACAGGTACTGTTGATACGTATGCGCTTGTTTATGGAGCAAATGGGGATTCATTTACTTATACTGTGATAGCTAATAAAGAAGGCAATGCACCTGTTATGTTAGTTGAAGATAAATCGTATTTGTTCTCAACAACTGGTATTTCAGGCATTTCGGCTTCTCAGGAAATCGCTTCTATTAAATATTATACATTAACAGGAATCGAAACCAATGCTGCTGCAAAAGGCGTTGTAATCGTTAAAACTACGTATGCAGACGGTTCTATCTCTGTTTCTAAATTTGTAAAATAAGAAAATTTAGTTTTTCATGTTGTGAAAGATCGTCTCCTTGCAAAGGGAGGCGATTTTTCTTTTTTAATTTAAAGATAATTACCGCAAGGAGCGCAAGGTTTTCGCAAGGAACGCAAGGGTTCTGCTGATCTTTGCGAAAAGCTCGTACACTTTGCGGTAAAATACATTTTTAAAAAAGAATACAGATTTCCTGTTTTTTTGAATGGGATTCTATTCATTTATATTATTTTCTTATTATTTTTGTTCCCATCTTGTATAACTCGATTGACAACTTTTGATAGTACAAGTACAAACAATCTTTTATTAATTTAAACTTTTTGTATTATGAAAAAAATTACTTTTTTATTATTAGCTGCATGTGCAGTTGTGTGTTTTAATGCGCAAGCACAAAAAAAGGTGGCGTATGTTACCAGTCTTGCTACTCCAACAGATGCTGGCGATGTTGCTGTTTTAGCAAAATTACGTGGAACTTACACAGTAGATATTATAGTTGCTGCGGCAACTGCAGATGCGGCACTGCCTGCTTCTACATTCGATCCATACGATGCTGTTGTTTTAGCTGCATTACCAGGATCAGGTAATGTTCCTACTAGCTTGAAAGGTATTAATAAGCCTTTTGTAAACCTGAAAGTTTTTCAATTACAATCATCTCGTTGGAACTGGGGTAATCCAATCAACTGTCAATCAGAAACTGCAAATGGTATTGATGTTGCTGCAAAGTCAATCGCTGTAAAGGATAAAACTCATCCTATTTTTAATGGAATTTCATATTCCGGAGCTAATAATGATGAAGTTCTTATGGCAACATCATCTAATGAGATAACAACCGGTGGTAAAACATATTACAGAATTATGATCGGAATGGCTGCTACTGATAAGGTTACAGCTTGGATTAGTGATAATGGTTCTAAAATTATAAATTTAGCAAACGTTGCAAACTATACAGATACTTATAATACTGAAGTTTGTAGCATCTCTGAGATTCCTGTTGGCTCTGTTATAACTGATGGAGCAGGAGGAACTGTTACGATTGCTAAAAAATACATTCAAATCGGAGTAAGTGAAGCAGCTGCTGCATTTTTAACCCCAGAATATTTAACTATCGTTAAAAATTCAGTTGATTATGTATTAGCTGGAACAACCGACATCAAAACTGCTGATGCTGCTTCTAAAGTTGCTGTAAGCAAAGAATATGTAGATGTAACAGGTAAAAAAGTTTACGAAAATGCGAAAGGTTTCGTAATCGTAAGAACTACGTATGAAGATGGTTCTTTCAGCACAGAAAAATTATTTAATAAATAATCTGTTGTATTCTAATGAAAAAGTCCGCTTAAAACGGGCTTTTTTTTATTGCCAAGAGTAAAAAGCGATATTTATTTCATTTCACCATTTCCATAAACTTCAAACTCCAATCAACCAAAAATATCGGAATATTCAGTAGATTATCATCCAGTTTCAAATTATTTTTCGAATAGCGGATTCTCAATTTTGGATGATATAAACTATTGTATACAAAAAGACTCTTGCCAGCTACATTTTGTGCCGATTTCACTTCAATCGGAAGAATCTGGTTGTTATTTTGAATGATAAAATCAACTTCGGCCTTCCCTTCGGAAGTCCAATAACGCGGAGCAACATCAAATTGAGTAACGAGCGATTGCAAAACAAAGTTTTCGGCCATTGCACCTTTAAATTCGGTATATATCGGACTTCCAGACAAAACAGTATCGGGCGATAATCTTGCTAAACGCCGTAATAATCCGACATCGGAAAGGTAGACTTTGAATGCCGAAATATCATCGTAAGCCGTTAACGGAAGAAATGGTTTGGTGTTGGCAAAAATCCGGTGTACTAGGCCTGCATGTTGCAGCCACAACAACGCATCTTCATATTCTCTTGCCCGGGCCCCCGGTTTTACCAATTTATAAATAAACTTCCGGTTTTCTTTTGACAATTGCGACGGAATTGAATTCCAGATACTTGTAATACGAGGAATTTCTTTCGTCTCTGCATGCTTAGAAAAGTCCAGAGCATAAGCATTAAGTATGTCTTGGAGTGTATCTTCAACTGCTCCCATCCCATTGTTTTCAAGTAATTCGGAAACCGCCTGCGGCATTCCTCCCGAAATCTGATATTTATTGTAAGATTCTTCCAAGCGGTTGAAAACAATGGAAGGTAGTTCTTCCAAATGGTTCATTTCCTCTATATATTGGTAATTCTCAGGAGACTCGGTTGCCAAAAACTCTTTGAATGTAACAGGATACATTTGCATAAACTCAACTTTTCCGACCGGAAAAGAATCACCTTTTGAAAGTGTTACTCCCAATAGCGAGCCGGCAGCAATAACTGCATATTCCGGTTCATTTTCACAGAAATATTTCAAACTGTTGAGGGCATCATTGCATTCCTGTATTTCGTCAAATATAATGAGTGTTGTTTCCGGCTTTATTCCGGAGTTAGTATGTAAAGCCAATTGTCCGAGTATCCGCTCTATATTTTTTGTCGAGCCAAAAATATCCTTCAATTCCTTTACCTCTTCAAAATTAAAATAAGCGATGGATTCGAAATGGCGTTTCCCGAATTCCTGCATAATCCAGGTTTTGCCTATTTGTCTGGCACCTTTCAATATCAATGGTTTCCTGTTTTTCTTGGACTTCCATTTTTCCAACAGCCGGATTATTTCTCTTTCTATTACCATATAAACCCTTTATCATGTTCCTAAAATGTGATTTTTCACACATTTTCAGAACGAAATATGTGACAAAGATACGAAAGTTTCTGAAAGTGTAATCATTCTATACGCCAAAAAATCACACTTTACGTTCCTGAAATGTGATCTTTTACACATTTTAGAAACATATTCAGTGTAAACATCCGGTTGTAGCCGTAAAATACACATCACATAACAAACCTCATTACTTCATTTAGAACTATGAGGTAATGAGGTTTGAAATAAGGAAGATTTATCTCTTGTTTACGAGGTCATTTTATTATCAAAATAGGCTATCCACATAATGTCCTATTCTATAATAAATTTCAAAACGAGTCCGTTATGAAGGTTTTTATAAATTCCGATTATGTCCCTGAAAGGGGCAAATATGAATAACCGTGGGTGAAACCCGTGGTGTGGAGCAACCACACACAACCACGTCCCCGAAGGGGGCGAATGTTCGATATTCAACCCCTATCGGGGTTGTTGGGGAGGCGGGTGTTCGTGTACCACGGGCTTCACCCGTGGTTATTCATATTTGCCCGCTTCGCGGACAGATGGTAAGGCTTAAAAACATTCATATTCATATCGGTATCAATTATAATCTGTCAAAGTAGAACTAAAACATCACCATTTTACGTGAAACACTTGATTTTGAAGTTCTCAGTACACAAATATACATACCCGAAGGTTTTTCAAAAGCAACACGAATTTGATGGTTGCCTGCGGATAATTCACCCTTATATATTTGCTTTTGTACTGCACCTCTCATATCATACAAATCGATAGAAACATACTCTTGTTCATCCAATGTTAAATCAACCGAAAATTCATTTCCGGAAACAGCACAAAAGAATGTTTTATCAATCATATTTTCCTGAATAGAAGATTCATTCAGATTTACATCTCCCAAGCGATACACTTCCGATGCTGCAAGCAAAAAACATCCAATACCGAAATCTTCAAAATCGGCAGCTTTGGTAAATAGAACCGGCTGTCCGTCTTCCGGGCAAGCCCCAGCGCCCTGTACATAACCCAAAAAACCTGTAATTTGATTAACAGCTGTATTACACAACGCATTCCAGCCCTTAATTACACAAGGCAAATAAGTGTCTCTATCCAATAAGCCTTCACTAATACCATATGCCATTCCCATCACAAACAACGATGTTCCCGATGTTTCTGGACCAGGAGAGTCGGCATGCCCCGTATTGGAAAGAGCAGCAAGGCTCACACCCCAAAAACCGTCCGAACGTTGGCATTTCAACAAAGCTTCCGACATCAATGTAAAATCATCTATATATTGTTGCCGCTGATATACATCATCCGGAGAATAATATAAAACCCGTGCTAATGCAGCATATACCCATCCGTTTCCACGTGACCAATAACAAGGGTTATCCGTTTCCTTTTTATCCATGTAAGGAGGATCGTATTGATAATCTCGGTACCATAATCCGTCTTTTTCATTGAAAAGCGGAGTTCCGCCACCTTTACCGCTACCTCCATGCTTATCGCGGGTATACATATACATTTCATACATCCGCTTGAAATACCGGTCGTCTTTTTCAATACATCCCAATTGGGCGAAAACAGGCATTGCCATCTGAATCGCATCAACCCAATACCAATCATTAATTGTTGTAGTAGCCAGCATATCATCGATACGACCTTTGATATGTGTTTTACGTACCGTTTGATTTGGTTTCAGCATATACATATCCAAATAAGCCTGTCCGCAACATTGATAATCGGCATGGCGAGCCGCAGAACCAGAACCCGAAGAAATCCAGTTATGAAAAGTACCCCAATCTTCGGCATATTTCAAGCATTTTGCCTGCGGATATTGACGGTAAAATGCCATTAATCCTTCATAATACACACCTCTTGTCCAGATTTTGCTATCCCGCTCTTTTCCACCGACGTACGACTTTGCTCCTACGTCAGGATAAGTACGCATAAAATAGTCATTTACCAAATTGGCATAACGAAGCGTTTCAGTTTGTTTTAAAATTAAAGCATCTTCAGCATTAGCAAGAAATGGAAAAAGAAAAGAAAAAGTAAGAATTTTTGTTGTAGTAATGAGTTTTTTCATAGTTATATGGTTATGATTTTTTACCACAAAGTTCACAAAGATTACGCAAAGGACACAAGTATAAGAGAGTTTATTTTGTGCCCTTTGTGAAAACTTTGTGTCCTTTGTGGTAAAAATATTTATATTAACAACGCATCATTTGTTTACCAAACCATTAATATACATTTCAATATTTGTATATTTCTTATCCAATGTATAAAATCCTGCATCTGAGGCATTATTGGGATTTAAGCCATTTTTGCGTTCCCATTCATCTAGCATTCCATCATTATCGGAATCTTTCAAAGGAGTGCCGGATTTTACTTCCGGTTGTCCGCCAACTTCGCTTTCTTCTCTAATAATCTTGCCTTCTTTACCCAACGATTTCAATTGATTAATTAACCGCATATCTACTTCGTCGCGTTTCAGATTATATCCGACTTGTTCCAAAACTATTTTATAAGCAGTTGCAGCGTCAGTAGCCAAAGCTAGATATTCATTTCCATGATTCGGAGCAGGCATTAAAGTGGCTGTTGTTTTAATAACATCATCATCCGTAACCAAACGGCCGTTCAAAACACCATCCTTATTCATATCCGCATAGTTTCCTTTATGATAAACATGGTCTGTCGGGCTAAACATCGATAAAAAATTATCAGATGAATTGGGTCCGGCAATAAAATAATTATTTACAACATCCTGATAATGATCAGCTGAGGAATGTCCACCAACAAAAGCCGAACCACCCCAATTATAAATAACATTATTATAAAACTGAATGCCGGCTTTAGCCTTCGGATTACGACTTTGATTATCGATCCATAAACAATGATGAATAGAAATACTATCAGGACGTTCCAATAATGCCCCAAACCGTTGCGGATCGATTGCCTCACCAAAAATACAATGCTGAAACGTAATGTATTTGGTATTTTTCACATGCAGATTATCCCATCTTCCCCATTGAACAGAAACATGGTCAAAAATTGCATTTTTTAAGTTATCAGCAACAAGCACACACGAACCACGCGCCATACCAATACTTCCATGCAAACGAATGTAACGCACAATTGTATTATCGGAAAAAGAAATTCCATGCCCATAAATAGTGATACCATCGCCGGGAGCCGTTTGCCCGGCAATGGTAATATTCGATTCAGCTTTTACTTTATCTTCCAGCTTAATAACTCCTCCAATACTAAATACCACAGTACGATTAGGTTTGCTCACTGCATCACGGAAAGAACCTGCTCCCGAATCATTCAGATTCGTAACAACATACACCTCTCCTCCCCGACCGCCTGAAGCATATTTTCCAAATCCTTCGGCAGTAGGAAATGCAATTGCATCAGCAGCTTCCAGTTCCAGACAACCCATAATAAAAGGCCCTGTTGCTTTGGAGTCGTTATCGCGTATTTTTTCATTGATATAATATTCATACGAACCATCCCGGTAAGGATTTCCACCCAAACCGCCTACAGCACAACATTTGGTTAAAGTAAGTGTACCATCCGGTTCTACTTTTATCAAATTCTTCATAAGGCCATCGTATGCCTTTTTAGCAGTATCAAGATGTTTTCTGTTTATATAACCTTTATTTACAGCTTTGGCAATGGAATACATAAACATAGTAGAAACCGAAGCTTCTAAATAATTTCCTTCACGTCCACCTTGATCTAATACTTGGTACCACAATCCGGTTTTATCCTGATAAACAGGAATAACGTTTGCCAAATGTTCCATTATATTAATAACCTCTGTTCGTTGCGGATGATTTGCAGGAACAAAATCCATAATATCAACCAATGCCATGAAATACCATCCCATCGCCCTACCCCAGAAGTTAGGCGAATGTCCGGTTTCTTTATTAGCCCATAATTGTTCGCGTTTTTCGTCATACGCATGATAAAGCAATCCCGTTTTGGCATCCAATGTATGCTTGTATGTTACAACCAATTCGTGCATGGCTTTATCTACCAAATCAGGACGATTATATTCCTTTCCATATTGAGCAATGTAAGGCCCGGCCATGTAAATTCCATCCAACCAAATTTGATGCGGATATATTTTTTTATGCCAAAATACACTATCACTTGTTTGCGGATGCTTATCCAACTGGCTCAGTAGCGTATCCATTGCCATCCGGTATTTTTTATTTCCGGATTGAGCATATACATCAAAAAGTATTTTCCCAGAATTGATAAAATCTATATTATAATCCGATATTTTATAATTAAGAATGGCTCCATTCGGCTGTACCATATAATCAGCCCATTTGTATACATAATCATAATATTTTTGGTCACCAGTGTTGTGCCATACTTTCAGCATGGCACAACAACCCACACCTTGCGCATACCCCCAAACAAACTTAGAACCATGATCCAATTGCCATGCTTCGGGAAAACGTTTCATTTCGGAATTAGCGAAACGAACTGCTGTTTCCTGATACTGAGCAAAAATAACCTGAATAAAACTGCATACGAATAACAGCAATAAAAAATTCCTTTTAAACATACTTTTATATTTTATAAATTATCGGAAAGAGTTTTTTAGAATAAACGAAGTTATCGGAAATTATCAGAATATGAAAATATTATTAAAATCAGATAAATTCTCGCAAACATATAGTTCTACATCACTCATTATCAAATTTAGCCTTCATCTTATTACGAACAATAAACGGTGGACAAAATAATATTAATTATTATGTCCACCGTTTATCATTACAATAATTAAATTATTCTAAATTACGTTTAATGAACCAATTTTCGGGATTCATCAACTTAGCACGCATAGAGGCTTGATATTCTTCAGGATATTTAGCACTTACCCTATCAGCAACTATTTCAGGTTTATTCCAACGTTTAGCCATGCGAATCATTGCATAAAAGGAACGGGCTTCGGCAGCCGATTCCAAGCAAGTTTCTTCAACAAACAAAGAATCCAGATATTGTTTCTTAAATTCAAGGTCTCCTGTAGTATTTTTCAAGAACTGCTCCCCAAGTCTTCTTAATGCAACACGTCCTCTGACTCCCATACACGACCCATCACTACCTGAACTATATAATGTTACAGGAAAATCGCTGAATTTTGCAATTATTTCTTCCGGATTCATTGGATTTACTCTATCCAAGAATCGACCTTGAGCAGCACTATAGTAAGATTCAATTCCTCCGTCATACAAAGCCAATGATTCATATAATCTACCCACTTGCACTAATGCTTCCGCCAACATTAAATGAATATCCGGAGCTCTGTAAATACCTATTAGAGGCTGATTTTTATACAAATTATCAGGATAAAACGATGCACTATATTTATAAAGAGTCCAATCTCCGTTTATTTGTTTAAACGTTTTTCCATCTCCTCTGTATTTATCTCCGCGTCCTCCTCCTTCTGTTATTTGATTATTAAAACGATCCATAGCGGCCTGAGATGGGCGCATTAGATAGTGAGATCCGGCATCATTTGAGAAATAATCAATCAAATGATTTGTTTCATTAAGCTGATAGTCATAAGGAATAGAACAAATATATTCCATACGCCATTTACTTTTTGAATAAGGATCTCCGAATAGTTCCCACCATTCTCCCATCCATTCACTTTTCGTTATTTGAAAACTTGGTTTGGTAGCACTATCTTCAGCACCAGTACGAAGTACAGCAAATCCATGATCAATAACCTTTTGATATTGCCCTGCATATAAGTAAAGTTCGGTCAAAAGGCAATCTGCAGTAGGACAAGTACGATTCCATTGTAAATCAGAACTATTCAATATTGTAGTCCATCGAACATCCTTTTTCCCATCTACTGTAAAGGTATCAACTTTCATTCCAACTTCAATCAAATCGATACATTTTAAAATCAAGTCATCAAACTGCAATGTTTGGGGTGAAGCACCTCCTGTATATTCAGTTACTACATCATCCATCCAAACAGCTTCACCATAAATTTTAGCCAGCATCAAGTAAGCCCAACATTTATAGCGAACTGCTCCAGAAAGAATAGCACCAAATGTATTTTTATCAAGAGCATTCGGGTTTTTATTATAGAAACCTACAGCATGAGACAAAAAGTCATTTACATTTAATACAACTTCATAAAAACCCAATGGGTCAGCAAATTTATTTTTTCCATCTTCTTGGTAATAATACAAATCAATAATATCATTACTTGCATTTCTGGTCGGTTCCAATAAATCTCCACGAAGTCCTTCTAAGAAGATTGCTTGATCTGCAACAGCTTGTACTTTAGCGGAAATCCCCATGTAGCCACCATATAACTCTGACAAATCTTTCGGATAATCATCGTCTGTCAAAACATTTTCCGATCCGACATCAAAATAATCATCACAAGAGGCAAAAATCAATCCAAGAAACAGGAACGCCGTTATTACTATATATTTTGTTTGTTTCATATTTCAATTAATTAATTTACAGTTAATAAACTTAACCTTTAAATTCATTCTATTTTCTTTAATTAAAATTGTAATCTAACACCGAATTTTACATTTAACGGATGAGGAACCTTTCCATAATCAAATCCTTGCAACATAGAACTGTAAGAATAAGAGAACTCCGGATCCAATCCTAAATATTTAGTTATTGTAAATAAGTTTTCACCACTTACATAAAAAGTACCTCCTCTTAAAAATGGAATGAAATCTTTTCCAAAATTGTAACTCAACGTTAATTCTTTCAATTTAATAAAAGAAGCATCCTCTATATATCTGTCGGAAAAGCGATTATTATCCATCGGATCACCATATACAGCTCTCGGCATATCGGTTACGTGTCCATCGTATCTCCATCGCCGAGTTGCAGTTACAAGTTGATTTTCGAAATTATCCATCGATTCAAATTCCCGCCTTACAGCATTGTAAGCCTCATTTCCATAACTATATGCAAAATTAGCAGTCAAAGCAAAATTCTTATATCCGAATGAAGCATAAAAGCGTCCGAAGAAATCAGGAGACGCATTTCCCAATATCACTTGGTCTGAAGGACTGATATAATTATTCGAATCATCCACATTCACAAAACGAACATCTCCGGCTGCAAATGGAACTCCGGCATAATTGGTCAATCCTGCTTCATCAGCTTCTGCTTGCGAAGCAAAAATTCCATCTGTCTTGTAACCATAAAAACTGTAAGCCGATTCACCTTCTCTATTAATCAATTTAGAACCATCAGGAAATTCAATTATCCGGTCCCCTTGACCTCCCATACTTTTGATTTTATTTTTATTTGCTGCAATAGTACCGCCTAACAAAGCATAGATATCTTTGTTCTTGAATACATAAGCTTGTAAGCCGACTTCGATTCCTCGATTTTGTATTTTTGCTGTATTATCATAAACAGACTCAGCTCCATTATATGATTCTATTAATTTTTCCAAAATAAGATTATTCGACATATTACTGTAAACATCTATAGTCAAATCAATTGCATTATTAAGTACCGAAATATCCAAGCCTAAACTTCCGGAAGTTGTTTTTTCAGGAGTAACTCCACTATTGGAAATTCCCGAACGTACAAGTCCTGATTGACCTCGGAATGTTTTGGTTTCATAAGAATAACTACTCAATGTAGAAGAATAGGTACTATTTCCTGTTACCGAATATTCACCTCTTAAAGTCAATCTATTCAACCAATTTGCATCCCGTACACCAGGCAAATTTTTGAGGTACACTGCAGCATTAAAAGCCGGATAGAAATAAAAGCGATCAGCATCCGCCCCCGATGATGATGCAGCATCATAAGCCATTGTTATTCCTGCAGAAGCCAAATTATTATACGAATATGAAGCATAGCCGTAAATATTCATCCAATTCCATTTCTCGAGATATCCATAGAAAGGATCCGGATATGTAACATCTTTTAAGTTTCGATAATAATCGGATGCTGTATTTCGTCCCGATCCTGAATCATACTCCCTTTTGGTTGTCATACCTTGCCATCCCAATGACGCACTTACATCATGCACTCCTTCTAATTTCTTTTTCCATGATGCATTCAAATTATAGTACACATTTAATATTTCTTTGATACCCATACGTTTGGTATTCTCAGCTAATCCTGCCGAAAGTGGCATAATTGCCTTATCATCTTTTCCGGGGAAAAAAGCTTCCGAGCGATCATAATTGTAATAGAACCCAATCAATCCAGCAAACTTCCAATTAGGAGTCAAGCGAAAATTCAACCCTCCGCTAAATGCAACATCATACGTTTGAGCTTCAATTTCGGTCGTATTTACAATTGCCAATGGATTACTTACCGCGTTGTTTTCCTTCACATTCCCGTTTTCATCTTTAATTTTAGCATAAATAGGTAATTGTCTATTAAATTCATCTTCCTCATAAGCCCCGAACAAAGGCGATTTTGCAAAAGCTGCTAAAAGCGGATTTGTTTCTTTAGACATTCCTTGTTCTTGTGATTTATTGTTCATATATGCCATCGACATGGATGTAAATAAGTCCATTCGTTGAGTTACATTAATATTCGCATTCAATCGCATGTGATAACGATTAAAATCGGTATTTTTAAGAACTCCATTTTGATTTAAATATCCCAACGAAAGATCATATTTTGCAACCGCATCACCCCCTTTAATTTTCAATACATTATCAGTTACAAATGCTGTATTGTAAATTAAATCCTGCCAATCGGTGTTATGATTATACAAAAATTTGTAATAATAATTCGGATCATCTTTCAAGAAAGGAAACAATTTCAAAACATCTCCTTGATCGGTATATTTTGTCAAAGCTATATTTCCAATGTAACTCTTGTATTCATCTGTATTCATCATCGGATATGTCGAAACATTAGTCGCAAGACCATATTGTCCGATAAATTCTACGCGTGTTTCAAGGTCTACGGCATTTTCCGTTTCTATAAGAATAACACCGGCAGAACCGAGCGATCCGTATGCAGCAGCATCTGCACCTCTCAAGTAAGTTACATTTTGAATATCGTTCGGATTCAGCGCATTCAATACTCCTTGTGAATATCCATTCACTACATGAGATATATTCATATCAGGAATATACGGAATATTGTTTATAACAATTAATGGAGATGAATTTCCGATAAAAGAGTTAATTCCACGAGCATTGGTATATGCTCCTTCTCCCGGCATACCGCTTTTATCTAAATTCCGAAGTCCTGGTAATGCGTTATAAATCGCTTGTTCTACAGATGTACTACCTTCTGCAAATCCGGTTTTACCTACACTGTTTATTGCAGTAGACTTTGTATCGATATTCTCCGATCGGAAAGGCCTCAATAAATTTTCAGTATAATTGATTTTATTTTCAGGAATCATACTGAATTCGATATAATCTCTTCCAAGCACAGACTGCTTGGAGAGATAGTATCCGGATGCCCAACACTCTATTTCTTTTGAAGACTCATCCAATTCTATTGTAAACGTCCCGCTATTATCGGTGTGAACTAATTTGGATGTTCCAGGTAATGAAATAATAGCGTCTTTTATTCCCTTGGAATCAAGGGAAACAACTTTCCCCTTCAAGGTGTATTTATTTTGAGAATCAGCTGCTTGTATGCAAAAAAGCAAAAAACAGGCAATTGTGCTTAATATTATACTATATCTTTTCATGCGTAAATCGTTTGCTTTTATCAATAATTATTTTCTGTCGGTTTCAATGCCCAATGATAGATATACAAGACTTTCGCTCCACCGGCAACATCCGGATGATTAAATTTGACTTTAATTTTGAAAGTATTCATTTCAGTACCTTCTACCATTACTGTTCCGATAAGTCCTCCTAATCCGTTCCATTTACTTATTTTCGGATCAACTTCCGTAACACGGTCATAATTCCAAGGAGAAGAGTTAACAATAGGAAGTTCTATCCCCACAGGAGTTGCATCTGGTAAAATAGGCTGATCTCCACTATTAAAATAAATGTCAACATATGGATGTCCTTTACTACGGAATCCCATATAGAAATAGTATTCTCCTGGGGGAACCTTCATAACAGTTGCTTTGTGATTTTGATAATCTATCGGGAAAAATTCAACCGAAAATTCATCATTATTAGTTGCATCACCATCAGCTTTCAAACACCAGTAATAAGATACAGGCTCGCCGTTAAGTGTAGCCCCGGTAGGCGTACCATCACCTTTATATATCGAAAAAGCCTTTGCATTATTAAATGTATAATATTCAGCTTGTTCTTCTGCGGTCAAAAATTCAAAATAATGAACTAAAGATTTGATTCGAGTTATAATGATATTATTCGGTATTTTAATTTTTGTAACATTATAAATAATACCATTACTTACCCATTCCGGATGATCTTCATCTACCTCTTGTACACTTGTTCTCCATATTTTTCCGAAAGGAGATTTTAAATCTTGTACTTCATTACCCGGATAAGTAGTAAGCAATCCATCATGGAAAATTGCTTCCTTAATCCAATTAATCATTAATAAGGTATCTGCATGAAGAAATTGTTTTCCCATCATTTGATATTGCATATGCAATGTTTCGTAGCAAGACTCAATAGCCTCATTGCTAGGTAAAAACATCGTAAACTGTTTGAACCCACTATTAAAATCAGCTTTATCAAATAACGGGTTCGTTACATAAAACACCGAGTCATATACAGTATTTCCACTTCCATCAACTCCGATAGGACGGCTATTTGGTTTATCAAATACCTTCTTGCTATAAAACATGATAGAGTCTCGAATGATGGAATAATCATTGCCTAATTTTTTAATATGATCGTACATACTGATTAGCGGCAACAATAAACCTGAAACTTCATTTACAACCCCGTTCTTAAACCGGGATGAATTCATAATTTTAGAACTGTTTACATAGAAATCATTATCTCTGTCGGATATATTCAAATAAACCTTGTTCAAAGCGGGTATTCTCAATCCGTTTTTCAATTCAGCCTTACCATAAGGAAGATAAGTTAAGTGATAACCAACCATAGTTGTATCGGAAGTATTTTTATAAAGAGCATCAAAATTTTCATTTTTTACTGCCCAGATTGTCAAAAATTGGTTCCTTCCCAACTCTTCATCCCATCCGGTAGCTTTCAGCATTCCATAAAAATCCGAATATTCTTGTCCTTCTTCACTTTCAAAGAATTCTTTCAATGTCAATGGAGATGTAGCTTCTTCTTGAGAATTTCCTTCATAATAATTATTCCAATCATCTGAACATGAAGTCCAAAAGATGCCAGCACTAACTATTAATAATAAAAATATCTTTTTCATACTATTTGATGTTATAATATTAATAATGAATAAAGAATTAATAAACCGGTACAAATTCTATGTAATCCAAAGAAATTGTCTGAGCATCAGTTTGAATTAACCGTACTGTATGTGATTTCGTTTCATCAAAAGTAATTGTTCCGATAGTATGCTTATAAATTTGTGATTTAGTAGTTTCAGAACCGTTTACAGCAACTTCACCACCAAGTCCATTACCATCCACTATTGTAAGGAATTTACCATCTTTTGTTGTTTTACCTATACTATAACAATTAATCTTTACTATATACGTTCCTTTTACAATAACAGGAGTCTGCATTTCAATCCAGCCATAAAGCCCTAAACTGAGACTAAGTCCATCCTGATGCAAGAAATCGTAACGCCCGGAAGCATCTCCATAACCGGCTTGTTTATCTCCATAATAAACATAATATTGCACAGCATTCGATTTTTCAAGAGGTACACTTTCCCATGTATAACAAGGCCAGTTTCCAACCAAAGATGTATATTGAGTTGTCTTTCCACTATTATCAGGCTTTCTGTAAAATGAAATAGATGAAAGTACGGAATAATCAGCTAAATCCCATTGTACAGTTGTTTGTACAGGAGTTACTATAGGCATAAAATTGTCAACAACATGTATTATTCCATTTTTGGCATTGATGTTTGCTTCTGTTATGGATATTCCTGTTTTTGTTTGTTTATCGTAATTAATAAACAGGTTGTTATCAACTACTGAAATATTAATTAATTCAGTAGATAAAAAAGGAGCTATATTTTTACTTGTAACACCTTCCGAAAATGAAGCTAATGAATTATAATCTGTTTGTTGAGTAAGTATATGATAATAAAGATAATAATTCAATTCACGAGACCTTGTTAGGTCAGCACCACTTGGAACACCCAATACCTCAAGCAATTTATTGAAATCCTCAATATTATTCCGCCGATATGTTTCATCAGAAACAGCAAACAAAGTTCGTTTAATTTTTGAAGAATTCAATTTATGCAAATAGCTATCAAGCCCTGTTTCTTGAATAGCTTGGGCCATGATAGTATATTTACCCGAGTTTATTTTTTCCCAAATAGTACCTGTAACGGGAATCAATACATCGTCAATTGCATGAAGAACTCCATTGGTTACCGGAATATCCAATGTATTGATATGAGAGACTCCATTAACATACATGGCATTCAATCCTCCGGCTCTGATTTCGATAGAAAGATAATCGCCAGTAGCTGTAGTATCAGGCAGTAATCCGTTGACAAACTTCGTTTGGGGATATTCGTGTCCTTTAATTGTGTGATATTTAATCAACAACTCCGCTTCACTTACAGGAACATCATTAACCGAAGCATATCCGTGTGCCTGCAAGTATTTATCAATACCCTCATTCGTAGGAACAAAAGCGGTATAAGATGCTTTTAAATTCATTGTATTAAACATGTCAGCATGTTTCAACAAGTCCACCCATTGGGAAAATTTTCCCGGTTCTGATTCTAATCGTGTAGCAATGGGGCTTCCTTCGGTTGCCGGCGTTATATTTCCTTCATACGGATCATCGCAGGAAACTAATAGGAGCAACGAAAATAAGGATAATATTATTGATATTTTTTTCATATAAAATCTATTTTTTTATGTTATCATTTTCCCAAACTATCGTAATAAGGATTTTGCAGCAATGAACTATTTGCCGTTAATTCATCTTTGTGAATCGGTAAATAAAGTGCATACGGATCCGCCAACTTCGCTCTGGCTATAGAAGCCGTTCCGGGACTAATTGCTGTCAACACATGTTCTATCATATACTCTTTGTACCGATAATCGTGCCGGCGTGCAACCCTCAACAAATCAAACCAGCGTTTACCTTCACCTAAAAGCTCACGCGACCTTTCGTTTAATAGTAAATCCAACATTTCCAATTCGTTTTGAGGCATTGAAGGAGCCATAAGTATACCTGCCCTACTTCTTATATCTGTAATAAGTTTCATGGCATTTTCATAGTCGTTTTTCATAATATAAGCCTCTGCTTTCATTAAATAAACATCTGCCAAGCGATAGATAATAAAATTCTGATCGTTTTGGGCACCTCCTCTTGCTGCAGGCTCAATATTATAATAATTGAATCCTAAATATTTCCATAAATAATTACCCACATAACTACCATATTCTCCCCTTTTATCTCCTAAAAGTGTAGATTCATAAAATAACTCAGCTTCTGTTTCTGCCGAAACGATGTAAGTTACTTTGGTATAATCAATTCCAAACCAATCTCTAAAACTGTTGGTTTGTTTTTTATCGTAACTGAATTGTACTTCAAAAATGCTTTCATTCGAGTTTCCCGGAAAATAATTAGAAAACCACTCATCTCCCGAAAGCAATCTTATCGGAGAACCCTCTCCCATTACCTGATTACATGCATTAATACAACTTTGGTAATCATCGATATCTCCGGTTACCTGTCCCCGCCACAAATAAACATCTGCCAGCAAAGCATTTATAGACCACTTAGTAGCCCGGCCTTTGGTATTCAAGGGATATGCATCATTCGTTTCGGGATAAAAAGTTTTGGCCGATTCCAACGCTTTTTTCAAATCGGTAATAATTTGAGCCAATACTTCATCCTCGCTTGATTTTGCCTTACTGAAATCCTGTGTATCTTCTACATAAGGCTCCAAAATCAATGGAACTTCCTTAAATGTTCTTACCAAATAAAAATAAGCTAATGAACGCAAGAAATAAGCTTCAGAAAAATAGCCATTCATTTCTCCTAATGAAAAAGAGGGGTCTAAATTTCTAACCGAGGGAGCATATTTCAATACGGAATTTGCCATCCCAATCACCTTGTACATATTCGACCAAGATGCATACTTATTATTTGGCTCAATATCTACATTGCGTATTTTTTGCGCTGCTTTAATTTCATCATTTAACGATGAATTTATAATAGTGATACATTCGCCACGCATTTCACCCCAAACAAACAATGATTGGTCTTTCACACATTCACGCAATTTTACATAACCTGCAGCAACAACAGATTCTACATCCTGTTTCGATTGCCAGTATTGATCTGATGTTTGCGCATTGTCCGGATGCAAACTCAACCAATCCTCACAAGAAATAAAGCCTAAGGACGACAATGCGATAATTAAATATAATTTTATTCTCTTCATAGTTTATTCTTATTAAAATCCTAAAGCTACCCCAAATGCAAATCTCATGGCTTTCGGAGTGTTAGAACCATCTTTTGCTACCATATAAATATCTGTTTTATAATCTTTTCCAATATTCACCTCCGGATCTTGTCCTGTGTATTTAGTCCAAGTAAACAAATCGTATCCGGTACAAAATACATCGAATTTTGTTATTTGAAGCTTTTTCAGTACAGATTGAGGCATACCATACTTCAATGTAAGCGTTTTTAAACGAATGAAAGAAGCATCTTCCACAAAACGATCTGAACCCAAAGAGTTATATCCTCTGTTATACAAGGCTCTTGGAATTGTAGTTACATCACCTTCATTCCTCCAACGAGACAATACCGCTATACTTTGATTAGATGTTCCCCGCATGTTTTCTGTATCAATTCTTGTTTTATTGATAACGCTTTGCCCTTCGCGTCCATGGAAAAATACGTTTAACGCCCATGCTTTATACTTGATATTAAGACCTCCTCCACCTGTAAGCAGCGGCATAGAGTTACCAAGATACACAATGTCGTTTTCATCAATAATTCCATCACCATTTATATCTTGATATTTGGCATCTCCCGGATAAACCCATTGGTCTTTATTTTTCATTTTCACATAATTTCCATCAATATCTTTTATTAAATTTCCCGACATATCTTTGGCATACGTATCATCTTCATTCTGGTAAACGCCTTTATACTTGAATCCGTAAAAAGAGCCTAATGGTTCTCCTTCTCTAACATAATATGCATAATTACCATTGTCAAAATCATAACGATATGTATTTACATTATCGGGCATTTGTGTTACCTTATTCTTATTTTGAGAAATATTGAAATTCGCCGAAATCAACCAATCTTTTGTTTTGAATAAGTCATAATCAATACGGAATTCCCATCCTTCGTTCGACATTTCACCAGAATTATAAAAATTTATTTTTGAATAACCTGATGTAGAAGGCATAGTTACATCTTTTTGCAACATATCAGTAGTTTTCTTACTGTATAAATCTGCAGTAATTCTCATTCTACTCTTGAGGAATTCAGCATCGAACCCAATATTATTCTGAGTAACTGTTTCCCATTTCAAATTATTCAATTGCATTTGAGAAGGCTCAACCGCAGGCATGTCAATATATCCGGGGTTAATTGCTTTGAAAGAACCGATATAACCGTATGAACTTGACGGAGCATTTCCGTTTTGTCCCCAACTATATCTTATTTTCAAGAAGTTCAACCATTTTTCCTGACTTTTCAAGAAAGATTCCTCGGTAGCAATCCACGCAAGCCCTACTGTAGGAAAACTAGCCCAACGATTGTCTGCACCCATAGTTGAGTTGGCTTCATACCTGTATGCCCCATTTATAAAATAGCGTTCTTTAAATGAATATTGTGCACTTCCAAAAATACCCAGGTTGCGAGACTCACTTGAACCGGATTCCATTCTTAAAATTCTTCCTCCATCACTCGGATCAGATTGCTTTGAAGATGCAAGACCATCGACATCACTCACATAGTTTGAATTGGCCGATTGATAAGTTTGCATCGAAAGAGCTCCTACTATTTTATGAATTTCGTTAAAATATTTAGAATAAATCAATTTATTTTCAGTACTTAAAACCGCATTATCCGATACTTTATCCGATCCTTCATTATAATATCTTTCTGTATGATCAAGCCCTGTAACACTTTGAGGCAAGAACCGTCTACTTCTGGTCTTCTTTATATTTAAACCAATAATTCCATAATAATCGAATCCGGAGAAGAAATTGTAATGTAATTTAAAATTAAAACGGCTTTCTGTAGCAGAAGTTTGATTAATTGCTTCATTTACCACAGCAACAGGATTAAATGAGCCACTCAATTTTTCATCTTTCAAATCATCTACTTTGATTTCTCCTTGAAAATTCGTTCTGGGAGTAAAATAGTCGCTTTTTCTATTCCCATTATCATCAATACGATAGGGGCTCATGTTAGGCATTTTCGTAAAAGCTTGTCCACGCGGATTAGCCCAGTTGGCATCTCTATCCGAATTGGCAAATGAAAACTCAGTCTGAATATCCAGCTTAGTAGAAAAACGATATGTAACATTCATTAACGCAGAAATACGATCGAAAGCAGTACCTATAGTCGTTCCTGTTTCATTCAGATAACCTAATGACAAACGGTAAGTTGCTTTATCCCCTCCCCCCATCATTGAGAAGTTTGCCTCATACGAATTACTGGGCTGAGTTATTTCACCTAACCAATCGGTTTCCTGGTTATATTCGTTAAAATATGCCCAATTAGGATTATACCCGATTTCCGGTGTATTGTAAAGTAAACTCAATAAGTCCCTACTTCCCGAACTCAAGGAACCCATATCATTAATAGAGTTCCACATAGCATCTTGCATTAACGCAACATATTGAGAAGCATTCAACATTGGAATCGTATTTCTTTCCTTTCCGTACTGATATTTTAAGTTCAACGTGAAAGCTGTTTTTCCCGCTTTTCCTTTTTTTGTATTGATTAATAAGACACCGTTTGCACCTTTGGATCCCCAAATAGCCGTTGCTGATGCATCTTTCAATACTTCAATCGATTCAATATCCGTAGGAGAAATATTTACCAATGCTCCAAAATCTTCAGCATCAGCAGTAGAGAAAGAAAAGTCGTCACTGATAGTTGTTTGATAAGGAACACCATCAACAACAATCAATGGTTCATTAGAAGCATTCAACGATGAAGTACCACGAATACGAATGGAACTGGAAGAACCGGGTTCTGCACCTCCTAAAATATCCACATTCGACAAACGTCCCTGTAATGCATCCTCAATAGATGTAACCGGCGCCGTTTCAATGATATTATCCATCGAAATCTTTTGAGTAGCAGATACCATTTCACGTTGGCTTATACCTACAGCATTTTTATCTACCGCCTTAGCAACAACCTCAACACCTTCCAATAAAAAGGCATCTTCTTCCAACGTTACATTTAAAGAAACCTGCCCTGTATATTTCACTTGATGGGATTTATATCCGATCAAAGAATAAACCAATGTTAAGTTTTTTTCCTCAGGAACATTTAATCTATAATCTCCATCAATTCCCGTAATAGTTCCCGTTAAAGATCTATTGCTTTGATTTTGGACATAAACACTTGCTCCTATCAATGGTTCCCCGGTTTTTTTATCTTTTACAATACCGGTTATTACCTGAGCATTTGCCGCAGAAAAAGAGGCAAAGCATATACATATTATTATTAATCGAAAAATTCTCATGCTATTAATTACTTTTCTATTATTCGAATTCTAATATACCATCAATTAAATAAGCTGCTCCATCCGAATAAATATTTGGGAAAACACCTATTACATTTACAATATTACCTTTTGCATCTTTTACTTGCAATTTATTACCTGCATCAATAAGTGTCAATTTATAAGGATTTTTATTTGAGTCAGTCAAATAAGAAGTAAGCTCCCTTGAACTACCAGTTCCGGGGAAAGGATAATCAACAAATCCGCTTGCATTTGCATTTACAAAAAAGTACTTGATACACTTCTCCATAGCTTCTGGAGTAGTAGGAAGCTTTCCTAAAGTTTGAGCATTTTGTATAGCATCGGCTGTTGGAATAAATACAATAAAACGATCCGACAGCAAAAAGTTGAAAGGAGGAATTGTAAGCGCCATTTTTGACACATCAAGCATATTTGTTTTAAATGCTTTAAAATGCTCCGGAGTATTTTTTGTAATTTGGTCTTTAAAAGAAGATTCATCAGGTAAAAGCGCCATTGTTTCACTTCCGCCACTTACTTGATAACTTACCCCATTATATGCATTATATACTTTTTGAATATATGCAGGATTATCAACTAACGCATCGTGGTAATTGTTGAACAAATTAGATGAGTATATTTTAGAATCATCTTCGACCAGCAAATATTGATAAGAAAGTAACGTTTTATACACTTTTTGATTTCCGACTTGAGTTACCAAGCGTGAAGCAATATGGTTGGATGCAAACATTTGTTTTCGGTATGTACTCAATGGCACATAGTCCGGATCACCTTTAATTAAAATTTGTTGAAACCCATATTTATTGGGATTCGTATCAGCATATTTAATATCGTTACCTTCGATAGTTGTATTTTCAATCAATTCATTTGTCGGCATAAATAATGTAAAAGACATATCTTCTGACATCAATGGTTGAATTAATGCTGCATCATGCATCATCATCATAAACATGATATATTTAGGATCTTGAAAAACAGGAGCAGTAACACTCTGGAACATTTTTGGCACCATCATATTTTTCAATCCATACAATGTACCATTCACGCACATTTGCTTCAGGTTTGTTTGCATCGGATCAAAACTAACCGGATTTCCAAATTTTGATTTTATTACTCCTTTTGTAATCAATTCGGGGAAAATAATATCTCCATAATTAACATGGTTGTCCAACAAGTATTTTACAGCTAAAAAAGATACTTTATCAATGGATGAATAGTATGGAGCCCAAAATGTATTAAAGAAATTTTGTAAAGATTCATTGGTAGGAGCATACACACTATACGCCGCTCTTGACAAAAGATCGAACCTCGAATAGTCAGGATCTCCAGATTCTCCATTATAAGTCCATTCAGAAGCAATTGCCGGCAAATCGGTATAACTTTGCATATACAAATCCGTACCTTTTCCGTAATTTGCAGTCAACTCTTCATCTTTTGTAAAATCGACAAACCGATTATACATACTCAAAAATATACTGAATTCGGAAGATTCTTTTAGCTTTGTATAAATAGTTTCCAGTGGTTCCAATACTCTGTCAATAACATACACGTAACCGTTGTCTGCAACAATAGCATATTCGGTTACAGACGCATTGGAAATATTAAATCCTCCATCATCACCAGACCAAACAGAATTCGGGTAAAAATACTCATAATTGCTCTTAGCATCTATTCCTAAAGATTGAAAGGTATAGGAAGACAATACCGGCAAAAAACGCTCCTTATGGTATACACTACGAAGAACAGGGCCTCCTTCACTCAAAGTATTATCTGTTTCGATAGAGATAGGGTCTCCACTTTTTGTCCTAAATTTATAATACAAACCTGCCGTATATTGATAAGTGGTAGAATTAGTATTCGTTCTTCCTTCCGGACGATAATTAGCAAACATATCTTTGCTGAAAGAATAATACAACAAGTGATATGTAATAAGTTTTTCCAATTCAGCATTAGGGACACTACTTATTGAAGCATACCCTTTTTGAGACAACCATGTCTTAAATGCTGCATCATCAGGAGCAACAACTGTGATTATTCCTTTTCCGTCAAGCATGCTTCTGTAACCGGCTTTTTCCACGGCTTCAAGGAATATCGTAAAATTCCCTTTTGATTCCAATACTTCCCAAGTGTTGCCTTTCAGCCAATCCGGAGTCTCATAGTACTTATCCATCTCTTGCTCACACGATGCAAACAGCATCACAAAAAGCAGAAAGCACAAATTGATCCATGGCCTTTTCAGTCTGTTTCGATTTTTCATTTACAAATTAGTATTTAATATAGATTAAACATTTTTTAATTAATTATTATCATAGTAATAGATTATCATTATTATGGCATAGGCTGTAATCCTTCCCATTTCACATCCCAATTTCCATCTTTAGGAAACCCCGGATTATTTTCTGTATTTCCATCCCATCCGGCACACATCATCGCTATAGTTGTAAGCAATCCTCCATTTCCAGGAAGATATACCCGCAAACGATCATCCTGATAATTATGTCCGTTTACCAAATAGGTATTAGTACGTTTGTCCATCAATAAAGCTCCAACAGCCTTTTCTGGTTCACCTATACGAGCAGCACACATGGCTGTCATTGGATAATCCCATCCCCAAGTTTCATTCCAGTTCCAGTTATCCCAAATCCAATCCAGTGTCTTTTTCATTTTGTCTTTTTCGAATAACCGATTTTGAGGAAGTATTCCCCAAGCTCCTAAAACAGCAGGATGATCTGAAATATAGCGAATATTGGTATATGTATCCTGAGCAGTTTCGGCAGCTAAATACAAATCATCCTTAGAAGCCAATGGAGATAATTGATTGATAATTTCATCCCATTTTGCATCCCGTTGCATCCCGGCTCTTTCTCTCCATTGTTGAGCAACACCCAACGCATAATGCCAATAAGAAAGTTCGAATGGAGGATTTACAGTTTCAGAAGCTTTCAATGTTTCCTGAGCAGGAATAGCTCCTTTTAATATATAGCGTTTATTTACTGAATCATAATCGGCATACGAAGCCATAAATTCAGCTGTTTTGAAAACCAAATCTTTATATTTATTAATTACCTCAGGTGATTGTTTTTGACGATAGACTAATTCGGCCATATAAATAAAATGAGGTTGTTGCCAAATTAAAAAAGAACCTACTTTTGATGGAGCCTCAACACCTGACGGATCTGTCATTTTCATCCAACGGATTCCTTCAAATCCTTGTCTTTCTGCAATTTCTTTAGCAATTGGTTCTACTTTAGCATACCAATCCAAGCTTCTTTCCATCAAATCAATCCGATTCCATAATGCAAAATGGACAGTATGCCACCAATGCATTTCCAAATGGAATTTTCCAAACCAACTATTGTAAGTTAATCCTGTCTCCTGAGGAGGCATTGTTCCAGAACATTGAATAGCCATTAAATATTGAGATAAAACAACTCTTCGCTCCAATTCTTTCGCCCTTTCATCTTTACAAGCAGAAAAATCTACAATACCACCATTTGTCCAAAAACTTTCCCAATAATTAGAGCTTTGAGCCAATGTTTGTTCAAATACTTCAGCAGGTTCTGAGAGTTTCTTTTCTGTAAAAGAAACCGAAAACGAAAAATTATCATCTTTTGGTGTTAACAAGAAATAATGCTCTGCTTTCTTCTCCATAGCAGCAGCACCATTCCAATCAACTCTAACATAATAAACAGTTGTATCTAATGTGCGTTGCAGGATAGCATAATTATCTTTTTGTTCAAGCAATACTGTTTTATGTTTTTCGGGAACATTCCAATCACAGGCATCATCAGTATGTTTGCCGGTTGGATAAGGAAAGTGAAGTTTTATTTTTAATTGTCCTGATTTGATTAAATCAGAAGATAATTTAGCAGCAATATTATCTTTTTCAGGATTACAAGCAGTTTCAACATTTACAACAGAACCACCTGCTGTAAAATGGCTTTCTATTTTTCCTGACCAAAGGTCTAATGTTTGGTCAATAGATGTAATACTATCCGACTTAATCACATTTCCTTTTGCATCAGCCATTTCCAACCCAACAATTCCAAGATGTAAACGGTGTGGATTTACTCTATAGTAATCGGCAGCTTCCTGTTTACGTCCCTTTTCATTGAATTGAACAGCATATAATGCTTTAGGGGAACCATGACCAAAGTCATATTCCTTTAACGTTTCTTCAAATTTATAATTATTTGTGTTGGGAAAACTATGCCAGCCCCATTCAGATTGAGTACCCAAGGGCATCCCGGCGGCATATATTTCGGGAAAAGATTGAAGACCGGTAGCATCCACTGTGAAAGCAAACCGACCATTACCTACAGACAAAGACGACAATCGATCGAAAGAGCTAACTTTCGGATTGTTACGCAACACAACTGATTTCCTGTCTATTTTTCCGTCTTTTTTATCCTTATTACTGCTACTGCATGATACAAATACAAAAAAACTCAGAAAAATAGCTGAAAATAAAATCCTCATAGTATTAGAATTAGTAATAATGTTCAATAAAATACTTTTTTTATGATTTTTTCGATGTCAAAGATAATTCAAATTTAAATAAAGAACTGATCTTTTCACCAAATTTCAATGTTAAAATCCTCTCATCATATTAATGTCAAACAATTACTACAATAATAAAAAATAGTTGCATCAATATGATGGAACAAATTTAGTACCGGAAAGCTTTTTAAAGAATAGACTTTTCGACATATACATGTATTTTTGTACGGAATCACCTTTTTAACAACACCAACAACACTCAGTCAAAACAATATAGCTTCATTTATTTTACTCGTAATTGTACAACTTCATGGACTATTGTACGGTTTTGATTTTAGCATAAAAATGATATTAATAATTGATGTACCTTAGCTCCAAATATTTTTTAGAGACAATATTTTCTAAAAATAATTCCAACCCTATCCTATTCTAAATAACTATACATACGTTTAAATATACTTCTCCAAATTGTATATTTAAATGCTTGTGGTTATTAAAGTAAGAACTCAAACAACCAAATTCTAATATCTTTTTTATTATCCTTTATTATTTTTCACACCCTTCATCCAGATTGGTTAGATATTTACGTATAAACTTTACAAAAAAATATAGACAAAACTTTATGGGTAGTAAATGTGTTTATCTAAGTTTGATTATTTCATTCTTTTTATTCGTTGACATTAAAGCATCAGAACCTGATTTTTCATGGGTACCAGATCTCGGTAGACCCAATTTGAATTGGATAAATGATGTTGGAGCTAAAACTTTTGTTACAGGAGATGATTATCTGGTTCCGGTTGATGCGAATTCAGGCATTATTTGTACACATCAAGTACAAGAAACCATAGATAAATGTTCACGCAATGGTGGTGGCCGGGTTGTATTTCAACCGGGTGAATATATCATAGGTTCTATATATATAAAAGAAGGTGTAGATTTACATATAGGTAAAAATGTTACATTAATATCCTCCACTGATTTTAAAGACTTCCCAAGGTCCCGCTCACGCATTGCCGGAATCGAAATGACTTGGCCTGACGGTTTAATAAACATTCTATCGCAAGAAAATGCGTCAATCTCTGGAGAAGGAGATATCGATTGTAGAGGTAAGTTTTGCTGGGATAAATATTGGACAATGCGCAAAGATTATGAAACCCGTAAATTACGATGGATTGTCGATTACGATTGCGAGCGTATCAGGGGTATTGTCGTAAATAATTCGAAGAATATAACATTAAAGGACTTTAAAATTAAAAGAACCGGATTTTGGGCTATACAAATAGTATATTCCCAATATTGCACTGTAAGCGGATTAAATATTAACAACAATGTTGGAGGACACGGCCCCAGCACAGATGGAATAGATGTCGATTCTTCGGAACGTATTCTTATAGAAAATTGCGAAATAGACTGCAACGACGATAACATTTGCATCAAATCTGGAAGAGATTGGGACGGACTACGTGTTAACAGGCCTTGTGAATATATCGTAATTCGAAATTGTACCGCATACAAAGGTGGTGGATTAATTACATGTGGAAGTGAAACTTCCGGTGGAATCCGTAATATTGTTGCATACAATTTGAAAAGCAAGGGAACTTCGGCTGCTATCCGCTTTAAATCGGCCTTGAATCGTGGAGGATTTATTAAGAATGTATACATATCCGGAGTTTTGGCAGATAGCGTTGATAATGTGATTGTTGCAGACTTAAACTGGAATCCTTCTTACAGCTATTCAACCCTTCCTCCCGAATATAAAGACAAGAAAATACCCGATCATTGGACAGTTATGCTCAAACGGGTCGAACCGGAAGAAAAGGGTTATCCGTCAGTAAGTGACTTATATATAGAAAACGTACAATCAACTTACACTCGGCGTTCCTTCGCAAATATATCAGGAATGAGCGAATTGTTTCCATTAAAAAATTTATGGTTAAATAACTTAAACGGAAATGCCAAAACAGCAGGTACATTGAAAAATACGGAAAACGTTTATATCCGGAATTTCTATGTCGAAACAGAAGACAAAAGCAGTATGAAATTATCTGGGAATAAGAATATGAACGGAGAACCGGTTTTCAATAAAATGCAGAATCTGTCGGAAATTCCGTAAAAAATATCAGTAATGAAAGAGATTAAAAGCAAACCATTTTTTTTTGGAGCAGAAGAGCCTATATATGCCCCGACAGAAGGAATAACGCGACAACTTGTCGGTTATGACAATAATATTATGATGGTAAAAGTCATGTTCGAAAAAGGCGCAATCGGAGTTCCTCATATCCATGAACATGCTCAAACTACCTATGTTGTTTCGGGAAAATTTGAAGTAACAATTGGCAATGAGATTAAAATTATTCAACCTGGAGATGGTTTTTATGCAGAACCCAGCATGTCTCATAGTTGTAAATGTTTAGAAACAGGAATTTTAATAGATGTATTTACTCCGATAAGAGAAGATTTTCTTGTGCCATAACAAACAAATTGAAAGTTGAAAATGTGATTCATTTTCAACTTTCAACTCTATTCTATAATTTTCATCTCCTTCAGCCATTCAGCACAAATGGATGTCCACATTTCTGTAGAACCTTTATTTCCTGCTGCTGAAATCCCATGCCCTCCATACGGAAAAATATGAAGCGATGCCGAAACTCCTGCAGCCTTTGTAGCCTGATAAAAAGCAATACTATTCAATGAAGGAACAGTATTATCATTATCAGCATGCACCAAAAAAGTCGGAGGAGTTTTAGCTGTAACCCGAGTTTCATTGGAATATTCTTTAACTAATTCTTCACTTGGATTATCACCCAGCAAGCATCTTTTGCTTATCTTATGTGTAATTTTATCATCCATCGAAATAACAGCCGAAACGATAATCATAAAATCAGGATTGAAAGCATATTGATCGAATGAATCACCAACCTTAGATACATCTTCCTCATGTGTAGCCAATGTAGTAGAAACGTGTCCGCCAGCTGATGTGCCACATACGCCTATCTTATTTATATTAATACCCATTTTTTCAGCATTAGCCCGTATAATACGCATTGCCCGCTGAGCATCCTGGAGAGGAGCTATCTGACGAGTAACCAAATCGGGAGATGTTGGTAACCGATGACACAAAACAAATGCATTAACTCCAATACTGTTGAAAAATTTCGCAGTCGGATTATTTCTAAATGATGCAGGTAATCGCAAGTATCCTCCTCCCGGAACAATTAATACAGCCACACCTGTATTATTTTCAGCCGGAGCCGGATAAACATACATTCTTGGAGAACCAACCTGATAAAGCCTATCTTGAGCAATACTATCTTTCAGCATCAACCCTTTGCTATTTGGCATTTTATTGTTTTCCCAAAGTTGAATTACTTCTTGAGAAAAAGAAGAAATTGTACAACAACAAAAGAAAACGAAAATAAGAACAATGTTTTTCATAAAATTCATTTTTGATTTTAGTTAAGCAAAGTTACAAAAATTCAATCATCTATCATAATTCAAAATTCTAACTTCAAACTTCATAAACAATGTACAAAAATACCGTTATATGAATAAAAATCTATTTTATTAAAAAAAGGCTTTTTTTAATTTTGACCCTTACTTTAACTTTAATTTTTTTATTAAGCCATGAGAAAGAAAATACTTTTTTTCGCCCTCTTTATTGTAGCAAGTCTTTTCTCCGTTTCCATAAACGGGCAACAACTTGCTTTTCCCGGAGCCGAAGGCTTCGGACGTTATACTACAGGCGCACGTGGTGTTAGCAATCCCACAGTATACCATGTAACTAATTTGAACAATTCGGGAAGCGGTTCTTTACGCGATGCCGTAAGCCAGCCCGGTCGTATCGTAGTTTTTGATGTGAGCGGAGTTATCAAAATTAACAGTCTATTGGCTATATCAAGCAATATTTACATTGCAGGACAAACAGCCCCGGGCGATGGTGTTGTTGTGTATGGTCACAGAATATCTTGCTCCGGCTCTTCTAATATTATCATTCGCCACATGCGTTTCTATATGGGAAAGAGTGGCGATAGCTCGGATGTTTTGGGTATTTCCAATGGAGAAAGTATGATCTTCGATCATTTATCGTTACTATGGGCAAAAGACGAAACATTTTCTATGAACTGGGATAATAAAGGTGTAAATCCCGGCAAAGTTACCATGCAAAACAGCATTCTGGGACAAGGACTTATTCCGCACTCTGCAGGCGGTTTATTACGGTCGGAAACCGGAGTGTCGGTTATCCGCAGTCTATACATAAGTAATAATACGCGAAATCCGAATGTACGTAAAACTATCCAATTTGTAAACAACGTTGTTTACAATTGGCGTACTGACGGTTGGAGATTTGGCACTTCCGGAGAACGTGCGAATGCCTGGGTAGAAGGAAATTATTTTATTTCCGGCCCGGCAGGAGGAACAACTCCTTATGCCGGATTAGATGCTGTACATCACATGTATATCAATACTGCTAATCCTGATTATGCAGATACCAACAGAGATGGAGTTTTAAATGGCAGTGCGTTTACTAATTATGGTTCCGTTACTAAAGAAACTTCTATTTCTTCTTTTACCGGTATGACTAACCCTTACCTTGCATGGGGAGATGAATATCCTATTTTGACTGCTCCACAAGCACTCGAAAATGTAATCGCCAATGCCGGAGCAACATTACCTACACGTACAGATATTGACGATTTTTTGATTGACGACTTAAAGACTTATGGTAAAGGCGGTCTGAACCTTATAGCCGAAGAAAAAGCAAACGGCATTTACAACAATGTGGGTTTGGTAAACAACGGCGAGAAAAAAACGGATACTGACAATGATGGCATTCCTGATGAATGGGAAACTGCACACGGATTGAATCCGAATGATGCAAGCGATGCTGTTAAAAAAGCAGCAAACGGTTACTTGAATATCGAAAATTATATCAACAGCATTGACGGAGTTACTGTAATATCAGGACAACCCTACTTACAAGCTTCATATAGACTGAGGATGGGCAGTAGAACACCTTCGTCAATTACTTTGACATGGAAAAATCGTCAATCTGATTTTGACAATGTTACTTTGCAACGTTCAACCAACGGTACTACTTTCACTGATGTTACTACTTTAGCAGCAAGTGCTACCTCTTATACAGCAACCGGATTAGAAGAAGAAACTTTCTATACATTCCGTATAATCAGCAGCAAAGGCGGCAATAGCGTTATTTCCGAAACAGCAAGAATTAGCACTGAAGGCACTCCGGGAGTTCCTTTAGCATGTTCGGCAGCTATACACCCTGAAAATGGAGGAGTATCAAAATATTATACAGCAGTAGAATTTACATGGGTAAATGAAACAGGTCCATGGAGTTATCCTGTTTCTTATAATGTATATTTAGGCAAAACAGCAGAAGATTTGGTAAAAGTCAACAGTAATCCTGTTGTTTTTAATGAACCTGCTAACGAATTCCGGTTTGATTACAGACCTGAAATGCCATTAGATATGAAAGGACAATATTATTGGCGAGTAGAAGCGGTTAATTCGCATGGCACCGCCGAAGGACCTGTATGGAATTTTACTGCAAGTTCAATGTCATTTACTGAGAATTTCATTGATTTGGGTAGAAATTTCACACCGCCAAGTACATTTACAGACGCGCAATCGAAAGTATTAATATCAAACACCTCATCAATTAATGTTACAGTTGATGGTGACCAAGTTACCTTTACTCGGGGTGGAGGAGCTTCCTATCAAGCAAGTGGCAACGGTATTTATCGAAAAGCAGATAACAAAACACCTGAATGGAGATTGGACGGTGCAGGTCACTATGTTAATATCGAACCTTCCAATGACCAAAGTAAAGAAAAATTTATATCAAAAGTAACTATCAACGGCACAGATGATAAACCCGGCGAAAGTGGCAGAAATACTCCTGTTATCGTATTTTCCGATAGAATACCATTTGATGCATCTCGAATTTTAGGATACGAACAAGTAACAATTAGTAAATGTCGCGGAAATGTTGCAGGTTCTGACCATGCAGAATGGGAACCGGAAATTATGGTTAATGCACCGGTTGGCTCAAAATCTGTCCGTGTATATTATAATGTCAGATTAAACGAAACAGCAAGTACTGATGGTGAGCCTGAATATGCAATAGCCTCAAGTGGTGATATTAATCTGACAAACGGTATGCAGTCTCGTTTAACATACTTTGGAGTAATGTTGGAACATATCAGCAATGATGGCGAACCTGTTGCAAGTTCAATTAATACCATTACCGAAGCAACAATCAATGGAAAAGCCGCTACTATCAATAATAGTGATGGCACAATTACCTGTAAATTTCCATTCGGAACAGTGTTTGGCGAAATGCCTGTTACATTTAAATTGGGAGATGATAAAGCAACTGCCAATTTTGAAAGTGGAAGTACCTATAACTTTGCTAATGGTTCATTATCTATCGAGGTAACTGCTGAAAATGGCGAGAAGAAAACATACGCTGTTTCTGCAACGGTTGCTACAAAAAAATTAGTAGGGATATTGACTGCCAACGGAAAAGCCGAATCGTATGATGATTTATTCGTATCTGCTTTTGCTGATTATGACGTTGAATACATAACAGCAGCAGCTACTGCACCTTCTAATATCAATGATTTTTATAGCAAATATGATTTAATTGTATTGCATTCCAATGTAGGAGGTACTAATGGCACTGGTCTTGCAACAAAAGCAATGGTAGGTGTTAAGCCAATATTAAATATGAAGGTATTCTTCTATAACAATGGCCGTTGGGATTGGCTCACAGTTGCCCCAAGCAATTTGGGTACAGCCGAAATTGGCAAAACCGCCAATGTAGTACCGGTTGCGCTCCAAAATCATCCTATATTCGATGGTGTAACATCATTTAGCGGAGAATCATTAACCATTTACAAAGATGCGCCTACAGCTGTTAATTCATTCCAATTCTCAGGCACTCCTAACGGAACCGCATGGACTACTCAAATGGCAAACGCCAACCATGCGATAGCAACAATGGATGGAGATCCTTCTAAAATCAACATGCATGAATTGAATTTGGATAATGCAGCAAAATACCTGCTATTCGGATGGAGCTATGAAAGCGACAGTTATACTAAATTCAGCGATGATGCAATAACTATCCTGAAAAATGCAGCAGCTTATTTGATGAATCCGGATATTTATTACGACTATACTAGAAATGCACCTTCAGGATTCCAAGCCGGCAAAGTGAAGAATCTCGAGTATATCAACAAGCATCTTATTAATCCGAATCAAGAAGAAGTTAAAATATTTAACTATTTTGGAATGCTTGTTTTGATTTCCAAAAATGCTGATATCGATGTTCAAAACCTTTCTTCCGGGTTGTATATTGCAAAAACAAAAAATCAAACATTGAAATTCATCAAATAATGAATAAACAAAATATGTAAATATTCTCAATGAAAAAAGGTTATCCGATTTGGATAACCTTTTTTTGATAATTCTTCCAAGCAAAGCTCAAATAAATTCAAATATTCAATCCTCAGAGAGTTTACATAAGTATAAAAATAAGATATTATTCTTATCTTCAAATATATAAATTCAAAATATTAATTATCAATCCTCTTTCGGTTTTACGCAAATTCCCAATTCGTCCAACTGCTCTTGTTCGATAAAAGAAGGAGCATCAAGCATAACGTCACGTCCCGAATTATTTTTAGGAAAAGCAATACAGTCACGAATAGAATCCAGCCCGGCAAATAATGAAACAAAACGATCTAATCCAAATGCCAATCCACCATGAGGAGGAGCACCATATTTAAAGGCATTCATCAGGAATCCGAATTGATCTTGTGCTTTTTCCTCTGTAAAACCAAGCACTTGAAACATCTTGTTTTGTAATTTACTATCATATATACGAATAGAACCTCCACCAACTTCTACCCCATTGATTACCATATCATAAGCATTAGCGCGAACTTTTTCCAGAGCAGAATCCAACATCGAAATATCCTCCGGTTTAGGAGAAGTAAACGGGTGATGCTTAGCAAAGAAACGATTCAATTCTTCATCTTTTTCCAACAATGGAAAATCAACAACCCAAAGGCAAGAATATATATCCTTATTTCTCAATCCTAATTTGCTACCCATTTCCAAACGAAGTTCGGATAATTGTTTTTGCGTCTTTTCTGTTTCTCCACATAAGATCAAAATCAAGTCTCCGGCTTTTGCATTACAACGTTCGGCCCATTTTTGTAAATCTTCCTGCGAATAAAATTTATCTACCGATGATTTGAAAGAACCGTCTTCCTCGCATTTTACATAAACCAATCCTTTGGCTCCGATTTGTGGGCGTTTTACAAAATCAGTCAATTCATCTAATTGCTTGCGAGTATAAGAAGTACACCCTTTTGAACAAATGGCTCCAACATATTCGGCCGAATCAAATACAACAAAATTCTTTCCTTCGGTTAAATCTTTTAATTCAACGAATTTCATTTCAAAGCGAGTATCCGGCTTATCACATCCGTAATACTTCATGGCATCAGCATAAGTCATTCGCGGAAAATCGTATTTGATATCCATTCCCTTTACTTTTTTGAACAAATGCTTTGTCAATCCTTCGAACATCTGTAACACATCTTCCTGAGTTACAAACGACATTTCGCAGTCAATTTGAGTAAACTCGGGCTGACGGTCGGCACGAAGGTCTTCGTCCCGAAAACATTTTACAATTTGAAAATAACGGTCGAATCCCGAAACCATCAATAATTGCTTCAACGTTTGAGGAGATTGCGGCAATGCATAAAATTGCCCCTGATTCATACGCGAAGGAACTAAAAAGTCACGAGCACCTTCGGGAGTTGAACTAATTAAAACCGGTGTTTCAACTTCTAAGAAATTCCGTTCGTTTAAAAAGCTACGGGTCTCAAAAGCCATTTGGTGACGCATTTCCAGATTTTTGCGAACAACAGTCCGGCGTAAATCCAAATAACGGTATTTCATCCGAATATCATCTCCGCCATCTGTTTCATCTTCGATGGTAAAAGGTGGTATTTCCGATGCATTCAATATATTCAGTTCAGAAACAATAATTTCAATTTCTCCTGTAGGAATATTTTTATTTTTACTGGAACGCTCTTTTACAAGTCCTTGAACCTGAATAACAAATTCCCGGCCTAAATCATTCGATTGCTCCCACAATTGCGAATTTACATCCTGATTAAAAGCCAATTGAGTAATTCCATACCTGTCGCGCAAGTCGATAAAAGTCATTCCACCCATTTTTCGAATTCGTTGCACCCATCCGGCCAACGTTACCAACTCGTCTACGTTCGATAAACGCAATTCCCCGCAAGTTTTAGTCCGATACATATTATTATAATTACTGATTATTTATTTTTACAGAAACGAATTGCAAATTTAGCACAAAAGAAGTAAGAGTCAGCTATTTTAGAATAAAAGTAATGGAATTTTTTGCATTAAGAAAAACCTATACTGCCTTAATTTGTTATTAAAATAACCTTGTTTGTTGATTATATTTCCATTTATTTTTTTTCTACACTACCTTTGACAAAATAACAAAAAAATTACGAGGTAGAATAAACTGTGCTACTCAAACAACTTCTGTAATTTATAACGTTCAAATAAACAGTGAATAAATCAAAAAAGATACATATTTTCGAAACAGTCCTTTATACTGTCATTCTCATTGCAACAATGAGCATACCTTTTTTCATGGGTGCTTATTCAAGAAGTGGATGGTTAGGCATTTTCAATGGATGGACCAAAATTATTCCATTTCTATGCATTTTCTTGCTGAATAATTATGTGCTTATTCCCAAATTGCTCTTCAAGGAAAAATACGTACTTTACATATTACTCGCGATTGTTTCAGTATTTTGCATTGATATTCTTTCGGATAGAATTTTTGAACAAACAATGAATGAACATCCGCCATTTGAAAAAATGGATAATCGTCCGCCTATGGGAGAAACGCCTCCATCTCAGGAATTCAGGCCGGATAGGTTTCATCATCCAAAACCGTCCTTTCCATGGCATTTGGATATTGGCGTTATCGTTGTATCTTTTCTGTTGATTGGGTTTAATACCGGAATTAAATCATTTGTCCGTTGGAATGAAGAACGAATTCATCAGGCAGAAAAAGAAAAGCAACATTTATTCACCGAACTGGCATTTCTAAAACATCAAATCAGTCCTCATTTTTTCATGAATACGTTGAATAATATTCATGCTTTGATAGATATTGATACGGAACAAGCCAAAGACGCTATCATCAAGCTTTCACGCTTGATGCGGTATTTGCTTTATGAATCGAATGAAGAAAAGATTCCTCTAAAAAAAGAAATTGAATTTATAGAGAGCTATATCGAATTAATGCGTTTGCGTTACCATGAACAAGATCTGGAAATTCGCATTGTATACCCCGAAAATCCCGAAAAAATTCAAGTACCGGCATCTCTTTTTCTTTCATTAATCGAAAATGCATTCAAACATGGTGTTAATCCATCTGAAAAATCGTATATTCACATCGTATTTTCACTAAAAGACAATGGAAAAGCATTATGTTTCTCCATCGAAAACGGAAAGCATACATCTTTTAAAAGTATGCACGAAGCATCCGGAATTGGCCATGAAAATATTAAGAAACAATTGAATATCATATATAAGGAAAATTATTTATTAGATATTAAGGATACAGATTCTACTTATCAGGTAAAAGTAGAAATTCCAATTGATTGCTAAAAAAGACCAGATAAAATGAAAATGCGTTGTATAGCCGTAGATGACGAACCATTGGCTTTGAAACAAATTTGCAACTATATTGAAAAAACTCCATTTTTGGAGTTAGCAGGTAGTTGTAAAGATGCCTTTGAGGCTATGAAAACTTTTTCCGAAACGCAAGCTGATTTACTTTTTATTGATATCAATATGCCCGGATTAAGCGGAATGGAGTTGGCTAAAACATTGCACAATAAATGTATGATAATCTTTACAACCGCTTATAGTGAGTATGCTATAGAGGGTTTTAAAGTAGATGCAGTCGATTATTTATTAAAGCCACTTGCTTATGCTGATTTCCTGCAAGCCGCAAGCAAAGCGAACGAACGCTGGTTAACGAAACAATCGGCAGCAACAGAAGAAAATATGGTGGTAAATCCTGATTTCTTATTTGTAAAATCGGATTACCGAACATTGCGAATTAACATTCGGGATATCCAATATATTGAAGGAATGCGCGAATACGTCCGGATTCACTTGACACACGGAAAACCCATTATGACCTTATTGAGCATGAAAACGTTGGAGGAGAAATTACCCGAAAATTTATTTATGCGTATTCACCGTTCTTTTATTGTCAACCTGGAAAAAGTATCGGTAATCGAACGTAACCGGATTATTTTTGGAGATGTATATCTTCCTATCGGAGAACAATATAAAAAACAATTTCAGGAATATGTAGAAAAGAATTTTCCTTGAGAAGGAGTATTAATGGTTTTCTATTTTTCAGACTATTCAGCAAATATTGCTATAATCATAACTACATCTAACAACCTTTACTACTCCAAACTACTTCCTAGAAAGCTCTATTACCACATACTCCGACTGTGTTCCAATTCTGAATTTTCCACCCCAAAGTCCTAAACCCGAACTTACATAAATATGACTATTTCCTTTTTGCAAATATCCATGTGATTTTTCATAAATCATATCGGTAATCCATGAAATTGGCCAAATCTGCCCATAATGCGTATGCCCGGAGATTTGTATATCAATATTATTATTTTCTGCTTCTTCCAACTGATAAGGCTGATGGTCGAGCAAGATCATTGGTTTTGATTTATCCAATGATTTTATTATTTCAGGTAACGACTCTCTTTTTGGATTTGTGCGATCATCGCGTCCGATTACATAAAACGAATTATCGATAAAAATTGCAGAATCCTTCAATACATTAATTCCGGCATCCTTTAGAAATTGTGTACTTTTTTCAATTCCGGAGATATATTCATGATTTCCCGGAGCTAAAAATACACCATATTTTGATTTGATTTTCTTCAAATCTTCCTCTATTTTATATTCATATAAAGGCTTGACATTGTTATCGATAAGATCACCAGCTATCAAAACAATATCCGGATTTTCGGCATTGATAAGCGTAATCCATTTTTCGAGCTCGTCGTTTTTTATCCCATATCCCAAATGAAGGTCGCTGATTGCCACAATTTTCAATGGTTCGGATAACTCTTTGTTTATCGAAATGGGAAGTTCAACTCTTTTCTTATTCAAATAATGGAAATACCCGGAAGTAAAGACAATGATGAAAAATCCGGCTAACACTCCAAGAGCCAATGGATTGTTATACATAATCTTTTCCATAGGCAATAAATGAGTAACCCGGATTAAATCAAACAAAAGAAATGCAATCAATAAATAGCTAAAAATAAATAGCCAAGAAGTACCAACTTTATATAAAATCGACGTAAGAGCCGATGGCATGCTTCCTCCCGACAAAATACTAACAAAAGGGGATGCAATTATAAGAATAGCTAAAACTATGAGTATAATCCGGGCAATTGTATTTGCCGGCATCATATTCCAAATCCTGTAAAACACATAGTAATTTGCACCCAGGATAATAATTGCCATTATGGAAATAAAGAGAATCCTCATATTGAATGTTTATTATGTTTGTTATTTGATAAAACGCAAAGCCATATAAGCCATTGCTCCTACACTTGTCTTTAACGCTTCTTCATCAATTAAAAAAGTGGATGTATGCAAGCTGCCATTGGTCGGATTTGTCTTTCCTCTTACTCCAAAGCGGAAAAAAGAAACAGGATATTTTTGAGAGAAAAAGCCAAAATCTTCACTGGTCATTCTCACAGGGTATTCAACAACGTTTTCCATTCCCAAAAATTCCTGCGTAAATTGTTTTGCTCTTTCTGTTACATCCGGATTATTAAAAACCGTAGGATAACCGTCTTGTACATCAATATCGCATTCACAACCATAAGCATTAACTGTAGAATGAGCAATCGTAAGAATCGCTTTTTTTGCTTTAGCTCTTTCCTCTTCATCCATTGTGCGAAGTGTCCCTGAAATGAAAACTTCGTTTGGAATTATATTCGTAGCACCATTCGCAATAAATTTGCCAAATGAAAGCACCATCGGCTTAAAAGGATTGGAAATGCGGCTTACCACCTGTTGCATGGAAACAATCAACTGAGAAGCAGCTAAAACCGTATCATTCAACAAATGAGGCATTGCAGCATGACCGCCTTTTCCTTTTACGATAATATGCACTTCATCTGCTGAAGCCATCACTGTACCGGAACAAAAACCAATGCTTCCACATGGTAAATCTAGAAAAGAATGCTGGGCAAGAATTAACTCAGGCTCGTATCCTTCAAAGATATTATCCTCCAGCATCAAACGAGCTCCTCCGGGATGTTTTTCTTCTCCAGGCTGAAAAATTAATAAAATGGTTCCGGAAAATTCATCTCTCATACCGGACAGAATCTTTGCTACTCCCAGCAATGATGTGGTATGTGTGTCGTGTCCGCAAGCATGCATAACTCCGTCACACTGAGATTTGAATGAAACATCATTATCTTCCTGAATAGGCAGGGCATCCATATCTGCGCGCAAAGCTATTATTTTTGAAGAAGGATTTTCACCTTCTATACGTGCTAAAATACCGTATCCACCAATATTAGAACGATATGGAATATTCTCTTTTTTCAGAAAATTGCAAACAAACTCAGATGTCTCTTTTTCATGAAACGATAATTCCGGATGTTGGTGCAAATGACGGTAAATACCTACCACTTCCGGATATATTTGCTCTGTTCTTTCCTTTATTTTATCTGATAAACTCATTCTAATCAATTCTTAATTCAAACTTCAAACTTCTTAATTACCATTTATATGCAATTCCAAAACTTAACAATTCTCTCAACTGAAGATAATCCCATGAAGGAGATGGTTTTGCACTATCGTCAAAACGGGCATGAAACATGAATTTTGTTGATAAATACCTGTTAAGGATAAAGTTGAATGTATTTTCCCATTCAGCTTCAGTTTTTTTATAAGTAGTATAATAATATAATCGCGAAACCCAATTGATTTGTTTGTCGAAAGTCCATGTCAAATCTCCGGTCAACATGGACCCAAAAGAACTTTTAGATTTTTTCCCTGCATCTACACCAAAGTTTGTTTCTTTTACTTCAGGGTCGTGAACATAAACCAAGCGGTAAGATAATGGTGATACAATTACAGACATTACTATTTTTTTATTTTTCAACTTATAATCCATCCCTAAACTCATATAGAGATTGGCAGGAGATAAAAATGAAGAAGTTTTGACTGTACTATTCGCCTTATAATTATTAAATAATTGCGTTCTAAATTCGGTTGAAAATGTATAATAGAATGTTTCGACAGCTTTAAGCCCGATCTTACTTTTCAGGAAAGTCGCGTCATCATTAACTCGAAATGCGCGTACAGTATCATTTGGAGAATTATAAAAACTAAACTTGCACTCTATCTCAGTTTCAAACTGAATAACTTTTTTGTCATTATATCCAAATTTCAGATTTTGTATATTTAATAACGACATATTACTCTCACCTCCCTTGTACCAATTATCAGAGACATAACTCTGAGTTACATTTAAAACACTATTCATTATTTTCCACCAATATTCTTCTTTCGGAACAGTTCGATGAAGATTGTCGGGACTAAGCGTTACATTAGCCTCCGGTCGAAATAAGTCTTTAAATATATTCGTTGTCATTTCTTGTTGTTCGAAGACTTTTTCGGGCAACATTCCTTCATTGTATTTAACAATTTGAGGATTATGAAGAAATGTATAATTCATTGTCGATTGCCTGACATATTTTTGAATATCCGTAGATTTCCAATCTGTATTTACATATAAAGATTGAAAAGGTGAAGGTAAAATGGAAAATCCGTCTTTTGTTTTCGGAGGTTTCTTAAATAGTTTAAGTGTATCATCGGAAACCCATTTCCCATTAAAAATCAAAGGCATGAGCAACGGGTTGTACTTTAAAGTATCATAATAAAAAAAAAGAAAAAAATCCTTATCATCAATAAAGATCGGATTTTTTTTAATAATAATGCTGTCGGGATTATTTGATTGAGGAATATAATTGTTTTGTGAATGTAAAAACAATAAAGTATTGAAAAACAGCAAAATAATTAAAACAACAAAAAACTTATTCATTTTTGTGAGAGGGCTTATATGAATTGATTATTAGTTATTAGTCTTCAGTTTTATTAAGCGTTAACATGCCAATAATAAACTAAAAATCAAAGACTAATAACTAACAACTACAATAATGATAAAACTTACCTTGAACTCAAGATTTAAAATCCGGAGTTTCACTTCTGCAATAATCCTTCAATCTTTTTCTCTAAACTTGCCCCACGCAAATTCTGAGCAACGATTTTTCCATCCTTGTCTATCAGTATAGTAAACGGAATAGATTCAACATTATAAGCTCTTGCTCCTTCGGAATTCCATTCTTTCAAATCAGAAATTTGAGGCCAAACCATTTTCATGCCGTCAACAGCTTTCTTCCAACTTGCTTTATCCTTATCTAAAGAAACTCCTACAATCTCGAAATCCTTTGATTTGTATTTATTATAAAGAGCGGCTAATGCAGGCATTTCGGAACGGCACGGTCCACACCATGATGCCCAAAAATCAACCAATACATACTTCCCTTTTCCTACATAATCAGATAAACGAACTTTTTTTCCTGTCAATGTTTCAGATGAAAAATCTTTATAAAGAGTACCGATTGATTTGTTCATTTTTTCCAATTCAGCAATAAGAACTTGTATTTCTTTTCTTGATTTAAAGTCTTCCCCTGCAACACCCAATATTTCAGATTGTACTTCAGGATCAAAGTTTTGCAAAAAATTAAGAGCAAAAAATTGTCCGACAACATTATTTATATTTGCTTTTATAAAGGTCACGATTTCAGTATCAATTTTATCAGGAATTGCACCTAATTTTGCTTCCATTTCCTGTTGTTGTTCCGGTGTTATATCTGTTTTTGGATACGATTCTACAATTTGCCGGCCTTCCTTTTGCAAAATATCTATTCTATTGTAAAATGCCTGAAGAGTATCATTCAACGGTGTACCGGAAATAACAGGTACTCCATTTTCGGGAATAGAAACATTTATAGTTCCGGGTTCAAGTGCGATTCTGATGTCGTATGTATTTGGAACATACAACGATGCGATAATTACAGTATCCTTGTTCCCTTTAAATGAGAATACTCCATTTTGTATTTTGACTGAATCAAGTGTAACGATTTCATTCGTATTATCATTCGTAACCTGAAGATAAACATTTTGACCATCCAGTTCTGTCAAACTTACTTTCCCATCAATTGTAAAATTATCTTTTTTCTTTTCTTCCGAACATGCATACAATGCAATTATAGCTACACAAGCAATAAGTATCTTTTTCATATGTTTATTTTTTAAATTTTTACACGAAGGTCTTTTTGAAAATATATTTACGGATTTAAAATATTCAAAAAAACATGGACAAAATTGAAACTATTTGAGTTAATTTTCATCTACTTTATGTGGGACATTTAATTTTTGGCAGTCAAAGATAATTATAATATTAATATGTAAACACAAGGGTTAATAATGTTAAAAGTAAAAAGTTGGAAATTATAGTATTTAAAAGAACTATCCTATGACATATAACTTTTACTTTTACTCATTAATATTGAAAAAAATAGTCTGTATATTTGCAATGGTTTTGATTAAAATACAAGTTCTCATTTTGACCTTAGTGTAAAATTTTAAAAATAAATGTATGAAAAAAATTATTACTTTCTTTAGTTTCATTGCTTTGATGTACGCTTGTAGCAGTGTACCAATTACAGGACGGCAGCAACTATCATTAGTTTCGGATAGTGAGGTTATGTCTTTAAGTTTACAGGAATATAGCGATTACATCAAAACAGCTCAAAAATCTACAGATAAGACAAATACTGCACTTGTCGTAAAAGTTGGGCAAAATATTGCTAATGCTGTTGCTGCATATTACAAATCAGTAGGGCAAGAATCCTTGTTAAGTGGGTATTCATGGGAATTTAATCTGATAAAAGACGATCAGGTAAATGCGTTTTGTATGCCTGGAGGTAAAATTGTTGTTTATGAAGGAATTCTTCCGTACACTCAAAATGAAACAGGTTTGGCAGTTGTACTGGGGCATGAAGTTGCTCATGCTGTTGCTAAACATGCCAACGAAAGAATGTCTCAACAAGTAGCCGCTCAATACGGAAGCGCAGCATTGGGTGCAGTTTTAGGTTCAAAATCAGAAACAACACAAGCCATCGCAAGTACTGTATATGGACTTGGTGCTCAATATGGTGTAATGTTGCCATTTTCTCGCAAACAAGAACTTGAAGCAGATCATTTGGGTCTTATCTTTATGGCAATTGCCGGTTATGATCCAAGTAGTGCCGTTGCATTCTGGCAGCGAATGTCAGCACAAGGAGGAGCTACTCCCGAATTTATGAGTACACACCCTTCAGACCAAACCCGTGTATCGAAAATTCAAAACGATTATTTGCCGGACGCACTGAAATATTACAATTCAGGAAAAGTAAATTCAACTCCTTCAGGTGCCAAGACAAGTTCTCAATGGCAATTCTAGAAAAGGAGTTAGAAGGAGTTAAAAATAATTAGAGGTAGTTATTGGATTGGAAGAAATCAATAGCTACCTCTAATTATTTTAAGAAACTCATCCACAATTTGATTAAATATATCCGACATTTTACAGTATAAAAAATGATCGGCTTTTGGAACTATAATTCGTTTGGAATTAACAATGGCATCGCTTATTTTGTCATTGTGTTTTTGACTTACCATATCATGTTCTCCGGTAATTACCAATGTTGGAATTTTTATTTGAGCAATCTGATTGAGTGTTAAATTCGGATGATGTATCATTAATCCCCAAACTTCTTTTTTTTGTAACGCCTTTGCCGAAAACAACGCCTTTATGGAGAGGTAAATATAAGTAATCCAAATAGATATGCGATATAAAAAGCGAAGCCCCTCCGGATTATAATTGGCTCCCGCCAAAACCATTGACTTCAACCGTTCCGGAGCTAATAAAGCCAAATGCAACGCAATATTTCCACCATCACTAAATCCTAGCACATGTGTTTTGTCAATAGATAAAGCATCAAATACAGCCAACACATCTTCAGCTATTGTATAAAAATTGAGTGGCTTCGTGCCTCGAGTTGATTTTCCATGAGCGCGACTATCAATAGCTATAACCTTAAATTGTGATGCAAAAAACTCAATCTGTGATTTAAAATAACACAAATTTTCTCCGTTTCCATGCAATAAAACCAATGGAATACCTTTCTCCTGCCCATATATTTCACAATATATTTGAGCATCATCCGATTGAATGTATAATGATTGCATATTGAAGTTCACAGATTATTATTTTTTGAGTTTTGTTTTAAAACGAGTCCAATATGTAATACGTTGTATGTTTTACGTTATACGTAAATGGTTGATATTACCGAGGCGTAGAACGTATTACGTAAAACGTAAAACCTTCAAATAGGTGTCATTATGAGCCATAAAGTAAATCTAATATTTCTTTTCTATTGTAGCTCCTGAAAAATAATGATATAAAATTTCATCATAACGATACCCTTTTTCGCCCATTACAGCAGCTCCAATTTGACATAGCCCGACTCCATGCCCCCACCCGGCTCCGGTAAGGATAAACGTTTGCGGAATAGCATTAATATAATTTTGTTTATCAACGACAAACGCCGAACTATAAAGATGCGAACGGGATAAAATACGCCGTATTTCCAATTCCTTACCGATTGTTAATGACTTTTTACTTCCTACAACTTTGAGTTTTACCAAGCGTCCGGATTTTCCTCTTTCTATTGGCATCAAATCTATAATTTCTCCAAAATCAAAACCTGAACGTTCGAATATTAATGCAGCTAATTCTTGTTGGGAATATTCAATTTTCCACCGGTAAAAGTCAGTGGTTTCCAAATCATAATTATTTAAAACCTGAGATAAAATAGCACTATCAGATGTATTGCAAAAAGCTCCAGGTGAAGATTGTATCCACCTTGCAGCATTTTCTTCCTGTGTTAAGTCAGGAAATGAATTGCTATTCTTATCTTTTTTATCAGATATTGCTTTTAAATAAGGATGTTTAATAGGTTCCCAGCAATATTGAAATTCTTCGGTTACTCCACCACAACATTTAGAAAACCGGGCATCACATATTTTTCCGTCATAAACAAGAACATTACCAGATGTTTCATTTACAGCTTCCCTAGCCAAAGGCGATAAGATATGGGAAAATCCTTGATAACGTTGACAATGATCATCAGCACAAACATCAAACAATTCATGATCCTCACGATCGTACCAGCGAATGTATTCATCCTCATTCTGAATACAAGAAGCATAAGTCGTTTTTACATTAATAGTTTTATTTTTCTCTATTTGGGCTAATAACCAACTGCGAGAAATTACAGCATGAGCTTTTAAAAACTCCAAAGAAGCTGTCGAACTCATTTCGGAAGATATAACGCTAATCAAATAATCCTCAACCAAAACAATATTAATAGCTATAATCTGTTCGTTATGAATTATCAAATGTAATTTTCCGGGAAAACTTTGAGTAATTTTCCGTTCCCAGTGAAAAGACACTCCAATTGTTACTTCATGCAGATTGAATACTGCATTTTCAGCAATGGTTTCGAACAACAATTCGTCATATAAAATCCCTTGAAACAGAATCTTTCCATTATCAAAATGAGCAGAATAAGTTATTTTTGGACTTAACTTTATACCACCACAAATATAGGTTTCATCAAAAGAAAAACTGATTTCTTTTTCAGTTAAAATACCTACACGTATTGTTGTTTGAAGCATAATTCCCTTGGTTTAGTTTTAAATATGTAATTTACAGAAGCTAATTGCTCTTATTTCACTATATTTGCTTCTTCCAATCCATATCCTTTTTTTGCATCTTCTTTCTTCAACATAAAGGCAAAAATAATAGACAATGCGCCAAAACATGCAAATACAAGCATTGGAAGCGTATAATCATATTGTGTAACAGAGACTCGTTCTCCTCCTATTATTTTTTCTACAGTTCCTGTTACACAGTATTTATCGAGTAAATAACCAATCAGAATCGGAACACCCATCAAACCCCAATTCTGAACCCAAAAAGTAATTGAATAAGCCGTTCCCAATCGATTTTCCGGAATAATCTTAGCAATCGAAGGCCACATGGCTGAAGGAACCAAGGAAAAACCAATTCCCAAAAATACAACCAATGCAATTGCAACATATAAATTATTCAGAGATGGAATTGAAAATATTAGATGAACAAAAAGCAATATAACTGAGCCGATTATCATAATGGTCGCGCCTTTTCCTTTTTTGTCATACAAACCTCCGAAGAATGGAGTCAAGAATAATGCCGCAAATGGCAGTAAAGAAGGAATATAACTTGCGAACTCATCTGATATACCAAATTTCTGTACAATCAGGTTTGTTGCAAACTTAATAAATGGAAAAACTGCCGAATAAAATAAAACGCATAAAATTGTGATCAACCAAAAAGCCCGAACTTTTGCAATCTTAACGATATCACTGAAATGAAACTGATCTTCTTCCGTTTTTGATTGAGATTCTATTGGCAATTCTTTATCCAATTTTTTGTCGAATATGATAAACGTAATAAACGCCAAAAGCCCGATACACAATAAAAGCATAGACAAAATAATTGGAGCGCTAATGTTATGAGTCAGCTTAACCAACGGAATCGGTGTAAACATAGCCAACGCCGTCCCAATACGTCCGGTAGAAGTATTTAGGCCAATCGCAAGCGCCATCTCTTTACCTCTAAACCACCGAACTACAGCCTTGTTGGCCGTAATTCCAAACATTTCACATCCAACGCCGAAAATTGCAAATCCCAATCCTGCAACGATTGCCTGTTTAGATGCTGCAAAAAGTTGCCAGGACGAAATATGAATATGCACCAATTCTCCGCCGATATGTCCCGAAATAGCCCAATATTTTACACCTGCACCGGTAAGCATAATGACAATAGCAAATATACCGGTAAATCGAACTCCGATTTTATCCAGAATAATACCGGCAATGATAAGCATACACAGAAAAACATTAAACCAACCGTATCCACTGGTATAAACGCCATAATCCGTTGCACTCCAATGAAGAGAAGCCTCTAATCGTTGTTGCAGCGGAGCCATTGCATCTGTCAGATAATAACTGCAAAGCATGGTAAACGACACAAATATTAGTGCCAACCAACGCCCCCAACGGGAATCCCTCAAAGAAGTTTTAATTTTTTCCATTTTGTATTTTGAATTAAGATAACCCTATTGATTATTATTCGCAAAGATAGTTTTTTTGTTTAAAAATTTATTAGGCTAAATACATGGGAATAATGTTCATATTGATATCAATACAAATATCCCAATTTTACTACTTTTGCATCCTTAATACCATTACAATGATAAATGAAGAAATATTTCCACTTGTAAATGAATTGGGGGAAGTGATTGGAGAAGCACCCCGAAGTATATGCCACAATGGTTCTAAGTTATTGCATCCGGTCATTCATTTGCATATTTTCAATTCCGAAGGAAAATTGTATTTGCAAAAACGTTCCATGCAAAAAGACATTCAACCGGGGAAATGGGATACTGCCGTAGGCGGACATATTGCTGTAAATGAAAGTGTCGAAGATGCGTTGAATCGGGAAGCTTTTGAAGAATTAGAAATAACCGGTTTTATTCCGCAATTTAAGGCAAAATATGTATTTGAGAGTGATATAGAAAAAGAATTGGTCTATTCTTTTATTACCATTTTTGATGGGACTATTTCTCCTGATAAAGTAGAAGTGGAAGATGGGAAATTTTGGGATATAAATGACATCAAAGCAGCTATCGGAAAAAATATCTTTACTCCAAATTTTGAAAATGAATTTCTTACAACCTTAAGTAATGGTTGATAAATCTCCTATTGCAGAGAATATGTTCCTTGTTGCTGCTTTTCATTTCAGAGCTTTTTAGCAATTGTTAATATTTATCATTGAACATATTAATAAACAATGTGTTAAAACATAAAAACGGATACTATTTTTCAGTACATGCAATAATAAAATTAACTCTAATATATTTTAAAAATACCTCTAAAATACTATCTTTGTATCTCTTTTAATTCGAATGAAAGTACATCTTATCATATTGACAATAAGCCTTGTTCTGTTTTTATATTTGCCTGCAACATTATTGGCAAATGACCCTCAAAAAGAAACAGAAGATGCAGAATTTTTAACTGATTCTGTTGCCGAATATCCTTTGCCTTTATTGTTGATGGTGGAAAAAGCACATGAAGACTCTATTTTACTTATAAGAAACAAGTTAGAGAAATTGCCTCAAAATGAAGATTTGTTGGCTACATTGGGTAGATTGCAAATAAGGTGTAAGAAAATGCCGGATGCATTTTCTACTTATTCTCGCCTGATACAATTGAATCCTGAAAATTATGAAGCATGTCTTTTTTTAGGGCATTATTATTATATCCGTGGAAAAAACATGTTGAATAAAGAAGATACAGAATTTAAGGATATCAAAAATCCAAAAAAAATGCAATATGCTTCTTATCGGGATAATATAACTAAAATTTTAGCTGATGAATATACTGCAGCTGTGAAATATTTAGAATTAGCTCTCCTGATGAGAAAATCAGTAACAGTAGAGAATGCTCTTCATGCAATTTATCAACGAATCTCTACTCCCGATCCTGGGAAAAAATAATAAATGAAGAGAAGAAAAGTAAACAGGTAAAAAAGTTAAAATTATATGCTTTTTGCCTGTTTTTTTATTTAACTTTGAACGTTTAATTTTACACTGAAAATATCAAATTAAAAACTTAAAATAAAAATACTGCTTTAAGAAATGATGTGGAATGAGACCATGGAGAGCATGCCTCTCGAAGAACTGCGGAAAATACAAACCATCCGTTTACAGAAAACAGTAGAAAAAGTGTATTTGAATACACCGTTTTACCGGAAGAAAATGCAAGAAATAGGATTAGAACCCGGAGATATTCAATCAATTGATGACATTGTGAAACTTCCTTTTACGGTTAAACAAGACTTACGGGATAATTATCCGTTTGACTTGTTTGCAATGCCGATGTCGGAGATTGTTCGTTTGCATGCATCATCCGGGACAACAGGACGCCCTATTGTCGTTGGTTATACCCGCAAGGATTTAAATATATGGTCGGAAGTTGTAGCTCGTTGTATTACCGCTTATGGTGGTTCAAAAAACGACATATTTCAGGTTTCTTACGGATATGGTTTATTTACCGGAGGTTTAGGTCTTCATGACGGTGTACAGAAAGTAGGAGGAACTGTAATTCCAATGTCAAGCGGAAATACAGATAAACAAATCATGTTGATGCGCGATTTCGGAGCAACAGCAATTGCTTGTACACCTTCATATGCATTGTTTATCGGTGAAGCAATACAGGATATGAAGATTCCTCGTAATGAACTAAAATTACGTTTCGGTGCTTTTGGAGCTGAACCTTGGACTGAAAATATGCGTAAAGAAATTGAAGATAAATTGGGAATCAAAGCATACGATATTTACGGATTAAGCGAAATAATTGGTCCGGGGGTTTCATATGAATGTGAATGCCAAAATGGCTCTCATATCAATGAAGACCATTTCTTTCCGGAAATTATTAATCCTGAAACATTACAACCGGCTAAGCCCGGAGAAATAGGTGAATTGGTATTTACAACCATTACCAAAGAAGGAATGCCATTGTTGAGATATCGTACCAAAGATCTTTGTTCAATTATTTATGACAAATGCGATTGCGGCCGCACTTTCGCCCGGATGACACGCATTACCGGACGTAGCGACGATATGTTGATTATCCGTGGAGTAAATATTTTCCCATCGCAGGTTGAAAGCGTAATTTTGGAAATGCCGGAATTCGAACCGCATTATTTATTAATTGTAGACAGGAATAATAATCTGGATACATTACAAATTCAGGTTGAAACCCGTCCCGAATTCTTCTCCGACGAAATCAATAAAATGCTGGAATTGAAGAAAAAGATTTCTCATCGCTTACAAAGTGTTTTGGGAATTGCTGCCGATGTTAAATTAATGGAACCTCGTAGCCTCGAACGCAGTATAGGGAAAGCAAAACGTGTAATTGATAATAGAAAAATGAGTTAAAGTTTTTGACAAACTTTAAGCTCTTAATTTTTAACTTTTAATTCTTAATTTAAGAAAGCCATGATAGTAAAACAGTTATCAATATTTTTAGAGAACAGGTCGGGCCGTTTAGCGGAAGTTGCATCCACACTGGGAGAGGCTGGTGTTAATATGACTGCATTCAGTATAGCAGAGAATACCGATTTTGGCATTCTTCGTTTGATTGTATCCGATCCTGATAAAGCGATGAAAGTGCTTAAAGAAAAACTTTTTGGTGTGAATTTAAGCAATGTATTGTGTTTGCGCTGCCCCAATACACCTGGAGCATTAGCAAAAGCACTGGAAATTATCAAAGATAACGGCATGTCAATAGAATATATGTATGCATTTGCCTGTGGAGAAAGTGCCAATGTGATTATTCGTCCGGATAAATTGGAAGAATGCATCAAAGTATTACAAGATCATAAGTTGGATCTATTAGCTGCAGATGATTTATATCAGTTGTAGCAAACAAGTAATATTTACTTTATTTATTACAAAAAAAGAACTGCAAAACTATTGGGATTTCATAAACCTTTAAAAAAAAGAGGATAACAAAAAATTTATGTCATGTCAATAATTTTGCAGTCTTATATTCTACAATAAAAAATTTAGATTCAATCACCTTTTACTTCTTCTCTTTTTGTTGATTAAGGCATCCAGCGAAAATTTGCCGGGACCGGAAATAAGTAATACAACATACATAAGCAAATATAATACCGGCAATTCTTTAGCAGAAAAAGGGTCATTTCCGTGTGCTGAAAAGGCAGCAACACTCATTCCAATCATTAAAGGAATAGTCGCCCAACGGCTGAATAATCCTACCAATAATAACAAAGAACAACCAAACTCGGCAAAAATAATCAGTGATAAAGCAACTTTACTACCCAACCCGATTGGGTCGGGAAAAGCCATAGCCATTTCCCCAAAATTTGATAACTTTGCCCACCCATGAGTAAGCATTAATATTCCCAAAACCAATCTCATATAAAAGATTGCAAGTGATTGAATATTAGTAGTTGGTGATACGCTAAATAATATATTCTTTATCAATTTCATAATAGTTAATTTTTAAACTTATTTTAGTAAATACCATCATTAAATAAACATCTGAAAGTATATTTTTGTTTTTGAAGTTTATTGATTTTATAAAGACAACATGAAAATAGTTGCAGATGATAAGATTCCTTTTTTGAAAGGATTATTGGAACCAATAGCAGACATGGTTTATTTGCCTGGCAATAAATTTACAAATAAAGAAATTGCCGATGCTGATGCATTGCTCGTTCGTACTCGTACACAATGCAACACTGAACTTTTATCAGGAAGTAATGTTCGGTTTATTGGTACGGCAACCATTGGATTCGATCATATCGACACTCAATTTTGCAAGGAAAATGCTATTTTTTGGACAAATGCTCCGGGTTGTAATGCCGATTCTGTTGTTCAGTATATAATATCATCGTTGTTTTATTTGTCGATAAAAAATCATTTTTCCTTACAAGGAAAAACGATTGGAATTGTTGGAGTAGGCAATGTCGGAAAGCGAGTTGAAGATGCTTGTTGTAAATTAGGAATGACTATTTTACTTAACGATCCTCCTCGTGCTGAATTGGAACCGGGTTTTGTCGATTTACAGACGATTGCCTCGGAATGCGATATTATTTCTTTTCATACGCCATTGACATTCTCTGAAAAATATCCCACTTTTCATTTAGCAAACGAATCTTTTTTTTCTTTATTAAAGAAACAACCGATTTTCTGCAATTCAGGCAGAGGAGAAGTAGTCGATTCAAAAGCGTTGAAACATGCTTTTGATAATAAACTTATTTCCGAAATGGTTATAGATTGTTGGGAAAACGAGCCGGATATCGACAGAGATATTTTGAGTAAAGCAACTATTGCTACACCGCATATAGCTGGTTATTCCACCGATGGAAAAATGAATGCTACGCGAATGATACTCTCATCATTATCCGATTTTTTTAAGTTGAATATCGATTTATCTTCGTTAAAACTTCCACCATTAGAAAAAGATAAAATTGATTTGGATTCATTTTTGGATAATAGAATTGAAAATACAATATTAAAAACCTATAATCCAATGGATGACTGCATTCCATTAAAAAAAACTCCCGAAAACTTTGAATTATTCAGAGGGAATTATGGTTTGCGGAGGGAATATCCGGCATATACAATTTATAATGCAACTAAAGAAGAAATTCAACTGTTGGAAAAGTTGGGATTTAAAATTGTTTAGAAAATTCTACGTTTTAACTTATTGTTTCAAAATAATCAAGGACGAACTTTGTTTCTCGGCAACTACAGTTACAATATATTGACCTTGAGAAAATCCGGCAATATTTACAACTTGAGATGGCGAATTTAATATTCCTTTAGACAACAACCGTCCAGAAGTATTATAAATATAATACATTGCATTTGACAACTCAAAATTCTGCTGGATAGTAAATACATCCTTTACCGGATTAGGATAAACAGAAAAAGCAGATGCTTTCGGACTATTTTTAACAGTAGATATACCAGAAGTAAAATTAAAAACAATTTCTTTTTTAAGTTCTAATAAACCTCTTTCATCCAATCCTTTTTGAGTGAAAATCAATTTTTGAGAATTAGCATCAGAACTGTTTGTCCATGTTTCACTACTACTCGCTGCAATATTCCACGCTTTTGCATCATCCGACCAAGTATAAGTAGTAAATTCTCCTATAAAACTTCCATCGGAAGTTGTATTTGCATATTTGGATATTCCTATCCAATCGGTATTCTGCATTTGGTATGAAGAATAATTGGAAGAAGACATTTCGTATTTCCAACTCTCTGAAGAAGAATCTACATTTTCTTGTAATTCCACATCATTACCCGAATAAGTTAAATTGATATTGCTTTTTTCTTTCCAAACGCCTGCATCTTTTTCTAGCTTCCGGACAATTGAAAGTTCATTGCCACTATACGTATATTCATACTTGGATTCTTCTACCCAAGCATTATTATTAAAATATTCAAATAATTTTGATTCTATTTTTCCGTTGGAATATGTATTTGTTATCCGGAATGCATTTTCCCATGAAGAACCTGTCCAGTTTTTATACAGTTCTATACGAGGATCTCTTCCTTCATATTCATAATCAATTTGAGTTGAATTTGTTAATATTCCCGAATTATTTGTCCGGAAAGTTTCTTGAGTGGGAAACTCAAAAAAATTATAACTGGTAGTCGTTTTCTCTGAGGATAGAACCCAATTTGAATTACTCCAAGTATATATTGTACTCTTTGTGCAAAGATTTCCATTGAATTCTTTCGTTTGCTTTTCTCCGGTATTTGATAAATAATTGATTGTAGCTTGTTCCTCTATATTACCATTATCATCAAATACATAGGACGTTTCCTGTGATAATACCCATGCTCCATTTTCCCAATTAGATTCGACAACTTCAGATTGGTTTCCCCTATCATCGTAAAAGTATTCGGTTTTCGAAACATTTGTCCAAGTATCATTTCCCGTTAAAGACTGAAAAAACACAATACTGATTTGTTCATTGTCGTTTCTTTCAAAAACAGTACGGAAGGTATTTTCAAGCTCATAATTTGTATAAACTATATTTTCCAATTCTGCTTCATTGGAGACATACTTTTTAATTTCATCCGTAAATTTAGGCAAATCATTTGCCCACAAGCTTGAAGCAAAAACAAGTGTCGCAAGAATAAAGGTATATCTTAGTAAAAATCTAATCATGATTGTAATCATTAAGTTAATGTTAATATGAAAAACTGGTTTTGCAAATATTATTTGCTATAACTACATAAAAAACACAATTGACAAAAATACATCTTTTGTTTTTTTCTTTTAGTTAAAAAAGCAGGAATATTGTTATTTTACAAATCTTTTAGCAATGTATTATTCTCTTTCCGATGATAATCTGCCCTTTTTTGTGCAAAGTTATCCCAATATTTATCAGTAATATCTTTATCTATCTTAAACTCTTTTTCTGCCCCATCCGACTCTATTCTTTCCAATAAAAAACCTATTGATATTTTATTGATATCTAATGCCGGTTGATACGCTGGAATCAATTCGTGTCCGGAGTTTGTTTCAATAATAATATTGGTCTTAACCAACAAATCCAATATCTGTATCGTTAATCTTGACGGAATTTTGTATAATAAAGATATGTCGTGCTCCGTTAAGGGTTTTTCTCCTTTTTCAAATTGCTTTACAATTATAGCAGAGACTAAGATAGTTAAAAAATCCTTATAACGCCGACTAATATTTTTCGCATCTTTTTCAAAGCTGAAACTATCTATATTCTGACCTGCAGCCGCTAGCTCTACACCAAAAAGACAAATAACCCAAGATAGTTGTAACCAAAGTAACAACAATGGCAATGCTGCAAAACTTCCATAAATGGCATTGTATTTTGAAACCCAGAGTTGACCCGAAATATATAAGAACTGAAAAAATTGAAAAGCTGTTCCCACAACAAAAGCAGCGCCGAATGCATTAATAAACTTAACTTCTGTATTCGGAATAAACATATATACTCCTGTAAGTGTGAGAATAATAATCACATAGGGTATTAATTTTATTATTATACTTACAATCGGACTTATAAATGCCAGATTTTCCATTGTATCTAACAATGCAGTAGAAGCAAAAATAGATACTCCGGCGGAACAAATTACAAGTACAGGAAGTATAAGGAATAATGATAAATAATCGGTAAATTTCCGGAACCAACTTCGGGATTTCTGTACACGCCATATATTGTTGAATGTGTCTTCGATATTTCCCAACAAATTCATCACTGTCCACAATAACAATACAAGCCCTATTCCTACAAAAACGCCGCTTTTGGTTTGTTCCAAATATGAATCTACAAATTTTAATGCTTGTTCCAATGCATCTTTTTGTCCGGGAAGAATGTCAAATAATTGACTTTGAATGATATTCTGAAATCCAAATCCTCTAGCTATACCAAAAAGTACAGCCAACATGGGAACAAGAGAAAGTAATGTGTTATACGTTAAGGCTGAAGCTTTTGTTTGCAATTGGTCTTCATCATAACGCTTAATAGCCATTATAAATGATTTGATGATATTATAACAAAACCGTTGGATTCCACTGGGTAATTCGGTAACACGCCATATTCCCTCCTGCAGAAAATGGATAAGCCTTTTGGTATTTGCGACCGCCTTGTTGATTATGGAATCTTTTTTTTCTTCAGGCATTTACCAAACCCTGTTTTTGTTATTTGTTATTGCAATTAATTACTAAATAAAAAAGCAGTAAATCTATAAGCCGGGTTCTGTATCTTTTCAGACGCTTGCCATTTATCTCGATTTCGGCTCACACCGAAACTCTAGCGGCCTACCCCCCAGCATCGGGCGAGCAACCCTACTGCGCCGGTGTACATGGCCTTACAACCCACAAGACGTACTGCTTTTTGTGTCGCCACAAAAACGGTGAGCTCTTACCTCGCCTTTTCATCCTTACCCTGTAAAACAAGGCGGTTATTTTCTGTTACGTTACTCTGCTTTCACAAACAGCTTCCCATTAAGAAGTGTGGTGCTCTGTGTTGCCCGGACTTTCCTCCCTCTAAAACCAAAGAGCGGCAAGCCAACTTACTGCATGTGCAAAATTACTTTAAAAAAGTTGAATAATAAGATATTAGAATAAAAATTACTCTTAATTGGAATTAATTTACGAATGGCTAATTATTTTTAATATCGTTTGGCCTCGCTACCATAATTCCCGTATGATTCTTTACTCCCTGAGTATATGCAACTAATGGTTGAGTTGAAACAATCACTTTCTTTGCACTAAGAGAGGCATGCAAAAGGTATAATTCCCCTTTTTGCCAAACAGCAAGTCCGACATGAGAAACATCCAACCCTTGAATATTCGTTGTGAATGCAATAATGTCGCCTGTTTGAATTTGCTTTTTGATTGCTTCTATTTTGTATTTGGGGATATAATATAAATCAGAATAATTTACCCTTCGTTCGGCTTTAGCAATATCCGCAATAAAATCAGGATTGTTGGATAATTGTTTGTATTTATCCGGATTTGCCGACATGAAACCTATATTTATCGAATATGCAACTCCTCCTATTGAAGCCGTAACATCCGTAACAACACCTTTCTTTTGGTTATTTTGTATCCAATCGGAAAAATAATGAAGGCGGGAAGGATAGCCATTTATTTTGCCATCACGGTATCTTATCTTTTCGAGTTCTTGTGCGAATAATCTAAAATTTTCCTCATTCGGATTTTTACTGTCAAAAGATTCATTCTTTATTGTGCGGGAAAGAGCTAAACATGTTTCCACAAATGTTGTACAATCGAATTCACTCAGATTTACAATTAATTGCTCAGAATTTCCAACTTCCAATGTTCCGGCAACATAAGGCTTTCCCAAGAAATATTTTCCTGTTTCAACAACTAAACTTCCAATTCCTTTAGTTTTATCTTTTCCATATATAGAAGTATAATCAAAAAAAACGGTTAAATCTTTTGGAGCATAAAATTCTGCAGATAACTGCTGTGCCGAAATTATCTGAGAAAAAAAAACAATTAAAAATATTGATATTAACCAACTGTATTTTTTATGAACCGAATGCATACTTTTCAAATTAAGGTTATGGAGTAAACAAAAAGGCTTATCCCTTTCAGAAAAAGCCTCTTATAAAATTTCTAAAATAGTTATTCTGGTTTAGTAAGACCTTTCCAAAATCCAAATATCATTAAATCGTGGAGCATATTTAGCTTTTACTTCATCTCGTTTTGCAACAGCAGTAGCTTTATCATCATAACTTGCAATAATAACCCGGTACATTCCTTCACTATTTTGAGCTAAGATAACATTGTAACCATGTTTTACCATTTCTTCTTTTGCCGCATCAGCATTTGTTTTATTTTTAAAACTGTAAATAACTACACTATAGCGTTTTAAATAACTAGCTTCACTTTGATTCACAGGGGTAACTCTTTCTGTTCTTGTTGGCTCATTAGAATAAGTTGGTGTTGTAGGCGTAGTTGTAGGAGGCGTGTACACTACAACATCATCATTAGATGCATTATTAGAAACATCTTTCTCTTTAGCCTTTTCATAAGCAGCACGATAAGCGCTTTCTTTAGATGATTTACATGAACCCATGAAAAAAGCAGCAGTCAAAATTATACTTGCTAATACAATGTTTTTCTTCATTTTTTATTGAATTTAATAGTGGTTATAATTACAATTAGAGTTATAAGCTTTGCAAAAATACATCATAAATTTATAAATTTGCAATTTACGATTTACAATTTATAATTTGTTAATCATAAATTGCTATATTTAGAAAACGAATAAATCGCTTAAAAGTTTGATTTTAATTGCCCTTTCCAAACAAAACAGTTAGAAAACAGTTCCTCTACTCCTTCAGGAAGAGAGTCGAAAATTCCAAAAACCGATGAACCAGAACCCGACATAGACGCATATACAGCTCCTACATTATACAGATTATTTTTAATTTCATTTATTGCCGGGAACTTAGAAAAAACCGATAATTCAAAATTATTTAACATTTTATCTTTCCATTCTTTAATTGGCATTTGTATAATATCCTTTAAGGAAACATCCGGAACAGAAGGCTTTACTCTCGCATATGCTTCTGGAGTAGAAACAAATATATCCGGTTTTATTAATACCAAATAATAATCTTGTAAACAAAAATCAATCGGTTCGAAAACATTCCCGATTCCCGATGCAAAAACCGGTTTATTCTGAATAAAGAAGGGACAATCAGCTCCCAATTTGGATGCAATATCTTCTAATTGTTTTTCAGATAATCTTGCATCAGACAATTCGTTTAACATTTTAAGTGCAAATGCTGCATCAGATGAGCCTCCGCCTAATCCGGCTCCAAAGGGAATATGTTTGTGCAAAAACATATCAACTTTTGGCAAATGACAATATTGACTTAACAAATGATATGCTTTTACGGCCAGATTTTTATCAATATCTCCACCTACATCAATTCCTGAAGGTGTAAAAAGCAGCGATTCTGTTCGATCCCCGTAAAAAGGAACAATCTCTAATGCATCACATAAGCCAATGGGGTAAAAAATAGTCTCGATATCGTGATATCCGTCATCTCGCTTTCTGACAATATTTAATCCTAAATTAATTTTGGCATTTGGAAAACAAAGCATATTTTTTCAGATTATGAGTTATGTGTTATGGTTGTAAAACTGAATAAGCCATAACTTTCTTTGCAAAAATAGATATTTCGACTAAGTTATTAACAAATTTCTGTTGAAATTATTTTGAGTTTAACTCCGTTTTTTTGCCTAACTTTGAAACCCTTTTGAAAATTGTGTAGATTATATTACGAAAATATGCTTATACCATAACAATTATGGCTAAAAATACGAAACCTGCAACTCCTGTTTTTCCCGATTTCGGAAAAATGCCGCCTCAGGCAAAAGAATTAGAAGAAGCGGTATTAGGAGCTCTAATGCTTGAAAAAGATGCTTACTATATTGTAAATGACATCCTTAAACCGGAATGTTTTTACGATAAAGTACATCAGCTTATTTATTCGGCAATTGTAGATCTGGCACTTCGCCAGGAGCCGATTGATATACTTACCGTAACCGAACAATTGCGAAAAAGAGGAGAATTGGAGGATGTCGGTGGCGGATTCTATATTGCTCAATTAACCAGTAAAGTTGCTTCGGCTGCGCACATTGAATATCATGCACGTATTATTGCTCAAAAATACATGGCGCGGGAGCTCATTTCTTTTTCTTCGGATGTTCAGACAAAAGCATTTGACGAAACGAATGACGTCGATGATTTGATGCAGGAAGCTGAAGGAAAATTATTTGAAATTTCCCAACGGAATGTAAAAAAGGATGTTACACAAATCAATCCGGTTATCGAAGAAGCAATGAAACTGATTGAAATCGCAGCAAGCCGTCCCGAAGGATTAAGCGGGTTGGAAAGCGGATTTCATGGATTGGATAAAATGACATCCGGTTGGCAAAAATCGGATTTGGTAATTATTGCAGCCCGTCCTGCAATGGGAAAAACAGCTTTCGTTCTTTCGATGGCGAAAAATATTGCCGTTGATTATAGAAATCCAGTTGCCGTTTTTTCTCTAGAAATGTCGAATGTACAATTGGTAAACCGTTTAATCGTAAATATTACCGAAATTGAAGGAAAAAAAATCAAGGATGGCCAATTGGAACCGCATGAATGGGAACAATTGCATTATAAGATAAAAGACCTTTTTGATGCACCTATCTATATTGATGATACACCTAGCCTTTCGGTTTTCGAACTTCGTACAAAAGCCCGACGATTGGTGCGGGAACACGGAATAAGAATCATTATTATCGATTATTTGCAATTGATGAATGCAAGTGGAATGGGATTTGGCAGCCGTGAACAGGAAGTAAGTATGATTTCCCGGTCATTGAAAGGGTTGGCGAAAGAACTAAATATTCCGATTATTGCTCTATCACAGTTGAATCGTGGTGTTGAATCGCGGCAGGGAAATGAAGGAAAGCGACCACAACTTTCCGATTTGCGTGAATCGGGTGCTATTGAGCAAGATGCCGATATGGTTTGCTTTATTCACCGTCCCGAATATTATAAAATTTTCGAAGATAGTAATGGGCAGTCTTTGATTGGATTAGCCGAAATAATTATAGCAAAACACCGTAACGGTGCCGTTGGAGACGTGAGATTACGTTTTAAAAGCGATTATGCACGTTTCCAGAATGTAGATGATGAACAAGCTCCATTACCAATGCCTGAAGGACAATTGTTGGGTTCAAGGATGAATAGTAATAATTTTGTTTCCGATTCTGATCCATATGCACCGCCTCCACCGTTGCCAAATGGAGACTTCCTTTCAGGAGGAAATAACAATACCGTTCCATTTTAATCATTTTTATAATCTAAATTGGTAAATTAATTAAATCCTGCATGAGTTCGACTTTTTCTATTCAACTTCTTGAAAATTATTCTTTACAGAATTATAATACATTTCATATTGATGTAAAAGCTTCATATTTCATTGAATATAAAAACATTGAAGAACTGACACTTATTCTCTCAGAAAAAAAATTATCCGAGAAAAGATTACTACATATTGGAGGAGGAAGTAACCTTTTGTTTACGCAAGATTTTGATGGAGTTATTTTGCATTCGGGAATTCAATATATTGATATTGTTGAAGAAACAGATGATTACGTTATTCTAAATGTTGGCTCGGGCGTAAATTGGGATGATTTTGTTGATTATTGTGTAAAAAAGGATTGGAGAGGGATTGAAAATTTATCGCTTATTCCGGGTGAAGTTGGGGCAAGTGCTGTGCAAAACATCGGTGCCTATGGAGTAGAAGCCAAAGATGTAATCGTAAAGACAGACACAATTGAAATATCAACCGGAAAAACAAAAACATTTCTGAATCAGGAATGCAACTATTCTTACCGGAATAGTATTTTTAAAAATGAATTAAAGGGAAAATTTATCATTACGAATGTTTATTTTCGGTTGAACAAAAAAGGGGACTTTAACTTGGATTACGGAACACTAAAAGAAGAAACATCAAAGTTAGGAGAAATCAACATCGAGAATATTCGCAAAGCTGTAATATCTATACGGGACAGCAAACTTCCCGATCCCGAAGTTGTAGGCAATGCCGGTAGTTTTTTTATGAATCCTATAATTCCGGAAATACATTATCAAAAACTTTTGCAAAAATATCCGGGAATACCTCATTATAAACATTCAAACGATAATGTGAAAGTTCCGGCCGGATGGCTAATCGAACAATGTGGCTGGAAAGGAAAACAAATCGGCAATGCGGCTGTACATGATAAACAAGCATTGGTATTGGTCAATAAAGGCGGTGCAACCGGAAAAGAAATCCTGCATTTATCCCAATCAATACAACAATCGGTAAAGGAGAAATTCGGCATTGATATTTATCCCGAAGTGAATGTCTTTTGACTTCTGTATTATGTTAATTGTTATTGGTTATTTTCCAAACAACAAATAACTAACAACAAACAACTATATATCTGCAAAACGTATGAATTTAGAAATAATATCCGACTACAAACCCACGGGCGACCAGCCACAAGCCATTGAGGAACTTTCCGAAGGAATTAAGGAAAATGTTCCTTATCAGACATTATTGGGTGTAACCGGTTCGGGAAAGACTTTTACAATTGCCAATGTGATTGAAAAAGTGCAAAAACCAACATTAATTTTAAGTCATAATAAAACCCTTGCAGCACAATTATATAGTGAGTTTAAAGGATTTTTTCCGAATAATGCCGTTGAATATTTTGTGTCGTATTACGATTATTACCAACCCGAAGCATATCTTCCTACGACTGATACGTATATTGAAAAAGATTTGTCAATCAATGATGAAATCGAAAAATTGAGGCTTTCTACAACTTCTTCTTTATTATCAGGAAGAAAGGATGTAGTCGTGATTTCCTCTGTTTCCTGTTTATATGGAATCGGAAATCCGGAAAATTTTCACAGCAAAGTGATTGATATAGCGCGTGGGCAAAAAATCACACGTAATCATTTTCTTCGCCAATTGGTAGATGGACTTTACTCGCGGAATGAAGTTGAACTTTCTCGCGGAAATTTCAGGGTAAAAGGCGATACCGTTGATATTTTCCTTGCTTATAACGATACAATCTTACGTGTATTATTTTGGGGCGATGAAATCGAAAGTATTGAAACAATCGATCCGATGAATAATATCAGTACTGGTATTTTTGACGAATACAAAATTTATCCGGCAAATATTTTTGTTACGGGAAAAGATGATATCGCGTATGCAATCAAACAAATTGAAATTGATTTGGATAAGCAAGTCGAATTTTTTAAATCCATCGGAAAACATTTAGAAGCAAAGCGTTTATATGAGCGGGTTTCGTATGATATGGAAATGGTAAGGGAATTGGGTTATTGTTCGGGAATTGAGAATTATTCCCGGTATTTCGATGGCCGTTTACCCGGAACCCGCCCCTTCTGTTTGATAGATTATTTTCCAAAAGATTTCTTGGTTGTAATTGACGAAAGCCACGTTACTGTTCCACAAATCAGGGCAATGTATGGTGGAGACGCTTCCCGTAAATTAAATTTGGTTGAATACGGATTCCGCCTTCCTGCTGCAATTGATAATCGTCCGTTGAAATTCGAAGAATTTGAGGCATTAGCCAAACAAGTAATTTATGTAAGCGCAACTCCAGCGGATTATGAATTAGAAAAATCAGAAGGAGTTGTTGTAGAACAGGTTATTCGCCCAACCGGATTATTGGATCCAATTATTGATGTTCGTCCGTCATTAAATCAAATTGATGATTTGATGGAAGAAATTCATCAACGAACTGAAAAAGACGAGCGGGTACTTGTTACAACATTGACCAAAAGGATGGCGGAAGAATTAACCGATTATCTAACCCGGATGGGAGTTCGTTGTAATTACATTCATTCCGATGTAGATACGCTGGATCGGGTAAAAATCATGGATGATTTACGAAATGGATTATTCGATGTTTTAATTGGAGTAAATTTATTGCGTGAAGGATTAGATTTACCTGAAGTTTCATTGGTGGCTATTTTGGATGCTGACAAAGAAGGATTTCTCCGTTCTCATCGTTCGCTTACACAAACGGCAGGCCGTGCAGCTCGAAACTTGAACGGAAGGGTTATCATGTATGCCGATAAAATTACCGAAAGTATGCGAAAAACAATTGACGAAACCAATCGTCGCCGGGAAAAACAATTGAAATACAATGAAGAGCATCATATTACTCCGAGGGCAATTCAAAAGGCAAAAGGCTCGGCGCTTGCTCATGAGAAATATAAACTGGCTGACCCCAAAGCATACATGGAACCCGAATTCGAAAATATTGTTGCTGCCGATCCGGTTATTCAATATATGAGTAAACCGCAATTGCAAAAAGCCATTGATAAAGCCAAGAAATCAATGACAGAAGCTGCCAAGAAACTCGAATTTATCGAAGCTGCCCAATATCGCGATGAAATAATAAAATTGGAAGATTTGTTGAAGAAAAAGTAGTTGGTAGTTAAATGTAGTTTTGGAGATGTGTTATAAGCAATTAATTGCAACAAATTCAGCCACAGGCTAATTCCTCCTCTCCTACTCCATAAAATACTTATATAATTCGGATTGAGAACGAACCCGAGCATCTCCTTCCTTTTGTATTACATACGTATTCAATTTTTGCGGAGACATATTTCGTGCTTTCACATTATCACTCCATTGAATTTCGAAGGTTTTTCGTAATGATTTTCTTATTTCTTTATCATAAACAGGTGTTGCTACTTCAACCCGGCGATCGAAATTCCGGCTCATCCAATCGGCGCTCATTATAAAACTTCGCTCTTTTCCGCCATTACCAAATATCGCCACACGACTATGTTCCAACAATTTATCAATAATGCTGATACATTTGATATTTTCGCTTAATCCGGGCACTTCCGGTTTTAAGCAACAGATTCCTCGCACAATCATTCGTATTTGTACTCCGGCGTTTCCTGCTTTATAGAGAAGTTCGATTATTTTTTCATCAACCAAGCTATTTAATTTCAGCAAAATATAAGCATCTTTCTTATTCTTGGCATTCTCGATTTCTTTCTCAATATAATGTGCAAATCGTTGCCGCATTTTATAGGGAGAAACCAATAAATGCTTACATTCGAAACGTGTATGCGGATTTTCGAGAAATCGAAAAATCATCTCCACATCTTCGGCTATTTCTTCATGTGTTGTAAATAACCCAAGATCGGTGTAAAGTTTGGAAGTTGATTCATTGAAATTACCGGTTCCAATATAAGCATAACGCTTTATGTTTTTTCCTTCTTTTCGCTTTACCAAAGCTATTTTGCTATGCACTTTTGTTCCTTCAACACCATGTAACACTTTTACATTTGCTTCTTGTAAAATTCGGGACCAATGTATATTGGCACTTTCATCAAAACGGGCTTGCAACTCAATCATTACCGTAACTTGCTTTCCGTTCTTTGCAGCATTCGCCAACGCATTTATTATCTTCGAATTATTTGCAACGCGGTACAACGTAATGTAGATTTCTTGAACAAGCGGATCTATTGCAGCTTCCCTCAGAAAATCAACAAAATGAATAAAGTCCTGGTAGGGATAATTCAGTAAAATGTCTTTCTTTTTGATGACATTCAATATACTTGAATAAAGTTTCAATTCGGGATGTAAAAGTGGATGAGTTAATTCATCTTCCAAATCGGGGCGCACATGCGGAAAATTCATTAGGTCGCATAATCGATGGTAACGTCCGCCGGGAATTACATTATCTGTTTTTTTAATCCCTAATTTCCGCATAATCAGCCAATGCAAATCATCCGGAGTCGAAGCATCGTAAACCATGCGAATCGGACGTCCATAAGGCCGCTTCTGCAAACTATCCTTCATTTTCTCCATCAAGCTTTTGGATAAATCATCATCCAAATCCAATTCGGCATCGCGTGTAATTTTAAATGTGTAAGCTTCTATCTGTTCATAATCAAACATAAAAAATATCCGATCCAAACATAAACGAATTATATCATCTAATAAGATAATTTTTGTTGCTTCACTATCAAATTGAGGCAATACAACAAATCGGGGAACAGAAATCTTAGCTGGAATTTCAATAATAAAATATTTAAAGGAAGATTTGCTCGCCGTATGTTCCGACATTTTAACACCCAAATATATGCTATCATCCTGCAACAAAGGCATCTTTGTCCGGTTGTTCAATATAAGCGGAACTAATTGTGAGCGAATATTTTCCGCAAAATATGTATGCAGCCAATCGGCCTGTTCTGAAGTTAATTGCTTTTCATTGAGGAAAATAATACCTTTTTTCTGCATTTCATCCAAAATCTGCGCATAAACAGTTTCGGATTTTTGTTGCAAAATAAGTACTTTACTTTGAATCTCAATCAATAATTCTTCCGGCGTAAGTTCCTGAATATTTTTCTTTTTAAGTGTAGTTAATGCTGCAATACGCCGTACCGATGCCACACGAACTTTAAAAAATTCGTCCAGATTGTTGGAAAATATTCCCAAAAATCGCAATCGTTGTACTACCGGAACCGTTGGGTCCATTGCTTCCTGCATTACTCGCTCGTTGAAAGCTAGCCAACTTAGTTCACGATTGTTAAATATCGGTTTTGACTTTGCAACCATTTTTATACATTTAAGTTACATAATTTTCGGCAAAGGGCTAAAGGCGAAGGGCAAAGGAGAGGACATTCTTAGCCCTTCGCCTTTAACCTTTTGCCGGAACAATGGATTTTGTACGGTTGTATATCATCCATACGATTATTCCGAAAATGAGAAGTGAAATTATTGATACTATTGTCTCAAAAGAACCTACTGTTTTCCATTCTGTATCTGTAACTATCCCTTTTTGTTCTAAATATGATCCGATTACGGCAATAAAATTATTGACAAAATGAGCTAATATTGGCATCCACAACGATTTTGTCCACCACAATAAATATCCAAAATAAGCTCCTAACAGCAAACGTGGGAAAAAACCATAAAATTGCAAGTGGATTGCACTGAAAATTAACGCTGAAACCCCAATTCCTACATGAATATTTTTATTGGCATCGGCAATTATTCGTTGAATGATTCCTCTGAAAAGTATTTCCTCACTCACAGCGGCCAATGCTCCAATCAATATGATATTAATTAATAACGCTCCGACTGAATCCATTTTGAGCATTACTTCCATTACACTATTGGCATCAGCTTCACTGTTTCTCATCCATTGTTCAATCCCTTTCAAAGCTTCGGGAAAATGCATTTGTTGGTTAAAATATGCCAACCAATTGATAAACGGAATAATTATGACACTTGCAATAATGGTAAGAAGAATTATCAACGGTTTATTTCTTTGTTCTAAATACAAATATCCCTTTGGATTGCTATCAAAACAAACGGCTAAAAAAATCGCCGGAATAATAAATAAACATATAGTTTGATATGTTTGTACTGCCCGTAAGATATTAGCACTAAGCATAGGTGCCGTTCCTGATAAAATATCGTCAGGATATGCTATTAAAGTTGTAATAGCGGTAAAAAGCATTGTAAAACAAAATCCTGCAAAAATTGTCAATAAAGTAATAAATACTTTTACAATGAAGGATTTATTTGAAAAGAAACCGGTTTTCATTTAATTTATATCTTTAGTAAATTGCTTCAATCATCAACTGTTATGCCCATTTTTTTCATCAGAAAACAGGCATTCATATTTTGGGCTATGCCGTTGCGTAATTTATATGAGAAATGCAACTCATTATCTTTGATATCTGCTTCAAAACAAATATTCTGAATTTGATTGGGATAAACAGTCGCCAATTCCCCTAAAGAAAGGTCATGGGTGGCAACGATTCCACAGGATTTCAATGAGATAAATTGTTTTATCAGTGCCAAAGAACCTTTTTGTTTATCCAATGAATTTGTCCCTTTCAATATTTCATCCAGGATGATAAATAATTTCTCTCCTGATTTTAATCGCTCGATAATTCCGGACAGACGTTTTAACTCTGCGAAAAAGTAAGATTCACTATTTACTAACGAATCGGCCGTTCGCAAACTGCTAATCATTGTTACAGGGGAAAATATCATTTTGTCGGAACAAACAGGCGTACCCAAACATCCTAACAAATAATTTACGCCGACTGTTCGCAAATAAGTACTTTTTCCGGCCATATTTGCCCCGGTAACAATTAAAAAATAAGGCGATTGCGGAATATCTATATCATTCCTCACACATACTTCATTTCGTAAAAGCGGATGTCCCAGATTTTTTGCTTCAAAATGAAAGTATTCATCGGAAATTTCGGGATATGTATATGTAGGATGATTAAAAGCAAAAGTACCCAATGAACAAAGTGCATCAAATTCGCCTAATATTTTCAGCCATTTTTCGATATGATTTTGATGAGAGTTTTTCCAGTCCTCAATTTTTATGGCATATTTAATTTCCCACAAAAAAAGGATATTGAGGAAAAATCCGGCAGGAAATGTTTTTCGTAATTCCAATGAATTCAGATAAGATGAAAGCCTCTTTATTTCGGTTGAAGCTTTTTTCGAATTCTCGGTAATTATTCCTTTTTTTTCAGATAATAAAGCAGATGTAAAGTTTTCTTCCTCAATTATTTTCAATAAATAGGAATAGGTTGATAAGAACTTAACTTTACGTTCTAGTGATTGCTGTAATTTGCCTACTTTCTTTGTTATGCAATAAGAAATTGCCAACGTAACAAAGAATGCAATTGTAAAAGCTGGAAAGCTCAATATACTCATTCCCATCAATATAAAAAGAATAAGCCATAAAACCGGAATTATCACTGAAAGTATTTTCCACACTGATTTGTTGGCTATAAAATCTTTTTGTCCGGCAAATTGGCGCAAATCTTCCACATCCTGTAATTTACCGGGATTAAACATTCCGGTTGCCGTAAATTTCTGACAAAGGTCGGGAAGATTAGATAGTTCTTTGATGGCTTCCCTGCGTTTCAATATTTCCGATTTATCGGTAAGCGGTTTTTCAAACCAATCGGCAAGAAAGACTTTTCCTAATGCCATTTTGGCACGGTTAATCGACTGAAAAACCGATCTTTCACCGAAAATATCCAAATCAAAAGAAAAAGGATGTTGAGGGTTTATTCTTTCGGCGTATCCGTCGAAAGCAGAAAAATCATGTTTCAATCCATTTTTTTCATTTGTATTGATTTGTAATAAATGTTGAAGATATTCTTTTTTCCAACTCAGTTTATTGCTTATTTTCAATAAAATGCAAAAAACAATAAAGTGTATTAATGCAATAATGGAAATAACACCCCAACTTTTATCCCAACAGAAGTATACAAATGCAATACAACTTAAAACAACAATCAAACGGATAGTTCCCAACAAATAAATCCGTTTTCCGGTAACTGATAAATTTTGAGTAAAAGAAGTAATATTCTGAGAATAAAAGCCTGAAGGTGTATTCATTTTGTTTTTTGGTTGTATAATTTTTTGCAAAAATACAATTAATATGTTAGTTGAAAAATGATAATGTAATTGGAAATCAAATTGTAACAAAAACTTAACATAATTTTTAGGATATTTGTTTCGACACCAATTTTAATACTTTGGGGCAAATGGCGAAAGGCTAATGGCAAAGGGAAGCGTACATAGGCTTTCATTCGCCTTTAACCTTTAGTCTTTCGCCCTAAAAACTCATAACAGATTCATTATTCAAATTTATGCGTTTGCCCTAAAATAAAAAAACAAGGGTTCGCCTAATGGTAAATTTTATGTATTTTTGCAGACCCCAGAAAAAGATTAGAAATTTATTCCAATATGATACCTAACGATACTCCCGAAAACATCGAAGACGAAAATATTGAAGAGAATCTACCTCAAAGTAATGATAATGAGGAAGATTTAGATAAAACAGATTCTCATTCCGAATACAAAGTACCTGATACAGGGCAAGATGTTGTGAAGCATCACCTTTCAGGCATGTTTCAGAATTGGTTTTTGGATTATGCTTCTTATGTAATCCTGGAACGTGCTGTCCCTCACCTCAATGACGGATTGAAACCGGTACAACGACGTATTCTTCATTCAATGAAAAGAATGGATGATGGGCGCTATAACAAAGTGGCAAATATCATCGGGCATACGATGCAATTTCACCCACACGGAGACGCATCCATCGGGGATGCATTGGTGCAACTGGGACAAAAAGATTTATTGATTGATTGCCAGGGAAACTGGGGAAATATTCTTACGGGCGATGGTGCTGCAGCTCCACGTTACATCGAAGCTCGTTTGTCTAAATTTGCATTGGATGTGGTTTTTAATCCAAAAACGACCGAATGGAAATTGTCTTATGACGGACGTAATAAAGAACCGATAACGCTTCCGGTAAAATATCCGTTGTTGCTAGCACAAGGCGTGGAAGGAATTGCAGTTGGACTTTCTTCCAAGATTCTTCCGCATAATTTCAATGAATTGATAGATGCTTCTATTTCTTATTTGAAAAATGAGGATTTTGAGATTTATCCCGATTTTCAAACCGGAGGATATATTGATGTTCTACGCTATAATGATGGAGAACGAGGCGGTTCGGTAAAAGTGCGAGCTAAAATCAGTAAAATCGACAATAAAACGCTTTCTATTACTGAAATTCCTTATGGAAAAACAACGTCTTCGCTTATCGAGAGTATTTTAAAGGCGAATGATAAAGGTAAAATCAAAATCCGTAAGGTTGATGATAATACAGCTCAAAATGTAGAAATCCTGGTACATCTTGTTCCCGGAACTTCTTCCGACAAAACAATTGACGCGTTGTATGCTTTTACCGATTGTGAAATCAGTATCTCTCCCAATTGTTGTATTATTTATGAAAATAAACCTCATTTTTTGCGGGTTTCGGATGTTTTAAAGCATTCAACCGACAATACATTGTCTTTGCTGAAATTAGAATTGGAGATTCAGAAAAATGAATTATTGGAGAACCTGCATTTTTCTTCTTTGGAAAAGATTTTTATAGAAGAACGTATTTATAAAGACAAAGAATTTGAGCAAAGCCGTTCGATGGATGAAGCTGTAGCTCACATTGATAAACGATTGACTCCATATAAACCGTCATTTATCCGTGAAGTTACAAAAGAGGATATCCTGAAATTGATGGAAATAAAGATGGGTCGAATCCTCAAATTTAATTCCGACAAAGCTGATGAATTAATTGCCAGTATTAAAAAGCAAATCGAAGAAATTGATTTCAATCTTACCCATATTGTTAATTTTACAATTAATTGGTTTGCCAAATTGAAGGAAAAATACGGGAAGGATTATCCGAGAATGACTGAAATCCGTAGTTTCGACACAATTGAAGCTACAAAAGTTGTTGAAGCTAACGAGAAATTATACATTAATCGTGAAGAAGGATTTATCGGAACCGGACTTAAAAAAGATGAATATATCTGTAATTGTTCTGATATCGACGATGTTATCATTTTCTACAAAGATGGAAAATATAAGGTTGTAAAAGTGAGCGAAAAAATGTTTATCGGAAAGAATATTTTGTATGTAAATGTATTCAAAAAGAACGATAAACGCACAATTTACAACGTTGTATACCGTGATGGAAAAGATGGCGCCCACTACATCAAACGCTTTGCCGTAACAGGTATGACGCGGGATAAAGAATACGATTTAACACAAGGAAATGCTGGTTCGCGTGTTGTATATTTTACTGCTAATCCGAATGGTGAGGCCGAAATCATAAAAGTTTTACTCAAACCAAAACCACGATTAAAGGTTCTAGTGATTGAGAAGAACTTTGGAGAAATTGCCATCAAAGGCCGTCAGTCGATGGGAAATCTGGTAACCAAGAACGATGTTCATAAAATTACATTGAAGGAAAAAGGCGGCTCAACATTAGGCGGACGGAAAGTTTGGTTCGACCGTGATGTTCTTCGTTTAAATTACGATGGAAGGGGCGAATTTCTTGGTGAATTCCAAGGAGATGACCAAATCCTGATTGTTTATAATAATGGTGATTTTTGCACTACAAATTTTGACATTAGTAACCATTATGATGATGGCATTATTACGATTGAAAAATTTGATTCGAATAAGATTTGGACTGCTGCACTGTATGATGCAGACCAAAACGGGTATGCTTACCTAAAACGTTTTATGCTTGAGGCCTCCCAACGTAAACTAAACCTGATGGGTGAAAATCCGAACAATAAAATAATACTACTTACAAATACGGCTTTCCCTCGTTTGATGGTCGTATTTGGCGGACACGATAATTTTAGGGAAACATTGATTGTTGATGCCGAAGATTTTATTTCGGTAAAAAGCTTCAAAGCCAAAGGAAAACGCTTGTCTACTTACGAAATAACGAATATAACCGAATTGGAACCAACTCGTTTTCCGGAAAAAACAGCAGACGAAGGATTTAATGACTCGTTGGAAGAAAACACTGAAAATGGCGTTGAAAATGATGATGATAATTTGGTACAAGGAAACTTGTTTGAAGAATAAGTAAAATCAGATTTTTTTGTTTTAAAAAACGCCTGCTCAAGAAATTAAGCAGGCGTTTTTTCTTATTTATCATAGGGATAAGGCAAAACATAATAAGTAAGACAACAACCCACCTTCTACCATTAATCCTTTGTCCAAAATATCAATTTCCTTTTAAATATTGAGTAGGCGATTTTCCAAATTGCATTTTAAAGCACTTACTAAAATAAAACGGATCGTTAATTCCTACTCGGTATGATACTTCCGAAACATTGAGGCTCGTTGTCGAAAGTAATTCTGCCGCCTTCTTCATCCGGATAACCCGCAAATATTCGTTAGGTGAATAGCCGGTAATTCCTTTTATTTTCTTATAGAACACAGTTCTTCCCATTTGAACGGTTTGCGCAAACTGATCAACCGAAAAATCAGGATTCGTCAGGTTTTCTTCTATAATTTCATGTATTTTCTCCAAGAACTCCTTATCCTTATCTGTCGAACAAATAGTCGGTTGCACCAATCCTGGTTCCTTCGTGAATTTCTGTTGTAACTTTTCCCGTTGTTCTATCAGTTTCACAACACGAGCCATTAAATATTTCATACTAAATGGTTTCGTAATATATGCATCTGCACCAGCTTCAATACCTTCCAACTGATGTTCGGGCGAAGAATGTGCCGTAAGCAAGATAATAGGAATATGACTTGAATTAAAATCCGCTTTCAAACGGCGAGTTACCTCAAAACCGTCTAATTCAGGCATCATTACATCACAAACAATAAGATTCGGTTGATATTTTGCAGCTTTTTCAATTCCAATCATTCCGTTTTCAGCTGTAATAACTGTAAAATATTCTTCCAATTGGTCTTTCAAAAAATCTCGGACTTCATCATCATCTTCAATTACCAATATATTGTAATTTTTGAGTGTTCTCGATGCTATTTCCTCCTCCGTCAGTTCGTTATTAGCAAGAGAGTTTCCCATTTTTGACTCGACCGATTCAACAATATCTTCTTTATCATAAATATCTCCGGAAAGAGATAATGCTACTGCAAAACAAGCGCCTCCGCCCTCAGAATCACTGTAGACAATATTTCCTTTGTGTACATAAACAAGTTCGGATGTAAGATGCAACCCAATACCTGTACCTGAAGAAGAATAATTAATCTGCTTGAAACGAACAAAAAGCATTTCCTGTTTTTCTTTCGGAATTCCAATACCCGAATCGGAAACCCTCAACACAAAAGTATCATTGCCTTCGTCAAAAATAAGCTCCATTTTGACTTTCCCTTTCTCGGGTGTATATTTGAATGCATTGGATAATAAATTATAAGCAACTTTATCCATTTTGCCCCTGTCGAGCAATATCATTTTTGATTCTTCATTGGTATGAAAGGAAAAATCGATTTTCTTTTTTTCGGCCGTTTCTGTAAAAATAGTATATATATCACGGAAAAATGCTACAACTTCAGTATGTTCAAGATTTAGTTCCATTTTATTGTTCTGTAGCCGGCGAAATTCCAATAACTGATTGATTAATTGCAATAACCGGGAAGAACTCTTATCCAATGTTTTTATATGTTTGATTGCGGTAGCCGGTAGATTCTCCGTTGTTATCAAATTTTCTATCGTTCCCCTGATAATAGTAAGAGGCGTTCTGAATTCATGGGAAATATTGGTAAAAAACCGAAGACGGTAATCAGTTAGTTGTTTTTCAACTTCCACAGCTGTATGAAGTTTATTCATTTTCAATGTAAGCCTCAAAATAAAGAAAATGGCAACAATAATAAGGAGCATGTACGAAATCATTGCATAGGACGACTTCCATATCGGAGGAACAACTACAATATCCAATATTGTTTCATTATCATTCCAAACTCCGGATGCATTACACCCCTTCACTTTAAAAGTATATGTTCCCGGAGGTATATTCCTGTATATTGCCGCATTGTAACGTGTTGCAGGATTCCATTCCTTTTCATATCCTTCAAGTATATAACTGTATCGATTTGAGTAAGGATCTAAGAAATTCAACGAAGCAAATTCAATACTAAATGAATTCTGATCATTTGTCAACCGGATCTTTTTCGTTTCGGAAATGCTCATTTCCAAAGGAGAATCTTTATCATTCGGCCTTACCTGATTCCCGTTTATCCTGAAATTTGTAAGGGTAACCGGAAGCATGTATGACCTATTTTCGAATGAAGAGGGATTAAAAATATACATCCCATCATAACTTCCAAACATCAATTCCCCATTTTTTCTTTTAAAACACGATGATTCACAAAACAAATCACCCTCCCAAACATTCGAAAAACTATAATTTTCGAACGCTTCGGTAATAAGGTTAAATTTTGAAATACCGCTTTCGGTACTTACCCACAGATTTTTATCATTATCTTCTAAAATAGTTTGTACAACATCATTGGTAAGTCCATTTGAAGATGAATAATGTTTAAACTGTGTATTATTCAGCGGATTTCCCTTAATTACCAAATTAAGTCCTCCACCCGAAGTACCTATCCATATATTTCCATTACTATCTTCAAAAACAGTCTTTACTTCGTTGTTATTCAAAGATGTATCATCTTTTCCATCAAAGGAAAAATTAGCAAAGTCTTTTCCGTTTGCGAGTAATTTATCCGGGTCAAAAACTGTTACACCTTTGTTTCCTCCAATCCATATCAATCCATTCCGATCTTGCATGATACAACGTATCCTGCTTTGCCTACTGTTGGCATCAGAAAACTTCCGGAATGTTAATTTTCCGTCTTTTCCCCTTTCGCACAACAATAATCCTCCGCCAAAAGTTCCAAGCCACATCCGTCCCTTTGAATCACATAAAATGGCATATATATTATTATTAGGCAAAGAAGCATTATTTGTAAGAGAGTTGATATAGGTTTCGCTGTTAGTATGAGTTACAGCCGAATAAATCAACAGGCCGCTTCCTTTTGTTCCAACCCACTTATTACCTGCAGTATCCTCAGCCAAAACATAAGGCATACCTTTGGGCATGTTTAATATCTTTTTATTATTCAAATCTTTGTCTACAACATAAATATTTCCACTTTTTGTTCCAACCCAAATATCACCATTACGATCTTCCAAAATAGTACGAATTACCTTGTGGGAGCTATTTGTCTTATCTTTATCCGGATAAAAAACCTTATTTTTATAATTTGTCATTAAAATCTTGGAAATGCCGGCATATTCGGTTCCAATCCATATTTCACCCGAGTTATCTTCCGTAATCGACAATAAATAATCCGTTTTCAACCCGCTGTTTGATTGCGTAAAATGACTGACTTCCCCTGTATTTTGGTCTAAAGCAAAAAGCCCGTTTCCATAAGTGGTAATCCATATAATATTACGCGAATCATGATGAATGGTAAAACGCTCAAAATCAATTAAAGGCATAATTGTTTCGGGAATAAGTTTATATTCGCGAAAAGTTTTGGATTCAGGTTTGTATTGCCAGATATTTCCACTCTTGTTATATACCCAAATTCCGCCTTTATTATCAGTGAAAAAATAAGCGTTCGTTATATTCCTACCGCCAAAGAAAGATGCGGCCGGAATAATTTTAGACATATTAATATCAAAAACAAAAGTAGATTGTCGTGTGGTTATCAGTATTTTAGATTTAGATTTAGAGTCATATTCATCTAAAACACACGTTTGATTAATTTTCAGTGCATCGCGATCTTCGGGATTGATTATCACATCATAAAGACGTTTCTTTTTCAATTTGTCAAAAACCACTATTTTATTGTTATTTGTAAAGAAATAGATATTTGTCCCCAATTCGATAGCACTCTGAAAAGCAGCTTTACTACAGCCTATTTCGCACGTATTTATATCATTGTTGATGTATTGTAACAAACCAATATCTGTTCCTATCCATATACTTTTGTCTGAACCTTCATGGATAAAATTAACGGAATTGCTCTTAATATTATCCTTATTAAAAAACTTGGTTTCTAATTTTCCATCGACATATCTCACCCGGCAACAACCATCCTGAGCGCCCCATAACCAAACATCTCCATTCTGGGCTACCAAAATATTTCTGTAATTTTTCGTTGCTCCATTACCAATGTAATCGACAAATGTTTCCAAACGAGTATCGTAACAATCAACGATATCGGAGTTTGTCAATATCCACAACAAACCATTTTGACCTTCCGTAATACTTTTGATTCTATTTTCGGCTAAAGACAATTTGCCGAATTCGGGAAGCATAACAATAAACTCTCTCCCATCATAACGGTTTAATCCGTTCATGGTTCCAACCCACATAAATCCACGCTTATCTTGTATCATACAACGAATTGTATTCTGCGATAAACCGTTTTTAGTAGTTATATTTTCAAAACGAAGACCATCAATACTATAACCGGAAAATATATTCAGTAGGAAGAGAAAAAAGAAGATTCGTGATTGTCTTTTCATAGTAAAACAAAATGTACAAATTATTGACCACAGTATTTAGAATATAAAAGGGATTTTCACATTTATATCTTATGTGAAATATTCATACACAAAGTTATAACAAAAAGAATCAACTGCAAGAATATTTAAAAAACATTCATACCAATTGGATAATAATACATGGATAACGTCAAATTTTCCATGCGCAGATTATGTAGTTAAGAGTTAAAAGTTTGGGAGGAAGTTGTACTACTACTCCTCAAACTCTTAAGTATGTCATCTGAATTAGTGTATATTATTTTGAATGCAAAGTTGCAAAGAAACAAAGTTGCAAAGAAAAATAAGAACTTAGAGTCTTAGCGGCATTGCGCCTTAGTGTTCAAAAAATACTTGAATTGGAAATAGTATAAACTAATTCAGGCGATGCACTTAACTCTTAATTTTTAACTTTTAATTACTTAGAGCGCCAAATAATATACGATGTATTTCCGGGTAACGAAGATTGCTCTATTCCAAATTCATGACGAACATGGTCTTGTCCATAATACCAACCATAAGCTGTACTTCCCACCAAATATATGGCATCACTTACACCAATATCAACCAATGCTTGCGAAAAGTCATGAAACGATTCCATGCTACGGCTTTCTACCATCACAATTTTCCCTAAACGAACAGCAAGAGCTCTGCGGATTGCTTTATTCTTAGGATTATTTTCGACCACTTCTCCATTACTTACCAAAGGATATTGCCGGAAAAAGCCCCCTTTCGATTCAATCGCTTTCTTTAATATAGGCTTCCCCTCTCCTACTCCAATTGTAATATTTCCATCGATGATTGCGCAAAATCCAGTTTTTGCTGTACCACGAGATAATTGTTTTCCATTCAGTACAAAATCACCCACAATATCCAGATTATCCGCCCTTATATCTGCCGCTTGTGCAATAAAAACAATCGAAGAATCAGCTTTATTCTGCACTCCAATAGCCAACGACATTTCCAAATTATGAGGAACATAAATAAACATCGGCACATCATTTACCGTTTCTTCCAATGTTTCGATAAATCCTTTTTCAGTTGTATTCTGAGGAAAACTATTTTCATTTGTCGGAGTTTGTTTTACCTCAACTTGACTATTTTCGGGGTCGAAATAAGATTCCGGTTTTTTCTTTTGTGTTAAGAAAATTACACAAAGTGTAACAATACAAGAAAGTATGCAAAGTCCCGTTATCAACCAGATACTCTTTGAATCAAACAGTTGTTTCTTAATCTTTCTCTTTCCCGAACCGAGAAAATAAACATCATTTTCTTGATTTATTTCTTTCTTGCTCATATTCCGACTCCTTTATTTTTTAATTTTTCTTCCAAAACCAATTTCAAAGCCTTCAACGCTTCTTTTGATGCCGAAAGTGTAAATTTATGAGAGAAATTACTGTCGGACAAAATAATCTGCTGTTTGGATGGATTGATATAATAAATATAATTTCCATTGATAATAAGGCTTTTACCCAAACGAATGAATATTTGCGCTCTTGTTTCCAGATGTTGTACAATAATCTTCTCAAATGCAGCTAAATTGAATGAAAACAAATGCTCTTGTTTATCCGTAAGTACCATAGTCGAATAATTTCCATCGGAAGATATAAAAACTATCCTTTCCGGAGAAACCCGCACAAGTTCGTTGCTATTTACCAATACCAAATATTCCGACATTATTTCCACTGTTTATTGATACAAAAATAAATGATTCCTGCGAATCGGCATCATGATAAGGACAGATATGTATGAAATAGGATGTTTATTGTATGAAATGAGTAGGGGCACTTTGCCTTGCGCCCCTACTTCAATTTCTACTTCAAAATAAATTTATATGTAAACCATTTATCACTGTTAAAAGCACGCAAAAAATAAACTCCTGAAGCGTAGCCATGCATATTTACCGAAAACTGTTCATTTTCTTTTGTTTTAAATCGTTGCATCGATTTACCCGAAATATCACAAAGATATACATCGCTTCCACTGCATTTCATTTCTACATTTAGGATTCCATCGCACGGATTAGGATAAGCAGACATTATATCTTCCAATGTCAATTTGATATTACTCTCGGTTGAGTTACCTTTATATGGAGTTGGTAAATGCTTTTCCGATGACTGTGGCTGTTGCATTTCGTCAATCCATTTTTCGGAGGAACAATCAGGTAATTCTGTGTATTGTTTAATCAACCGGATAAATATATCGTTTAATTTTTCTACTTTATATTCATCGGTAGTAGGCTTGATATGTGAACCTCCAATACCACTATCATCTGTTAGAAAAACATACGTTCCGTTGGTTGCCAATGCCATGCAACGAAGCAAATATTCGGTACTTTTATCCGTTCCGCTACAAGCTATAGGAACCAAACGAATACCCTTTTCGGCAGCCAAACGCACCTGAGATTGTACACGTACTATGCTTGCATCATTATCATGTGGAGGTGCATCGAGAATAAGAAAAGCAATACGCGACAACGCATTTTTATTCCAATTCATTTTGGCTATTGATTCTATCAACGCATAATCTACCGCTTCGGGATAATCGCCTCCACCATCGGCTCTTTGCTCTTTGATAAAAGAAATGGTTTTATCTATATTTTCATTCAGTTCGGATACACGAGTTAAATAAGCATCGCCATGATCACGATAAAAAACACTTCCCATGCGTAACTGCAATTGAGAGTCGTCTTTTTTTACTTTTTCAATTACATCATATAATTCAGCTTGCAAGTAATCGATTTCATCCTGCATAGAACCCGTTGCATCTACCATGAAAAGAATATCAACAGCATTGGTTTTATTGCAATCAGCATCCAATTTGGCAATATTTATTTTCTCAGGAAAAGCAACTGCATTTTTCAGTGTAGTTGTTTGTCCTTCGTATTTAAAAACAAGATGATAAGGCGGATTATTATAATCTGTTATAAGCATATTCGCCCACAATTCGGCTTTCCCTGTATTATCTGTTTTGGCAAGCCAAATAAAATTGCCCAAATCATCAATCAGTTGTACCTCTGCATCCACTATCGGCATTCCTTTGTTAGTCGTCAATTGAGCAACATAACGTTGCACAGGTTTCATTTTCCATGTAGCATTATATTGGCTCAAAGTACTTTCGGCAATATCTTCCCAAAGTTTCCATTTACTGAAATCGTTCACCTCGCCGGAAGTAAGCATTCCCGCTTTAGCTTGTGGAGCTGCAGCAGGAGCCACTGATATTTTCACATCCCTTACATCATCAATATATTCCGAACTTTTTTCTTCGGCAATAGCAACTTCACTTTTTAGCATGACAACCTCTTCCAAAACATCCCTATCAGCAGCATACGCTAATGCACTAACGGATAAATCTTTGTTAGCAACAGGTTTTGGAGCATTTTTAAGCGTTATATTGCTTATATCCTTACCTTTAATATTTACTTGCTTTTGAACTACTCCTACTTGTTCAACAATTAAAACTGTATCTTTAGATGAAAGATTTTGAATGGAATACATTCCATCTTTTGTTGTGAGAGTACCGAGTGTTGAATTTTGCACATAAACAGTGGCATAAGCAACAGGTTCGCCTTTTTCGTTTGTAATTTTTCCTGAAATGGAATTTGATGTTTTGCTTTTTTGTGCAAATGCAATAACAACAAATGCTAGCAATATAACGCTAAGAATAACTTTGAATTTTGATGTTTTCATAAGATGATTATTTAGTCAGTTTTTTAATAGTAAAGTCAGATAACGTTAATTAGAGTAAAAAAACTGACTATTTCCATAAAGCCATATAGAAAAAGTAAAAAGTAATGGGTAAAAGGTAAAAAGATGTATAGTGTAAAGTTGAAGTATTTTACTTCTTTACTTCTTACCTTTTACTTTTTACTTTTTACTTTTCAACTCATTCCATTTATCTCGGATATTTTTCTCTCCTTCGAAATAATCAACCATAGAACTCTTCTTAAATATCTCATAAGACGGAGCAAGAAATATTTTATCCGAATCCGGATATTCACACACATCATATCCGATAAAAGTTCTTATATCAAGAAAAACACAAGCTTCTTCCGTATGATTATACAATTGATGAGCGCCTGTTTCGCCCATTTCAAAAAACATCAAATCGCCACTATTTACAATATCCAAACCTTCAGGAATTCTTAATGTTGCAGAACCGGACAGTATCATAAATAATTCCTCTGCAAATCGGTGAAAATGATAAGGAGCCGAATATTGCCCCGGATTCAATTGCCTTAAATCAAAATTCAAATTCTGAGGATTTACTCCTTTTTTAATTCTGGAAATATCTGAGAATATCCTGAAATTATCAATTTTGTTTGGGTTTTCTTCAAACTCCCGCTGATTTGATTTTAAAATTGTTGCCATAATTTTATTGTTATTTAATTTTGACAAATATACAGAATATAATTATCTGGAATTGAGAAGTTACCTGAAGTTAATCGGAAGGTATCAGAATTCTGGCAACTTATTGTATTTGAATTAGTTTAAGCAATTTATTACACATATTTATTATCTGAAATTAAAGAAGTATATTTGCCTGATTGGAAGGATATTCAACCAAAAGTTCAAAATAGGATAAAATGAAGAATAAACGAAATTTAATGGAGCTGTTCCAGGAAGAAGCTCCGGAAGTAGCACAAGCATTCGGCGGACTGATACAATCGATAAGTAATATGAAGGCTTTGGAACCTAAAGTAAAGCAATTGATATACATTGCCATCAGAGCTTCACAAGGCGAAACAACTGCCGTTACTGCCCATGTTCCTATGGCAAAAAAAGCAGGCGCTACACGGGACGAATTAAAAGAAGCAATTGTAATGACAACAACCGTTTGCGGAATCAAAGGCATTGCTTCTTGTTTGGAAGCGGCTTTGGAAGTATATGATAATTGTTGATCTCAAAATTAATAATCAACTATTTAAGTAACTTAAATCTTTACAAAATGAATAAAACATCAATGTTCTTTCTTTTTATGCTGCTTTCTTCGTTTTTATTTGCACAAAATAAGATTGAATATAAAATTACAGGATTACTACCTGATGATATTTATGATGACACTTATGTTTATTTAAGCGACACTGTATCATTGGATAATCCAAGTATTATTTATCTCGATTCAGCCAAAATTGAAGGTAATCGTTTTACATTTAAAGGTGTTACAAATGAAAAGCCATCATTACATGTAATTACATTCTCAGATAATAGTGTAATGGGTGGATGGGTTGTTTTAGAATCCGGTGATATTTATATGGATTTTCATGAAAGTGGATTATTAGGGTCCGTTAGCGGAACTCCAATAAACAATCAATTAAACGAGCAAGTTATTGGAGCAATGAATACACTTCATAAAAAAAGTATGTTGTTAGCAGCACTAAATAACAGTATTGCATCAAAAAATGACTCTCTCAAGCTGAAAATAAGAGAAGCCGGTGTGGAGCTTCATACTTTTATGAATGATGTATATTATCCACAACTCATTAACTTTATAAAAAATAACGTTGAATATCCTGTTGGAGAATTTTTTCTACTGCAATTAGGCTTCCTTCGGGACGAAGATCAAGCAGTTATTTATCCAAAATTATCAGAAAGGACAAAAAAGAAACTTAATCTCATCACGCAAGCAGCTAAAGAAGAGGTTAGTCAGAGAAAAAAGTATGAGGAGAATATTCCCGAATCATCAAAAATTGGGAAACCATATATTGACATAAAGACAAAAGACCTTAACGATAAGGCTTTTAAATTATCCAACATAATTGGTACTAAGAAATTAATCATGTTGGATTTTTGGGCTTCTTGGTGTATGCCATGCTTAAAAGAAATGCCAAACATTGCAAAAATCTACGAAAAACATAAAGAAAACGGATTCGAAATAATCGGAATTTCTTTGGATAAAAATCAATCATCCTGGAAAAATGCAATTTCAAAAAACAATATGATTTGGACTCACATTATTGAAAATAAAGGATGGGAAAGCGATGTAATGATTTCTTATGGCATAAAAAGTATTCCTTATATCATATTGATTGATGAAAATGGTGTAATTGTATCCAGAAATCTTAGAGGAGAAAAGTTAGCAAGTGAAATAGAAAAAATATTGAGTGAAAAATGACATAAACACATGGAAATATTTTTATTCTTTTGCACCTGCTTTTATCAATAACTCTATCATTTTTTTATTTCCTGTTTTTTGAGCATACATCAATGCGGTTTTTCCGGTGTCATCTTTTATATTAACATCCGCACCTAAATCGATAAGAGCCTGTACTTGTTCGGTTGCAGATGAAAATTCTGCCATAAATATTAATGCAGTTATGCCGGTTTCGTAAGGTTTTGTAGAACCTTCCTTGCGTACGTTATATGTTGATTTCATATTGATGTCTATGCCTTCTTTTATCAAATCTTTCAGTTTTGTAATGTTTTTATCCCGCCAATCTTCATAAAGTGTTAACCACCATTCTGTAATAATATCGCGTTTTGCTCCTGCTTTTACCAATACATCTGCTGTTTCCTTCTGCCCAATAGCGTTTGCCATTGTAAGAGCTGTTATTGAATCATCATCTTTTATATTAACATTTGCTCCATTTTTTATTAACAGTTCGATAATATTCAAAGGTCGTTTATTTTTTACAGCATACATAAGCGCCGTTCTACCATTGTTGGTCTTGCTGTTTATTGTGGAAGATGTGCCATTTTTCAATAATATTTCTATTATATCCGCAGAAACTTCTTTTTCAATGGCAAATATGAGCGCTGTTTTTCCGTATTTTTCTTTTGCATTTATATTTATACCGAGATTCAGTAAATCCACAACTTTCTCTTTCAGGTTATAATCCTTAGACCTGATTACATACATCAGGGCATTTTCTTCGTCATCATCAAAAGAATAATTTATATTGGCTCCATTTGCAATAAGCGTTTTCAATGCATTTTTATCATACGAATGTCTATTTTCATAATCAGTGTAAAATTCTTTGAACGCCTTGTTTAATGCTTCTTTGGGTATTCTTTTCAATAATCCGGCATCTTTTATTATAAGAAGGATTTTATCATCCGAAACATAATCAAAAAGTGTTTTTCCTTCGTTATTTTTAATATTGATATCGGCTTTGGCTTTGAGCAGCATTTTTATCGCTTCGTAGTTTTTGGCTTGTGTGGCCGATAATAAAGCCGTGTTCCCATCATTGTCCTGTAAATTGAGATCAGCTTTGGCATCAATTAACACTTGAACGATCGAATCATGTTGTTGAAGCGGAGGACGTGCAGGATCTCCGTGGAATCCACTATTTCTCTCCCGTCTGTTTCCCATCGGTATCGGACCAATGGAAACTTTGCACCATTGAAGTCCTGCAGCATGATGAAGCGCAGTTCTTCCGGCATCGTCTTTTATATTTACATCGGCTCCGGCATCGATTAATATTTTAGCAATTTTGGGAGATATCTGTACATTATCATCATAACTGCATCGTTCGTAACCTTGAGCGGCATTTTCAATAAGTGCGGAAGCTTTACCGAAAGTTTCATCATACCTTGATAATGATTCCGGATTTATCGAATTGACCTGTGCTCCTTTTGATAAGAAATAACCAACAGCCCAGGCATCACCTGTTCTTGCAGCTCGCCAAAGGCTTTTATTTGCATTTTCCTGTAAAATTGAAATATCTATTTTTGCATCATCCAAGGCATGGAGCAATGGAAAGTTATCCCAGGATCTTTCAAATATAGTTTTATCACTTGTATCTATTCCGTTATCAATTAAATATTTAGCTATTTCATACGTTTTTGCGTATGGCAGAGCATTCAAATTTCTGTCGTTTTTTGTATTGATATCAACCTCTCCGTTCACATGAAGAATTTTAGCACTTTCTAAATCGTTGTTTCGAACAGAATTTATAAAAGCTTGCGGATAATATTCCTTATTAGCTCCATTTTCTATGAGAAAATGAATAATTGCGGAAGAATTGTACATTCCGTCGGCAAAAAACAACACCAATGGTTTTCCCTCAAACATAGGTTCTTTGTCATTTCCCAATAAATATTTTGCCAATCCGAAATTGCCATTATCCAATGCAGCTGGAAGTGGCGGCCAGCCATATCGATCTGCCAGAGCTTCAAATTTTATTCCTTGATCAAGAAAATACTTAATAGTTGCATTGTCACACTTTTCCATTGCCCATGGAAAAATATTCCCATTATTTATATCCTCCAACTTTGCCCCTTTACTTACAAGATATTTCATGATGTCAACGTTTTGGTCTTCAAATCGATTAAACTTCTTTTCTGCTGCCCGCTGAATCATTGAGCTGCGGAAGTGTTTTGAGTAACCATTGACATTCGCTCCTTTCCCGACTGTATATTTTACGATATCCAAGTTACCTCCCGTAATGGCATACCCCAACATTTCCTGCCAATCAACAACTTTTTGCCTGTCGGAAATATATTTGAATATTTCATAATATCCGCTGTAAGCTGCCGAACGCAAAGGAGAGGATTTGCTGCTTTCATTCATGTAATTTACATCAGCGCCGTGTTCAATTAAATATTCAACAGTTTCGAGGCTACCGCTTTCCGCGGCACAACACAATGGAGTTAGTCCTCCGTTTGCTTTATAGAGTGCATTTACATCAGCTCCGGATTCAACCAACGCTTTTGTCATTTCGAGATTGCCTTTCCATGTTGCAAAATGCAAGGCGGTTTCTCCCGAATCGTTTTTCGCATTTACATCCGCTTTTTTGGAAATCAGGTATTTTACCATTTCGGTATTTTGACTTGATGCAGCACCCATAAGGATTGTATAGCTGTTTTGAGTTGCTTTTACGAGATTTACATCTTTTTCGACAAAGGATTTAACGGTATCAAAATCACCTTTCCATGCAGCTTTAAATATAGCTTCGATAATGGTGTCGTTTTCCATGATATTGGTTGTTTTTGCTATAGAAAGACTATTGATAACAAAAATAAATGATAGAAGTAGGATTAATTTTTTCATTTTGATTCTGTTTTTATATCCGGTTTAACAGGTATAGGAATAGGTATTATTATCGCCGGGTTGTCGTATCCTTTCTCCCAGCATTCCTGTATTTTATAATTGTAATTCTCATAAAAGAAGCTTTTCAGTTTGCTATACCAATCTTTGCAATTTGTTCTCCAATTAATACCAAAAGCTTCATCAAATGTGTCTTCAAATCTTATTTGTGGTTCTTCATCAAAATATAATGATAATTGATTTATTTTGTCTTTATGGTGAAATTGGAGCATAATATCAGCTCTTTTTTCTCCACGAATGGTTATAGTTGTAATTATGCAATTATAATCTTTGGTAATAAAATCATAGTTAAACAAAAGTCCGGCAAAATCGGCGATTTCTTTTTCGGTCATTTTAAACAAGGTCTTATAGTTATCGAACGAATCGCAATAAGCATCAGGAATCATAACTACAATACTATCAGCATTCAGTGGATATAATGATAAGAAAACCGAGTCGGGAATATTATATTTCTTTTCACAAGTAAAGTCTTTCAATTCTTTAATATGATGTAGTAACGGAGGTGGAAAGAATCCAGCAACATCATTATTTTTTGTTTTTTTATCCGGCTTACAATCAATGCAGTATGTATTGTATAATGTTTGCAATGTTCTGCCATTTAATATTTCCTGAGGATAAAAAGGATTTATATCGAATTTTACTATTCCAATTTCATTTTGAGTTTTGTATGGATCGATTGTTTGTTTTAAGTTCAGCCAGTTTATATCAAGGTTATTTTTCAATATGACATTTTTTGTATTATATCTATATACATCAAATTGTGAAGGCCACTCAGCCCATTCCAGTGTATGTTGGTAAGCGTCGAGAATTTTATTTTTATTATCTGTTTTTATTATCAAAATATCATGAAAGTCTTTAATGGAATCATCTTCTGCATCTTCGTTATAAGATAATCCTTTGAAAGTTGCAATAAATTGATAGTATTTGTATTTTCCATCAACCGGTTCAAAATCGGCTTTTACAGGATTATTATTGAGTTTTGCATAATTAAAATCCGCTTTAACAGCTGCTTTTTTCAAATAATAAAATTTTCGTTCATTCAACCCGGTTGGAGCGGCATTGTAATTAGATTCGAAAGTTATCCTTCGACCTTTTTTACTACTAACTATAAAGTATCCCCCAGCCGGATGATTCAAGAATCCTTCGCCTGTTTCAACTTCGTTTCCCTCAATCCAAATAAGGCGGTGGGCATTTTTATCATACCATTTTTGCACTGCCTGTTGAAATTTTACCCTATTATCGAAATTTTCAGTCAGATGATACCAATACGAGCAATATCCACAACCTTTTTTATCAAATTTTATTCCTAACAATTTAAAAGTAGGAATGCCATGGATAATTTCTCTGAGTGCAGTATAAGCAATATCGGCAACAGTGTAATTCCAGCCGAAAAGAGGAACGACCGCTTTTGTTTGTGTAGTGTCGGTAAGTATATCGATAAGCAGCTGAATTACATCATCTTTTTGCTTGACTATATCCCAATAAGCAGCATTACCGCAACCTTCACGGATTGTATCGCCGGTTTCATTCATATAATATCCATTACAGATATATGGCATATCTGTAATATTTTTCAGCTTTTTGCTTAGAAGTATGGCGTCTACATTATCTTGCGCAAAAGCAGGACAAGCGATAAGAAAAAACAACAATATCTTTAATAGTTTCATCTTCAATCCCATTTATAAAAGCCATCCGATTTACTCCATAGTTTTTTCTTTCGCAGCAATTTTGTCAGGTATTTTTTCATGTCATTCGAAATTTCATTCATGAAAAAGCACGACAAATAAGGAGATGTCCAATCTGTATCTCGACCTTCACAATCAAATTTGTGTATAATATTTATTTTACGGAATATGGATGATATTGTTACTACGGAATATATCGAATCTTTTACGTAATAATCCAGTTGAATGTCACAATGGTTGGGCAAAGCAATTACCCCTCCAAAATTATTCAATTTGTCATTAAATTCTTTAATTTCTTTGTTTGTTAATTTAGATAAAGCAATTACATAAGTCGTATCTCTTATTTCCTGCTGTTTAAACTCGCCAGTTTCACTTATTGCGATAGGCTCATTTCCATAAGTTTCCCGATCACGGCAAAAAAGTGTTTTGATAATTACACTGTCGGCTACTTCCGAGATTTTTTTCAATTGATAAACAGCCGGATATTCGCCGTTTATTTTCTTTACTTTGTAATGCCCTCCGGAAGGATGTTCGCCTATGTAATCACAAATAGCAAAATCATCGCTTTCTATCCATGCAAAATTTGCTTTATTCTTATTATACCATTTTTGAACTGCCAGTTGAAATTTTCTCCTATTCTTGGTAGATTCTCTTACCTTATGCCAATATGAACAATAACCGCAACCTTCATCAAATTCCGCATCTAATAATTCGAAGGTTGGAATATTGTGAATAATTTCCTGGAGAGCAGCATAAGCCACATCTGCAACAGAATAATTACCACCGAAATATATAACAGGAGCTTCAGTCTGTGTTGTATCGGCAAGTTTATTAATAAGAGGACGGATGGCTTTTTCTTTCAGGCTGACAACCTTCCAAAAAGTTGCATTGCCGCAACCTTCGGTATAGATGGTGTCGCCTTTTTCCGTAACAAACATATCATCTGCTGTTGTTGAAATAGTTCCCCTACAGATGAACGGCATATTCGTAACATATTTCAGGCTGTCTATTTGCCTTGAAATGTCTTTTTGTGCAAAAGACAAAACGGGTGTAATAGATAGTAAGAAAATAAGTGCTATTTTTTTCATTTGTTTTTACCCCTGTCCCCTAAAGGGGAACGCACTGATGTGTAGATTTTTGTTTTTCTTCTATGATGCAGGAATGGATTTTTCAAGTTCTTCAATTATAATCTTTATGACACTTTCAATGTTACGAAAAATCTGCTCATTTTCAAATCTAATCACTTTCAATCCTAATTTTTCCAATTCAGAACCTCGATTTTCATCATATTCAAATTGTTCAAGTAATTTATGATAGCCACCATCTATTTCTATAATAAGTTTAGCTTTATGGCAATAAAAATCTGCAATAAAATATTTTACCGGATGTTGTCTCTTAAAACGAAACCCTCTCAACTGGTTTTTAGACAAATATTTCCAAAGTAGAGATTCTGCTTCCGTTGGATTACTTCTCAAATCTTTTGCAAATTCAAATAAGATAGGAGATGCTTCATAAAACATACTAACATCATCATGTCTTTTTATTTCCATATACATTTGAAACTTTTATGACTATTTATTATTTACCCCTAAATCCCCTAAAGGGGACTTCCTTGGCGACCCAATTGGATGTACGTAACAAAAACCAATAAATTAAATTATTTTGATAATTAATCATTTCACCTCTGCAAAGTCCCCTTTAGGGGATTTAGGGGTAAAATGACTAATATTCATTATATGCAATCATTTTCTGTTTTTTTCAACTTCGTAATACCCACCATTTGGATGTCCGCCGAAACAAGCGCAAATCTCGAACCGGTTATTTGATTCTATCCATTCCAACGAATTCTTATTCTCATTATACCATTTATACAGGTTTTTTTGAAATTTTTTCCGGTTACTTTTCTTATCGAAATAGTACCAATAGTTTAACGAACCGAGCGATTCGTCATATTTAATGCCTGCAATTTCATATACGGGAATTCCATGTATTATTTCCTGCAAAGCGCTTAAAGCAACATCTCCAACTGTATATCGTCGGGGAGTGGGTGCTGCAGTTGCCTCTGTCGGTGTTGCGTCGCCTACTTTTTTAATGAGAGGTAATATTGCTTTTTCTTTGAGCATTACCACATTCCAGAATAATATATCGCCACATCTTTCATCCAAAGGATAAATATATGCTTCGTTTTCTTTTTTATTTTTGATGAAATTCGAAACATTGCATTCTCTAGGCATATCTGTTACGTATTTCAGGCTGTCGATTTGCTTTTCGATATTCTTTTGTGCAAAAACAATGATGTTTGTTAAAAAACAAAAGATCATTAGCACTAACTTTTGTATCATAAAGTTATTATTATGATTAATGTTTTTAAAATCATTTTTTTGTTTTAAAAAATCTTATTATCAACCCCACAACTATACATATGGATGCAAAAATGATAAAATATTCATACCAAATTAAATAAAAAATCGAATAAGGAAGGTCGATTCCGGTTCCTCTTGCAACCCAAAGTATATTGTTGTCATAATCCCACTCCAATTCAAGGTCGCCGTAAAGAGCTTCTTCTGAGGATTTTCCAATTGTTAATCCCCATTTGTTTTTAAGAATAACAGTTGCACTTCTGCTTCCGATTCCGCCGCCACCCGGCATTGCGATAAAGAAAGGTTGGGTATAAACATCGATTTTATATTTTCCACAAGGGCTTTCTTGCGAATACATATATTCATCGCCAAAGAATTTATTATAGGTAAATATGGTAAGAGTCAGATAAAATATTATAACTACCAAATTGATATTCCTCAGTTTAAGTCTTTTTTCTTTATGAAACCGGAAAATTTCTATTATCAGCCATATCAGCCAAGCGATAACACTAATAATTGAAATGGTAACAAAGGAAAAAATGACCATGCTGTTACTGGTATGGATAATATTTGCAAATAAATACTCAATAACAATGAATAATAATACTATTACCGGAGGAATCAGAACCCGGATAAGTGTAAATAGGAACATGTTATAATTTTTTTCAGTCATTGTCTATTTTTTATTAAATCTACCGGCTGTAAAGATAATAATCTATTAAATGAGATAATATAAATCAGGATTTGATTTTGTTGATTTTCAATTCAGCTTATTCTGCCATCATATAAAATAAATGTTACTTTTGTTTTTGAGAAAGATTGAATATTACCCCTGTCCCCCTAAAGGAGAACGCACTGATACAGAGATTTTCGTTCCCCTTTAGGGGACAGGGGTAGAACAAGATAAATATAAATCCATGAATCTAAAACTTATCTTATCAAGCATTTATATTGCCGTAAGTTTAGTTTGTTTCGCACAAATATCGGATAGTGTAGTTGTTAAAAGATATGACTTGTTTTCGGATTACCGAAGACCTGAAGGGATAAAAGAAATGCCTGCTTTTTATGCGTATGGTTATGCTTTTTATCCCGAAAAGAAACTTGTCGGACAAACAGGATATTGGATCCATCCGTTATCAAGTTCAGGAATTGGAACTTATTATATTGATACATTGAAAAATGTTGATTACAATTCTTTCGAATTTGTGAATCCTAAAAGAGGAATTGCTAAAGATAAAAATCATATTATCAATGGTTTTGGGTATATCGGTTTTTTACCTGATGAAGTTCGATATGTGTTCGGTCAAAATAAAAATGAGAATCTTAGATTTATTCATGGTGATACAATTTACAATTTTGCAACATCTCCTGTAAGCAAATATCATTTTGATGAGATTGTAAATGAATCTGTTTTTAAACGCAATGACAGTCTGTATATTTTTGGAGGAGATTTTTGGGGAACCCGTTGTTTTGCATATCCCGAAAATACTTTTCATGATATCCGTCAGTTAAAAAGAATCGATGGACAACTTTATCAAGATGACAAAAATCTTTATTGGCTTTATGAGGGACAAGTCAAAACGATATCTGATGAGCAAATTATTGGAAAACATATTTTTGCTATTAATAATGAAGGACAGCGCGGAATAACAGAATCCAATAATTATTTTTGGATTGGCATTAAAAATCTATATTATCCATCCGGTAAAGTTTTCAATTATTACCTGCAATCATATCAATTTTTCGGTGATAGTTATTACTATTATTATAATGGATATTTGTATTTTTTTCAAGGAAATACGACTTCAAGTTCATCCTATCCGTTAGGTACAAATGGTAGGTTGATATTGGATTTTTCTATTTTCAAAGAAGGGTTGAACGATGAAGAAACTGTTCAAAGGGATTTTCGTAAGGTTAAGTTTTTAGGACGGGATATGATGTTATACGATAATAAGGAACTATTTTTCGAAGATAAAAAGATTGCTTATCCTGTTGATATGAATATTGACAAGCTGGAATATGTCGGACGATTTCCCTATCGTTTATATGTGAAATTGGAACCGGTTGATAAATCACAACGTAGTGATTACAACACGCCTATTTTACGATATGACGGACTGCTTTTTATTATTTGTAATAACCGGTTGGAACCACTCAAAAGTGTAAAAGATGAATACGGATATTTTGATAAAAATTTTGACCTTGCAAATCTCAAATTTTTGAATGAATATTATTTTACAGATGGAAAAACATTGTATGCCAATCAAGAAATCAGTGCCAATATAATAAGGAATTGGCATAACAAAAAACGTAAATCAAAATCTAACTGGAGTTACCTGACTTCTAACGATGTTGATATCAATAATGCAACGGTTTACAATCGTTATTTTGTTGTCGATAATAAAATTTATTACAATTATCAACCGATCAATAAACATCAAGATACCCAGATTTTATTTCCTCTCAGGTGGAGTTCTAGTTTTGGTATTGTAAATGACAAATCGCCTAATCCGAAAGATCTTGATTTGTCTTTTATCAATTTCGACAAACTGAAAATCATTCCCGGCACCGAATATCTGACTGATGAAAATTACCTGATTTATAAAAATAATGTAGTCGGAAAAATTGATTACAACACATTGATAATACGAAGCTCTGATTTTCTTGAAGACTCGTTGCGTTATTTCTGCAATAACTTATACATTGAAAAGGAAAAACTGAGAATAAATTTGTTTAAATCGGAAGATTAAATAGAATTGAACAAAAAAAGTTATCTGAAGCTGCCAAACTTCCGCTTAACTTCAGATAACTTCCGGTAACTTCTTTCATTCTTTTCATGGTATCTGCCATTCAAAAAAATCATCCCAATATTTTTTATGCCTTGTATTTTGTTCCTTGTAACGTTCCCGCAATTTTAATTGCAATCCACCAACAGTATAATCCGGATTTTCATAATATTCGATATATGTTTTTCTTGACTTCATATCACCCGGTACAACAAGTTCAGATTGTCTGATTGGAATAAGTTTGTCATTTTTCCAGATATACAAAGTCTTGTGTGGATCCATATACCAACTTCCGGAATATTCTTCGGTCATATAAGCAGTTCCATTTTGAAATCCGATTTTATAATCAGTACAAAAATCACCGGCATATTCCATACTATCAAGTAGTGCATTATAACGAAAGGCTTTCATCCATTGATTGGCATTCATATTGGGGCCGGTTGCTAATACAACTTCATATCCCGGTTTATAATCGAGGTTTTCAAAATGTATATAGTTGTACAGAATTTCACCATCAAAAGATTGTTCACCGATATTTTTCCAGATTCCATTATCCAAACGATAAAACTGAACCATTCCTTCGGATATTTCATAACTGATAGCAAAGGTTTGTTGTTCGTCAATAAATTTACCGACAACAAGTAGAAGTGGAGTTTGTTCTTCATCAAAAAATATTTTCCTCATGATTTGTGTCGAATCTCCGGGAGTATCCGTCCACCATGTAGATATATTTGGAAAACGTATTCGCATTATATTGTTATAAAACAGTTCCGTAGAATCGGATACAGCATATCGGGTTACTTCGGGAAGAATTTGTTGTAGCATCTCATCCAAATCCAATCCGGGAATATTTATCGTATCATTGGCATTCCAAGGTTTATTAGTTTCCATTAAATAAAGGTCGAATTCATCAGGTTCTTCAGTTGATATTTCCTTTTCGGAATCATCGTCTCCATAAGTAATAGTCGCATATTCCGGCCCGATAACAGAAAGCCCGCCTTCGAAAGCCCAAGAAGGCATATCTATTACAGACGTCGTATGAGTAGCTGCTTCAGAGGTAACATGGTTACCCATAAAAGATAGAATTTTCACTTTGTGATACCGCCATTCGGGGCGCATTGTAAGTTGTATCTGCATTCCTTTGTAAATGGCTGTATCTAATAGTTCCATTTGTTCTCCTTCAACTTCTATTGCCCAATGTATTTGCTTTGCAGTTTTTTTTGATGGCAGACGATTAAAATATATGGCTGTATAGCGTAGTTTTTGCCATGGCATTCCCTCATCTTGTCCGGCTATTTGAAGGACTTTCTGTTGTCCAAAACGCTTCCAGAATTTCCACCGTGTACGTGTTTTTTCTTCGGCAAGTGTAAATAGGTTGATATTTTCAACATAAGCAGCACCATCAATAGTTGGAATATACGGAAGCTTTATTGTCGGTTTTCCTTTATAGGCATCACATTTTATTGATAAATCAACCAATTCGCCTTCCAATTCAGAAATATTATCAATGGTGTGAGTTACTCCTGCAATCAACGAAATGGGAGCGGGATAAACCTCATCCAACACACAAGTGTTAGGTCCGTCTTTAAATATCAGGCTTGCAATCATGAATCTTCCTTCCTCGCCTTTAGCTTCTCTTGTAGTTTTTTCTTCAAGTGTTTCGAAGCAGACTCCATTGTAATACAATTCGGTATAATGACTTGTGAAAATATGATTGATTGTATCAATGAGCGGGATAATAATCCTCTCATTGTCAATTATATAATGCGGCATGAGTTCTTTTTCAGAAATAAAATTATCTGGTTCACCGCTAAAACTCAAAAAAGAGGCATACTTATCACCTTCATCTCCTATTGTTTTAAACGGATAGGCTTTTTTCATTACACCCGAACTGATGTCGAATGCCAATACGTTTTCTCCATGTAATTTTGTAGCGGATGTTGTGCTTCCACGCATCAGATATACTCCGCTATATAAGCAAAATATGGAATCAACGGATGTTTCATTCAATATTTCATCTTCGCGCGATCTCATCCACGAAAACGGGAAATAACACCCCGAAATACTATCATTGATGTAATATTGTATTACATTACGATAAAAGCGCATAGTACCGCCTTTCATATCATCCCACGAGAAAACCCTTATCCGTTTGTCAATTGAAGTGCTTATTTTTATTCCTGTTTTTGCAAGTTCTTCAAACGGATATTGCATAGTATGGTCTTCTGCTGTTGCTTTCTTTAATCCTTTTTCGAGTATATCGTTGATGGCTTCTGCTACTGTAACTGTAAAATCCGGATTATCTTCGTCAGGTATTGTATATTCCGTAGGACTATAATAATTCCAATGGTCGCGAAGTAATTGTTCTACGGATGCAGAATCCCCTTGCATTGCGATTTTCCCATTTTCGAAAATACGTATTAATTCCTGTTCTTGCTCTATTATTGATTGACTTGTGGCAATCATACAATTTAGAATCAGAATTAGTGAGAATATGCTTTTTCTGAGAAATTGTTTCATAAATATTGGTTGAAAATTAGTTTGTTTGAATTAATTAATTCCATAATATAAAGACTGCCGTAGTAGTATTTTCGGCAGCTTCTTCTTCTCTTCAATGTATTATTTCTCAACGCTAAAATCAATTTCTTCGCGCAATATTCCATCTTCGTTATAAAATCTCCAAATGCTCGCACGACGACCATTTTTCATTGCACCTTCAACTTCGGGATTTCCGTTTTTGTAAAAGGATTGCACCGCGCCATCCTCTACATTGTGTTTGTATTCTACACTTCGAGCTAAGGAACCATCTTTGTAAAGAACTTTTTGAATACCGTGCATTTCTCCTTTCGAACGTGGCGTTATAACTTTTACTTCACCTGTTTCGTAATAAAGTTTGAATTCTCCGTCGCGTTCATCTTCGGAAAAAACAAGCATAATAAAATCCAGAAAATCCTCTTCGTGTTGTAAATCAAATTCATTAAAATTTTCTTCTGCTATTGTGATTTGGTTATCATCGCCGGAAAGGATTGCTTCGTTAAGTTTTTCCTGTAATTCTCGGTTGATATATCTCAGTGAATCTTGACGAGATTCGAATTCTTTTTGTTCTGATTTGGAAGAGGCCAAAGGTCCGGAATCGGCTAATTTATTGCCATTTTCATCCCAAGCTTCATATTCTGTAATTGTGTTATCCAGGTAAAATGTTCGTTTATGTATCACTCCGTTAGGCCAATAGTCATACTGTTCACCTTCTTGCCGTCCTTCTTTCAGGTGCATAATTTGTGAAGGAGTTTTTCCGTCTTCAAAATAATATGTCCACGTGCCGTCACCTTTGTCATCGATAAAATCCCCTTCAAATCTCAATATGCCATTTTCATACCAGCCCCTCCACACACTTGGTTCTTTTGTATAAAAATGTTCAGTTTGTAATTGACCTGAACGATAATAACTTTCTTCCCGCCCGGTCTGATATCCCATTTCATAAAAACTGCGGGTATCAAGCGCTCCGACAGGGCGGAATTTACCATTAGCTTCGGGAACATAATCTTCGTAATAATATTCCCGGACGCCATTTAATTCACCTTTTTTGTAATGTTCTAATTTCCAAAGTTGACCATTTTGGTAATAAGTACGAACTTCTCCATCAAGTAGGTAATTTTTATACCTTCCACGCATTTTTATTTCTCCGGAAGAATACCGTTCAATTACTGGTGCCAATGAATTACCGGTGTGTTTCTGTGCCTGTATTGAGATAGGAAAAAGAAATGAAAGAATTAGAAGATAGTTGAAAATTGTATGCATAGTGATTTTAATTATAGATTACATTGTTATAATTGGTATTCCGATTCATTCATTGATTGCATGGCTTTTTTCCCCTGTTAAGTGTAGCATATTCTTTGACAATCGCTAAATGTTCGGCGTAGCATCCCGCTACGTCGTGTTAAAAACAAAGTTCTGCTTTGTATATTTTAAAAAATAATCTTTTGTTTTGCCAGCCGGAGGCCTGCTTTCAACCACGACAAAGCGAAGACGCTTTGCCGAACTCGCATTCTTCATTATTTATACGCTACGCCCAACATGGGGATAGAATTAAAAATCAGAAAAAGGATTATGTGTCTCATGGTGTCTTAATTGATAACCTGAATAATTTATTCTTTGTCTTGAAGAATATCAAGAAAGAAACTACTCTCTAAATATGGAGGCAAAATTGTTGATTCTATAGTTTTCAATTCTATCCAGTTATTATTTTTAAAAAGATAAATAGTTGCTTTTGTGTCATTTGTCAGATTTAAAGATTCTATAGTACAGCCATTTGATTTATCTATAAATGAGGATGGAACGTAGTAACAAAATTTATAATAATTATTCCAATTATTTTTCACAATCGATGTAATCTGCTTATTGCTTTCGTCGATATTTAATGTTTCGAAATCGGCATCATTGTAATAGCCCTTCCAATAATTTATTAAGTCGGGCTTTTTAGGTACAAAATAAATGGTAAAATAACCTGTTTTATCACAATCCAAGTAACTCATCTGAGGGTAATCCGATATATTCGATTCATCGATAATCAGGCTATAATCGCTATCATATTTCTTATCGAAAAAATTCACTGTTGAAATGGCCGGTTCCGTTTTGTTTTCACTTCCTTTACAAGCTGCCAATACAAACAATACACATGTTATTGTGAGAAAATGATATCTTAATTGAATTCCCATTTTATGAACTATTTTAATTGGATGTATAGGTTGATTTAATAAATTGAAGTTGACTATATCTCTTCATTTTACCCCAAACGCTCTCGGACATACTGTCCTGCATTTATTACAATTCACAACTTCAAATCCTCTGTCATTTATCCCATAAGTATGTGGACGGCATAGTTTCTGATTTGCAGTTTGTCCATCTAGTGCGCCGGACGGACAATTGTCCAAACATAAACGGCAATTTTTGAGGCATAATTCTTCCGATAAATCATCCGATTTCAAATCTAAATCGGTTAGAATACATCCTATATTTAGAAAATTTCCATAAGTCCTGTTCATAAACAGCGTGTTTTTCCCAAGGCTTCCTAATCCTGCTAATACGGCAGCATGCCTCATTGATAACACCCCTTTTCCTGTGATATTTTCTTTTTCCCAGTAATCATACGGAGAATCGCAGGGTAATGGAATAGCAATACATCCCAATTTTTCTAACAAGATAGATGCTTCATACGTTATTCTATCTACTTCGACTTTATTTATATTATTGGTATGATTGTACACAATTCTCGGACTTACAAATGCCAGTCCTTTGGGTAATCTTTTTGCAATTACAATTACAGATTTACATTTGTCGTAAATATCAGATGGATGAAAACCCTCCGGAGCATTTGAAAACCTATTGATATTAGCTATTCCGCACAAATCGGCACCTAGGTTCAGTAGTATTTGCTTTATTTTATTTTCCATGTTAATTATCGTGCTCAAACATTATCAATCATTATTCTATCCTCTAAGGTTTAATATTCAACTATTTCGATTATTATCGAGCCCGAACAATTACAGGTTCACCACACATTTCGATGTCTTTGCACATAACTTTCAACATCTCAAGTGAATTTTTATTCAGGTATTGAACAACTTCTTCGTCCAATTCATCTTCGGGTACTTCTACAAGAAAACGAGCCTGAGTCGCATTACCTTTTATACTGCTCTTGGGAGAACCGCAAATCAAATCCGTATAAGGATTCATATTTTTTATTTTTATCAAATCTTGTTCATTTACAGGAAGGTAAAAATATGCCCCACCTTCCATTATACGAATGAATCCATTGAAATCGACTATTGTATCTGATGATAAAAGGGCGTGAACCAAAACCGGAAAGATTTTCATCTTCGCCGTAATTATCCTTTCGTCATCACTTGGCCGACGAGCATTCTGCATAGACTTTACTCCTCTTATCGTTTCACTTTCCTTACATTCGACGGAATCTGTCCAAGCTTTGAACTGAGAATAGGTGTAATCACCAAACAAACCTTTGTACACTTTTTCCGGTGTATTCGATTGCGCTTGCAGCGTAAAAGCTGTAATTGAAATAACTATGGCAAAAATAGTTGTAATAATATTTTTCATTTCCTTATCTCTATGTATTATTGTATTATCTAATTTTATCTTTTTTCAGTTTAAAAAATCCTATTTTTTCCGATGATTGCTCTGTTGAATAGAAGTCATTATTTTTGATAATTACTTCAAAATCCGTTTTATCTCCCTTGTAAAAACCGGCCTCTGAAATATCATCTATTTCAAATTGTAATGTTTTGCCGGTTATCGGATTTTTACGGTCAATTGAAAAGACAAAATAATTGCTGCGGCCTCGCTTTTTATTGAAAAGCTTTTCATTCCGGGGGATTTCCAATGTTTCGCCTGCATTACATGGGAAATCTTTGGTAGAGCCATCGGAATATCTAACTGTAAGCTTATCCAAGCCCGTTATTGTTTTGTCAAGTGAAACGACCAATATCGGTTCTTTATAATATACCGATTTCGAGGGAGCTTGAGCAAATACAATTTCTGCCGAAACATGGTAAAGCGTATCTTTCATTTGCCTGATTTTTCCATTGTATTCCATATATACAAAATTGCCTTCCCTGTTGCATACAAAATTTATCGTGCTGTCGGCGTTGATACGAAACATGCAAGAATATTGTATATCTTTAATTTTGATATTTCCCTGATATGTTTGGGCAAATAAAGGTGTACTTAATAAAGCAAGTATCAGTATTGTTAAAGACTTATTCATTTTTTATTATTTGTACACAGTTCATAATCCTATATCATTAATGCCTGTCTTGGGGAATAACTATTGTATTCAATCCAAGGACAACTTGTTTGTAAAATATTTTAAACACTCCGGTTTATAACAGCCGTAAATTAATTCATCATGATCATCTTTAACTGATGTAAGGTAAATAGCTCCTCCTCCATCCATAAATAATGTATGTAATTTGCCATTCATGATAGCCAATCCAAAAAGGCGGCAGTTATGATCTACAGATAATGCTACATTGAGAACACCTTCACTATAAAGGATTTCCATTAAAGTAAAGGCTTTACAAATGCCATTAACATCAAGTTTCTCATTCCATCGTTTATAAGCTTTGTATTGTTCATTGTTATCGACATAGATATTATCTGTATCACTTTTCTTCCATTCTTCCCAAAGAGCAAAATCAAATTTAGATTTCTCAAAATAAAGAATATTTAATGGGGATTTAATTTTTTTATACTTATCCGAAGGCAGGTTGATGCTGTTATGATAAAAAGTTACCTTTTGTTCTTTTTCTGAGATCAAGCGCCTGTATTCATAAGTAATGCCTGTTCCGTCTCCCAGTATATAATAACTCAATGTATCTTCCTGATTAACCATCTTTCCACTAACACTGAATTGATGATTATATGTTTTTAGCCGTTCAAGAGCTGTTTTCTCCGGAAGAATCTCTGCCGTTTCGAAGTATTCTTTTATATCTACGCTACTAATATGGATATCAGCGGAATCACCTGTTAGAGAATAACTCTCTGTAGTCAGGATATAAATCTTATCTTCGGTAGAGAGTGATAAGCTATCAGAATTATGTATAGATTCTTTAGATACTCTACTAACACTATTTTGAGAACATGCCATCATTGAGAATAACAGAGACAGCCCTATAAAAATTGTGGTTATTTTATTCATCGTGCCGGATCTTTTTCTTATTAAAATAAGTTTTCTCTTATTTGTGTATTTATTCACTTGTTTGTAAACAGCTTATAAAATACTTCAAACATTCAGGCTTAAAACAACCATATACTTCTCCTATTCCTCTATTAAAATTTGGAAACAAGTTAAATGCACCTCCGCCATTCATCCAAAACATATTGATTAAATTATCTTTAATTAGAAGTCCTGTTATAGTGCAATATGGATTAATATAATAGTCGTACCGTATTTCTTCTCTGGTGGTTATGGTAGATATATTAAAAGCATCGTAAATTCCATAAACATTCATCTTATTCCACCTGGTATATGCATTATATTCGTCATTACCATCTATGTATGTATCCGGATTCTCTTTTCTCCATTCTTCCCAAATAGAAAAGTCGAAATTGGATTTTTGATAACAAAGTATCTTTATCTTCTTATTTTTATTCTTATAAGTTTCTTTCGGAATATCTATGTCATTTTTGTAAAATAACACCTTTTTTCCTTTAGATAATTTTTGAAGAGATTCATAAATAATACCAACACCCGATGCATGTATCATATAACATAAAGTATCTTGCCCTATTGATATATTTCCCATTATATTGTGAGTAAAAGCATCATTACTACTCAATATCTTTACTGCTTCATTCATTGAAATAGTATCTCCTGTTTCAAAAAAATGAGTTACACGATCTTTGGATATAGTAAAACTAACCGAGTCACTTATTAAACTTGAGCATTTGACATTAATTGTGGAGTAAATGGATTTAGCTTGAGTAAATACTTCCATTTCAACTTTTAAAGTATCCTTATTATTCTCTTTTTGCTGTCCATTTTTCATCACACAGCTCAGACAGAATATTATAGTTGTAAATATTACCGGAAGCAATATGTTTATTCTTTTCATTCTGAGTTTTTTAAACGAGTGTTATTTCATATTTATTCAAATTGTTCCAATAAAATGTTATCTCCGAGGAATTCGATTAACGTTTTAATACGGCAAAACCCAAATCAACAATAACAACAACCATTGAATCCCAATTATAATCCAAATAATCATTTTACTTGGTTCCGAAATATTTTCTAATGTTTTGATTATATTCAGTTTAATAAAATCATTGAACGAAATACCTTCTTCTCCTAAATCTACATAATTGAAAGGAGTCTGTTTTATTCCTAATAGTATGGCTTTTTTAATCCATTTATTTTCAGATTCATGTTGAATTTCCCGGATTAGTTGCAGTTTTAGCATAGAATAGTCAAATCCCTCTTGTAACGCAATTGATTGATTTACATTAATTTTTGCAAGCGCCTTATCCAATAAAGGACAAATATATTTTTCGGATTTATCTTTTACGATTTTATGGATAATCTTATTGAGGATATATTTATTACCAAAAAGAAAATACAGATAAGGACTTCCGAATAAAACCAATAGGAAAAGTATAGAACCTACAGGCTTTTTTGTAAACATCATTACTATATACGAAGTAATACTTATATCTCCTGAATTTCCGGTATCTACACCTTTTAACAAAAGAATAAAACCGATTATTAGTACGGCAATCGTAGAGACAACTGCCAATAAATGAATTTTTATAAAAGTAAATACTCCAATGGAGGATAATTTGGCAAAATATTTTATTTTGTCGGATAATGTGCTCATGGTTAATCAATTTTTTTACATTGAAAGATTAATGAAGCATTTCACTATCATAATATTTTATCTTGTTATTTTTATCAATAGAAAATGTGGTATAACTTCCACAACCCATCCAAAAATCTAATTTATTTCCTTTTGAATCTTTGGTCTTGTAACCATAATAACCCAGCTTTATTTTATCATCATTAATATAAATTTCAAAAGTATAAATTCCTGTTTCATTATTTTCTTTTATTTTAAAAGACCCCTTATCTCCGCAGTATTCTATTTTATCGATATCAATTTTTTGCATGGTTTCCGTTAAATAATATTTCGGAGCATGAATTTGTTTCATTTCAATAAGGAATTGATAGATAGCCGCTTTTCGAGTCAATCGCCTTTTTTCTTCTTTCTTTAAGATAAAGACATTGTTTTTTTCGATTTGACTGAGTTTTACCTGTTTATTATTGGTTGCAGGTTTGTACCAATCTTGTTCTTCAAAATGTTGTTTATATTTTTCATCTGTGAAAATATACCCATGACGGGCATAAATCTCATTTCTTAGAAAAGACAATTCTTCATCATTACAGATGGTTTTTAATTGAGCTTCTGTTAGAATATCGATACTTAAATTAAACTCTTGTCCATTTGTATTTACTACAATTAACATGAAAATAAGAATAATCAGGTTTATGCGGTGTATTTGTTTTTTATGCATATATTTTATGAGTTAAACTACTTATTTATAAAATATTATCTATACCTGCAAAGACACATTAATAATATTTTAACAGACAAATATATGCTTTTTTTATTTTTGTAAACAATTAGGATAAAATAATAAGCCAATTGTTCGAATACATTTTTTATTGACATATCGGCATATTAAAACAATTGGCACATTAACACATCCAATCAAAATTGAAAATAAATAAATGGTTGAATTTCCGCTGATTTGAATTGAAAAACAATTACTATCAAAACAATTATTACAATGGCTTTTGCTGCTAATGGGATAGAAACAGCTATTCTTTGGCAAGCGTTTTCCCAGGATTGAGGAGCAAAATGCAACGCAAAACCAACAAGCATCAGGCTAAAGACAATCGGATAACCGGTTATTAAGTCACGGAATAGCTCAGGACGGAAATCAAATGCTATTTGCCGAATCATATCAACTCCCGAATGAAAAGTATCGGCGCGAAAGAAAATCCATCCGAAGCATACCAAATGAAAAGTGAAAACAATTCCGGCAAACCGCCACCAACGTGTCATTTTGTTCCCATCGGCTTTTAGAGAGGGGAAAATATGCATCAGAAACTTATGCCCTGCTAATGAAATACCATGTAATCCGCCCCAACAAATAAACCGTAGGGAAGCACCGTGCCACAAACCGCCCAAAAGCATTGTAATCATCAGGTTGATGTAAGTCCGGATTTTACCTTTGCGGTTGCCTCCCAACGAAATATACAAATAATCCTTCAACCACGATGACAACGAAATATGCCAGCGTCGCCAGAATTCAGTAATAGTTGCTGATTTATAGGGCGAATCAAAATTGATATTAAACCGGTATCCCAACAATAATGCAATGCCGATTGCCATATCTGAGTAACCAGAAAAATCGCAATAAATCTGCAACGCATAACCATAAATCCCAAAAAGATTTTCAATGCCGCTGTATAATGTCGGATTGTCAAAAATACGGTCGACAAAATTTATGCTGATATAATCTGAAATAACCGCTTTTTTGAATAATCCGACAACAATCAGGAATATTCCTTGTCCAAACATTTCCCGTGTAACCATCAATGGACGGTCGATTTGCGGAAGAAAATCCTTTGCCCTGACAATCGGTCCAGCTACTAATTGCGGAAAAAACGAAACGAAAAAACCATAATCCAACAAACTATGTAAAGGTTCTATATTTTTTCGGTAAATATCTATCGTATAACTCATTGACTGAAACGTAAAAAAAGAAATTCCTACCGGCAGGATAATGTTAAAAGGCTCAAAAGAGTGTCCATCCAGATTACAGAATAATTCGTAAAAAAAGTTGGTGTATTTGAAGTAACAAAGCAAGCCGAGATTGGCGATTATACTTAATGTAAGCCAAATTTTTCTTTTGGTTTGTGTTTGACTATAAAAAATCTTTCTGCTAATAAAAAAATCGACACAAGCTACAACCAACAGAAGTAACACAAACATACCGCTTGTTTTATAATAAAAATAGCACGAAAACAGCGTAACATAGATAATACGTATCTTTTTATGATTTTGCATCGGAGTATATCCGATTAAAAAGGCTAAAAACAGAAATAGAAAAAATCCGCTGCTGAACAACAATGGTGCATTTGCATCATAAAGGAATAATGCTTTTAATTTGTCTAAATCAAAGGGTAACATGGCGTGTATGTATTTATTTGTTAATTTATATTAAGTGTTTACCCCTGTCCCCTAAAGGGGAACGAAATAATAAAGAAAAATGCGTTCCCCTTTAGGGGACAGGGGTAAAATTGCAATTTAATTGACTTCGTAGATTCTTCGAATTATGCGTAGCAAATTGCTATGAATTGTTCGAATAATAAGTATTATAAATTGCCTGAAATAAAAGTTCTCCTATGTATCCATAACCTTTTTTATTAAGGTGGATACCATCTTTTGCAAATAATCCGTTTTTTTGCCAATCGTAGGCAGAATTTTTGCCGCCAGTAATAGAGTATAAATCCCAACATGCCAGATTATTATCCGTTGCATATTGAACAATGGTGTTGCTAACCAGTTTTATTCTCGAATTAGGCATTCTTCTTTTGGAATTATAACGTAACCAAGATTCGACCGGAGTAGTTAAAAGGATTGTTGCTTCGGGGCAGGATTGATGAATCTGATTCACGGTTTTATCTATGGTTTGATAAAATTCGGATGCATTAAGTCCCGGGTCGTATGCCTCATTTGTTCCCAATGAAACAATAATCAATGAGGCTCTTAGCAGAGGCAATTGTTCGTAAAAAAGAGGAATGTTTGTATAATTTGAATAACGTGCGCCATTGATGCCAATACCATGATATACTATTCCACTTTTTCCATTTTCTAAATTAACTCCATAAAACAAAATTTTATCCGTTTTATCAGAATGCAAATTGAATGTAAAACAATTCATTAATGTATCCGAAAGAAATTCACAAGCACATTCATCAACTATCTTTTTGCTAAGAATATGCAACGAGTCCACAGGGTTAATCAGCATTTTATCATTTCTGCAAAATACCGAAACCCGGTTAAATGCCCAGTCCTCAGAATTATACGTCTTAATAGATATATTGGCGAATGAATCTAAACAAGTTAAGGCAAGTCCGCCGATACCTATTGGGACTTCACTTTTTCGAAGAAATTTCACATTCGTCCATTGTTGAGGAGAAAAAATGTCGTAATTCGACGGTTCATTTGTTTTGGCTAATTTCAATGGAACAATCAATCCGCGTCCTGCCGAACCAAAATACTGTTGAAAGAGCATTCTGGTTACATTGGTCTGAAAATCTGCCTGAATATGAGAATCGCCAATATGAACTATCGATACAATTTGTAAACTATCAGGATAATTTTGTAAACTTTTCAATTGGTTAAAAAACGAAAGCATCGTATTTCCGGAATCCATTAGTTTATTGGCTGTACCTTTTGGAAAGGAATAATTTACCGAAAGACAGTAAGGAGACAGATTTTCGTTTTCTCCACAGGCGTTAATTGAAAAAAAGAATGCGCATATTAAAAGCCTCACCCCCCGCCCTCTCCCATAGAGAGGGAGCCGCAGAGACTCACCGATTATAGAGTATTGCATTTTCATAAAAATGAGAATAAATATATTGATGTTAATTAACGAACTAATTTTAAGATATTCCACCCCCCTAAGCTCCCTCTCTATGGGAGAGGGCGGGGGATGAGGCGTTCTTTCTCATACAAAATGGTTTCATACAGTATATTGGCTAAATGTTTCCCACCTTCGAACGTAAGATGCGTATAATCTTTGTTTGCTTTTGGAGGCGTTGATTCTACAAAAGAAACCATACTTTTTTCTCCACCCATTGCTTCGAATAAATTCCAGAAAACAATTCCGTTATCGGCACAAATCTGTTGTTGCGCAGCGACCATCGCCGGGATGCAAGGCATGGTTTCGTAGTTCCCGTTTTGCTTCATGCTACGGTCGGATACGCTAAGCAATAAGAAATCAGTATGAGGAAAACATTCCTGTAGGTACCGGACGGTTTTTCCCATTTCTTTCCGGTAATTGTCGTAATTCATCACCTTATTTCCAGCCACATTTAGTCCGTATTCCAATACAATTAAATCATAATGGCATAAACTGTCGGTTCGTTTTAAATTTTCCTGAGGCAATGATTGCAGGTTTGTACCCGGAGTTCCTCTTGTTGAAAAATTATCCAAAATAACGCCTGTGTTGTTTTCTAATGAAATTCCATATACCGTTAATGCCGGATTCCCAGGGAAATTAAGTGTAATATTGCTGATGGAATCATTTAAAATATCAGCGCGTTCCAACTTCCCGGTTGCACGCAATTTTATTTCTCCCGATGTACTTTTATTTATGGTATAAGAGACGTTATTTTCTCCGGCTGTCAGTTTGTAAAAAATACTCACGCGTTGACATGTATCTCCATCTGATTTTCGTTTTGCATCAGCATAATACACCCGGGAATTTCCTTTCGGGATAAATGCTTTTCCATTAATGCCTAAGTCTGATGTTTTCGGAGCGTCGGGTTGAGAAATGGCAGTCCATGTATCACTGAAATCATGCGATACTGTTCTCCTGAAGTATCGTCCGGGAGAAGTAACAGGCATCATTCCGACACCTTTTCCCCCAAATTTACCCTGTAATAATTCGCGTAAATCACCTGAGAAAATATCACCTTCGATGAATGAATCTCCGAAAAATGCAATACGTACTGCATGGGAATTGTCTCCAAGCGCATTCAAAAAGCGATGCAATCCGTTTTTATTCGGAGAATAATCTTCAAAGCAAACAATACCCGTTTTGCAACTATCAGGAACAGTCGTTTGCAAAGAATCAGAAACGATAGTGTTGGAGGAGGGCAAAAACTTCGTTCGTATATCGGAAAATATATCGATTGGTTTTAAATCGTATTTTTCCCAAAAACGTTCGGGCATAAAGGCCAAAAATACGATTGCTGACACTACAAATGCGGTCAGAATCAATGTGTAAGTCAGATAATTTTTTGAGGAGGCAGACATATTCTTTTGTTATTTTTCGGTAAAAATATGTCTGTTATTCAGCCCGGCAAAGCGTTTTAAGGCTGTTTGTATGTAATGGTGTTTTTGGTGTATGAAATGAGTTTTTGGAGGTACAAAATGAATTAAGAATTAAGAATTGGAGTAGATTAGTATTATTGTGTTAGATATATCATACTACGGCAGACATGTATTTGTAGTCTGTTCAGATACTAAGTTGATTTTACACATTTTATAAGTTTAAACATTGTATACTAAGAGGTAATTTGTATTTTTGTAGACAATAAATTAATTTAGTTATGAACGCAACAGTAGTAGATAAACAAAATGAAATTGCTCGTATTGTGTTAAATACCAATAATGAGGAAATAATAACAAAGTTGCTCAATTATGCAAAAAAACTGATGAAAAAAGAAGGACAAAAACATCCCTGTCAATATACAATCGAAGAGGTAAAAAAGGGTATAAAACAATCTATTAAAGATGCAGAAGATGGTAAAGTTTCTTCATACGAAGCTGTTTTAAAACGATATTCTTTATGAAGATAGTTTTTACTGATACAGCTTTAGAAGATCTAGATTCTATATACTATTTTCGAGAACAACCAACAGCCAAAAGGCTTGTGAGAAAGATATTAGAAGAAATTAAAATTTTGGAAACATATCCCGAAGCTGCTGCTCCAATAGATGATATTTTTTCTGACCAAATAAAACTAATTCGCTCCCTCGTTGTCGCAAAAGGTAAATATAAAATTCTTTATTTTGCTGAAAAAGAATTTGTTTATATTTCCCGAATATGGGATTGTAGACAAAATCCTGAAAATATTCAGGAATAATTTTTATTAATAAATCCATCGTTTTCACGATTATTAATCGTATGTTAGTATTGTAAGTAACTCAATTTAGCAATTAATATTGATTTATATCCGAAAAATATCTGCTTTATACCGCAGTGGATGTGTACTTGTAGTCTGATTTTCACATATATCTTTTTCAATAATAGATAAAAACGCATCTGTTTTTATTAGGATATCTTTATCGTTGGACAGTATGTCCGATGTGGCTGAGGCAGAGGCTAAAATCCAATTAATCTGTTTTTAAGTCTAATGGCATCATGACTATATTATTGTCAACTAAAACTCCATTTTCTTCCACCTCATCTATTGCTAATTTGGCCGTTTTCTCTTCTATAACTTTTACTTTAAAAAAATCAGAATTATGTACAACAAATATTCTATCAGCAAGAATTTTTTTACTATTATCATCTAAATCCATATGTGACAAGAATTTATTTTTATATCTAGTATGAATTCCTCGTAACATAGAATTATGATCAAGCCCCTTATTATCATATGAAAAATAAATAAGCCTGCAATCTACCTTTGTAAGACTCTTTGCAATAAAATTCCACCATCGTTTATCTGTATTACCGAGAGAAACTCCAAACAAACAGATTAAATTAGAATTATTTATAACATCAATACATTTCCCATCAACCAAATGCCCCATAGCATCGTTACAATCTGCTTTAACAATAGCATCCAATATATCCGAATTTTTCACAAATACATTATTATTAATTTGAGAAATATCATTTACACCCAACACCATATTTAAAGGACTCTCTCCATGTATATGTAATATATCATGCAAATAACATAAACGATTTCCTCCTGGTCTTGGCAAATGCATATCCGGCTTAAATTCAAGATAATTCTCCAAGACAGTTGTATAATTGAAATTGACAATATTTACATACCAATTATCACTATTCCAACCACTTACAAAGTGTTTAAATTTTACTTTATCTTTGGCTGTCAAGTAATCCTCTAAAAATGTAAAATCTCTTTTTAATTTTACATCTTCATTTTTCTCTAGAATGAACTTATTTTCCTCTTTTTTTACAAAATCAAAAAGATGTTTTCTAACATTTACTATCAATGAAAAAAATTCTTCTTCATTAAACTTATCTAAATTTTTACCTAGTTCTTCTTCAAAATCCGCCCAAGTTTCATAATCATCTTTTATGAGTTTTTTTAATTTACTAACTCCAACATCATCTGAATCAGAAGGTAATGCTAAATAATATTTGTAAAAATCGCAATATCGGGTTTTCAATCCAAGATTTACATCAAATCCATTACCTATAAGGTATGTTATATTCATATTTTTTAGATTTAAATTATAAAAACATCACTCCATCTCCCCATACTCCCTTATCCTCGCCGCACAAATCCCCTTCGCCGCATCCTTCAACATTTCAACTTTTGGAACTAACGCCTCAATATCTTCTCTTGTTACCAAAAAATCAGGATTATAGCGAGCTTCCACATAAGCGGCTTTTACGAGGTTGAATAAGCGTTTTTCTTCCGCCGTTTCGCGAGGAAAAATTTGCACAAACTCGTTTGAGTATTTCTTAACGGAATTCAACAGCTTGGCAAGGTTATGTTGTTTGCTGTTTTGTAATGTAAAGACTAATCGAACAGTGTAAAATAAATTCTCACAGGCTTGATGTAGATTAAAAGAAGCCATTACATATTCTTTTTTGTCGGACATAAATAAAGCCTGTTCTAAAAATAATTCCGCTTTATGATATTTAATTTCAAAATATTCCTCCGCCTGCTGCTTTATTTCATCATAATTTAATTTCCGGCGACGAACAAGGGTATAATTTTCACTATCATACAAAACAATACCTTCCTGCTTTATTTGCGTATAGAAATATCGTCCTTCGGATAAATCCTGATTCAGTTTTTTGATATCTTCATTGATAAATTGAACGGGGGTTTGCTTATCGGGGTCCTGATAATATTCATCGTCGATATTGTCGAGGATTTTTCCTGCATCACGGTCAGAAACGCCTTTGGTTACAACCAATATATCGTAATCGCTCATAAACGAAGTACGGATACCGAATTCTTCCCGTTCGTCATAATCGACATATTCGTTTCGGGCATAGCTTCCGAAAAGAATAATCATTTCTGCCTGAGGAAGTTTTTTATGTATCAGGGCGACCAGATTATTCAAGTCCCGTTGTTTCTTTTTAGGTAAATATGAAATCGACTTCTTCATTCGGTATCAATCCGTTATTTTCTGTTTGTGTAAATGGCAAAGATAGAAAGAATCAGATAAAATTCACGATAAAATTATACAATTTAAATCGTATATTTGCAGCATTCAACAATAATTTATTTTCAAAATGAAATAAACTGTTGTTGATACATAAACATTTAAGTATAAAAAAGTAGCGTTGGCTTCTATTCTTGTAATCGGAAATCGGCAATTTTCAAATTAATCACAAGAGTAAAAAGTTCGTGTTCGTGTAAAATTCGAGAAAGTCTCATTGTTTTCCGTTCTGTCAGTCCGTACGGAAAGGAACAATGATGACTAAGGATATTGCGCGGGATTAGCTTGTCTTGTGGTTAGGGTTAGCCGAACCTCCGATTGCGGATGAGCTTCGTTCCGCGCTTCTTTTATTCAGTTAATAGCCCTCATGGAACGGCGGGCAACAAATACGGACTATTTATGACTACTCAGATGAAAAGCGCAACCCGGATATTTTCCGAGTTTGTAAATCATGTGCACTCAACCTTACGGCTTCCTCTACACAGTATCAAAAATCTTTTTCCTGACAAGCCTTCTTGTTTACTGGAATATCATCACCTGAATAAAGGAAAAACGAAAGCTCTTGAAATTCGGTTTGATGATTATGGCATCACTTTGTCCTGCCTTTTCGATAAAAACGGATTGTGTGAATTTTCGTCTTTATTTCTAGACAGCCTTGAAGATATTGGCAAATATATTTGCTTCCTGAATGAAAGTTATAGTTATAACGCTCAATGTAACGGTTGGTCTTTAACAAAAGGTCATATACGCCTAGAAGGCTCAAAAGATGATGTGGCTTTTATTTGTTTTCCGTGAAAAGTGATGATGCCGAAATGCCTTTTATCTAATTGATAGAAGGCATTTTGTATGAAGTAAATCGAATGTTGATTCATCATATTATTGATGAATGAGTTGAATGTTGAAAATGGAAAGCTGAAAGTGATTCACTTTCAACTTTCCATTTTCTATTTTAGAAAATTACTATTTCTTGATTTTATCAACTTCCTTATCAACTCCTTTTTCTACCTTTTGTTCAATTTTTTTAACCTTACTTTCTTTATTTGTTAAATACTTTTGGTATTGTTCTGATGTAAGGACAGTTTTGAATTCGGCATCTTGTGCATTTGCACTTGTTTCCATGTTAGCCTTCATTTGTTTTTTTTGATCTTCGGTCATTGCTGCCTTCGATTCTTTCATTTTTTGCATATGCTCGTTTCTTTGTTGAGCATACTTAAGATTGATTGCCTGAATTTTTGTTTGTTGTTCAGCCGTTAAAGTCAGGCTTTTTGTCATTTTATCCGTTTCTTTTTGAGCAATTTCCTGAGGAGTCATAGACTTTTTCTGCGTAGATTGTTGAGTACTTTGTGTCGATTTAGTACCTGTTGGCTGACCGCTTTGTGTAGTTTGTGCCGATAAACTGATAGTAACTCCTAACATCAATGTAGCTAATAAAAACTTAATTTTCTTTTCCATTTTTTTCATTTTTAGTTGATTAGTGAATGATCTTCATTTTGTGTTTTCATAATAAAAACATACCTATCAACAAAAGGTTGTATATCTTAATTGAAAAAATAAGCTTTTTAATATTTATTACCCAAAGCCGCTGATTCGAAAGCCTAAGTATTAATGATAGTTGTACATTGTTAAATATAATCACTGAAATACAAATAGTTATCTATTCATTTGTGTGGTGGTTTTGTTAACCAAACAATAAGAACTTATTAATTATACCCCGATATTGTAAATCAAAGTTAAGGCATTTTTTATTAGCATATTAACTCATTGGGACACTAATTTTTCCGCAAGACACTGTAAAAATACCGTAATCATCTATTAGCATTTTTTCCTTTTCAATGTTATTGAAAGCAAAAATACGGTCTAATTCCTTTTGGGAACGACGTCTCATAACCCAAGCATTGCCTCGGTGACTGTTAAGAACATAAGCAATCATTTTTAGTTGTGGATGCCATGGTTGTCCGGTGTAAATGATAACTCCGTCGGGTTCGGATATAGATGCAGTGCCGGATACAGCATGATTAACTTGTTCGTTGTTGCCAAACAGTTCGAAAATACCTGAAATAATTACGATGTTCGGAGTGAAATTGAGTTTCCGGTATGTTTCACTATCAAAGCAATCATAATTGGTAAAACACATATTGCTGATTCCGGATTCAGTAATAATCTTTTGTCCGAATTCGACATTTTCCGGTTTAAAATCATTTACTACAATTTCGGCATCCGGATATTTATTTTTAATGTCGAACAGATAATTACCCGTTCCTCCGGCAATATCCAATATTTTAACCGGTTTGTTTTGTTCCTGTAGTTTATTGATTTGAGATTCGATTAAACTTAACAGGTTCTGTTTGCGTATCCGGATACCACGCCAACCGATAGCATTCAAGTAAGAGTAATCCATCATTTTACCGAATCCTAATTTTCCTTTGGGCTTATTCTTATAGACATAATCGAGCGATATACCCGAATCGAAGCCATATTTCATACCAATCTTCATTCCTTGACTTAGGAAACCTATCTTGCCTAATGACCATTTTTGAAATGCAAAGTTCATTCGTTCGGCAACAGGTATCATCTTTAATGAAAGAACATCATATTCATCACTTGAAAATTTATCCGATTCTAAATCAGGTTGAGGAATGTTTTGATTAAAGCTTTTCTCCATGAACCGTAAGATATGGTCATAAACAATTTCTTTTTCTTGCTCGAACAAGATTCCATGATAGAATCCTTTCAGTTCGATAAACTCCTTGCATTTGGATTCCAAACGGATAAAAAACTGTTTTTGTCCTTTATGTTGAACAACATAATCTTTTTCAGCAGAAAGAATCATTGTTGGAATATTAATCGCAGCCGCATCGTCAACTATTCTTTTGCCGGCATCCAACATGTCAACCAACATGCGTCCATCAATCGATTTGGTAATCAACGGGTCAGTATTATAGGCATCCTGTTCTTTTTTGTCGTGAGTCAGCACTTTTGATTTTACATAACTCGGAACAATCAGGTTTTTATTTAATTTTGTTCCTAACGCGATAAATTCTTTTGCAAACGGAACATACAACTTGATTTGAAAAGCCGGAGCGAGTAAAGCCATTCCTGCAATTCTCGGTGCAAAATCATGTACCCATGCCGAAACAATTACCCCGGCAATGCTATTGGCAACAACAAAAATATCTTCTTGCTTGACTCCGTATTTTTTATTTAAATAAGTAATAAAAGTATTTAGATCACGCACATAATCCATGAATACAGGCGATGTTTTTTCTTTTGTATAACCCAGTCCCCGTTGGTCATAACCAAATATATTGTATCCGGCAAACCGTTTATCGGTTGCAAAATCATTCAATCGGCCCGAATGTTCATGTCCACGATGAAGTATGATGATTGTTTTCTGAGAAGGTGCATAATTCCATTCTCTATAGAATAACTCTGCGTTGTCGAAAGAAGTGAAAGTTGCTGTATTCATTTTAATTTTATTATTACGAGTTCAATAGTTAAGTTGCATTTAATAAATATTCAGGTAATACCACTTGAGGCGACTTCTCTTTTACAATATCAATCGCCTCTTTTATATTAATATTCAATTGCCTTTTCAGAAATAATACACCGATAAATATACTTCGGGAATAGCCCATTAAACAGTGAATGTATATTTTTTCATCCAGTTTTATATTGGTATATTTTTCTGAAACCAAATCCAATATCTCCTCAATTTCTTTCTGATTTATAGCTCCAATATCCAGCAAAGGAAATGAAAAATATCTACAGTTTTTACGTATAATTTTATTTTCTTCCAGTTCTGCTGATAAATCGATAACAGTCATCGATGCATCTATACTCAAATCAATAACATCTTTGGAGGAAAGTCTTGCCCCAACAAAAACCTGAGGTAAAATCTCAATTATCGGATGTTTTGAGTTTTTACGAAAATACTTCCATATTATTTTATAGACAATGATATATGGAAAATAAATTATTTTGTTGATTATACTTATTGTTCCATTTGCCCTTTTGATAAATTTTGCATTTGAATGCAAATATGCAAGTCCGACTAAAAATAATGTTGTCGAAATCCATAATATGAGTAATCCGAAATTTGAAAAATAGTGATAAATTAATAATGCAATTAGTGTCGATAAACTGCTGAAAAAGAAATATACCATTCCAATATGTTCATTTCTTTTGTCTTTTTCGGAAAAGATAATGAAAGTAATACAAATCAAAATTAATGCTGGAATTATATCAATAAGATGATGTTGGAAAACAGTTAATGTAGAAATTCCCATTAATAGAAGCCAAATCCCAATTATTAATTTCCATTTACCTGATATATTCTTGCGAATGACCGACCAAAAAATACAAATATAACTGATATGAAGCGATGGCGCCTGATTATAAATCGTATCCCATTTATTTAGAAACTGAAAACAGAAATTATAAAAGGAATTAGTTACTTCGGGTTTTGTAAGTGTGAATTTCAAAGGAAACAAGATGAAAAACAATCCGGAAACTATTGTTACAAAATTTATTCTTTTGGTTAAAAGTCGTAATTCGTTTTTAGATGAACACAAAAAGAATACAAGTGCAAAAAACAGTCCGCTGCTCATGTAAGGAATAATCATCCAAGGCAGAAAAGGAATATGATATTCGAATTTGAATACAAATGAATCCACACTACTTGCATTTGAAGCATACCAGCCGCAAAAGTTATATACTAGAAAGAAAATCACATAGCTCAGGCAAAGCCAACAAATTTTTTCTACTATGGTGACGTTTTTGCTCATTTTTGTTATCTGTTATTGGTTGTTAGTTATTTGTTATTTGTTATTTGATTGCAAGATGAGTCCAAACAACCAATAACTAACAACTACCTTTTCTTCATAATAAAACTTAACAACCCTTTCGGTAATATGGATAGAAATCGAATCAAGTATTTCATTTTTACAGGAAAAATAACCATTTCTTTTTTCTGTTCGATTGCTTTGATAATGGTTCCAACAGCATATTCGCAACTTATAACAAACGGTTTTTTTGACAAATCATTATCATTAAGTTCCCGCAGGCGTGGCGTATCAATATATCCCGGAACAATCGTTGTAACGGTTATCCCAAAATCGGATAATGTCCTTCGATAGGTATCACATAATTGAATAAGCGTTCTCCGGGTTTTTGCATAAATGGATGCTTGCGGATAATCGAGTAATCCAGCAACAGACGCTATGGCTACGATTTGGCCTTTTTTTCGTTTACCCATAATTTCACGGGCAACTTCAAATGCATTCAAAGCACCAATGATATTTACTTTCAGCATAGTTGTACTTTCTTCGTAAGTCGTTTTATGATGAATACTTTCGGTATAATTTCCGGCAGCGATAATCATAATATCCAATTCTCCATTTGAAAAATCAGAAACAGCTTCAGCTAATGCGGTTTTGTCATACACATCCAACGAATATGCTTTTAAATTCGGATGATTATCTATCGTTGAATAAATATTTTGTGCATTTCGACTGCATATTCCGACTTCATGACCTGCTTTCAAGTATTTTTGAACAAGAGCAGTTCCTATCCCTGAGGTACCTCCGGTGATAAATATTTTCATTGGTTTATAAGTTTTGCTGCTTTTTTATATCCGTATTGCCACTGAAATTCCATGTCTTCTTTAAATTTTTGAAATGAATCGGGCAATATCATCTTGACTTGAAATCGTAGCCAATCAATTTTCTTTTGTACATAATATCCTTTTAACGATTGACTATCATCGCTCGTATTTATCCAATAATCTATGCTTTTATTTTTAATCTCATCGAGACGTTGATTTCCACTGAACCCAAAAACAGCACGAACAATGGATTCTTCCATTCGACTATATTCCCGTTTTTTTTCAAGAATAACAAAATCAGCCATAAATTGGGCTAATTCTACCGGAACTAGATCAACAGCTCCTCCCATATAATATTGGTTTTGATAATGTACAGGCTGAACATAAAACATGTCAGACATGGAAATCCGCATGGCAGTTATCATTGGAATATCTGTAATAATCTCAATATCCGAATCTATGGCGCTATTGAAATAATTATCCGATTGAATTTCGATTTTTTCACAATCTATGTATTGAGCTATATTCTTATCTGTAAAAATAACCTTTCGAAAAAGCTTTTTATTATTTCTTATTCTACCAATAGCTGATTTATCGAATAAAACCCGTGACCCGATTAATATGGATGGAATATTTAATCCGAATGTTGAAGAAAGGGATGGTAAATATTGTTCTAAATCTATTGGCATGTCTACCAGATACTTTTCAAATATATTTTCAATGTGAGGCGCAAAATCTTTAGAGCGTATCATTTTCAAGCAATCCCAGCCGATACGGTTAAGCATTTTCTCTTTAGTAAGCTGTGTGTTTCGGATAAATTCGAATAATTCTTCCGATTGAAGATAGGCCTTTCGTTCTTCGTTTGTTTGAAAAGAATTGATAATAGTTGCAGCAATAGCGCCTCCACATGAAGCAATAATTAAATCAGGTTTCAACCCGATATCTTCCAATGCAGTGAATATTCCGCAATAAATAGCAAATCGAGTACCACCACCGGAAAAGACAATGGCTTTATTGTATTTATGATTTGTTTCCATTTTTATAAAAAATACCCCTAAATCCCCTAAAGGGGACTTTGCAGAGGTGAAATAATCATTTTTTAGAACATTTCTTACGATTTGTTTGATTATACATATCTATTTGGATTGCCAAGAAAGTCCCCTTTAGGGGATTTAGGGGAAAAACAGACAAATCAACCAATAATATACCGGACTTACAACTATCAAGCTGTCAATTCTATCCAACATTCCTCCATGTCCGGGAATAAGGTTGCCCGTATCTTTTACGCCGAAAGTTCTTTTTACAAATGACATGTAAAGGTCTCCGCAGAATCCTAAAGTACTTATCAATATTCCCAATGCCGAATAAATAAAAATGGATTTTCCGGGTAACAAAAATAATCCAAGACAATTGGCTAAAATGGTAGTTAAAATAACACCTCCCAAAAAGCCTTCAACAGTTTTATTCGGACTAATTTTCGGTGTGATTTTTCTTTTTCCGAAAAATTTTCCGGTCAGATATTGGAATACATCGTTCAATTCGGTAAGAATAACGAGTAACAAAAAGATTTTTATACCATTGGTGTTGAATAGTGATAAATCCAAATTTCGAATGAATGATAAATGTCCGATTGCTACAACACATGTGAGCATAGCTAGAATTATCCAAAGACTTTGTTTTCCTTTGAAAAGAAAAAAATACAATAGAGTTGCAGCTAAGATAGATGATAATGAGATATATATGAATAATGTATGTTCATTTGTATAAGAAAAATAATACTGAATCGGGATGATAGCATAAAACAGGTATACTATTTTCTTGCTATAAATGCCAATTATCGAAAAATATTCCGTCATTCCCCAAAAGGACAAAAAACAAACGAATAAGCATGTTAGTGCCGGATGAATAAGAGCGACAGACAGAATGATTATAATTATTCCCCAACTTCTTACTCTTACAGGGACATCGGCAAATTTATTGTTACTGGTTACTTGTTTGTTGGTCATTATTGAGCTTTCAATGTTTTCTTAATCCGGATATCGGTACTGACAAGTAATAGTAAATTAATAATGATAAAAATCCACATCGAATAGGAAGATATTCCTATTGATAAAAAACACAAAATTCCGTAGATTCCAAGTAGAAAAGCTCTGTCGCTCTTACCCATAGGACCTTCGTATCTTCTTTTTCCGGATATTACTTTACCCATAATTCCGGCATATTCATTCACAATACTAAGTGCAATAAACACAACTACAAGATATATGCTTTCGGGTTGAAATTTTAATAATGGAAAAAATACAAAAACATCAGAAACAACATCACCCAATTCGTTTAGTAATTCGCCTTTGAGTGAAGTTTGATTGTATTTTCGCGCCATCATTCCATCCAATGCATTCAACGCCATCCTGAGTAATAAACCTATGGGAAGCGCTAGAAATAACAATCGGTTAGATTCTGCAAACCAGAATAATATACCAATAACAAGTGATAAAATACAAGCGCTTATCGTAATTTGATTGGCTGTAATATTTTTTTTGTAAAGAAATGTAAGAACCGGTGTTAATAACTTTTGAAATTGTGGTTTTATGTTGTAAATTGATATCATTTGCTTTTATCTTTGTTGTTTCTACGTATCATTTTGTCCTTATTTTTATAATACAAGCCGGAACATTTTTCTGCAAAATTAAAATAAGTTTCTTCACTGAAATTTTCCAAGTAGATTTTTCCAAAATACATTTTTGTTTTGATTTCCGGTATTTTGATTAATTTGTCTTGTTCATCATCAAAGTAATTCCAATTGCCGATATAATCATTTGTCAGTAAATTAACGCTCGATTCTCCACTTCCGTCGTTTGCAGCATTACCGAATTCATACCGGCTCATCCCGATAAGTTGTATCCGTTTTGTATTTTTATCATACCGGAACTGATTTTTATATCCAGCCCTCATCCAATCATTAAAAAACTCAAATCCGTTTTTCGTAGCTCTTATTCCTGACATTTCATTCAGAATTTCGATTTCCATGCTTTGAATTTTTTTGAAATTGAGACTTGATAAACGGCAAACAATTCGAGAATCTTCCATATATACCGTATCGTTTTTCATATCACCATCCAAATCTTTTAAAAGTTTATCTTGTCCAAAGATATATGTTTGGATTAACATAATGCAAAACAATATGATAATCAGCTTTTTCATTGTTTTTTATGGATTATATAGATTACCGATTTTTTTAATCAAAAGTAAAATAAATTCTGATGATGTTTAAAAATTTATGTGTAAAATCGCAACTATTTGTTAAGCAAAAACTTACTATATTTAAGAAGTTTTATATCAATTCTTATTTTTTAAGCAGGTATATATACGTTTTTCGTTAAAATGCCGTTATAACAATTGGTAATAAATAGCCGATTGTGTTGTATTATTCGGTTTTGAGTGTTAAAAGAATTCAACACTCAAAAATTTGTTTAATTTTGCATGTCCAAAAAGTATAATTATATTAAATTAAACAACTGTGATAGAATATATTAAAGGAGACGTTGTAGAACTTACTCCTGCTAGCGTTGTAGTAGAATGTGCCGGAATTGGATATTTTATGCATATTTCTTTAAATACATACACACAATTATCAGGAAAAGCGGATTGTAAATTATATGTTTACGAAGCAATCCGGGAAGATGCGTATAATTTATTCGGATTCTGGGAAAAACATGAACGTAATCTGTTTTTACAATTGATAAGTGTTTCGGGTGTTGGGGCAAGTACTGCCCGAATGATACTTTCTTCATTAAATGTAAATGAAATAGAATCGGCAATTGTTTCGGAAAACCTGAATGTGCTAAAAGCCGTAAAAGGCATTGGCGCTAAAACAGCTCAACGAATTATTGTCGACTTAAAAGATAAAATTAAATTGCTTGACGGTGTTTCTACCGAAAGTTTTCTTCCTCAAAATAACCAAGTGGCTGAGGAGGCTTTAGCTGCGTTAGTTATGCTTGGTTTTGCTCAGGCTCCATCTCAAAAAGTTGTCGGTAAAATAGTAAAAGAAATGCCGCAATCTACAGTAGAGCAGGTTATTAAAACTGCATTGAAAATGTTGTAATTTACGTACAAATTTGAAAAGACGAGTTTTCCTTATATCAGCTATTGTTATTGCTATTTGCGGAGTAATTTATTCTGCTTTTGCTGTGCGTCCCGAGCGTGATAGGGAGTTTTCGTATTTTCCTAAGCCACAAGAATTACAACAGCCACAACAAAGGGATACGGCACGAACTCGTTTTCCGGTAACAAAGTCGACTGTTGAATCTTATCAGGATTTAAATCAAACAAATCCGGTTGATTTAGAAGATCCCGAAAATGTAAAAACGGTAATCGAATATGACCCGAATACCAATACCTACATAATGCGTACAAAAGTAGGTGATATGGAAGTCGGCACTCCTTTTATGTTGACTCCTGAAGAATATCAGGAATACAATATGAGAGAATCATTGCGTGAATACTGGCGAAGTCAAGATGAAGATGCTTCGGGTACTACAAAAAAACGGAAAACTCCACTTTCTCTTTCGGAAATGACTTTTGATTTAGGGCCGTTGGATAAACTCTTCGGACCAGGCGGCGTACAGGTAAAAACACAAGGATTCGCCGAGATATCATTCGGTATACAAAACAACAATATCGGTAATCCGACGGCTTCACAAAAAAACCGAAATAGGACTACGTTTAAGTTTGACGAAGTTGTACAAATGAGTGTAAATGCATCTGTTGGAGATAAAATGAAATTCAACATGAATTATAATACAGATGCCACATTTGATTTTGACCAACAACAAATTAAACTGAAATACGAAGGAAAAGAGGATGAGATCATAAAATACCTCGAAGCAGGAAATGTGAGTATGAATACGACCAATTCGTTGATTCGCGGAGGTTCGGCTTTATTTGGTATTCGAACGGATTTACAATTTGGAAAACTGAAAGTCAGTGCGCTGGCTTCTCAGCAACAATCTCAATCTCAATCGGTAAAAATGGATAGAGGTGCGCAAATGACTCCATACGAATTTAGTGCCGCGGATTATGATGAAAATAAGCACTTTTTTCTTTCTCATTTCTTTTATGATAATTACGATAAATGGACTGCCAAATTGCCGGTTGCTGTATCTGGTGTAACAGTGAAACGAATAGAAGTTTGGGTTACCAATAAACGGGCTAATTATGAACAACCCAGAGATATTGTTGCTTTTGCCGATTTAGCTGAAGCTAGCGCCAGTGATATATTTAATAACCATTGGACACCTACCGGAACAGGTCCGCAGGCTGCTAATGGCTCCAATTCATTGTACAATGAAATAACGCAAACATATCCGGGGGCCCGTGATATCAGCCAAGTTACCCAAGCATTGCAACCTTTGGAAACCTTTGGAATATATGCCGGGCAAGATTATGAAAAAGTAGAACGCGCCCGTAAATTAACCGAATCGGAATATACATTTAATGAGCAATTGGGTTATCTTTCCTTAAATGCTGCTTTACAGCCGGATGAAGTGCTTGCTGTTGCGTATCAATATGTTTATAATGGAGTAACTTATAAAGTCGGAGAATTTTCATCGGATAATATTTCGGCGAAGGATGCTCTTTTCTTGAAGTTGCTGAAAAATACCAATTTATCTCCTAAATTTCCTACTTGGAATTTAATGATGAAGAATATTTATTCATTGGGAGCATATCAGATTCAGTCTGAGCGCTTTAAAATGAATATAATGTACCAAAGCGATACAGCAGGAGTTTATATCAACTATATTCCGGAAACGGTTAATGGACAGAAAAATACATTGTGGTTACGCCTTGTCGGACTAGATCGCTTGGATAGTAAAAGAGAGCCTTATCCGGATGGGTTTTTCGATTATTTGGAAGGATATACTATTATTTCCCAAAACGGACGGATTATTTTTCCTAAACGACAACCTTTTGGAGAAAGTTTACGGGATGTAATTGGAGATACAATCATTTCAAAAAAATATGTTTTCCAGGAACTGTATGATTCAACAATGACAGTTGCAAAACAGATTGCCGAAAGAAATAAATTCAAATTACAAGGAGAATACAAAGGCAGTTCAAGCAATGTAATTCAGTTGAATGGAACCAATATTCCGCGTGGTTCGGTAACTGTAACTGCCGGAGGAACAACATTGGTCGAAGGTTCCGACTATACGGTTAATTATGCAATGGGAGAGGTAACAATTATCAACCAAAGTATTTTAAGTGCAGGAACGCCTATTTCTGCCTCCTATGAAAGTCAGTCCCTTTTTAACCAGCAACGAAAAACATTGTTGGGATTAAATTTGAATTACGACCTTTCGGAAGATTTCAGTATTGGCGGAACAATCATGAATTTGAGTGAAAAACCGCTTACTACCAAAGTTACAATGGGGGATGAGTCGGTTAATAATACACTGTGGGGATTAAATACTTCATTCCGGACAAAATCTCAGGCGCTGACAAATTTGTTGGATAAACTTCCTTTTGTGGATGCGACACAACCTTCTCAAATTACGTTTAATGCCGAATTTGCCCAATTAATTCCCGGACATGCCGGTGGAATTGATTATTCCTATATTGATGATTTTGAATCGACACAAACCAGCTGGTCTTTGATGAGTCCTTATGAATGGGGTTTGTCTTCTACGCCTTCTTTCTTTAAAGAATCTACATCAACTAATATTGATTATGGGGAAAATAGATCATTATTAGCTTGGTACACCATTGATGGAATGTTTACCAACCGAAATTCGTCTATTACTCCGTCCTACATCAAAAATGATTTGAATCAATTGTCGAATCATTACGTGCGGGAGGTTTTTCAAAGTGAACTTTTCCCAGATAGAGAAGCCCTTTATAATGAAGCTACTACAATTCCTATTTTCAATTTGGCCTTTTATCCGAAGGAACGCGGCCCATACAATTTGGATGGAACGAATATAAGTAAGAGAGGAGAATTATTAAATCCGGAAGCTCGTTGGGGTGGGATCATGCGTAGAATATTATCGGCCTATACCGATTTTGAGAAAAACAATTTCGAATTTATCGAATTTTGGGTGATGGACCCATTTATCAATAATCCGGATTCGAAAGGAGGGGATATATATTTTGAGTTAGGAGAAATTTCGGAAGACGTTCTAAAAGATGGAAAAAAATTCTACGAAAACGGAATTACAACGGATACAACCAAATTAGACAGAACAGTTTGGGGATATGTTCCTAAACGTCAAGCGTTGGTTTATGCTTTCGATACGCAAATCGATATGCGCATACAAGATGTCGGATTCAATGGATTGTCATCCGAACAGGAAAAAACATTTCCTGCTTATGCCAATTATTTATCACAATTGAGCGGATTTTTGGATGGGGATGTTATAGTTCAAATGGAACAAGATCCTTTTTCTCCGTTCAACGATCCTGCCGGAGATTTGTATCATCATTACAGGGGTGCTGATTATGACGGTGAACAAAAAAGTATTCTGGAACGCTACAAAAGGTTCAATGGTACGGAAGGGAACTCAACCAATACGAATCCCGAATCTGTTGGTTGGAGTACGGCGGCACGCACAAGACCTGATTTCGAGGATATGAATGAGGACATGACCTTGAGCGAAACCGAACGTTACTTTCAGTATAAAGTAGAGATTGACCCTACAAAGATGATTGTTGGTCAAAATTTCATTGCAGATAAAAGAGAATCTGTTGTGCGATTGAGAAACGGTCAGGAACCGACTGTAACATGGTATCAGTTTAAAATTCCTCTTAATGCTCCTACTGATAAACATGGAACTATAAATGATTTTAAATCGATTCGTTTTATGCGGATGTTCCTGACAAATTTTGCTGACACGGCCATTTTACGTTTTGGTACTCTTGATCTTGTTCGTGGCGAATGGCGTAGCTATGGACAGGATTTAAGTAATCCGAATTTGCCACCATCGGGAAATGCCAAAATGCAAGTTACTTCGGTAAACTATGAAGAAAACGGTTCACGTGCTCCGGTTAATTATGTAACACCTCCCGGTATATCACGTGTTTTGGATCCGAGCCAACCGCAGCTTCGTCAAAGTAACGAACAGTCGCTATCGATTCGGCTTGAAGATTTATCCTCGGGAGATGCTCGTGCTGTTTACCGGAATACCAGTTATGATATGCGGCAATATAAGCGTATACAAATGTTTGTTCATGCCGAAAAATTGATTGATGATCTGACAAATCTCACAAATGGGCAGGTATCTGTTTTCCTTCGTTTAGGTTCTGATTATAAAAACAATTATTATGAATATGAAGTTCCGTTAGATCTTACACTTCCGGGAAATTATGATACGTATAATACTGCCGACCAGTTAGCAGTATGGCCGCAGGAAAATATGATTGACATCAATTTCGAAAAACTTACAGATTTGAAGTTGGAACGAAATGCCGAAAAACGTAGATCTGGTTCTAAAGTTACATACTATACTCCATATTATAAATATGATACCGATAAACCCCGCAATAAAATAACAGTTTTGGGTAATCCGTCTTTATCGGAAGTAAAAACAATTATGATTGGTGTGAGGAATAATGCGAATGCCAACAAATCGGTAATAGTATGGGTTAATGAGCTCCGGTTGACTGATTTCAATGAAGAAGGTGGATGGGCTGCAAAAGGAAATCTGAATGTGGGACTTTCTGATTTAGGTAATGTAAATTTAGGCGGACATATCGAAACGGTTGGGTTCGGTGGAATAGAACAAAGTGTAAGTGAAAGGCGCATGGATGATTATTATATGTATAATGTAGCGACTTCACTCGATTTGGGACGATTCCTGCCGAAACAGGCAAAAATCATTGCGCCTTTTTATTATGCTTATTCCGAACAAGTTAATAGCCCGAAGTATAATCCGTTGGATGAAGATATTTTGTTAAAAGATGCATTAGATGCTGCCGGAACCAAAACGGAAAAAGATTCGATAAAGTCTTTTGCACAAACAAAAGTAATCAATAGTAGTTTGAGTTTATCTAACTTGAAAGTAGATGTCAAAAGTAAAAATCCGATGCCTTATGACCCGGCTAACTTTACATTTGGTTACGCTCAGAATATCAACAAAAGGCAAGATCCTTCGACTGCTTGGGAAACAACAAAAGATTACCGGTTGAATTTTATGTATGCTTATTCTCCAGCGGTAAAACCATTTGAACCATTTGCTAAATCTGAAAGCAAATCGCCGGTTATGAAGCCGGTTAAAGCATTTAACCTGAATTATCTCCCCAATAGTTTAGGGTTTACTTCTGATATTACACGGAACTATTACGAAATTCAGTTGAGGGATATGAGTAATCCGGGTGGTTCTTATGAGAATGTTCCAATTGCGTATAGTAAAGAGTTTTATTGGAACCGAGGATTTAATGTTCGCTGGAATTTGGCTCGTTCATTGCAATTTTCATTTGATAATATAACAAATGCTCGGATTGAAGAGCCGAATGTGGTTGTGAATAAAGAATTATATCCGGATGATTATAAGATTTGGAAGGATTCGGTTTGGCAAAGTATCCGTAGTTTTGGAACACCGCTGTCTTATTCTCAGAATTTTGATGCTTCTTATACATTGCCTTTTGGAGTGATTCCTATTTTGGATTGGATAAGTTCTACGGCGCACTACAATGCTCATTATACGTGGGATAAAGGTACGTATGTTGATGCTGAAACAACAATGGGTAATACAATTGCCAATAATGCTTCTTTTAAAATAGATGGAAATTTCAATTTGGAAGGCTTATATAATAAATCTGCATTTCTGAAAGAAGTAAACCGCAAGTTTAGTTCAAATAGTAGTGCCAATACCAGGCAACAGACTGCTCGGGCAACACAACGACCTCCTGTTAAGAAAAAGTTCGATAAGCAAATTCAGTTGATGAAGGATTCGTCTATTGTTGTAACGCATAATCTGAATACAAAAAATATCCGTGTAAAGGCTTACAGGGAAGACAGTACTGTGTATGTATTGAAGTATAAAAAATTGAATACCAAAGCAATCCGGATTCAGAATAACGATAGCATCTCAATAAAAATAAATATTGTTGAAGGGCCTGATCCTGCACAAAATTCGTGGTATAAAGTTGCGCAATATGCAGCACGAGGATTGATGATGTTCAGGCGGGCTTCTATTTCTTATACCGAAACGAATTCAACCCAGATTCCGGGATTTTTACCTAATATAGGCGGATTTACAGGACAAGGAAATTCAGCTCCCGGTTGGAATTATGCATTCGGATTTATAAACGGATATGATTATATTCAGGATATTTATGATAGAGGCTGGTTGGCTGATTCTACGATGAATATATCTCCGGCAATCACAAACCTTAACAAGGATTTTTCGGCAACTACTACCATTGAGCCGATTAAAGGATTGAAACTAGATTTGAATGCTCGTTGGAATCACAGTACCTATACACAAGTGCAGTACATGTATCAAGGTATGCCCGAATATCAAGGGGGTAATTTTACCATGACAACCATTGCATTGAAATCGGCATTTCAGTCATCAAATGCTAAAAATGGATATGAATCCAAGGCTTTCAATCAATTTTTGGTAAACAGGCAAATAATGATTGAAAGGATTAACGCTATGTATGTCGGTTCACCCAACCCTGTAGATCCAAATTCACCCGGAGTAATGATTCCTGCATTCTTGGCTGCATATACAGTGGGAGATCCCAGTTCGATAAAATTATCGGCTTTTCCAACTCTTGCAAATATGTTGCCCAATTGGCGAATTTCCTATGATGGACTTTCCAATATCAGTTGGATAAAAGACAGATTTAAGTCAGTTATTCTTAATCATGCTTACCGTTGTACATATAATGTGGGTTCGTATGGAACTGACCAGGACTGGACAGATATGGGAGGAAATAGTGATTTTGGATTTGTTCCTGATGTTCAAACGGGAAGCCCTATTCCAACTTACAAATACGATATTGCATCTGTGAGTGTTACTGAAGCATTTGCGCCACTTTTTGGAGTTACAGTTACTTTCAAGAATAATATTAGCTGCAACGGTGAATATAAGACTACCCGTACATTAAACTTAAACATGTCGGCTAATCAGATTGTCGAAGCTATGCGGGATGAATTTGTTCTGGGACTTGGATATAAATTGCTTAATTTCAACAATGTATTGAAAATGAAGGCCATAAAAAATGTCAACCATGACCTGACTTTACGTGGTGATATTTCTTATAGCAAAATCATGTCGATTATTCGTAAGGTTGAAGAACAATACTCCGAACCTGTAAGCGGTACAGAAACGCTTATGATAAAACTTGCTGCAGATTATAACTTCAGTAAGGCATTGACTATAAGGGCTTTTTTTGATAGACAAGTTAATACGCCATTGGTTTCTTCCACGTCATATCCTATTACCACAAGTAATTTCGGTATTGCACTGAGGTTTGCTCTTGTAAGATAATGCTAATGTGCCAATTCTTTAATATGCTAATGCAGGCACATCCATGCTAATTGGCTCCGTTGATTTCCACTATGCTCCAATTAGCATATTAAAGAATTGGCACATTAAATCGTATTCTTAAAAAATAGTAAAATAAACAAGATTTTAAACTGTTTTCAATAAAGTTTGTTTATCTTTATGTCAATGATTTCATTTGGTTAAACCATTTAAATATTAAAAAATTATGAAAGCAGCAAGTTGTTTATTAGCCTTTTTAGGCGGTGCAGTAGCCGGCGCAGCAATTGCATTGTTGTATGCTCCGGATAAAGGAAGTGAAACCCGTAAGCTTATTGTTGATAAAGCTAAAGAAGGTGCTGAATATGCAGGAGAAACAATCAACGATTTAATCGACAAAGTACAAGCCAAAGCTAAAGAAGGGTTGCATAAAGCGGGCATCGATATAAATGAAGCATAAACCTTAGTTATAAGCTGTTATTACGAGGAGTTACGAGTATCAGGGTTAAGGTCTGAAACTTGTAACTTTTCTTACTTGTAACCTTATAAAATATGGAAAATAAAGAAAGTAAATACGCAAAAACACTTGAAGATTTAAAAGAATATATAAATCTGCGGTATGATTTGCTACGCTTGAGTTTGCTCGAAAAATTATCGAAAGTTATTTCCATGCTTTTGATAATCATTGTTTCTATTATGCTGGCGATGATGATACTTATTCATTTTTCGTTTGCATTAGTATATAAACTATCCGAAATATGGGATAGTAAAATATATGCATTTTTATGTGTTGGAGGAATTTACTTATTGATAGGTATCATTCTATACATTTTCAGGAAAAACATATTTGTTAATCCTCTTGTGAAACAATTAAGCGGTATATTATTTGATGAATCAGATGAAAATATTGAAGCCAATGACACTGAAATCAAGCAATGACAGATATAAGAATCTGAGAAGCATAGATGATATCCGGCACGAAAAATACTTGTTGAGATATCAGATACTCAAGCAAGAAAGTGTTATATCCGATGATATTGAAGAGTTAAAAAGGCCTTTCCGTATTGTAAATATGGCAACAACAGCTCTTTCGTTATTTGCTGCTCCTTCGAAAAAAATGAAATGGATTCCGATGATTCTTTCGGGATACAAAATTGCATCTTCAATTGTAAGTAAACTTAGGAAGTAATTAGCCTATTTTTTCGACTTTAGTCTCAATCAACCGATACTTATCTTTACTTTCGGAACATTGGGCAATTCCTTCTTTGTCAAAATGTAATCTATGTCCATATTCACTTACCCAGCCGATTTGCTTGGCCGGATTTCCAACCCAAAGAGAATAAGGTGAGATTTCTTTAGTAACTACAGCGCCTGCCCCGATAAAGGCATAATTCCCTATATTATTTCCACAAACAATTGTAGCGTTTGCTCCAATCGTTGCACCTTTTCCGATATGTGTTTGAGCAAACTCGTTTTTTCTGTTAATAAAGCTACGGGGATTAATTACATTGGTAAAAACACAGGAAGGACCGAGAAAAACATCATCTTCACATGTAACGCCAGTATAAATTGAAACATTATTCTGCACTTTTACATTATTCCCAAGGACAACACCGGGCGAAATAACCACATTCTGCCCGATATTGCAATTCTTTCCAATAACACTTCCTTGCATGATATGAGAAAAATGCCAAATCCGTGTATTTTCACCAATTTGGCAATCTTTATCAATTATAGCAGAAGGATGTGCAAAATATTCATTCACTTTAGCGCCCTTGGTACATTTGTTCGTAATATTTGGTGTAATCGCCGCTTGTAACTTCGTCTACCCAATTTTGATTATTCAGATACCATTCGATTGTTTTTACAATTCCGTCTTCAAATTTAGTTTCAGGAATCCATCCCAACTCATTTGTAATCTTAGTAGGATCGATTGCATACCGTTGGTCGTGTCCAAGACGGTCTTTTACGAATGTAATCAGATTTTCGTTTATCCATTCAATATCAATTTCTCCTGAAGGTAATACATCTTTTTTCTTCAATGTCTTGCGGTAATCAGGATTGTTTTTCATCAAGCGATGGATCGTGGAAATTGTAAGTTTAACAATATCAATATTCTTCTTTTCATTGTGTCCACCAACGTTGTAAACTCCACCGTTTTTACCTTTAGATACAACCTCATCGATAGCTTTACAATGATCTTCTACATATAACCAATCGCGAACATTCGTTCCATCACCATAAACAGGAAGTGATTTTCCTTCTAATATATTCTTGATAATCAACGGGATTAATTTTTCAGGAAAATGATAAGGACCATAATTATTGGAACAACGGGTAATTGTTACCGGCATTTTGAATGTTTCGGCGTAAGCAGCAACAATTAAATCAGCTCCCGTTTTTGAAGCACTATACGGACTGCGAGGGTCAAGCGGAGTTGTTTCGGTAAAATATCCGGATTCTCCAAGGCTTCCATACACTTCGTCAGTCGATACCTGATGAAAACGTACACCGTTTTTCCAAATTGGATAGCCATTTTCATCTTTCCCATTTGTCCAATATTTTTTTGCAGTATCTAATAGATTCTGAGTTCCTAAAATATTTGTTTGCAAAAATAATTGAGGATTTTCAATACTTCTGTCAACATGACTTTCAGCGGCAAAATTTACGACATAATTGATGTCGTTTTTTTCGAATAAACTGCTAACCAATTCAGGATCGCAAATATCGCCTTTCACAAATTCACAACGGGAATCATCCAAATCCTTGACGATGGTTCCTAAATTTCCGGCATAAGTAAGTGCATCCAATACAATTATTTTGATGTCTTTATGCTTATTCAACATGTATTTGACAAAATTCGCTCCGATAAATCCGGCTCCACCGGTTACAAGGTATGTTTTCATTTATAAAGAAAGTTATAAGTTGTAAGTTTTAAGTAATAAGTTAAAAGTGAGGTTAGATCATTCTTTTACAAGTAAATCCAATAAATATTTTCCGTAAGCAGTTTTGTCCAATGTTTTACCCAAGCTTTGCAATTGAGCATCAGTAATCCAACCGTTACGCCAAGCAATTTCTTCAATACAGGAAATGTAGAATCCTTGTCGTTTTTGAATGGTTTCAACAAAATTCGAAGCTTCCAATAAACTATCGCAATTACCGGTATCGAGCCATGCAAATCCTCGCCCGAATAATTCGACCTGCAATGTTTGCTCTTGTAGATAAATTTTATTCAAATCGGTAATTTCCAATTCACCTCTTTTTGAAGGTTTTAAACTTCTTGCTTTTTCCACTACGTTTTTATCGTAGAAATACAATCCGGGAACAGCATAATTTGATTTCGGATGTTCGGGTTTTTCTTCCAAACTCAATACTTTTCCATTATCATCAAATTCTACAACTCCGTATTCGCGTGGGTCTCTCACATAGTAGCCGAAAACGCAAGCTCCATTTTGAATATCAGCTGCTTTTTTCAACATTTTCGAGAAACTTTGTCCATAAAACATATTGTCTCCAAGAATCAAACAACCGGATTCTCCATTTAAAAAATCAGCTCCCAAAAGGAAAGCCTCAGCCAAACCGTTTGGTTTTTCCTGAATCACATATTCAAACTTCATTCCAAGTTCTTCTCCTGAACCAAGCAATTGTTGAAACATCGGCAAATCACGCGGTGTTGAAATAATTAACACTTCCCGGATTCCGGCCAACATCAATGTAGACAAAGGATAATAAATCATCGGTTTATCGTATACCGGCATGATTTGTTTGGAAATAGCTTTGGATAATGGATAAAGCCGCGTTGCGCTTCCTCCTGCAAGAATTATTCCTTTCATTTTGATTATCAATATTGTTATAGGATGCAAAGATAATAGAATTCTTAAAAGGTAAACGGTAAAAAGATAACAATAACTCAATTAGCCTCGGTTGTTTTGCCTTTTTCTTTCCATTCAAGAATTCCACCTTCTAAATTATAAATAGTAGTAAACCCTAGTTTTTCAAGGATTTGAGCGGCTTTAATGCTGCGTTTACCCGAACGGCAATACAAAAATACCGGTTGATTTTTATCCAATTGAGATATTTTTTGTGCGAAATTTTCATCATTTACAGCAAAATTTACAGCATCCGGCAACCGTGATTCCTTGAATTCTTCAGGAGTACGAACGTCTATCAACTGCGCAGCATCCGTTTGATTCAATTTTTCTTCGAAATTTTCAGCATTCAGTGACATAATTGCAGAGGTTTTATTACAAGCAACGACACATAACGTTATTGTTGCAAGGGTGATAATAGTTAAAGATAATGTTTTCATAATTTTGCTATATTTATATTGACACCGATATGAATATTTTAACCTCACCCCTGCCCCTCTCCGAATGGAGAGGGGAACTGCGGAAGGGATTTTCATATTTAGGCTTTATCTGAATTATTTCTTTTTTAGTTTCATAAGAACGAATTAATTACGCTAAACTACTCCCCTCTCCATTCGGAGAGGGGCAGGGGTGAGGTCAGAAAACTTCATAACGGACTCGTTTTAAACCATTCACACATTTGTTATAATATCAAAACAAGTGTTCCGGAAACAATCAACACCCCACCCAAAATAGTTTTCATATCTGCCGGTTCTTTCAAAAAGATAAAAGATAATATTAAAACAAAAACAATGCTTAATTTATCAATTGGCGCTACTTTTGAAACATTTCCGGTTTCCAATGCTTTGAAATAAAATATCCACGAAAGCCCTGTTGCCATTCCCGAAAGAATCAGAAATAATAAGTTGGTTTTACTCAGTTCTTTTACTTCTTTCATTTGTCCACTAAAAAAAACGATTCCCCAAGCTAAAAGCAAAACAACGAAAGTGCGAACGGCTGTTGCAACATTTCCGCTAATTCCTTTTACGCCAACTTTTGCCAGAATAGCTGTAACAGCAGCAAAAAAAGCAGATAGTAGAGCGTAATATTTCCACATATTGTACTTGTTTAGAAGTTATTGGAAGTTATCAGAATGAAAACAGTATTTCAATAACTTCCGACTAACTACTCAATCCTCAATTTCAATATCATATTTATCCAAGAGTCCTGCAATTCCGGATAATGAGAATTTAGCCTTTTTAATTTTATTAATTCCCGGATCGATGGAATAATTGAAGGAAGTCCGAAAATCAACCTTTTCAAGAATTGTGTTTTCAAAAACCGCTTTTGTCAAATCACAATTTTCAAATACCGCACCGGATAAATCGCATGCAACAAAATCAACTTCCTGCAACTGTGAATTTTTGAAGATAATCTTCTTCAATTTCAGCTGATAAAAAGAGGCATAATTAAGAGAACAATTCTCAAAACCAATAAATAATCCGAACGGATTGCAATTCTCAAAATGAACTCCGGTCATTTTGCAATCTTTAAACTTAATGTTACGAAATGCCGTTTTTGTAAGCTTAACTAAGCTCAAATTGCAACTAATAAATTCACATTCTTCGAAAATATATTCGGAAAAATCAGCATTCGAAAAATCACAGTTTTTAAAAATACAGTTTTCATATTCACCTTTTGGTAAAATATTTTCAATTAAATCATTTTTGTCGAAAACTTCATCAACAAATAAATCCGGCATTCTGTTCTGTGTTTTTGTTATTTATCTTTTGCAAAAATACAGTTTTATCTGATTCTAAATTTTGTCATAAGAGAAATTATATTCAGTTTTGTTGCCAATTATAAAAACCTGTTAAAATTTATGGAAGCATATAGCGTTGTAATTATCTTACTTGCCGTTGCAATCGGATTGTCGCCGGTAGCATCAAAAATACATTTGCCTTATCCTGTTTTATTGTTGGCAACAGGTATCGGGGTCGGGTTTATTCCGGGATTTCATTTGGTATCTATCAGTCCCGAAGTCGTTTTTCTGATATTTCTTCCGCCAATGCTTTATGATGCCGCATTTAATGTTTCATTCAAAGATTTTAAAACCAATTTGCATACTATTTCGGCATTGGCAGTGTCGTTAATTTTTATTACTACAATAGGAATTGCTGTCGTGGCTTATTACTGTATTCCCGGAATGACATGGCCGGTCGCGTTTGTTCTTGGTGCAGTTCTTTCACCGCCTGATGCAATCGCTGCTTCGGGAGTTACCAAAGGACTAAAACTGCCTCATCGCGCAAGTACCATTTTGGAAGGAGAAAGTTTGGTAAATGATGCTTCGGCACTTGTTACGTTGCGTTTTGCTGTGGCTGCTGTAGCCGGAAGTTCGTTCGTTTTGTGGAAAGCCGGACTTATGTTTCTTATTTCTTTGGTTGGAGGAGCGCTGGTGGGTGTTGCAATTTGGATGGTATTTGTCCTTATTGTAAGAAAATGGAAATTAGAAACAAATATCATAGTAAGTTTAAACCTGATGGTTCCCTTTGTTGCTTACCTTATTGCAGAACAAATTGAAGTATCCGGCGTAATTGCTGTAGTAACTGCCGGACTGATTATTTCGGGGCATAAGGATAAATTTTCCAAAGAAAGTAAAATCCAATCCAAGTCGGTTTGGGATACGGTTATTTTTATTCTTGGCGGATTAATATTTATATTGATTGGATTGGAATTACCTCACATTCTTAAGAATATGCCCGAAAGAATGATTTGGCCACTCGTTGGTTGTTCGTTTTTGATATTTTTGGTAGCATTAACCATACGAATGCTTTTTATGTGGTGGGATAAAAAAGATGTTAATCGACGGATAAATGCCATGCAAAAGCGAGAATCTGATATTCAACATAAAATAGATAATGATAAAAGAATAGCTGTTTTGCAAAAACAAAATACACCTGAAGCCAACAGAAAAATCGCAGTGATAGAAAAAAGCCATCAACGCTTGCAAACAAGGCTCAAAAGATTAAAAGATTATGAGCCGTTTGGTGTGAAAGAATGTATTATTATCGGTTGGTCGGGAATGCGGGGAATTGTTTCGTTGGCTGCAGCATTATCTCTGCCTATTGTTATGGATGATGGAAGTTTGTTTCCTCAACGCGATATTATTATTTTTCTAACAGTTGTTACGGTAATTATTATGCTGATGGTGCAAGGGTTGGGCTTGCCAATATTACTCAAACTATTGAAAATAAAAGAAGAGTAATTTGATTTTTTATTTATACAATCTTGATAATCAGTATTTAAATGAATTTATGTAAAAATTTATCAGTTTCCGTAAAATATTTTTCTTTTTGATTTGTCAGCATAAATAGAGAGAACGATCTCAAAAAAACAAATCAAAATTAAAAATATAAACTTTTTAAAAATTAAAAATTATGGAAACAAGAGATTTTAATGCAGGATTTTTCGGAGGAAGAGGTTTTGGTGGTAACATGAACGACTGTCGTGAAAAATGGTCAAAAATGACATCGGAAGAAAAAGTAGAAATGATGGACAAAAGGATGAATTCTATGAATAATGATGAATCCAGACATGGATTTTTCGGACATGGAAGGGAACTTAATGTAGAATCTATCGATAAACGATGCGAAGAATGGATGAAACTAACCTCAGAAGAAAAAGAAAAATTCATAAAAGAAAAAAACGAATGGATGAATGATTTTCATAGCAAAATGTCCGGTATACGAAATTTCTTTGGTAAGGGCTTCGGACATCATTTTTTGGGACATGGACATGGTCATAGTCATGAACATGGAATATTTGGAGGTTTTCAAGAAAAATGGTCGAAAATGACTCCTGAAGAAAAAGTTGATTTCATCAATAAGCGCGAAGAGCACATGAAAAGTGCCGGATTTGGCGGATATGGCGAAAAACATTGATTTATTATGTAGTTAGAAGTAATTACTACTTCTAACTACATTTTACTACCTTAAATTACTTTTTTTACTACTTATTGGATTAATATAAACTAAAATAATATGAAAGCAAGAGGTTTAAAAATAGGTCTTATTGGCTTAGCTGCCGTTGCTGTACTTAGCGTTGTAGTAATGTTGTTGTGGAATTGGCTTATCCCTAGTATTTTCGGATTAGCAGTTATCAATTTCTGGCAAGCATTGGGTTTGTTGGTATTAGCACGCATTTTGTTTGGCCGTATTGGCGGAGGCAGGCACATGATGCCGTTTGGTGGAATGAATCGACATATGCATGGAGATAATCCTATTCATGAAAAATGGATGAAAATGTCGCCCGAACAACGGAAAGAATTTATCCGAAAAAGACATGATCGCGCTACTTGCTTTGGGAAAGAACGTGGGCATTTTGGCGGTAATCCTTTTGATATGAATGATAATGAATCAAAAGAAGAGGAAAAATAACCATGACGGAAACATCACAGGATAATGTAGAAAAACTGATTGAGGAATATCAACCACGTTTGAAAGCATTTATCCGTAAGCGTGTTTCAAACAAAGAAGATGCGGATGATATTTTGCAGGATGTTTTTTATCAATTGGTAAAGACTATTGATAATGCAATCAATCCCATTGAGCAAGTTTCGGCATGGTTGTATCGTGTTGCACGGAATTTAATCATCAACAAAGGAATAAAAAAACACGAGGAAGAATTGCCCGTTTATCAGAATGATGACAACGATGATTCCGTCCTGAAAGATTTTTCCGAAGTTTTGTTTGGTAATGGAGATACAACACCTTCGCCCGAAACAGAATATTTACGTTCATTGGTTTGGACAGAGTTGGAAAATGCATTGTCCGAACTTCCGCCGGAGCAACGTGAAATATTCGAATTAACCGAATTAGACGGAATTCCGGTAAAGGAAATATCCAAAACAACAGGTGTTGCCGTAAATACATTGTTGTCAAGGAAACATTATGCCGTTAAACATCTTCGTAAACGCTTATCTCAGCTATATCAGGATATTATATATACGTAAAATAAAGTTCAAAGCGAGTCTATTTTGAATATTTCGGCAAAAGGCTAATGGCGAACGAAAGCTTATGCACGCTTCCCTTTGCCATTAGCCTTTTGCCTTTTGCCAAAAAAACACTCATATCGGTGTCAACATGAAGTTTTTTATGTTTGCACTAAAAAATATACAAAAATGATTGAAAACCCCGAGAAATATACTACTTTTGCGAGAAATTTCGAAGCCATTATCTTGATGGCTTTATTTATTAACTCAAATTCCATTATCATGGACGAAGGCCCGTACCATAGTTGTAGAAAAACAGAAAAAGTATTCACGTTTCTGTAAGGGCTTTTGCAAGTTTCCTTACAGGAATAAATTTGTAAGGAAATTGCATGATGAATGAAATCAAAATTCACTTCCAACAACTTATTGAAGAAAGACGTTGGAAACTTCTAAAAGAAGACATTAACAAACTCGATGCGGTTCAGATAGCTGAAATTATCGAGAATTCTCAAAAATCAGATCAAATTATTCTATTCCGCCTGTTGCCACGAAAGCAGGCGAAAGAAACTTTTCAATATCTTTCCCTTGAAAATCAGGGAAGTATTATTGAAGGTATGGCAACAAACAGTACCAAAATTGCTGATTTGCTTAACGACTTAGACCCTGACGACCGTACTGCATTTTTTGAAGAACTTCCAGGACAAGTAACTCAACGCCTTATCCAAATGCTTTCAAAGGAAGAACGCGAAATAGCAATCAAGTTGCTTGGTTATCCTGAAGATAGTATTGGCCGGTTAATGACTCCCGAATATGTTGCTGTAAAACCTCACTATACGGTGCAACAAGCATTGGAGCACATCCGCAGGTATGGAAGTAACTCCGAGACACTAAATGTAATTTACATAGTTGATAATCGTTGGAAGTTGATTGATGATATCCGGATTAAGGAAATTATTTTGGCATCGCCTGATCAGGTTATTTCTGAAATTAGCGATAATCGTTTTGTTTCCTTAAATGCATATAATGACCAGGAGATTGCCGTGAAGGTTTTTCAGGACCATGACCGTGTCGCATTGCCTGTTACGGATACCGATGGCACTTTGCTGGGTATTGTAACCATTGACGATGTGATGGATGTTGCGGAACAAGAAAGTACCGAAGACTTTCAAAAGTTCGGGGGTACAGAAGGACTAGATTTATCATACACAAAAACATCATTAATTGAACTTGTAAGAAAACGTGCCGGATGGCTTATTATACTTTTCCTGAGTGAGATGCTCACGGCTTCGGCTATGGCGTATTTTGATGAAGAAATAGCAAAAGCTGTTGTGTTGGCCTTATTTGTACCGTTAATTATTTCAAGCGGGGGAAATTCGGGGTCGCAGGCTGCCAGTTTAATTATTCGTTCGTTAGCTTTGGATGAACTGAAATTGAGAAACTGGTGGTATGTAATGAAAAAAGAAATTTTTTCGGGTATTCTTTTAGGTGCAATTCTTGGAATAATCGGGTTTGTCCGTATATTTATCTGGCAAGAAACAGGATTATATGATTACGGTGAATATTGGTTGTGGATAGGACTCAGTGTATCCGTATCATTAATATTTATTGTTTTATGGGGAACTCTATCCGGATCCATGATTCCTTTTATCCTGAAAAAAATAGGATTAGACCCAGCTACGGCTTCGGCGCCTTTTGTTGCTACGTTGGTCGATGTTACCGGATTAATAATTTATTTCTCAGTTGCTGCGTTGTTTTTGGGAGGAAAATTACTTTAAGGGTATTTTTGGGCTAAAGACAAAGAGCAAAAGAGGCGTGTATACCTTTCTTTTGCTCTTTGTCTTTAGTCTTTTGCCTGAATAAGAATTTTTTATTACCTTTGCAACCTCATTTAAAAAATACTCCAGTGAAAATTAACAATTAATAGTTGGTTTTACTAAACCGACATCTTTCGCAGATTTAAATAACATATCGGTTTAACTTCCCGTTTTGGGTATCTATTAATTGTATTTATGAGTATTATCATCAGTGATTTATCCTATCACTATCCCAATCAGTATAACTTATTTAGTGGGTTGAATTTCTCTGTAGAAAATGGAGATAAAATATCTATTGTCGGTAGTAACGGCATTGGTAAATCTACCTTGTTAAAAATATTGGCAGACAAAATACAGCCAACCGGAGGTAGTATTATCGCATCTTCCGAAGTATATTATATTCCACAACATACCGGAATGCTCGGTAAAAGCATTGCAGAAGTTTTAGGCGTTACTAATAAATTAGCGGCATTGCGCGCAATAGAACAAGGAAGTGTGTCGCAAGCCGATTTTGATATACTTGATGATGATTGGGAAATAGAATCCCGGTGTATAACTGCTTTGTCTTATTGGAATTTGCCTCATGTGAAATTGGATATGCAGGTAGATAGTTTAAGTGGTGGTGAAAAGACAAAGGTATTTTTGGCAGGATTGCTTATTCATTCGCCCGAAATTATTTTACTCGATGAACCAACCAATCATCTTGACACTACAAGCCGTGAATTATTGTATCAATATATACAGCAAAGTAAAGCTGCAATTATTGTTGTAAGTCATGATATTACACTTCTGAATCAGCTTCATATTACATACGAATTATCGGAACGAGGTATTCGGTTGTATGGTGGAAATTATTCTTTATATAAAGAACAAAAGGATATTGAAGTGAATGCGTTAGGCGAAAGTATTCACGAAGAAGAAAAAACGCTTCGATTGGCACGTAAAAAGGCACAGGAAGTTAAACAGCGGCAGGAAAAACGTTCAAGTCAAGGCGAAAAGAACAAAATGCAACAGGGCATGCCGCGTATTATGTTGAATGCATTGGGCGGTTCGGCTGAAAATACTTCTGCAAAACTGAAAAATAAACATACGGAAATTATTAGTGAAAGCCAAAGTAAATTAACGGAATTAAGACAGCAGCAGGAAAAATTGAAAGAACTGAAAATCGATTTTGACAATGCATCGCTTCATTCCGGTAAATTATTGATCGATGCTATTGGCATCAACTTTGCTTATAACGAAGGAGAATTATTGTGGAATGCTCCCTTAGATTTCAAATTATACAGCAACAACCGGATTCATATTTTAGGAGATAATGGTGTTGGTAAAACTACATTTATCAATTTATTGACAGGAATTCTCGAACCTTCATGCGGGCAAATCAACCGGGCAAATTTCAATTGGATTTATTTGGATCAGAATTACACTCGTGTAGATACACCTTCTTCTGTGGCAGAACTCGCATTTGAATACAATACACAAAATCTGGCAGAACATGAAGTGAAATTGCGGTTAAACCGTTTTTTATTTCCGGCAAATACATGGGATAAAAGCTGTAAAACATTAAGTGGTGGTGAAAAAATGAGGCTATATCTTTGTTGCCTAATGATTAGTAATCAAACACCCGATTTGATTATTCTGGATGAACCTACTAATAATCTAGATATTATAAGCCTGCAAATATTAACCCAAACGATAAAGAATTATAAAGGTAGTTTGTTAGTTATTTCTCATGATACATATTTTGTGAATGAAATTGGGGTAACCGGAGATTTGGTGTTGAATAATTAGTAGCAATTTGTTTTCAACTTTCAATTCTTCAACAAAATAGAAGCGGGGTATGTTATATATTGGTGTAAAGTTTATTATAAATCAAAACAAACACCATGAAAACCAATATTTTATTATTTCAGACTATAATGACATGATAGTCCCTTCATATACAACAACTCAAATTATATCATCTTAACATTTACACCCGTATAAAAAAACAAACACAAAGGTACAAAAGAGAATCTTCATACCTCTGTGTTTTAATATTTTATTCGTAAAATTGAATTCTTATGCAGAATAATCCTGAAAAACTTTAGTAATTCCTGCTTCCAATGAGATTTTGGGTTTCCACCCTAATGAATATAATTTAGAACTATCCATTAATTTGCGGGGAGTTCCATCAGGTTTGGTTGCATCCCAAACAATTTCACCTTCAAAACCAACAACTTTTTTCACAATACTTGCCAACTCTTTAATCGGCAAATCTTCTCCACAACCGATATTTACATGTGAAGGAGTTTTATCAGGAGCATCATACGTTTGCATCAAATAGACACAAGCATCAGCCATATCCTCTACATTCAGAAATTCACGTAACGGAGAACCTGTACCCCAAAGTGTAACTTTCTTATCAGAAATTCCATATTTAGAAAGTATATCCATAATTTCATTATCCGGATTTTTGCCTGAAATACCTTCAACCGGACGTTTATCAAAATCTTTTCGAATTGCATCCCAGTTATTATCCATTAAGCATTTTGCCAAATACATTTTACGGATTAATGCAGGAAGAACATGACTTTTTTCCAAATCATAATTATCATTCTTCCCATACAAGTTCGTCGGCATTACCGAAATAAAATTACTATTATACTGTAAATGATATGCTTCACACATTTTGATTCCAGCTATTTTGGCAATAGCATACGGTTCGTTTGTCGGTTCCAATTCCCCCGTCAACAAATATTCTTCCTTAATTGGCTGAGGTGCCAAACGCGGATAAATACAAGATGAGCCCAAAAACAACAATTTTTTCACACCATTTTTATAGGCAGCATGAATAATATTGTTTTGAATCATCAGGTTTTCATAAATAAATTGTGCCCGATATGTGTTATTCGCTACAATACCACCAACTTTAGCTGCTGCCAGAAATACATATTCAGGTTTTTCATTTGCAAAGAATTCATCAACAGCATCTTGCTTAATCAAATCAAGTTCTGAAAAACTTCTGGTTAGCAAATTATTGTAACCTTCATTTTGCAAGTTGCGGCAAATCGCAGAACCAACCATTCCAAGATGTCCTGCAACATATATTTTAGCATTTTTTTCTATCATAGTCAAATTAGTTGAAAGTTGAAAGTTGAAAGTTGAAAGTGAAAACCGGTTATTTAATCCGACTTTCATTCTCAGCTTTCAACTTTCAACTAATTAAGTTATTCAAAATAATTCATTACCCGATAACCTCCGTTTTTCAGATAAGAATCCTTTTTCATTAATTTGATATCGCCAACCATCATATCAGCAACCAAAGCAGGTAAATCATATTTAGGCTCCCAACCTAAAACAGTTTTAGATTTAGTCGGGTCACCAATTAATAATTCAACTTCAGTCGGACGGAAATATTGAGGATCTACAGCAACCACAACTTTATCTTTTTTAGCAAGAATAGCAGGCAAATACTCCTCTCCTACTCTTTCTTTGAATAATGATTCGTTTACCGAAACAACATAACCCTTTTCATCAACTCCTTCGCCTTTGAATGCAACTTCCACACCACCTTCGGCAAAAGCCATTTTCACAAATTCACGTACTTCTGTTGTAATACCTGTAGCAATTACATAATCAGAAGGTTGATCTTGCTGAAGAATCAGATACATTGCTTTCACATAATCTTTGGCATGTCCCCAGTCACGACGGGCAGAAAGGTTTCCAAGAAATATCTTTTCCTGCATACCCAACATGATACGACTCACTGCACGCGTAATTTTACGTGTTACAAAAGTCTCCCCACGAATAGGTGATTCATGATTGAAAAGGATACCATTGCTTGCATGCATTTTGTATGCCTCACGGTAATTTACAGTAATCCAATATGCATACATTTTTGCAACTGCATATGGGCTACGTGGGTAAAACGGAGTCGTTTCCTTTTGAGGAACTTCCTGTACTAATCCATATAATTCGGATGTTGAAGCTTGGTAAATGCGGGATTTATTAGCCAAACCTAACAAACGTACAGCTTCAAGAATACGCAAAGTACCGATACCATCTGCATTTGCAGTATATTCCGGAGTATCAAAACTAACCTTTACATGGCTCATTGCTGCAAGGTTGTAGATTTCATCCGGTTGAGTTTCCTGAATAATCCGGGTAATATTCATCGAATCTGTCAAATCGCCATAGTGTAAAATCAAATTACGATTTTCCACATGCGGATCTTGATACAAATGGTCAATACGATCTGTATTAAACATTGAAGAACGACGTTTTAAACCATGAACGATATAACCTTTTTTCAATAAATATTCGGTTAAATACGCTCCGTCTTGCCCGGTAATACCGGTAATTAATGCAACCTTTGACATAATTTTTGAGTTATGAGTTATGTGTTGTTAATTATAAATATAAGTCAATTTTCAAACTTCATTAATCATTTTGGCTCAACTTCTACCATTACAAAATTCTTAGGAATCCGCTGTCCTTCTTTTACATATATTTCCTTTACAACGCCGTCAATAGGAGCTACAACTCTATTTAACATTTTCATTGCTTCATGTATCATCAACAAATCGCCTTCTTTTACTTTTTGTTTAGGCTTCACAAAAACTTTTGTAATTGTTCCGGGTAAGAATGCCCTAGCTTGACCGGGAACAATCGGTTCCCATTTTTGTCTGGCCAAATATTTTTTAGAAAGTGTTGTCTTATATTTTCTTGCCGTAACGATGAATTCTACAAATTCTTGTTCATTCTGATCTTTATTTTTTTTATCCATTTTTAAGTTATGAGTTTTTAAGTTATAAGTTATAAGTTTGATGGTTTTGCTATCCCAAACTTATAACTTAACTGTATTTACTTAAGATGTAAATAAACTAATTAAAATGGAGGTATTCCATGCTTTTTCTCCGGACGTAATTCTTCTTTATTTTTAGAAACTTCCAACGCATGCAATAATAAATTACGAGTTTCAGAAGGTTCGATTACCGAATCAATATATCCTTTAGATGCAGCAACATACGGATTTGCAAATTTTTCGATATATTCCTTAACTTTTTCCTGACGCATTGCATTCGGATCTTCAGCTTCCATAATTTCTTTACGGAAAATAATATTAGCAGCACCTTCCGGCCCCATTACCGCAATTTCTGCAGAAGGCCATGCAAACATAAAGTCAGCACCTAAATGGCGTGAATTCATAGCAATATAACCACCACCATAAGCTTTACGAAGAATCACTGTAATTTTAGGCACAGTCGCTTCGGAATAAGCATAAAGCACTTTTGCCCCATGACGAATTACTCCAGCGTGTTCCTGGTCAACACCGGGTAAATACCCAGGCATATCTTCGAGAGTAACAATCGGAATATTGAAAGAATCGCAATAACGGATAAAACGAGCTGCCTTGTCAGAACTATCACAATCTAACACGCCGGCCAACACCATCGGTTGATTTGCAACAAACCCAACAGTTTCGCCATTCATCCGTCCGAAACCAATCACAATATTTGCAGCAAAAAGTTCCTGAACTTCAAAGAAATCGGAATTATCAACAACCGCACGAATAACATCACGAACATCATACGGTTCTTTTGCTTGTGATGGAATAATATCATCTATTTTCTTTTTAGATATAGGCTTTTTAGGATCGATAGCTTTCGCTTTTTGCGTATTATTCCAAGGAATGAAAGAAACTAACTTTTTAATTTGTTCAAAACATTCGGCTTCACTTTGAGCATAAAAATGGGCATTTCCGGTAATTTCGGCATGAACACGCGCTCCACCCAAATCTTCCATCGAAATATCCTCACCCAAAACTGTTTTAATTACATTCGGACCTGTAATAAACATTTTGGAAATATTTTCTACAACAAAAACAAAGTCTGTCAATGCCGGAGAATACACAGCTCCACCAGCACATGGCCCTAAAATTACTGATATTTGAGGAATAACCCCCGAAGCAACCGTATTACGATAAAAAATTTCTCCATAACCGGCCAAAGCACTAACACCTTCTTGAATACGGGCACCACCTGAATCATTAATACCAATAATCGGCATTTTCATTTTCAAGGCATGATCCATAATTTTAGTAATTTTACGTGCATGCATCAAGCCCAACGAACCACCAGCAACGGTAAAATCTTGAGCGTAAATGCATACAGGAGCACCAAAAATAGTTCCGGTTCCGGTAATTACACCATCACCATACAATACTTTTTTATCCATTCCAAAATCACGACCTCCGTGTTCTACAAACAGGTCATACTCATGAAAAGAATTCTTATCAAGCAATTGTACAATACGTTGGCGAGCTGTAAGCTTACCCATTGCCACTTGCTTTTCAATAGCTTCTTCTCCTCCACCCAATTCAACAATAACTTTTTTCTCGCGCAAAGCAAGAATGTTTTTCTTCAAAGAAGTCATTTTATCAGTGTTATTTTAATATTAAATCTTTTTAATAATTATTGCAGTTCCAGAAAATTTTCAAAGAATCTACAATCTACAAACAATAAAAAAGCCGAAAAGTAAAAATATCATTAATTACTTTTTCGGCCTCTCTTATTTTACACTTTTAGTTCTATAACTACAATTTGTTTTGCCTTCTACCAAATTATTCAACTTCCCCTTTATTAATTGTTTCCTGATAGGAGAAATATGATCGATAAAAAGCTTTGCGTCCAAATGATCCATTTCGTGTTGAATAACACGGGCAAAAAATCCCTCAAATACTTCTTCATGAGAATTAAAATCCTCATCCATATATTTTAATGTTACCTGTGAAGGACGTTTTACACTTTCATGAATACCCGGTAAACTTAGGCATCCCTCTTCCCGAACGACATCCTCGCCTCCTGTTTCAATTATATGAGGATTAATAAATGTCTTTTTAAGATCCTTCAATTCAGGCATATCATCGGATAAAACATCCAAATCAATCACAATCAAACGAATACCCAATCCTATTTGTGGCGCAGCTAAACCAACACCATCTGCATTGTGCATTGTTTCATACATATTTTGAATAAGTTCCTTTAACTTCGGATAATCGGCATCAATATCCTCAGCTACTTTTCGAAGGACAGGTTGTCCGTATAAATAAACAGGTAAAAGCATTTTTATATTTACTATTTTTCTATTTACAACTCAATATCTCAATGCAAAATTATAAATAGAAACACTCTCAAGAATAACAAATTATTACAGTTATCTCAACTTTTGGCTTTCCATATAATCCTGCAAAATAATAACAGCGCTTACTTCATCAACCAATGCTTTATTTTGCCGGTCTTTTTTCTTTACGCCACCTTCCAGCATTGCTTTTTGAGCCAATTTTGAGGTAAAACGTTCATCAAAATATTCAATCGGAATATCAGGAAAGGTTTCTTTTAATTTACGAACAAAATCCTCTACAAAACGAGCATTTTCAGAAGGTTGATAATTCATTTGGCGAGGATAACCTACTACAAATAAATCGACAATTTCTTTTGATACATAATCCTTCAAAAAAAGAATTATTTCTTTCGAAAGAACAGTTCCCAAACCGGTTGCTGTAATTTGCAATATGTCTGTAACTGCTATTCCCGTTCGTTTTTGCCCATAATCAATAGCAACAATCCTTCCCATAATTTGAACTTACAAAAGTACAAATAACAATTCAATTAACCATATAAAGTATACAGAAAAAGGTAAAAGATTCACATTTTCAACCTTTTACCTTTCCTATCTTATTTTATCGTTTTAACACGAACAATTTCCCGAAGCACAATCACCACCTTCGCAATTACAACCACCACCATTCGGGAATGGATTTAAAGCGAATTGAATTTCTTCTTCGGTAGCATCGCGAACTTCTTCCACTTTTCCTATAAAATGCAGGCTTTCACCAGCCATAGGATGATTGAAATCCATTATAACAACATCATCAGCAACAGATACAACAGAACCCTGCAAGCGATTTCCTTCAGAATCCATCATCGGAATTACGGCATCTTCATATACCCTTTCTGCATCGAAAACACCATCTATCTCAAACATTTCTTTAGGTAAATCAACAACGCGGTCATCAAAGTATTCTCCATATCCATCCCCTGCAGGAATAACAAAATCAAAAGAATCTCCAACAGATAAACCCGACAAGTTTTTCTCAAAAGCCTCCAACATTAAGCCGGTTCCCGATATAAAAGTCAGTGGTTGTTCTGCAGATGTTTCTTCAACTAAATCTTGTTCTGCATCTTCTCCGACATATAGTTTATAAGACGCTGCGACAAATTTGTAAGGTGCAACTTTCATTTTTATTATTGTATTTAAATTTATAATTTTGAAAATTGGAACAAAGGTAGTTCTTTTTTCAATGAGATATCTTTTGATGATTATTTAAAATTCTTATAAAGCTCTAACTTAGAGAAAAACAATTAGGAAATCTGCTGTTCTAATTTCTCAATATCTAATTCTAAAAGGTTTGGAATAAAAAAACTTTGGAAATACACATTTTCATCAGAATCTATTTGAGTTAATAGTAAATATTGTTAAAAAAACAGAAAATAATTAGCTAAAATTCACTTTTATACACCTTTATAAACCATAAATATTAAAATTTTTGAAAATAATTGCAAATTTATTGTTACGTATCTGCTTTTTCAATAGCTTTGCACCGATTTATTTAAATAAATAACAAAACATTTAACCAATGAAAAAGAATTTAATGATTGCTTTGGCTGTAGCATTTACTATGGGTTTTGCTGCATGTAATCAAACAGCTAAAACTGAAGGTGAGCAAACAGAAGGTACACAAACTGAACAAGCTGCAACTTCTGGTGAAGAAACTGCAGCTCCTGCAGCTGGAAGCTTAGACCAAGCTATCTCTGACTATGACAAATTAGTAGATGACTATGTTGCTATCTACCAAAAAGTAAAATCAGGTGATGCTGCTGCTGCTCAAGAAGCTCAAGGTTTGATGTCTAAAACTACTGAAATTGCTCAGACATTACAAGCTAAAGCAAGCGAAATGACTCCTGAACAAGCACAAAAATTGGCTGACATTGCAAAGAAAATGCAAGAAGCTATGACTAAGTAAGGATATCTCTTGGTTTGAACAAAAACAAAAAAGCTGTTTCTCTTTTTTTGGAGAAACAGCTTTTTTATTTTCCTGCTATTCAACAAATTTATTAAGAAATAAATACAAATCTCAATAAAATACTATTTTATTAACACAATACATATTTCATTTTAACAAATATTGCACGAATATATTTGCATGAATAACAAATAGAAGCGAATTTTGTACAGTGATTTTTTTCATAGTATTAGATTTTAAGGTTAATGGAGATTGGTTGTCGGGACGACAACCTTTTCTTTTTTATATAAACATCAAATAATGAAAGTAATTTACAATTCTTTTCTTCCAATCAAAGGGTTCACTGCAATAAATTTGCTTGGGATTATCTTTATAAGAAAAGGCAAACATTTATCTGAAAAAATAAAAAATCACGAAACTATACATACTGCACAACTCAAAGAGTTATTTGTTATTTTTTTCTACCTTTTTTATGTACTCGAATGGATTATAAAGCTATTTATATATGGTAAAAAATCCTACCGCAATATCAGCTTTGAACGTGAAGCTTATTCCAATGAAAATCAAATGGATTATCTGCAAAACAGAAAACCATACGCATTTCTCAAAAGAATTCTTAGATAGTTTTTGAATTTATTCTCCTAATAAGTAATGTACTCGTTGGGATACCTTTTCCATTAGCCATTTTGGAGTAGATGTTGCACCGCAAATACCAATCGATTGTGCTCCCTTCAGCATCTCAATTTTAATATCATCAGGTCCTGAAACCCGTATTGAGTTCGGATTAGCATCATAACATTCTTCATATAGTATCTTACCATTGGAACTTTTTTCTCCACTTACAAAGAAAATAAGATCATATTCCGACGCAAATTTCCGGATATTCGGAATTCGATTTGCTACTTGACGACAAATTGTATCAAAGTATTCAAAATCTGTACCGGGAGCAATTCTTTTCTTTATTTCGCTAACAATCTCTGAAAATCCTTCCAATGATTTGGTCGTCTGAGAAAATAATTTGATCGGACGAGAAAAATCTATTTTGATTAAATCATCGGCATTCTCCACAACAATTGCCTGGTCTTGTGTTTGTCCAACCAAACCATTTACTTCGGCATGCCCGATTTTTCCATAGATTACAATTTGAGTATTTTCGGGATTTCTGTTATCGTATGTTTTTTTTATTTTACGTTGAAGTTGCAAAACCACTGGACAAGTTGCATCGATAATCTGTATATGGTTTTTCTTTGCTATTTCATATGTCGACGGCGGCTCTCCATGCGCACGTAAAAGCACTTTTACATTATGAAGTTTTGCAAATTCCTCATGATTGATACTAATCAGTCCAAAGGATTTCAATCGTTCAACTTCATGACTATTATGAACTATATCCCCAAGGCAATACAATATTTCATTATTTTCGAGTTCTGCTTCCGACTGGTTTATTGCATTTACAACACCAAAACAAAACCCTGAACCTTTATCGATTTCTACTCTTACCATAGTTTATTATGCTTCAAAACAATAAGTACAAAGGTACAAAATATCATAAAATATAAAATCCGTTTTTTTGTTACTTTTTTGTTAATTATAGATACGATATATCTATTTTATACATTATATTTGTAGGAATATTAAGCATATATTAATTTGCTTGTAAAGTTAGATACCATGAACATCCTTATAAGAAAATCAGAATCAGTATTTTATTATATACTTTTTGTTGCATCATTATTATTTTCCGCATCTTTTCTCTGTATTTATTTTCCCTTGCATGTAATAAGGAAATCAATACGACTTAGGGCCAATAATGCGCCTTTACCTAAGATTGACAAAAAAGAAACAATAAAAAAAAACGGTTGAACCAATTCCAAATACGACAATGCAATCCATTTACATTTAGTTATCAAATTCGTAATATACTTATCCTCAATGTGATGTCATTGAGGATATTTTTTATAAATACAAAAACACTGCAATACTTTCTTGCAACGAATATATCATTATCACAAAAAAAGAAGTATTTTTGAAGCTTGATTGATAGCTAATAATCAAAATCAGCATAAAATTTTATCAAATAAAACGAGATGAAAACAAGCATGTACAAAATCACGCGAGTTTTCATACGACTTTAATTTAAAAAATGCACATATGAAAAAACAAAGTTTATTTTTTGCATTATTCATCATTATTGGCATTTCAACAGTATTTGCTCAAAATCCAGTTATTGAAGTAGGACGAAAAAATGTTGAAGTAACAATAACAAATCCTTCAAATAAAATGCGGATTGATGAACCGGTTGTTATTGAATTGGAAGATATGATTATGCGTTCGGCTACTGTATGGGATAAAAACATAGAAATACCTTGTCAGTTAGACGATTTAGATGCAAACAAGACAATGGATGAATTAGCTTTTGTCGTAACATTAAAGCCCAATGAAACCAAAAAGCTAAGAATAGAATTATCCATCGATTCGGCAAAAAGCGATCGTTATCCGGCAAGAGTACATGCTCAAATGTTCAAAAAAGAAAAAGACAAATCATTAACATCCGTAACTAACGTTTCTGCTGATGGAAAAACAAACATATACAACGACTTACATCACCATGGGCCAGCATTTGAATCGGATTTAATTGCATACCGGATTTATTTTGATCAAAAACAAACAGTGGATTTATACGGAAAAAAACAAAAAAGGCTTGAATTAGCAGAAACAATGTGGTATCCAACTGATGAACAATTGAAAAACAATTATGGAGACGACATTTTACTTGTTGGCGGAAGTGTAAGCGTAGGAACATTAAAACCATGGAACGGACAAAAAGCAACACATATCACTCCAGTCGATATGAGAGAAGCAAGAATTATTGCCAATGGACCTGTTAGAACAATTGTTGATATGGGATCATACGGATGGGAATATTCGGGACAAAAGATTACGATGATTAGCCGTTATACCATGTATGCCGGACACAGAGACGTCGAAGTTTCGAACATTATTTTTGAGAAAAAGGATGGAGTTCCTTATACAATTCCCAATAGTGTTCCTTTCTGTACTGGAGTGCAGAAAATGCCCGAATCGGAATTTTTCACAGACAATAAAGGACTTTTAGGCATTTGGGGTACAGATTATCCTGTAAACGATACAATTAAATATGGTAAGGAAACCGTAGGATTAGCTGTTTACATGCCTCAGGAATACATAGTAAAAAGATCCGATGATAATGTGAATTATTTGTTGTTATTGAATAACAATGATGATTTCCAAATCAAATATTACATTACAGCTGCTGCAAAAAAAGAAGAATTTGGATACAAAACATCCAAAGAGTTTTTCGATTATCTTACCGAATGGAAAAAAGACCTAATGCAGCCCATTGAAGTTAAAATTGAAAAATAAGTCCAATAATATTTATTTTGAGAAAACTACAATGCAAATACCATTGTAGTTTTTTTATATCAGGAATATTATCAGATGGACTCAACAAAGACGATTTACAACAAATTGTTTTAAAGGAATATCTAATCCGTTGATGCCTAAATACAACATCAAAACAAATTTTATTCATTCAATTTTTCCCGATGCCTCTGTCCCCACTCAATCATGGCTTCAAAAACAGGAACTAACGAAGAACAATATTCCGTTTCTTCATACTCTACTGTAACCGGTATTGTAGAATGAACTGTTCGAGTAATGAGACCATTTATTTCCATGGACTTCAATTCTTTAGATAACATTCTGGTTGTAAGTCCGGGAATGCTTCGTTCAATTTCCCGAAAGCGCCGGTTACCTACACAAATCGAATACAAAATATGTATCCGCCACTTTCCGCCAATAACATACAATGTATCTTGTAAAGCCTGAAAATTCGGACATTCGCATTCACAATCTTTAGTTTTTAGTTCCTTCATGCTGATATACTCTGTTATACTGATTACAAAAGTATACCAAACATTCCATATATTTGCACCGAAAAATAAAAAAAGGGTACTTTAGAATGAAAAGAAAGAAAAAACATATTATGTATATCGCTTTATCAGTAATATTACTCATTTCAGTTACAACGGTTATATTTCTCAATCAACCGACTTTTGGGCGTACACCACGTGGCGAGCGTTTGGAAAGAATACAAAAATCGCCTAACTACAGTGATGGTAAATTTCATAACATTTCGCCCACAATACAAGTTACATCCGAAAAATCTACAGTTGGTGCAATGTTTGATTTTTTGATTCAAAAGATTGATAGATTGCGTCCCATTACAGATTTACCAACTATTAAAACTGATTTAAAGCAATTCGGGCAAAATGAAGATGTATTGGTATGGATGGGACATTCTTCCCTATTCATGCAGCTAAATGGCAAACGTCTATTAATCGACCCTGTACTCCTCAGTGCATCCCCGGTATCATTTGTAAATAAACCATTCAAAGGAACAAACATATATACACCGAAAGATATACCCAATATTGATTATCTGATCATCACTCACGATCATTACGATCATTTGGATTATAATACGGTTAAGCAACTGAAAAGTAGGATTGGAAAAGTAATATGCCCATTAGGAATTGGGGAACATTTTGAATATTGGGGATTTGATAAAAATCAGATCATCGAAATGGATTGGAACGAAAACACTGTTCTTGACGATACTTTTACAATTTACTGTTTATCTGCTCGCCATTTTTCAGGACGCAGTTTATCGCCCAATAAAACCTTGTGGGCTTCTTTTATGTTGCAAACGCCTTCACGGAATATTTATCTGAGCGGCGATAGTGGTTACGATACTCATTTTGCAGATATTGGCAAACAATTTGAAATAGATCTTGCAGTTATGGAAAACGGACAATACGACAAGGATTGGAAATTTATCCATATGTTGCCCGAAGATTTAATAAAGGCAATAAAGGGCTTGGATCCTAAGAGAATTTTTACGGTACATAATTCTAAATACGCATTGGGAAAACATTCTTGGAATGAACCTTTGGATAATATTTCGAATGCTGCCGAACGAGATTCGTTGAAGTTGATTACCCCGATGATTGGGGAATTGGTATATTTGAATGATACAACACAGGTTTTCAAAAAATGGTGGAAAAACATTGATTAATAGATCATTAAAAAAGGTATTGATTATTTGTAAATATAACTATTTTAAAATCGCACCTTTGTATTCATTAATACGATAAAAATCATGAATATTGAAGAATTGAGGGAATATTGTTTATCACTGAAAGACGTAACAGAAGATATACCATTTAAAGATGAATACCTTATGTTCAGAATATTCGGTAAATGGTTTGCTGTAATTCCATTGAATGACTCGGATTTAAAGGTATTTGTAAAATGCAACTCTGCAAAAGCTATTGACTTACGCGAATGCTACACCAGCGTGAAAGCGGCTTGGCATTTTAATAAAAAATACTGGAATAGTATTACTGTAAATAGTGATATGAACGATGAAACCGTGAAATACTGGATTAGACATTCAGTGGAGGAAGTTGTGAAAAAACTACCGAAAAAAACACAAGCAGAATATTTTGGAAAATAAATTAATCCCCTTTTATTACTAAGTTTCAAAAAATTAGTTTATTCTTACTATTCTCTATTTCAAGTTCCAACAATTTCTTCTTTCTCCAAATACCACCGCCATAACCAGTCAATGAGCCATCCGCTCCAATAACCCGATGGCAAGGTAAAATAATGGAAATCTTATTTTTTCCATTTGCATTGGCAACCGCTCTTACTGCTGATGGTTTGCCTAATCGTTCAGCTTGTTTTGCGTATGTTGTTGTAGTGCCATACGGTATTTGCAATAACCCGAGCCATACTTTTTTCTGAAATTCTGTACCTACCAAATCCAATGGAATATCAAACTCGCGAAGTTCTCCTTTGAAATATTGTTCCAATTGCTTTCGAAGCATATCGAAATAAGGATTGTCCCCTTGTACCAACGGCGCTTTAAAAAAGCCAGACAATTGTTTTAGTTCCAGTTCCAACAATTTATAGTCGGCAAATTCAAACATACATATTCCCTTATCAGTTGCACCGGCTATCATCGTTCCCAAATCAGTTTCAATGCGAGTAATATTTACAATACGTTTATTTTTGCTATGAAAAGGCGAAGTTCCAATAATATTTTTGAACATACTATTGAATCCACTCAACGAATCGTAACCCGATTCGTACGCAATGTCCGTAACACTTTGTCCGGATTGAAAACGTTGAAAAGCATTATTTATCCGATGCATTCTTTGGTAAGCGTGAAATGTCAACTTATAGTTTTTCAAAAACCATCGGCGAATCTGATTCGGCTCCAAATCCAAGGCTTTAAGGTCTGTATCTTTTATTTTGACCGTCGGATTATCTTCCATATATTTCAATAATCGGCTGATATTCGAAGGTGGATTTCCCAATTTTTCCAACGGTTTACACACTTTGCACGGCCTGTAACCATTCTGCATAGCTTCTTTAGCCGAAGGAAAAAATTCGATATTTTCCAATTTGGGTTTAGCCGGACATGTAGGACGGCAAAATATACCAGTCGTTTTTACGCCAACGACGAATACGCCTTCAAAAGAACTGTCTCGTTCGATAAACGCCTTGTAAAATATTTCTTTTTTCGTTTCCATAGTCTTATTTCAAATAATCGGTTGAATCATGTGGCGCTTCTACCCTATTCTTATCAGTATATTCCCGGATAACTGAAGCTACCATAATGTGATATTTTTCAAACAAAAAATCATGACCAGCTTTCTGACTTTTCCGGTGGGCAACCTGATTACGCCATTTTGCAGCCGCTTCTTCATTTTCCCATACCGATAAACTTAGTAACTTTCCCTCTTCATTCAAACTCGAAAACCGTTCAACACTTATAAATCCTTCCATTTTTGACAACTCTAATTTCAAGTGTGTAGCATGTGATAAGTATTCATCCATACCTTCTTTTTTAGGTTTCACCTCAAAGATTACAATTACTTTTGATGAGATTTCATTGTCGTTCATAACTTGTGTTTTCTTCGTTTTTTGTTTGCGTAATCTGCAATTCCATCAATTTTTCCGCCAGCTACCGCCCATAAATACAAGCTGGCTACCGAAGCATAAGGTGTATAGCGTTTCCAATATTTATTAAAATGCTCTTTATCAATTTCCCGATGATGGTACACCATTCGCAATCCACGAAGGATAGCCAAATCTCCATAACTTAATATATTAGAACGTTGCATGGAAAACAACATAAGCATTTCGGCCGTCCACACGCCTATACCATCCAATTCGGAAAGTTTGGTACAAACCTCTTCATCCGGCAACAAATGGAGCGAATCAATATCAAATTCACCTGTTATAATTTTCCGTGCAGCCGATTTGATATATCCAGCCTTTTTAAACGTAATACCGAATTGTTGCAACTTCTCCAACGAAATATTATCAATAGTCGTTGGAGAAAATTCTCCCAACTCTTTTTGAATTCTTTCCCAAATAGTTTGATGTGCTTTGGTTGAAATTTGTTGCCCAACAATAGAATGTATAAGTGCTGTAAAAAGGTCAGGAATCACTTTCCTTTCTATTATACCTACTTTATCAATAACTGCTGCTAATCGTTTGTCCACTTTCTTCAAGTGTTCAATCTCCTTTTCTCCATATTGAAAATAAATCGCCATATAGTTTCAATCATCAATAATTCTCGTTACAAAATTAGAATTCGATCAATCTTTATGCAACCGAAAAATTGACAACCTCGTTTTATTTTGTCGGTTTTATCAGTTTTGTCTTATAAGCATCATATTGTTTCACAATAATTTCTGCGATTTCATTCCGGAACCATTCCGGGGTTAATATGTCGACATTGAGTCTTTATATCTTAATTCTCCTCGCTATTTCCGCACACGCCTCTGCATCTGCCAGCGCATGATGATGCTGTGTCAAATCAAATCCTATATGCGCAGCAACCGTATGTAACTGATGATTTACTAATTTTGGAAATGCTTTTCGGGCTGCCTGATATGTGCAATGAAATTGATAATCGGGATAATCCATTTGATAGATTCGAAAAACAGCTTTTAGGCAACCTTCATCAAAAGGACTGTTGTGAGCGACAAGAGGTAAATCCTGAAGTTTCTCTTCAATTTGCGCCCAAACATGTGGAAAAACAGGCTTCGAATCAGTATCGGCCTGAGTTAAGCCATGAACTTGTGTATTCCAATAATTGTAATAATTGGGTTCGGGACAAATAAGTGAATAAAATTTCTCCACAATTTCACTGGCTCGAACAATAACAATTCCTACACTACAAACGCTTCCACGCTCACTGTTGGCGGTTTCAAAATCTATGGCAGCAAAGTCTGTTAGCATAATTTCTATATATTTATTGAGACTATTACTATTTTATTGCTGCAAAAATAATATAACATATATGCCAAATAGTTGCACATGCTATCGTTTCTTTAATAATCCTATTCGCAAATATACAGACTTTTTATTCTACTAAATTCAGCAAAATAGGAAAAGACCTTCCCAAAATTTGCCTGTATTTTCTATATAAAATCAAAGTTTTTATATCGCTTTTTCATTTTACAGCGGAAAATCTTAACTTTAGGGTATGAAAACGAAAATATCAACAAAAGAAGATTATATACGGCGAATAAATTCTACTTTAACAGATTAGAACTAATTCATAATGAAACCAGTATGAAGATTTTTCACACAAACGATTTTTGAATATTTTGACTTCGCCAAAATCAATTTATCCTCGCACAGATTACACAGATTTTGGTTAATTGGCAATGTTTTTTATTTATACAATTCATTATCAACTGGTTGAATCCTTTTATTTCGCAGATATGTTGACTAACGTCAACTTAAAAATCTGTGAAATCTGTGCAAGCCCAAAAGATTGACCTTAGTCAATCATATTTGTGTAATAAAAGGCATTTGCGTAAGTAAATCAAAAAATAATATTCTAAGAAAACTTTCATAATAGACTAGATACGAGTAAATTTATTAATCTGTTAAAGTAGAATTAGATGTTATCTGAATTATATCTTTTTTACGGTTTTTGGAAATGGTAAATAAGTTTTTGTAAACAACCAGAAACCTTATTTTTATCACATTTCTTCAAATAACCGCATCAAATTTTCCTTATAACTACTTCCGATGGGTAGTTTTGTATTTCCTATTTGCAGCATATTCTTTTCTATCAATTCGATATGCTTGATGGATACTATATAAGATTTATGTATTCTTACAAACCGGTCGGAAGGGAGTTTCTCCTCTAAATCTTTCAAGGAGAAAAGTGCCATAATTTTTTGTTTGGCAGTATGAAAAGTCACATATTCCCGTTGGCCTTCGATATATATCAAATCGGAATAGTTAACCTTATAAAGCCTATACCCGCTTTTTACAACGATGCTGTCTTCCTCCGGTTTTTCTTCCGTTTTTTCGTTTTTTTGCTCAATTGAATTAATTGCAAGATCGGGGTGATGAGTTTTCCCTTTTCTTTCCATCACTTTGGTTATTGCCTGTAAAAAACGGGGAAAAGCAATCGGTTTCAAAAGATAATCAACCACGTCCAATTCATAACTTTCTACTGCATATTCGGAATAAGCGGTTGTAAATATAATAAATGGAGGATTTCGTAAACTGCGGGCAAATTCCAGTCCGGTAATTTCCGGCATTTGAATATCCAATAATAAAATATCGATTTTCTCCTTTTGCAATATATTCATTGCTTCAAATACATTAGAAGCAGTTCCGACCAATTCAAGAAAAGATAATTTAGCAACATATTCCGACAATAGTTTGCGGGCATGAAACTCGTCATCTACAATAAGAATTTTATATGTTTCCGGCATAATATTACAAATTTATAGATAATTCGACTTTGAAACAATCTGCACCAGCAAAGGTATCTAATTTAAAATTATCCCCATAATAAAGGAATAAGCGCCTTTTTACATTTTCGATTCCTATGCCGTTTTCTTTCACATTCGGTTTTTGTTTGAGTAAAGGCTGACTATTTTCTGAAACAAAACGAATTTGTTTTTCTTTAATTTCCAATGTAATATGAATATAACTATTTTTATCTACATCTAGAGGAGTGTGTTTAAAACAGTTCTCAACCAAAGGCTGAAAAACCATCGGGGGTACAGAAATATTCATATTCTCGTTTACATTGCAGGTAAAACTTATGTCTTTATCACTTTCGAACCGGAGTTTCTGAAAATCAATGAAATTCCGGATATATTCTATTTCTTTCGATAAAGAAGTCAATTCCGTTTCGCAATCTTCCATTACATAACGCATCATTTGTGCTAACTTCAACACATATCCCGATGTATATTCGTCTTTGAAGTAAATCATGGAATAAATATTATTCAATGCATTAAACAGGAAGTGGGAATTAATCTGCGATTTAAGTACCCTGACTTCGAGCATTTTCTTCTCATTCAACAATTTATCCTTTAGTTTAGCATCTTCTGTCGTTTTTTTAGAAAAGAAAATGATACTGGAAATGGCATAAGTTAGAATAAAAAAGGTAAAAAAACGCGATACAGAAAATCCAAACCGGATTTCATGCGTTGGCGTAACATTGAAAAAGTTGATTGCAAAAAACTCCATTTTGGCACAAATAAAAGCCATCAGGCTAATCATGATAATGGAGAATAAAATATATACCACTTTATGTCGCCTCATCAAAATCTTAGGAATCAGAATCAATTGATTCAGGTAGTATGTAATCACTATACCGATAAAAGCTGTAGAAGCTATGGTTATCGATAATCTCACATTCGTCCATAGCGGTTGAATAAGTAAAACGAGGAATATAATCAACCAGATTATGATAGATTGAAGACCGACCGAAGTTCGTATGTAGTTTATAATTTTATTCATGGCGGCAAAGTTATTTAATAAATTCTGATTAAAAGTAATTCATTCTCAATGTATAAAAATATAATCAATCAAAAATAGAACATGTTCAATCAATCTATCCCTATTTTCAATGAAATGCACTTTTGGATGTTTTTCAGCTTCAAAATGAAATTATTTGGAGGTTCGGGCTATTTCATATAGAAAACTCTTTCCGTTATTGAATAATTTTCGAAAAGTCGGAATTGTTTTTGATTTTTGTCATCGAAATTAAAGGTAAAGCAAACAAATAAAGTATCAAGAGATGAAACAATTCAAATTTATCAGTACGATTTTGGCTCTGATAGCAATCACTTCATGTGGAAATAAGAGTCAGACAGCTCAGGAAACTGAAAGTCAGGAATATCCTGTCATGACAATGAAAACACAAGATGCAGATTTGCAATCTGTATATCCGGCAACAATTAAAGGACAAGAAGATATAGAAATCAAACCACGTGTGGATGGTCATATTGATGCAATCTATGTAGATGAAGGAGCTGTTGTAAGAGCTGGACAGCCACTATTTAAAATCAATTCTCCGATATCGGAACAAGCATTGATTTCGGCAAGAGCTTCGGTTAACAGTGCCAAAGCACAAGTAAATACTGCTGAGGTAAATGTAGAGCGTTATCGTCCTTTAGCTGAAAAAGGTATCGTAAGTGAGGTACAGTTGAAAACGTATGAAAATGCGTATGAATCGGCTCTCGCATCACTTGAACAAGCGCAAGCAACATTAAAAAATGCGGAAGCAACGATGAGCTGGGCAACCGTAACCAGTCCTGTGGATGGTGTTGTCGGTTCGATACCTTATAGAAAAGGAAGTTTGGTAAATAATAGCAATACATTAACTACAATTGCCAATACGGATAATGTTTTTGCATATTTCTCCTTGAACGAGAAAAAATTAATGGATTTTTTGGGAAATTCAGAAGGTTCGACTCAATCTGAAAAAATAAAAAATATGCCCGCTGTTTCGCTGATTTTAGCGGATGGCTCGGAATATGAAGAAAAAGGACGAATTGAAACGATTACCGGGATTGTGGATGTAACCACAGGTTCGGCCAACTTTCGCGCAGAATTTTCGAATAAATCGGGAAAATTGAGAAGTGGTACCAGCGGTAAGATAATTATTCCGAAAATCTTAAATAACGTTTTTGTAATACCTCAAAAAGCGACCTTCAGCCAACAGGATAAAGTTCTGATTTACAAATTAGATGGTGATGTAGTACAACAACAAATCATATCTGTACAATCCATGCCCAATGGGCGCGATTATGCTGTAATCGATGGGCTTTCAGCGGGCGACAAAATTGTTTCCGACGGCATTGCAACACTCCGCAATGGGATGAAGATATCGGTTAAAGAAAATAATATGACTGCTTCTTCAAAATAAAACAAGTGCATGGTAAAACGGTACACGGTTTTTTTCGTGTGCCGTATACCACGCACCGCGTATCAAAAATTTTAATTTATGCTAAAAACATTTATAGAACGTCCGGTATTATCTACCGTCATATCCATTATCATTGTAGTATTAGGGATAATCGGGCTGAATATGCTACCTATTGAGCAATATCCTGATATTGCTCCTCCAACTGTGAGAGTATCAGCATCCTACAGCGGGGCAAGCGCCGATGTAATTACGAACAGTGTGATTATTCCTTTGGAAGAAGCAATCAATGGAGTGGAAGGAATGACGTATATAACATCCTCCGCTTCGACCGGTTCGGCAGACCTGACCGTTTACTTCAAGCAAGGAGTAAATCCCGATATGGCAACAGTGAATGTACAGAATCTTGTCAATCAAGCATCTGCATTATTACCGGCAGAAGTAACACAAACCGGAGTTACGGTACGGAAACAACAGACCAGTAATATTCTGATGGTTGCGTTTTCTTCCGAAAATCCGGAATACGATGCCGGGTTTCTTCAAAATTATGCGAATATTAATATTATTCCTCAAATAAAACGGGTTTCCGGAGTTGGTAATGCCGCTGCTTATGGTTCGAAAGATTATTCTATGCGGATATGGTTCAAACCGGATGTAATGGCCTCTTACAAAATCTCTACGAAAGAAGCCATTGCCGCCTTACAAGACCAAAACATCGAAGCTGCTCCCGGACAATTGGGAGAAAACAGCAATCAAGCTTTTCAGTATACATTAAAATACACCGGACGATTATCATCCGTTGAAGAATTTGAAAACATCATTATTCGTTCGAATGAAGGAAAAATAGTCCGCCTCAGCGATATTGCAACCGTTGAACTGGGTACTTTGCAATATAGTGTAACGACAACAACTGATGGAAACCCGGCCATTATGATGGCTATCAACCAAACGGCAGGCTCTAATGCGGAGGAAGTAATTAAGAATGTAAGAGCCGAACTGGATAAAGCCGAAAAAGATTTGCCAACAGGTTTAAAACTCACTTATTTGAGCGATGTAAGCGATTTCTTGAATGCATCCATCAGCAAAGTTATCTCGACTTTACTCGAAGCATTCGTACTGGTTTTCTTAGTTGTATTTGTATTTCTTCAAAATTTCAGGTCTACTCTTATTCCTGCTATCGCTGTGCCGGTTGCCATTGTGGGAACATTCTTTTTCTTATGGATAATGGGATTTTCTATCAACCTGCTTACATTATTCGCACTAGTATTGGCTATCGGTATTGTAGTCGATGACGCCATTGTTGTCGTCGAGGCGGTTCATGCCGAACTCGAAAGTGGCGCTAGAAGTCCAAAAGAAGCGGCTATCAAAGCGATGAAAGAAATCGCTCCGGCTATTATATCTATAACATTGGTTATGGCTTCCGTATTTATCCCTGTAAGTTTTATAGGAGGAACAAGCGGAATATTCTACAAACAATTTGGATTAACATTAGCCGTTGCCATCGTTATTTCAGCAGTAAATGCATTGACATTGAGTCCGGCTTTATGTGCGCTCTTTTTGAAAGCACATGATGGAGAAACAAAAAATAAGGGATTTATCAGACGGTTTTATTATTATTTTAATCTTGGATTTAGAGTGGCGACCTCCAGATACCGAAAATCGCTCGTCTTTTTAGGAAAAAAAGGGCATAGGTGGATTACTATAGCAATTATTGTGGTTGCAACCGGTATTTTATTCGGTTTGATGAAAATAGTACCTACCGGATTTGTTCCGCAGGAAGATAGCGGGGGTGTTATGGGAATGATAACATTACCTCCCGGTTCATCGATGGAAAGAACCGATTCTATTGTACAAGCGGTTATCAAGATAACGAATGAAATACCGGAAATTAATCATGTAGGTAGTCTTACCGGATTAAGCTTTATGAGTGGTATGGGAAGTTCGTATGGTTCTATGATGATAAAAATGAAACCGTGGGACGAACGTAAAATTACGGCTAATGAGGTGGCTGCAATTATGACGGAAAAAACCAAGTCGATAAACAATGCTACGTTCATGTTTTTCGGTACTCCAACCATTATGGGATTTGGATTAAGCAATGGAGTATCCGCCAGTTTACAGGACCGCACCGGCGGAGATATTTACAAATTCTTTAATGTCACCAACGACTTCCTTGATAAAATGAAACAACGGAAAGAAGTAATGATGGCTATGACTACATTCAATCCGAATTTTCCTCAAAAACAATTGGAAGTCAATATGGCTAATATCAAAGATGCGGGAATTACGCTGAATGATGTCATGGGTACGTTGCAGGCATATATAGGAAGCCAGTATATATCGAATTTCAATTTGTACGGAAAACAATACCGGGTAATGGTACAAGCTGCTCCGGAATATCGCTCCAAATTAGATGACTTAGACGGAATATTTGTAAAGACGGCAAGTGGAGAAATGGCTCCGGTTACTCAGTTTTTAACTATATCTGACATTACAGGACCTGAAACCCGTACTCGTTTTAACCTGTATTCATCTATGGATTTAACGATTATTCCGAATTATTATGAAGGATATAGTTCGGGCGATGTTATTAAAGCGATGGAAGAAGTAAAAGACCAAGTATTGCCGGCCGGTTATAGTTATGAATTTTCCGGAATGACTAGAGAAGAAGCAGAAAGTAGCAGTCAGACTGTTTTGATATTCGGACTTTGTCTGATATTCGTTTACTTGTTATTGGCCGCTTTATACGAAAGTTATATTTTGCCGTTAGCGGTTATCTTCTCCTTGCCGGTCGGATTAGCAGGTGTAATGATTTTCCTTGCAACAATTGGGTTAGGTCAAGGAATTACCAATAATATTTATGTGCAGATTGCAATGATTATGCTCATAGGATTGTTGGCGAAGAATGCTATTCTGATAGTTGAATATGCAATACAACGCCGTAAGCAAGGAATGAGTGTGGTCGAAGCCGCAGTAAACGGAGCAGTGGCTCGTTTCCGCCCTATCCTGATGACATCCTTCGCATTTATCTTCGGTTTGTTGCCTTTGGCAATTGCCTCGGGTGCAGGAGCAATCGGAAACCGTTCGATTGGAATCAGTGCCATTGGAGGTATGCTTATCGGTACGCTTATTGGAGTATTGGTAATTCCATCGCTTTATATAATATTTCAATCGATACAGGATAAATTCAGTAAATCGGGAATGATTAATTCAAACGATGAATTTATAACGAAAGAAAATAATAAATAGAAAAAAGAACCAAGACAAAAGAAGAAAGAGAAGATCATGAGATGATAAGATTAATGTCTGAAAAGTCTTTCTCTTTCTTCTTTTGTCTAAAATCTTTGTTCTAAAAAATCAATGTATGAAACAATATAAATATATAATAATAGGATTTATTGTCTTGGCAGGATTCACTTCCTGTCAGACAGTAAATCAATATAAAACGCCGGAAGTTGATACCAAAAATTTATATGGTGAAATGACTTCAAGCGATACAACTACAGTTGCAGATATTCCGTGGAAGCAATATTTTTCAGATGCAATTTTGGTAAGCCTGATAGATGAAGGGATAAAGAATAATTATGATTTGCAAATCGCTTACACGCGCATTCAACAGGCTGAAGCAAATCTGAGTATGGCAAAAGCTGCTTATTTTCCCGATATTGCATTGACAGGACAGGTAAATCAATCCAGATATAGTGATGGAAGTCGTGGAAAGGATGTATTAGGTTATCAGTCGACCAATTACTCGCTCGGAATATCTGCCAGTTGGGAATTGGATATCTGGGGAAAACTAAACAGACAATCCAGAGCGAAATACGCTCAGTTTTTAAATAGCCATGCATATAAGAATTTGATTCAAACATCGCTGATAGCCAATATCTCCACATCGTATTATTCATTATTGGCATTGGATGAGAAATTGGCGATTACAAAAAAAACAGTCACACTGTTGGAAGAAAATGTTGAAACGATGATCGCGTTGAAAGAATCTGGATTACAAAATGGCGCAGGAGTAGAACAAAGCAAATCACTACTGTACAGCACACAAGCAAGCATTCCGGACTTGGAAAGTCAAATCCGGCAATTAGAGAATTCGATATGCACTATGCTCGGACGCAAACCGGGACAAGTAACCCGTTCTTCGATAAATAATCAACAATATCCGAATCAACTTGAATACGGTGTGCCTACACAACTATTGGCCAAACGTCCGGATGTGCAACAAGCCGAATTATCATTCCGTTCGGCATTTGAATTGACCAATGCTGCTCAAGCCAGTTTTTATCCATCCATCGTTCTCAGTTCAGGAACAATCGGTTATGGAGCCAATGCATTATCCAACTTCTTTAAACCGGAAAATATATTTGCCAGCATCATAGGTGGATTAACACAACCTCTTTTCGCTAAAAAGCAACTGACCGGAAACCTAAAAATTGCCAAAGCGCAACAACAAGAGGCTTTGTTAACATTCGAACAAACTGTTTTATCCGCAGGGCAAGAAGTAACGGATATTTTATTCTCATTCGAATCTTCACAAAAAAAGAATCATACCCGGGAAAAACAAATAGAAGCCTGTGAAAATTCGGTTTATTTTACCCGGGAATTGTTGAAAGCCGGAGATGCTAATTACACAGAGGTACTTACTGCAGAGCAAAATTTATTATCTGCACGGCTTAATCAGGTAAACGATCGCTTGGAACAACTGCAATGTACTGTAAAATTATACCGGGCTTTAGGAGGAGGTGTGGAGTAAAATGATAAAGACAAACTCCAAAATTATACCGATACGAATGTGCCAATTATCTAATATGCCAATGTGCCAATTAGCATGAATGCTATCTTCATTGACACATTGGCATATCGGCACATTGGTTCATTATTTTCTCGTTTGCACCATAAAATGATAATTGTATCTTTGTTACAAAATGAAAGGTACAGGTTATGAAACAACATAATTGCGAAAACTGCTCGATACGAGCAAAGTACGACAAAACGCCAAAATCATTGATAGGAAGATTTTGGCGTTGGCATATAAACTTCTGTCCCGGTTGGAAAAGTTATCTCAAATCGTTGGATAATGAAAAAAGGCAAATCTTGAAAGAAAAATACCAGTTAAAAGGATATAATGCCTAAAAACGCCATTGAATCGAAATCGAAGATGTGGAACCTGTGGCATGGCTGTCATAAGCTAAGCGCAGGTTGCCAACATTGCTATGTGTACCGTGGCGATGCAAAGCGCAACATTGACAGTACGATTGTGGCGAAGACAAAAAACTTCGACTTGCCTGTTCAAAAGAAACGAAACGGCGAATACAAAATACCTTCCGGAACATTGGTTTATACTTGTTTTACTTCAGATTTTTTCGTGGAAGATGCTGATGAATGGCGTGCCGAAGCATGGGAAATAATACGCCTTCGCAGCGATTTACGGTTCATGATAATTACCAAACGCATTGACCGCTTTCATCAATCATTGCCCGACGATTGGGGCGATGGCTACAATAATGTAACGATTTGTTGCACTATTGAAAATCAAGACCGCGCCAATTATCGTTTGCCAATTTACAAAGCAGCTCCCATTAAGCATAAAATTATTATTTGTGAACCGCTGTTGGAACGGGTTGACTTGCGCCCCTACTCTATCGGTTCGTGGGTGGAGCAAGTAGTTGTAGGTGGCGAATCAGGGTACAATGTCCGTTCCTGTAATTTCGACTGGGTAATGGAATTGCACGATGTATGTGTAGAAAATAACGTTTCGTTTTGGTTCAAACAAACAGGGGCAAAATTTATAAAAGATGGACTACTGTATAATATCAAACGTCAATTCCAACATTCACAAGCACGGAAAGCAGGGATAAATTTTGGATGACTATTTCTTCATCGCCTCGACCTTCATTTCCAGCGGCATTTTCTCAATAGCATAACGCAATGCTGTGCGAGGCATAATGGCTTTATGTTTTATTACAAAATCAAAGACTTCTTTCTGATGTGCTTCGCTGGCAGCTTTCAACATCCAACCATAACCTTTTTGCACCAAATCGTCTTTATCGTGAAGTAAAGTTGTGGCTATTTGAAAAATATCATTCAGAAATAATCCTTTACGAGCGGGAATAATCAGCGTAACGGCAGCCGCACGACGTGTCCAACGATTATCCGATTTTGCCCATTCTTTTAAGCAGGAAATAAATTCGGGATACATTTCAACAAAGTCGCCGATGGTGTGGTTACACAGTGTATCGCACGAAGCCCAATTGTTTACATAATTCTGTACCCAACGTTCGAATATTTTAAAATCAACTGGTTCATATTGTTTGCACAATGCGTACGACCAGTTGCAAGCTATAATTGATTCTTCAAAATTGCCCGATTGCCAAAGTTTTTCACATAATCCGAAAATATCCGCTTTGGATTTATCTTTAATTTCTTTAAAAAACGTCTTACTTATTTTGTTGACTGTCGGTATTTTTACACCATATGCCTTGAGTTCTTCTTTAAAGAAATTCTGTGCCGTGCGTTGTGTTTTTTCATCAACATTGTCTTTCAATTCCTGACGGATTTGTTCAATAATTGTATTCATATCAATCATTTATAACATCCTCTTTTCCTTCAATTGATTTCAGGTTCTTAGCATTCAGTTTTGAAACTACTTTTTTGCCTGATTCCAATTCCAGTTTTTCACGTGCAGCAGCGGCTACCGAGCCTCCTTGTTGGGCTACCTTGGCATTTTCAACAATAGTGCGTGGTTTCTTTCCTTTTGAGATTTCGGTGGTTGATGCCTCGGCAAGCATATTTAACACCAATTCCAGATTCGTCATATTATCGCGTAAACTCTCGGTTTTCAAGCCTTTATATTTCTTATATTGTTTGGTGGTCATACCTGCCCAACTTACGGTAATAATATCGGTCAGCGAAGCAAATTCCTGTCCTCTCTTTACGCCCCGGCGCTCCCATTCATCGGTCAGTTCCTTGCGCACTTCAATGGATTTAAGGCGTTGATTAATCCAACTTTCCGAATAACCTTTTCGATGATAATATTCCATAAGCCGTTCGATACCCAATTCAGGATCATCGATTTCGGCTAACCGTTCACGGGCAATTTCGGCTAACCACATTTTGAATGGCTCAGCTTTTGGCGAAGGAATAGATTGAATTAGACGGAAAAGTTGCTCAACATCAGCTACATCGGTCTTGTAAAACTTACCGTCAGATGATTGCAATTTCAGTTGGCTACAAATTGTAGCCAACTGACTACCTTCCTTTTTAAGCCTTGTTTTCAGCACACTCCAATATTTTCTTGGATTGGGGCTTTCTGTTAGTACTTCTATAACATCCACAATGGAAATGTACCACTTTTCTGCATCAGCATCCCATACAGAACGAACTTTCTTGTCTTCAAAGATTTTGACAGCATCTTTCTTAGTCATAACTCATTACTCTATTAAAGTATTTGCAAAACTAAAATCTAAATCATATTTCTGTACTACCCAACTGTTTTCTGTTATTTTCATTTAATATCCAAATGCAATAATGGATACGGTTTTCCTGTTCCGTCCAATTCCGAACGACCAACAACAGAAAATCCTTTATAAAGATAAAATCCAACGGCCTGTTCATTTTGTTCATTCACATCAACTTTAGATAAATGCAATTCATTCACGGCATACTCAAGTAATTCAGAACCAAGCCCTTTACCTCGAGTATCGGGATGAATAAATAACATTTCAATAGTATCATCCGAAACACCTAAAAATCCAAGAATTGAATTTCCGGCATCGCGAACGGCATACAAACGAACAGCATCAAGGTATTGTTTGGGAATTACTTTCCGGAAAAACAAAATATCTTCTTCTTTCAGAAAATGATGCGTTGCTCTTACAGATGCTTCCCAAACCTGCATAAGTTCGGGATATTCAAATTTTGATATCGTTGTTATTGGCATTTATGCAACAATTTCAATTTTATTTCCATCGGGGTCAGCCACAACACCCTCATAAAATCCATCGCCTGTCAGTCGCGGTTCACCAAGAATTTGGCAACCATTCTTCCGAAAAATTTCAATCATTTCGTTCACTTTTTCTTTCGAGCCAATGCTAAAAGCAAAATGAGCCAATCCGATTAATTCCTTATTTTCTGTACATTCGGTGATATCGTTCCGTTGCATAATTTCCAAAGATGCACCACTATCAAATTTTACGAAATAAGAAGCAAATCCCTTTTTTTCGTTAATGTACTTTTCGTTGCTTTTTCCGTTGAAATATGTTTCATAAAAACGACGGGAACGTTCCAAATCGTTTGTCTAAATAGCTATATGGTCAATTTTCATTTTTTACTTCAATTTTTTCTTAAATTCAATTACTTTCAACAAGTCGCCCAATTGTTCTTTTTGAGAAATCCTGAAAATCATCGGAATCAGTTTCCCGATAGGTTTTGCCTGACAGAAATCTTCTTTAATTTTCTTATTAATATCTAACGCCGCAATTCCTTCCAAATGTTTTTCGGTAAAATAAAATCCAGTTTGAAAATAGCCTTCCCACACCGATAGCCAAAAAGTAGTTTTCTTCTTATAAATTACTTTACATAACCACGATTTGCCATCTTTGTAGTAATTCCATTCGGCTGTTAATTCATATTCTGTACCTGTAATGGTTTTCATCAATGATTCGTACACAGAATAAATAACACCAAGCGCATTTTTCAAGACCTCTTCCGATGGAAATATCTCTTGGTCTTTCAATAATTGTGTTTCCATTTTTACTGCAATTTTTATAAGTTCTTACAAAAATACAGATTAAAAATCATCCTTTAAATATGCTTGCCAATTTTATAATTATGTTTGTAGCATAAATTATATAAATGTCAAAGTAATGAAACAACATTCGGCATCAACCAATCTTGACCAATTATTTAAACAAGTTTCCCCTGAAGAAATTTCCGATAATGTATTTACATTAGCCGGAAAAGTTTTTCCAGTTATTACTGCCGGCAAAAAAGACTGCTATAATTCCATGACAGCCAGTGGAGGTGGTTTTGGGGTACTTTTTAAGAAACCAGTCACTTGGTGTATTCTTCAATCTACCCGTTATACACTCGAACTGATGCTGAAACAACAAACGTATACGCTATCTTACTTTCCGGATGAATACAAGAAGCAAGTCCTCTTTTTGGGAAGTAAATCGGGAAGAGACAGTAAAAAAATGAAAGAAGTTGAATTGACCGGTATTCAAACCCCTTCCGGTAATATAACTTTTGAAGAGGCAAAATTAGTCATCGAATGTAAATTAACCCAAATCACTACTCCAAACCCCGATGATTTCTGCTCTCAGGAAGCCAAAGAATATGTAAACGAAATGTATAAAGACCCACGCGAATACCGCAAATATGTATTTGGTGAAATCATTCATATTTGGGAAAAGAAATAAAAGAATAGGATTCGATTTATATTTTAAACTTTTCGTATCAATTATGACTTTTTCAAAAAGCATGTTTTCAAAACGATGCCACTGCCATCTATTCTACAATCCACTTCATCGGGATTTTCTGTCAGGCGAATACTTTTTACCTTTGTTCCTTGTTTAATCACCATCGAAGAACCTCTTACCGGAAGATCTTTGATAACAGTAACCGAATCACCATCTCCTAATATATTTCCGTTGCTATCTTTTGCCTGGTTTTCGTCCAGCCCCTCTTGCTCTTCACCTTCTACCCATTCGTGTCCACAATCAGGACAAACATTTAACGACCCATCAAAATAAGTATTATCCATTTTGCATATTGGACAATCTGAAATTTCACTCATAATTTATTGTTTTAATGAAAAATATTGATACAGAATTCTTTAAATTTTGCATCAATATTAATATAATGAATTTTGCAAATACATCCAAGTATTTCTCTTTCATTCTTTGCAATCAATTAAGATATAAAATCAAACCTCTATTTCATTAATCCGAACAACTTATTCGGCCATTCATAACTGCCCGGTTTAATGGAAATGAAGAGATTCTTCTTTGAAGATACTTGCATTCGAACTACACCTCTGGAGTATTCTTTCACGGGAATAAGCGAAGAAAAATTCAGTTCTTTGATAATAGAATAAGTCGTAGCTCCTCCTTCAATATAAAGCTCTTCTATATCCGTTTTTTGAAATACTTTTTTTACGGCAGTCGTCATCAATGATTTAATTTCTTCCGACACTTCGGGAAGTATTCGGGTTTTGTTCGTAGTCAAAATAACCCGCTTCTTACTTTCAACCGCTGCCACGATTTCGGAAACCCAATTTTCCATTAAAACTGAATCATGTCCGTCAGCCAACAGCTGAAAAGGAATCTCAAAAACGCTGAAAGCTTTTACGCCTGCTTTTTCCACAAACTTTTTGCTGTTTTCGTGCGAGCTTCCGCAAACCATCAATAATTTGCTCTTGGCACGCGGTACTCCGGTAATCGGATTCACATGCGGCGACTTATCCGGATATACAGCATTCAACACAGCTTCAAAAAAGACGGAACCACCTGCGGGAAGAATACCTTTCGTCAGTTGACCGGCATAATCTTTATAATCTCCCATCGCGGTAAGATCCGGAGTCAAAAACAACGAGGAATCTTCCGGTGTCGTATTCAATATTTTATCAACCGCAGAAAAACGTGCGGGAAAATCGGGATCATCGGCGAACGATGTCCTACTCAACATCTCTCCGTTAATATAGTACCTGCCATGATCGATCGTTCTGCCCATTTCGGGATTCGCCGGCAATATAAGTACTCTGTTTTTGGGTATAAACTCCAACAATGCTTTGATTTCCGCAATGATATGCCCCCGCAACACAGAGTCTATTTTCTTAAAGATATTGGTGATTTTTTTTGATTGCAAAATACGAGCGATTTCCCAAGTTTCTTCGATTGCTTCAGGCTCTTTCAACGAACGAGTATTTGTGGCAATTACCCACACATCTGTTTTGGGCACGTGCGATAAATCGAAATCCAACGTCACCGACAATCCGTAGCGTAAACATACACCGGCGATTTCGGCAGCACCCGTAATATCATCTGCAATAACAGTAATCATTTCTCTACAACATTTATGGCACAAAGATAAAAAATTTCAACCGGTTTATGAATTTCCCGCCATTTTTACGGCATATTCAACGGCAATTGTCAGAGCGTCTTCACTGGCAATCCCTTTGCCTGCAATTTCAAATGCAGTACCATGATCAACCGACGTACGAATGATAGGTAAACCTAAAGTAATATTCACTCCTTTCACGCTATCCATCGATTGTGTTTCGTTGTTCCATTTAAATCCCATGAGTTTAAAGGGAATATGCCCCTGATCGTGATACATCGCAACACAACCGTCATACTTTCCTTGAACGGCTTTGGAAAACAATGTATCCGCGGGAACCGGCCCTTCGACATCATAGCCGAGTATCTTTGCTTCTTCTACAGCCGGTAGAATTTTCAACGCATCTTCATCACCGAACAATCCGCCGTCTCCGGCATGGGGATTCAATCCGGCCACTCCGATTTTCGGACGAGCAATTCCGAATTGCTTGCACGCGGCATCCAATAACTTGATAACATCCACGATTCTCTCTTTCGATATGATATCGCATGCTTTACGCAACGGAACATGTGTTGTTACGTGAATGACACGCAAGGAATCGTCAGCCAGCAACATGGCATACTTTTGTGTATCCGTAAAATGTGCATAAATCTCGGTATGTCCCGAAAAATGATGTCCGGCCAAATTCAACGATTCTTTATTGATCGGCGCCGTTACCGTTGCATCTATTTCTTTTGACATGGCAAGTTCTATGACTTTTCGAATAGACTCAAACGCGGCATTTCCCGCGGCAGCGGATACTTTTCCGTATTCCAATGTCGCAACATCGACATTATCCAAGTCATATACATCAATTGTTCCGAATTGAAAAAGAGCTTCCGAAACCTTTCCTATCGAATGTATTTTCAAATTGCTTTTGCAAATAAGCAATGCTTTTTCCATCACTTTCGCATCTGCAAAAACTACCGGTCTGCATGTTTCGTAAATATTCGGATTACTTAACGATTTTACGATTATTTCGGGCCCTATCCCGGCAGGATCCCCCATTGTTATTCCGATTATCGGAGACATAATTATAAGAGTTAAGAGTTAAGAGTTAAGAGTTAAGAGTTTTAACCGAGTTTCGCATAACTCTTAACTCTTAATTCTTAACTCTTAACTTTGTGTTAGAACATTGAACTGAAAATATTTATCGCGTCTTCTCTTTTTACTTCACGCGGATTATTGGTCAGCAAACGAGTAACATTCATTGCCAAATCGGATAATTCTTCGACATCGTCTTTACATACGTTTATGGCCGATAGTGTTTGAGGGATACCGCAATTTACGGCAATCTCGGCAATCCGCTCAATTCCTTTCCGAGCTGTTTCTTCGGGAGAAGATCCGTCTTTTATTCCTGCAGCCAATGCTATTTGTCTATATTTCTCGATATCGGATTCCAAATTGAATTTCATGACACCCGGCAATAACATGGCATTTGCCAATCCGTGAGCAACATGGTATTTTCCTCCCAATCCGTATGACAATGCATGAACCGCAGCAGTGTTAACCGGCCCCAAACACAAACCTCCATACATGCTGCCCAGCGATAATGCCGCGCGAGCATCCAAATTGCTTCCGTCTTTATATGCAGCTTCCAAATTTGCCGTAATAAAACGAATACCTGCCAATGCATAATTATCAACGATCGGGTGACTGAATTTGTTCGTATATGCCTCGATACAATGAGACAATGCATCCATTGCCGTTTCGGCAGTAATGGAAGGCGGCAAGCCCACTGTAAGACAAGGATCAATATAACAAGCATCCGGTATAAGAAACGGACTGATCGTTCCTATTTTTTCGTTTGTTTTTTCGTCTAAAAGAATGGCATTGGGTGACACTTCACTACCTGTTCCCGACGTAGTAGGTATGCAAATAAGTTTGATGTTTCGCTCGGGCAGCAGATTTTTTCCAAAAAACCGGCGTACACTTTCATTCTTATCAGCCATCGCTGCCAATAATTTTGCCGTATCAAGCACACTTCCTCCACCGATTCCGACGATACAATCCGGGCCATACGCTTTGGTCGACTTCAACAATTCTTCGAAATAATCAATCGTAGGCTCTCCGAATGAATACGTCAACGATTGAGTATCGATACCCGACTCTTTTAATGCAGCCGATAATTCATCTACCGTTTTTTGAAGAGGCACTGCCGTAACAAACAGCACGTTTTTATATCCGGCTTCTTTACAATCCGACGGTAATTGTTTAACGGTTTCCGGCCCGAAAACGATTTTTTCGGGTTGATATAGTATTATTCCATTCATAATAATCTGTTTTAAAGTAAAAAGTAAAAGGTAAAAAGTAAAAGATTAAGTACATCATTAAAATAACTTATACTATTTTCGGGACATACTCATGCCATTACTTTTTATTTTTTTACTTTTCACATATTACTTTTATTTTGTCTTGCTTTCCTTCAATTGTTTTAAATAACCGTATACAGTCAGGTTCTCATCTAAGTTTTCATCTTTTTTAAAGAAGAAACTTGCCAAATAGCCGACCACAAGAACGATGACATGACTGTACACACCCAACATGTACTTATGATGCGGGAAATTGTATTTTCCAAAATCCAGTATAAAACGTTCGTTTCCGCCGATCTCTATTTTGGTAGATGTCAATAACGCATAAGCCGTAAACAGGATACATGCTGCCAATCCGACATAAAGCCCTTGCCTGTTTGCTCTTTTGCTGAACAATCCCAACAAAAAGATACCTACGATACCGGCCGAGAAAATGGCATATAATTCAAATATAATTCCGAGTACGCCTTCTCCACCCCAATAATTATACAGCAAGGCAACTCCGATGCAACCCAAACCGGCAACCACAACCAAAATACGTCCCATCCTCAATTTTTGCTTATCTGTGCAATTAGGCTTAAAACGTTGATAGTAATCCTGTACTCCAACCGCGGCTAAACTGTTCATATCGGCATCCAAACTTGATATGGCGGCAGAGATAAGCGCAGCCAATACCAATCCGATAACTCCAACCGGTAATTCCGTTTTGATGAAATACGGAAATACTTCATCGGTGATAATCCCTTCGGGAAGCGCGGGACTTGACGGAAGATGATAAAATACATACAATGCCGTTCCTATACACATGAACAATGTCCATACGGGCACACTCATAAAAACACCGATATAAGCCGCTTTTTTTGCACCCTTATCGTCTTTTGCCGTCAAATAACGTTGTACGATCGTTTGATCCGTTCCGTATTTTTGCACGGCATAGAAAATCCCGTTAAATACCATGACAATGAATGTCAACTTCGTAAAATCAATATCGTAAGGACCGAAACCTACTTTATCCCATTCAAATGCTTTTTCAATAACAACGCTTGGGCCTCCTTCAGGAGCAAACAAGAGAATTCCGAAACATAACAATCCTCCTCCGATCAATAAGAATCCTTGAATAACGTCCATCCATATAACGGCTTCGATTCCTCCCAACAGCGTCAAAATCACAATAGAGATTCCCAAAACGATAATAATTCCGGATACATCAAACCCGGCAACGGCGTTCATAGCTAACGCTAAAAGGTATAACACCGTTCCCATTTTCGAAAAATGCGTAAGCGTAAAGGCAATGGAACTGTACATTCTTGCCAAGAAACCGAATCTTCTTTCAAAATACTCATATGTACTGAGACGTATCACTTTACGGAAAAGTGGCACAATAAACCAAATCATTCCGACAAGTACAATCGGAACCATTAAGCCTTGTACCAATAAAATCCAATTGGATTTATAGGCAGCAGCGGGATAAGCTAAAAATGTTACACTACTGATTAATGTTGCAAAAATAGAAATACCGATTACCCATGAAGGGAAATTCTTTCCTCCCGCAAAATATTTATCGGAACTTTTCTGTCCTCGGGCAAAATAAGCTCCGATGCCAATGGTAGACAGGACGGTTATGATAACAATCAAATAATCGATCCAATGTAAGTTGTTCTGCATAAATTAAGGTATCAGATGGTTAAGGTTGAAAAATTCTTTTTCACAATTTCTTCTTGCTCGGACGATAATTCCGAAAGCGGCGGCATCATATAGGCTTGACAAATATTTTTTGTCGTCATCAATACTTTCAATGCAGCCAACGATTCTCCGAGTGTTCTGTCTTTTTGATATACAACTGCTACTTTATCGGTTTGTTCCTGGTATTTTTCGGCGGAGATATTATCTCCTTTTTTGTATGCGTCATACAGGGCTTTATACATTTCCGGAGCAATATTTCCCGTGCTCGGCACTATTCCGTCGGCACCCATTCTCAAGCTGTTGAAACCTTGTGCTCCCCATCCGCAGAAGTAAGAAAAATCCGGATTGTTTTTATATGTCTCGATGCATGTCATCATCCGATCAAAATCCCGCTCGGAATCTTTTAGTCCCGCAATATTCGAATGCTTGCTCAGTCTGTTCACAACATCAAGCGGAATAGTCATTTGCGTAGTCGCTTTGATATTATACATCATAATCGGGCAAGAACTTTTATCTGCCAATCGTGTATAAAAGCCTTCCATTTGTTCGGGAGTTAAAATATAATACGCAGGTAATGTAGCAACCACAACATCAGCTCCGGCCTTTGCATACAATTCCGCACGCTCGAAAAGCTCTTCTTCGTTATTGCCAACCAACCCTGCGTAAATAGTTTGACCGGCACCTTTGTATTTAACCGCAGCCTCCACGAAAACAAGACTTTCAGCTTTTCCGACGGAAGACGATTCTCCCGTTGTTCCGAGAACTAACGGAGAAATATTGTTCTCGGCAAATAATTTCATTATTCTCTCAACGGCATTAACGTCGATCTTGCGTTCCTTTGTTAAAGGAGTAATCATCGGAACAACTACTCCCGCATATTTTTTGTTCATTCGTATATATATTAGTGTTATGTTAACTTTTAAAAAGAAGTTATCGGAATGCACCGGAAGTTAATCGGAATATATCGAAGTATTTGCAACTTCAGGTACCTTCCGATTAACTTCCGATATATTCTCTTATTCTTGAATTATCACTGCTTCATTTTTCACCTCTGTGCCCTTTATGATCGGAGTAGTCAATCTTTCCGTATAATTATTCATCAATATGATATTATTCGTATCCGCTCCGTTCAGCTTTAAAAACGCCGCGCTGCCGCTTACTGGAAAACATCCTGTAATAAACACATTTTGTACGTTATTCATTTCAATAAGTGACTTATCGGCAATCGGCTTTGTCGTAAATACATTATTTATCCGCATTTCTTGTGTATCGGAAATTTTAAACGGTGCTCCGATTTCGGTATTCACATACACATCGGATATTGAGATATTGTGCGCTTTATCAATATCGAAACCGGTTTTAGCATCGATATTAATACCGGAAAAAGAAATATTTTCAACAGGCATTTCTTCAATTCCTTTGATCACGCAAGCTGCATTAACTTCGGACCCTGTCAGATCCGAGATATGAATGTTACGAAATATGGGAGTGCGCTCGGATACCGGTTCCGCCGGCACATTGGCATAAAAAAGATTCAGAACGATAGCCTCTTTCTCGATATTTTTCATAACGATATTGCTCACGCGAATTTCCTCAACGATTCCGCCTCTTCCTCGTGCAGCTTTAATACGAATACCTCGATCCGTTCCGTCAAATACGCAATTGGAAATGGTTACTTTACGAACATCACCCGACATTTCACTGCCGATAACAACGCCTCCGTGTCCCGAAAGCATCGTGCAATTGGTAATGGTTATGTTTTCGCAAGGTACACCGTATTGACGTCCTTGCAAATCGCGGCCCGATTTCAAGGTAATACAATCATCACCTACGGAAATGTGGCAATCGGAAATATGTACGTTTTTGCAAGATTCGGGATTGATACCGTCCGTATTCGGAGCATCGGGATTATTTATGGTAATGCCGTGAATCGTTACATTCTCGCAAAATTCGGGATTGACCGTCCAAAACGGAGAATTAACAATCGTAATACCTTCCACTTTGAAGTTTTTACATTTATATGGTTGAATGAACGGAGGGCGAAAGAATTTCTTTCCGAGTGTACGCTTCCAATCCGATTGTTCTTCTACTTGAAATCCAGAATTCTCCTTTTCCCACATTTGTTGATATTTCTCTATTTCTTTCCTGAATGCATCATCTTTGTGAGCTCCTTCAATCGAGAAAGTGGCATACCACCAACGTTTTCCGTTTCCGTCTATTTTTCCTTGTCCTTTAATGGTAATATTTTCTTGTTCATACGCATAGAAAAACGGACAAAAACTTTTCATGACTACTCCTTCGTAGCGCATTTCGACAAACGGCGTATACTCCGAAAAATCATCGGAGAAAAGCAGTGTTGCTCCGGATTCGATGTCAATGGTTATATTGCTTTTCAACACAATCGGTCCCGTGAGGTATGTTCCGGCAGGAAAATACAACGTGCCGCCTCCTTGTGCCGAAAGTTTATCGATTGCTTTTTTGATGACAGTCGTATTGGACGTTTTACTGTCGGGTTTTCCTCCGAATTTCGTAATGTCGATTGTTTCCGCTTTAACAAGGGATACCGACAATAATAAAATGAATATACTTGCTATGATATTTTTTGTCATTGTTTAAATCTATAATGTTTTACGATTACCTTGCTTCTTATATAGATTCAAGGCTTAAGATTCAAGAGTATAATTATCTGTAAAACAAATAACTAATCAAATTAGAGGTCATCTTGACTTTATATTTTCAAATTCAGACAAAAGATAGTAAAACTTTCGACTCTTGTCTTTCAAAGTCTGCTCTTTTCTTCTTCAGTCTTGGTTCTTGATTCTTAGTTCTTGCGTCTATACTATAATTAGAATTCAATTAAAATTCTGAAAACTTTTCCCGGTTCCGCCATCCAACGTTTCATGGCACCTTCTGCCTGTTCCGGTTTATACACACCGCTGATAAGTTCTTCCGTCGGACAAATGCCGCGCTTCATATACTTCATTACGGCACGAAAATCTTCCGGCATGGCATTACGTGATCCTCGGATATCCATCTCTTTTTGCACGAAGTTCTTGGTTTCGAATGCAATATCGGTTTTCGCATAACCTATGCATACAACTCTTCCCGTAAAAGCAACTTCGTTGATGGCCGTTTGATACGTGATCGGTGCTCCGACTGCTTCAATAACGACATCGGGACCGAAATCATCGGTCATGGACATGAGACGTTCATGTACATTTTCAGTCATGGAGTTGATTGTATGTGCAGCTCCCAAACATTTTGCAAGTGCCAACTTATTTACATCCACATCAACGGCAATCACTTTGGCTCCTCTCAATGCAGCCCTTACAATGGCCCCCACTCCGATCATGCCGCAACCGATTACCATAACGGTATCCAGATCCGTCACTTCCGCTCTCGCAACGGCATGAAATCCTACGCTCATCGGCTCTACCAATGCAAAATCTTTCGGTGTAATTTCCTTATCGGCAATGATTTTATTCCAAGGAACAGCAATGTATTCACACATCGCACCGTCTCGTTGAACACCGAATGTCTGATTAAACCGACAGGCATTCGGTCGACCGTTGCGACACGAAGAACAACTTCCGCAAGCAGTGTAAGGATTTACCGTACATGACATACCCGCTTTCAAGTGCGAGGGTACATCCTTTCCAACATATTCTATCACAGCTCCGATTTCATGTCCGGGAATAACGGGCAATTTTACCATCGGATTTTTGCCGGCGTATGTATTTAAATCAGATCCGCAAAATCCGACATATTTTATTCTGACGAGAACTTCGTCGGATTTTATTTCCGGTTTTTCGATTTCAACAACCTTCATTTCTCCGGGTTGAATAATTTGAATTGCTTTCATTATGTCTTGTTCGTTTGTTGATTCGATTTTACAGGGTTACTACTTTGGGGATAAATCCCCAAGTTAAAAAGGCTTGACTGCTACGCAGTCGGGGGATTTATCAATATTACACTATACTATTGCCTCTCAGCATACAATAGCTGTATTTATAACTCTTAATTCTTAACTTTTAACTCTTAACTTAATTAATGACCTTATATCCTTTCTTTCCGTAGTAAGCGCAATAAATGAAACAAATCAACGGAATGATATAAGCGATTTGATAAATGTGTTCATTATGATGCATAATATATGCTGTTAATTGCGGGATACAAGCATTGGCAACGATAGCCATAACCAAAAATGCCGATCCGCTTTTCGTATCTTTACCCAGATCTTTAAGGGCCAACGAAAACTGTGTCGGATACATGATAGACATGAAAAATCCGATGCCGATGAACGCGTATACGCCGATCCAACCGCCAAACGCGACTACTACTCCGCACAAAACGACACAAGCAATAGCGTAAAAAACAAGCATGTCTTGCGGGTTGTATTTTTTCATCAGGAACGTTCCGATCCATCGACCTAAGAGGAACGCGAGCATGAATATCCCGTTGAAAGTCGTCGCGGTCGATTCGGGCATTTCCATGTATTTACACGTATAAACCAAAAATAAACTGAAGATGGCTGTTTGTCCTCCGTTATAAAAAAATTGAGCAATGACTCCTTTGCGTAAATGAGAACGCTTCAAAACTTTAAAGTCAATCAGTTTTTCGCCTTTGGTATCACCTTCAACATGATCTCCTTCCTTAATTTTCGGCAAATGCGTAAATATGAAAACGAGTGCGATCAAAATCAACAGGACGGCCAAAATAAGATACGGTAACTTCATGGCATCCGTTTCGAATTGAATATATCCTTCCCATCCTCCGGGATAACCGGCAGGTAATGTTTCACGCGTATAATCATATCCGCTCAATACCAATTTACTTAAAAACATAGCCGAAATAAAGGCTCCCAAACCGTTGAACGATTGGGCCAGATTCAATCGGCGCGAAGAAGTTTTCGGATCTCCCAATACTGCTACGTAGGGATTGGCTGCCGTTTCCAGGTAACACATACCGGTGGCAATGATGAAAAAGATTGTCAGGTACGCCCAATATTCTTTTATCATTGCAGCAGGAAAAAACAATAATCCTCCAAAAGCCGCGATAAGCAATCCGACAATAATTCCCGCTTTATAGCTGAATCGCTTCATAAACATGGCGATCGGAATGGGGAATATGAAATAGGCCAACCAATAGGCTGTTTCGGTAAATGAAGCTTCAAAGGTCGTCAGTTCGCAGGTTTTCATCAATTGACGGATCATTGTCGGCAAAAGACTTGCACTGATCGCCCAAATGAAAAACAGGCTGAATATAAGCGCCAACGGAAGTGTGTAGTTATTCTTTTTCATTTTTTATTCAGACATATTTTTAATGTACGGTAATTCTTTTAAGTTCTCGAAGCCATAAAATGTTCTTGCGTTCTCACCCAAAAACAAAACTTTTTCTTCGTCTGACAACAGATTTGACTTCAACACGAAATCATACGACATCCGATATGTAATTGCCGTGATAGTTCGCGGATAATCGGAACCCCACATCAACTTATTCATGCCAACAAGCGATGCGGCTTCCTTGATCGCCCAAACGGCTCCCGTAAACGGATAAAATTCATCATTGAAAAGCCAAGTAATTCCTCCCGATTCGATCATTACGTTCTTGTGACGGGCCAATTTGATTTGCTCCTGCCATCCCGGACAAGTTACCATCCCGAAATGACCGATCGCGATTTTCAATTTCGGACATTCGGAAATAATTTCTTCCATTTCTTTGACTTGAATATCTCCATCAGCCAAATCAACGGAAAAAATAATGTTGTTTTCTTCCATTAACTTGAATAAATCCATCATCTCGTCACATGTCAGAAAGACCCTTTTATCGGGCATTATCAATCGTTGCGCAGGAATTTTCATTGCGTTGAAACCTTGATCGATCAATTCTTTTCCGTGTTTCAAATAACCGGGCTTCCGACAATCAACCATCGCGCAACACAAAAAGCGATCGGGATATTTCCGTTCAACTTCAAAAAGATAATCATTTTGCAATCCGTCGATATATTCCTGTGTTATCACCGCAGATGAAACTTGCGCATAATCCATGTTGGAAAGGAATATCTCAACAGTATTTCGCCCATCAATGATGAAAGGCGGAAGCATCTGACGAATTTCTCCCATAAAAAGAGATTTTCCTCCTTCCAATGTTTGAATTTTCATCCCGTTGACCTCGGTATCTTGTCGAAGCCATAGATGGGCATGTGCGTCGATTATCTTCATTTGGTGCTTTTTGTGTAATGTATCGAACCGGGCAGATATGATCTGCCCCTACAATATTATGAATTTAACCATGTGTCGCGGAAACGCGGCTCCAATATTTGTTGTACTTCTTTTAATAATTGTTCATCCAACGGTTCCTCTGTCCAAGCAATGTTCTTGAGAACTGCTTCGGGGCGAGTGGTACTGAATAACGTTGTTGCAATGCGAGGATTGTTCGTCGAATATTTTACGGCCAATTGCTCGATTGATTTACCCTTAGACTTGCAATAGTCGGCAGCCTTTCGGCAAAGAACTTGCAGCGGTTTCGGCGCGGGATGCCATTCGGGAGCACCACGCTCGGTCAATAATCCCATCGAAAAGGGAGAAGCATTAATGACTCCGATATTTTTCGATTCGAAATAGTCCAAATAATCAACCAACGCGTCATCGTTTAAGCAATAATGGCAAAACGACAAAACGCTTTCAACCGTTCCTTCGGGAACATGATCAATCACATATTTGAGATGACGTAAAGTTAAATTCGTAATTCCGATATGCTTAACAACTCCTTTGTCTCGCAATTCGACCAAAGCAGGCAATGTTTCTTTGCAAACTTGATCCAAATCGGCAAATTCAATGTCGTGAATGTTTATCAAATCGACAGATTCAACATTCAACCGTTCCATGCTTTCATAAACGCTCTCGGTCGCTTTTTTTGCCGAATAATCCCAATAATTAATGTCGTCTTTTCCGTAACGACCGACTTTTGTCGACAAATAGTACTTGCTTCGGTCAATCTCTTTCAACGCTTTGCCCAAAACATTTTCGGCTTTCAAATGTCCGTAATACGGAGAAACATCGATAAAATTGATGCCGTTATCGACTGCCGTGTGAACGGCTCGGATTCCTTCCGCTTCTTTTAACGAGTGAAAAACTCCGCCCAACGAAGATGCTCCGAAACTGATCGAAGACACTTTCATTCCCGTTTTACCTATTTCTCTGTATTCCATAATATTTTTTAGTTAGGAGTTAAGAATTAAGAGTTAAGAGTTGATTCTTAAAACAGATCAACTTTAATTCTTAATTTCAAACTCGTGTTTACCTGATCCCGCTTGTTGTTGTTTTCCGTTCGGCAAAATGACGGTCGCTTCAGTATTTACCGGAACTTCAACAACCATTTTAAATATTCCGTTTTCTTTTTTCCAATCAACTGTAATATCTCCGTATAATGTTTTATGGTTTGCTTTTACCCAAGTTAAGTCACCCGGCACTTGCGGCTGAATGATGAATTTCTTGAATCCGTTTGACGACGGAACGATTCCTGCCAAACTACGGAAAAACCATTCGTCGATTTGTCCCATCATGAAATGATTCCATGAAGCGCCTTTTCTCGGATCCCATTGTTCGGTAAGCGTAGTTGCTCCGAATTTCAACTGAAACCCGTAACCGGGGGCTTCTTCATGGTTATGCATCAAATACATCAATTCGTTTTCTCCGTTTAATGCCAATGCTTGGAATAAATAACGATTACCGACATCTCCTGTTGTCAAGCGGTTTCCGTGATTACGAATATCTGCTTTAAGATTTTCCAATACGGCAGCTTTATCATTCGAATCGACTAATCCCATGAAAATGGAAACAGCATTACAGAATTGACTTCCGTTGGCATATTGTTTTGTATTTTGATCGAAAAACTTCTTGTTGTATGCTTTTTTGATGTTGTCGGCCAATTCGCCGTATTTCTTTTCGGCTTGCTTATCGCCGATCATTCGGGAAAATTCGGAAACTTTGAAAGCAGCATAATAATAATGAGCCGTCGCAGAAACTTCCACAGGACTGTTTTTGGAAAATCCTGCCCGATGCTGGCCGTAATCATACCAATCGCCCAGACCGTGAGAAACAATGTTATCCGTCGAACGAGATGTCATGTGATCGACATAGCGTGTCATCACTCCGAAATATTGTTTGATTAATTCGTCATCGCCGTAATATTGATAGTACAATGCAGGAACGAGTATACAAGCAATCCCCCATTCCGGAGAATCTTTGAAAATATCCAGATCATCACCGAAAACAACATATTGCGGAACAATAGTAGGTACCAATCCGCCTGCATTTTGCGCATCGGCCATATCTCGCATGATCTTCGGGTAGAATTGCGTCAAATCGAAATTATAAAGCAATCCGGGGCCGTTCAAATGCGTCTCTTCAAGCCAACCCAGTTTTTCGCGATGCGGACAATCGGTAAATACCGACTGCATATTGCTTTTTACGGCATTTTTAATCAGAATATGTGCTTTGTTGAATATTTCGTTTGATGATTCGAAGTGCCCAACTTCATTTACGGAATTGTAAATAAAATCGGATTTTATGTCAACAACCAACGGTTTATTTTCATCGGTTGACGATAACATATTTGCTCCATCTACTTGAATATATTGATATCCGTAATAGGTAAATTCGGGATGCCATTCTTCAATGCCTTCTCCCTTTAATGTATAGCTGTAAGTATGCGGACTACCCGTTTGTTTTTGCGATACCAGACCTGTTTCCGGATTCAAGACTTCACCAACCGTCAATTTAATGGTTTGTCCTTTTTTCCCGGTTACCTTAACGGAAGGGTATCCCGACAAATTTTGCCCCATATTCAACACATAGCTCGAATCTATTTTTGTCATGGAAACAGCGCCGTATTGTTTCATGCAACGAACACTCGTTACTTCCTGCGGACGCAAAAGACCTTTCGGCGCCGTTTGCACGACTACAGGTTTCCAGTTTCGATCATCAAACGACGGTTTATTCCATCCGGATTGTTCCAAGCGTGCGTCATAGTCTTCTCCTCCGTAAATATCGTTGAAAGTAATCGGACTCAAATCATATTTCCAGGATTGATCGGATACAATAACATCTTTTGTTCCGTCCTTATAATAAACATGCATTTCCAAAAACAATGTAGGAGGTCCGAACGTAACCCATAATTTACGATATCTGTTTCCGACAGCATTGTAAAAACCGTTTCCCAACGTAATACCCAACGCGTTCTTCCCGTTTGACAGCAAAGAATCGATTTGATAGGTATTGTAATAAACCGTTTTGTCGTAATCGCTCCAAACGGGTGTAAAGATATCTTTCGACACTTTCTCTCCGTTCACGTAAAGTTGATAATGTCCCAATCCCGATACATGTACAACAGCACGATCGACAGGCTTATTTATATCTAAATCTTTACGTAAATTAATGCTTTTCAATGCCAACGGATCAATAGCGTCAAATATCTTTTTATTCTCGGGCTTTTTAAATGAAGGGCCTTGAAAATCCCTACGTCCGAGAGGTAAGTTCGCTTTTTCGCGTGTAATCGCTCCGATCCATTGTGCTTCGGATGTGGAAAAATCAGGTTCGGTTTGAAAAAATGCAGTTTGACTCGAAGCCGGTTTTCCTTTCGAATCCCATACTTTGACTGTCCATTCATACCGTTTTCCTTTACTTAAACTTTTACCCGAATATTTAACTAATTGACTTTGATCGGATTTAATTTTCCCGGAATTCCAAACTTCAACACCGGCCGAAGTTACGGTAATTTGCCGGGCCGTTTGTTTATCACCTTTCAAATCGGATTTCAACTGCCACCCGAAACGGGGTACAAGTGTTGCGATTGCTTGCGGATTTTGTTGAAATTCACACGTAAGGGTTACGGGTTCGAATGCTGATATCGTCAGTCCGAATCCTAAGAAAAGGAGAAATAGTATCGTTGTTTTTTTTGTCATCATATGTGATTCTTTGTTGCTTCCGACCCCGGGGATGAATCCCCGAGTTAAAGAGGCAAGACCGCTACGCGGTCAGATAATTTCAATGTTATAGATTGCACGTTACTTTTTGCAATTTGTCGGCTTTTACGGCTAATTTTCCGTTAACCAATACGTAAAACCCTTTACCGCGGTTGTATTTGTCGCCTGTTTTGTCCCAAACAATGGTGATGTTTTTCCCGTGATAGGAAACATTATCCAAACAGAACCAATCCCATTTATCTTGAGGTATCAACGGATTTACTTCCACCGTGTTGTCGGGACGCGGACGCAAACCGATCAATCCGGAAATTATCAAATCGTTGAATGTGGAATGATTGTAATAGCGGCTGCGTTCCTGATCGCCTTTCAACCAATATCCGGTCACTTCATCCTGATACTCTCCGACATACGGACGACCTCTGTGGTATTGACTTTCCACATATAATTCCATTAAACGGAAATAAACCGAGTCATTGATAGCAGGGGTAGGATAATTATTCATGTAATTCGCCAATGCCGTCATGGTTTGAGCCGATGCAAAAGGCCAGATCGCTCCATCCCATTCACACTTACAACATCCGTGCGAACGAAATTCGGGATGACGACGTTCGGCTGTTGTCAATCCGTAAGGAGCCAAAAATCCGCTTTCGTCAGTTACTTGATTCCATGCATTGTCACACACTTTATTTTTATCCGGCAAATTGAAATACCACGGAATATATCCGATTGCTTCACGCGCTTGTGCAAATTCAGCCGGTTTTCTCAATGTTTCAAAGAAAACACTGTCTTTATTCCACAAAAGAGTTTGTACCAATTCTTTTATTTTTGCAGCCTCGGCAGTATATTTCTCGGCGGATGCATTATCTCCTTTCATTTTTGCCATTTCCGAAAGAGCTGTCGCGTTTCCGTACATATAGCTATTAATGGTCGGACGAGCATATTGTTTCTTGCGTCCGCCGCTGATGGATTCCTCCATACCGTCTTGCACATCACCTTGCCAGTACAATCCCGAGGGCAACAGATGATCGTTCCAATCGGTAAATTCTTGTTGCAGATCGGGATACATATCCAATAAATAATTTGAATCTCCGTCGACCATGTATTTATTGTAGAGCGCGTCGGCTGTCCAACTGCTGAACTTTCGAAGCTTATCCATCGGTTTTCCGTCATTTCCGCGGAACCAAACATGCAAGTATTGATTGACATAATCTCTGTTTCTCAACCAACGAGATTCATAAATATGATGTCCGATCGCACAAGCAATCATGTTATATTTATCGGCATAAGGACGATTGACCAAGAACTCTGTCATTACATAGCCTTGCGGAGTATTCTTGATGTGCTTTCTGAGCGACCACCACCGGAAATAATAAATCTCTTCGAAGTTCTTTTGCGGACATTCGAATAACGGAATATTCTCTTTCATCCAATCCCATGATTGAGCATTCGGAATGGCTTGAGCAATATTCTCGTCTTCCATTGCATTGAAATAATCGACATAAGATTTGTAATCATCGACATTCAAAACAGCAGCAGTATTATCGGATGATGTTTTCAGATATCCGATGTAATATTCGGCTTTCGCCTCTTCACCGCCGGCATTCGGCAAATCAGTGTATCGATCGGCCGGAGTATTCGGATTCGGTTCCGAAGGAATATCTCCCGTACGGAATACAACTCGCGTAACAGATTCAACGGGTTGAAAGAATAACCTGAGCGGAATATCTTTTCCGTTTACTTTCATCGTAAAACTGCGAGTCGATACGGATAAATTGACTTCAATATTATACGTTTCGTTCGGATCATACTTCATGATCGTATTGTAACGAGCTCCTACTTTTACTTTGAACAGGCCGTCATTATCAAAAATTAAACGTGTACATGCTTGTCCTTTGATATCTTGAAATTCGATTTGAAGATTTCCCGTATTATTTTGTATCGGAAGAACGGAAAACTCAGCTTTCAAGTCTTTTGATTCGGGAATTACACGTTCAACTTTGGCGTAATCGAACAAATCCCAATCTTTCAGAGACAACCAACGTTTACCGTCATTACGTTTTTCTATTTTAACAGGTGCTCGCAACGGACTGTAAATATTCCAGACATCCAATTCTTTTCCTTGCGGCATCGAATCAAATGTATCATCAGCATGAGACATCGCCTTATCCGTTACCGGAACGGGTACTCTCGCAACCCAAATATCTTCTTTGTTTACACTGTAAGTAAGCCACATGTTTCCGTCGGGAGAAGTACCGTTATGTTCTTGAATCCCTCTTGTATATTGAGGTCCGCAAGATTTATAGTTGCCGCCGTAACGCATGGGAGTTATGTCACCGTGAACAAGCCAAAGGTTTTTATATTCCAATCCGTCATCACTTGTTGAAACAGCCAACGGCCAGCGGAATTCGGAAGGATTATATACAGTCGCGAATTTCCCGTCGGATGTACGTTGTCCCCATATTTTGGCATTACTGTTTACAAATCCGACCGCACGTTTAATCGGTTCCGACCATGTTTTTCCACCATTACTGCTGATCGAAGTCAAAGCGTGTTTCCAAAGAGCAACCACTCGTCCGTCGTTCAAGTGATAATAATTGAATGCTTTATATTGCTTTTTCAACGGAATCAACGGATCATTTCGGTCAGCTTCTTCCACCCATTGCATCATCATCAACGGATCGGCAAGCAATTCATTGCAAGCTTTTACAAAACCTTTGTCTTTACTTTTTGTATAGAACGGATAATTTGTATTTTTTTCGTTGAAAGCGTGATTGTATCGAATGAAATAAATCGGACCGAATGTTCCGTCTTTTTTAATTTCACGAATAACACGTCCGATTCCGTTACCGTCGTTCGGATCATCTTTCTCATCTAAACAAATAGCATAGAAACCGACTGTTAATAACCGTTTATCGCTCGATACATAAAATCCCATGCGTTGATGCATAACAGCAAACAGATCTTTGGCGACACCGGGATGTCCTTCTTTGGTTGTTCCGTCGGGAATTTTGTATTCGGGAAAAACCACTTCGGGTTTTGCCCAATCATATCCGTCTTTTGATGTTTGAATCAACGTATGTGAAGAAGGAATATGTTCTCCGACAGGATCACTGAGATATTGCAGAAAATAAGTATTGTTCCAATAAACCAAAAACGATTGATGGTTATAAGTCCAACCGAATCCGTCTGATTTTTCGGGATGTTCTCTATCGGCCCGCATGGTTTGAATATTGTGCGTTCCGACCGCGGGACTCAACTGTCCGTTGTGATAATCAACATTCGACAGTGTTTTTCCCGTATAATAAACTCCGTTTTGAGAAAAAACGGCTAAGACGTTTAACACCGTAATCCCGAGACTAAAAAATATTTTGCTTCCTTTCTTCATTTTTCGTTTGTTGTGTGTGTGAGTGTTTGTTATACCCGAGAATGAATGCTCGGGTGATAAAGACTGCACCGCTACGCGGTTGGATAATTCCGTACTTTCAGGAGACGGGATCATTTTTAACTTTTAATTTTTAACTTCAACAACGAAGTTGTTTATGTATTCTTCAATATTTGTGTATCCGTCACCGTTTCGGTCTGTATTTGCATCGGACGGATCATTCGGATTCAGTCCGTGAGCAATTTCCCATGCGTCGGGTATACCGTCATGATCGGAATCTTTAAGCGGAGTTGTACTTTTCAGTACTGGCCAACCGCCAACTTGTTCCACATTATCGATAATACCATTTGTTCCGTATAAATATTTTCCCGTTTTAATCTGATTGATCACTCTTTCATCTTGAGAATCTCTTTTAGGGGCAATCGCGCCTGCATTTTTCAAGACCAACTCATAAGCGTTTTCCGCCGATTGGGTAGTAACAAAAGCTGTCTCAAAAGCACTTAATTGACGATTACGTTCTTTGGATGTACCTTCATCAAAATCAACTCCTCCGTTCCAATTGTCACCGGAAATCACGGGATAACCTTCCACATAATTACCTTCGATATGCCAAAGTCCGGTAAATCCCATTCTCTCTGAATTATCTATTTTGGCAATTCTTCGTTTTACGGATTCTTTGGTTGCCGGTCCGGGTTTATAATAGTTATTAACTAAATTAACGGACAAGGGTTTACCGTCGCATGTACGGTGTTCCCAATTGGAAATGATGCAATTACGAACATCCAACAAAACGGTAAAATGCTGATTGTTTCCGCCAATGCTCGGGTTGCGACCGGCTCCGTTAGCCATAATGTTATGATGGAAAGATGCTTTATACCCTCCGATCGTTGCAGAAAAAGCATGCGGTCCTTTTTCATGTACGGATTTATTGAGCGGTTCACTCATCAAACACCATTGAAAAGTAACGAAACTGCTTTTATGCCAATTATTGATGCCTTCATCGTTAGACCAACTTACCGAACAATGATCGAAAATCACATTGGAAGATTCTCTCACTTCGATTCCGTCTATTTCAGAGCCGACCAATCCCGAACCGATTCCGGGACGAATACGAATACATCTGACAATAATATCGTGTGTATTTGCAATATCGAAAGGAAATCCTTTGATGCAAATTCCGTCACCGGGAGCCGTTTGTCCGGCGATAGTCAAATAAGGTGACGTAATAATCAATTCCGATTTTAAATCAATGGTTCCGGATATTCGAAAAACCACAATACGAGGTTCGGTATTCATTACGGCTTCGCGAAAACTTCCCGGGCCGTTATCGTTCAAATTGGTCACTTCCAAAACAATACCGCCTCGACCGCCTTTGGAATACATCCCCCACCCTTCCGCTCCGGGAAACGCAGGAATATCTCCTTGTTGCGCCACCATTGCAGAAATCGTAAAAACACTCAGCAAAAGAGTACACAACACGCGGCACATAATGCTCGATAAATCTTTCATCATATTTGAAAAAAAATTTTCACAGTAGGTAGTTTTTAAATATTTTGACTTCGTCAAAAAATAATTTATTTCGCACAGATTTCACAAATTACACAGATTTGTGAAAATAGATTATCATTTGTTGCTTAACTTATCAATACTTTCAGATTTGTAAATAAAAAAATCTGTGCAATTTGTGAAATCTGTGCGAACCTAAAACAGTCAAAAATGGATTTCGTTATTTAATTTCATGTGTTTTAAGCAATCCGTTCAAAATATCTTCCGATGTTTTGAATATTGTTCCGTGCTTGTGTCCTTGCGGACCATGCGGAATGGTTACTTTATCTCGAATTACGGTAAACGTTTTAAAATCTTGTGTTGAAACAACTCCGTAATATTCTTCTTTATACGCATCGAAATAAGTCAACCATTCGTCACCGATTTTAACAACAGACGGACCTTCGGTGAAATTTTGCGTAAACGGTTCGGATGCTTCCGAATAGGGACCTTCGGGACTTTCAGCAAAAGCAACTTTCATGTTTCTTTCGGGACGCGTATTGTCTTTAAACACCAAAACATAATCTTTCGGAGCTCTCTTTACGATTACGGCATCAATGGAACTGAATCCGGGATCATACAATAATTTTGCAGGTGTAAAATCGACAAAATCTTTCGTCTTGGTATAATACAATCGGTGATTGTTATATTCGTCCTCAACTCCTTTTTCGAATTTAAACGGAATCGTAGATGCCCAAACAACATAATATTCACCCGTTTCGTCTTCGTAATATAATTCGGGGGCCCAAACATTCACGGTAGTGGTATCGTATGCCATTACGGGGATATATTGCTCTTCCGACCAATGAATCAAGTCTTTGGACGACGCGTACCCGAATCCGGGATCTCCTTTCCAACTGCATGTCCAAACCAGATGAAACGTTCCGTCCGGACCTTGTACGATACTCGGGTCACGCATTACTTTATCTTTTCCGATTTCAGGTTTCAAGAAAAATCCGGGAATGCTGTCCCACCGATATCCGTCGTAACTGTAAAGGAAGCGCAACCCCTCATCGGCAGGTTCATGAAATGAAGTGAAAATGTACACTTCTTTTGCTTCTTTTTTACATGAGAATAAGAATATCAGTGAAAATATCGACAATAATACAGTTGTTTTCTTCATTGGTTTTTAATTATTTTAATGAGACTATGCATGTTACTTTATCCAAATTACAAGTCCTCGTCCTTTAATCCCTTTAATTTGAGACTTGTCTTTTACGAACGTTCCGGTTTCGGGATTTAAATATTTAACTTCATGTCCTTTGGTTAATTCGGGAACATTCGCATTTTCATCTTCCGTATAAACAATGTATCCCGACGACGGATTTCCCAAAACATATACATTATCGGTATTCAAATCGACTCTTGGCTTCATTTCCGAAGCGGCTTTCAAAAATTCTTTATCATTGATTTTCGGCAGACATGCCAACGAACCTCCGGCCATAAAAGATGCCCATGCGTATTGCGGATAATTATCCGAATAATATGTCACGGCTTTTTCCGGATACTTGATTCTGTAATCCGAAACAGATTCGTAAACAGCTTTAAAGGATGTTTTTCCGGGTTTCATTTGACGAGCATGTTGACGAGGTGCCAAATTCTTGCCTCCTTGAGGCTCGTAATAAGTTCCGTTATCTCGTTTAAACCAATAACGAATATCGATAACATCAACGGTTTTCGAGTGAACGGGATCAGCTAAAATCGCATCTTGCACATCCTTTGTAGTACTCAAAGCAATCAACGGTTTTTCGCCGGTTTCTTTTTCATATTCGGAAATAACATCCAACCAAAATTCGACAAAATGTAACGGTCCTGTATATTCGGCACTGATTAATTGAATGACAGAATTGTTCCCTTTGAAATTATCCAAACATTTGCGAATGTAAGTTCTGTGAAGTTCTCTGCGAACGGGATTAGTCACGTCATAAAACTGCTCGGCCAAAAAGATGCGTTTATCGCCCGCGTAAGGAGCAGGCTCCGGAAATCCCGTATTGTTAATGTTATTTGCAGGTCTCCACGGACTGTCGGCCCAATGTGCTCCTGCTTCAATGATATTATGTTGAAAATAATTTTCGTGCAGCAAAACCAAATCTTGTTCATCTGCTTTATCCACAAATTGCTTCAATCGCATCCAGTACCAATCATTGTACTTGGTCAAATCGTATTTGCTCAATCCGTCGTAAGCCGTTCCTTGTCCGCTTCGCGCAAACGGTTGCTCATAGAAAGGAGGCCAAACTTCTCCGTTAATGCGACGAATCCGTTCATGATCATCGCGACGACGATCATACCAAAGACCGTAATTATGATCCAATGCCGTAATGTTGTTATTTTTCATCCAAGACACGACATCATCGATATCATCTGTCAATCCCGTGCCTGTTCTTCCGAGAACAAAGCGAGTCAAATGAGGTCTTGCCGTCTTTTTCAGATAAGCGGGTTGTACTGTTCCGTTCCACCAAGGAACATCATGTTTTCCTCCGATCTGAACAATATCACCTCGTACTAACAATCCGTTCTTTAAAGTTAACGGCGACAAATTTTGTTGTGTTTGATTCTGAGTTTGAGTTTTAAATTCTTTTGCTCCTTTAGCATTAATAGAGATCGGATGTTCGGCAATTACTTGATCGATCCACTCGAAAAGTGTTAATGCCGGCATTACGGCAGCTTTGGTCAATTCTGTGGCAACTTCAATTGTCGGGGAACTGCTTGCTTCGCCTCCAAACGGAAGTAAATAAGCTCTGTCGACATATTTATTACCCAATCTGTCTTTCAATTGTTGATAATACAAACTACGTGGTTGAATAGCATTGTTACTATCACTCCAATATCCATCGCCTGAGAATTCTGCCCAAGAACCAAATGCCCAATTTTGAGCTGTCGGCGGAGCAAAGCAATCGATACGAGACGCGGTACATTGCCAAAAGACACTGTTCGCGGCACTCCAACCGGCACCTTGTGCATCTTGCCCACGATTCATATAGCTTAATGCATTTCCATCAACATTAACAACATCAAATAAAACTCCGGAAGCCCAACTATCTATGGAACCACTGAAACTAAATGGTAAATAAGAAAAACATTGGACAAAGGCATTGGGCCCCGGAGTACAGAAACCTAAAGCGAAATCGTGATAGCCATATTCGGCATGTATACGTTGAAAAAGACATTGTTGTCCCATTGTGTAAAAAGAATACCGCCGTTGTCCTCCGATTTCGGAAACCGGGTCCAACGATTTACAATTTTCCACAGTTATTCTTCTTCCAGTTTCTGTAATATATACAGATGAACCCGCAAAGTGTTTGAATACTATGTTTCTCACCCATGCATCTTGTACATTTTCGATACCAACGGCAACCCAAGAATGAGCCTCGTCTTTTTTATTGTTGGTATCATATTCGGAAACACAACTTAAATTTTCGATTCCGACATTCGAAATACGCCCATTCCATGTATACGGAATAATATTTCCGCCTCCGTATTTTTTATCCAAAGCGGTAGTAATCGGCACATCAACCGTAATCGTATTTCCTTGAACGAATGCGATTGTTCTATCCCAAAAAACATCTTGTTCGCCGGGCTTCCAGCCCAATGCTGTAATCCCTCCGCCGAAATGAGCAGTTCCTAACTCATCAATCCATTCTTGCGTAGAAGGACGACGAATATATATTTTATCTCCAACTTTCAACTCTTGAGTTGAAGAAACGGTAAAAGACATTGCATTAACAGGAACATACTCATCGATTATGGCTATTTCCTTTCCGAAATCACGATTATCTTTACCTTTTATTTGTATTAATGTTCTGCGATCTTTTCCTGCTGCAACAATAACAGTGCCTTTTTCATTTGGCCCAAATCCGCGTAATACAATACCGGAAGCATTTATTTTTAAACTTCCGTAAATTTTGTATTCTCCGGGTTGAAGCAATACAGTCCCACGAAAACCATCCATTCCAAGAGGTAACGAAGCAACATAATCTAAGGCTTGTTGTATTACTTGAGTCGCATCTCCCGTTGTTGGAGAAACTGTTACTTTTACAGTAACATCTGGAATAGCAACATCGGCAGACATATAGCCACAATACGAAAAATCGGGAATCCGGTTGCCCAATTCATCTTTCGTATAGCTTAATTTCTTATCGGAAGTTTGAGAAATCCACGATTGTTTGGTTTGTTTTTGAGCAAGTATGGTTAATGCTACAAATAATAATATTGATATAAACAGAATTCTGTTTTTCATGTACTGTGTAAATTAGCAATGAGAATTAATATTGAATTTTCGTTATCTATGTTTAAGATAATCCTTATCTGAAAATAGTAAGGCTTCTTCTATTTGATTACTTATTTTTATTCAACGAATCTACATACGCTTTGTAAATCGCTTTCCAATTTCGTCCGTTTTGATACAAATATAACTCTATTTTAGTTTTATGTATTTTGAAAATAGCCGATATCAATTCCATATTTTTATAATCGATAGCCTCTTCTCGTGCATCTTTCAGTTGATTCAATATAAATGCCTCTTCTCCTGATGTCATGTCTGGTATTATTTCCCGATACCCTTTCATGGTAAAAGCGACTTTTCCTATTGTATAATCATCAAGCACAGCTTCTACTTGAGTTTCATTCAAATCTTTCCTCAATCCGTTCATCAAAGCCTCATGTACATTCTTCGGTAAAGTTGAATCAATTATCAATTGTCTGTCATTCTTACTTAATTTTTCTCCCGTTTTAGGATTAATTCCTTCGGGAACAAGTGTATACGGGTGGCCATTGTGCCAATCCCGAACAGCCATCAAATGAATGGAAATCAATTCAATTAAACGAGCTTCCTTTTCAGAATCATTTAATTGAAGCAATGCTACTCGATTGGTCGCTTTTTTTCGAATCGTTTCATCGAATATATTTTGAGCATTCATCGAAAAAGCAACGAAAGCAAGACAAACAAATAAAAAAAAGTATTTTGATTTCATGTATACAATAGAGTTTATGTAAACTTATTTATCAGCATTGAAAATCAATCAGTTGAAAAATAGAAATTTTATCTCTATACAAAATTAAATCTACAAAAGCTCTAATATTAAAAGGTAAAAGTAAAATGTAAAAGTGGACATGACATCTCAGCCTTTTATATTTTACTTATTACCTTTTAATTTTAAAGACTTTTACCTTTCGGCTTTCAACCGTTTTTCCCACTCTTGACGTTCTTTTTGTATATTATATCCTTGTTTGGATAGATAGTTATTGAAACGTCCTTTATATTTTCCGAACCATTCGTGTTTTTTATTGGAAGAAGGTGCATCCATAGCATGCTCTCGAGCTTCAACCAACCATGCCATTAATTGTCTTTTCTCGAAATCTTTTAACGTAGGAATCATATCGCAATAGGAGTCGTAAGTCACTTTTACAACTCCATAAGTCATTCCATCTTTTACTTTTTCAACTTGTTCGAGTGTTAATTCGGCAGATAATGCCCCAATAAATTCGCAATGGAGATTATATAATTTTACATCGGTAGCCGTTTTTAAACTATTGATTGTTTGCTCAATTGCAGATTTATCACTGCCGGTAGTTTCTTTCGCTTTTTTAATATCAGCATCTAATCCATCATGGATAATTCCCAAACTTTTGTATTGATTTACAATAACATCTGTTACTCGTTTATAGGCATCTTGATCTGTAATACCAAGCGTTTTAACAATTTTTTCAGCGCGTTCGGTCAGCACTTTTGTATATTCGGCATCGTCATTTTTTTGTTGTGCAGACAATGAAAATCCCAAACAAAAAATGAAGATGAAGGATAATATAATTGGTTTCATGTGTTGTTTATTTTAAAAAAATAGTAAAATGTAGTTAAGAGTAATTAGAAGTAGTTATTCGAATAATTTACATTGAAGCGATAACTACTTTTAACTACATTTTACTCCTCTTACTACTTTATATTAATACAAGCTTTTTCTTTTAGCTAATGTATCGTCGTTATTTTTCGAATCTGTCCAATCAACTTTCTTGGTTGGATCAATACCATTGATGTATTTTTCGATATTGGTATAACCATCACCATTCATATCTTTAACGGCATCAGACGAATCGTTCGGATTCAAACCGTACTTAATTTCCCATGCATCAGGAATTCCATCTCCATCGGTATCTTTATAAGGTGTTCCTTTATATTCGGGATAACCTCCAACTTGACGAATATCGGTAATAATACCATGTTTGTAGGAATCTTTGGGCAAACGACGATATTGAAATTGGTAAAAATCTATTTTATCGGCATTTTTATCATAATACACTTTTCCGGTTTTAATTTGTTCAACTACACGTTGATCAACAATATCTCTTTTTGGAAACATTGCTCCGGCATTATCCAATACGAAATCATACGCCTCTTGAGCCGACATGATTGGAAACGGGTTATCAATCGGGAATGGCCTGTTCCATTTCATATTTTCGGTATAACCATCTGTATTCGGCTGATCCTGAACTTGTACTCCTCCTGCCCAATTATCTTTTGTTACTTCGGGAAATCCTTCCATTGTATTTCCATTTGCATACACACGGCCAAATACATAATACCCTAACTTGCTACGTCCTGATTCCGGCTTAACGATACGATGCCCTACTGGAGATTCTTTCGGAGTAAGAGGCCCTGGTTTATAATAGTTATTAATTACATTATATAAAGCTGTATAATCTCCTCCATCCATCGAACGATGAACCCAGTTATATACAATATTGTTCACAAAATTGAAAACACCATTCCAACCAATTGATGGATTACGTCCAGCATTGTTTGCCCAAATGTTACGCATAAATGTACAGTTCTCTCCGCCTAATGTGCTTCCGAAAGAGTGGTTGTAAGTATCCAGCGCCTGAGACGAAATTGAGTTTTGAATGGTTACATTTACTGTAGGCAATTTCAATTCTTTTGAACCATCTCCGGGATCAAACATGTGGCGATAGAAAGAAATATTTTCATCCAATCCCCAACTTGCCGAAACGTGGTCAATCATAATATTACCGACCGGGTTTCCTCCGAAACTGTCATCACGACGGCCAACATTAGTCTCACCACGACGAAAACGAACATGTCGGATTACAACATCATGTGTATTACACCAAGTAGTTTCACCGGCAATACAAACACCATCTCCCGGAGCAGTTTGTCCTGCAATTGTAATATAAGGAGCACGAATAATTACCGGAGTTTTTAAATGAATAATTCCTGCTACATTAAATACAACAATACGAGCCCCTCCTTGTTCGCAAGCATCTCTGAAAGAACCCGGACCACTATCATTCAAATTGGTTACAGTAATAACCTTACCACCACGGCCACCAAAACTATATTTACCACCACCCTCGGCTCCGGGGAAAGCGGGAATTTCAGATTGAGGTAAATCTGTTGGACGAGCTGCCCAAGGAATATACGGTTTTCCCTCTCTTGCTTCTTTTTCAATAATTGGTTTTGCCTTTTCGAAAGCAGCATCCGAATCTTCCCACATTTTTTTCATCATGCGAGCAACACTGTCTTTTACTTCTTGTGGTTCTTTTGGATACTGTGCGGAAACATTGATACTCAATGCCAAAAATGCCGCACATGGAATTAAAAACTTTTTTTTCATCTGTTTTTTTTATTTTTTTAAATATGAGTCAGATGGAACTCGCAATACCTCAATTGTTTGTATAATTTTAATAATGCTCGTTTCATTCGATAATTTTATTTTATGTTAAAAATATAAAACTCTCATTGGTTTCATATATATAGTAGTTTAAATTACTTCTATTAATAAACAAATTAAATGATTTTCAGTTATATAATTTCCTTCAAATTGTTATTTTTTTGAAAAAGACAGAGCCATTTATCATAACTTTTACAAAATAAATTCCAGGATTAAGATCATTTAAATTGATTTGTGTTTGGTTGTTTTTTGATTTCAGTAAAGATCCTGATAAAGAGAATATATCAACTGTATTGTTTTGAGGTGCATATAATATCCCATTCCGGCAAAAAACAGCATCTATTTCTATATCAATCGGTTTAATCCCGGTAGCTTTTGCAATATTTGAAGGATTACTCAAATTTCCATTTGCGCCCACAGACTCGACCGTGTAAGAAACATTTGGAGTATCTGCTGTAATAATTGTGTAATCAGTTCCGGTTATAAAATCCATTACCAATCCATCTTTTAAAATAATGTAACCTTTTGCATTATCAACAGGCTGCCAGGTAAGTTTATTTTCTGTTAAAGTCAAATTTTGTGGTACTTGTGGTGCAATAACCAACGTGAATGGATCATAAACTGTTCCAGTTACAAATGAGTAAATTTTTTCGGGAGTAAAGTATGTGTCTATTTCGTCTTTTGTCAATTGATAACTCCAACTTGCTCTGTTTGATATATCCAACGGATTTCCAGCTAAATCCATACTATTATATTCTGCAAAAAAAGCTGAGGAAGACCTTCCGTCCCAATCTGACCAGCCTTCTTTTTTTACACCTTGCATTTTGGAATTTATGAAAACTGCCGCCGATGATACTTTCCACGGACGACCTAAATAGTATTCAAAATTACCAGATGATGTCAACAAACAATTTCTAAAAACAAAATTGTATATATATTTTTTACCGTTACCAACAGCTGAATAATCAACATCTTCCGGAGCTACAACATATCCTCCGCTTCGGGTTGTTCGCAATTCACAATCATCAAAAATGGCAGGGCCTGCACAATATATGTAATCGACGGTTCCTTCAATATAAGAATCTTTGAAGTAATAACGTCTTCCTTTTCTCAGTCTATGTGTATCTTGTTGTCCGATAATCCGGCAGTTTTTAAATGTTTGCCTATCAGCTACGTTATATAGAGCAATGGCCGGACCTACCGCCCCTGCTGTATTTTCTATAGTTATGTTTTCTGCATAAAAATCAACGGCATTTACAATAAATGTTCCGCAATCTGTTGCAGTATATTTTTTCGTAGTTTCCTCAATGGGTTTATCTACATAATCATTTTTGGTTATAATTGTTTTAATCGGATCTTCTCCGATTAAAGATATAAGTTTTGAAGAAGCAGAAGTATGACTTCCAATAGATACCCGTTCTTCGTATGTTCCATTCTTTACGAAAATAAGTTTTCGTACATTATTTGGGCAATCATCAATTGCCGATTGAATAGTTGTGTGTGTACCCGTTCCGTCTTTGGCAACAACAAAATCAAATACTTGAGCCGGTAAGGAAAGCACCGGCCCAAATAATAAAGTACATATTGTTAATAAGGTTAGTCTCATTATCTTAATCTTATTTTACAAATTTTGAAGAATACAATTTCCCATTTTCAGATTTTGCTTTTACAATATAAACACCTGTAGGAAGAGCTTTTACATCTATGGTTTGAATATTAGCTCCGCTTTCGGACTTAATTGTTTTTCCTTGTAAATTGCAAATATCAGCTAATGCAAGTATTTGATTGGTGTTTAAATGCAACACATTTCCCGAAACAACTACTTGCATATTCGAGTTTACCTCAACATTATTAATACCGGACGGATACTCCAAATCAATTGATTCTCCTACCAATCCATTCAAATAAACTTCTAAAGCAGTGTAACCACTTTTAGTTACTTTGTTTCCATCACTTGGATCATTGGGATTCAATCCTTTTTCAATTTCCCAAGCGTCAGGCATACCATCACCATCGGAATCAACAGGAACTTCCCCAGTATTGTATGTTGGATAACCACCTACATCACTTGGATTATCTATGATACCTTTAGCAGTTCCATAAGTTCCGGAACCCGAAGCTGTACCGGTTTTGACTTCATTTACAATACGAGTATCCACAACATCACGAGGAAATGCTCCCGCACCTGCTAGTACACTCACATACGCTTCTGCTGCAGTTTCTGTTACAACCGGATAAGGAACTTCAAACGAAGTCGCTGATTTCAAATCGTTCACTGTTTTCCCTTTAGCTGCATAAGCACCAGCATCCAAACCGGCATAATTATCGGTATTTTTGGCCGTATTAGCAGAACCTTCCATCACATTACCGTTCATATACCATAAAGCAACCTGAGCTCCTTGAGAGGATGAAACCGAAGATTGAACGAAATAAGACGAACTGGTTCCGGGACGAGCTGGTCCTGGCTTGTAATAATTATTAACAAAATTCACTTTGTGCGAAGTCCTTTCAATATCACCACCATAGCATGAATTTGCTTTTCCCCAGTTGTAATTTACATTATTAACATAATCAACCAACACATTGATATCATTGCTTCGGGCTCCATTAAACCGAGGGCTTCGAGTATAGTTGTGAGCCAACAGGTTATGATGGAAAGTAGCTGTTTGCGCTCCCCATTGCATTCCATATCCACGGTTTCCTTTTCCATGTCCGGTATTGTACAAACCTTCGTGAATAAGACACCATTGTATTGTGATTCTGTTATTATCGTAAACCGTCATATTTTCTTCTCCCGACCAACCAAACGTACAGTGGTCGATAATAAAATCAGAAGCATTTTCAATTCCAATTGAACCTTTACCATCCACTTTTACATCGTTTCCAATGCGAAAACGAAGATGACGAATAATCATATTTGTTGATCCTCCAAAATTTACCTTATCGCCTCTGATACAGATGCCGTCGCCGGGAGCTGTTTGTCCTGCAATGGTATAATTATTCCGCTTGCAACGTAATTCCGCATTCAGATGAATAACACCCGATACTCGAAAAACTACCGTGATAGGTTCCCCTGAATATTGCTGCAATGCCCAACGTAAACTTCCTACCGGAGGAGTAGTCGCATTATCCTCCAAAGAGGTTACCGCCACAACCTTTCCTCCTCGCCCACCGGAAACCATTGACCCATAACCTTCGGCAGTAGGAAAAGCTTTAGTTTGAGCTTGTATACCCATGCCGAACATGGATATACAAGCAATTAATATAATATTTAAAGAATATAGCTTCATAGCTTACTAATTTTTACAAATGGGTTATTCGACTAATGGGTCGAAAGTACCGGGAGCATTAGTCATAGCATCATCCCAACCAATATTTTGTTCTAAAGTAACATTTTTCTTTTGCTCAGAATCTCTTAAACCAATAAAGTAATATTGAGGTTTAAATTGTACTGTTTTATTAGCCTCATCACCTTGTCTAAGTTTACGGGTTAACTTTTGCCTATAGAAATCTTCCAATGCAGTTGGAAGTGTTGCACTTACATTTAAATCCCAAGCAGCTGGTCGACTTGATTTTACAGGATCACTGGCAGCCGTAAAGGGTGCTATACCATTACCTACAGCATCAGAAACTCTAAGTTCCAAGTTGTCGCGACGTTGTCCATTAAATGGTTGAACTCCAAGATAAGCACAAGTATTTCCGCCAAAACCAGTTAATACCCATGTGCTGTTAAGTGCTCCCTGACCAACACCTCCATCAAATAACATCCAACGCATCATATCATCAAAGCGTTTTCCTTCGAATGCCAATTCAATTTGACGTTCGTATAGGATTGCTTCAAATAATTTAGCTCTATTTCCTGCAATTGCAGGATCTAACCCATAATTATTAGCCGCAGTATAACCCACGCGCTGGCGAATTAATTTTAATGCATCTAAAGCTTCACCATAATGTCCTGCACCACAAGCAGCTTCTGCAAAATTGAGCATAACTTCTCCAAATCGTATTTCCATATATGGAGCTGCACATCTTGTGAAACCTCCTGTGGAAACATTTGAATTTTCATCAACATATAATGGAGAAGAGTTTACATCCAAATCATCAGTCCTTTTTCGAATATACAACCCTTTATAACCTGCATCAGTAAAACAATCTGCCCCATAACCACCTTGAGTCGGACTATTTTTCTTAGTTTCATCATTATACCAACAGTAGTTCCATAAAGCATAATTTGGTCCTTGGTAAGGATATTTCACAGTATCGCCTGCTGCTGATAAAGGATTTCCTTTGAAAGTCCATCTTACACCAGCAAAAGCAAAAGTACGATAGAAACGAGGGTCTCTATCCTTCATGAATAAATTTGGATCATAATTACCCGCGTTAGGTTTTGAGCCATCTGACATTGGGAATAGGTCAACAAGTGCTGCAGAAGGAACTTTACCTCCACTTGCCGAAGGCATAGTATTGCTTGGACGAATAGCTCTCTCCCAACCATTGTACTTTTCAGGAGCAACGGAAGGTGAGGTTGCTACATTATTGTATAAAGTAATAAAAACAGCTTCTATGGTTTGGTATTCTGAGAACATTTTAGCCCAACCTTTAGCATTTATGCCCGGATTATCCAAGTAAGCCAAATCGAATCCTCCTAATCTCAAGGTGTCCAAAGCATTCTTATTAGTTTGATAAGCTGTTTCCCAACGATCAGTCTTGTCTGCTCTGTTAAATAATGGGCTAGCATGTAACAAACGGGCCCTACCTTGTAATGCCAATGCAGCACCAGCAGTTACTCTACCCCAATTGGATGCATCCCATCTTGGTGGCAAATAGGTTGCAGCAACTGCCAAGTCATTGCAAATAAAATCAATACATTCTTTTGCAGATGAACGAGGAACAGCCAATCCTTCACTAGCATCATCCCCTGTTCCTGGATTCTGAACTTTATCAATTAGAGGAACCCCTCCATATATTTTTACCAAACGATAATAAGTCCATGCTCTAAAAAATAAGGCTTGTCCTATAATAAGTTTTTTTTGAGAATCCGACAATGAACCTGCATTTACACCTTCAATAATCTCATTTGCATTACGAATACGCCCATAAACATTATTAGCCGTTTTTGTTTCAACTGTAAAGTAAGCAGGAAGATTAGACGTAGTTGAAATTATAACTCCTTCATCTACATACATTGATAATCCAGCATATTCCTCTGTACATTTTGAATAATCATCTGATGTACCTGCACTTGGGATGTAAGCTGTGATTCCTGAATTTCCATCAGGTAAGCACATCTTGTATAAATTATCAATACGGCCTTGAGCTCCTTGATAATCATTATAAACTTCTGATGTAGTTTTAGAATAATCCTTTTTTTCTTTCAAAAAATCATCACTACAAGAAGTAAGCATAGTTGTTACAATTATAAATGTAAGTCCCAATGCAAATATATTTTCTTTTTTTCTCATAAGTTTAATTTATTAGAATGTAACATTAACGCCTAAAGTGAATTTTCTCAATACAGGATAAGAACCATAGCTTCCGGCAAGTGGATCAATGAAATTATCTGGATATGGATTGTATAAACTCAATAAGTTTTGACCTGTAAGATTAAGCCTGCAACTTTCAATACCCAAAACCTTAATGATTTCTTTTGGAAGAGAATAGGCTATTGTAACATTACGTAAAGTAGCACGTGCTGCACTTACTTTCCAAAATGTAGATTCATATCCATTAATTGCAAAGTTCAAATTAGGATATTTAGCATCTAAATTAGCTTCTGCAACAACATTTCCACTTGCATCATAAATATCGTGATATACAAACATGTTATCAGCCCAAAAAGAAGGCAAGTTTGTTGATTGCATAACATTGTATCCTGTAGAAGTAGAAATCAAACTTCTGATTGAACGTGCTGTTTGAGGAATATAGCTATATCCACCCCAACTACCTGAAATTTGTGCATTAATTGAAAAGCCTTTCCACTCTGCTTTCAAATTTGCAGTTAATCCATAAATATTTCCACGATTAGAAACCTTAACAAGGTCACTATTTCTATCAACGATACCATCAGGTCCTCCATATGTTCCATCACCATTTTGTTTGCTACGGATATCTTTGTAGATTAACATCCCGGGACGTACTTTATCCTTAGTCATTCCCAAATAATCTGTGACTTTATATTTATCAAAATATTCTTCAATTTCTTGATAAGAGCGGAACATACCCATACATTGCAACCCCCATGTTCCTAAATCGCTTCTTTGCCCTGGATGCTGTTCGTTAAGAGGAATCAAAGGATCCCAAGGCATTTTGATAACTTTATCATCACTATAACCGGTATTTAAACCAATGCTATATTTGAAATCTTTTCCAATTTTTTCTTTCCAAGTAGCAGAAAATTCAATACCCCACAAGTCTATTTCACCATAATTTTCAGCAGAAGCTCTAGCTCCTACAGTACCAGGTATATCAGAACTACGGGTTACGAATATCTCTCTATTCCATTCATAATAACCATCTAAGGTAAAGCCTAGTCTATTATTTAAAATGCTAGCATCAATACCAATATTTGATTTGTAACTTTTATCCCAATGTGCGTAGTAATTTGGATATTCATCAGGAATACTGATATGGGTGCCGGCATTAGTGTTTGTTGCAGTACCAAAAATTGGACCTTTATCTTTTTCCAAGCCATATGTTTGCATCCAACACCAAGGTTTCGTATTATCTTTACCTAAAAGACCTAAAGATGCACGTAGTTTCAAATAATCAATAAAATTCACATTATCTCTAAACCAATTTTCTTCTGACATTATCCAACCTGCAGATAATGAGGGAAATGTTCCCCAATAATTTTCAGGAGCAAAGTTTGTTGATGCATCTGAACGAATTAAAAACTCAATTAAATAGCGATCAAGATATGCATAGTTTAATCGTCCTACATAAGAAAGCAATCCTGATTCGGTACGACCAAAAGCAGTTGTTTGAGCACCAGTTGCACTATTAGATTGACCGTTTGTAAATGAATATGGACTTGCAACAGATCCCTCTAAAGTTTCGTTTTCTGATTCAGATCTTTCAATGGTAAATAATCCACTGATATTATGGTCTCCAATTCTTTTTTCATAAGAAACAATGAAGTTCATTTGATAATTATCAGCACGATTCATTGAACGACGTAGAAAATTTCCATTTTCTACTTTAATTGTTGCAAAATTTGTAGGATCCAAATTCAAATTATCGCCTGTATACAAATGAGAACCTGAGCCACCTCTGCTAATCATTTGGTATAAATTGTAGTCTGAAGCATATTGGTTACTTTCTGAAGTCCCAATTGCTTTTGAATACGTAAACTTAAGCTTCAAACCACTCAAAGTTTTACTCCATCCAAAGTCATACTCAAATGATGTGTTTAATGTCATATTTTGAGGTTTGCTTTGGCTATAGTTCCCCAAGTCTTGAATAGTCTGATAATGATAATATTGAGAATCATCAGTTTTAGAATTACTAATTGCATATGCAGCGATAGGTAATCCATTTACATATTCAGGAATATACCGAGGACGACTCAATAATATATTATAGTCGGTTTCTGCATTTTCAGAACCAATTTTTGAATATGGTTTTGTAGTTTTACCATAATCACCTGACAATTGTAAAGAAGCTTTTATCCATTTGCTTATTTTTAGATCAACACCAGCACGATAGTTCCAACGCTCATAGTCTAAATCACCGAGGTTACCATCTTGAGTAAAATAAGAAACCCCTCCATAGTAGTTTGCTAGTTCCGTTGCACCACTCACATTTACACTATGTTTTTGTGTTGTTGCAGAAGACCAATATTGATCAAGCAAATCATAGTTTAAACTTTTCATAGCTTTTAGTTCATCTGATTGAAATAAATCGTTAGCATTATTCCAGACATCAGATTGGACGTTTGCTCCACGTACACCATTCCATATTTTTCCATATTCATAGGCACTCAACATTTTTGGTCGAGCAACCTCATCTGCAAAACCAAACTGACCATTATAAGAAATGACAGGTTTCCCCAGCTTACCTTTTTTAGTTGTAACCAAAATGACACCATTGGCAGAAGCTGCACCATACACAGCTGCTGCGCCATCCTTTAATACTGAAATGCTTTCAACCATTGTTGGATCCAAATTATTAAAGGCTTGTTCAGTTGAAGTAAAACCGTCGATCACATACAATGGGCTTGGATCTGGAACAAAACCTGATACATTTGTAAAACTTGTTTTTACATCAGCATCACGAACAACTAATCTTGTTGTAGTTCCAGGACGCGCATCACCACCACTCACACTCAATCCGGGAACTAATCCTGCTAATGAACTAGCAAGATTGGCACTAGAAAGGTCTTGGATGTCAGAAGGATTAATAGTCGAAATAGCACCTGTTAAGTGAGCTTTCTTTTGAGTAGCATATCCTACTACAACCACGTCATCTAATTGCATAGGATCATCTTGTAGAACAATGCGTGTGTTTGTAAAATCAGAAATTACCTGAGTTTTAAATCCCATGTAAGAAACTTCTATTTTACCTTTTTCAGGAATAGAGATAGTAAAATTACCATCTATGTCTGTAATTGTTCCAACTGTAGCTCCTAGCACTTTTACAGAGGCTCCAATAAGTGGTTCTCCACTTACATCAACAATATTTCCATTTAATGTTCGTGAATTCTGGGCTTGAACAGAAAAAACAAGCACGCAAGTCAATAACATGCTCAAACAAAGCCTGAATATATTATGTTTCATTTTTTTATTATTAAAATTCATAACTATTTTTTTATTGAGCAGGCAACCAACGTGGATCTCCTACTTTCTCTGCATAGTCAGGTGCAAAAATAGCAGGACTACCATCAGCTATAGTGAAATTACTTAGAGTAGGTGTAAAATTAACCAATTCTGGGTCTGGATTGCTAATAGGTCCAGTAAACGTAGTTGTGGCATAGAACCCTGTTCCTGATTTATCTCCATTAGCATGCCCCATTTCTTGACTTGTAGTAAAACCTCCATCATACCAATAGCAATTATATAAAAGTGTTCTTACAGGATTATTACTACTATGACTCAAACGCCTTACCACTTCTTTATTGCCACAATTAACAAATAGATTTTGTGTTAACTTCAGTTCTGTTGAAGCTTGTGCCATACCATTATAGTTACCCATTTGCCCATTACTAACTACATTGTAGAATGTATTGTAATACAAACAAATACTTGCACCTGGATATCCCATACGATCTGTAGTTCCACGAGCACCACTATTATATTGAATAAAGAAGCTGGATGAAGCAACTAAGCCATAGAAAGTATTTTTAGATAAAATCAAATCCTTAATACCACCACCTTGAGCATAAATAATTTGTGCTGCAGAGTTTAATGCAATAATACAATCATCTATTCTAAAAGTTTTAACACAATACTTCTTGTTATTATCCCAAAACAAGAATTTGTTTATACCTTGTATATTACAAGATTGAATTACAATATCCTTCTCAATCTGAAAATACCCCCCAGTACCTATAGTGGTAAATTCTGTCGCAACAGGATCTGCATTTAAAGCTAACAAAGCTGCAGAACCGGAAGTAGCAGGCATCGCATTACAATCAAAATCAATAAATTTAAGTTTCAACCCTGATTTTGTTAATAAACGACCATTAGAACCATAGGTAATGGTTGGATGATTTACCTTATCTCCACGTAATGTAACCCAATTTAGTTCAAAATCAAGAGAATTGTTTAATGTATAACTTCCACCGGCTACTAAGTCATAAGCTTGTTCTGTTGTACTAGATTGAATAGGATTGTTTGTAAAATATTCTGCTAAATCAGCCCCATCTGGAATAGTAGCAACACTTGGTGTTAAAGTTGTGAAAGAATATTCAGAGGGACTTATTGCTTCCGAATTATTGTACTTTAGATTACCCAAAGTTTTTACGACAACCTTGTATTTAGTATCTTCTTGTTTGGGTCTATTGGTAGAACAACCATCAATGTATTGGTTTTCTACTCCAACAACAACAGGGTTATCTGGATCATCTACATTGTAGAGAGTAAAGCTATAACCTCCAGCTCCATATACTACTGGCCATGTGATTAAAAACCCTTCTTCCCCTCCTATACTTACCGATGAAACAACAAATTTACTGGCATCCGGAGATTCTAATTGTGTGTCTGTTACACCAGAGTTAAATACTTCATCATCATTGAATCCTTCGGCACAAGACACAAGGCCGATAAAAAGGAGACATATGCAATAAAGATTAGTCCATTTCCCGATTTGTATTTTCTTTCGGGAAAATAAAAGAAGTTTCTTCTTCATAAGCATTAATTTAAAATTAAACTATTTATAATACTATCATAACCGATTCTTATTGATTATGACATGATTGGTTTCAGTGTTATTTATAGTATTTTGTAATTTTTACATTTTGAGTTAACTTTTAAAAAAACAGAATTTTCTATGCCTAAAAAAAGACATAGAAAATCTGATCTTCAAAAATAGCGTTTATTTACTTCACAACCACCTTTACAGTTGGTTGATTATTTTCTTTAACAATATAAATACCAGCAGGAACAGAGATGGATTGAGTTCCTTGAGCTGAATTAACAGATGCTACTTTTTGACCTGTAATACCGTAAACTGCTACAGTATTAGATGCTCCTGTTATTTCGATTTGACCAGTCTTACCGATAATATTAGTAGATGAAACAGTCGAAACTTTAACAGCAGAAGGTTGTTTTACTATTGTTTGAACTTCCGGGATAGAAGGTGAATCTAACCAAAAATTAAAATGGAAATTATCAAGAGCGATAATTGGGTCATATTTACCTTCTTCAGGGGTTAAGTCACTCGCTTCTGTAATAAGTGAAACAATCACTTTTTTAAAATTCATTTCACTAATGGGAATACCAAATGTTTCGCAGATATTAATACGAACAGAATCAGCCATAACATTTGAAGAAGATGTAAAGATTGTCTTCTCGTAACGAATAGGACCATTGTTACCAAGAGCAATACTATCTGTTTTATCTGCACCTATTCCTATTACGCTAGTTGCGCTTATTCCCGGAGCTGAGTGTGCCGGAGGCGCTAATGAAACTATCAATTTAACAGTAACAGGTTTACCACTTGTTCCTGCATCATAGGTCATAAGTGTAAATGACATATCAGAAGTTAAAATAGATCCCCCTAAATTAAAATAGACACGCGTATTTGTTTTTTTGTATTTCCCTGGATATGTAGCCCATGCTGCTCCACCATTAGGCATACCAAACACACAACTAGCAGCTGAATCAACAGCGTTTAGGGGAGTACCAGTATCCGGATAATTTAATGTAGTTGACCCAAGATAATCTCTTAATGTAGCAACATTGGCAAAATAAACAGGATCTCCTCCTGCATAGTTGTTAGTGTTTGTTTTCCCCAAATTACCTCCTGCCAAACCGGCAACTGCTCCATTTTCCCTTACACCTACACTATACCAGCCTTTGCGGGTAGATGCTTTTTGCAGAGTTCCTAAATTGGCTGCGTTATCAGGATTTTGAAGCAACGTAGCAGGTTTATTGGTATTGAAATGCCAAGTATAATCAAATTGATACCTTGTTGTTCCTCCTACATCTCCATAACTAATAGTATCCCGAGTAGTCCCTGCTTGAGCCATATTTGCTACACCCTCTTTAAAATTAACCTGTGCATTCGCTGTCAAGGAAAATGCCGCCAAAATAACTGAAAGAAAAACAGTTTTTCTTGTAAAAATTTTCTTCATGATAATAAGAGTTTAAATTAATTAAAATAATGATTATTAACTCAATAAGCAAAATGAACAACAAAATAAACTATGCTGTACTGTCCTGCTCGGGTGCAAATTTATTAAGTAGTATTTAAAAAATCAAATAAAAAAACATGTTTTAAAACATGTTTTTTGTTTTTTAAACGATAAAGGCTTGAAATACGCACTATAAGGAGGATTTGCTTTCTTTTTGTCAATATAACATTTAATATCAACTATTGGATATATCGAAAAAATATTAACTTTGCATCTTTAACAGCACAGCACAGTATAGCTGTTGTCAATTGACATAATATAGTAACTAATGAAAGAATGAAATGGTAATTCAATTCAATAAGAACACCAGCAAGGTTAAACAATTATCGGAAGCTATCAGGACAGCTATATCAACCGGTAAATTCAAAGAAGGAGATCTTTTGCCTTCCATCAATAAAATAAGCACCCAATATAATGTAGCACGAGATACCGTTTTTAAAGCATTTAATGATTTAAAGGAAAAAGGAATTATCGAATCAACCCCTACAAAAGGTTATTTTGTTAATAGTACGGCTAATAATGTTTTTGTATTGTTTGATACATTCAGTCCCTATAAAAATGATTTATATCGTGAAATTATAGACAATCTGCCTCAAACATATAAGGTAGATTTATATTTTCATAATTATGATAATCGATTATTTAATAATCTTATCTTGGATAGTATTGGTAGATATAACTTATATATTATTACAAATATTGTTAATGATGTATATGCTGATATCTTAGATAGGATCGACAGCAGTAAAGTATTACTTGTAGACCTTGGTAAATTCAAAAAAGACAAATATTCTTATATATGTCAGGGATTTGATGCAACCTTGTATGAATGTTTGCTTTCGGGTACAGAATCGTTGAAAAAATACCGAAAAATGAATTTTATCTTCCCTGAATCCAGTGACCATCCAAGAAGCTGTATTGCTGATTTTGAGCAATTTTGTCAAGATTATGATCTTGAATATAACGTTTATACAAAAGAGACATTTGATGAAGCTGATTTGACAAAAGAATGTGTCTATCTGTTTGCTAAACATTCCGATTTAATAAAAGGTGTAAAGATGTGCCGTAACAAAGGCTGGACATTGGGTAAAGATGTAGGATTTATTGTATTAAATGATACTCCGATGCTTGAAATAATTGAGGATGGTATCACAACCATTTCTACCGATTTTAAACAAATGGGAAGATTAACAGCCGAATATATCATTACTCGAAACAAAATACAAACTTACGTACCAACTAAACTTATTTTGAGAGGATCATTATAAATTGGAATTTAAGATATTATGAGAAAAACTTGGAAAATACGAATTGATATGCTTTAGACCTTTAATATAATAATATCAATAAACCCATCTAACCATTTAAATACCATGGGAATTACCATTGTCGACTACATCGTTTTTTTTCTTTTTATAGGAGGAACTGTCTTATTCGGTTGTTCTTTCTATTTCAAGAAAGATAAGTCAAGTTCGAATTTTACGATCGGAGGAGGAAATATTCCGACTTGGATCGTAGGGATGTCTATTTTTGCCACATATGTAAGCAGTATCAGTTTTCTCGGATACCCGGGAGACGCTTACATGAATAATTGGAATCCGTTTGTATTCAGCCTTTCCATTCCTTTTGCATCGTGGGCTGCCATCAAATTTTTCGTTCCTCTTTACCGCAGTTTAAACAGTGTTTCCGCATATAATTATTTGGAAATACGATTCGGATATTGGGCACGGGCATATGTTGCTATCTGCTATTTATTGACGCAAATGGCACGAACAGGATCCATCTTATTCTTATTGGCTATTCCATTTAATTTTATGCTCGGATGGGATATTCCGACTATCATTGTCATCACGGGAATATGCGTTCTTGTATATTCGATGATGGGCGGCATACAAGCGGTTGTTTGGACAGACGCCATTCAAGGAATCATATTAATCGCCGGAGCCGTAGCTTGCGCGGCGGTATTGTGCTTTTCAATGCCCGAAGGACCATCTCAATTGTTCCAAATTGCAGCCGAAAATAATAAATTCAGCTTGGGAAGCTTCGGATTAAGTTTAAAGGAATCCACATTTTGGGTGGTATTAATATATGGTCTCTTCATTAATCTTCAGAATTACGGAATAGATCAAAACTACGTGCAACGATATATGACAGCCAAATCGGAAAAAGCAGCCAAACGCTCTGCCTTATTCGGCGGATTGCTGTATATTCCCGTATCGGCATTATTCTTGTTTATCGGGACAGCATTGTTCGCGTACTACAAAGCTCAACCTGGGTTATTACCCGAAGGTATTGAAGGAGATCGCGTTTTTCCTTACTTCATGGTCTATGGATTACCTACGGGAATTACGGGATTATTGATCGCTGCCGTATTTGCTGCCGGTATGAGTACGGTTTCTACCAGTATCAACAGCTCGGCGACCATTATCTTATCGGATTTCTATCAACGAAATAAAAAACAAACCGCGACAGATAAAGAAAATCTGAAGGTTCTTCGTATATCTTCCGCGTTACTCGGAATAATCGGCATCATCGTCGGATTATTGATGATGCAAGTCGACGGTGTTCTTTCGGCATGGTGGAAATTATCGTCCATATTCAGCGGCGGTATGTTGGGATTATTTTTATTGGGATTCATCTGTAAGAAAGTAAAAAATAAAGAAGCGGTTATCGGGGTTATTGCCGGTGTTTTGGTAATTGCATGGATGAGTTTAAGCCCCGTATTGTTTACATCGGGAGAATTACTCTGTTTTAAAAGTACATTTCATGCTAATTTGGCCATCGTATTCGGTACAATGACGATCTTTTTGGTAGGATTTATTTTCGCGATCCTTTTCGGACGATACAAAAAAACAAATACAAACGAAAAATCTGCATAAGACTAACGAATTAAACATGAAACGAATACTCTCTTTTCTTTTTCTCGCCTTTTGCATTATCTCCGGGAATGCAAAAACGCCGTATCAACCGGATTTTTCTGTTGCCGGATTCTACGATTTACAAAACTCGGGACGTGAGGTCTTGAACTTCAATGTCGGTTGGCGCTTTTTTAAAGGAAACATTGCGGGTGCCGAGAAAATCGATTTCGATGATTCATCTTGGGATATCGTTTCTGCTCCTCATACCGTTCAATTGATGTCTGCCGAAGCAAGCGGCGGACGGAACTATCAAGGTCCGGCTTGGTACCGGAAACATTTTATCGTTGATGATTCATTTGCCGGAAAACTTGTCAATATTTATTTTGAAGCCGTTATGGGCAAAAGCACCGTTTTCGTAAACGGTCAAAAAATACTGCAACATCTCGGAGGTTATCTTCCTTTCAGTGTCGAATTAACAAGCTTAGGCGTAAAGCCGGGTGATAAATGTGTGATTGCCGTTTTAACCGACAATTCCGATGATAAAAGCTATCCTCCCGGAAAGAAACAAAGTATGCTTGATTTTGCTTATCACGGAGGAATGTATCGAGACGTTTGGATGATCGTTACGTCTCCCGTTCATATTTCCGACGCGAACAAAGCAGATAAAGTCGCGGGTGGAGGTGTATTCGTTCATTACGGCGAAATTAATAAAGGAAAAGCTGAAGTATTTATAGATACCGATGTTGTCAACGAAAGTAAATCGACTCAATCGGTTCAAGTGGAATCCAAATTAACGGATCCTTCGGGAAAAACCGTAAAAACTGTTTCAACAACGGTTAAATTAAACCCGGGTGAATCCCGACAAATCAATCAAAAAATTATCGTTTCGAATCCGTCTCTTTGGTATCCGGATAATCCTGCTCTGTATAAGGTCGAATCTCGTATTTTATCCGGAAAAACATCCATAGACGGAGGAATCACTCGCATCGGATTACGTAAAGCGGAATTTAAAGGAACCGACGGTTTTTGGCTGAACGGAGAACCTTTCGATAAACTGATCGGCGGAAATCGTCATCAGGATTTCGCGTATGTAGGGAATGCGGTTCCGAATTCGCAACATTGGAAAGATGCAAAAAAACTACGTGATGCAGGTATGCGCATCATTCGCGTAGCGCATTACCCGCAAGATCCTTCGTTTATGGATGCTTGCGACGAACTCGGAATGTTTGTCATCGTGGCAACTCCCGGATGGCAGTTCTGGAACAAAGATCCGCAATTTGCCGAGTTGGTTTACGACGATGTCAAGAATATGGTAAAAAGAGACAGAAATCATCCTTGTGTATTAATGTGGGAGCCGACCATAAATGAAACCCGTATTCCGTTGGAATCTTCCCTGAAAGTATATAAGACTGTGCATGAAGAATATCCTTATCCGGGATGTTTCTGTACATCGGATATTCATATAGATGGTGTAGAAGATAATTATGAAGTGGTTTACGGATGGCCGAAAGATACAGGAACTGTTAAACAATGCATTTTTACTCGTGAATTCGGCGAGAACGTAGATGATTGGTATGCTCACAACAACAATAATCGGACATCACGCAGTTTCGGTGAACGGCCGATGCTCGTACAAGCATTGTCTTTGGCGAAATCTTATGATGAAATGTATACCGAAAGCAGACAATTTATCGGCGGAGCGCTGTGGCATCCGTTCGACCATCAACGCGGTTATCATCCCGATCCGTATTGGGGCGGAATCATGGATGCGTTCCGTCAGCCGAAATATGCTTACTACATGTTTAAGAGTCAGATCGATGCCAACCTAAAGCACCCAACGTCGGAAACCGGCCCGATGATATATATCGCACATGAAATTTCGCCCTATTCCGATCCCGATGTGGTTATTTTCACGAATTGCGATGAGATAAGATTGATCGTTTTCGAAAAAGATACGCTTATACAAAAAGTTCCGCGTCAAAAAGTGGGCATGCCGAATCCTCCGGTCATTTTCAAGAATGTATACGATTTCTTCGATATGCGTCAACATTCTTATTTTGAAAAAAATTGGCAACGAGTTAGTTTTGTTGCCGAAGGTTTGATTGCCGGAAAGGTAGTTTGTACTACTAAAAAAATGCCTTCTCGCAGATCGACAAAATTAAAATTATCAATTGACAACGAAGGGCAACAACTGATTGCGGACGGTTCCGATTTCATTCCGGTTATTTGCGAAGTAACAGACGATAACGGAAATGTACGTCGTTTGGCGAAAGACCAAATATTCTTCACCGTTGAAGGCGAAGGTGAGATAATAGGAGATGAATCGATCTTTGCAAATCCGAGAGCCGTTGAATTCGGTTCCGCACCGGTATTGATCCGTTCAACATTGAAACCGGGCAAAATAAAAGTAAATGCCCGCGTTTGCTTCGAAGGTGAAAATGCCGCCATCCCTACATCCATAGAATTCGAAAGTATTGCACCGAAACAACAACTTGTTTATACGGAACTTCCGAAGTTGATTAATGCAATCGGCAGTTACGGCAATACTTACAAACGAATATTATCCGAAGAAGAACGTAAAAAAGCACTCAACGAAGTGGAATTGCAACAAACCGAATTCGGAGAAAATAAAAAGTAATTCGTTCTACGTTTCGGGAGCATCAGCCACTTACGTAAAACGTAAAACTTTCGTCATCATCATTATGAATTAATTTTATAAAAACAATGAATACAAATAACAGCAAAAATCGTCCCGTTTTGAAAGGAATTGTTCCTCCAATGATAACTCCTCTCACAGAAGCAAATACATTAGATGTCGACGGTGTTAAAAATTTGACCGAACATCTTATCAAAGGCGGAGTCGGCGGGATTTTTATTTTGGGAACAACGGGAGAAGCTCAACATCTCAGTTTAAAAGTAAAAAAAGAACTGATCAAAAAAACATGTGAATTCGTAAACGGACGCGTTCCCGTGTTGGTCGGAATAACAGATACATCGATGTGCGAAAGCTTTGATCTGGCCGAGTTGGCAGCCGAATGTAAAGCTGACGCAGTTGTGGCTGCTCCTCCGTACTATTTTGCATTGGGACAACCCGAATTGATCGAATATTATGAAGCGTTGGCCGAAAAATCGGCACTTCCGCTTTACTTGTATAACATGCCGTCGCATACGAAAGTGATGATCGAACCTGATACGGTTCTGGCGCTTTCGAAAAACAACAAAATACTCGGGTTGAAAGACAGTTCTGCCAATAGCGTATATTTCCATAAATTAATGTACCTGATGCGGAATCGTCCCGACTTTGCTTTGTTTGTCGGACCGGAAGAAATGATGGCTTCCGTTGTACTGATGGGTGCACACGGCGGTGTTACGGGCGGTGCAAACTTGTATCCGGAACTCTTCGTCGATTTATATAATGCTGCTGCCGATAAAAACATGGAACAAGTTGCCGTTCTGCAAGAAAAAATGATGGCTGTAGGTGTCGAACTTTACGGTATCGGCCGTTTCGGTTCCAGCTACATCAAAGGCATAAAATCGGCTTTGGCATTGAAAGGTATCTGCAAAAGTTATTTGGCTGCTCCTTTCAACATGTTCCAAACACCGGAACAAGACAAGGTAAAGCAAGCATTGGAAAAACTGGACAAAATCGTTAAAAAGTAAAAGGTAAAAAATAAAAAGTAAAAGATACTATTTCGTTGATTTTATAAGTTCGCATAGTATCAACAAGTCCTTTTACAAATTAAAATAACAGTAAAATAAGTAACCGACTGCATAGTGCTCCTACCTCCTTAACCCGGGGATTATCCCCGGGGCACAGGGCGCGACGCACAAGGCACAAGAAGCGAAACCTCACAACCTAAAAAACGAATAACAAAACATGCTCAAAAAATCTATATTCGCCATTGTCTGCTTGCTTTTCGTTTTCGGACTTCGAGCACAAACTGCCGACGACTCTTACGCTCGTCCGTTGGTCGATGTTTTAAAGGATATTGAAACACAATTCAATATTCAAATAAAATACGATAAGAAAATGGTTGATGACAAAACATTGACTTATGCTGATTGGCGCATTCGTCCATGGAGCGCGGAAGAATCGTTGAAGGCTGTATTGGCCCCTTTCGACTACACTTTCGTCATGGATAACGGCAAATATAAAATCAAGAATTTCGAATATGCCCGCACCAATGCCACAGAAGGAAAGAAATTCTTGAATTATCTCGAAACGCTCTACAATGACAAGGCAAGTTGGGAACAACGAAAAACTGAGCTCATACCATGCTTCAAGCAGGCATTACGACTGTCTCCCCTACCCGACAAACCGAATTCGAAAGTTATCCTGACTCCGAAAAGAAAATACGACGGATACACGGTCGAAAACTTTGCCATCGAAACATTACCCGGAATATATGTATGCGGCTCCGTTTACAAACCGGCCAAAATGAGCGGAAAATGTCCCGTGATGATCAATCCGAACGGACATTTCGGCAACGGACGTTATCGTGAAGATCAACAAAAACGTTGTGCGATGCAAGCCCGCATGGGAATCATTTCTGCAAGCTGGGACTTATTTGCGTGGGGTGAAAGTTTGTTGCAATTCGACGGTACTTTGCATCGCCTGAGTGCGGCACAAACAATTCAAACACTTAACGCCATACGCGTGTTGGATTATTTGTTATCATTGAAAGAAGCGGATCATTCACGAGTAGGAGTTACCGGTGGATCCGGAGGCGGCAGCATGACCATGATGATGGGCGCCATCGACGACAGAATAACATTGAGCATACCTGTCGTGATGTTGTCTTCTCATTTTTCGGGCGGATGTCCTTGCGAAAGCGGCATGCCTACACATCTTTGCGGACACAGAACCAACAATGCCGAAGTAGCAGCCATATTCGCACCGAAACCTCAATTATTTTTGACCGATGGAAAAGATTGGTCGTCTACTGTTCCCGAATTGGAATTTCCGTTTATACAAAGAACTTACGGTTTTTACAATGCTCTAAATAATGTGGAAAATATTCATTTTCCCGATGAAGGACACGATTACGGCATTTCAAAACGCATAGCCATGTATGACTTTGTTGCCAAACATTTCAATTTGGATACAAAAACAATAAAAGACAAAAACGGCAACTACGATGAAAGCAAAATAACCGTAGAAAAAGAAGAAATGATGTATGCCTTCGGACCGAAAGGCGAAAACTTGCCGAAAAACGCGATCAAAGGTAAAGACGCGTTAATGGCGGTGCTGAACGCAGCGTTAAAAAATTAATGATCACACGGATAAAGCCTGAAAGGCTTCTAAGCATCAGCATAGGGCAACGCCCTATGAAAAGGGATAATTGTAATAAAACAAAGCCCTGAAAGGGCGAAAGCAGCGAATGAATCTAACAACTTAATGCAAATACCATGTCACAATCATTGTCAAAGGTATACGTCCACTTGACTTTTAGTACTAAAGAGCGATTTCCTTTTATTGATGATACTGTTAAAGAACAGTTATGGGAATATCTCGGAGGTATTTGTAAAGGGCTGGAATGCGCTCCTGTTCGGATAGGTGGTTATAATGATCATGTGCATATATTATGCTCGCTGTCGAAGAAAATAACCCAAATGAAGTTGATAGAAGAAGTCAAGAAACAATCGTCCAAATGGATGAAAACCAAGGATACTAAATATGTCAAATTTTATTGGCAGGATGGATACGGCATATTCTCTGTTAACCCCTCAGAAATCGACATAGTAGTTGAATATATTAAAAATCAGGGGGAACATCATAAAAAACGTACATTTAAGGAAGAACTCGTAGCTTTTTTGAAAAAATATCATGTGGAATATGATGAAAAATATCTTTGGGAATAGGCTTATGCCCTTTCAGGGCGTTTATTTTTACGAACATTATATTTCACAGGGCGTTGCCCTGTGCTAGTGTTCAAAGGCTTTCAGCCTTTTTCTATTATCAAATAATTATTTTGGAAGTCAAGTTTAAATTAAAAATGAACTTAAAAAACAACATATTACAATCCGTACGAAACCGGAAATCAATCGTACTTTCCGGTATTATTTATTGTAGTTGTTTATTCCCGGCATTCGGGCAAAACAACTTGAAACTGTGGTACGATAAACCCGCCGTTGACTGGAATGAAGCGCTTCCGTTGGGTAACGGTCGACTCGGAGCAATGGTTTTCGGAGCTCCCGCCGTCGAACATTTACAACTCAACGAAGAAACAATCTGGGCCGGATCACCCAACAGCAACGCGCACAAGCTCGAACCGGGTGTTTTGGATGAAGTTCGCCGACTCATTTTCGAAGGAAAATATGTAGAGGCTCAAGACTTGGCAACCGCAAAGATCATGTCGCCCAAGAATCACGGAATGCCTTATCAAACAATGGGAGATGTTTTCATCTCTTTTCCCGGACATGACCGATACACCGATTTTTACAGGGATTTGAATATCTCCGACGCAACGGCACAAGTTAAATATAAAGTAAACGGCGTAACATTTAAACGAGAAATATTCACATCATTTATCGATAATGTAATCATCGTTAAGTTAACCGCGGATAAACCGCAAAGCATTTCCTGTAATCTGATTTTCGCCTCTCCGCAGGAAAAACCTGAAAAAAAATCGGATAACGAACAAATCATATTTGCGGCAATTACTCCCGCACACGAAAAACAAAGCGGAAAAGTGCGTTTTGAAACACGCATAAAACCTCAACTCAAAGGCGGATCATACACAATAAAAGACGACGTTTTATCTGTTACGAATGCAGACGAAGCCGTCATTTATATTTCCTGCGCCACCAATTTCAAGGATTATAAAGAATTGACCGGTGATGAATCCGCAAAATGTCGGGAAATCATGGAAAAAGCGATCTTGAATCCTTACGAAAAGGCAAAACAAGGACACATCGACTTTTACAAACAATACATAAACAGAGTTTCATTGGATCTCGGTTCGAATGAAAATGCAAACAAACCAACTGATGTCCGCATCAAAAATTTTGCACAAACATTTGATCCGCAATTGGCTGCTCTTTATTTTCAATTCGGAAGATATTTATTGATCTCATCGTCCCAACCGGGAACACAACCTGCCAATTTACAGGGAATCTGGAACGATCGTTTTTTACCTTCGTGGGACAGCAAATATACATGTAACATTAATCTCGAAATGAATTATTGGCCCGCCGAGGTGACCAATCTCAGTGAAATGCACGACCCGATGCTGCAATTAGTCCGGGAAGTTGCGGAAACGGGAAAAGTCACTGCGCAAACCATGTATAACTGCCGCGGATGGGTACTACATCATAATACCGACATCTGGAGAATTACCAGTCCCGTCGATCGCGCAGCTTCAGGCATGTGGCCCGCGGGTGGAGCATGGGTCAGCCAACATCTTTGGTATCGTTATTTGTATACGAAAGACAACGATTTTCTGGCTTCGATTTATCCCGTAATGCGAGACGCAGCTTTGTTTTTCGTCGATTTCATGATACCCGAACCGGAACACGGTTGGTTAGTCATAACCCCGTCGAATTCCCCGGAAAACGTCCATTCGGGCAGTAATCGAAAAGCAACGATTGCCGCAGGATGCACGATGGACAATCAGTTGGTTTTCGACTTGTTCTCCAATGTAATAACAGCTTCGGAAATCCTCGGAACGGATAAATTATTTGCCGATACTTTAAAGATGAAACGTGACTTATTGCCTCCGATGCAAGTCGGACGATTCAATCAGTTGCAGGAATGGTTATATGATTGGGATAATCCGGAAGATGACCACCGACATGTTTCTCATTTATACGGATTGTATCCGAGTAACCAGATATCTCCTTATCGTACACCCGAATTATTCGAAGCGGCAAAAACATCGCTTATTCATCGCGGTGATCCTTCTACCGGATGGTCGATGGCTTGGAAAATTTGCTTGTGGGCAAGGCTGCTCGACGGCAATCATGCTTATAAATTACTTACCGATCAATTGAATTTGGTTACGAATGAAAAGAAAAAAGGCGGTACTTACACCAATATGTTTGACGCGCATCCGCCGTTTCAAATCGACGGAAACTTCGGCTGTACTGCCGGAATTGCCGAAATGTTGATGCAAAGCCACGACGGATCTGTCAACATTCTGCCTGCCTTGCCCGATGTGTGGAAAGACGGAAGCGTAAAAGGACTCGTTGCCCGCGGCGGATTTGTTATCGACATGACATGGAAAAACGGAAAGATCGAAACAATTACCGTACATTCCAAATACGGCGGCAACTGCCGTTTACGCAGCAATGACGCATTAACGGGATCAAGGCTGAAACAAGCCAAAGGAAACAACGACAATTCGTCGTACGCCGTTCCGAACATCAAACAACCGTTGATTTCATCCGAAGCGCGGTTAAACCCTGTTGATCCGAAAAAAACATTCCTGTACGACTTAAAAACCGAAAAAGGAAAAACATACGAGTTGATAGTTAAAAATTAAAAGTTAAAAATGATTCCGTCCCAAAAAATTCGGAATCATTCAACCGCGCAGCGGTGCAACCTTTTTAAGTCGGGGATTCATTCCCGGCACGAAAAAACAACGTAACGATAATATCAAAACAATGAAAACTCTACTTGCAAAAGTTACCGAAAAATTACCTTGTACCTCCCGCACGTTGCGTGTCGTACCTTTTACTTTTATTCTCGGTTTGTTCATAATTTCTTGCGGACAAACTCCGAAAGAACAAAAGCCGGAACCGACATGGGCGGAAAAGATGGCGAATTCCGAAATGAAACGTTTTCCCGAAGCATGGATGATCGAAAAAGCCAAATCACCTCGTTGGGGATATACTCACGGTTGTGTGGCAAAAGCCATGCTTGACCTGTTTGATTACAACGGGGACAGTATATATTTCAATTACGCCAAAGGGTATGCAGATTCGTTGATTACCGAAGAAGGTAAAATCAAAACATACGATATGCAAAAATTCAATATCGACAATATCAATCCGGGAAAAATACTTTTCCGTTTGTATAAAGCAACGGGAGATCAAAAATATAAAGCTGCGATCGATACGTTGGTTACTCAAATGAAAAATCATCCGCGTACTTCGGAAGGAGGATTCTGGCACAAAAAAATATATCCGCACCAAATGTGGCTCGACGGCGTTTACATGGCTTCGCCTTTCTTGGCCGAATATGCCCGCGATTTTAACGAACCGGCGTTGTTTGATGATGCGGTAAATGAAATCATATTGATTACCAAACATACGTACGATCCCGCAACGGGACTGTTTTATCACGGATGGGACGAAAGCCGCCAACAAAAATGGGCTGACAAAGAAACCGGATTATCTCCCAACTTTTGGTCGAGAAGCATCGGTTGGTATGCCATGGCTTTGGTTGACGTATTGGACTTACTTCCCGCCGATCATCCGAAAAGAAACGAAATCATCGCGTTAACCGATACGGTTGCCAAAGGTATTTGCAAGTGGCAAGACGATAAATCGGGAACATGGTATCAGGTAACCAATATGGGTGACCGCGAAGGTAATTATTTGGAATCTTCGGCCTCCTGCATGTTTGTGTACTTCCTGTACAAAGCTGTGAATAAAGGATATATTTCCTCCGAATATTTGGCAAATGCCGATAAGGGATTCAACGGACTTATCAACAATTTCATCCGAAACGAAACCGACGGAACCATCTCGATCACAAACTGTTGTGCCGTTGCCGGTTTGGGTGGCGAAAAAGTTTACAGAGACGGTTCATTCGAATATTACATCGGAGAACCCGTTATCGACAACGATCCGAAATCCGTAGCACCCTTCATTTGGGCAGCAACGGAGAAGTTAAGAGTTAAAAATTAAGAATTAAAAGCCGGAAATGGAGGTTCGACATAGCATCTCGTTATGTCGCGGTAAAAGCAGGCCTCCGGCCGGCAGAAATAATATAAATACAACATGATAAATTTCAAATCAATCATCTGCATCTGCATTGCGAGTCTATTCGGTATTTCCGTTTATGCTCAAAAATCGGACAACAAACCCGAAATGCCTTGGGATAACGGTAAGCTGAAAGTCAGCGACAACGGTAAATTCTTGCAACATGAAAACGGCAAACCATTCTTTTGGTTGGGAGAAACCGCATGGTTGCTGCCTTCACGTTCCAATCGCGACGAAGTCGATTTCTTTATGAACAAAACCAAGAAAAATGGTTTTAATGTGCTTCAAATATCCGTACTTCACAATATCCCTTCTATGAACGTTTACGGAGATTGGGCGTTACCTGCCGGATTCGATTTCAAAAATATAGATCAAAAAGGAGAATACAACTATTGGCAACATGTCGACTATATCGTAAAGAAAGCGCAATCAAGCGGAATTTACGTAGGAATTGTCTGTGTATGGGGCACACCCGTGCAAGTGGGACAAATGAGTGTCGATGACGCGAAAAAATACGGAAAGTTTTTGGCGGAACGCTATAAGTCATATCCGAACGTTATCTGGTTTATCGGCGGTGATATTCGCGGTGATGTAAAACCCGAAGTATGGCAAGCGCTCGCTACAACCATTCGCGGAATAGATTCCGATCATTTGATGACATTTCACCCGCGCGGAAGAACGAGTTCCGTAACTTGGTTTCACAACGAGCCGTGGTTGGATTTCAACATGTTCCAATCCGGACACCGCAGATACGGTCAACGTTTCGGTGACGGAGACTATCCCATCGAGGAAAATACAGAAGAAGACAACTGGAGATTCGTTGAAAGAAGTTTAGCCGCAACACCCGTTAAGCCTGTTATTGACGGAGAACCTTCTTACGAAGACATCCCGCACGGATTACACGATTCGGGCGAACGTCGCTGGCAAGCGGAAGATGTACGCCGCTATGCTTATTGGTCTGTTTTTGCCGGTTCTTTCGGACATACTTACGGACACAATTCAACCATGCAAATGCTTCGCCCCGGATATATGGCGTCATTCGCGGCAGAAAAACCGTGGTGGGAAGCGTTGGACGATCCCGGTTGCAAAGAAATGATATACGTAAAAAAATTGATGCTTGCGTTCCCGTTTTTCGAAAGAATTCCCGATCAATCGGTAATTACAAACCCGAACGGCATGCAATATGATCGGGTAATCGCGACAAGAGGAAACGATTATATTTTGGTATACAATTATACGAACAGACTTGCCGAAATAGACATGAGCAAAATTTCGGGAGCGAAAAAGAAAGCTTGGTGGTACAGTCCGGTTAACGGAGAAACGACATATATCGGAGAATTCGACAACAGCAAAAAGACATTTATTCACGACAGCGGTTATCGTCCGGGAAATGATTGGGTGCTCATCATCACCGATGCATCGAAAAATTATGTAGAAGACAATTTATCAAAATAAAAATGAAAAAGTCGATCGTATTATTCATATCATTTTTCGCATTCTTATCGTCGATATATGCAACGGAAGCAGTGAATCTCCGATGCGAAATGATGCAAGATCCCGAAGGTATCGGAACTGCATCGCCTCATTTGAGTTGGGAAATTGTTTCCGGCGAACGAAATGTCGTTCAAACGGCTTATCAGATCTTGGTCGCTTCATCTCCGGAAAAATTATTCAAAGACGAAGGAGACCTTTGGAATTCGGGAAAAATCGAAGGCAAAGGATTAAGCAATTCGGTTGTTTATTCGGGTAATCCGTTAAAAAGCAAATCCGATGCTTATTGGAAAGTCAAGGTTTTCACAAATAAAGGCGAAAGCGGATGGAGCAGACCCGGCAAATTCAGCGTAGGATTGCTTTCATCGAATGATTGGAAAGCGCAATGGATCGGGATGGATAAAACATTTCCGGGCGACAGCTTAACAATGCACTCTCGTTTGGCTGCTCGTTATCTGCGCAAAGAATTTACCGGAACCAAAGAAATTAATTCCGCAAAAATCTATATTTCGGGATTGGGTTTGTATGAATTATACATCAACGGAGATAAAATCGGAGATCAAGTACATGCGCCGGTTCCGACCGATTACACCAAATCGGTTATGTATAATGCATTCGATGTTACACCATATCTGGGCAAAGGAAAAAATACGATCGGTGTCATTCTCGGGAACGGACGTTTTTTCAACGTTCGCCAAAATTACAAAACGCATAAAGTCATGACATTCGGATTTCCCAAATTGTTGCTGCAATTGGAAATCGAATACACCGACGGAAGTACGCAAACCATCGTAAGCGACAAAACATGGAAAGTATCGGTAAACGGTCCGATCATCGCCAACAATGAATGGGACGGTGAAGAATACGACGCGCGAAAAGAAATGCCGGGATGGAACAACAACGGATTCAACGACGGCAAATGGCTTCCCGTACAATCCGTTAAAGCTCCGGGCGGCACGGTGACTGCGCAAATGACCGAGAACATGAAGATCAAAGAATCGGTAAAACCCGTAAGTATTAAACACTTGCAAGCCGATACATTTATCGTAGACATGGGACAAAACATGGTGGGTTGGCTTCAAATGAAGGCTAAAGGCAGCAAAGGAACGCAAATCAACATGCGTTTTGCCGAAAACATCAAGAAAGACGGACGTTTATATGTTGATAATCTGAGAAGTGCTTGGTGTACCGATTCATACATTATGAAAGGAGAAGGCACGGAAACGTGGGAACCTTCTTTTGTATATCACGGATTCCGTTACGTACAAATCACCGGTTATCCGGGAACACCGACCGTTGACGATTTTGTCGGCAAAGTCATTTACGACGACATGCAAACGATCGGTTCGTTCGAATCCTCCAACGATTTACTGAATCAAATTTACAAAAATGCATATTGGGGCATTCGCGGCAATTACAAAGGCATTCCACTCGATTGTCCGCAACGTGACGAACGTCAACCGTGGTTGGGAGACCGTTCGACAGGCTGTCTCGGCGAAAGCTTTATTTTCGACAACGAAAAACTGTATGCCAAATGGATGGACGATATCCGCGAATCGCAAAAAGAAGACGGACAATTATCCGATATTGCTCCTCCGTTCTACATGACTTATTACAGCGATAATATGACTTGGCCGGGAACATATCTGCAAGTCGGTGAGATGATTTACGAACAATTCGGAAATCCCGACCCGATCATCAAGCATTATCCATCCATGAAAAAATGGATGAATTACATGAAGGATAAATACATGCAGAATTACATCGTCACCAAGGATAAATACGGTGATTGGTGTGTTCCTCCCGAATCGCAGGAAATGATTCATTCGCAAGATCCGAGACGCAAAACCGACGGCACGTTAATCGCTACGGCTTATTATTATCATTTTCTTCAAATGATGCAAAAGTTTGCCAAATTAAGCGGAAACGAAGCGGATATTCCGGGTTATGCGGCATTGGCTTCAACCATTCGAAAAGCATTCAACGATAAATTCTATAATGAGAAAGAACATTTCTACGGAAATAATACGGTAACTTCCAATTTATTGCCGCTAGCCTTCGGCTTGATCGACAAAGATAAGGAAGATGCCGTTTTCAATCAGGTTACTTATAAAATTTCCGTTACGGATAAATTACACCTCAGCACCGGCGTGATCGGAACGCAATGGTTGATGCGCGAACTGACAAAAAGAGGTTGCGCGGATCTGGCATACACCATCGCGACTCAAAAAACATATCCGAGTTGGGGATACATGGTCGAAAAAGGAGCTACGACCATTTGGGAACTTTGGAACGGAGATACCGCAAGTCCCAAAATGAATTCGCAAAATCATGTGATGCTGTTGGGTGACTTAATTGTTTGGATGTACGAAGATTTGGCAGGAATCAAAACGCATAAAAATCAACCCGGATACAAAATGCTGTGGATGAAACCGAATCCGACCGAAACATTGACATCCGTGAATGCGAATTACCGGTCGCCTTACGGAGAAGTGAAAAGCAATTGGAAATTGGTTGACGGTATTTTTACGTGGAACATTACCATTCCTCCGGGAACGAGAGCCAATATTCTGATTCCCGCCGAATCGGTCGACGCAATAACGGAAAACGGAAATCCTGTGATGAAAACCGAAGGATTGAAATTCGTTCGTATAGAAGAAAACCGTGTCAATCTGGAAATCGGTTCAGGTGATTATACGTTTACTTGCAAATACGGTGAAGCGGAAAATCGTTGGAAAAAAGGAATTCTGGTACAAGAATTCATCTGCGAAAAACCATCATTTCCCGAAAGTCATGCCTCGACCATTGCCGAAACAAAAGAAGGTCATTTGATTGCGTCTTGGTTCGGAGGTACAAAAGAACGCAACCCGGATGTTTGCATTTGGGTAAGCCGATTGATCAACAATAAATGGACGGAACCGCAAAACGTGGCAAACGGCATTATCAACGATACATTGAGATATGCATGTTGGAATCCGGTATTGTACCAGGTTCCGAACGGCGAATTGCAATTATACTACAAAGTAGGTCCGAATGTCGCCGGATGGAAAGGCAAAATGATTACGTCGAAAGATGGCGGAATTACATGGTCTCAACCTCGCGACTTACCGGAAGGATTCATCGGTCCGGTTAAAAATAAACCCGTTTTATTGAAAGACGGCACGTTGATCTGTCCGTCAAGTACGGAAGGAAACGGCTGGAAAGTTCATTTCGAAACAACGAAAGATTTCGGAAAAACATGGAAAAAGGTTGGTCCGATCAACGACGGAAAAGAATTCAACACGATTCAACCGTCTGTCTTGACCTATCCCGACGGACAATTGCAAATTCTCTGTCGCAGCAAGGAAAGATCGGTGATCGAATCTTGGTCGAAAGACAACGGTAAAACCTGGTCAACGCCGGCGAAAACGATGCTACCCAACAACAATTCGGGAACGGATGCCGTAACGATGAAAGACGGCAGACAATTGTTGGTTTACAATCATGTTTTGCCGAACGATACGCTGAAAAACGGAAAGGGTCCGCGCACACCATTGAATGTTGCCGTTTCGGAAGACGGAAAAACATGGTACGCAGCATTGGTTTTGGAAAATTCTCCGATCAGCCAATACTCCTACCCTTCGGTGATTCAATCGAAAGACGGAATGATCCACATCGTTTATACTTGGAGGCGGAAAGCAATCAAGTATGTGAAAGTAGATCCGAAGCAATTGGTTTGGTCGAAGATCGAAAATATGGAATGGCCTTCTCTGACTGAAGAATCGGAAATACAAGTCTACAATCCGAATCGATATAAAGTTTCGTTATGTGACTGGATGATGTTGAAACGTCAAAAAGTCGGCGCGATGGAATTGGCGTCTCAACTGAATGCCGACGGATTGGAAATCGATATGGGCGGATTGGGAAAACGAGTTTCATTCGACAATAAATTTACCGACAAGCAATTTGTGGATCTATTCATTTCGGAATGTAACCGCGTAGGTATTCAATTCAGTTCCGTTGCCATGTCTGCTTTTTACGGACAATCGTTTGCCAAACGCGATAATTACGAAGCGCTGATCGACGAATGTATCGCGACCATGAAATCATTGGGTATAAAAGTAGCGTTCCTTCCAATGGGAAATGCAAGCGACCTGGTAAAAGAACCGGAATTATATCCCGAAGTCGTAAAACGATTGAAGATTGTTGCGAAAAAAGCAGAAGCGGCAGGAGTTGTCATCGGTATCGAAACGAATCTTCCGACAGAAAAAGAAGCAAAATTGATCGATGAAATTAATTCGCCGTCCATTAAAAGTTACGTTAATTTCTCAAGCATCATAAAACGCGACGAAGATGTGGTGAAAGCATTGAAAACATTGGGAAAAGATCGCATCATTCAAATTCACGTTTCCAATACCGACGGGCATTGGATCCAAAACGATCCGCAGCTTGATATGCCGAAAATAAAAGAAACACTCGATAAAATGGGTTGGAGCGGTTGGTTAGTCGTTGAACGTTCGCGCGACACGACGGATGTACATAACGTTAAGTGGAATTACGGAGCAAACGCAAGATATTTAAAATCATTTTTTCAAAAATGAATATTTGGTTCTCACGGATTTGACTCCGTCGATTTTCAATTCACAGATAACACAGATTTTTTAAATTAGTGTAAATCAATAAATTTTCAGAATGATGAACCATATTTATTAAATCGACAAATCTGTTTTATATGATTTAGAAAAATCTGTGTCATCTGCGCAATCTGTGAGAGATAAATCAATTTTGACGAAGTCAAAAAACAAAATAAAATATTCCGGGAGAAAACAGGGATGAAAAAATAAACCGATAGTAATTATACCATGAGAACAGTAAAAGTATTATTAATTCCGATTTTCTGTATTTTATTGATTTCAGGATGCAAAAAGGAATCAAACACCTATCCGTCCGTAATTGAAATTATCACAAACGATCAAGCGGATAGTATTCAAATAAATAAAATTACAGAAATTATGAAAAATAATAAAAGTAAGAGCAGCGTATACCGGTGGAAAAACAGAATTGTTCTTTACGATAAATTCATGAATTCAGGATTAATTCAAGATCAAATTAGAGAAGCATTACCGACGGCAACCATACGTTTATATGAAGATCCTTTTTATATTTTCGAACGTCAAATGTGTGACACGAAAGCTGTTCCGGGGAATTGGGTGCATAACATCATGAGTGCGAATCTCGCCGATGATGCGACTTTGCAACAGGAATATATGGATTATCACGCTACGCAATTCGAAAAACGACCGGAAATTTCCCGCGGATTCTGTAACGCTGATTTTCAACAATTGCTGATTTTCAGAAACGGACGTCAATTAATGTTGATCATCAGCATTCCCGAAGGAAAAACATTGGACGAATTGAACCCGAAAACAACGGAAAATAATCCGAAAGTAGACGAATGGAATGCTCTTATGGCAAAATATCAAGAAGGAATCAAAGGAAGTGATCCCGGAGAAACATGGGCAATGTTCTCGGAAGTTCCGACAAAATAAGAATCCGCACACGGAATACACGGAAAGCACAGAATAACACGGTAATAATTTGCTTACGCAAATATTAAATCAATGAACCCGGAGACACAAAGCCACAGAGAATTAAAAAACAAAGAATGCAGCACTGCTTGCGTAACTCTGTGCCTCCGTGTCTCCTCCGGGTTCGGTCTTGAAAAAGTTTTGACAGAGTCAAAATCTTACCGTGTTATTCCGTGTACTCCGTGCATTCCGTGTGCGGATAAACAACAGCAAAAAATATGAAGCAAACTAATTACCAATTATTCGATTTTCTGGATTTCGATACGGAGCTGAACGAAGGAGAAGCTCTTTGGAGAGCTTGTACTCCCGAACGGATCGAAGAAAAAAACGGAGAGATATTTATTTCCGTTCCTTTTCAAAAGCAAAATAATTCGAACGAAATTACACCGGATACAACCGAACCGCGAAAAGTATATGTATTGCGTCTGAAAGCATACGGCAATAAAATACTTCGCGTGTCGATGGCATTGGAAGGCAGTATTTCCGAATCTTCGGAAATGTTGGATTTATCTTCCGATTTGCACATCTCCCCTCTTTCGTTCGAGAAAAATGCGACCGATTGGATTATTCGCGATTCGAAAGGCAACAAAAAAGCGTTGATTAATTTCAAAGAACCGGAAATCGATTGGTGGAGCGATCTGCAACCCGGTCCGCAAGAAACGATCGATATTCGATTTTTCCCTGACGGAGACAAAGAAATAAAAATCTCGGCATACGATATGTTCTCGCCTACTCGTCATGACGCTTTTGCGTTGGCATACATCGAACGAAACGGCAAACCGAATCGCACGACTTATTCTTTCCGGGCCGAACCGGATGAGTGTTTCGTCGGTACGGGTGAACGATTTGCCAAGATGGATTTGTCGGGTAAAACGGTTCAATTGCGCAATCAGGACGGACAAGGCGTAAATAATCGACGCACATACAAGAATATTCCGTTTTTCATGTCTACGGAAATGTACGGGTTGTTTATGCATACAACTTCTTTCGCCAAGTTCTCTCTTGCAGATCATTCGACCCGTTCGGTACAGATGATGTCGGAAGAACCGCTTGTGGATTTTTTCCTGATCGGCGGTGACGATTTTGAAGAAATATTGCTCGGATACCGACAATTGACCGGATTTCCGTCCATGCCGCCGCTTTGGAGTTTCGGTGTATGGATGAGCCGCATGACTTATTTCTCGGCAGATGAAGTAAATGAAATTTGCAATCGTTTACGCAAAGAAAGATATCCGTGCGATGTCATTCATTTGGATACGGGATGGTTTGAAACCGATTGGTTATGCGAATGGAAATTCAACGACGAACGTTTTCCCGATCCGCAAAAGTTCATTCATGATCTGAAAGAAAAAGGCTACCGCGTCAGTTTGTGGCAATTGCCTTACATTGCTTATGCGGCTGAACAATACGAAGAAGCGAAAGCAAACGAATATATCAGCAAAAGTGAACGCAAGATACAAGGTGCGTCCAATTTCAGCGTACAGGATTATGCGGGAACGATCGATTTCACATACGACAAAGCGACCGAATGGTACAAAGGATTATTGAAAAAATTGCTGGATATGGGTGTCGTGTGCATCAAAACGGATTTCGGCGAAGATATCCATTTGGATGCGGAATATAAAAACATGTCTCCCGACAAACTGCATAATTTATATCCGCTTCTCTATCAAAAAGCAGCATACGAAATTACGAAAGAAGTTACGGGTGACGGTATTATTTGGGCAAGAGCCGGGTGGGCCGGAGCTCAACGTTATCCGTTGCACTGGGGTGGTGATTCGGCTTGTTCGTGGGACGGACTCGCAGGTTCGTTGAAAGGTGGATTACATCTCGGATTATCGGGTTTCGGTTTCTGGAGCCATGATGTTCCCGGATTTCACGGGGTTCCGAATTTCATGAATTCCGTTCTTCCCGAAGATATTTATGTTCGTTGGACGCAATTCGGCGTGTTTACGTCTCATATTCGTTATCATGGATCTTACAAGCGGGAACCGTGGCATTATCCGAACATTGCGCCGATCATCAGGAAATGGTGGAATCTTCGATATAAATTGATTCCGTACATCCTCGAACAAAGCGAAAAAACGACAAAAACAGGGTTCCCCGTAATTCGGGCATTGATGATGCATCATCCAAATGATAAAACCTGTCGCCACATCGACGATCAATATTATTTTGGCGATAACATACTTGTTGCTCCCGTTATGAATTCGGACAACAAACGAGATATTTATCTCCCGGAGGGTAAATGGGTACATTTTTTCACGAAAGAGATTTTTGAAGGAAATCAATGGTTGAAAAATGTAGAAATTCCTTTAGAAGAAATGCCTGTATTTGTCAAACAAGGAGCATCAATCCCGATATATCCCGAAGATGTCGATTGCACGGACGAAATGGATTTGAATAAAATCGTGAACGTTAAATATTAAAGTCCCCAGTGATTTTATAATTATATGCAAAAAGGAGGTAAAAAGAAAATTATCGGTACGATTTGGATTAGTCTTTCCATTATTTTCTTTATTTGGATTTGGACAACATACCAATCTCGGGATCTTCCCGGCGATACATTTACAAATTCAAACAAAATAACCGTAATTGAAAATAATGACCAATTTATTTTTCAATCCAAGGAAAAGGTAAATAAGTTTGAAATTATTTTTCTTCAAGGAGCTTTGACAGATCCGAAGGCTTACGCTCCTCTTTGCAGAAAATTAGCGGAATCGGGTTTTACATGTCATTTATTAAAATCTCCTTGGAGAATACCTTCATATAACTATCAAAGAATATGCGGATTATTTAATTTGAAGCAGAACAATTATGTGATCGGGGGACATTCTCAAGGGGGAAAAATAGCATCTCAGCTTGTTTATGAAAATCCGGATGCTTTTAAAGGACTGTTTTTATTGGGAACATCTCATCCGAGAGATTTGGATTTATCCGGACAAAACATTCCTTGTGTAAAAATATATGCTGAAAATGACGGACTTGCAAGTATGAAAGAGGTCTTGCAAAATGCAAATAAATTACCTGCCGATTCAAAATTAATAATGATAAAAGGAGGTAACCACTCACAATTCGGGTATTTAGGACATCTTTTGATGGATCATTCAGCTGATATTTCATTGAAAGAGCAACAGCAAAAGACCATTGATGAATTACTTTATTTTTTTAATGAGATTAATCATAATTTATAATACATGATCTGGAAAGCAAATTTCGACGAATCGAAAAAACATTACATGGATTGGTGGAACCAAAAAGGAATCGTACTGACCATGTGGGAGCATTTGGATAAAGAGGGTGCGCCTTACGCGAATATCCTCGAACCCGTACCGACGAAAGATATCAATCAATTTTGGTTTGATCCCGATTGGAGATCGGATTATCTGAATTATAAGATGTCAAAATATTCTTATGAGGCAGATATCTTACCGGTTGCAAACACGCAATTGGGTCCGGGTTCTTTAGGCGCGATTCTCGGTGCCGAATTGGAAGGTCGCGACGATACCATCTGGATTCGTGAAAAACATGACTTCGACGGAAACATCGTGTTTGACGAATCAAACAAGTGGTGGCAACTTCACCTTGACTTATTGCGTAAATGCAAAGAAAAAGCTCAAGGCAATTACTTGGTAGGATGCCCCGATTTGGTGGAAGGATTGGATGTTTTGGCAAGTTTGAAAGGCTCCGACAATGTATTGATGGATTTGATCATGGATCCGGATAACACATTGGTTCAATTACAGGAAATCAACAACGCATATTTCAAGGTATTCGATCAAATTTACGATATCATCAATGTCAATGGAGAAATGGCTTTCTGCTATTTCTCAATTTGGGGACCGGGAAAAGTTTCCAAATTGCAATGCGATATTTCCATCATGATCGGCGAAGACGATTTCCGTACATTCGCATTCCCGTTCCTGCAAGAACAATGCAACAAATTGGATTATACGCTCTATCATCTTGATGGGGTGGATGCAATCCGACATCTGGATGCCGTTTTGGAATTGGAAAAACTGAATGCGATACAATGGACTCCGGGCGTCGGTCAACCGCAAGGCGGGGATCCTCGTTGGTACGATCTTTACAAAAAGATTCTGGCAGGCGGAAAATCAATAATGGCCAATTGGGTAACATTGGATGAATTGCAACCGCTGTTAGATAATGTCGGAAATCAAGGCTTGAATATCCAAATGGATTTTAAATCGGAAAGCGAAATAGATAAAGCATTAACAATAATTGAAAAATACCGATAACGGTACGGGCGAATTATTATCCGTCGGAAATTAAAAAATGCATGGAACGTCGTAATCGGGCGGATAATAATCCGCCCCTACGGTGAAAATCAAAATATCAATCGGCAAAATGATGCCGAGAATCATTATTCTTAACTCTTAACTATCATGAATAACATCATTGAATTAACAGGTTTGGATCTCGGGGTTATAGCGGTTTATGTTGTAATCTTGCTGGCCATAGCCTATTGGGCGAGTTTCGGAAAAAACAAAAAGAAAGAAGATAATCTTTTCTTGGCAAATAAATCACTCGGTTGGTTTGCCATCGGATTAACCATGTGGGGAACGAATGTCGGGCCTTCCATGTTGATCGCGAATGCGAGCAGCGGTTATGAAAGCGGTATCGTTGCAGGGAATTTCTCCTGGTACGCTTTTCCGTTCATTTGTTTGTTGGCTTTTGTCTTTGCTCCTCGCTATTTGGGTGCGAAAGTAATGACACTTCCCGAATACATGGGAAAACGTTTCGGAGAAAACACGCGAAAATATATCGCATGGTATACAATCGTCACAATCTTGATTTCATGGTTGGGATTAACGCTCTTTTCGGGCGGAGTATTTATGTCTCAATTGCTTGATATGCCTTTGTGGTGTTGTATTATAATTCTCGTACTTGTTTCCGCAGCATTTACCATGGCAGGCGGATTGAAAGCGATTGCATATACAAATGTTTTTCAAATGCTCTTACTGATCGCCGTATCTGTTTTATTAGTTGTAATAGCAACGATTCGTATCGGAGGAATCGAACGAGTTATAACGGAAACCCCGTCATCGTATTGGAATCTGTTCCAGCCGTTGAGTGATCCGAATTTCCCGTGGTTGGCCATTTTGGTTGGTTATCCGATTATGGGTGTATGGTTTTGGTGTACCGACCAATCTATGGTACAATCCGTATTGGGAGCAAAAGATTTGAAACAAGGACAAATGGGTGCCAATTTCTGTGCATGGTTGAAATTGATCGACCTTCCGTTGTTTATTCTTCCGGGCATCTTGTGTTTCATCTTACTTCCGGGGTTAAGCGACTCAACCGATGCCTATTTGCAATTGGTAGAAAAAGTATTGCCTCCGGGATTGATCGGACTGGTAGTCGTGGTGATGATGGCAGCATTGGTCAGCACCGTAGGTTCGGCGCTAAATTCGTTGAGCACAGTATTTACTATGGATATTTACATAAAAAGATATAAACCGAACGCAAGTAATTCGGAAATCACGAAAATAGGTCGTATTGTCGTATTTACAGGTGCCGTTTTATCAATTTTATTGGCCATCGGAATAACATTTATTCAAGGATTGAGTTTCTTTAATATTTTCCAATCGGTACTAAGTTTCATCGCACCGCCGATGTCAGCAGCGTTCCTGTTTGCCGTATTTTGGAAAAAGACATCCGAAAAAGCAATCAATCTTGTTCTCACCGCGGGAACGATTTTCAGTATCGGAACAGGTATTTTGTATTATTGCGGATTGATATTCCAAGGAATGCACTTTTTATATTTATCCTTTTTTATATTTGTATTCTTGGCTTGTTTCATTTTCATTTATTCGTTGGCAACGAAAACCGATCCTTCCGCGTCGACATTGGAGCACAAACCAATCAAAATATCGGGTAGCGTAAAAATTGCTTGGAGTGTATTAGCCGTAATAATGATCGGATTATACATATTTTTCAACGGGAATTGATTATACAGATTATAGAATCAAGATTTCAATTTACTGTAAAACAATAAATTAATCAACCTTTAAGTGTAATTATTTATTAGGCTTTTTATAACAATAGGAATTTACCGTTCAATATTTTAAAATACCCGACACTGTCCCGAAGGGACTGAATGTGAATAACCGCGGGTAAAACCCGCGGAAAAAGAAAGCACATGAGAAACGTCCCCGAAGGGGGCGAATAATAAACAAACAGAATAACAAATGTCAAGTTTTCGTCAAATTTTGTATCATATTGTATTTCGGACCAAAGACAGTGCCAAATCACTGCCGATTGAACAATGCGACGAACTGTACAAGTATATTTGGGGTGTCATAAAAAATAAGAATTGCATATTATATCGCATCAATGGAATGGAGGAGCATATTCACATATTCACCGATTTACATCCCGGTATTTCATTGGCGGATTTTATACGCGACATAAAAACGGCATCATCGCAATGGTTAAAAGCGAATCCCGGTTTTTCCGATTTCAAAGGATGGGCAGACGGCTATGCCGCATTAACTTATGCATGGCGAGATAAAGATATAATTATTGAATACATAAAAAATCAAAGAGAGCATCATAAAACATTCTCTTTTACGGATGAATTCCGCAAATTATTGAAAGAACATGGGGTTGATATTGATGACCGATATTTTCCCTAATATTCGCCCGCTTCGCGGACGTAGTGATTCGGGTCCTTTCTCCGCGGGTTTTACCCGCGGTTATTCACATTCAGTCCCTTCGGGACAGTTTCGAGCAGTAGTAAAAAAAACGCTGATAATTAATTTTATATGAGAACGTCAATAAAAGATTCTTTGAAAAACGGAAACATTCTGATTTCCGACGGCGCATGGGGTACATTCTTGCAACAACGCGGATTGACCGCAGGCGAATGTCCCGAATTGTGGTGTATCGATCGCCCCGAAGTCGTAAAAGAAATCGCGCAGAGTTATATCGACGCGGGTTCTGATATGATCGAAACAAACAGTTTCGGAGGAACATCGTTTAAATTGGAATATTTCGGTCTTTCCGACAGGGTTGGCGAAATCAATGAAGCTGCCGCCCGCATATCAAGATCGGTTGCCGGTGACGACAAAATGGTGATCGCGTCAGTCGGTCCGACAGGTAAAATGCTGGTGATGGGTGATGTTACCGAAGAAGATTTGTACAATGCTTTCAAAGAGCAATGCATCGCGTTGGAAAAAGGCGGAGCCGATGCCGTTTGCATCGAAACAATGAGTGACATCGACGAAGCTGTAGCCGCCATCAAAGCTGCCAAAGAAAACACGAAATTGGAAGTGATCACGACTTTCACTTTTGATGCCATCGGAGGAGGCGAATATCGCACGATGATGGGTGTATCTCCGACTGAAGCAGCAACGGCATGCGTTCAAGCGGGAGCCGATATCATCGGAACCAATTGCGGAAACGGATTAAAGAATATGGCGGAGATTGTCGCGGAAATGAAAAAAGCGACTCCGAATGTACCGATCCTTGTTCATGCAAATGCAGGGTTGCCCAAAGTAGAGAACGGCGTTACCGTTTTCCCGGAAACACCCGAACAAATGGCCGAACAAGTACAATCAATCATTGAAGCGGGAGCCTCTATTCTTGGCGGATGCTGCGGAACAACCCCGCAACACATTTCGGCTATAAAGAATGAAGTACTGAAATTAAAATAAAAAGATCGCACACGGAATACACGGAGAACACGGAATCTCACGGTAAGATTTTTTGACTCCGTTTGGAATGTTTAGATTATTTATATAAACACAATCTCAAAATAATAATTTGCGTAAGCAAATTACCGTGAGATTCCGTGTTCTCCGTGTATTCCGTGTGCGAATAAAATATAAAATATTAATTTAAAACGATTATAAAAATGGATGCAATATTGGAAAAACTGTCCGAATGTGTAGAGTTCGGAAAAATAGACATTAATTCGCCTTATCCCCCTCAAATGAAAGGACAACCGGGAGCAAGCGAATATACATTGGAAGCGTTGGAGAAAGGAATTGCTCCTTCCGACATCATGGATTTGGCTCTTATTCCGGCAATGGAGAAAGTAGGACAAAAATTTACGGAAAACAAAATATTCGTTCCGCAAATGTTGTTGTCGGCCAAAGCGATGAATGCTTCCACAACTCATTTGAAACCTTTTTTCCAATCCGGAGAAGTTAAACGAAAAGGTACATTCATTTTGGGAACCGTTTTCGGCGATTTGCACGACATCGGCAAAAACTTGGTCGGAATGATGATCGAAGGATCGGGATGGGAAGTGATCGATCTCGGAATCGACGTAAAAGCGGAAAAATTCCTTGAAGCCCTTCAACAGCACCCCGACGCGGTAGTCGGCATGTCGGCTTTGTTAACAACAACCATGACAAATATGCAACCGATCATTCAAGCCATAAAAGATATATCTCCGAACACCAAAATTATGGTAGGAGGTGCACCTCTGTCGGCTGAATTTGCAAAATCCATCGGTGCCGACGCATACGGAAGAGATCCGCAAGAAGGCGTTAAATGGTTGGATTCATTGATAGCATCATAAAAAAATGTAGTTAACAGTAGTAAGAGTAGTTAGAAGTAGTTAATTCAGACTATTAACGACCTCTTACTACTTCTAAAAATATTTGACATGAATTGGAAAGAAAAAATATTCGATAATAAAAAGCGATATGCAATACCGGTCATGACGAATCCCGGGATTGAGGCTATCGGTAAAACAATTAAACAAGCGGTAACAAATGGCAATGTTCATTACGAAGCATTGAAGTATTTGTCCGAAAAGTATAATATCGCGGCTTGTACGGCAATTATGGATTTAACTGTCGAAGCGGAAGCATTCGGCGCACAAGTCAATATGCCCGAGGATGAAGTTCCGACGGTAATCGGTCGTTTATTGGCCGATGCCGCTTCGGTTGAAGCATTGCAAGTTCCCGACCTCACACAAGGACGTATTCCTCAATATCTTTTAGCCAATAAACTGGCTGCCGAGAATATTAAAACCGTACCCGTTCTTTCGGGATGTATCGGTCCGTTTTCGTTGGCGGGACGCTTATACGACATGACCGAGATCATGGTTGCCATCTATATCGAACCGGATGTTATATCTCAATTGCTGGAAAAATGTACGCAATTCCTTATCAATTACTGTAAAGCATTGAAAAGTACGGGAACGGCAGGTGTCATCATCGCCGAGCCGGCTGCGGGATTATTGTCGAACGACGATTGCATGGTTCATTCAACAGAATACGTAAAAAAAATTATTGAAGCCGTTCAAGACGAAAACTTTACCGTTATTCTGCACAACTGCGGAAATACGGGACAATGTACGCCTGCGATGGTTGCAAGCGGAGCCGAAGCGTTACATTTCGGAAATAAGATCAATATGCTTGATGCGCTTCGCGAATGCCCTTCCGACATTATCGCTCTCGGAAATCTAGATCCCGTCGGTATTTTCAAACAAGGAACGGCTGTCGGAATGCAAAGTGCGACTCGTAAATTATTGGAAGAAACCGCAACATACAAGAACTTTGTTCTTTCCTCGGGTTGCGATATTCCTCCGCATACACCGAAAGAAAATGTCTCGGCATTTTTTGATGCGTTGGCGGAGTTTAATGCCACGCAATACAATAGTTAAAATCTATTAATTTTACATTAATTCTACGTTTCGGGCTTTCAGCCCGAAACGTAATGCCACACTAATTAGTTTTTATTACTTTAATGAGAATGATTCGATGCCGAAATTTTTCATAACATATCGATTTTCATTTGACGAAGTTTGCCCCGATCCGGAGGAAATTTTCGAATACCTGCGATTAACGGACGAAAGCGACGAACATCCGTCCAAATTATTTGTCCGGGAAATTCTTCCGACATTTCGCGAATCTCGCGAGATCACGGGCGGATACAAAATCGTCGAGGTATCGTCATTGGTCGTCAAAGAAGGCATGATTCGGGTCGGAAATTCCGTATTGCATACGGGAGTACAAGTTTCGGGATACATGAAAAAAGCCGAACGATTGGCATTATTTCTCTGTACGGCGGGTGAATCATTTACGACTCTCACTGCCGAACTGAACCGAAAAGGTGACATCATGGAAGCATACATTATCGATGCAATCGGGTCTTTAGTCGTGGAAAAAGCCATGGATCGCATTCAGGAAAGCCTCGAAAAAACAATGTTCGGCAAAGGACTCGGCATAGGCAACCGTTACAGTCCGGGATATTGCAACTGGCCGTTATCCGATCAGAAAATGTTGTTCGAGCTTATCGGTCCGAACCCCGTCAATATTTCGTTAAGCGAATCTTGCCTGATGCAGCCGATCAAATCCGTCAGCGGTATCATCGGAATCGGCAAAGAAGTCACAAAAAAGGCATACGGATGCAAGACTTGCAACAACGCGTCCTGCATTTACAGAAATATAACAAAGAATAAATCATTAACTTATGGATAAATTAAAACTCGGACTGACGACACTGCTCGTTCTCTTGTCAATCACTTGTTTTTCGGCGGATATCTACGTTTCTCCCGGAGGAAAAACATTGCATGAAGCGTTACGGGAGGCTCGAGAATTGCGTCGGACGGGCAAAGTTGCTTCCGGCGAACCGGTACGAATTATCATAAACAACGGAACTTACTCCCTGTATGAACCGGTGTTTATTCGTCCCGAAGACTCGGGTACGGAAACGAGTCCGACAATCATAGAAGCCGCACAAGGCGCTCATCCCGTATTGAGTGGAGGAATGAAAATATCGGGATGGAAGAAAGAAGGGAACTATTGGACAGCGGAAGTTCCCCGTTTCAACGGAAACATTCTTAATTTCCGTCAGTTGTGGATCAATGGAGAAAAGGCCGTTCGAGCACGAGATATTTCCGATTTCGAACAAATGGCTCGCATCCGCAGCAACGATAAGCAAAACCAAATACTTTGGGTTCCCGCATCATCCGTAAAGAAGATCATGAATGCGGAAAATGCGGAAATGGTACTTCATCAAATGTGGGCAATTTCCAATTTGAGAATCAAGTCAATTAAAATACAAGGAGATTCCGCGGGAATTCAATTCCACAATCCGGAAGCTCGCATTCAATTCGAACGTCCGTGGCCTCAACCGATGATAAAAGAAGGGTTGAATTCGGCATTTTACCTGGCCAACGCGTTGGAACTTTTGGATGAACCGGGCGAATGGTTTTATCGTGAAGAAACAAGAAAACTTTATTACATACCTCGTAACGGCGAAAACATGAATACGGCCGAAGCTGTTGTTCCCGTTTTGGAGACATTGATTCATATCGAAGGAACGCTCGATCGTCCGGTTAAACATATTCAAATCAAAGGAATATCGTTTAATTATACAACTTGGACTCGTCCTTCGGAAAAAGGACATGTACCGTTGCAAGCCGGTATGTATATGTTGGATGCTTATAAATTGCGTCCGCCCGGAGCTCCCGGAAATTTGAACAAAGGAATCGACAATCAAGGTTGGATCGGTCGTCCGCCGGCAGCAGTATCCGTTCAAGCCGCGCAAAATACCCTATTCGAGTTCTGTAATTTCGAACATTTAGGTTCTTGCGGATTAGACTTTATTTACGGAACAAAATACGATGTAGTGGAAGGCTGCGTATTCAAAGACATTGCCGGAAACGGATTGCAAATCGGTAAATTTTCCGACATCGGATTGGAAACACATTTGCCGTATGATCCGAGTGACGAAAGAGAGATTTGCGCTTACCTACAAATCATCAATAATTACATCACCGACGTTACCAATGAGGATTGGGGTTGCGTGGGAATCTGTGCCGGATTTGTTCGCGACATCAATATCGAACACAACGAGATCAGCGAAGTTTCGTACTCGGGCATCAGCCTCGGATGGGGTTGGACAAAAACCGTGAATTGCATGCGCAACAATCGTATTCATGCCAATTACATTCACCGATACGGAAAACACATGTACGATGTAGCGGGAATTTACACATTATCCGTTCAATCCAAATCTTACATTACGGAAAATGCGGTCGACGATATTTATTCGCCTTCGTATGTACATGATCCGCATCATTGGTTCTATTTGTACACGGATGAAGGAAGTTCTTTCTTTACCGTAAAAGACAATTGGTGTCCGAAGGAAAAGTTTTTGCAAAATGCAAATGGCCCCGGAAATGAATGGATAAACAACGGACCGATGGTGAATGACAGTATCAGGCAAAAAGCAGGACTACAACACGAATATAAAAACAAGTTAAGAGTTAAGAGTTAAGAGTTAAGAGTTGGTGCCAAATTGCGCCTCCCCCGAAACTCTTAACTCTTAATTCTTAACTCTTAACTAATAAAAAACACATGGAACAGAAAAAAGGAAGTTTAAAAAGTACGATAGCCGTATCGCTTACGAATTATCTTGATGCGGGCGCGATTGTGGCCGGCGCAAGCGGATTGACTCTTTGGCAAAATTACCTCGGACTTACCGAAGGGAATCTCGGTTGGCTTAACGCCATCAGCGCCAACTGTTTCGGCGCGGCCATCGGTGCAATTATCGGTGGTTTTCTTGCTGACAAATACGGACGAAAAACGATTTACACCTACAACATGCTTGTGTATATGTTGGGGGTTGCAATTATCATGTTCACGGTTAATTTCCCGATGTTGTTGATCGGATTTCTGATTACGGGTATCTCGGTTGGCGCAGGTGTTCCCGCCTCGTGGACTTACATCTCCGAAAATTCGGAAGTGGGTAATCGCGGACGAAATATGGGTATTTCGCAGTTTGCCTGGGGAGTCGGCCCGACTATCATTTTAGTTTTGGGAATGTTGCTTGCTCCGGGTAAAGCAGATGCTTCTGCAGGTGTTTTATTCGGTTATGTGCAAAAAATCGCAGCATTCTTTTTAGGTGACAATGCAAGCGTTGAAGTGGTCAATGTATTCAGCAGCCGTCTTATTTTCGGCTCGTTGTTTATCGTAGCGTTTATTGCATGGACACTGCAACGAAAACTCAATGAATCGAAAGATTGGGAAGAAGCTAAAAAAGCACAAGGCAAAGAGAAGCAACCGAGCGTTTTCGCATCATTCGGGTCACTCTTTACCAACAAGGTAAATATTCGCACAATGCTTTTTCTTGCAGGCATTTACATCACTTGGAATATGGTTGCTTCCGTGATGGGTTTCTTCCAACAACATATTTATGAAACCGCTGGCGGTCTTTCCAACGGACAAGCCAATATGGTATCTGCCATACAATGGATCGTAATTATTGCGGTAACGTATTTCGGCTTTGCCATGTTGGTTGATAAGGTAAATCAGCGTTGGCTGTATTTTGCCGGTACGGCAATAGGAATAGCGGCATGGTGTGTCCTCATTTTTGTGGGAATAAAAAATTACTCTGCTTTATGGACTTTCACCATTCTTTGGGGTATTCACGCAGGAGTAAGTGTACAAGCATTTTATGCGCTTTGGGCGTCGGAACTTTTCCCGGCCAAATATCGCGCGGCAGCACAAGGAGTCATGTTCTTTGTCGTAAGAGGCGTAGCGGCATTATGGGGATTGGTATTCGTTCATATTTACGGTGAAAACGGCGAAGGATTCAACACTGCCGCTTACATTATGATGGGATTGCTCATTGTCGCGTTAATAATAGGAACTATCTGGACACCCAAAACCCGTGGCAAAACATTGCAACAAATAACAAAAGAAAGATACGGGGACGATATTTAAAAGTTAAGAGTTAAAAATTAAGAGTTAAGAGTTTTGGAAGGCGAGACCTTTTCAACTCTTAATTCTTAACTCTTAACTTTTAACTTGACTTAACGGGATCGATATTATCATAAAAAAATTAAACAGATGAATTCAAAGATAAACACCCCAACGTGGATTTGGTATCCGGGCGATTTCGAGATTTGGTTGGGAAACAAGATGCAAAACCGCAGAACGGAAAGGGGTGCTTTCTTTCCTCCTTTCTGGAAAATGGACAGCCATTATGTGCTTGTCGAATTTTCAACGAAGCTGGAATTGAAGGAAACGGAAGAAATCGAAATCCATGCAGAGGGACAATATAACGTGAAATTGGACGGAAAAATATATCCGAGTTTCAAAAAGATGACAATTCCCGCAGGAAAACATTCCTTGAATATCAAGGTGCATAATCAAGCTTCGGTTCCGGCTGTTTATGTCAGCGGGAAAACGATTCATTCCGATAATACTTGGTTCGTTACATTCGAAGACAAAGAATGGATCGACGAATCGGGAAAGGCTTCGGATACTTCATCGGGAACGGTTTATTTGAATGCGGGATCGTGGAACTTCAATGCTCCGAATACGCCTCCTTCCGAATTTAAACTGGCAACAACACCAATGTCGCCCGTAAAAACGGAAAAGAAAAATAACGGAATATTGGTCGATTTCGGAAAAGAAACGTTCGGTTACATTCAACTTCACGAATTAAACGGTTCGGGAGCTATCCGCGTTTACTACGGAGAATCCCCCGAAGAAGCGTTAACTGTGGAAACATGCGAAACGTTGGATTATTTTACATTCGGCGACAATTCGCATAAGTCCGGTAAAACTTTCACATCCGACCAATCCAAAGCATTTCGTTATGTCTACATAGAAAACGATAACAGTATTTCATTCAAATCCGTATCGATGTTGTATGAATATTTACCGTTGGATTATCGCGGAAGCTTCCGTTGCAACGATGAGTTAATCAACAAGATTTGGGATATTTCGGCTTATACCATGCATTTGACGACACGTGAATTCTTCATCGACGGAATCAAACGCGATCGTTGGATATGGAGCGGTGACGCTTATCAAAGTTATTTGATGAATTATTATCTGTTCTTTGATTCGCCTTCGGTTTCGCGTACAATGCTGAACCTTCGCGGAAAAGACCCGGTTACATCTCACGTCAATACCATTATGGACTATACATTCTATTGGTTCATGGGTATTTACGATTATTATTTGTACACGGGAGATCAAAAATTCATCGAACAATTCTATCCTCGCATGCAAACGTTGATGGAATATTGTTTGTCTCGTCTCAATGCCGACGGTATGCCGGAAGGACTTGCCGGAGATTGGGTGTTCATTGATTGGGCCGACTTTAAAATGAGTAAAGCGGGAGAAGTCAGCTTCGAACAATTGTTGTTTTGCCGAAGTTTGGAAACGATGGCTTTGTGCGCCGGATTGGTCAATGATACGGAACAGGCAAAAAAATACACCGAATTGGCTGCCGATTCGAAATCGAAGCTATTCACGGCATTTTGGTCTGCCGACAAAAATGCGTTCATTCATAATCGCGAAAACGGAAAACAAAGCGAACAAGTTACTCCGTACACGAATATGTTTGCCGTTTTGTTCGATTATTTGAATCCTCAACAAATCGACGCGGTTAAAAACAATGTTTTGCTGAATCCCGACGCATTGAAAATCACAACTCCTTACATGCGTTTCTATGAATTGGAAGCTCTTTGTGCTCTCGGTGAACAAGATCACGTATTGAAAGAAATCCGTGATTACTGGGGCGGTATGCTTGATTTGGACGCCACTTCTTTCTGGGAAAAATACAATCCGAACGAAAAAGGCACAGAGCATCTTGCCATGTACGGAAGACCTTTCGGAAAGAGCCTTTGTCATGCTTGGGGCGCAAGTCCGATTTACCTGTTGGGAAAATATTACCTCGGCGTGAAACCGGAAAAAGAAGGATACGCAGCATTCAGCATTCGTCCCGTACTCGGTGATTTGACACAAATGGAAGGCTCAGTCCCTACTCCGAACGGTGACATCAAGGTTTATATGGATATAACTCAAATCAAAGTATCTGCAACCGAAGGAAGCGGATATCTGTATTTCGAAAGTAAATCCAAACCGCAAATCAATCAAGGAGAAATCGAGCAAATCGACAAGAATAATTACAAGTTGAAAATTGATTCGAATATCAGGGAATATATTATAATAATAAGTTGAAAGTTGAAAATGACCGATAAACAAAAGGCTGTAAATCAAATTCGATTTACAGCCTTTTTCAATTATATTTACGAATATCTTCTATTTATTCGTGTACATATACATTCCAATTCAGATAAGTTTCTATAGCCTCTTGCAAAATATCTTTTACATCTCCACGGCACATTGCAACATGGTGTTCAAATCCGTTTTTACAAATATATTTCATCAGCGTTTGAAGATTGTCTACTTTCGTAACGGCAATACATCCATCCATGTTATACGGATCGTCTGTCAGTTCGCCGGTTCCCAAGTATGATTTGATATTTCCTTTGGTATCATCAGTAGAAATACGGAAGAAAGTAAAGTCTCCTTTTGTCACTTTTCCGTATACAGCCCCAAATGTATGCACTTTGCCTAACGTTCTTCCCAATACGCCTAATGTGCCTAAATTAATGTCGTTCATCACAAATGACTTAGGGAAGTTACCGCAATGTGTACAAACGCATTTATTTCTGTCTTCTGCAAAATTGTTATTCCAATCCAATAAGGCCGATTGTCGTTCCGATGCTAATGTTAAAGCATACATAGACACGGCTCCTGCAATGTCGACTTCACAAGCAGCTGGAATTAATTTTTCGCCCAGCATACTCATTGTAACACATGCTGCGCAACCATAATTTTGTTCCAAAGAATCCCAACATTGGATAGCAACAGCGTCGATGGCATTCGCCTCCATCCATTGTTCAACTGCAAGGCCGAATTTGGCTTGTATTATTAATTTTTCGGCATATTCACCGGGAACTTTTGCGTAGTTCTTTATTTCTTCTATTTTTTGCAATAAAACCGGATCTGAATCTGCAAATTTATGCGCGGCAGCAAATATTTCCGACAAATCGACCGGAATAACAGTTATACCAAAGGCTTGAAGAATTTTTTCACTTGCGCGAACTGTTTGAAAACCGGCAGGGCGAGCGCCTATTGCGCCGATTCGTGCATGGCGAAAGCCTTTAACAACCCGGCAAATAGCAGCAAATCTGTGAATGTCTTTTATCAAATAATCGGAAAAAATAGAATAAGTATGTAATGTCGTATCGGTAAAAGGAATTCCATATTGATACAGATTGTTGCAAACGGATATTTTTCCACAAAAAGCATCCCTGCGGCTATCCAAATCAACCTTGTCGTTCTCGTCATCGCAAGCTTGGACTAAAATCGGAACATTTAATTCGGCAACATTGATAGCATTTATTATACCAATTTCAAAACCAAAATTCGGCAACGAAACAATAATACCATCTATACGGTCACGATTTTCACGGAAAAGCGCTGCGCATTTTAATCCATCTTCTCTTGTTTCAATGCTACTGCTACCTGTTGGCGTAGCATCTTCAGAAAGAATCACATAATCGTATCCCTGTTCTGTCAACGTTTTGAGCAGATGACTGCGAACATCTTTTGCCAAAGCTGAATTAAAGTAAGCCCGAGTTCCAATAATAACTCCAAAACACATTCTTTTTTTGTTTTTCATGCTATTTATTGTTTATTGTTTAATATGAAAAAATATTTAGTCAATTACTTTTTTTATGGCTTTATGCCAACCACTATATAAAGTTGCAACTTTTTCTTCTTGCATTTGTGGAGTAATACAATTGGAATTTTTGCGCAACATTGATACCTGTTCGGTAGTTGTCCATTTTTTACGTGCAAAACCATTCATGATTATTGCTCCGAGAGCCGATGCTTCTTCTATGTTTGAAATATTAACCGAAGTTTGGAGCATGTCGGACTGAAATTGCATTAAAAACTGGTTTTTAGTGGGGCCGCCATCTACCTTAAGTTCTTTGAGGACAACATTCGCTTGCCTTACCATAAGATCAACTAAATCTTTTACTTGATAAGCAATAGACTCTAAGCCGGCACGCAATAGATGTTTTTTATCAGTATTTAATGTAATTCCTACAATTGCAGCCCTAGCATTGGGCTGCCACCAAGGAGCGCCCAGTCCTGCAAATGCCGGTATCAAGTAAACGCCACCGGTATCGTTAATTGATGCGATTTCTTTTTCTATTTGGCCTACATCATTAATAAGCTCTAATTTTTCGGACATCCATTTTATTGTGGCTCCGGTACAGTGAATATTTCCTTCAAAAGCATAATACACCTTTCCTAATAAGGTAAAACCGATCGAAGTAACTAAACCTTCGGGTGCAGATGCAGCTTCTTCTCCTATGTTTACCATTATGGAAGAACCTGTTCCATAGGTTGCTTTTCCCATTCCCGAATCAAAACACATTTGCCCTACCAATGCACCATGCGAATCGCCTAATACGCCGGCAATCTGTACAGGAGTTTTAAATAAATCATTTGCGGTTGTTTCTCCAAATATTGAATCACAAGGAAGTATTTTGGGCATCATACTCCGAGGTATGGTAAATAAATTCAGTAATTCTTCATCCCAATCCAATGTATGTATGTTAAAGAGTAGCGTGCGGGAAGCATTCGTATAGTCTGTTGCATGAGTTTTTCCATTAGTCAATTTCCAAATCAACCACGAATCGATCGTTCCCATCAACAAGTCACCTTTTTCTGCTGCCGAACAAGCTCTTTTCACATTATCCAAAATCCACTTGACTCCACTGGCAGAAAAATACGGGTCTAACAGCAATCCGCTTTTTCGTTGAACCAAATCACTGAATCCCCTTTCTTTAATATTTTCACATATTGATGCTCCTCGTTGGCATTGCCACACAATTGCATTATAAACAGGTTTGCCTGTATGTTTATTCCATACAACAACTGTTTCTCGCTGATTGGTTATGGCAAGAGAATAAGAAACATTTTCTTCTTTTGAATTGTAATCTAAGATACGATTTATTACTTTCAGGGTATTCTGATAGATTTCTTCGGCATCATGTTCTACCCATCCTTCCTGTGGATAAAATTGATTATGTTCGATATTTTCTCTATGTAAAAAATCGCATGTTTCAGAAAAAAGCATCGCTTTTGTAGCTGATGTACTTTGGTCGATTGCAATTACGCGGCTAATCATGTTTTTCAGGGATTTGGATTTAAAATGATTTTATTTAAGAAATTCAAGCGCAGTATTATAAATACCTTTGTAGTCTAATCCATAGTGAGCGAATATTTCTCCAGATTTTCCATGTATTGCATTTTCATCGGGAATTCCTATGATTTTTACCGGAACCGGATTCTCTGAAAGCGTTTCAACCACAATACCTCCTAATCCGCCAAAACGGCTATGTTCTTCAACTGTAATGATTCGCTCTGTTTCTGAAGCCGCTTTTTTAATGGCATCTACATCAATAGGCTTTAAGGATGACATATCGAGAACACGTACCTTTATTCCTTTTTCTCTCAATAAAAGTCCTGCTTGATAAGCATGAAAAACTGTTTCGCCCGCAGCCATAATTGTAGCGTCCGTTCCGTCCAATAATGTAATAGCTTTTCCTAAAGTAAACTCAAAATCGTCATTTTCATAAACATTAGGAACTGCGCCTCGTCCTACTCGAACATAAACAGGCTCCGGATAATCCACTAAAAGTTCCACAAGTTTCTTTGTCTGCCTTGCATCGCATGGAAGCACTACATTCATACCCGGAAATGCTCGCATTATCGCGATGTCATACAAACTATGATGTGTAGTTCCTAATGCTCCATAAGCAACACCTCCGCTTACACCTAATATTTTTACATTATTTTGACTGTAAGCAACATCCACCTTGACTTGTTCCAAGCTGCGCGAAGAATAAAAACAAGCAGGGCCGCATACAAAAACTTTCTTTCCACTATGGGCTAATCCTGCAGAAATTCCTACTGCATTTTGTTCTGCAATTCCACATTCAACGAATTGTTGAGGGAGATTTTTGGCAAATTCACTTAACGTAACAGAGCCTCTGGCATCGGTAGTTACAGCCACGATATCTTTATCTGAATAAGCTAATTCGAGCAATGTATCTGTAAAACTTTGCCTGCAATCAAACATATTATTTCCCATTATAATTTATTTTCCAGTGTTTGTATTCTTTCTGATATTTCTCTGATGGCAATTTCATATTGTTCGGCATTAGGTACGCCATGATGCCATTTTGCTTCTCCTTCCATATATGAAACGCCTTTTCCTTTTGTTGTATGCGCAACTATCAGATGTGGTTTTTTGTTATTGAAGTCTATAGATTGAAAGGTATTAACGATACTATGAATATCGTCCCCATTTGTTTCTAAAACATCCCAACCCAAGGCAGTCCATCGTTCCTTGATGCTTTCCAATGCCATAACTTCTTCTGTTGTGCCACTTATTTGCAAGCCGTTACGGTCGATAATAGCGACTAAGTTATCTAATTTATATTGATGTCCGGACATAGCGGCTTCATATATCGATCCTTCGCCTTGTTCTCCATCGCCCATCAATACATACGTTTTATAGTCTTTTGAATCCATTTTTGCAGCAAGAGCAATTCCTACGCCAACAGATAGTCCATGTCCTAATGCACCTGAATTTACTTCAATGCCGGGAACTTCATTTGTTGGATGCCCGGATAGGATTGAACCGAATTTGCCTAATGTATCGACTGTAGATTTCGATGTAAAACCTTTAGCTTCAAGAGTAGTGTATAAGGCTTCAACACAATGCCCTTTACTCATAATAAAACGGTCTCTCAAAGGATCTTTGGGCCTGTCTGGAAAAATATTCAATATTTTGAAATACAAGGCAGTTAATATATTGAGGCACGAAAGATCTCCTCCAATATGTCCAGCTTGAGCATTGTACACAATCTCAACTAACCGTTTCCTGTTTCTTTCTGATTGTAATTGCAGCTTTAAATCTAAGCTTGATTCGGATTTTTCTATACACATACAGCCTTCTTTTAATTTTCTTATTTTTTAGTTTTAAGTACAAAAGTAATAATAAAAAAAGAAAAGCAAACTTAAAACGAATAAAAACGAAAACAATAACATATTTTTCGAATAAAAACGAAAATATACAAAAAGATAAAACAGCTAAATAAAGAGTGTGTTATTGCGTTTGTTTTTTATTTTGTTTAAATTTGCACATTTTAATTTTATATATGGCAAATATAATAGAAGAAGCATTAGAAGCAATTTATCAAGGTCAAATATTGATTGTAATTGATAATGAAGATAGAGAAAATGAAGGAGATTTTATTGTTTCGGGAGAAAGAATCTCTCCCGAGATTGTTAATTTTATGATTACCTATGGAAGAGGATTGCTTTGCGTACCACTACCACGTTCGCGTTGCGAAGAACTACAATTATATCCTATGGCAGAAGAAAACACTTCGTTGTTGAGTACGCCATTTACCATGTCTGTTGATTTGAGGGGGTTTGGTTGTACTACGGGTGTTTCGGCGTTTGACAGGGCTGCTACGATACAAGCATTGGTTGCCGGAGATATAGAACCTTCGGATTTGGCTCGCCCCGGACATATTTTTCCTCTTTATGGTGCTGAAAACGGTGTTTTAGAACGAAATGGACATACCGAGGCTTTATTGGATTTAACACGGTTAGCAGGTTTAAAGCCGGGAGGCGCTCTTATTGAAATCTTGAATGAGGATGGGACAATGGCGCGTTTGCCCCAATTACAAGAAATAGCGAAACGGTTTAACCTGAAAATAATTTCAATAAAGGACATTCAAGAATACCGCATAAAAAATAGTATTTAATTATGGCGCTAAATCAAAGAAGAGCAAAAATATTAGACTTGATTCGTGAAGATGGTCATGCTAAAGTGCAGGATTTAAGTGACATTTTCAAAGTAACCGAAGTTACCATTCGTCAAGATTTGGATATGTTAGAAGGTATGGGCTATATCCAACGTGAGCATGGAGGCGCTTTTCTAAAAGATATCGGGTCTTTTGCAAAAACTCAACAATTATTCAACCAAACACACATGGACGAAAAAAGAGAAATTGCCCGAAAAGCCGTTGCTCTTATAAATGAAGGAGATAGCATTATTCTCGATTCAGGCTCAACAACTACTGAAATAGCAAAATTATTGATCTATTTCGAAAATATTACCGTAATTACCAATGGATTAAATATAGCATTGCTCTTAGGTGAAAATCATGCTATAAACTTAATTGTTACAGGAGGTGAATTTAAACCGCCTACGCTCTCACTAACAGGCAAAATGGCTGCCGATTCATTTAAACACATACGGGTAAATAAGTTATTTTTAGCCACAGCCGGCATTTCGTCCGACATGAGACTCACTTATCCCAGCATGAATGATCTTGTAGTAAAATCAGCCATGATAGAAGTTGCAGATAAAGTGTATTTGGTTGCCGATTCGTCGAAGATAGGCGTAAGCGCATTTGCAAGCTTAGGCTCTATATCGCTTGTCCACACAATCATTACCGACAGTAAAATACCTGAGGAAGAACTAAAAAAACTCAGGAAAATGAACCTTGAAGTTATTTAGAAACTATTTAAAAGTTAAAAGGTTACCGGAAGTTATCAATATTCAGATAACTTCCGGTAACCTTTTTAAGCTAAAACTGCAACCTGAATCCTGCATTGGCAAGAAATCCATCAGTCGGCGCATAAATTTCGGCAAACTGTGGATTCCGGATACTTCCTGTATACATGGCACCCCAACGAGATTGACGAGTGTCTGTGAAATTTTCAAAGTTAACAAAAAGGCTCAACCATTTTAACGGAGTATATTCGGTAGATGTTCCCATTATCCAATAGCCTCTTGTTTTTTCGCCTGAAGAAAGATATTGATTTCCGACATAAAATAATTCATAGGTGATGCGCAGTTTATCTTCTATTTCGTACATAATGTTGGCGTTGAGACGATGTTTAGCTGTTAAAGGATTAATTGAATTTGTTCCGTCAAATTTCCGTACAGCATCAGTATAAGTATAACCGAGAAAACAGAAAATCTCATCATAACGTAATTTAACCTTTGTCTCAAATCCTTTGGTATCAATCTGTCCATCGACATTGGCGAACGAATAATAATCCGTGCTGCCAACTTCAGTTAATATCAGAGGTTTTCGTATGATAGTATAAAAAAACATCTGATTAATAGAGAAAGATAATTCATCAAAAAGTATTGTTTTGTAATTTACATCGGCATTTGCACCGTATGATCTTTCAGCTTTCAGCTTATCAAAATCTAAAGGAAGGACATTCCGAAATGCTTTTTCTTCCGAATCTTCCGAGAAAATAGTCGGCATTTTATACCCCAATCCGCCGCCGATTCGCGACGACCATTGAGAGTTGATTTTGTAAAGCAAAGATAGACGCGGTAAAGCGAAAAAATCATTATGGCTCGTATAATCAAACCGCAAGCCGCTTTCGGCAATAAACTTTTTCGAAATATTCCATGTGTTTTGTGCAAACAACCCGATAACCGAATTAGTATAATCTAATTTTCCGGTTACGGGAATATCACCCGATTGATCGAAATTATCGGTAACAGCGTTCAATCCGAAAACCCAATCCATTTCTTTACCCGGCATGAAATATGAAACTTCCGAAAATCCCGAAAACTGAGCACCGTCGAAATCGTAATCGTTTTGTTTTATCAATCGCTTAAAATAACCGCCGCTTGCTTTCGCTGTCAATACAGATTTGTCCGCAAAAGTCTTCCCGAATTTTGCTGTTGCGGAATAACGATTGGATTTATCTTGTTCGTAATAAACATGCTCGGTATCGGCATTCCCTTTAATTACCTGCATGTCTCCTCCTTTGCGAGTTTCCAATCCTGCATTCAATCCGATATTCAATGTCGTATTTTTGTCGAAGTAATAAAAGAAATTCGGATTGATGGTTAAACGCTTGAAACGCGGAATATCCGAAAAACCATCATCATTGACATCATACGCCTTTTGCAAATTACCGGAAACATACATGGTTAATCCGGTTTTTCCGTATTTTTCCGAATAGAACGTGCTTAAATCCAACGCAGAAGAAGAATTTGCATTAACCAAGGTTGAAATTTCCCGCTCCTCTCCAGGTTCTTTTGTTATAAGATTTACTAAACCGGATATGGCGTCTCCACCGTAAAGTGTTGAAGAAGAACCCTTAATTACTTCAACTCTTTTCAGATTAAGCGGCGGAATCTGTAAAAGGCTTAATCCCTCCGCGTAACCCGAATAAAGAGGAAACCCGTCTTGTAATAATTGTGTATACTTTCCGTCCAATCCTTGTATACGTATGCTTGCACTACCTGATACCTGTGATGTTTGTTGTACTTGTATCCCGGTACTTTCTGTGAGCAGCATTTTTATATTTCCCGGTTGCATTACAGCTTTTTCTTCCAGCTCCATCGAAGATATAGTTTCAATTCTGGTAGGAATATCGGAAATATTACGGCTACTTCGAGTCGATGAAACAACGGTTACCTCCCCAAGTTCTTCCTCTTCACTGTTCAAAAATATTTCGATCGGAACATTATTTGAAAGAGGGAAAGTAAATTCTCGTTCATATGTTTCGTAGCCCATGTATGAAAATTCTATTTTACATTTTCCGTTGGAAATATTTTCTATGATGATAATACCTTCGGTATCAGCCGAAGCTCCGACATTTCGACTTTTTATTATTGCAGATGTTCCGGGTAGGATTTCTTTGGTTTCACGGTCTTTTATCACAGCCGTGAAGGTATTTTGAGCTTTTGCACCGGCGCACGACACCAATACAAGAGCAATGATGATATATATTTTCATTGTTATTAAACTTAATTAATAAATACTTAACGCTCCGGAGAAAGAATGCTCGGAACGGAATCAAAATCATTGTATCAATATTAATCAAGCAAAAGCGGGAGGATGCCAGATACTATCGTAAAATTCGGAGAGTGGTGCGGATGTATAAGCAACATGAACCTCGGATAATTGAAAATAAATAGTCTTGTCTACGGAAAGAACATATGAAACAATAAATCCGAAACACGTACCGCATAGTTGAAAAGGAGAACAGCAATCGGGACAATTGTCTTGTGCGCAGTCATTTGTATTGCATTGAGTAACAGAAGCACAATTGTCACAGTCATTACAAAAATATGGCATAAATGTAGTGACTGTGATGATGACTGATAATATAAATGCAATTCCTTTCACATTGCAAACGTAGTGATTTTATTAAAAATCAATCTATTAATTTTAATATTTTAACAAAAAAAGAACAAAATATAAAGTTATGTATAACAATATTATATTGACAAGAATCCAAGAATTATTTCTCAAAAATCTGCTTTATAACATATTCATTCTTTTTGTTTCTTTCTTTAAAACTTATATCTTTGCGCATCAAACAATCAGCACAGTACAGTACAGCATTATATATTTTAATTAAAAAAACAATTCCAATATCCCCGAAGTGTATAACATAAACCCTGACATAAAATAAATATTGCATGAAAAACAAAATCTGCCTGTTTACTCTTATCGTTATTCTGTTCGCCTCTTGTTCGAAAGAAAAAGTTACTATCGTCAATACCGGCGAAAAATCACCTCGCATCGAATACGGGATCGAGAAACTGAAATCCGCGCTCGAAGAAAACGGATATGACGTAAACATTTCCGATGCCGGCGACGAAAAAAGTAATTTCACCATTCTCATCACATCGAATATAGGTGATTCTTTGCAAAAAGAAGGATATTCGATCGAAAGCAAGGAAAATCAAATCACGATCAAAGGAAATGACGCATCCGGAACATTGTACGGTTGTATCGATTTGATCGACGCCATCAAGGAAAATAAAAAATTACCCGATAACATCAATGTAAACGAGCATCCGGAGATGGTTCTTCGGGGTACATGCGTGGGTATTCAAAAGCCGTATTATCTGCCGGGATATCATGTGTACGAATATCCGTATACTCCTGAAACCTTCCCGTGGCTTTACGACAAAGAATTGTGGATCAAATACCTGGATATGATGGTTGAAAACAAGTACAACTCATTGTATCTGTGGAACGGACATCCGTTTGCATCGTTGGTAAAATTAAAAGATTATCCTTTTGCGGTAGAAGTTGACGATGAAACATTCAAAAAGAATGAAGAGATGTTCGCGTTCTTAACCGAAGAAGCCGACAAACGCGGAATCTGGGTAATTCAAATGTTCTACAACATCATTGTTTCAAAACCGTTCGCGGAGCATTACGGAATAGCGACGCAAGACCGTTCTAGACCGATCACTCCTCTCCTCTCCGACTATACGCGCAAATCTGTTGCCGCGTTTATCGAAAAATATCCGAATGTCGGTTTATTGGTTTGCTTGGGTGAAGCAATGGATACATACGAAGATGACGTAACTTGGTTTACCGAAACGATCATTCCGGGAGTAAAAGACGGATTGAAAGCATTGGGCCGCGCGGACGAACCGCCTGTGGTACTTCGCGCGCACGATACCGATTGCAAAATGGTAATGGATGCCGCACTTCCGTTGTACAAGAATCTTTATACAATGCACAAATACAACGGCGAATCGCTTACAACCTACGAACCGCGCGGTTCTTGGAGTAAGATTCATCAAGATTTGAGCAGCTTGGGATCGATACATATTTCAAATGTTCATATTTTGGCAAATCTGGAACCGTTCCGTTACGGCTCTCCCGATTTCATTCAAAAATCGGTAACCGCCATGCACAACGTACACGGTGCAAATGCGTTGCATTTATATCCACAAGCTTCTTATTGGGATTGGCCTTACACGGCCGACAAAACGGAACCTCGTTTATTGGAATTGGAAAGAGATTGGATCTGGTACAAAGCATGGGCTCGTTATGCATGGAAAGTTAATCGCGATCGCAACGACGAGGTTAAATATTGGACAAAACAATTTGATGATATGTACAGTTGCGGCGAAGCAGGCAAAAATATCTTGGAAGCTTACGAGCAATCCGGAGAAATCGCACCGAAATTATTGCGGAAATTCGGTATTACCGAAGGTAACCGTCAAACCTTGTTGTTAGGCATGTTCATGAGTCAGTTGGTTAATCCTGCTAAATGGAAAGTATATCCCGGATTCCACGAATCATGCGGTCCCGAAGGTGAAATGCTGAATGAATACATGCAAAAAGAGTGGGCGAAACAACCGCATGTAGGTGAAACTCCTCCTCAATTGATCTCGGAAGCCGTTGCTCACGGAAAAGCTGCCGTTGACGCAATCGACAATGCTTCTTCATCCGTAAAGAAAAACAAAGACGAATTTAATCGCCTGAAAAACGATATGTATTGCTACAATGCTTTTGCCAATTCTTTTGCCGAAAAAGTAAAAGCTGCCATGCATGTGCTCGATTACAGTAATTCCGGAAATATTGCCGATTTGGAAAAAGCCGTTCCGTTTATGGAGAAAAGCTTGGAGTATTATCGTCAATTGGTTGATTTAACCAAGAATACGTATTTGTATGCAAACAGTATGCAAACGGCGCAACGCAGAATACCGATCGGCGGAGATGATGCCAAAAACAAAACTTGGGAAGAATTATTGCCGTTCTATGAAGAAGAATTGGCCAACTTCAAAAAGAATATCGAATTCTTGAAGAAAAACAGTAACGCAGGAGCTCAAACAATCGGCGAATGGATTCCCGTGCAAGTAACGTTAGACGATAAAACAATTTCGACGTATGCGTTGAAAAACAATGAAAAAGTATTCTCGGATAAGGATTTCGTAATCGACGGTTTTGCCGATGAGATCAAAAAAATGAAACCGTTCCGATTCAATTTGGATAAACAAGCCGAAGAAGGAACAACATTGTCATTCGAATGCAAAGAACCGGTGAATGTTTTGGTCGGTTATTTCAATACCGAACGAAAAGAATTTGCCAAAGCTCCGACATTGGAAACAAATGCAAGTGCCAATAAATACGGACAAGGCGACGTAAAACTGGCGAATGCGCTCAATGTTCCCGGAAGAGGTTCCGTAAATATTCACACCTATACGTTACCTGCGGGAAAAAATACATTGAACTTGGGTAAAGGTGCGTTAATGGTAATCGGATTCACAAGCGCCGATCAAAAAATAAGTCCGAGAAACGCAGGTTTCGGCGGTGACGAAACTCCGGGAAGTAAAGTCGATTGGCTGTTTTATTAAAAAGTCAAAATAATTTTTTAATATTCAGAAAAAATAGATTTTGATTTGCTTACGCAAATGCGTTTATTTCTCAGATAAGATTGACAGTGTCAATCTTTGGGTTTCTCACAGATTTCACGAATTACACAGATTTTGAAAAGGCAGGTAATATTTTTATCAAAGCATAAATATATTGATCGATGTCAATTAAAAGAAATCCGTGTAATTTGTGAAATCTGTGAGAAATAAACTGATTTTGACTTTGTCAAAATATTCAAAGTTTCAAATTGAAGGCATATTGAATATTTTATGCCTCACCGGGTGTCCCCAAAGGGGACAAATATGAATAACCACGGGTAAAACCCGTGGTACACGAATGCGTAGTCTTCCAGCAGCCCCGAAGGGGTTGAATATTGAAAGTTCGCCCCCTTCGGGGACGTGGTTGTGTGAGGTTATTCCACACCACGGGTTTCACCCGCGGTTATTCATATTTGCCCCCTCCGGGGACAGCCGGTAAGACTTAAAAACAAAATATTATTATTCGATATAAACTCTGATAATGAAAACGGAAGCTGACTTTTCACATATCATAAACGGTATTCTTCGAGTCATAGAAACCGAAGAACAGTTTTTGCTTGACTTGCCCGAAAAAACAATTTCGTTGAAGCGAAATAAACAAAACAGATCCGTAAAACAAATTCTCGGACATTTAATTGACTCGGCATCAAACAATCACCAACGAATGGTCAGATTACAATACAATGAGAATTTGACTTTTCCGGATTATCGTCAAGACAATAACTTGTGGATTGCATTGCAGGATTACCAAAATGCCGACCGGGTAAATCTGGTTCAACTGTGGAAATTTTACAATCTCCACATCATTCAAGTGATAAAGTCTGCAGATCCGACAAAATTAAATAACTATTGGTACGATTTTGAAGGCACAAAAGTTACATTGAGAGATATGATAAACGGCTATTTGGATCATTTGCACCTTCATATCAATGAGATTCATGAAACAGCGAAAAGCTGATATTCAATCATCTTACAGAGAATCAATAACATGAAAAAAGTATTTTCCTTCACACTGTTTGTTTGCATTATTTGTATTCAATCCGTTATTGCTCAAAAAACAGTTCCGGAACAAGTAATGAAGTCCATATACGAACAAGTCAAAACTCCTTACAAATACGGATTGGTGCTTGCTCCGTCGGATAACAATCATAAAATCGATTGTCCGACCGTTTTTCGAAAAGACGGAAAATGGTATATGTCATACCTCGTTTACGACGGAAAGACCGGACGTGACGGTCGCGGATACGAAACCTGGCTGGCTACAAGCAATGATCTATTGGAATGGGAAACATTGGGCAGGATCATGTCTTTCCCCACAACCGACCGCTGGGACAAAAACCAACGAGGCGGTTATATAGCATTGATCGACTACCAATGGGGCGGAAGCTACGAACCACAAAAATTCAAGAATAAATATTGGATGTCGTACTTCGGAAGCGATACACGCGGGTACGAATCCGGCGTATTGAAAGAAGGTATTGCCTATACCGACGGCGACATTACCAAAGCGCACGAATGGAAATATTTGGATAAACCCGTTCTTTCTCCCGAAGATCCCGACAAAGGCTGGTGGGAAAATATCACGCAATATAAGTCGTCGGTTATTTGGGATAAAAAGAAAACATTGGGACATCCTTTCGTGATGTATTACAATGCCGGCGGGATTAATCCCGAAAATAACGTAAAAGCCGAACGCATCGGTATCGCCTTATCCGACGACATGATTAAATGGAAGCGATACAAAGGCAATCCGATCGTAAATCATGAACAGGGAATTACCGGTGACGGAGTCATTCAAAAAATCGGTGATGTATATGTTATGTTTTATTTCGGCGCTTTCCACAAAAACAGACCTTACAAAGCATTCAACACATTCGCTTGTTCGTATGATTTGATTCATTGGACGGATTGGACGGGAGACGATTTGATTATCCCGACAGAAAAATATGATAATCTATTCGCGCATAAATCGTGTGTCATTAATTGGAATGATACGGTATATCATTTCTATTGCGCGGTTAACGAAGACGATCAACGCGGAATCGCATTGGCCATATCTCATCCGAAGGGAAAAAGCTTGGTACGTCTCCCGAAACCGGATAAAACGACGTTCCGAAAAGAAATATCCTTGAACGACAATTGGGTTACCGTTGCCGATGATACGAATAAAACTGCTTACGACGGCTTCGAACAAAACGGATATAATACCGATAACTGGAAAAAAGTAACAATCCCTCACAATTGGGATACATACGAAGGCATACGTCGCCTGAAACACGGCAATAAGCACGGTTATGCTTGGTATAAAAAAGAATTTAATGTCGAAAATCAAGGTGAAGGAAAAAGATACTTCTTGTATTTCGAAGGAGTAGGTTCATACGCCACGGTATTTGTAAATGGTAAAAAGATTGGGTTTCATGCCGGCGGACGAACAACCTTCACGCTTGATATTACGGATGCCGTTACATTCGACAAGCCGAATACATTATCGGTAAAAGCCGATCATCCGCCGATGATTTGCGACTCTCCTTGGGTTTGCGGCGGTTGTTCCTCGGAATGGGGATTTTCGGAAGGCTCTCAACCGATGGGAATTTTCCGTCCCGTAACATTGGTCGTAACGGATGAGATACGTATCGAACCGTTTGGTGTACATGCTTGGAGCAATGCCCCGAAAGACGAAAAAAATCCGGTGTTCGTTCTAAATACAAACACGGAAGTAAAAAACTACAGTCAAGCGGAAAAAACGTTTGAAATCATTCAAAAGTTGGTAAACAAAGACGGCATTCAGGTTGAACGAGTTACGAATTCCGTAACATTGAAAGCCGGCGAAACAAAGACGATCAATCAGGTAAGCAAAGAAATTGTCAATCCCGAATTGTGGAGCATCGAAAATCCGTATTTGTACAGTTTGGTGACCATGATTAAAGAAAGCGGAAAAACAGTCGATCAGTTGACGACTCCTTACGGTTTCAGATGGATCAGTTGGCCGATTTACCGAAACGACGGAGATCATAAATTCTATTTAAACGGAAAACCGGTATTTCTCAACGGTGTTTGTGAATATGAACACATGCTGGGGCAAAGTCACGCGTTTTCGGAAGAACAGATATTATCCCGCGTCAACCAAATGAAAGATGCCGGATTCAATGCTTTCCGGGATGCGCATCAACCGCACAATCTGATATATCAGGAACAATGGGATAAATCCGGAATTTTGTTCTGGACACAATTATCGGCACATGTTTGGTACGACACGCCGGAATTTAAAGAAAACTTCAAGAATAATTTGCGGGAATGGGTAAAGGAAAGGCGCAATTCACCTTCCGTTGTTTTGTGGGGATTACAGAATGAAAGCACCATTCCCCGCGAATTTGCCGAAGAATGTACGAAGATGATCCGTGAAATGGACCCGACATCTCCGACTCAACGATTGGTTACGACATGTAACGGCGGTGAGGGAACCGATTGGAATGTCATTCAAAATTGGTCAGGAACGTACGGCGGAGATCCGTACAAGTACGACAAAGAATTAAGCAAACAACTTCTCAACGGCGAATACGGAGCTTGGAGAAGCATCGATCTGCACACCGAAGGAGAATTCGACCAAAAAGGAATTTGGAGCGAAGACCGAATGAATTTATTGCTGGAAATGAAAATTCATTTGGCCGAACAAGCAAAAGACAGTTTATGCGGTCAGTTCCAATGGATATTCAGTTCGCACGATAATCCCGGAAGAATTCAAAACGAAGAAGGATTCAGAGACATCGACCGAATCGGCCCTTTCAATTACAAAGGATTGGTTACTCCGTGGGAAGAACCGTTGGATTCGTACCACATGTATCGCGGGAATTATGCATCGAAAGATAAAAATCCGATGGTCTACATTGTTTCTCACACATGGACTAACCGTTGGACCGAACCGGGCATCAAAAACGACATCAAAGTTTTCTCCAATTGCGATGAAGTCGAACTTTTTAATGACGTGAAATCGTTGTCATTCGGAAAACAAAAAAACAAAGGTGTCGGAACACATTTCAAATGGGATAACGTCAACGTTCAATATAATGTATTGTATGCGATCGGTTATGTAAACGGAGAAGCTGTCGCGGAAGATTACATCGTATTGGATTATCTGCCGAAATCGCCGGGATTCAATGCACTGTATAAAGACGTAAAGAATATCACAAAATCGACGGACGGATATAACTATTTGTATCGCTATAATTGCGGAGGCCCCGATTTTGTCGATCAAAACGGCAATACGTGGTCGGCAGACACTCACAAGGAAAACGGAGTATACGGTTCGCTTTCATGGACGGACGAATTCGGTAATTTGCCCGTTTTTCTGGCCTCTCAACGTAGAACCAATGACCCGATCGCGGGAACCTCGGATTGGGAATTATTCCAAACATTCCGTTACGGACGGGATAAACTTCGTTTTCAATTCCCCTTGCCTGACGGCGAATATTTGGTCGAGCTTTATTTCACGGAGCCTTGGTACGGTACCGGAGGCGGACAAGATTGCGAAGGATATCGTATTTTTGATATTGCCGTTACGGGTGATACGCTTATAAAAGAGTTGGATATTTGGAAAGAAGTCGGACACGATAAAGCGTTGAAAAAAACAGTGATCGGTAAAGCCGTAAACGGATTGTTGGAAATTTCGTTCCCGAAAGTTACGGCGGGACAAGCTATCATTTCAGGAATTACCATTGCTTCGAAAGATAAGAATGTTCGCATATCGTCTGCCGAACCGATCAATATTGTTTCAAACATACAAGGCGGAAAATTAAATCGTTGGCTCGATACGGGAAAAGAATTCGAAAAATTGCCGGCATTATTATACGGAGCCGATTGGATAAAACCGGATAACGGTGTAAAAGAAATCTCTTTTGTCATTAATAAAGACGCGGATATTTACGTAAAACAAGATACGGGATTCGTGAAACAATCTTTCAAAAAAGGCGAAGACGCGAAAATTGCCGGAAACCGACCGATTGTTATCCTTCCCGTAATTAAATGGACGGAAGATAAGAATGTTCGCCCGGAAATCATATATGAAGCCGAAGATGCCGTATTGAAAGGCAAAAGCTGGCAAAAGGGTATGCATCGTTCCAAAGACTGCATGAAAGTTACAAAAGCGGGAGCAAGTTCAATCGAATGGACAATCTCTCCGGGACTTGCAGGTGTTTACGCATTACGATTCAAATACATGAACGTAAACAAAGAACCGATCAACGCGAAAATAACGATCTTGGCATCAGACGGACGAATAATGCGCGAGGATATGATCCAATTTCCTTCCGCTCCGGAAAAATGGAGACAGGTAAGCACGACAACCGGCGCATACATCAACGCCGGACATTACAAAGTAATCATCTCGGGCGACAACCTGAACGGCTTATGGTTTGACGCGCTGGAAATGCAATAAAGCCCCCTAACCCCCGAAGGGGGAATGTGGACGGGTATTTCACCGTAGGGGCGTAATATTTTACGCCCGCCAATTTGCGCCACCAACATTTGGGTGTATTATTCCGGGCGTAAAATATTACGCCCCTACGGTGAAACCTTCGATATTGGTTCAATATTAAAATTCAAATATGTCTAACAATAATAATACACCCCGCCAATATTCCCCCTTCGGGGGTTAGGGGGCTTCTTATGAAAATAATTTGTACTCTGCTTGTTCTTTGTTCAATCCTTTCGGTTGTTGCTCAAGATAAACCGGATTGGGAGAATCTTTCCGTACTTGAAATAAACAGGGAACCCGCGCGTGCGGAATTTGTACCGTTTGCGACCGAATCTCAGGCACTGAACGGAGAACGGGAAAAATCACCTTATTTCCTGTCATTGAACGGAAACTGGAAATTCAATTGGGTGGCAACTCCCGAAGAACGCCCCGCCGATTTTTACAAAAACGATTTCGACGATAAAAAATGGGCAACAATTCCCGTTCCTTCCAATTGGGAAATGCAAGGTTACGGAACTCCGATCTATGTCAGTGCCGGATATCCTTTCCGCATTGATCCGCCGCGGGTTACCGGCGAACCCAAAGCCGATTATACATCATACAAAGAACGCAATCCCGTAGGTTCTTACCGTCATCAATTCGAGTTGCCTCAAAATTGGGATAACAGGCGCGTATTCATTCGATTCGCGGGAGTGCAAAGTGCTTTTTATCTATGGATAAACGGACAAAAAGTAGGTTACAGTCAAGGCAGCATGGAACCGTCGGAATTCGATATCACCAAATATGTCGTTAAAGGAAAAAATAAATTGGCCGTTGAAGTATATCGTTGGTGTGACGGAAGTTATTTGGAAGATCAGGATATGTGGCGTACAAGCGGCATTCACCGGGAAGTTTTTCTTTATTCGACAAGTAATGTTCGCATTTCAAACTTTGCGGTTCGCACAATCTTGGATAATAACTACGAAAATGCAAGTCTTCAAATAAAACCCGAGCTCAAATCATACGACAATGATCTGTTGCAAGGCTGGACGATCAAAGCGCAATTATATGACGCGCAGAATAACCCGGTTTTCAACGAGCCGCTGAATCAGGATGCCGTGCCTGTATTGGATTTGGAACACAAGGCGTCGGTAATGAATGACAGAACACCGCAACGAGGTCCCGCCAAATTTGCGTGGTTAGAAGCAACTGTTAAAAATCCGCTCAAATGGACAGCGGAAACGCCCAATCTCTATACATTGACGTTAAGTTTAATCAACGACAAAAATCAAGTTGTCGAAACGATACGTTGTAATGTCGGATTCAGAAGCGTTGAAATCAAAAACGGGCAATTTCTTATCAACGGAAAACCGGTCCGTTTCAGAGGTGTTAACAGACACGAACATGATCCGGAAACAGGCCGAACTATCTCGAAAGAACGGATGATACAGGATATTAAGTTGATGAAACAAGCCAACATCAATGCCGTTCGCACATCTCATTATCCGAATCATACATTGTGGTACGAACTCTGCGATCAATATGGATTATATGTGATGGATGAAGCTGATATTGAAGAACACGGTTTGCGTGGACACTTAGCCAGCGATCCTCAATGGCATGCTGCATTTTTAGACAGAGCTGTTCGTATGGCAGAACGGGATAAGAATTTCCCTTCCATCGTTTGTTGGTCAATGGGAAATGAATCTGGATACGGTCCTAACTTTGCGGCAATTTCCGCTTGGCTGAAAGATTTCGATCCAACTCGTCCGATTCATTACGAAGGAGCGCAAGGAACCCCGACCGACCCGTACACCGTTGATATGATCAGCCGTTTTTACCCGAGGGTACAAGATGAATACTTGAATCCGAATATCGCCGAAGGAGAAGATAAAGAAAGAGCGGAAAATGCCCGCTGGGAACGTCTGTTGAGTATTGCGCAAAACCCGGTCGACAATCGACCCGTACTGACAAGCGAATATGCTCACGCGATGGGAAACGCGATGGGGAATTTCGATGAATATTGGAAAGAAATATATTCCAATCCGCGTATGCTCGGAGGGTTCATTTGGGATTGGGTCGATCAGGGAATTTTCATCACCGAAAAGCTGAAACCCAAAAATGAAAAATTCAAGGATGTAAAAACGAATTTGCCCATTGTCGCTTATGGAGGAGATTTCGGCGATAAGCCCAATTTGAAAGCATTTTGTTTTAACGGAGTTGTTTTTTCTGACAGATCATTGACTCCGAAATATTACGAAGTGAAAAAGGTTTATCAACCGGTTTTAATCGAAGAAGGAAATATGTCTCCGGGAATTACGACCGTTTTCATAACCAATCGTCATCATTTCGATAATTTGAATAATTACGAAGGAAAATGGTTTTTGATAACCAACGGTGATACAATTCAGTCGGGAACTTTGTCCGCGTTGAACATTCTTCCGGGAGAGAAAAAAGAAATAGCAATTCCGACCAAAAGCATCAAAAATCCGAAATACGGAGCCGAATATTATTTGCGAATAAGCTTCCGTCTTTTTCAAGACGAATTGTGGGCTTCAAAAGGACATGAAATTGCATTTGAGCACTTGAAAGCTGATGTACCTGAGGGAAAACCGTTATTGAATAAAACGCAGGATCTTCCCGTTTCGATTCAAAAAGAAAATGATCGAATCATCGTTTCGGGAAAAGATTTCCGTGCAAAATTCGACATGCAAGAAGGAAGTATGACGTCATTGGAATACGGCGGCAAAGAAATGGTTGTTTCAGCCCCGATATTCCAAGGTTACAGAGCTCCTGTCGACAATGATAAAGGATTCGGGAACTGGTTGGCGAAAGATTGGAGCAATGAAGGATTAAACAACCTCGAACGACAAGTCGATTCGTGTTATGTCGCGGAAGAAACTCCGATTTCCGTTACGATAAAAACGGTTGCTCGCAGCTTGGCAAAAAATGGATATTTTTTGCATAAAACAACTTGGATCATCAAAGGTGACGGTTCTGTCGAAGCAGACAATACGTTTGAACCCGTAGGAAATTTGCCTGAACTTCCTCGTTTGGGTATCGTTACCTCATTGAATAAAGAGTTGGAATACATAAAATGGCACGGACACGGACCGTATGAAAATTATTCGGATCGAAAAACAAGTTGTCCGATCGGCACTTACGAAAGTACGGTTACGGAACAATATATCCCCTACCCGCATCCGCAAGAAACGGGCAACAAAGAAGGAATTCGAACAATCAATTTAACGGATAAATCGGGAAAAGGTCTTTCGATCACTTGCCTTTCGGAAAAAATGTCGGGTTCGGCTCTTCACTTTACGGCAAATGATTTGGCGGAAGCGACTCACTCGTATCAATTGATACCGAGAGAAGAAGTCGTTCTGTCATTGGACGCGATCATGCTCGGATTAGGCAACAGCAGTTGCGGCCCGGGTGTCTTGAAGAAGTACGCGATAGAGAAAAAGATACATCAATTGAATTTTGTGATAAAACCTATTTCGAAATAAGTTGAAATTTAAAATATTATCATACTATTATGAACCATTTAGAACGATTTTTAGCAACTGTTGAACGACGCCCGGTAGATAAACCTGCTTCTTGGCTGGGAATACCTGATCCGGCTGCATTGCCTGCTTTATTTAATTATTTTGGAGTGAATGACATGCAAAATCTCAAAGAAAAAATAGGTGATGATATTTATCCTGTAGAAGTTCCTTATCATTCTCCTACAAGTAATGCTATTTATGCAGCCTTCGATTTTGCTAAAAAAAAAGGAGATCATCCTGATGAAAGAACATTGACTGCTCCCGGATTTTTTGAAGATTTCTCAGCCCCCACTGATGTGGATAAATTTAACTGGCCTGACCCTGAAAAATATATTAATCCTGAATTATGCAGAAAAGCTGTAGATGAAATACCCAACGGATATGCCGTAATGGGAGTTGTGTGGGCAGCACATTTTCAGGATGCTTGTGCTGCTTTCGGCATGGAAACCGCGCTAATTAAAATGATGTTGGAACCAGAAATGTTCAGGGCTGTTATAGACAGAATTACAAAATTTTATCTGAAGGCTAACCAGATTTTTTATGAAGCGACAAAAGGCCGCCTTCACGCCGTATTAATTGGAAATGATTTCGGAAGTCAAAATGGATTGATGATCGATCCTTATTTATTAAAAGAATTTGTATTTAAAGGCACAAAACAACTGATCGATCAGGCCAAGAGTTACGGATTGAAGGTAATACATCATTCCTGCGGTTCTATTTATGATATCATTCCTGATTTGATTGAACTGGGAGTTGATGTAATTCACCCAATACAAGCCTTGGCTGCAAAAATGAATCCTCAAGGTTTGAAAGACAGTTTTGGTTCGCATGTTTCATTTTGCGGTGGAGTAGATGCCCAACATCTTTTAGTTAATGGAAATCCCGATGAAGTACGAAAGAAAGTAAAAGAACTGAAATCGATTTTCCCTACCGGTTTGATAATTTCGCCTAGTCATGAAGCTATTTTACCGGATATAAATCCGGCGAATGTCGAAGCGTTATTCAATGAAATATAGTTTTGATTATATAAAAACATAAATATCATGAAACGTTACGGAAGTATTATTCGTTTGTATCCTGAAAAATTGGAAGAATACAAAAAATTACACACTGCAGTTTGGCCTGGAGTCTTGAAAATGATTACGGAATGTAATATTCGCAATTACAGCATCTATTATAAGGATGGATTTTTATTCAGTTATTATGAATATATCGGGAATAATTACAAAGCTGATATGGACAAAATGGCTGCTGACCCTGAAACCCAACGTTGGTGGAAAGTATGTATGCCGTGTCAACAGCCTCTTGATACAAGAAAAGATAGCGAATGGTGGTCTGAAATGGAAGAATTTTTTCATTATAATTGATTCAATATGCTAAAGTCTTTGTTTCGTTCTTCATCGGGTAAAAATTTTCTGATACCTTTTATCCTGATTTCCAGCCTGTACTTGTTATGGGGTTGCGCTCACGGATTATTAGATGTGCTGAATAAACATTTTCAAGGTATCTTTGAAATGACAAAAGCCGAATCGGGTTTCATTCAGTTTTCAACTTATATTGCCTATTTTCTGATGGCGATTCCAGCCGGTTTAGTTATGAAAAAATTTGGATATAAAAAAGGACTTATTTCCGGATTAGTGCTTTTCGCCATAGGATCATTCGCTTTTGTTCCGGCTGCTTTTGTTTATTCTCCAATTCCATTTCTGATCGCGCTGTTTATTATTGCGTGCGGCTTGTGTATTATTGAAACTGGAGCGCATCCCTATGTAACGAGCCTCGGACCTGAAGACTCGGCAGCAAGGCGTATTAACATAGCATCTGCATTCAATGGCGTCGGATGGATTATTGGCCCGTTGATTGGCGGAGCGTTGATATTCGGAGCAGATTCCTCAGATCATTTAGCGTTAGCTAAACCTTATATATTGGTCGGTTCGGTCGTTATTTTAGTGGCTATATGTTTTCTTTTTACCAAACTTCCTGAAATCATCTATAAAAATGATAAGGAGGAAATTACTACAGGTAAGCAATCAATTTGGAAACATAAAAACCTCCGGTTGGCAATCATCGCGCAATTTTTATATTGTGGAGCCCAGACGGGAATATTCAGTTTTTTCATTAATTATGTGACAGAACTGAATCCCGAAATCAGCAACCTGCAAGCTTCCAGACTATTGAGTTTCGGAGGAATGGGATTATTTTTGGTAGGCAGGCTGTGTAGTAGTTTTATTATGAGTAAAATTACACCTGATCGTTTGCTCGCTCTTTTCGGAGGATTATCGATTGTTTGTATGTTATTAGTGATAGCCAAATTAGGTAATATCTCGCTCTATGCTCTTTATTCATCATTCTTTTTCATGTCGATGATGTTCCCCACCATTTTTGCATTGGGAGTGAAAGGATTAGGCGAATACACAAAAAAAGGATCTTCCTATATTGTGATGGGAGTTGGCGGAGGAGCTATCTTTCCTATTTTAATGGGATTAGTTGGAGAAACAAATATGTCGTTAGGGTTTCTTCTCCCTTTATTGGCATTTATTTACATTACATATTTTGGTTGGAGTACTACCAAATACCTTAAAGGAAATTTTTACAAGAATGGCTTATGAAATATTCAGATATTATGATAAAAAAAATTCTTTTACTATTTTTTGCTTTTACAGTAGCAACCGGCATTAGCAAATCTTTTTCACAACAGAATAAAAGCTTGGTCAATACCTCTCAAAGTCCTTATGCGAAATTGACAGGAATAGGTTTGGGAGATGTTGTTTGGACAAAAGGTTTTTGGGCCGAACGATTTGATATTTGTAAAAATAGCATGTCGCCCGGATTAATGAAAATTTATATGGATGAACATGTAGCTCATTCATTCAAGAATTTTGAAATTGCGGCGCGATTAGATACCGGTTCACATGTCGGGCCTCCTTTTCATGATGGTGATTTCTATAAAGCTTTTGAATCGGTGGCGAGTTTGTATGCCGTAACAAAAGATCCGAGTCTGGATAAACTGATGGATGAAATCATTCCGGTTATTACTAAAGCGCAACGGGAAGATGGTTATATCCATACGCCTGTAATGATTGAAGAACGCAAAAGTTCGGACAAGACAACAGCTTTTGCCGATCGCTTGAATTTTGAAACATATAATATCGGACATTTAATGACGGCAGCTTGTGTCCATTATCGTGCGACAGGTAAGCGTACTTTATTGGATGTAGCCATCAAAGCAACCGATTATTTGTATAATTTTTACAAGACAGCTTCACCTGAACTGGCTCGTAACGCGATTTGTCCTTCCCACTACATGGGAGTCGTAGAAATGTATCGTACGACTCGCGATCCTAAATACCTGGAACTATCTAAAAGCTTGATCGATATCCGTGGCCTAATGGAAAACGGTACGGATGATAATCAGGATCGGGTTCCTTTTCGTCAACAATCCAAAGCGATGGGACATGCGGTAAGGGCTAATTATTTGTATGCCGGAGTGGCCGATGTATATGCCGAAACCGGAGATCAAACGTTGATGGGACCATTGAATTCCATTTGGAATAATATGGTCAATACAAAAATGTATATTACCGGAGCTTGCGGTGCTTTGTATGATGGTACTTCTCCGGACGGAACTTCTTACGAACCGAAAGATATTCAAAAAGTACACCAATCTTATGGTCGTGATTATCAGTTGCCCAATAAAACCGCGCACAACGAAACCTGTGCTAATATCGGTAATCTGCTTTGGAATTGGCGTATGTTGCAATTAACCGGAGATGCCAAATATGCGGATGTAGTGGAATTGACATTGTATAATAGCATTCTTTCCGGAGTCAGCCTCGACGGACTGGATTTTTGTTACACCAATCCATTGACTGTTGCCAATGATTTTCCTTATCAATTAAGATGGTCCGGGGGACGTATTCCTTATATTGCCTTGTCGAATTGTTGTCCTCCGAATACGGTTCGTACGATTGCCGAAGTGCAGAATTATGCTTACAACCTTTCTGATGAAGGTTTATGGGTAAATTTATACGGAGGCAATGAGTTGAATACAACTCTAAAATCAGGTGAAAAAATAAAACTGACTCAGGTTTCGGAATATCCCTGGGACGGAAATGTTACCATTACATTGGATAAAACACCTAAAAAAGAATTTGCTTTGTTCCTGCGTATTCCCGGATGGTGTAAAGGTGCTTTTGTTAAAGTAAACGGAACAATTCAACAAGGGGATATGTCTTCCGGTACTTATGTAAAGGTAAATCGCCAATGGAAATCCGGAGATAAGGTAGAGTTGGTGTTGCCCATGAAAGCCGAGCTGATAGAAACGAATCCGCTGGTGGAGGAAACGCGCAATCAGGTGGCTGTAAAACGGGGCCCGGTCGTGTATTGTATGGAAAGTAATGATTTGCCTGGAAAAAGTATCTTTGAAGTAGCATTGCCGATTGATATTCAATTGGAACCTAAAGAAATGAAAATAGACGGTAGTCGTTTTTTCTGTTTGGAAGGAACCGCAACCATCTTAAATGAAAAAAGTTGGGAAAATACATTGTATCGGGAAGTTTCGACACAAAAGATTCCGGTTAATGTTCGCTTGATTCCATATTATGCTTGGGGAAACCGGGGCAAGTCGGAAATGACGGTTTGGATGAATGTAAACAGGTAAATTAAAAATTAAAAATGAAGAATTAAAAATGAAAAATATATTATTGTTTTACTTTTTTATCATTTACATATTGGTTATTTCTCAAACAATGAGTGCACAGAAGAATAATCAATCGTTCAAAAGTTATGAAACCGGAATACAATATCTTTCCGGAAGAGGGGCTGATGATGCGGTGGATTGGGAGTTTTTCTGTACAGATGGACGAAATAGCGGAAAATGGACAACGATCAAAGTACCTTCCTGCTGGGAATTACAAGGTTTCGGTACTTATCAGTACGGAATGCCTTTCTATGGGAAAGCCGATCCTCCGGGAATTGCTAAAGAACAAGGAAAGTATAAATATAAATTTAAACTGCCCAAAGAATGGGAAGGTCGTGTAGTCCGGATTGTTTTTGATGGGGTAATGACCGATTGTGAAGCGCAGATCAACGGGCGCCGTTGCGGACAATTGCATCAAGGTAGTTTTTATCGTTTCAAAAGCGATGTTTCCGATCGCATATTTTTTGGTAATAAAGAAAATATATTGGAAGTAACGGTTAGCAAAGAATCTGCCAATCCGAGCGTAAATCTGGCAGAGCGTCGTGCTGATTATTGGAATTTCGGAGGAATTATCCGTCCTGTTTTCGTAGAAGCGCTTCCTGCTCAAAATATTGATAGAACCGCGATCGATGCCAAAGCTAATGGAAATTTTCATGCTGAAATTTTCTTGGGTTCGGCATTGGATAATCAATATAAATTAACCGCTCAAGTTTCGGATATAAATGAAAAAAATATCGGAAAATCAATTGAAATTCCGGTCAGAGGCGGTAGCGATAAATTACTTGTTGAGTCTCAATTCGATAATATCCTTAATTGGACAGCTGAAACGCCGAATTTGTATTATGTTACTTTTTCTTTGATGAACGGAAATAATATTGTTCATCAGGTAAAAGAAAGATTCGGATTCAGGACGATAGAAGTTCGTAAAAGTGACGGCTTGTATGTCAACGGACAAAAAGTATTGGCGAAAGGAGTGAATCGTCACAGTTTCAGACCGGAAACCGGACGGACGCTCAGCAAAAAAGACAATTACGATGATGTAAAACTGATGAAGGAAATGAACATGAATGCGGTACGTCTTTCTCATTATCCTTCTGACCCTGAGTTTCTGGATGCCTGTGACGAATTAGGTATGTATGTGATGGTCGAATTAGCCGGATGGCATGGGCAATATGACAGCAATGTCGGAAAGAAACTTGTTTATGAAATGGTGACAAGAGACGTGAATCATCCTTCCGTTACCTGGTGGTCGAATGGAAATGAAGGAGGTCATAATCTTGAGTTAGATAAAGAATTTGCTCCGTTGGATCCGCAGAGACGTCCGGTGTTGCATCCGCAAAAGAATTTTGGAGGATTTGAAACGATGCACTATCGTTCCTACGGTGAAAGCCAGGAATATATGCGCAAACCGGAAATCTGGATGCCGACTGAATTTCTTCACGGATTGTATGATGGTGGCGGCGGAGCCGGACTCTGGGATTATTGGGAAGTAATGCGCAAACATCCGCATTGCGGTGGCGGTTTCATCTGGGCTTTAGTGGATGAAGGCGTTGTCAGGACTGATCAAAATAACCGTATCGATAATGCCGGAAGCTATGCGCCTGATGGCATTGTTGGTCCTCATCATGAAAAAGAAGGAAGCTTCTACACAATAAAACAAGTTTGGTCGCCTGTACAAATCATGAATACTGCATTGCCGGAAAATTTCGATGGAAGCTTTATTGTTGAAAATCGATATGATTTCACTAACCTGAAAGATTGTCGGTTTGTTTGGAAGTTGGCTGAATTTTCGAAAATTTCTGAAAAACAAGGAAAAACTATTACATCAGGAGAAATCAAAAATTTGAATATACTTCCGCATACTTCCGGAAACCTGAAAATCAATTTGCCTGCTAATTGGAAAAGTGCGGACGTTCTTTATATAACGGCTTATAATCCGAAAGGAGAAGAACTTTGGACTTGGGATTGGACTTGGAAACCAAACAGGGAATATCTTTCTCTTTCAAAAACAAAAACAACCGTTTCAGCCAAAGAAGATGCTGATAAGTTAACTGTATCAGCAGGCAATACTTCTCTAATTTTCAATAAAAAATCGGGAGAATTGGAAAAAGTAATGAAAGGAAATCAACTGATTTCTTTCGGAAATGGACCTCGTTTTATAGCGGCTCTTCGTGGCGACCGCTCGATGGATATGTATTATAACCATGACGACAAAGAGGCCCGTAGCAAAGAACGTATTTATGAAGATATTTCAGGAGAAAATAAACTGACAGGATTCAAATCTCAATCATACAACGACAGTATTGTTGTGGAAGCCGATTATTTTGGAAATATGCGTAAAGCCCGTTGGGTAATATCTTCCGATGGAAATATTCGCTTGGATTATGAATATCAATATGACGGAACTGTTGAATTGATGGGTATCAAATTTGATTATCCTGAAGAAAAAGTCAAGTCTAAACGTTGGTTGGGAAGAGGACCGTATCGTGTTTGGCAAAATCGTATTCACGGCACACAAATGGGTGTTTGGGAAAATGATTACAATGATCCGATCCCTGGAGAATCATTTATTTATCCTGAATTTAAAGGATATTTTGCTGATTGGAAATGGGTTTCTGTTAATACCATAGAAGGAACTTTCAATTTAAGTAATGCGTCAGAAAATAGTTATCTGGGAATATTTACCCCCCGTGATGGACGCGATGCACAACTTTATACCTTGCCGCAAAGCGGGATTGCCATACTGAAAGTGATTCCGGCAGTTCGTAATAAGGTAAATTCAACGGATTTGGTTGGACCTTCTTCGCAAGCACAATGGGTTTCAGGACTTCAGAAAGGAAGTGTGTATATTTCGTTTTAGCCCCTTCCCCGAGTTTCACTCGGGGTTATTCAAAGTCAACCACTTTGTGGTTTGTATTGACTCTGAAAGAGTCAACTATGAATAACCGCCGGTAAAACCGGCGGACATTGATGAGTACAAATTAATTTTTTCAATCATGAAAAATAAGATTTTTATCTGCATTACTTTTTTTTGCTTGGCATTCAATCTGCTTCAGGCACAAAATTTAAATAATCTTTGGAAATCTCCACCGGAAGAATCCCGTCCCTGGTGTTACTGGTACTGGATGAATGCCGCTGTAACTAAAGAAGGAATTACTGCCGATTTGGAAGCAATGAAAGCAAACAGCATTGCCGGAGCTTATTTGATGCCGATCAGAGGAGTTCCTGAAAAACCATATCTTGAACCGGTTGTAGAACAACTCAGTCCGCTGTGGTGGGAAATGGTCGATTTCGCCTTCAAAGAAGCAGACAGAGTGGGAGTGAAGATTGCTTTCCATATCTGTGATGGTTTTGCATTGGCAGGTGGACCATGGATCACACCTGAACTTTCCATGCAAAAAGTAGTTTGGGAAGAAATCAATATACAAGGCGGAAAAGTTGTCAAACAGACTTTACCTCAGCCGGAAAGTTACAAAGGATATTATCAGGATATTGCTGTTTTCGCTTTTCCTACACCCGATGGAGAAGGAGTTTCTACAAAAACGCTCAAACCAAAGGTTTCTTCAAGTATTGCAGGAGTGAATCCTCAGTTTTTAGCGGATTATAATAACGATGAAGAATTTAAAAGCGAATCTCCCTGTTGGATTCAATATGAATTCGATAAACCATTTACATGCAGGACGATTCAAATCAAACCTTCCCCGAGGAATTTTCAGGCACAACGATTTACCATTGAAGCAAGTGACGATGGTATTCATTTCCGGAAAATAGTCAAATTGGAACCGCCTCGTCAGGGATGGCAGGAAGGAGATTTCCCGATGACGCATTCTATTCCGGAGACTACTGCAAAATATTTCCGTTTCCTGTATGATAAATCGGGAACCGAACCCGGTGCCGAAGATATAGATGCTGCTAAATGGAAACAATCGTTGAAAATCAGAGGTATTTATCTTTCTTCTGAAGCACGTATTCATCAGTTTGAAGGAAAAAACGGCGAAACATGGAGAGTAAGTCCGCGTACTACTGAACAACAAATTCCAAACAAACTCTGTGTTGATTCGGCACAAATAATCGATTTGACTTCTTTGGTCGATGCTAACGGAGAATTGAACTGGAAGGCGCCTAAAGGTAATTGGACAATCCTGCGGATGGGACATACTTCTACCGGACACACCAATGCTACAGGTGGAAAAGGTGCTGGTTTGGAATGCGATAAATTCAACCCTAAAGCCATTAAATTGCAATTCAATTCGTGGTTCGGAAAGGCTTATGAAGTGGCAGGACCGGATATTGCATCCCGAGTCTTAAAGATTTTCCATGTCGATAGTTGGGAATGTGGAAGCCAAAATTGGTCGCCTGTTTTTCGAGAAGAATTTAAAAAAAGAAGAGGTTACGATTTATACAATTATTTACCTGTAATGGCAGGAATTCCGATAAAAAGCGCCGATATTTCTGAGCGATTTTTATATGATGTTCGTCAAACAATTGCGGAATTGGTTGTGGATAATTTCTTCAAAACCTTGCAGGATGAGGCTCACAAAAAGGGTTGTCAATTTAGTGCTGAATGTGTTTCCCCAACCATGTTAAGCGATGGAATGATGCATTATAAAAATGTGGATATACCAATGGGTGAATTTTGGTTGCAAAGTCCTACACATGATAAACCCAACGACCAGTTGGATGCAATTTCCGGAGGACATATTTATGGAAAAAACATCATTCAGGCTGAAGCATTTACTCAATTACGCTGTATGTTCAACGAATTTCCCGGAATGCTGAAAACACTTCAGGACAGGGAATACGCATTAGGTTTCAATCGTTTAGTTTATCACGTATATGCACTAAACCCCTGGCTTGATCGTAAGCCGGGAATGACATTAGATGGGATCGGATTGTATTTCCAACGTGACCAAACCTGGTGGAAACCAGGAAAGGCTTGGGTTGATTATGCGCAACGCTGTCAGGCTTTGTTGCAAGTTGGAAAACCTGTAATAGATTTGGCTGTTTATATAGGAGAAGAATTACCTCGAAGAGCGATTCTTCCTGACAGATTAGTTCCATTTTTTCCAGGTATATTCGGAGAAGAAAGAGTAGAATCAGAAAAGATACGTTTAGCTAATGTGGGCGAACCAACAAAAGAAATGCCGGTTGGGGTCAGTCATTCGGCGAATATGGCTTATCCTGAGAATTGGGTCAATTCATTGCGCGGTTATATGTACGATAGTTTTAATCCGGATGTATTACTGTCAGCCAAAGTTAAAGACGGAAAGATCATTCTGCCAAGTGGAATGACTTATGAAGCATTGATTGTTCCCGGAAAACATCCGATGCAACCCAATCCGGAGAGAATGTCTATAAAAGTATTTCAAAAGTTTTCTCAACTACTTTCTGATGGCGCTACTATTTTCGTTTGTGAAATTCTGGAACATACGTTAGGTTTGAATAATTACAAAATAGAAGAATCTTCATTTCAAGGACTATCAAATAATGAAGAGTTGCTGAAGAATCAAAGAGGAAAAATTATACCAGTTGGCAAGGGTCGTTTGGGAATTCTTCCTTATACAAATGAAACATTTGATAAAATAAATATCCCGAGAGATTTTATTGTAACGGAAAATTCCGATAAGTATGCCGACGGAATAGGATACACTCATCGTTGGGATGAAGCTGATAACGTAGATATTTACTTTATTTCCAATCAACAAGAAAAATCGCGTGAATTAACCGTATCTTTGAGAGTTTCCGGACGGGAACCGGAACTTTGGAACCCGGTTAGTGGAGAAATTGTTGTTGGAAAGGAATGGAAACAAGAGAACGGTCGAACAATCTTACCGATTCGGTTGGATGCCGCAGAGTCTGTTTTTGTCGTATTCCAAAAAACAACAGATAAGCCAACTGTTAAAGAAGGAAGCAACTGGATTGACACACAACTTGTGTCAACTATTAAAACTCCTTGGACGGTACAATTTGATCCGGCTTTCAGAGGTCCTGAAAAACCAGTTATTTTCAACGAACTGACAGATTGGAGTAAGAGTGAAGATAATCGCATCAAATATTATTCCGGAACTGCTGTTTATTCCAATACATTCGATTGGAAAATTAAACCTTCGGATTCGAAAAATCAACGTTTTTTCCTTCAGTTGGATAAATTGTATAATATTGCAGATGTAAAAGTCAATGGAAAATCATGCGGTGTCATTTGGACGAAACCTTATCAGGTTGATATAACAGATGCTTTGATTAAAGGAAAAAATACAATCGAAATTGCTGTGAGTAATACTTGGGCAAATCGCATCATGGGCGATGAAGATTTTAATCAAGGAGAAGAAGGAAAAAATAGTTGGACAAATGCGCGCTATCGCTTAAAAGATAAAGTACTCACAAAAAGCGGATTAGTGGGCAAAGTGGAAATCGTACAAATGAAATAATAGAGTTCATGAAAAAAACAATTTTTCTAATATTATCATTATTTGTTTGCATCATTGCGAATGCGAGCATCAAGCTTCCGACCATATTCTCTGATAATATGGTGTTGCAACAACAGTCGGAAGTTAATATTTGGGGATGGTCTGAAGAAGGGAAAACGGTTAAAATTGTTCCTTCTTGGGATAAAAAAGTTTATTCGGTAAAAGTAGATAAATCCGGTAAATGGACTGTGAAAATAGCTACTCCGGTTGCAAGTTATCAGCCTTATAATATCAACATTTCCGAAGGAAATTCATCCATTTTGTTCAAAAATGTGTTGATTGGAGAAGTGTGGCTTTGTTCCGGTCAATCCAACATGGAAATGCCGATGAAAGGATTTAAAAATCAGCCGATAGTTGGTAGCAATATGGATATTCTCAGGTCAAAAAATAAAAATCTACGCTTAATTACTGTTAAGCGAAATGCTCAATTTGCCCCGCAAGATACAATTTCAGGAGCATGGAAAGAAGCTGAACCGGAATCTGTAAAAGAATTCAGCGCTACAGCTTATTATTTTGGTAAATTGATGAATGAAATGTTGGATGTTCCTGTCGGACTTGTTTCTGTTTCTTGGGGCGGTTCTTGTATTGAAGCATGGATGAACAAAGAAATGATGAAAGATTTTCCTTTTGTAAAATATGCCAATGAAGGAGATAAAATAAACGCGCCCAATCGTACATCAACACTTCTGTACAATGGGATGATTGCGCCGGTTGCCGGATATACCATCAAAGGTTGTATTTGGTATCAGGGCGAAAGCAACTATGAAGATCCGGATCATTATCCTGCTTTGTTCAAAACTATGGTTGATTCTTGGAGAAAAGTTTGGAATCAGGGAGAATTTCCGTTTTATTATTGCCAAATAGCTCCTTATGACTATGCATCCATTGCACCGAAAGAAAAACAAGGCGGAAAGTTTAATTCGGCTTTTCAACGGGAAGCACAATTGAAATCGCTACAATTAATCAATAATTCAGGAATGGCTGTATTGATGGATATAGGCGAAGAAAGATGTATTCATCCGCAAAAGAAACAGGTAGGCGGCGAACGGCTTGCTATGTTGGCTTTAGGAAAAACTTACAGAATGCAAGGATTTGGATACGAAAGTCCGGTTTTCAAGGAAATGGAAATTATGGAAGGAAAAGCGATTCTTTCTTTTGACAATGCACCCATGTGGCTGACATCTTTCGGAAAGGAATTGAATTGTTTTGAGATTGCTGGGGCTGACAAAAAATTCTATCCTGCCAAAGCCGAAATCAAACGAAGCAAAATTGAAGTGTATTCTTCGGAAGTTGCAGTTCCTGTTGCCGTTCGATATGCTTTCAAAGATTTTGTAGTTGGCGATTTATTCAGTACCGAAGGATTACCCGTATCTTCATTCAGAACCGATGATTGGAATGAATAATAATAACTGGCAAAAGGCAAAAGGAGAAAGGCAAAAGGGAATATTTTCATTTGCCTTTCGCCCTTCGCCCTTCGCCCTTTTACTTTCTTTTACATTTTGCCTTTTTTTTGGCTTGTCAGCCCAAAACATTAGTGACTACAACGTCGTTTGGACTTCGCAAAGCAAAAACTCTTCCGAAAGTATGCCTTGCGGCGGTGGCGATATTGGTATGAATGTTTGGGTTGAAAATGGGGATTTACTGTTTTATTTTTCTCGAAGTGGAACTTTTGATGAAAATAATACTTTGTTAAAACAAGGAAGAATCAGGGTTCGCCTAACGCCTAATCCTTTTGAAGGAGATTATTTTAAACAAGAACTCAAATTGGAAGAAGGTTATGTAATTGTTGAAGGAAAAAATAAGCAAATTTCTACTCAAATTAAGTTGTGGGCAGATGTTTTTAATCCGATTATTCATGTTGATGTAAAGAATAATCAAAAGCTGAAAACTGAAATTTTTTACGAAAATTGGCGTTATCAGGACAGGGAAATTCGTAAAGCCGAAGGCAATCAAAATTCGTACAAATGGGCTATACCTTCAGGGTTAAAAACAAAAAAAGATATTATTGATTTTCAGACAAATGAGATTCTTTTTTATCATCAAAATGAAGGAGAAAATATTTTTGATGTAACCGTGCGTCAGCAAGGAATGGAATCTGTAAAGAACCAACTATTTAATCCTTTGAAAGATTTAGTTTTTGGAGGAAAAATAATTGCTAAAGGCTTTGTAAATGCAGGAAATTCTACTGGAATGTATGCCGATACAGATTATCAAGCTTGGAAACTCGAAAGTAAAGAACCTGCTACTTCTGCTAAAATAGATATTTACTTACATACCAATCAAATAAATTCCGAATCTTGGAAAAAAGAGCTACAGGATTTTGTTTCTAAAACACAGCATAAACAAACGGAAAAGGAAAATATCGCCTGGTGGAAATCGTTTTGGAATCGGAGTTTTATTTATATTTCTCCGGAAAATAAAACCGCTAAAAGCTACGAAATCGGACAAAATTATCAGTTGTTCCGTTACATGCTTGCCTGCAATGCTTTTGGAAAATATCCAACCAAATTCAATGGAGGATTATTCACTTTCGATCCTTGTTATGTAGATACAACCTTACGTTTTACGCCTGATTTCCGAAAATGGGGTGGTGGTACACATACTGCGCAAAATCAACGCTTGGTTTATTTTCCAATGTTGAAAAGCGGCGATTTTGACTTGATGAAGCCTCAATTCGATTATTATTTGCAAGCCTTACCTAATGCTGAATTACGAAGCCAAATTTATTGGAATCACGGAGGCGCTTGTTTTACCGAACAATTGGAAAATTTCGGATTGCCAAATCCAAGTGAATATGGATGGAAACGTCCCGAATCTTTTGACAAAGGAATGGAATACAATGCCTGGTTGGAATATCAATGGGACACAGCATTGGAATTTTGCTTTATGATATTGGAAGAAGAACGTTATACGGGAAAAGATATTACTGTTTATTTGCCTTTAATCGAAAGTTGTCTGAAATTTTTTGACGAGCATTATCAATATTTGGCAAAACAACGGGGACGAAAAGCCTTGGATGAGAACAACAAATTAGTACTTTATCCCGGTTCGGCTTGCGAAACTTATAAAATGGCCTATAATGCGACTTCTACCATTGCTGCGCTTAAAACAGTTACTTCCCGGTTGCTTGAAATGTCTGAAATGCAGTTGGATACTGCAAAATATGCTTATTTCTCTCAGTTCTTAAATAAAATTCCTGAAATCAGAACAAGAGAAATCGACGGACATAAAACCATTGCGCCGGCCTGGCTTTGGGAGCGGGTAAATAATACGGAAAGTCCGCAATTATATCCTATTTTTCCTTGGGGAATTTATGGAATCGGTAAGCCGGATTTGGATATTGCTGTCAACACGTGGAAATATGATCCGGATGTCAATAAATTCAGAAGTCATATAGGTTGGAAACAAGATGCTATTTGGGCTGCCCGTTTAGGATTAGTGGATGAAGCCAAAGAATTAATTGTCAAAAAAATGGAAAGTTCCGGACATCGTTTTCCAACATTTTGGGGGCCGGGCTTCGACTGGACTCCCGACCATAATTGGGGAGGAAGTGGAGCGATTGCCTTACAGGAAATGTTAATGCAAACGGATGGAAAGAAAATTCTCTTACTTCCTTGTTGGCAAAAAGACTGGAATGTCCATTTTAAGTTACACGCACCTTACAATACAATGGTAGAATGTAAATTTGAAAACGGAGAAATAACCTTATTGAAAGTTTTACCAGAAAGCCGGAAAAAAGATATTACAGAGTTGCTTTAAAAAGTATGTTATTAGAAAAAAGAGACTATCAAGGAAAATATTGATACGAAACAGGCAAAAAATCTGCATATATTTGATTACAATTTATTTTGGATGGATATCCGTAATAATGTAAAAGTGCGGATTGAGACGTTCAAAGAAACTACTCAATAATAGATTATGTTCTTTCAGAGTACTGATATTTTTCAAATAAACATTGCTCATATATTCGTTTCCCTAAGATTGTCAATGCTTGAGTAGGACAGTTGCTTACACAACGATAACACATCGTACAGTGATTTTGATGAATGATTTTTCCATCTCTTTTTTCAAGGTTTTTCATCGGGCAAATTTTTACACAAAGACTGCAAACTGTACACTTGTCTAAGTCAATATTAGGTTTGTCTTTATAAGAAATCGTTTTCCCGTAAAACCAAAGCCGTTGTCCGAATAATCCTGCCATGTGATAGAAAATATTTAATCCTTCCCTGAAAGGTTTTCCTTCCTTAAATCGTTCAGCAGCTAAGTGTATTTTGTTATCCGCTTGTCGGATAAGAGATCGGTTTTCTTCAAGTGATTTTTTCAGAAGTTTACTATCGCCAATACAATCAGGCATTTTCAAATGTAATCCACCAATGATTTTTGCACCACATTTCCGAAAAATTCTCGCAGAACAACCTGCACCATCACCACTGAAAAGCCCCATTGTGGCTATGACAAATATCCTTTTCCCCTGAAATAACCCACGATGACTCAATATGAAATCCCTCACCATTTTTGGAGCATTGCTAAAATGGGTCGGATAGCCGAATATAATTGTATCTTCATTTTTAAGTAATTGGTCAAGTCCGGGTGTTTCTATGGAAAACGCCTTGTTTTTCAGGTCGAAGCAATGTACAAATTCTTCGACACAGTGCTTCGTGTTTCCCGTCCCACTGAAATAAAGTCCTGTCATAATTGATATAAATTAACTGTTATCATTTGTGTGTTGTCGTTTATATTAGCCTTGTGCTTATTGAAATTACTGGGAATTCCCTTGCCATTCCAATTGCTGATTCCTACAGGTTCTTTGGGAATACCCAACAAATTGTTGTCGCACTTTCCGTTTCCATTGCAATCTTGATATACATTTATTACACAGTCTCCAAGAGGTAAAGTCATTTCCACTTTTACTACATTGTTTGTAGAAAAAATCTGAAAACTATGGTTGGGAAGGCGTTTCTTGTATGCTTGTTCGTTTAAGGAAACAGATATATGCACTGTTCCAGCATTTTTTGTTACATTATTGATTTCCACCACAATTGTTTTTGTACTGCTTGTCTGTGCAAATGTTGGTATTGTAACAATATTTACTACTAATGTAAAGCATAGAGTTAACAAAATACGCTTCATCTATCTTTTGTGTTTGTATTGTTATCGAGCCATTTGTCAATCAAAATATCTATTCCGTTACAGATTTGTTTCCACCCGTCGTTTTCGCCTAACGGGATTCCGTTGTATCGGGGACAGAAGTCTTCCAGCATAACAAGATAGCTAATAGAAGCAGATAAAATGGTCGCCATTGCCGCCACTTCTTTTTTCTTGTGGCCGGTAAGTTTGCTAACTGCGCCAATAATCAATAATCCTGTTTCTTCACGTTGTCGGCGCAATGTGTCAATCATTTCATTGTTCGACGAAAGTTCCCAGCGGTAAAGCCGTTTTAGGGTTTGGTCGCTGCGCAGTTGTTCGATTTGTTGGTGAAACATTGTTTTCAGAAAACTCGACAATCCTTCGCGTGATGGAATCTCAAGAGGAAAATTTATCCAAAAATCATGCTGCTTGATGTAAGCTGCCATCAACCCTTCCACCGACTCAAAATAACGATATATCAGAATCTTTGAAACGCCCGATTGTGCAGCAACGGCGTTGATGCCAATTTTTTCGAATCCGTTTTCGGCAATCATTTTCCCAATGGCATCAAGCAAGCGTTTTTCGGTTGTCTCACGGTCTCTTTCAGTAAGTTGCTTTTGTTTTTTCATTTCATTCATATGTTTCCGATCGGGAACAAAGATATGTTACCTTTTGGGAACATGCAAATAAATTATCATTTTTCACAAAAACATTTTGTTATTTTATTATTCTTTTTACACGTAATTATCTTATTTTTAAAATTATATACAAAAAATAAATAATTACTTCTTTATTAATGCATAATTGAGTTTTGATTTAATTCGTTGTTTATTTTTATCCAATTGATAAACAATATTGGGTTCAGAACTGTAGCGGACAAAATATTCCTGTTCCATTTCGTTTTTATCCCAATTCAGTATAAATACCGTAGCATCGATGTCTTTTTCAAAGCCTCTTTCATCGTTGAAGTTGCCTTTTATTACAATAGATTTCTCCGACTTACCTTCGTAAACGCGAGTAAGTTCGAAACGGTGCTGTTCCATTGTCCCGTCACCATACGTCAACTTAAGTGTCGTCTTTACTCCCTTACAATCGGCGCAGGGTAATGTACCCTCGTAAACAAATATCTCGGATGTCGGATTATTCATTACTGAATTAAAGTCATTTGCAACAACAGCAGGAACAGCAGAATCCTCAGTAGTATCGGATTTCTCAATACTTCTTTTCTGTTGACACGAAGTTGTTAGTATACACATGCTCAAAGCTAAACTATAATAAATAAGTCTCATAATATTTGAATTTTGATTGTATTATAAAAATTGCACAAAATATTCTCTTAAACAAAACACAGAATATTGCTTTTTGTTGAGTTATTATTTTTAGAAGATTCAGTATATCGGATACAACAATCCGACATTTGGACACTTTTCAATTTGTAACCGACTATAACTTTGCACTATAATCTAAAACAATAAAAAAATGAAAACAATTTTGATTACAGGTGCATCAAGTGGAATCGGCGAAGCCATGGCAAATAAATTAGCCGAAAGAAAACACAACCTCTTATTGGTAGCCCGAAATGCTGAAAAATTAGAGAAACAATGCAAACAACTTGCTGATAAATTCGGTATCGATGTACAATTTATCGCAGCCGATTTAGCAAAACCGGGAATTGCCGAGCAAATTTTTGCAGAAACCCAACAGCGCGGATTGGAAATAGAAATGTTGATTAACAATGCAGGAGTCGGTTCGGGTGGCGCATTAACCGATATTGCATTAAAATCGGAAATGGATTTGTTGCAATTGAATATCTCATCATTAGTGGCACTCACGCATTTATTTTTACCTCAAATGCAACAACGGAAAAGCGGATCTATTATCAATGTCGCATCAGTAGCCGGGTTTATGCCCATACCCTATATGGCGACTTATGCTGCAAGCAAAATGTTTGTACGCTCGTTTACCGAAGCCATTACCGAAGAATGTAAACCTTACAATATTCACGTAATGTTGTTGAGCCCGGGATTAACCCGAACCAATTTCAATCATGCGTCAGGTATCGAAGGAGTCAGGCCAAATGTGGAATACGATACAGCCTCCACACAGTCGCCCGAACAAGTGGCAGACGAGGCATTGATGGCGCTGGATAAAGGAAAACATTTTATCGTTTCGGGCAGACGGAATCGATTGGTTACAAAAGCGACAGCATTGGTACCCAACACAATGATTACCAAAATATATGCTAAATCATTTCTTAAGAAAACAAGAATATAATTTGTACCTTTATCCGATAAAATGGTCAACAATGAATGATGACAGTTTCATACATATCAAAACACTTTCGCAACAACACCAGTTATTGGGAATAGAAAGTCCTAAGCACCCGCTGTTCAGTATTATGCGTTTTGAAGATATTCCGAAGATTGAAAATGAAGAACGTGTAAAGAAATTATCTGATTTCTACCAGATAGCGTTGAAAATCGACTGTCCCTGCAAACTTAAATACGGGCAATCGCAGTACGATTTCGACAAAGGCGTGTTATCATTCTTCTCTCCAAAGCAAGTTAGCATATTAGAACCTGGCCCGGTTTTTCCCGAATCAGGTTGGTTATTAATCATACATCCCGAATTCTTGAGAAGCTACCCATTATGCAAAAAAATAAAAACAGTTGGGTTCTTTGAGTATAATATGAATGAGGCCTTGCTACTTTCGGAAGAAGAACAGCAATCGATAGAACGTATTTTTGAGCAGATTGACAGAGAATACCAGTTGCCTATAGACACATTCAGCCAGGATGTAGTTATCTCTAATCTTGAGTTGTTTTTCACCTATTGCCAACGATATTATAACCGGCAATTTATCACCCGAAAGATAGTTTATAATGAATTACTGAATAAAGTAGAAAAAATATTGAATTTCTACTTTGACAATACCAATGAAAAAGGATTGCTGACGGCAGCAGATTTAGCGACTCAATTAAATATGTCCCCTAAATATCTGAGTGACTGTTTAAAGCAGCTTACAGGTCAAACAACACAACAATTAATACACGAAAAACTGATAGAGCATGCCAAAGATATCTTGGCGACAACTGAACTTTCAGTAAGTGAAATTGCATATCAATTAGGATTCGAGTATCCGCAATCTTTTAATAAATTGTTTAAAAATAAGACGAATCAAACGCCGATTGAATATAGGCAATCATTTAATTGACAACAATATTTCCTTAATAAACAAATAAGCTTTTTATGTCGCAAAGAAAGAAAGCCATATTAGACCAAATTAAACAACATAAGGCACTGCCTATTATGGTGCGTTTGCCACACAATACACCTTTCAGCGAAGAAATCGTTAAAGGATTGAATGAGCCCGTACGACAGGGTTTCTATTCTTTGATGGTAGTTATTAAAGGCGAGTCGAAGCACATGGTTGATTTTAAAAACCACACCATTACAGATGGGCAACTACTGTTTGCAACACCTTGGCAAATCCATGCAATGGAAAAAACTGCCGGAACAGAATCATACGGAACCAGCTTCGGAGAAGAGTTGATGAATTATATTCCCTCGTCTTTTCCTTTTTTTACCAACCCTTTCGAAAATCAAATTATCGAAATATCCCAACCTGTTTTACAGCGGTTAGTTTCCGTTTTTCACTCTTTAGACAACATATTACAGGATGAAAAATCGAACCCGGAGCTTATATTGGTTTATCTCAATGCGTTACTAACCGAATGTAACAGTGTTTATTTCAAAGATAGGAAACCGACAGCCGATGCAAAAGACAGCCTGTCAAGTTTTATCCTGTTCAAGAATTACCTGGAAGATAAATTCCTGAATCATCCGCCAGTAGAAGAAATGGCCGAACAGTTGGGCATAAACACCAATGCCTTGTATCACCTGGTAAAAACCCAATGCGGCATTTCGCCTAAAACTTACTTGACCGAACGGTTGATACTGGAAGCCAAACGCAAATTGTACATAGAGAATATTTCCATTAAAGAATTGGCCTACGATCTCAATTATAACGATCCGGAATACTTTTCACGCTTATTTAAAAAACACACCGGCAAAAGCATTTCTGAATATCGGAAGCACATTCAGGATTTATCAGGTTCTTAATTTGATTTATCCGGCTTGATTAACTGTAACTGCCATATCTTTGCACTCAATAAATAACATTAATAAAGTAAACAACATGAAAAATTTGAGTGTATCCAACAGCAATATCAGTCTTTCTCGTTTAGGAATTGGCCATATTAGCGCAAATAATCCTGCAGACAAGGCAGAGGCTATCCGAACCATTCATGCTGCTTGGGATAGTGGAATTAATTATCTGAATACTGCCGATTTCTATGATAGCGGCGCTCACGAAATGCTTATTTGCGAAGCATTGAAAACTCGCAAAAGAGAAGATGTTTTTATTTCCGTAAAATTTGGAAGTTTGGTTGCACCTAATGGTATGTATTACGGAATTGATGTACGTCCGCATGCGGTAAAAAACTATTTAGCCTACACGTTAAAACGTTTAGGTACAGATTATATTGATTTATATCAACCAGCCCGCATCGACCCAAATATTCCGGTTGAAGAAAGCATTGGCGCCATTTCAGAATTAGTCAAAGCTGGATATGTACGTAATGTCGGAATATCGGAAGTGGACGGAGATACTTTGCGCAAGGCAAATGCAGTATATCCCATTGCTTTAGTCGAAGTGCAATATTCCCTATTGAATCGTTCTATTGAAAACTCATTGCTTCTGGTGGCTCGTGAATTAGGCGTAAGCATTGTTGCTTTTGCCAACCTGTTTCATGGATTAATAGGAAGCAGTAATCCACAGGAAAAATTAACAGCCTTGAGCCGAAGAATGCCAGCAGCTACAGTTGAAAATATAACCAAACTAATACCTCGTATAGCTGAACTGAATATGATTGCAGACAGAAAAGGCATTACTGTTCAGCAACTAGCTATTGCATGGGTATTGGCACAAGGAAATGATATTTTGGCATTAGTCGGTTCGCGTACAGTCACACAACTTCACGATACAATAAAAACCATAGATATCGAACTCAGCAAAGAGGATTTGCTGCGAATAGAACAAATTATTCCCAAAGAACTCGCATCTAATTCTTCGATGCTGGAAATGAATCTGGATAAAAACGGATTGTTTATCCGGAAATAAATAACAAATATAGTGCAGATAGCCGATTGTAGAAATAGAAATATAATCGACTTTTTTATTGTCATCAAAATAAATAATAAGGATTCGTCAGGCTCTTAAATTGAATAGTCCGGCTTTGTTCGCAGAAGCTATCATACCTTTGTATCAATAAATAATAATAAAAACGATGAAGATGAAACAACGGATTATAACAATGTTCTTGGCGGTCATCATACTGCCACTGCATGCTCAAGGAGTAAAAAACACGGATAACACTAAAGAATCAACAAAAATGGTAACAAACAACAACTTGATTACAGCCAAAACACTTTGCGATGCCTTCGTTAATAATAAGGCACAGGCAGAAAAAGAATATGGTAAGAAAGTGATGAAAATAACTGGCTTTGCCTCTTATGTAGGTCCCGATGTGTATACACTTCCTTCAATCGAATTGTCCGAAAAGAAAGATGGTAAGAGCCGCGTACTTTGCGTATTGCCGTTTTCCGATTATTTAAAGCTGCGAAATGTATCGAAAGGAAATGAAGTAGTTATGGAAGGCGAAGTTCGTAGTTTGTATGATAAAGACCAAACGGTTGTAGTAAAAGAATGTAAAATAATAGAAGTAAAAAAGAAATAATATGAAGAATATATTAATGTCACTACATATTATTGCTGTTTTTGTTTCTTGTGACGGGACATCAAAAAACAGGAAGACAATGTAGTTATTGAATGCCTACTTTTTGAAATCACTACGGTAAATCCGAATGTTTTTTATACTGAAGACGTAAAGAAGTTCGTAGAAGATACACTCAAGGAAGCCAATGATTATCATAAGTTGGTATTTGGGTCAATTACGAATGTATGGGATTAAAAATAAAGAGTGAGGATTATATGGCGAACAGGAAGTTTGTCCGAAACTAGCTATTCCGGTATTCTTCCTGTTTCTTTTTCGGCAATTTTCCGATTACTTCATCAATGCTTTGAAGGCTTGAATCACAACGATATTTTTTCCTTGCGACATATAGCAAGGCTTTCCCCATTTCAATTCTTCGACCAGTCCGCAGTCAAGCAGGATTTTCCGTAACACTTTCATTTCTTCCTGCCACTTTGAGGCTTTGCTGATATATTCGTCAACTTTTGGATTCATGCTGCTCATAAATTCAAACGGATTTTTAGGGGTTAGGAATATTCTCAATTACCAACAGATTCCCTTGCTTATCGAAATAAGTACAAGTCATTTGCTCCATATCCACCGTCCATTTTTCCACTCCGGCTTCCGCAGCTTGCCTACAAAAAGTAGGATAGTCGGTCAGACCTTGTTGGTGATTTTTTAACGTGCATTCCAATTTTTGCTTATCCCCTTCCATTCCAACTTTCAATAAAGGATAGTTGGCTTCGGAACTAATGGTAAAATTATTTTTACCAGAATAGACAGTACGTCCATTATCGACATAAATGGTATAATTCAGTACACCTAACTGAATTAATTCCTGTATATAGCGGGGAAAATCGGCTCCACTCTTTACTTTGGAATGAATAGCCTGGATTTGTTCTATTGTAAACATGGTTTTACTTGATTTGGATTTTTAGTAAAACATCTATCAAAACAAATAGTTTTATTTCTTCATCACTTCGGCTCTCATTTCCGGTGGCATTTTTTCAATGGCGTACCGAAGCGCCGTTCGCGGCATGGTGGCTTTGTGTTTCATGACAAAGTCGAAAACCTCTTCCCGATGCGCTTCACTTGCGGCTTTTAGCATCCAACCATAGCCCTTTTGTACCAAATCGTCTTTGTCATGAAGCAATGTGGTGGCTATTTCGAAAATGTCATTCAAAAACAATCCCTTTCGGGCTGGGATAATCAGCGTAACCGCAGCAGCACGTTTGACAAATCGTTTGGATGATGTCGTCCATTTCTTTAACGCTGCAATATATTCGGGATATTGCATCACAAACATTCCGATCGTGTGGTTACACAGCGTATCACAATCCGCCCAATTGGTCAGGTAATCATGTACCCAGTGGTCAAAGATTTGAAAATCGGCAGGCTCGTACTGTTTATGCAATGATTCCGCCCAGATGCAGGCAATGACTGCTTCTTCCAGATAGCCCGATTTCCACAATTCTTCGCATAATTCGAAGATCTCCTTTTTCGGAAGATGTTTTATTTGTTGAAACCCGAGTGTCCCGATTTTACTTACTTCCGCCATTCGTACTCCATGTACTTTAGCTGCTTCGCCTTCTTTGAAATACCGGTCGGAGGAAGCAAGTGCCTTTGGGTCGATGCTGTCAAGGAGAGATTGACGAATATCTGATACAATTTGTGTTTCCATATTCAGAATTGAAAATTAATAAGGCAAAGTTTGCTTACGAATCCGCATTTTTCGAGTGTCAGCCGTGATGCGGCATTATCTTCGGCGCATCCGGCTGTTGCCAAGAAACCGTTATCAAAGCAATATTTCATCAGATAAGATATGATTTGTGCGCCATATCCTCTTCGGCGGAAAGGCTGATTTACCCACATTCCTACATCCCAATGCACCCGTCCGGGGATAATATTGAACAGGTATCCGCAGCCAACCAGTTCTTTTCCTTTCATGAACATATAGACACTGTTATTCCGGATATACGGCTCAATCTCTTCCCCTTCTTCCATTAACTCATTTTCAAAGCTCTTTAGAAAAGGTATATCGTCCATTGTTGCGGGGCGAACATCAATCGTATTATCTAAAGAAATGCCTTCAACCTGAACATTGTAATCCTGAAAGAGGTATCCGGTCAATTTACTTGAACCTGAAAATTTATGGCAACAGGTGAGCAATACCTGATCGAACGATTTACAATAAACACTTTTTATACCGAAGTTTTCGATTACCCTCGAAAAGATAATCTCTTTTTGAGTTAGCAAGTCGTTGGCAAGGTAAAACTCGACCAGTTCGTTAACATTATTTAAGATGATATATCCGGTCGGAGTATCATTTGTATTCAAAAACCAACAGGTGGCGCCGGGCATCCAACTGATCATCGATTCAGAATGCATATCCTGCGCGTAATTTAGCGATTCCAGATACTTATTGCGCCATGCTTCCAACGAATGTAGTGTTGTGGGGGAAAATTGTATCATATTTTTATTTCCTTAAAATTTTCTCCATTGCTTTTCCTTTGGCCAATTCGTCAATTAACTTGTCCAAATAGCGGATTTGTTGCATCAGTTTGTCTTCAATTTCTTCCACACGATATCCGCATATTACGCCTGTGATTTTTGAAGCATCCGGATTGATTTGTGGCGCTTGGGTAAAGAAAGTTTCGAAATCAGTTTTATTGTCAATCTGTTGTTGCAAGGTTTGTTCATCGTATCCTGTCAACCAAAAGATAATACTGTCAACTTCGGCTTTTGTACGCCCTTTTTTCTTGGCTTTTTGAATATACAGCAGATAAACGCTTGCAAAAGACATTTTGTATATTTTTGCTTTATCCATGTTATCTTAGGTATTCTTCGATTATAATCTTTGTCTGTTTCATCATCACTTCAAAAGCATTGGGTTTGTTCATCAACTCTTCCATATTTTCAGGAATCACCTGCCACCGAAGCCCATACTTATCGATACACCAACCGCATTGAGATTCTTCTCCTTCATGAGTAAAATAGTCCCAATGTTTATCAATTTCATTCTGGTCTTTACAGTTAATCGCAAACGATATAGCGTCATTCAGCGGATGGTGTCCTTCCGCAGTACTCATCAGGGAATACTTTTGCCCGAAAATCTGTACTTCGCACATTTCGGTATGCCCGCTGGGCGTTTCGCCAAGAGGGATGATTGCTCCTTCTTTGAAATCAGTGCCAAAAATAGTTTTGTAGTATTCAACGATTTTTGAAATTGTGCCGCCGTCGGCATTGAACCAAAGGCAGGGAATGATTTTATTGGTATTCATATTCTCCATTATTTATATTTTATTACCCTGTTTTCAAAGGGGAAAATAATTCTATCAAATTTTCTTCGGGGTCTCGCAAGTGAACTACTCGCATTCCCCAACCGGGCATATCGGTTGGCTGATTAATGAAAATAACTTCTTTTGCCAAAAGTGCTTTGTAGGTTTCATCAACATTCTCCACTTCAAACGAGACCATCATTTTTTCTCTGCAATCGGTAGGCTGGTTTTTGTCCATATTGCCGACAGAAGGCGCCATAAGGTCCGACGTAAATATTGCTAATCCTTCAATACCTTCGGCTACTTTAAAACTCCCATAGCAACCTTCAATATCAAAAGCCGCTTCCAAACCAAGTTTTTCGGTGTAAAACTTAAAACACTTATCATAGTCTTTGACTAATAGTCTTACATTGCTGAATTTCATCATATTTTCCTCCTTTTTGTGTCCTTATCGACAGTTTATATTTTTGTTAAATACTGAATTTACAGGTCGTTCAGACTTATTATATTACAGCCTTTACTTTCGTAGTAACGCAGCATTTCGTCAATTTTCCTTTTATCATAACTCGTAATGCAATCTGACAAAACATTAACTTTATAATTCGCCTTAGTCATGTTAAAACAGGTTGATTTGACACAAGCAACAGCATCTGCTCCAGCTATATAGAATTTCTCTATTCCGTTTTTATTGATAAAGTCTGCGAACTCTTCACTGGTTAATGCGTTTCCTTTAGATTTTGTAAAAATATTTTTCGACACTATTTTCATATCCGGAACTAATTCTGCCCCACGTGTATTGGGTTTAAAAGTCCTTGTGCCATCTGATAAATTCTCGTGTCTTATGTAAACAACAGGGATGTCATTATTAACCGCCCAATCTATGGCTTTATTTATATTGCCAATTATTTCTTTGTAATTCTTTGTTATATCATTTTGAATATCTATTATGACTAATGCTTTTTTCATTTTTCTTACTTTTTTTGTGTCCTATATTCTTCCTGCTTCTTTTTCGGTAATTTGCTGATTACTTCCTCTGCCGAATGTTGGATTAGTTCTTTAATCAGGTCGTCCGGCACATCACTTTCCAGTGTAACCCAATTCCACAAAAGGGTTTTAAAATCGTCGGGGTTTATTCCGTTGTATTTTTCACGCAGTTCAACCGACCTTTCCGGATTGCATTTAAGGTATGCTCTGAATTTGCCGTCTTCGGGTTCCAGCGGAATGTAGACAAACACCTTTTTCATTACTTTACAGACCATCACATTGCGATTTTGTAAAGAAATTGATTCGACTGCTCCTTTTATTGACAGGCAATATTCTCTTAGTTCTTCGATATTCATTTCAAATCAACTTTTTACTCATTTTATAATTCGTAAGATGTAATTTATTCGCCTTTCTTTTTTGTTCTTTGTCTACTACAAAGCCTTGTTTTTCAAAAAATTGTCTTGCAGTGATGCTGATTTCCGAAGTTATTCTTTCAGCACCTTTTTCTTTAGCATATTTTTCAAGCGTTTGATAAAGTAATGTGGCGATTCCTTGGTGTTGAAAATCTTTATGCACAAACAAAGTATGCATATAACCTGTATCGTTAATCGAAGCAAATCCAACGATTAATCCTTTATTATTTTCAGCCACGATGTAATGTTGTTCGGAAAACGATTCATGCAAATGCTCCGTATCATCTCCACATGAAGCCCAATCTTCAACTTCTTCGACAGAATAATCTTTTCGATTGACGGATAAAACGGTATTTTTATAGAGTTCTGTCAATTCAGGAATGTCAGAAATGATTACGGGGCGAATAGAAAATACTTTGTTCGCAGATAAATCCTTTTTCAAATAAACCATATCAACCAACTGAATACTATTCTCAAAAATCAGATGGTCGTAATTATCCGTAAAAAAGTTCTTAACACGATGAGACAGTTCAAAGCCACAACGTTTATAAAACGACAGGGCGGAAGGAACATCGCCTGTACCGACAAGCATCGTTTTGTATTTATCCTTATAATAATCGAAAAGATAATTAATAAGAGCGTTTCCGTAACCTTGGCCCTGATATTTCTCGTATGTTGCAATGTTCTTCAATTCGCAAACCAAATCATCAATAGCAATTACCACACAAACAGATTTCAAGTCTCCATCATATAAGGCAAATAGGTCGCCTTGTTCCAAATAGCGGTCAATCATGCTTTCCTGTTCATCGCCTAACAGTAATAAGTCGAGAAATTGTTTTTTATTCCCGAAAACAGATTTTATCGTTATCGTTTTACTTTCCATATTCGCAAAGATACGGCCTTCGCTTGATAATAAGGAAAACCAAGCGTTAACGTTTTCAAAGTAAATTCCTTTATTTTCGTAAATTTGTCAAAATAACAACCAACAAAAACGGGTTATATGGTAATTTTGATTGCAGGAGATACTCATACAGGTAAAACACTATTAGCCCAAAAGCTATTGGAAAAATATAAATACCCCTATTTATCCATCGACCATTTAAAAATGGGAGTTATGCGAAGTGGACAATGTAAATTATCTGCAAATAGTAGAGATATGGAATTAACCAACCATTTGTGGCCTATCGTGAGGGAAATGATAAAAACCTGTATTGAAAATTCTCAACACATCATTATCGAAGGTTGTTATATCCCATTTGGTTGGGAACAAGATTTTATGAAAGAATACCTGCAACACATAAAGTATATTTGCCTTATTTTCAGCAAAAAATACATCAAAAACAACTTGTCGGACATTCTCTGTTTTGAGAATATAATAGAAAAAAGACTATCACAAGAATTGGATATGGATAAAATGTTGGCAACGAATGAATATAATCTAAAACAATGCAAATTGTATAATTACAAATACATTTTGATTGAATCTGTTTATCAAATAGATATTGAGAATTTATAAGTGTTGAAAATTCTTATCTTAATCTCATGTCAGAATGATTTTCAAATTAGCACTAATAAAAGGAGCGGGTTCGGTAGCATAAGCTATTGATATGGCTATTTACACTAAAAATGCAGACACAAAAAAAGCAGCCATATTTCTATAACTGCTTAATACCCAGCGGAGGGAAAGGGATTCGAACCCCTGGTACCTCACAGTACAACGGTTTTCAAGACCGCCGCGATCGACCACTCTGCCATCCCTCCTAAAACCTTACATTGTCGGGGTACCAGGATTCGAACCTGGGACCCTCTGCTCCCAAAGCAGATACGCTAACCGGACTGCGCTACACCCCGTCTTTATTTCTAAAGCGGTGCAAAGGTAACAGCTTTTTTGGAATATACAATAGAATGTTGGAAAAATATTTTTAAAATACTAATTATCAGAAAAATAAAAAATAATAAAAATACTCTATAATGTGATGAAATAAGGAAATATCTATCAAAATTGTAGATTATAGAGGATTTCTTTTTCAAAATATCAGAAAGAATGAAGGCTGCTTAATATTATCTGCTCCAAATCAAAAACTTCACCTAATATTAAGAGTTTGCAAAGACAAAAAAGAAAATCTATAAAATCTTAGAGATTTCTATAATTATTTGTACATTTGTCATTGCATATACATAACATTAAACAATCTATCATACAACAAAATAAGCTTGGATACACGAGTAAAATTGCAGGTTTTAGGCATTCGCTATACATATAGTCAAGCACAATCCGGAGCATATGCTTTGGTCTTAGGTGAAGAAAACAGTATCAGGCGAATTCGCATAATTATCGGCACACCCGAAGCTCAATCCATAGCCCTTCAATTGGAAAATATTACACCTCCACGCCCACTTACACACGATCTTTTTTGCATCTTTTCTCAACAATTTGATATTAAATTAGTTGAAGTTTTTATAAATAGATTTGAAGAAGGAATGTTCTATTCTGAATTGTTATTTGATGATGAAACCAAACAAGTACGGATAGATTCTCGTACTTCCGATGCCATTGCCCTTGCTTTACGCGCAAAGTGTCCGATTTATACAACCGAAGAAATCATGGAAAAAGTAGGGGAAGTATTCGAAGAAGATTTACCCCAAGACTCCGAACAAACCGTTCAGGAAGAAGAATTTCAAATAGAAGATCTATACAAACGCCTCGATGAAGCGATCAGTAACGAAGACTACGAAACAGCTTCAACCATCCGTGACGAAATCAAACGTCTTGAAGGAGAAAAATAAAAGGTGAAAGGTGAAAACCTTCTTATTCCCATTAATATATTATTCCATACTTACATTTTAATTCTTAACTTTTTCAAATGCAGCCCCTAGCAGAACGTATGCGTCCCAAAACACTGGATGATTATATCGGTCAAAAACATTTGGTCGGTAAGAATGCGGTGTTACGAAAAATGATAGATAGCGGACGTATCAGTTCTTTTATTTTGTGGGGGCCTCCGGGCGTTGGCAAGACAACATTGGCACAGATTATTTCTCGTCAATTGGAAATTCCTTTTTATACGTTGAGTGCTGTAAGTTCAGGAGTAAAAGACGTTCGCGAAGTTATTGACAAAGCAAAAAATAATCGTTTTTTTAATGCACGGAATCCGATATTGTTTATTGACGAAATCCACCGTTTCAGCAAATCACAGCAAGATTCACTGCTTAGCGCTGTAGAAACGGGAACAATTACATTAATTGGGGCGACTACCGAAAATCCTTCATTTGAAGTAATCCGGCCTTTATTATCTCGCTGTCAGGTATATGTTTTGAAATCATTGGAAAAAGAAGATTTATTGGAATTATTGAATCATGCCATTACCAATGATGTTGAACTAAAAGAAAAAAACATAAAAATTGAAGAATCGGATGCAATTTTACGATTTTCAGGAGGTGATGCCCGTAAATTATTGAATATATTGGATTTGGTTGTAAATGCCGAAACCGGAGATGAGATCATTATTACAGATGAAAAAGTAACCGAACGATTGCAGGAAAATCCGGCTGCTTACGACAAAAACGGAGAAATGCATTACGATATTATTTCTGCATTTATCAAGTCAATTCGAGGAAGCGACCCCGATGCTGCAATTTATTGGTTAGCACGCATGGTTGCCGGAGGAGAAGACCCGAAATTTATTGCTCGTCGTTTAGTCATTTCTGCTGCAGAAGATATTGGATTGGCAAATCCGAATGCATTGTTAATGGCAAACGCCTGTTTCGATGCCTTACACAAAATCGGTTGGCCTGAAGGCCGGATTTTGTTGGCTGAAGCAACTGTATATTTGGCATCCTCAGCCAAAAGTAATTCCGCTTATTTATCCATTGACGAAGCATTGCAGGTTGTAAATGAGACAGGTAATATTCCTGTTCCGTTGCATCTTCGTAATGCGCCAACCAAGCTGATGAAAGAATTAGATTATGGCAAAAATTATCAATATGCACATAACTTTGAGAATAATTTTGTACAGCAGGATTATTTGCCGAAAGAAATCAAAGACAAACGTTTTTGGAAGCCTCAAGATAATACATCAGAAAATAAAATAAAAGAGTTTTTAAATAAACTTTGGAAAAACCGGTATTAGATTTAAAGGTAAAAGGTAACATGTAAAAAGTAAAAGATTGGAGAATGATTAATATTTATAGTCATGTAAGTTAGCATAATAAATTGATTTCAGAACAACACTTTTCACTTTTTACTTCAAAATGATAATTTTTAAATCAAAATTTACATGAAGAATCTTTACACTTTTATTATTCTATTTTGTTACTTAATAAATGCAAATGCACAAAACGACAAAGTCAAAATACTTCAACCGGAAATTTGGGGAGAAGATATTGATTTCGATAAAATGGGTAAAATCGAAGAAAGGGCAAGCTATCTAGAGCAAAAAGTATATGAAACCAAAAACGCGACTCCTGCTGAAGAAAAGGAACTAAGTAACTTATACGATAAATATGGGGAAGATGGAGTTCATGTTTGGGATATTATTTGGGGATGCAGCTGGTATTGCGGTGGTGGGCCAAAACAAGTAACCGCATCTTCGTCATTGGCGCCTGTTCCCAAAAAGAATTCTTTATCTAAAAAAGAAAATTCGAGATATACATTAGAAAATCAGGAAAACGAATCAAACGAATATACATATTATGCCGAAAATGCGCATGATTTATATTTGAAAACCGCTTGGGTAGAAGGTGTTAAAGGACATGGGATAGGCGAATACCTCGAATATACATTCGACAATCAGAGTCCGCGTGTAACGATGGTTAGTATTTACAATGGATATGTAAAAAGCAAAAAAACATGGAAGGATAATTCCCGTGTTCGTTCGTTGAAAATGTATGTAAATGGAAAACCGTATGCTATTTTGCAATTGAAAGATACGTGGGCATGTCAAAATTTTGATTTGGGTGAACCACTGGGACGTACTCCCGATGAAAAAGATATGGTTCTCCGATTCGAAATTACGGATGTATATCCGGGTGACAAATACGAAGACACAGCAATTACAGAATTATTCTTTGATGGAACAGATGTTCATTGTGTAGCCAAAGGTACTCAAATTATGATGAACGATAACTCGCTGGAAAATATCGAAAATGTAAAATCCGGAGATATTATCAAATCATACGATGTAAATAAAAGTACATTTACTGAAGCAAAAGTCAAAAAGGTAATTACAGTAAAACATGATAATTTATTGAAATTATCATTTAACGACGGTTCTGAAATTCTTATTACAGAAGAACATCCTTTACTCACAAAAGAAAAATCGTGGAGTTCGTTCAATCCTCAAAAGAGCAGAATACACCAATTATTTGTCAATCAGTACAAAGTTGGAGATGTATTTATTCTTTATACTGATTTGAATAAAACAAAACATGCAAAATTAACCGAAATAGAAAAAATAGATTCTCCGAATACGGAAACTTATACATTAGAACTTGAAACAGGTAATAATTTTATTGGTAACAATTTAATTATTAGGGAAGAATAAAAATAGTAATTTGTAAATAGTCCAATCGTAAATTCAAATGATTGATTTTTCTAAAGTTCCATCTCCTTGTTATGTGATGGAGGAAGATTTATTAAGAAAAAACTTAACATTGATTCGTTCGGTAAAAGAACGGGCAGGAGTAAATATAATATTGGCATTCAAAGCCTTTGCCATGTGGAAAGCGTTCCCAATAATTCGGGAATATATTCCATATTCAACAGCAAGTTCTATTTACGAGGCTCAATTGGCCTATGAGGAAATGGGCAGCAAAGCACATACTTATTCTCCGGCATATACCGAAGAAGATTTTCCGTTGATATTGAAATACAGTAGCCATATCACATTTAATTCTGTAAATCAATATAATCGTTTTAAAGAACAAGTTAAAAACTATTCTGAAAAAATATCCTGCGGATTACGTATTAATCCCGAATATTCCGAAGTTGAAACAGATTTATACAATCCTTGTTCGCCGCAATCACGATTGGGAATTCCTGCTGCTAATTTGCAAGAATTGCCTGAAGATATTGAAGGTTTGCATTTCCATGCACTGTGCGAATCATCTTCCTATACATTGGAAAAAACATTACAAGCGGTTGAAGAAAAATTTGGAAAATTCCTTTCCCAAATTAAATGGCTGAATATGGGTGGCGGACATTTAATGACCCGCAAAGATTATGATGTCGAACATTTGATTTCTTTATTAAAATCTTTCAAACAAAAATATCCGCATTTGGAAATCATCCTTGAACCCGGAAGCGCATTCGTTTGGCAAACAGGGCCATTAATTTCTGATATTGTGGATATTGTTGATAATGGAGGTATTAAAACGGCAATATTGAATGTATCATTTACTTGCCACATGCCCGATTGTTTGGAAATGCCATATAAACCTGTGATACGAGGAGCAACTGACGAGATTGAAGGCAAACCTACTTATCGTATGGGCGGAAACAGTTGTCTGGCAGGTGATTTTATGGGAAATTGGTCTTTCGATAAACCCTTGAAAATCGGCGATAAAATCATATTCGAAGATATGATTCATTATACAATGGTTAAGACCAGTATGTTTAATGGAATTCCACATCCTTCAATCGGTCTATGGACAAGCAAAGGAGAATTTGAATTATACAGAAAATTTGAATACGAGGATTATAAAAACCGAATGTCTTGAAAGTTGTTGGTTATTAGTTATTGGTGCCAATAACTAATAACACAAAAATCATTTTTTTATGATTTTCGAATCAGACGGGAAAGCCGAATAAGCATTTCTACATCCGGAGGCTGATTTCAAAACAGCTTTCAGTGAACCTATTCCCAATTTTGTTTCTATTAAAACCGGAACGCGGTTATTATCGTTGCTTACCCAAAGGAAAAGTGATTCTTTTTTATCCTGAAAAGCTTTTCCATCGATAGCGAAAGAGTATTTTACAGTACTTATTTTTTCACCATCAATTTCCACTTTTTCAGTTCCACGGTAAGTAACTTTAATATTAAACGATTCATCAGTAAACAATACAAGTACAGATGTTTTCTGATTAACAGTCATTGTTGAAGGATTCAACGAACGTACAAAATACAATAAAGAGACCGGATCGTAAAAACATTTCTGTGAAGTCAGTGTGGTATCTCCCCGGAATACATTATTACGATAATGGGTAAGTCTAGCTTTTACAGTTTCATTTGCCAAATAATTATAGAATATTTCCTCATACGAATTTGTCTTTCCTTCGTGAGCAGCTTTACTGTAAAAAAGTGGAGAAAAGTTTGGTATATTAACAATACTCGTTAATGTATCGCTTACATGCATTAATTTATTGGCAGCTCCGGTTGTTTTGACAGTCAGGCGTGTTCTATACGAAGGTACCCCTTTATACGTATATGCCTGGGTAGTAATGTTTGCATTAGCAGCCTTAATCCATACAAACTTCCAATTAAAATGAACATCGTACGAAAACTTTTCACTTACCGAAAAGAAGTTGGTGTCTATTTTACATTGAGCTGAAAGCGTTGTTAAAAATACTGTCAATAGAAAAAGTATAATTGACAATCTACTATTCATAACCAAAAATTTTAAATCATTCAACTCATTTCGAATTCGAAGAGTTTGTTGTATCTTTTTCTTTAGGTTTATTCTTAACCAGTTCTCTCGGCTTTTGTCTATCAACCGGAATTGCTTTCACATCCCAATCTTGTTCGATTTCAAAGTTAGCCATTAGTTGAACGGGCAAGTTATAATAATAGACTGTTTCGGGCTGAATATGTTTCCGGTAATCTCCCGTATCCCAAATTCCATTGTTATTTGTATCCAATACAATCCGGGCATAATACGTACCGGGAGACAAAAACAAAAATTCGGCCGTATTGTTTTTTACCGGAGATGTCCTCAAAACTTTATCCGATTTATCCAATAATTCTACAAATGCTGTTGTTTCAACATTTGATACATTAAAATAAATAAAACCATAATCTTCCAATTTTTTGACCTTAAATGTACTGGAAAAAGGTTTATTATGAATATCATAAATACTGACAAAAGAGGCCGAATCTATTTCAAATTTATAATCGGTGCCCGGTTGCCATTTGAGCGAAAGCTTATAAGAACGAATATTCACAGCACTATCCGGCTTAAATATATAATTAGTTACCGGTTTCCAAATCGTATCGGATTTTATATATAAATGAATCCCTTTTTCATCAAATGACTTCACGGGACTCTCCCACTCTATGCTTATAGATTGATAGACATCCATACTTCCGGATGGACGGATATTCGGATTGAAAAACACCATTTCGGGAATTTCATTCTCATCCCCTTTTTTCTTTTTTGGAGGAGCTTTTTTCGTTATTCTCTGTGCTATATTTAATGTATCGGTAAAAGGAATCAGTTTTTTTGCTGTATCCGTTTTTAGATAATTTATTTGCAACTTCAACGTATCCAGCTTATAAATCATCGAATCTTTTATCCAATAACGCAATGTATCATTGGTCACATTCTTTTCCAAAATATACCAATCATTTTGCTTAAAGTTAAGTGGTGTTATTTCCGGAACATTTTCTGCCGGCGCATTGAAGAAAAGAGAAAACCTATTCTCTGCCAATCGTTCCTGTTTTTGCAAAAATTGGTTTTTTATTACATTCTCTTTGAATGTTTTCAGCAAAATATTATCAGGTAAAAAATGGGTATATTCGCGTGGAATTATGGTATCTATAGTAATCGTATCTTTCCAAACCGTATCGTTTTTCATGCGAAATTCGAACCGGGTAGTAATTGTCGAGTCCAAAAATGCAATATCTTCTCCGGGTTGGTCGAATTTATAATCCCGGTTTAAATCTTTTAATCCATATATTTTGTAAGTTCCATCAGCAAGGCTTTTAACAGAAAAATGCCCGTAAATATCCGAACGGGATATCCGGGAAAATGGGTCTGTTATGAATGCAGAATCATTCAGATTTTTATGTAATCCGACTAAAACTCCGGTAACCGGTTCCAAATCTCGGGCATTCAGCACCAATCCAGAAACCTCCAGAGAATCAATAACATCTCCTGTAGAAAAAGAAAAAGAGAAATTAGGAAAAGGATTTTTTTCGTTATTATCTACAATTGCGTCCGAGAAATCAATTGTATATGTAGTATTCGGTTGTAACGTATCTTTCAGTTCGACCGTAATTCTTTTTCCCGAATACTTTATTATAGGCATGTTCTTCTGAGGAGGAGAAACAACAACCTTCTCCGAGACTTTTTCCAATAAAATATTTTCATCGAAATAAATCTCTATCTTGTTTTTATTGTAACCAATAGCATTCGGATGAGGAATACTATGCATGAAAACCGGAGGGGTTTCATCTTTTGGGCCACCCGTAGGTGCTGCCATATTAGCGCAAGAATAAATTCCTACTAATAAAATCAGAATGGATAAAAAATGTTGTAACTTCTCTTTCATAAGTTAGTAGACAAGTAGACGAGTAAACAAGTTGACGAGTAAAGAAAACATATTACTTGTTTACTCGTCAACTCGTTTACTTGTCTACTTAAAATGCTGTTACTATTTGCATAAAATCTTCTGCTTTGAGCGATGCTCCACCAATTAGTCCACCATCCACATCTGGATTGGAAAATAATTCCTTTGCGTTAGAAGCATTACAACTTCCTCCGTATAAAATCGAACAATTATTAGCTACATCTGCTCCGTATTTTTCAGAAATTGTTTTACGGATGAACGCATGCATTTCCTGAGCTTGTTCGGAAGTTGCAGTTTTGCCGGTTCCAATTGCCCAAACAGGTTCGTAAGCCAATACCAATTTACCAAAATCTGCAGCCGAAAAATCAAACAATGCATTTTCAAGTTGAGATTTTACAACATCAAAATGTTTATTAGATTCTCTTTCAGCCAATACTTCACCAATACAGAAAATCGGTGTCAACTTATTTTCTAATGCCAATTTTACTTTTTCTTTCAAAATAGCATCTGTTTCACCATAATAAGCGCGACGTTCAGAGTGTCCCAAAATCACATATTTAGCTCCGGTTGAAGCAACCATAACTGCCGATACTTCTCCAGTATAAGCTCCCGAAACTTTATCCGCACAATTTTGAGCAGCAACACCAACTTTATTTGTATCGATTGCCGAACAAACACTTGCCAAATGAATAAACGGAGTTCCCAATACTACATCGCATTTCAAACTCTTTCCGGCAACAGCATCATTCACTTCTTTTGACAAAGCGATTCCTTCGCCCAAGGTTTTGTTCATTTTCCAGTTGCCTGCAACAATGTTTTTTCTCATCTTTTTAATTATTTAGGATTTAATTTAAAGTAACATGTAAAAAGTAAAAGATAAAAGGTGAAAAGCAATTAACCTTCAGTGCAATTTAATTGTGTGAAATAAACTCCTACTAATTGCTTAAAATAAAAAGTCGGGCAAAGATACTGATTTTTTCACCTTTTACCTTTTCCTTTTCACTTTTTACATTATATGTTGCCTTTTAGTTTATTTTTGTAGAAAAATAAAAACGATGGAAAAATTTGTATTGATTGTTGCCGGAGGAAAAGGATTGCGTATGGGAAGCGATATTCCGAAGCAATTTCTACCTATTGCCGGAAAACCTGTTTTAATGCACACGCTTGAAGCATTTTATCAATACGATAATGCAGCAAAATTAATATTGATTCTTCCCGAAGAGCAACAGTATTATTGGAAAGAACTTTGCCTAAAATATTCCTTCATATTGCCGCATTTAATTACTTCCGGAGGAGAAACCCGTTTTCACTCGGTAAAAAACGGATTGCAGTTGGTGGATAATAATGGTTTAGTTGCTGTTCATGATGGTGTAAGGCCATTTGTTTCCCGGCAAGTTATTGCTGATTGTTTTCAAAGTGCAGAAAAATATAAAGCAGTGATTCCCGTTATTGACATTGTGGAAACAGTTCGAGAAATTGAAAATGAAAACAGTAAAACAGTAAATCGAAATAAATACAAATTGGTACAAACGCCACAGGTTTTTCATTCGGATTTATTAAAAAAAGCATATCAACAACCTTATTCCGATAATTTTACTGATGACGCTTCGGTAGTGGAAGCTTTGGGAGAAACAATTCATTTGGTTCAGGGAAACCGAGAAAATATTAAAATAACAACACAATTTGATTTGATTGTAGGAGAGTCAATTACTAAATTAAGAATTAAAAGTTAAGAGTTAGATATGAAGAAATTTATAAAGAGAACCGGAGTTATACTTTTAATAGTCGCTGTATTATCCGTATTTTTTGTTTGGTTTGCCAATTATCGAGTGGAATCAACAACTACTGATAAAGTTTACAATGATATTGATAAGGTTCCTTACAATAAAGTCGGAATGTTGTTGGGATCTTCCAAATATTTGAGAGGAGGCACTATCAATCCCTATTTTGAAAATAGAATAATTGCTGCGGCAGAATTATATAAAGCAGGAAAAATCAGCTATATCGTTGTAAGTGGGGATAATAGCCGGGATTCTTACAACGAACCGGAAGATATGCGGAATGCCTTAATTACACAAGGAATTCCCGATGATAAAATTTATTCCGATTATGCAGGATTCCGGACATTGGATTCGGTTGTAAGGATGAATAAGATATTCGGACAATCATCATTTACGTCTATTTCACAGGAGTTTCACAACAAAAGAGCCATATATATTGCCGATGATTACGAATTTTCCGTTGTTGGATATAATGCCAAAGATGTGAGCGGTTCACTTGGATTTAAAACAAACGTGCGGGAAGCATTAGCCCGGGTAAAAGTATTTATTGATTTATTCACGGGAAAAAATCCAAAATTTTTGGGCGAACCAATTGAAATTGGATCGAATCATTTCACAACAAATCCCTAAACATTATATTTACAAAATGAAACGGCATATCATTTTTCTAATTTTCTCCATTTGCACAAATATATTACTTGCCCAGGAATCATTTCGCACCGAAGTCCTTTCTTCCAACATAAAATCCCTTCAAATCAGAAATGCGGCAGATTGGTATGCACCGCCTGTTATCGAACTGAATTCGGATAATTTTTTGGAAATAAATTTCGATGAATTATCCCACGACTACATGGATTATTATTATACGATCGTTCATTGCAATGCCGACTGGAAACCTTCGATGCTTTCTTTATCCGAATATTTGACGGGATTTGATAATAATCCGGTTGAAGATTATGTAACATCCTTTAACACGCAAGTTGATTATACGCATTATCGCATTACATTGCCGAACGACAGGGTTGGATTTCGGGTTTCGGGAAACTATGTTCTTTCGGTTTATCGTGCCGATGATAGGAATAATATCGTTCTAAGAACTTGTTTTTCTATCATTGAAAAGCAGGTAAACGTAGGTGCAGGAGTTAATTTTAGCACCGACATCGACCATTTTAAAAAGCATCAGCAATTGTCGGTAAATGTGAATTATATGGGTTATCCGGTACAAAATGCAATGACCGATTTAAAAGTATTTGTTTATCAAAACAACAGGCCTGATAATGCCGTACAACTAAAACAACCTTATCTTATTAGCAATAATCAGATTACATACGAGCACAGTCGAGATTTGATTTTCGAAGGAGGAAACGAATTTCGCCGCTTCGAATGTGTAAATTTTCGTTACAACGGAATAGGTGTAGAAAGAGTTGATTATTTAGAACCGTACACCCACGTTTCTTTATATCCCGACCAATCAAGAACAAACAATTATTCTTACGATCAGGATCAAGACGGAAGATATATGATTCGAACATCACAAGGTTCGGACGATAATTCAGAAGGAGAATATATGTATGTACATTTTACGCTTCCGTGGGATGACCCGTTGTCTATACAAGGAAGTGTTTATTTGAATGGGGAATTCACCCATTATGCCTTCGATAATAACAGTAAAATGATGTATAATTTCGAACAAAAAGCATTTGAGAAATCAATACTATTGAAGCAAGGTTCATATAACTATCAATATTTAGTTGTTCCGAAAAACTCAGAAAAAGGCCAAATAGAACCCATCGAAGGTAATTTTTACCAAACCGAAAACGAATACCGGATTATGGTTTATCACCGGCCTGTTGGGGGAAGGTATGATAAGTTGGTAGGAATAGCTGTGGTACAATCAAAATAAAAGGAGAAAAACTAAAAGGATGTTTTTTCTCCTTTCATATATCTTTATTATTCCAAGAATTTCAATACTGTAAGATAAAACTCTCTGCACGTCTCAAGAAACGATCATGTCCTTTAGCATTCAGGTGTGCAGTATCATTACTGCTTTGGAAATAACGTTTTCTGAATGATTCATCATAAGCATAAATTCCGCCCTTTCTTGCACTGTCGAAGATTGGAATACTATAGCTACCACAAATTTCAATCATGGCATCAACCACCTTTTCAGAATCACTCCCTTGAAAATCAGCACAAATCCAACGTGTAAAGAAAAATATCTTTGCCGAAGGATATTTTGTCACCAAGCCTTTACAAAGGATCGTTAGTTTTTCTTTGAATACATCTATTCCCCCTATAGAATCCAATAAATTTGCATCATTATGTCCAGCAATTACAAGAATATAATCCAACGAATCGGGCATAGAAGTATATCTTTTGTACATCGCTTCACCAAATCGGGCACGGTCCATAGCGATACAGTTGCCGTTTCGTCCGAAATTAAGATATTCCATACCGTATTTTTGGGCAAATTTGTAATGCCATGTATATTCAACAGGCTCTTTGTGATTCTTAACATAACTATCGCCAATAACCGCAATTCGTTTGCCTTTCAACTCTTCTGCAATATTATTATTTTGAGTAAATGCATTAAAACTGAAAGACATCAATATTAGTAAAAGAATAAATTGAATTCGTTTCATTTTTATACTATTTTAAATTCAAGAAGTCAGTCGGAAGTTACCGCCATTCTGATAACTTCCGACTAACTTCAGGTAACTTCTTTATTCCGTGATATTCATTATCGTTGTAATGTAACACTCATCAATCCGATTACAACATCATTCGATAATGTCTCGACTGTTAATTGTTTCAACTCTTTACTTGCATCCAAATCTATATCGAGCATAATTGCCGCACCACCATCGATTTCACGACCATAAACGTCTTTAATTCGCAAATCTTTTTCCAGATTATTACTTACTAATCCCGATTTCAGATGCAATCGATAAGCACGGGGAACATCTAATCTGAAAGCTTTACCGTCTATAAAGAAATCCTGTTCAATCGGACACCAGGTTTCGGGATTAATCAAATCAAACAATTTAACACTACCATCCGTATATTGGATTTTAACTTGTCCGTTAGTAATGCGGCATTGCATCTGATTGGTGCTTCCGGCCATTAACAAATAAATACGAGATGCTTTACCAGATAAACCAACGCTTACACTATCAGGATAATTATCCCAAAGCGAAGTATAAGCAATATTATTTCCTGCAACCGGAGTACGGAAAGGAACTCCAATGCCTGTACGGAAAATATTATCCTGAACTTTAGCCCGTAAACCCGAATCATCTATATCGGCAGTCAATTTGGGATGGCACCATTCTCCAATGCCTTGTGTCGGTATTTGAAGAGTCGTATAAGGCGAACGGGGTGTCAAATAGTTGTTTTTATAAATATCCGTAACTGAAGCATTCCAAACCTTATCCATATCAACCGGTTCACATTGAGAGCCAACTACATGAGCAAATGTTCCGGGAGATTGTGGTTCTTTGTATGCAACGGAATGATGAACAGGTTTCCACCAAGTCATCTCGCCTTGAGTAACTTGAGTAAAAGTGGTGCGATTACCTGTTACTTCCGGAATTATTATCGGGCTCCCCCCCCACTCTATTTTCACTTCGCAGGTTTCTTTGTCTTTCAAAGATGGAATTTCGATAGAAACAAGAGGATATCCGACTACTGCATCAGACTGTTTCCATTTAACAGTTTTACCATTAACAGTTACACGAATAATCTTATCCATTCGTGCCGGAATTTGCAAATCCACATTCAATGTACGGGAAAATTGATGTTTAATGGTATATACATCCTCATAAGCAGCACCTTTACTTGCTTTGTCATTCTTTTTATAACCAAATGAAATATAAGAAGTTTGCAATGAAGCATATGACCAATCTGTAGGAAATCCCGGACGAATAGCCAACCGATTGTTCATTAAATCGGGATTGATACCATATAATCCCTGAATAAAAGCACGAGAAGCCACTCCAACAGGGTCTGAGAAATCGCGGTAACATTCCCCACGGGCAGCATCATAAAATGAAACCTGACCAAAATTACCCGGACTATTTCCCAAATACATATTATCCAATATCGAACTTTTCAAGAGTTTGAAACCCTCATCGTGTCTTCCTGCCAAAAAATAAGCCAATGAAGTATGCATAATTTCAGCGCCCGCCACATTATTAATGCTCCATGCATAAGGCATCCAATTGGTAGTAGCAACCACTTCGTAACCTTCGTCCTTCAATCCTTTTCCAACAACAGGAATATGAGGTATTTCGGTATCAACATAACGGGTAGCCTGATAATTTTGAAAAGGATCTCCCACTTCACTATCTATCGCATGATAAATAGTCCATACCGCAGCACTTTCATGCAAGCGTTTTTTACCCATAAAATCCTGAAATTCGGCCCAATGACCTTGTTCCTTCATCCAAAGACGAGCATTAATTGCTTTCAATATTTTTTCCGCTTCATTGCGATAAGGAGTTGGATCTTCACCTATTTTCTCAGCAATTTCAGCAGCCATTTTATTGGAACGATAGTTATAAGCCGAAGAATGAGTTACCGCTCCCGAATTGTAATACAACCCATCACTCGCCCAAATACAAGCATAAGCATCATAAAGTCCATCATTATCAGGATCAAAATTCAATTTTTCCCAAGCAAGATGAAGTTTAAGAACCGGCCACATTTTACGGGCATATTCCAAATCGCCGGTCCAATTAAAATGCCAAAGCAATTCATCGATATAACAAAGATTCATATCGTAATGATGCATCTGATTGTTTTTATGCGGATTACGACAAATATAGCCATTACTGTAATGAGGTGTTCCCCATTTTTTCTCGGAACGTGCCATGTTTAATTCCATATCCTGAGCCGGATGCGGAATCGTATTCGGCACTTCCGTAACCTGACTTTCAGCAAAAGCATTAAAGTGAGTACGCGCTCTATCAGGCCAACCCAAGAAATCGCCAATATATCCTGCACGCCATCCTGTTAAAGGCATACGCCATCCAATCGCTCCATGCATCCAGGTTTCACCATCCCAAGTACCATCAGCCGCAACAACAATTGCGCCTCCCAATGTATTGATATAAGGATCGGGTGTTATAAAATGAACACGAGAAGCCAAATCTGAACGATCTTTTTCGGCTTGTGTATATATTTTTTCTCCATCTTTATTAGATAATTCGGATAATTTCAATTCATCCAAATCAAAAAGCACATACGCCGACTTATTTCCACTCATATCCGGATTACATATACTTGTATATTCCGGTTGAAGCGGAGCCTCAAAACTATTCGCCGGATCGGCGCCCATATCTCCGTTGCGGCTTAATTTTGAATTCCGTATTTTGGTCATTCCGCACCAAAGGGAAGTACCCGAAGGCATATTTTTGGATTCGATTTTCCATATTCCACCTTCCATATCCATTCTTGCCAATACGGTAATTTTGAGTTCACCTTTACCCCAAGCAGGGTCCGTAAGTTGATAACTACGTCTTCCGGGAGTATAGCGCGCCTCGCAATAATTTATCGAATCAAGAGAAACGGCTTTTGCCCCGGGAACAGTGATACGGAAAGTAAAATGCTGGCTTTTGTTTTTTGCAAACGCAGCAAATACAGGCCTGTCACTCGTTTCAATCCTAAATTCGGTATGACCACCATACAAAGCTCGTGTATAACGATTTTTACCATTAACACAAACAAAATCCTCTCCATCCGGAGTATATTGTAATGTACGTGATGCACCTCGAAAATCGGAATTGTAGTTGTAATTTTCAATAAAATCGCCTGTTTGTTTCACAGGAGCTTGGGAATTTCCCTCATTTGGAAGAAAAAAAGAAAGAAAAAATAATGCGGTAAAAAAATGCTTTCTCATGATATATCTAATTATGTATTTTCAATAGTCTTGTCCATTTATATAGATTATATTAAATAATTACCCAAATGAATTTTATAATTAATTGATATAATGCTATTTATGAGTTTAATTTGGGTAATTTCCTCTTCAAAACTATATAAGATCATTTTGTCTTTTAATTTAAAAACAATAGACAAAAATAAGGTAAATTATAGAGAAGTAAAAATTAAAAATCCTACGAATGAAATAGGATTCCCTAAAATCAAGAATATTATACGAAAATCATTAAAATCATTTCGATTATCTTTTGCTAAATACACACAAAAGAGGCATAAATATTTACGCCTCTTTTACATTGCCCTTATTTATCAGCAGTAGCAAATAAACAAGAAACTCACTAATGTAGAAAATACTTTTATCCTTTAAAGGATAATTCATTATTCACTTATTTTTTTGTTCTATTAAATAAGCAACTAACAAACCAATTCCTCCGAAAATAGCTACACAAGCAAAATATATCACTTCAATTTTATATCCAAAACTTTTAGCAGAGTAATAATTAGTAATATTACCTCCAATAGAAGCGGATTCTATACAATAAGCAACAACTAACCCCATTCCAACACCTATTAAAAGCAAAGAAAAATTCAACGCCCAATTGTTTTTAGATTTCTGAAAAAACGGAAGATTCAAATTAACATTTGCTTCTGAAAGTCCAATTTGTTCTCCAAGTTTTTCAAGAATCGTCATACGTTCTTTCCTTCTTACAAACAACTCAAACAAACGATAAATCCCCAACGTGATAATACCAACAACAAAAACCGGAGCTAAATGATTCATAATTATAAATATTAAAATTAAACATCTTGTTTTCACATTCTATCAATTTGACGCAGCCTTATCAAAAAGGTTACAACTTATTTTATTTTTTACTTTAAAGGCAAGTGTTTTTATTTTATAAATTTGTAACCTGTTATTCTTTTTTGCGTCAAAAAGAATAAAGGATGAAAAATCATGGCGAATTCCAATAATCAGGATTACATACGACGTGTGAAAGCAGGTGACTTCATGGCTTTTTCGCATATTGTATCCGATTATCAACAAATGGTTTTCACCATAGTATTCAGGATTATCAATAATAGAGAAGATGCAGAAGATATAACTCAGGAAATTTTTATTAAAGTATTCAAATCATTGAATTCATTCAAAGAAGAATCTGAATTTTCTACTTGGTTATACCGGATTGCATACAATACCACTTTATCGGAAATACGGAAACGAAAAATAGTCTTTTCTTCTTTTGATGATGAATTTTCGATTCTGAAAGATGAAAAGGTTAACGAAAATATTGAAGACCTTGCAGTAGAAGAAAGAATCTTCTATCTGGAGCAGGCATTAAAAACCCTTCCGGCAGAAGATGCTTTATTGATTACAATGTTTTATTTAGATGATCAATCTATCGAAGAAATCAGTAGGATTTCAAGTCTTAGTCAAGCGAATGTGAAAGTAAAACTGCATCGTATACGAAAAAAATTAGCAGTGGAAATCAACAAATTAATGGCAGAACAATGAACACAGAAAAAGACCTTTTAAAAGACATATTTCGTGAAATAAAACCGGAAAATACCTCCATCGATTTCATGAAAAACTTAATGGTTCGTGTAGAAAAAGAAGCCATTAAACAACAACGCAAAAAACAGATTTATAATTATTTGGGTATTGCAGCAGGAATTATTGGCATTGTCGGTATTCCCGCATTAGTTTTGTATTTTTTCCAGATAGATATTTCCTTCAACCTAAATATGTCAAATATATTCCATGGGGTTACTATTGAACCTTCCTATATTATATTTTTCCTGATTATATTGCTTCTTCTGATTGGGGATACTCTATTGAGAAAACATACATCTCATTCATCGTAAAAATAATAAACCACAAAGGATACAAAGTGTTTCAAAAAGAACACAAATATTTAAAATTCAACAAATTAAAATTTGTGTTCTTTGTGATTTTCTTAGTGAACTTTGTGGTAAAAGAATACTTTTGACACAGACTCTTGTCCTTTTGCTACATAATATCCTTATTGCAAAGGCATAAGAACAAATGAGAATTCCATATCCTCATATTTCAGCAGATATTTATCTATCGGTTTCGCACCCCAACTATGTACACACCCTAAACCCATCTGTCGCAAATCAATACAAAATTCGGTATAATCTGCTTGCGAAACAAGTTCGGAATGACTTTGTCTTTTATACAAACCTTCGTCCAACGACTCTATTGAATAGTGCAAGACTGATGCAGAAAAAGGTTGTTCTGCCATAACACAAATACCTCGCCCGCTCCTGTCAGTAAGGTTCCACCAACGAATATCGGTTTTTGTACCATTCTCTTGTGTGCGGATATAAGGGTAGAATTGTTGATCTACAGTCTGCTCGTATACACCCAAAAATGCCGATTCATTCCGGTCGGAATAATTTTCAATCGGCCCGCGCCCATAATACTTAACGTATTCCATCTGATAGGGAAGTCGTAATCTCATTCCAAAACGGAATAATTCGGATACCTGCGCCGATGGATCAACCGTCATTTTCTGAGTCACTTTTATTTCGCCTCCGGGATGAATAACATAAGTCAAGTAGAGCTTTGCCTGCACAGTTTTCATCTCATATTCAGCTTTCACAGCTACCAAACCATTTACCGTTTCACCTTTCAGACTGATCAGTTCCAACTGAGGATTCAGCCATGCCCTGTATTTTTCCTGCAACTTCGCGCCCATATCATTATCCGTTGGAGCCCGCCAAAAATTCGGAGATAATTTTTCTCCAGAATACAGAAGAGCATGGCCATTCACATTATAATGACAAAGGAATCCGTCCTTTCGGTTGAAATCCAAACGAAAATTATCGCCTTCAACAATCAAAAAATTACGGTCATTTGTAATCAATCTTGGTTCGACATGTACATTTGTATTGATTTTAGACAAATTGAGATCCATGGATTTACCACTTTTCACAACCAATTGATTCCGGGCTGCTATATGTCCGGCAGCTAAGAGAGGTTCTATTTGTTTCAGTTTAAAATAAATATTAAGCAACAGTTCACTATCCGGATAACGGTTTTTGATATCGTAGTTCAAAGAGATAGTTTTGGCTTGTTGTGGAGCAATATCCAAATTTTCCACCACACCGGATTGCACAGCTTCACCGTTCGTCAATAATGTCCACTCTAAGCGATAATTCGAAAGATCGCGAAAAAAATAGTCATTAAAAATATTAATCTCCCCTTTTTCGATATCGACCGGAGTCGCCCAAACAGATTGCTGCCAATAACCAACCTCGTACATGTGAGGATTGGGAACCCTGTCTGGACTAATTAATCCATTGACACAGAAATTTTGGTCGGAAGCGTCATAGGGATTCCAATCTCCCCCATAACCATAATAAGAAACTCCATCGGGCCGGATAATTCGGATAGACTGATCCACAAAATCCCAAATAAATCCACCCTGATACTTCGGATATTGCCGGATCAACTCCCAATATTCTTTGAAACCACCCATCGAATTTCCCATTGCATGAGCATATTCACACTGAATCAACGGTTTGTCCGGATTTTTCTCCAAATAACTTTTACATTTATTATAATCAACATACATCGGGCAATATATGTCGGTACCTTCCCCTTCACGCGCTTGCTCATACTGCACCGGACGTGTAAAATCATAGGTTTTGATCCATTGGTAACAAGCCATAAAATTCGAACCGTTTCCGGCTTCATTACCTAACGACCAAATAATTACTGAAGGATGATTTATACTTCGCTGCACATTCCGTTGGTTACGTTCCAGATGCGCCTTAGCATAAAGCGGACTCTTGGCTAAAGTACGGTCGCCGTAACCCATACCATGAGACTCGACATTGGCTTCCGCCACCACATATAAACCATACTCGTCACACAACTCATACCAACGATTGTTATCCGGATAATGACAGGTACGCACCGCATTGACATTGAACTCTTTCATAATCCGGATATCCTGAATCATACGTTCTTCTGTCATAATATATCCCCTATCCGGATCGAGTTCATGCCGGTTTACTCCTTTAATCAGGATTGGTTGCCCATTGATTAGCAGTTGTCCACCCCGTATCTCTACATTTCGAAATCCGACTTTCAATGGAATTGTTTCAATCACTTTTCCGGAAGCATCGGCAAGGGATACTAATACCGTGTATAAATTCGGCGTTTCGGCCGTCCAAGGATTAACTTGTCCGCAATCCAACGTCAGATTAAGATTTGAACCTGTAATTTTTTCCGACCGTTTTATTTCGGAATCTGTTCCCAATACTTCAACCTCTACACGTTCGCCTCGAGCTTTGGAGGAAAATTCAATATTCAGATCAAGTTTACCTTTACGAAAACTTTCATCCAGCGAAGCATTGAGGTGAATATTCTCTATATGTTTCGCATCGCGGGCATATAGATAACAATCCCGTCCGACACCACTCAGACGGAAAAAGTCTTGGTCTTCGAGATAAGTACCATCACACCACCGGAAAACCTGAAAAGCAATCAGATTTTTACCCGGTTTGACAAAAGGTGTCAGGTCGAATTCAGCTTCCAGCTTACTATCTTCGCTGTATCCGACAAACGTTCCGTTTACCCACAAATACATATTTGAAGTAACTGATCCAAAATGAGCGATAATCTGTTTACTATTCCATTCGGCCGGAATGTCGATTGTCCGGCGATACGAACCGACATGATTATTCTCAACCGGAATTTCCGGAGGATTGTTTTTGAATTGATTACGCCAAGCATAGCCGATATTGACATAGAGCGGATCGCCGTAACCGTTCAGTTCCCAAAGGCCAGGAACCGGCATCTGTCCCCAACCTTTATCATCAAAGTCCTTTTGAAAGAAAGTAGTGGGGCGTTGATCCGCATTTTTAACCCAATCGAATTTCCAAAAGCCGTTCAACGAAAGAAAACGTTCGGAATTTGCGCGTACACCAACTAAAGCAGCATTCCGCGATTCATAAGCGAAATAATTTGCATGCATTGGCATCCGGTTGACCGCGTTGACCTCCGGATCCTGCCATTCGTTCCGTTGAGCCGTTGCCGGAAATAATAATGCCGACAACAGAAATGCCAATACAAGTTTTTTCATAGCTTTATTTTTGAGAAGTTAGTTAGTTTATATTTAATAATTATCGTATGTCTTACCTAGCCATGTCCTGAAAGGACAGAATATGAATAACCGTGAGTGTAACTCGCGGAAAACGAACGCACTAACAACTTCGTCCCTGAAAGGGGGGAATATCAGGGGAAATACCTTTCGTTAATTTCAATGCCATACTCTATCAATAGCTTACGGTATTCATCCACAAAAGAAAACATTTTATGATGTTCCTTCTGATTTTTTATATACTCAATAATCATGTCTTTATCACACCATGCATAGGTAAGTGCCGCATACCCATCAGCCCATCCCTTGAAGTGGGGAAAGGCGGGATGCCCCTTCAGCCATTGTGATGATCCTGTTTTTATGTCGCGCACAAAATCTGCCAAAGAAATGCTCGGATGTAAATCGGTAAGTATGTGGATATGTTCTTCCATTCCATTGATGCGGTAAAGTGTACAATTCTTATTTTTGATTATACCCCAAATGTACTTGTACAACTCATCGCATTGTTCAATTGACAATGTTCTTGCACTGTCTTTGGTGCGGAATACGATATGATATAGTATTTGCCGGTAACTTGACATAGCATTACTTCATTTAGGAGATTTTGATTATTTATTATTCGCCCCTTTCAGGGACGAGGTACACCAACTGTTTGCTTACCGTGAGTTGCACTCACGGTTATTCATATTTGCCCACTTCGTGGACTTGATAATAGTATAAACTAATTCAGACAATGCACTTAATACACTTTCTTTCCGTTAATCGTTACATTTTTCAATGTAAAATTATCGATATAATTTTTATGAATATCCGGCCTTTTCGTTGCTTTAATATCTAAATTTTCGAATGTAAAATCCGAAAGTTCGTATTGATCGGAATTTTTCACATCAAATAAAACCTCACATTCAAATTTGATATTGCGCATTGTTACATTACTGGAATAAGAAAGTGGTATTTCCGTTTGCCCTTTCAGATCAAAGAATTGCGTCCATGGATTAATATCAATAAACTTCGTCGCATTTCCCGTAATATTTTCAACCAAAATATATTCATACAATTGAGGAGTATCCGGACGCATTTTCAACCAAAATAACCGCTGAGCTTTGGTTACGACACAATTTCTGAAAATGATATTACGGCAATGAATCGATTCACTACCGAAAGTTAAGGCGCTATGGCAGAATCCGTAGGTGCAATCTTCGATAATAATATTCAGGTTCTCTCCGTTATTTTCATCTTTATCGGCAGTTGGGCCTTTCCCGCCTTTCAAAGCCACAGCATCGTCATTTACCGACATATAGCAACCTTTAATAAGCACATTCTTGCAAGCATCAACATCAACTGCATCCGAACTGGGAGCCTTAACCGGACTGGCAGGTGAGAATATATGCAGATTCAACAATTTTATATTTTCACATTTATAAATATGTGTTGTCCAAAAAGGTGAATTTATCAAACTAACACCGGATAATTGTACATCTTTACTATTCGAAATATATACTAAGCGTGGACGTAATTCATCCATATTGGTACAATTTGGATTTACTTGGCGGCGTATCCAAAATGATGTCCAGTAACGCAATCCATTTCCGTTGATAGTTCCCTTTCCTGAAATAGTAAATCCGTCCACTTTATCTGCATTAACCAATGCTGCAAAATACTTCAGTGTTTGCCCTTCCATGCGGGTTTTTACGACCGGAAAATTACTGATATCATCGCTTCCTTTTATAACAGCGCCTTCTTCCAGATGCAAATGTGTTTTCGGTTTGAAGAAAAGTGATCCGCTAAGATATGTTCCCTTAGGAATAATTATTACACCACCACCTGCTTCGTAAGCCTTATCTATAACGGCTTGGATTTTTTCGGTTTGAATAACAGTACTATCATTATTTACTACATTATAATCAGTAATACGATACTGTTTTCCCAACGTATTAATATCCGTTATTTTATTCTGACGGAACCAATCCGGAATTGGTGTACCATCAGGAAATAAATCTGCAGAGAATACATTCAAACTAAAAATTGTTACAGATAGTAACGATAAGAATTTCATTTTCATACTAAAGTTATTTATTTGTTTTTCAATTCATTAATTAACATTTATTTTATATATATTTTTGATAATCTTATACAAAAGGCAATTATAGTTATTTTTTCTATTCGGAAGAAATATAATTTGTTTTTTCTTTTTTCTTCTGAATAATATTCATTTTAAGTTGAAACTGACTAGCGGTGATATTATTAATAAACATTTTATCTGATTCACCTTCATCTCATTTAATTCGTTCATACACTTCTGCTTCAATAATCCGAAGTTGTCCTTTTGAATCACTTGCACTTTTCGGAGCATCCGGTTCAATTTTTCCGGTAACTTCAATCAGTTCACCAAAAGCATCTTTATCAGAACTAAGCCCGATGAGCTGTATTTTAACATAACGTCCTTTTGTAGGAGTAATCGGAATCGAAATATAGCCCAAACTTTTTTCGGTTTCCCCTTTGAATACTTCTTTATCGTCGACAAATATCTGTATCGGATAACTGCTCCGGCGCCATCCCGACATTTTCAGTTCGATTTCAGAAACTTCGGCATCCCGTTCCAGTTCGTAAATAATCCAACCGGTTTTGAGTTTTCCATCGTTAGCCCATTCGCTTCGTTCATTATCATCGAAACTGTTTTTCACCTGATTCTGATTGCTTTCCGCAATTGCATCCACAATGGTTATACTTTGACGGGAAGGTTGAAATGATTGACCTCCGGTTATCTCTTTACGAGCCAGTTTTCCCGGCTGATGTTCGCCTGTAATATATTCCGACAATCCGTTTTCTTCTTTTACCAGAATAGAACGAAACGATAAAGAAGCTTCCGGTAAACCTTTGGTAAAAGCCTTCAAGGTTATTGCTCCATTTTGATTTGTAGAACGGATTAATACCCTGTTTACTCCGCATTCTACAGGCAATTCTTTCGATAAAATATAGTTATCGGGACCCTGAGCAATTCCGCCACGCCATTCGGCAGGACCTTTCAAATCAAATGTAACAAGGTCGTTTGCTAATGGGCAACGACGACCATCTTTATCAACCACTTCAATTTCTACCAATACCATATCAGCGCCATCCGCCTTGAATCCATCAGGAGCTTGTATCAAGGTAAGACGAATAGAAGCCGGTTCTCCAGCCGTTTTCAATTGATGCCTGCTGAGTTCTTTTTTGTTGGAATCATAACTTACAGCTTCAATTGTACCTGGTTCCCATTGTATATTTTTAAAAGTGAATAAGAAACCGGAACTTCTCTCTCCCATTCCCTTCGATTTTCCATTTACAAAAAGTTCAACCTGTTCACCGGATGAAACAACATATATATCTTTTTTCACTTCAGGAGTATAATTCCAATGTCCGACAATATGCGTCCGGAAATTATCCACATCTACCCAACCGTCCCACATTACCTGATGAACATAAAATGCATCCTTCGGAATACGCATAGCATCAGTTACACCACTTCGGCGATAATTCTCTTCTCCGCGAAAATGTGTATTCGAATCGGAAAAAATAATCTTGGTTCCTCCAGAACTTACCCGTTTACCCGTGCCGGGCCTTACACGGTAATAGTCAAACCAACGGCGAACCAATTCCACAACAAACGAATCTTGATTTCGATTGTAAGCACTAGCATCCGTTTGAGTCTGAGATGTATTAGTTACAGTCGATTTATATCCTTTATTTCCAACACCATCCTTATGGAACGGATATGAATAATCGTCCCAATATTTACGTAAAGCCTCATCCCGACAATATTCCATCGCCCAAAACGGTATATGAGCGCTTTTATTGATATATAACATTTCGCCGCCATATTCGGCAATTTTACTATCCAACATTTCACGGCTACCAATAGCACGACCACCATACGGATCGTATTGATCTCGAATTGCCTTCATTTGCGCCATGTGTTCCTCAGAAACACCCTGATTACCGGATTCATAAAAAAGAATACTTGGATTATTCCGATTATAAATGATAGCATCGCGCATCAATTCAACACGTTGCTCCCACTGACGGCCCTGAGAATCTTTTTCGGCATCACCCGCAGGCATTGCTTGAATCAATCCAACCCGATCGCATGATTCTACATCCTGTTTCCAAGGTGTAACATGCATCCATCGAACCAAGTTGGCATTACTTTCTACCGCTAATCCATTACTATAATCACTCAACCATGCCGGAACCGACATTCCTACCGACGGCCATTCATTGCTTGTACGTTGCGCATACCCTTTCATCTGCAACACACGATCATTCAAATATACCATGCCATCCCGGAAAGCCGTTTTCCGAAAGCCTGTACGTGTTTTAACCACATCAACCGGTTTGTTATCCACATAAAGTATCGTATATACATCGTACAAATAACCATATCCCCAACTCCAAAAATGAATATCATTCATTTTATCCTGAGCCTTCAGCGTTATAGTTTCTCCGGTTTTTACCAATTGGGGAGAAGATGAAAATTGCTTCATCGTACGTCCATCCCTATCTTCGACAACTACATCAAATCGAATTTCTTTATCAGAACCGGATTCATTTTTCACTTCCGATTCGGCATGTATTACAGCACTTTTGGTTGAAACATTGATTTCCCTTGCATAAATATAAGTCCCTGTTGTATGCAAATTGCTATACAATGGCAAAGTCTGATAAACCTTACCCGTTACATGCAGATATACATTTTTGGGTATACCTCCGTAGTTGGCATTAAAATTTTTATTATTCCATTGAAATTCTGTTCCTGTACTTTTTTCCTTATAATTCCAGGAATTATCGATACGAACGGCAATCACATTTTCTTTTCCGTTGAAATGAAGCATTTCTGTAATATCGAATCCGAATGCCATAACTCCATTTTCGCTTAATCCGACATATTGCCCATTTACATAAATTTGACCTCCAAAACGAATACCTTCGAATTCAATAAACACTTTCTTTCCGTTTTCCTTTTTCGGCAAATTGAAATGTTTACGGTACCACACAATACCTCCCGTATGATCATCAATAGCAACTTTGAAAGCTTCATCTTCGTTATAAGCCCTTGGCAATGTTACCTTTTGCCATGAATGGTCGTCATAATTTACTTTATCAGCACCTTCCATATCGCCGGTATGAATCAGCCAACCACTATTAAAGTTATACTTTGTCCGCTGATTATTTTTCAGATCGATGCTGAAAACAGACAGAGACGAGATTAAGAATACAGCTATCAGAGCCGTAAGTTTTTTTCCTGAGTTTTTCATATATGTTTTATTTATAGTATTCTAATGTATTACATAACTGTAATTATCACCCGTTGATATCGGGTTAATGTCGGAGTACCGGAATCTGTTACTTCGCAAATCATGTGAATTGTTTCCCCTGCCTTTGCATCTTTCGGAATAATAATTGTTGTTTTTGCCATTTTTGATTCCGGAAGAATACTTCCGGAATAAGTTCCTGCTTCGGAATAATGCCACCATTTGAAAGACAAAACATCCCCATCCGGATCGATCGTTGCAGATGCATCCAATTTCACTTTTGATCCTGCTTTAGCCTTAATATCCAATGATGTATTTTTTAAACGGACAACCGGATGATGATTAGCAGATGTATAGTCTTTTACACACCAATCGGCTCTGGCAGCAAAATCATCCTGAACTACGTCCAACCAACGCCAAATCGGTTTGAAGTAATTAGTTCGGATTTCACGTTTTGCAGAATCCGTATCATTCTCCATCTTTTTCGACCAACTGTTGGTAAATCCCCATTGTTCAGTAGGGTATTTATACGTTGAATCGGGAAGCGGATCCATCCAAACATTGTTCCGCACTTTTACATATCGTCCTCCCCAACCGCCATATCCGGGAGATTCCATGTTTCTCAATCCATTGGGAATACAGTGCAGAAATGCCGGAGTATCACCCTCGGCATTGAAAGCACCGTTTTTATTTTCGTATGCATCACAAAGAGTACCGTGTCCATTGATAATATTTTCAGTCATCCAAGGTGCTTCAAAGTACGTTTTCACTTTTTCAGGAAGCACTTTAGGCCAAATATAAGCCAAACAATCAAACTGATCGGAAATAATGGTCGGTATATTCAAATGTTCCCAATTCGGTCGAATATATTTCTGATAGGTTTCATCCTGTTCCCAAATCAGGTACAGACGCATTCTGTCTGCAACTTCTTTCATCCGTTCCGGATAATCTTCCTGAATTATTTTCAATACCCGCGAAATCGTATTGCAACCGCCCCATGCCTGTATCCACACAGGACGAGGATCGCTGTTATCCAACAAAACCTGAACAATCAGTTCCGCTCCTTCCGTATGAATGTTATCTTCTCCGATTCCATTGATATTTCCTACTTTCCATTTACTTAAAAGATATTCGGGAGAAGGATAATCCGAATCATGTAACAACAGATTATCATATACCTTTGCATAAAGCTCGATGTAATCCTTCACCCACTCTACCGGATGAAATGCATTCCATCCTTTTCCTCCGACCCAATGAAACTGGGAACTACTATTGATAATTCCTTCCACATCGAATTCATTGGCAGTCAGCAGAAAACGCACCATCGAGGCACGATCATCCGCTTCGCCATCGGTGGTTACAATTACACGAGGCTTTGTATTTTGACCGAAGACATCCAAACCTCCCGCAAAAAACACGAATAAGAAACCAATTATCAATAATCTATTCATTTTTTCATTACTTCAAATTCATATTCCCCTGCCTGTAACAAAAACTTAGCTTTGTTATTTTCATGCTTTTCGTAACGAACTCCTTTGTTTTTTGTCTTAGCAGAAACAGGCAAATAGAGTGTTGCGGTTGTGTTGGCAGGAACGGTAAAATGATAGATCGTTTTTCCATTTTCTATCTTCCAATCACTTTCAATCCTACCATAAGGTGAATCATAATATCCTTTCGCGTAAGTCATTTCACCTGTCGGATCAACTTCGGGAGCCAAAATAAAGTATTTAAATCCGGTATTATTTTCATCGCGACGAATACCGAGCGAATATTCAATCAGCCATGCGCCAACCGCGCCAAACGAATAATGATTGAAAGAATTCATGTTATTATTTCCTCCAAAACCATTGGTATGCGTGTAAGAGTTAAGCCGCTCCCAAATAGTTGTCGCACCTTGTTCCACCGGATAAAGCCATGATGGATAAGAAGTTTGTTGCAAAAGTCGATACGCTTCGGCATTCAAGTTATTATCGGACAATGCTTTGCTAATCCATGCCGTACCGATAAACCCTGTCATCAACGAATAAGGAGGAACCGTCTCTTTTTTATCGGTAACATTTTCCCGTTGAATGGTTTTAATAAAATTATTCACAAATTTTTCCTTGTATTTCTCATCAACAATATTAAATGCCAATGGTAGCACATAAGATGTTTGTGTATCAATCTCTTTGCCTTTTTCCGGAACTTTAATTCGGGTAGTATAATATCCTGAAGAAATTGTTTTTCCTGAGATTTTATCAATATATGTGTCATTAAAAAACGTTTTTCGTTCAGAGTAAAAGTTGGCAAATTGTTCTGCATCTGCGCTTTTATTAAGAATAGTAGCTACTTTCTGCATGATTTCCAAATCATAAAGAAAATAGGATTCCCAAAGTAACGAGCGGTCATTCTTCGCTTCTTCCAAGCCAAGCCAATCACCCAGATCAAGTCCGGCGCGGCGCTGTACAATTACATTTGTTTCGGGATCGATATAATTATCCCGCACAAACTGAATGTAGCGTTTCATCGCATCGTAATGTTCAGCAAGTAACGCCGTATCTCCATATTGCTGATAAATTTCCCAAGGCACAGTAATACCCGCACTTCCCCACAACAAACCTCCAAAACCCACATCCATTGGCGCAACATCTGGAAAACGGCCATCCTTTCTTTGACCGTCGCGCATAGCTAACATGTGACGACGAAGAAACTGTTGCATATCAGCTAAGTAAACAGCGGTACGGGAAAAAACCGAAATATCGCCACTCCAGCCCATTCGTTCGTTGCGCTGCGGACAGTCGGTCGGAACCGAAAGGAAATTGGAGTAAGTAGACCATATTATATTTTCCCACAGGCGATTTACTTTTGAATTGGAACATTCGAAATGTGCCGTAAGACGATCAACAGAACTTAACACAGTACTTTTAACATCAGCAATCGGCAATGCCTGTTCGATACCTGTAATTTCTATAAAACGATACCCATGGAAAGTAAACCGAGGTGAAAAAGTTTCATTGCCTCCTTTACAAATGTAAATGTCCTGCGCCATAGCTGCTCGGATATTTTCGAGCATAATCATACCCGTATTTTCTTTATATTCGGGCAAATCAGGATATTGCACTTCGGCAAAACGCAAGGTAATTTTTTGTCCCGGGTTCATTCCGTTTAATGAAATCTGAGGAACACCGGCAAAATTTTGCCCCATATCATATACAAATACTTTCGGACGAACTTCTTTTACTGAAACAGCAGTTAACTCACGGATAGCTTGTACCGATTGATCCGGCTGTTCCATCAACGAACAAGTCGAATAATCAAGTGGAAAGCTGGTTCCCTCCAACGAAATTTCTTTTGCCAGTTTCCATGCATTATCATTGTATCCGGATTTACTCCAATCGGAGATTTCTTTTGTAGCATCGTAAACTTCCCCTTGAAAAAAACTACTTGAAATCACAGCTCCATTATTAAAATACTTCCAAGTTTCGGGATTTGTCACAATGATCTGCTCTTTTCCATCATCATAAGTTACCACCAACTTAGCTAGAAGCGATTGACGATCACCGAAAAAGTTCCAGTTTTCGCCTGCATAAGTGCTTCCACCACTCCACCAGCCTTCTCCCAAAATCGCACCCATCGCGTTTTTTCCGCTTTGTATATAGGATGTTACATCGTAGGTTTGATAAAAATGCGTTTTATTATATTGGGAAGAACCCGGATTGAAATAATCATTATTAATACGCTTCCCATTGATATAAAAATCATAGATACCGCGAGCAGTAACATACAGTTGAGCTTTAGTTATTTTCTTATCAGTACTTGCAAACTCAGTACGCAGCATGGGCATTGAACTATGTGAAGGATTAAAAATAGTATTTCCGAGCATGCTTCGTTCAAACAAAGCATTGGATGGCGCACGAAAATTACAAACCTTCACATCACTAATCGTAGCATTTTGATTTTTAGGAAGATAAAAACCAATATCACCCACAACAGGATAGGCAAAAAAATCGCCTCCTTTGCCATACGGATTGAGTAGTATATCAGCAACTAAATTTTCTTTCTTTTCTCCATCTATGAAAATCTGTGTAATCCCCAAATTGGAATGAATGAAAAACGAATGCTTTTCATACCGGTTTTTCTCATTGATAATTTCGGAAGGAATAGGAATAACGTGTAACGGCGTATTATTTTGGTCTTTGGGAGAATAACCTGTCCGGTAAATATTCAAGGTTGCTGGTATCATATTTATATCTAATTCGATAAGAATATAGGAACTGTCACGCTTGTTTTCTAATCCATAAAAGTTTTTGTTTTTGTCTAATAACCGCTCATCGTTTGCACCGTAAACAAATCCGGCACGAGTTGACTTTGTTTTTTCGTCTAGCTGCAAGGAAAAATCTATTTTAAAAACGGGCAAATAATGCGAATAAAACGGTAAATCTTCATTGGAAACGCCAATCCAGCAGGCATTGTTCCAATCAAAAGGAATGTTGGTTACACTGCTTTTTCCAAAAAGAGAAACAACTGTAAATAAGTATGCCGCAATCAATAAAATGATTTTCCTATACAAAATTCTTTTTTTCATACGCTAATTTTTATTTCTTTACGCTAAGGTCGTATGAAACTCGCATACTTCAAAATTATCATAACCTTGTGGCGTAAGCCTCGTTTTCATGCTTCGTTTCATTACTTATCCAGTTTCATATATTTTGTTATCTGTTCACTGATTTGTTTCATTCCTTTTATGGATGGATGACCAGCCTTTTTATCAATATCGTGCAATTCGATGCAATCGACATTGTAATATTTACAAATAGTCTTGACCGATTCATTGATTTCTTCTTTCAGTTCGGAATTTAATAAGAAATAGACTTCAACATTGGGATAATAATCAATCATGTGATTCAGCATATACGCCATCGCCGGACGAAAATTGTATAAACTTTCCTTAGTCCATCCTTCATACAGATATTCCCCAATCGGCGCATTTGCCCAAGCATCGTTCGTAGCGCCAAATAAGAAAATAATATCCGGACATCCCAGGTTATTCATCCGAGTAATAAAAGAACGATCCGAATAATCTTCCTTGCGATATCCTGTATTACAAATGGTTGCACCGGAGAAAGAGTTATTGACACAAAGCCGGAAACCATTCTCTTTGATAAATTGATGCCACCAAGTTTGTCTTACAGAAGTTACATCTGTTTTATTTTTTGCATGAGTATAATACCATATATAATTCGTATCGGGTTGTAAATATCCTTCGAAAGTTGAATAGGAATCACCTAATATCGATACGGATTTCAAGCTTTGCGCCGAACAAATGTTGCCATATAAGGCAACAATCAACAGAAATAAATAGAATTTCTTCATTTTATGTTTAATTATTTATGTAGACTTAAATTATTTTTTCAAATTTATATTCGTTTCAACAAATGGAACAGCAGGCAATCCCTCGGAGTTTACAAGGTTAGGCATCGCTGTTTCATGCCATCCAAGACGCACATTGACCGGTTTTTTAATTTCAGGATGATATACAACCACCCAGTCTTCTCCTTTAATGTCTGCAAGTGCCGGACGAAAGGCTCCATCTTCCGCTGCAATTTCAAACCAACTCAAACGTTTTCCGTCATTGGTTTTCAAACCTTTCCCAACATAATCAAAAGAAACAATAATAGAATCCGAAACAACCTCCACATTTTTAATACGTGGCCCCGACCATACAATTTCCGGGAAAGCATAATTTTTCGCCAAAGCCAACCGAGCTCCCACTTCCCATTTGTATGAAGGGTGAATATCTCGTATATCATCTATCAAATCTGAAATTACAATAAAATCACTATTCGAAACTACAGACTTTGTATTTACTTGTTGTTGTCAGAAAATTGGTAATGCCTCTGCTGTTTGTGGAGAACCACCCCTGTGCAATCTATCGGAATATATATGCGGTCCAAGTAGTACCGAATAGAAAGGTGCTTCCGGAAGATTGAAAACCTCCCGCCAGCTATCCACCATTACCTTGTATTTCTCAGCATATCTTCTGTCTCCAATACCGCAATTATTTTCACCCTGATACCACAAAAAACCTTTCACCGCGAATGGAACCAATAGTGCAATCTGTGTTTGGTAGCGTTGTCCTACGCCAAGTCCGTCGATTTCCCCTTTCGTTTTCAATTCGGAAGCAAAGACCGAAGACTTTTCATAAGCCTCTTTGGAAGTCCAGGTCTCAATACGTGTACCTCCCAATGCAGCCGTTATAATCCCAACCGGCACATCCAGTTTTTCCTGAATCATTTTACCGAAAAAATAGCCGGCGACAGAAACACTGGCAAGACTTTCTCCATCAGCTATTTTCCACGAATCCTGACCACGTCCAGAAGAAACGAATACACGTATCATTTCATTCGCAGGCTTTTGGAGTTCCAAAGCTGCAAGATCTTCCCCTTTAGCGGGAGGAACAAATGAAGGTTCAAGTTTCATCTTATATGCCATATTCGATTGTCCGGAACAGATCCACACTTCACCGACAACAATATTATCATAAATGACACTCGTCTTTTTCCCTTTTATAATCATTTGCTGCGGAGTTTTGTCGGCTTTCATCGGCTGCAATGCTACCATCCAGTTTCCTTCGGTACCTGCACGTGTTTTCACTCGTTGTTTTCCAAAAGAAACCGTAATCCGCTCGCCGGGCGAAGCAGTTCCCCACACAGGAACTTGTTGCCCCTGTTGCAGAACCATGTTTGAGGAAAGCACCGATGAAGTCGAAAGTTGAGCATTTGCAACCGCATAGGGAAGCAAAGCGATCAACAATAAATAATAAGTTATTCTAAGCATAATTCTTTAGTATGTCAGTTTATAATATTTTGAAATGAATTCTTTTGGATAATTTCCGGATTAATCAGTAGATCCGCCTTTATATTCAAACCAATCGTAAGAAGCGATATTTTTGGATGATTTACCATTGCTTGTGGCATACATTCCGATTCCGGGACCATTGAATTTATTGAATTTGTTGTCGGATATTGCATCCAAGTGTTGAACGCCTCCGATATCCGTCATCCGGTCGGGGGTTTCTCCAAAATAGAATGTTGCATCCAACCCGTTTACAATCACGTTGAGATATACTTCTTTTTTATCGTAAGGAATATGTTGGATTATTTCTTTTTGCCCCAGGTGTTTTTTCGTTAATACGATTCCGGATTTATCTTTCATCAGACTATAATAACCATTGGTCGTGCGGTAGAAAACCAGTCCGGCCTGTTCGTTTTCTTTCTTAGCCTGAAAACTCAGTTTAGTCGTTGCCGTGAAACGATGATGTTTTGTTTTCTGTATAATCATGGCCGAATGCACCAGACTGTCAATCACTTCCGGTCGAAGGGACAGACTGAGCCGGCTTTCTTTTATCGTATAAAACTGCATTTGAGGGATTCGGACACAATACCAGTTGGATGCCAGGTTCTCCGCATCAAAATCGTCGCGGGCCGATTCGGATTCAACAGGAGTCCAGGGAAGATCTGGCCGTTTCTGCTTGGATAATACAATACCATGACCAGGATTAAATATCGGTGTTCCCTCTTCGAATTCCACTTTGCAGAGAAATGTTTCACGGGCCAATGGATTGTGTCCGTCAATGTTCCGGATTCCCAACGCGACCGAATACCAATCGCCGGCCGGAGTTCGCACCAAATCGGCATGTCCCAGGTTTTGAATAGGGTAGTTGCTGCCTAAATGGCGATGCAATAATACCGGATTCGTTTTATCGGCGGTATAAGGTCCCCATAACGAATTACTGTGATGCGAGGTAACCGCGTGATAATAACTCGAACCCCCTTCGGCCATCAATAATAAATACTTATTATCTATTTTATAAATATGAGGTCCTTCGGCGTAAGTCGCGTTATTAGCATGTCCGTAGGCCAGTGTTTTCCGTTCGCCGACCAATTCTTTCTTATTCAAATCCAATTCCTGCATCCATACGGCACATTGGGAAGGCCACGATTTCTTAAAATCCCAGGTATTTCCGGTATAGTAACATTTACCGTCATCGTCCCAAAATAACGAAGGATCAATTCCCGGCGCCTCTTTCAACCAAACCGGATCAGACCAGGGACCTTTCGGGTCGGTAGCTGTCAGGTAAAAGTTGCCGCCACATTTCGAACCGGTAGTGATCAGGTAAAACAATCCGTCGTAATGCCGTATCGTAACCGCCCAGATTCCATCGTTATCATTTATGCCGTTCATATCGATCATACCCGGCCTATCGATGGCGTGTCCGATAATCTCCCAGTTAACCAAATCTTTAGAGTGGTAAACGGGTATGCCGGGATACCATGTAAACGACGAGGTTACCAAATAAAAATCATCACCCACCCTGCAAATGGATGGATCAGGATTAAAACCCGGCAGAATCGGATTATTGAAATATTCGGGAGCATCCTGTCCTTTCGATTGAAAAGCGACAGCAAGCAAAAGAAGAATGCAATATAGTTTTATGTTTTTCATTTAAATAAAGACTAAAAATTATCTTTTATTTTTATTGAATAGCAAATGTATGTTTTCCAGAACCAACAGTCACTTTCACAAAATTGCCGGATACAATTCCTTTTTCCTCTGTATTATCTACATATAATTTATATCCTTTTTTGATTAGAGGCAACCATACCTCTGCCGTTGTATTGGCCGGTATGTCTATTTCCAGTGAAAAACTTTCCTGAGGAATATTCACAAAAGAAACACTGATATCCCCACGGATTGAAGGTATTTTTATCGATGCTTCGCGAAGAGAAGCCGGTTGCGGCTTGATACGGATTTTACTGAAACCGGGTTCTAACGGTTCGATTCCCATCAGCTTGCGTGGAATAAGGTTAGCCGGCGCTGCTCCCCATGCATGATTCCAATCCTGATTCGGTTTGTATTTATTATCCCAGGCTTCCATGGTTATGGTCGAGCCCGCACGAAGCATATTATACCAGCTACGTTCCTTGGTCGAAGACAATAGTTGCAATCCAACTTCTGCCTCATCAACATTATAAATAGCATCCAACAAAAATTGCGAACCATAAACGCTACAAGCCATTCCCCGGGATTGAATAAATTTGGAAACCGATTGTATATTTTCTTCCGGCACCATATCAAAAGCCAACGGAAACATGTTGGCGTGCTGCGAACTGTGATCTGTTTCCACCCCATCTTTATAATATCCTTTTCTTGAATCGAGTAACAACCGGTTGAATTGTTTTTTTAGCTTTTCTGCTTCCGTAGTATAGAATTGTTGATCGCTTTTATTACCCAATACTCCGGCAATCATACTCATTAAATGAAGAGCCTCGTAGTGATAAGCATTCACCACCGTATTGTAGGTCGTTAGCACATATCCATCGGCTTCACCTGCTTCATTTTTTTCGTCACCAACGATACCCGATTGCGGCCAATCGACTATATCCCTTAGTGATTTGCCTTTGAAATGAATGGACTCATTGAATTCTTTTGTCAACTTACTGGTTTTTGTAGATATCAATCCATTATCTTCTTTCAGAGCTAATAATGTTTTTGCTTTCAAGTCTTCGTAATAACGTTCCAACGAAACCTTATTGCCCGTGTACATGTAATCATTCCAAGCTATTAACACCGATTGAAGGTTCCATTCGGTAGGCCATGTAGGATTATACAACAAATATTCATGCGTATGCCGCGCCATAGAAAACTCACGATCTACAGAATAATGACACAACTGATTTATCAGTGCGTCGGCTTCGTATGCGATACGTTCCCTGTCTCCATCGACATAAGTTCCTATAAAAGAAGTCGCTTTGATAGAGTATTTGCAAAGTTCCCAAACCTGATTCAGAATTGAATCTGACGAATGAAAAGTAGCCGCCGCATCATTAAAAGGATAATGTACACTTTGCCGCATCACACTTTTATCGGTTAACGGATAAGTATAATTCTCTATTTCACAATACCGGAACGGATACACTTCACCGATATAATCAGGCATAAAAACCGGGTCTACTCTACTTTCATTCGCTTGTCGGGTTGTATTTCTCTTATCCGGTTTAAATTTAATAGCATACGAATGATTACCAGCCAACAATGGTAATTTATATTCGGCATACCGGATAGATCCTCCGGGATTGCGGTCGACTAATCCATCCCGGCTGTGTTCTCCCAAACGAATGATAACAGTATCTTTACCTTTTTCAGAGGTCAGGTTTAATTTCAATTTTCCGAAAGCTGCTTTCCCGAAATCAATAAATGTATATTGTTTACCTACCAAATTAACTTTAACCGGATATTCATCGGTTAATCGCAACGGATATTGGGCAGTTCCACCATTTAGTTCCGACGCAGTCATAAAACTTTTTATATCCGAATATTTGCTTTCATTTCCGTGATTATCCCAGGTTTTCACTTTCCAGTAATAAACGACTTTGGGTTGCAATGAAATTCCTTTGTATCTAACCGCTACCGAATTATTACTTTCTACTTTACCACTGTCCCATATATCTGCCTCGTTCTTTTTCAATTTTTCTACGGATGAAGCCATTTGTATTTGATAGGCCGTTTGCAAAGTATTGGAAGTTTCGCTATTCATTATCCATCCTAAATAAGGATGAGTATTTCGGATTGTTGCTACCTGATACCGTTCGATCGCCGTATTTATTTCGGACAAAGGCATCGTAGTCAGATAACCATCCAGAAATACACGGTCGGTATGTTCCAACAAATCGGTTGTCAGATTCGAAGGAGCCTGAGCAAATATACTGGGAGCTATAACCAACAGGTAACTCAAAAAAGTGAATAATAAAACTCGTATCCTCATTACAGATTTGATTTGACAAAATTATGAAGTGAGCAAATTATTTACCACTCCTGATATCTTCTAACTTTTCGGTTCCATATTTTATATCGGAGAAAATGCTTTCGCAAGATTCTCCTCTGGGAGTTTGTGATAGAAATCCGATTTTGAGTTCGTCATTTGTTCCTAAATAAAAATAACGCACCATGTTCCAATATTTTCCGTCCAACGAATAATGAAATGCATATGCTCCATTTCCAAGTCCGGCAATTCTTAAATAGACTTCGTCCGTATCGACAATATCGTGATTATTATCATCCGAATATTTCTTATTAACCACACTAACCACCTGATGCTTAAACTGAGGCGTATATTCAAAACACAATTTAGCCCAAAGGTCGGAATCAGCATATATCATCAGTACTCCAGCATCGAAAACAGATCTAAAACCGACTTTCACTTTACAACTGAACAAAAAAGTTTCATCCGGTTTGAATAAGGCAATGGGAGCTGTATCCGCAATGTTTTTCTGTTGAGGATCGGTAAATAAACGCGAACCTTTACCTCCGGTCAATATAAATGTATCTCCGTTCACTTTCCAGTCTAACGGTTGGTTTACCCACGATATTTTATGAGGGATAGACTTAATTTTAACCTCATCCGATATCGATTGCGCTTTACACGAAATGATACTTATCAACACAACTAAAGATAAAATCACTAAATTTTTCATATTTATATACATTTAGATTGTTTTATAAAACCGGCAATGTGAGCAACTGATACATTAATGTCTTTGCCATTCGTTCCTGTCCTTGAGTACTGGGATGCAGTCGGTCGAACGAAGCATCATAGAAATAAATCAGTTGTTCTTCGACCATCGGATTCATACCCGTAAGCGCATTGAAATCAATCACTGGAATACCCCACAAATTACCCGCTTCTTTGATCGCCTGTACATATGCATCGATATATTCCCCACAACTGTTTTGGTAACTTTCGTCCGGCTGTACGTTTTTATCACCGAATTCGGCCAACGAACGATGCAATGGAGTCAATAACACAATCTGTTTATCGGAGAACTGTTTTTTCAGGTGACTGATTCCCTTATTGATACGACCCTTATAGGTTTCGTCAGACATTACGGGAGTTCGCTGTTTCCGGATAACCAATTCTTTGACTTGGCCTCGGGCAGCCATCACTTGTTCTTCTTTCTCCGTAAACCATTCGCCGATAGGCACGCCACTATTAAAATCATTGGTTCCGATAAATACCAGAATAGCATCGACCTCATCACCGTGTTCCTTTTTCAATTTATCCGCCTGACGGGGAATATCATTCCATTGCCGTCCACTTACACCATATACATAGGGAGTGATATCGAGCCATTCCTGCAAAAAAGACCAGTATTTTTTAATTTTATCACCATAACTATTCGGGTCTGTAACCGAATCTCCTAAATAAGCAACTCGTTTGCCATACCACGGATGCTGAATACAAGCCTTTGCTATTTGAGTATCTTGCTCTTGGCTAAATAAGGACAAAGAGCAAAATAAACAAAGGGCAAATGTTAATGCTTTTTTATTTTTCATTTGATATATTTCTAAAATCACTTGTGACATTTTTTCTTTTACTTTTGCCTTGATGCAAAAGTAACAAAAGATCAAGGCTGAGCTTCTCGGCGACCCGTCTATGAAGCAAAGGCCGAAGACGGGCATTTCATCAAAAGTGATTTCCTTATTTAGTAACCTTGTAGATAATCTCTTTATTTTTAAAATTACATTTCATTTGATTACTTTCACTTCTTTCGGAGCTTCAATTTTTGAAGCAACGCTTCCGTCCAGATTCTTCGTATGTTTAATTTTCACTATTCCATAAGGAGTAGGGAACGTTCCTTCAGCCCATTGCAAATCGCCTAAATGCGGTTCAATTTTAATCGTTTTGCAACCGGGCTCCATTACCTGAACACCCAACACATGTTCTGTCAGCCAAGCTGTTGGCCCCGATGACCAACCGTGACAGAAACTATGACGATATCCCGGATAACAATATCCTCCGAAATCACCGTGAATATCCTTTTTACCCGGAGGTGTCAATTCATCCAAACGGGCTGCATTTTGCAACCAATCCAGATTGAAATCTTCCCAAAAAGAAGTAGCTCCCATATCCAACATACCGCCCCAATATTGGCGAATAACATCGATTGCCTGTTGGTATTGTCCGGCTAATGCCTGCGCTTGCAACATATAATATCCGTAGAAAGTGGAAAAATTTTTAGCACCACCAACCGATATAACATCATTGCATGCTTTTACCGGATCCATAATTCCGGCAATCGCCATCAATCCGGCAGCCTGTTTCAGGTTATTATGATCTTTAACAGATTTATTCAGACGGGCAGTAACATCCTGTGTCTTTTTCAGATAAGCCGGTTCGTTCAGGTAAGTACAAAGTTTCCCAGCATCTTGTAGTGCCCATACCATCAGTGCACGGCATCCGGCTTTTACACCTTCTTCATTCGGACTCGATGGCCAATCCAGAAAATAACGAGCTTTACTTATATCCGTACCATTTTCATCGACATTTTCGTCTATCTGATCAATTAATCCGAGAATATAATTTTTATGCGCTTTCAGAAAATCAAGATTCCCGTTTTGCAGGTACCATTCATACTGAATAACTAAATACCAAAGGGAATACGAACTGATATTATTCATCCAACCGGGCAAAGGAAATTGTTCGCAAGCTAAATCCAAACTATTAGGAATGATATCATTATTTCCAAATACACTTCGGATCGAAGCCACTTCGGGGTGCATATCGCCGAGCCAAACCACCCGGTCGCGTTTGATTCCGTCCCATAAATATTCCTGCATATTCAAATGAACGGTATAAGCGCCGGTCAACCAGATTTGATTCAATCGCTCGTCGTTACTTTTGAAAGAACCTAAATAAGGAATATCGCGGTAACGAAAAACAGCTCGGGCTTCTTTCAGTTTAATGGTTGCATTGGGTTGCAACAAATCAATTCGGACAAAACGGAAACCGGTATTGCCGATCTCAAACAATCCGTCGCGGGGAATTTCTACAATGATGTCGCGTTTAGCATGGTCGTCTGTGGAATAACCCACTTTCCACTCGCTGTTATACGTTTGGCTGTTACATTCTCCAACCGATTCCCCAAAACGAATCCGCACCAAAGATGGTTCTCTGCGGCCGCCACCCATCACCAATTGCAGGCCACCATGTAATTCTTTTCCAAAATCGAGCAAGATAGCAGCTGTATCAGTTGCTGTAGTCTTCATCGTACACATTTTACGTCTGGTTAATTCCGCCTGGCTGTTTCCGGGAAGCAATAATACTTCTTCGTTCGTTACTAAACTTCCGTCACCGGCATTCGTCCATACAATCCGTTGAGGAGAAATATAAACACGGGTTAGTTCATCTTTTTGTGTTTTTCCTGCATATTCAGGGCCAAAAACCGGCGGAAGGTCGGCTCGTAATGTAGAAGTAACTCCTGCTAAGAGGAATAGGCATACAATTATTCGGTTAAATTTCATTTTTGTTAATTATTTAGGTATTAGGATTATAAGTATATATTTAAAATACAATGATTTAGTTCAAGTATTTTTTGAACGCCAAGACACAATGTCGCTAAGACACTAAGATTATATTATATTCGCATTTTTGTATTCAAAAAATTATCTTTTCCCAAAAATTTGAATTACACCTCCAAAAGGGTCAAAATCAAACATAATCCTGTCTGAAAGAATCCGTAAGAGCAACTCTTTATTTTCTTGTTTTACCGTTATATTACGGTATTTAGGATTTTCAATTACCATCGTTAAGGATTCTGTGAATATTTTTTTATCCAAAGAAAGTTCAGGTGTAATTACAATATTATCTTTTTTCTTTTCCAGTTTCCAAGTAAAATTTTCTCTTTCCTTTAAATAGGCTGCCACATCCTTAAATGTTGCTACCCAAATTTTATCTTCCTGAGACTTTACCTCATCCAAATGATCCCAAAACCGTTGAGGATTGCCAAACGCATCATATCCATATGTGAGACCATGTGTCATTCCAACCCCCCAATCCCGGGTTTCAATCAATGTTTCAACCCATCTATCAAGTCCCTCCGGAGTAGATTTACTTCCAATGGAACGTTGTTCGGTTCGGGTACCCACCCGATTTTCAGAAACAAATTCAACCGCTTCCGGATTACTTTTATTATTGTTCGGATAACAAAAAGTAGTTGGCATAATGCCTATATTAACAAATATCGCACTGTCATTTTTAGTAATATCTTCCTTGATTTCTTCCAAGCTAAATCGTCCGAAATTTTTATGGGCCCAACCATGATTGGAAATTTCATGCCCTTTATCAGCCATTTCTTTCAATTGAATCCATGTCATACGAGTTGTATCAGCGATATTATCCGAATCCTGATTTATTTTACTCCCATTTACCCAAAGAGTTCCTTTAAATCCTCTTTTTTCCAATTCAGGAAAAAGAAGGGTATAATGTTCTACCAAACCATCATCGAATGTATAACTAATGGCACAAACCTTATCATCTTTATAAGGAGCCACCCGAATAATCATTCCGTTTTCATTCAAGAGGATTTTTTTATCCCTGATATTCTCGTTCTCATATTGTGCATTACCAGAAAAGAAAAAGGATGAAAATACACACATTACCAAAAAGGGCCGAAATCTCATTGCAACCTTCTTCATATCTTATAATTGTTACTATCTTATTTCTACTTTGCCAAATTAAATAATTCAAATTAAATCTGTTATGTAATACGTTGTACGTTTTACGTAAGTGGCTGATGTTACCGATACGTAGAACGTATAACGTAAAACATTCAAATCGGTGTCATTATGAAAATTTCTGCAATTATTTTATTTATACTTATAATTCGTTGTTTTGAAATAAACCTTATAATCCTTAATCATTCCTGTTTTACCGGCTTCCGCCCTTGGCAAATAAGAAAATCCGGCAATGGTTTTTTCCTCTTTCAAGTCAATTACAATTTGATGAGGAAATCCCGGTTTTGTATTCGAATAATCGGTATGCCAGAATGTAGATTCCTGTAAATCAAAAACATTACTTGCAATATTATTAGCAGCTTCTGTTTCTTCACTATCAGCATAAACAATTTTCCATTTATCGCGTGGAATCGGATTTCCATCTTCGCCAATCAATTCCAATTCTGCAATCGCAGCATAATTATCGCTACCAAACGAACTCAAAGCTTCCAAACAAAAATACCGGCCTGTTGCTTTCTGATTGAAATTCACATGTTGCCATCCGTTTCCAGCTTTGAATGAACCTGTGTAAATAGGTTGTTCTCCACTTAAATTCAAGTTTTCACCCAATTTCCGATGGCTGGTAATAATCCCTTTCAATACATCTAATACCGGTTGGCGCAATCCTGCTATCTCAGCTTTAGAGGGAGAAGCCAAATCAAATACGATAATTTCATTTTTGCCCTCTTTCAACCAACATCCGGGCAAATACAACGTTTGTTGCGGCCCGATTTCCCAATAACGCCCCAGCGCATATCCGTTTACCCAAACCAATCCTTTGCTCCACGAACTCATATCAATGAATGTATCACCGGCTTTATCAATCGTAAATTCCGCTTTATAAAATGCAGGAACATTTTTCAGTATATCCGATTTTTTATATTGTTTATTTTTGGCAAAGGAATAATCCGTCAGGATGCTATAAACTTGCCAATTTTTCAGGATTTCTGTTGATTTTTCTGATTTTAATTCTACTTTTTCGGTAATTCCTTTCCAATCATAAATACCTTTTCCAAAATTCATTCGACCCATTGCTTCCACCAAAATATCCAATACAGCGCCTTCTTTTACGGAAGGAATGGTAATGGAACTTTCCCCTTTCAAGCGATTCAATGTAGCTATCTTTTCTCCATCGATAAAAATCTGTGCCCAATCGTGTGCTTCGGTAATACTCAATGTTTGCGGGTTATCCGATTTCGATAATTTTGTCCGATAAAGAATACTTCCCCAACCCTGATTAAAAAATTCCATTGATTGAATATTCTCACTATAAACCGGTTCAGGAAGATTATCAAAAAGAGGAGCTATTTCTTTGAAAGTAACCGAAGGGATTGAAATCGTTGGAATCGAATCCGGGACATCACTTAATATTTCTCCTTCGGATAAATAATTCTTCAACAAATTACGGACCTCATAATATTTGGGTGTTGCTTTCCCTGATTCACTAATCGGAGCATCGTAATCGTAGGATGTACAAGTAGGCGAAAAATTTGGGAAATTGGCTCCCGCCCAATGTCCGAAACTTGTTCCGCCATGTGTCATATACAAACTGAATGAGATATTTTGATCGAGCATTTCTTTCATTCCTCCGACCAACGCTTTTGCACTTCTTGTTTCGTGTTTTGCACCCCAATGATCGAACCATCCCGACCAAAATTCGCTACACATTAAAGGCGTTTCCGGCCTTAGCTTTTTTAATGTTTCGAATTGCTTTTCGATATTGGCTCCTGTTCCGAAATTTATTGTCCAAAGCAAATCATCCAACGCGTTATTCTGAAAATTAGAACTCCAATCACATTGAAATAACGGAATATCAGTAAATCCGGCACCTTTTACGATGTCTCGAATTGCAGACACATAAGGTTTGTCTGTTCCATAAGCGCCATATTCGTTTTCTACCTGAACCATAATGATATTTCCGCCACGGGTAATTTGCATTTCTGCTAATTGTTTCCCGACTTCATTCATAAAAACTTTGGTCTTTTCCATGAAATACGGATCCTGCACACGAAGCCCAATATCCTTTTTCTTCAACAGCCACCAAGGTAATCCACCCATTTCCCATTCGGCGCAAACATACGGCCCCGGCCGCACAATTACATACATTCCATACTTCTGGGCTAACTTACAAAACGCTGCAATATCATTATTTCCGGTAAAATCAAATTTCCCTTCTTCCTGTTCATGAATATTCCAAAAAATATACAAACAAACCGTATTCATTCCTAATGCTTTACACATCTGAATCCGATGTTCCCAATACAGCCTTGGAATCCGTGGATAATGTATCTCAGCTGCTTTAACAACAAAAGGCTTGTCATTCAGCAAAAACGTTTTATTTCCAGCTTTAAACGAACCGGATTCTTTATTTTGAGCTTTTGCAGCGTAAGCAAAAAGCAGAAATAAAGAACTTAAAATAATAATTTTTATGATTTTCGGATATTTTGTCCAAACATGTCCTGAAAGGACTAAATATGAATAACCGCGGGTGTAACCCGTGGTAGGAAAAAATCCCTCTCCACATCCCCGACAGGGGGTGAATTTAGGCAATACAATATTCGCCCCTTTCAGGGACGGATTTAGCATTTGCCTTTTCCGTGAGTTACACTCACGGTTATTCACATTTGCCCGCTTCGCGGACATGTCACAAGTGTAATATTCGATATTCATATAATTTTTTCATTTGTTTTTTAATAAATAATATTTTAGGTTGAAAAACAAAAAGGGGATGCGTGCATAGAATCCATTCGCTTTTTGCCCTTTACCTTTCAATAAATTACTCTGTCGGCATTACTTCCTTTATCGAACCATCGGCATTGAATTCCATGCGATCGATGCAAACTTCACGATTATATCCGGCCGAACGTCCCATTTTAATTCCATCAGGACGGGTAAAACGATGATAAACAATATACCATTCATCTGTTCCCGGTTTTTGCAATATTGAATGATGTCCGGTAGCATAAATGCCTTTATCAGGATTCTTCTGAATAACAATATTATTTTCAGGAATAGTTATCGGCCCCATCGGAGAAGTAGAAGTACCATAGCGAACCCGGTAATTTTCATCGCGGGTATCATTTTCCGACCAGGTAAAATAATAAATACCATTCCGGTCGAATATATACGCTCCTTCCCGGAACGTTTTAGGGGTAATTACTTTGATAGTTTCTTTTTTGATGGAAATCATATCATCATTCAACTCGGCTACAGCTAAGTAACCGCTTCCCCAATACAGATAGCTTATTCCGGTAGACAGATCCGTATAAACATCCGGATCGATTTCTTGTCCGCGGTTAGCTCCTTCAGGACGAAAATCAATCAAAGGCGCTCCGGAATCTTTAAAAGGACCTGTCGGATTGCCTGCTACTGCTACACCTATTTTCTTAAATGCTGAAAAATAGTAGTAATATTTATAATCATCTCCTACTTTTTTCTCGATAATACAAGGCGCCCAAGCATTTTCTTTAGCCCACGATACGTCTTTTTTAAAGTCGAGAATAACACCTTCGTCTTTCCAATTATTCAAATCATCCGAAGAAAAAACTTTGAAATAACTTCCTCCCCAGTTTTCGAATCCATCACTGGTTGGATAAATATAATATTTGCCTGTTTTCTGGGAATAAAGAATTTCGGGATCGGCGTAAAACCCATTAATTACCGGATTATGACCTGTTTTGGCATATCCTGGAGGAGTTCCCCATTTTTCAAAAAGACGGTTTAATTCATCCTGAGTGATTGTCATAACCGTGCCATGGCGCGGATGAAAGTCCATCGTTACCGCACGAGTTGCTGGTTTGAAATTTTCCAAATCCGTACTTTCGGTAAATTCGTAACGATGCTTTACATATACATCATACATCATAATATAGGTATCCGAATCAATCAATTTAAATACACCGGAACCTTCTACCTGATCGCGAGTTTGTTGTTTATAATCATCATATTCAGTCCATTTACCCGAAGTCAGTGATTTCGTTGTAGCCAATTTAATTCCTTTTTGCTTCTCCCCTTCCGTTTTATAAAACATATAATAGGTATCGCCTTTCAGAATAATATCCCCATCAATACAAGATTTGCCGTTAGAAGGAGTAAACAGTACTTTCGGCTTTCCTTCCAAATCAGTAAAATCTTTATTAGCATACGCATAATAAATAATATCCACACCGTTTTCACCATGTTTCATCGACCAATAAACCATATATTTTTTCGCCTTTTTATCATAAATCGTTTGAGGCGCCCAAACCCGCTGCAAATCTTCCTGTCCAGGATATTTTTGTTGAATATTGATGATAGAAGATGTCCAATTAACTAAATCGCTTGATTTCAACATCGTAAATGCACGATTGGAATTCCAGCCCTTGCTCGATGTCATATCAGTAACCACCATATAAAAGGTTTTACCATCTTCGCAACGTAAGATATGCGGGTCGCGAACTCCTCCAGTAATGCTGATATCTTTGGAATCGATTATCGGATTATTCTTATTTAAAGCTAAATAATTATAACCATCGGGACTAACGGCAAAATGAATAGATTCGTCTTCTACGCGATTACCGGTAAAGTAGGCAAAAAGATAAGCATAGGGTTCATCTGCATATATTTTACTTACAGAAAATAAACTCAATACAATGAATGTTAATAGAATTTTTTCTTTCATGTTTTATATATTTACTTAATTCATTAAAAATAAGGCAATTTACTCACAAGTAGCAATTATGCGGAAAGATAAGAGCAGTAAGAAGCAGTAATAAAAATGTAAAAAAAGGCTATTTTTTTCATGAAATAAATGGCTTAAATTTACTGGATCAGGTTAATAATCACATACGTTTCTTACTCTACAGATTATATTTGAGTAAGGTTGAATTTAAAACAAATCACAACTTCCAAATTTAACTATTTTATAAAAAAAATAAAAATATTCATCCACGAATTAATGCGAATTGTTAAGACATTTTATTAATTCGTATAATTCGTGGACGAATATGAGAAATACTATTGTTTATCGAGTAAACCTCTTGAATGATTTTGTTTCTGTATCCGTAGTTACTTTAATAACAACCAATTCACGATTAACACTTAATCCTGAAAGATTGTAATACGTACTTCCAATAGCATTCTTTTGCATTAATAAGTTTCCGGTAAGCGAATAAACAGCAATCGAACGTATTTCATCTTTCGATTGAATATCAATTGAACCATCCTCCCTGTTGTATAAAGAAATCTGAGTAACATCTTGTTTTACATCATTTAATCCACTTGCAACATCTTTATACGTGTACATATCAGGCCAAGGAATATCATCCACACCGTCGCCGATATAGAATCCAAGGTGAGGAGGTTGATTGTAAGCCACATTTTGCCAAGCAATAGCAAGACGATATGTAGGATCGTGCATCAATGTATATAAGCGATGTTCAGTAGGGCGATTCGTTGTAAAAATCAACAATTGAGAAGGATCTGCACTACGATAACAGATTATTTCTTCCCGCCAGTCTCCGAGAATATCCGCAACTAAGCATGGATTACTTTTTGAACCATTTATAAATGTTGCATTATCGTAGTTATAAAGAGTTTCTACACGACCTGTAGTTTTAGTTACCGGATTCCATTTTGAAATTACTTGCCTGTCTAATAATTCGTCCTGTAAATCACCATCCCAATAAATCCGGAAATTATACGTATCAGATCCGGAAGTAGATTGAGGTTTATTATCTGCTATTTTTTCACCTTTGCAATTGTAGACTCCTGCACCCGAAGCACTCCACATCTCGAATCCACGATGATTCGGATCAATATCGGCAGCTATGCCGCGTCCATTATCGGAACCTGTTTTTGCTCCCCAAAGAATTTGTCCGGTAGCAGCATCATGCATTTCATAACCATAAGCAGCGCTTGTACTTTCATGTACAGAGAAGACTTGCAATCCCGGCCTATCAGGGTCCAATTTCGAAACGTGCATAGCATCTCCATGCCCAAGACCTGTACGGTATAATAGTTTTCCATCATGGTCGATAGCACAAGAACCGTAAATAATTTCATCGAATCCGTCGCCATCTACATCTGCAACCGAAAGGTTATGATTTCCTTGCCCATAAGCACCCTGGCCAGAAGTAGGCGAATCATGAAACCAACGTTCCACTAATTTTCCATCTTTAAAATCATAAGCAGCCAGTGTTGTACGAGTATAATATCCCCGGCACATTACCAAACTCGGATGCACTCCATCCAAATAAGCAACACAAGCCAAAAAACGATCCACCCTGTTTCCATTACTGTCTCCCCAGGCCGAAACGGTTCCTCTTAATGGCTTATAAGCAACCGTATGTCGCTCGGCACCTGTTTTTCCATCAAAAACAGTTAGATATTCAGGGCCTGTAATAATATAACCATTAGCATTTCTATAATCAGCATTCGGATTATCACTACCCATTATAACATTATTGCCCAATCCATCTATTGTTCCCGGAGCTGTTTTACATGCAACTTCAGCAATACCATCTCCATCAAAGTCATACACCATAAATTGGGTATAATGCGCCCCTGCACGAATATTTTTACCCAAATCTATTCGCCACAAAAAAGTTCCGTTCAGTTTATATGCATCTATATAAACTTTTTCAGAATAATTACTATTCGCATTATCCTTGGAATTACTCGGATCCCATTTAACGATGATCTCATATTCTCCGTCACCATCCAAATCACCTACACTACAATCATTAGGTGTGTAAGTAAAAACTGTATCTTTTTTATAAGTCGAAGTCGGTCCATAGACTACATCAGCAGGCCTTTTTAATTGTATCCTTTTATAAAAATTAGTCCAAGTAGACACCAAAGATGTCCGGCTTGTTTCTTCTCCTGTTTCGGGATCTACAATACCAATTCTGTATGTACTTGCCGTCGTACCAGCAGCATCTGTATAATTTGTAGCACCAGTAAGTGGTGTAGTATTCAATTTGACACTTCCTCTATACACATTAAACTGAATCTTCGGATCATCGTTACCCAATAATCTCCAACTCAAGAAAACCCCGGTACTGGATTTCACAGCAACCAATCCTCTTTCTAAATATTCCATTTGCCGTTTTGCAGCATTCGCTTGGAATAAGCATCCCATAAAGGCAATCAATAAAATAAAGTAAACGTTTTTGTTTTTCATTATTCAAACATTTTAATTGTGTGTTTTTTCATTTTAAATATTAATATAAACATGGCAAAAATCAGTACATGTATACTCAATTCTGACATTTCTTAATTCTCATTGAACATATACACTTTCAATAACTACGTAATCATCTTTGCTTCCGTAATCAGAACGTTGTTTATCGCTCCAGGCAGGATGCACTCCCAATACTTCAATACTTAATGTATAACTGTCCTTTTTCAATTCCGGACTGATAAACTTCAGGGATGAATATTCATACAAACTGTAAAAATCGATGATTGTATTGATAATCTCTTCATTTCGGCTGTTCTTCAGTATTACGTTTGCATAACCGCTCATGTCATTTGAAATTGCTCCGATTGTAATCCGGGTTCCTTCGAAAGAATAAGAAACCACAGCACCTTTTTCTTTTGAAATCAATTTTTTCTCATCCTCAATCCAGCTTCCTTTTTGAATAATATATTTATTTCGTATTGGATTCATTGACGGTGCTACAAAAGTCGGTTTTCCATCGAATGGGTTTACTTTCCATGAAACATAATAATCGGGAATAGACATCTCATCGGCTTTAACAGTTATCGGTTGCCAAACATACGTAGCTGCCGAACCTTGTTTGGGAAACGACCAACGATCGCCCATATATATATATAATGTATCTTTGTTAGTTGTTATTGGTAAGACAAAAGAGCACTGCGAATTCCACGTAAGCGAACCTTGAGGAGTAAAAAGCCCTTTCTTTTCCCACGGACCTTCGAGCGATGTTGCTGTAAAATAATAATTATCATTCCGTTCCCAGCTGGTTTTATTGGAAAACATCCAGAAATATACACCATTCTTTTTAAACATAGCAGGCGATTCTCCACCATGAGCAATATCGGAAGCCACAATACGCTTTGCCGATTTATAATCAGAGGATAATTCATAAATAAATCCTTCATGAGTCAACAGATAACCTTTTCCGTCATTATCCTGAAAAGTACCCATATCCCATCTTTTGATATATTTACCATCGTACATCAAATCGCCATGAAACTGATAATTACCATCAATGGTTTTACAAGTGGCATAAGCAACATGTGGATCTTTATATTGCATATTATCCGAATGCATATACATTACAAATTCTCCGGTTGCCGGACATTTCATCACTTTTACCCGCTCACCGACACGGTTTGGCCCCATTAATCCATCCGGTTGCATTTTCAACACCATGTTTTCAAATTTCCAATTCATCAAATCCGGAGAAGAATAACAGGAAAATCCGGAAAACGCATTGATTGTATCCGTTTTATGTTCTCCGAATAAATAATACAAATCGCCTTCTTTAACGATACAAGCACCATGCGCATTTACTTCGTTGTTATTCTGATCAAACCAAGGAGTTCCACTATAAATAGCATCATATCTCTCATCAGCAAAAAGACTGGTAAATGATGTCAACAAAAACATCAGAAAATATAATCCCAAAAATTGTTTCAATTTATTCATTATTAATTGTTCATTATTAATTTACTCGTCATATGGAACCGTTTCCAGCATATAAATCGCATCCAAACTCCATGTAGCCACACTGTTTGTACTTATATTTGAATTTTCATCAATTGAAGCCGGTACTTCAGGAGGAAGAATTTTTGTTGTTGTAAATGGTTGTAATGTGTCTCCTCTCTGCGAGCGAAGCAAATCGTTCCAAGCCTCTTTTCCCCATTCAGGTTTACGTTGATAATAAGCAGCATAAGCCAACAAACGAGATATACGAAACTTATTTGCACTGATTTCCCAAGCCTTCTTTTTATAGTGAGTAGCATGATCCAACCAAGTTTTATTCCATTCAGGCAATCGAATCATTTCCTGCAACTCATTCATTATTTCAAAACCACCCATAATAGTCATCAGATGATTCGTATTTTGTATGGATGGATCTCCTTCGTAACTGATAATACCCGTCTTTGGATCAAATCCCAATGCTTTATTTCCAGTGAATAATCCATTAGGCAAAGCTGCAATGCTTTTCATTCCGACGATAATCTTATCACGATAATCGATATTTTGCGTTCGCTCCCACTCTGTCATCCAATTTCCTGCATAAGCCAACCAATCAGGACCAACGCGCAAACGGGCAGGCGCCGTACAAGGATATTTTTCACGCGGTTCTGCCAACCGCATCGGATCGAGCGTATATAATTTTTGTTCACTGTCTTTTACTTCACTCATCAAATCACCGCAACGTTCATCGGTTGTGAGATAATAATAAAAACGATTCCACGCCGCCTGACTGATACGTGCTTCTTTCGCGCCACAACCCCAATGACTGACATTATGACGACTACCTAATCCTGCATTCTCACCTAAATGATACACATCCACTTCAGCCGTATGTCGAGTCATAGCTTCAGCCATTTTCCAAACATCCAAACTACCTGTACGCAGAAAATTATACCACAGGAACATATTCGAAGCTAATTCTGTATTATCCCATGCATAACCACCCACATCATATCTCCATTCATGACGAACCGGATCATACGCATGCATCACATCTCCATAATTCCAAAAACCATACCATTTATTTTGTTCAATGGCTTTCTGATAAAAATCAATATATGCCGCAAGCCGTTCTTCTATTCCGGCACGGAAAATCGTGCTGCTATCCGGTAAACTCCATACACCAAAAGCCCGCTGCTGATGCAGATATTCAGGTGCACACATCAATGGAGAAGCGGTAGATAATGCTTCAGCCATCGCGGCAAATTCTTCTTTTCCTGAATATGTTTTTTGAGGAATAATTGTAAGTGTATGTGTACGCGCAATCCCGTAAGGCGTACTCAATCCTTCTTGTACATCTTCGTAACTGGCATCCAAATCATGGGCAATAGTATCATAATGGCGTAAGTCCATCGTCTCTGCTTCCGGACTCCACAACCAAGCAGTAAGGCTTGCTTCGGAAGAACGTGCATTTTCTATTTCAAGAGATGAAGGATAAGATTGCCAAAAATCATTCAAATAAATCCCTAGTCCTCCACTTACATCTCCGGCAAAAGCATATCCATCGGAACGGGTTCCATTGAAAGTTCCGATCCAAGGACGATCGGCCGATGTGCGTTTGCGAATACTAAATGAATTTTCGGTAAGTTGCGACAAACGGAATCCATCCCATGAAGCCCAATTATCCAACAAAAAGCGACCTTTTTTATCAAATTCTTCATAAGCAGGAATACGCTTTCCTTCCATTTGTTGTTGCTGCAAGTTACGTTCCGATTTGAATGTTAATGTTTCACGTCCCACCAACGGTTGCACCGGTTCGCTCCATACACCACCATCGGCACAGGAAAAAGCGACATGTCGATTATACAACGCTTCACGCATAGGAATATCAAAACGAACACCCAGAGCACGAATAAAATCGTTGTCCTGATTACCATCATATATAAAGGTATGCACCATTTTTATCTGATCACTTCCGGCATAAAAATACAACCTCACGACAAACGGCAACCATTCTCGTCCATCAGCAGATTTATGTACACCTTCCACTTTAACAACCGTACGAACATCGCCTGAACGTTCTACTTCAACACGCTTTACTTCGCTTGTAAACTGATTGAAAACAAGTTGTTTTGTATTATCTGTAGAAGGTTCATTCTGAGTAGTACATACCAAATGCACTTGACCTCCTACTTTTACATTATCATATAACAAGCTGTCTATCAAAGCACCATTTCGTCCGGATATATACGCAGTTATAGTCCCTGTATTTACAACAATATGATTATCTTTCTTTGTTAGTTTTACCAAAGAAACCGTTGATTTCTTTGTTGATTTTTTTTCTATCTCCAATGATACTTTTCCTGTATTTGCAGGAATTACAGCAGCAAATCCGCCCCATTTTACAGAACCATCGGGCCAATAGGCCAACGGCCAATAATCGGTTGGTAAATTTTCGCCATTTTTATTAACCGATAATTTTATGCTGTTGGTAGAATATAATTTGCCTTGCGGAAAAGGTACTCCAAAACTGACAGGCGTACTTATATCCGGTGTTTTCCCCAACCAACCCAATGTAATAGGTAATTCATCAGGATTCGAACAAGTGTAGTTGAAATTTGTAATGCGGGTACGGGACAATGTGGTACGAAATCCAAACCAACCGGACGTCAACGGATTAGCATCTCTGAAATCAATCAAACGTTTTCCATCAATATAATAACAAACCCGATTTCCTTCATTGGTAATTTTTATATGATACCAATGATTGGGTTTTAGTAGATTCTCCGGATCAGTATATTCACGCAAAATAGCCGGCCGTGCAGCTTGATCGGTAATTCCTTGCTCATTTCCATCATAACGGCGAAAACGGGTAGTTGAATTCGAATTACCTCCATATCCAAGATAATACATTTGCAAAGCGTAACAATTGGCAAATATTCCATTCCGTTCTTTTTTCCGTTTCATTATATCTTCCGGGAATTTAGGATCAGATGCCATCCAAAAGCAATTCAGGTCACTCAACCGATCACCGGAATTTCCTTCATCCATAACACAAGCATCATATTCAATGGTTACATTTCCGCTCATCTTTTCATTACGCCATAAAGTCAAACCTTTAGGTGCAAGAATTTCAGCAGTATCTCCATGAAACGAAAGCTTATAATCGGGAGATTCCGATTCTATCGTCCAATAACGATTGAAATCTTTGGAATTAAGCGCAGAAGGCTGTCCTGTCTGCGCTTTTGAAGACAAAACACAAAATATGAATAAAAAAAAGATGGTTGTGTTTTTCATTTTAAAAACTCTTGTTGACACCAATATGAATGTTTTCACACAGAATAATTTTTGAATATTTTGACGAAGTCAAAATCAATTTATTTTCGCACAGATTTCACGGATTACACAGATTGAAAACCAATATAAGTATCTTATATTCAAAAAATTTAACCGAAAGAATTTTCTTTTATCATTTCACAAATATTTTGACTAACGTCAAATTAAAATCTGTGTAATCCGTGAAATCTGTGCGAAACTCAAAGATTGACTTTAGTCAATCGTATTTGTGGAATAAAAACATTTGTGCAAGCAAATCAAAATAATATTCTGAGAAAAACATTCATAACGGACTCAATATTAAACTGAATAAGAAATCATTTAGGTACATATTCAGTATACGTTACATTCTCTTCTTTTAAATTTATCACATTGTGAACATTATTATAAAACTTATTTACCTTTTTGACACTTACATTCTTTATTTCTACATTTTTAATCGGCAAACGATCATCTCCCTTCAGGTCATAAACAACATCAACCGATTCACAAGTAACATTATTCATATAAATACCTTCAATACGGGTAATCTTTGTTTCATACGTAGGAACCAAATCCCTCCATTGATAAAGCACATCCGTATCTATTTCGAAAGCCCTTAAAGCCGAACCGCTTTTAATATTATTCATATAAATATTTTCAATAAAACCTCCACGACGATGATTGGTTTTCAGGAAAAACACCCGGTGCACATCATTTGGAGCAGTACAATCATGCATATATACATTACGAACACCGCCCGACATTTCACTACCAATACCAAGCAAAACATGGCCTTTAAGTATCGTACAGTTACGAACAACAATATTTTCACAAGGCATATCCAATTTCCATGCATCCTTATTTCTTCCGGCTTTAATCACAACAGCATCATCCCCTTGATCAAAAATACAATCCTCGACTAAAAAGTTTTGAGTCATTTCAAGGTCGATTCCATCGTTATTATGGCCATGAGCTCGCACATCCAAATTACGGGCAATACCATTTTTACTCATATAAATATGTATCGTCCAAAATGGACTTTCACGAATTTTAAAACCATCTAATAACACATTTTCACAACGATTGAAATGAATCAGATGCGGACGCAGATTATTTTCACCTTTAGCCATCTGGCGTTGTTCGACAGGCACATCTGTAGAAGCCATTGTATAAAGTTCTTTCAATGCATCTAAATGAGGTTGGGGACGTTTAAACCAAACTTTCCAAGTATCCATTTTGGGTTGCAAAGTACCTTTACCCGTAATCGCTATATTCTGACAATCAAAAGCATAAAGTAAAGGCGAGTAATTATAACATTCCAAGCCTTCCCACGAAGTCATCACAGCAGGCAAATAATCCACCGGATTATCGGAAAAACTCAATACTGCATTTTCTTCCAAATATAAATTTACATTACTTTTAAAATGAATAGGCCCGGTAAACCAAACCCCGGCCGGAACAACTACTCGCCCACCTCCGGCTTTATTACAAGCAGCAATAGCCTTGGCAATAGCTTGAGTATTATTTGTTACTCCTCCTTCTTTTGCCCCATATTTAGTAATCGAAAAATCCTTCTGAGGATATACAAATTCTTTAATCGGAACCATAGAGAAAGGAGCATCCACAGTTATTGTTTTATAGGTATCCGTTGCAAAAGCCATAGATGTAAAAAGCAAACAAATGCATGTTCCTGTCAAGATTTTTAAGAAATTCATTTTCATGTAGTTTTTTAATATTAATGTTTAAAGTTCAAAACGAGTCTATTTTGAAGGTTTTCTCTCAGAATATTATTTTGATTTGCTTACACAAATGTTTTTATTTCGCAAATATGATTGACTAAAGTCAATCTTTTAGGCTTCACACAGATTTCACGAATTACACAGATTTCTTTAATTGACGTTAGCCAATGTATCTGTGAAATAAAAAAAACAATTATCAAGAAATGATATATTTACTATGTTATTTTGTTTCTCCTTGCTACTTAATTTGTGCAATCTGCGAAATCTGTGCGAAAACAAATTGATTTTGACTTCGTCAAAATTTGAAAAAGCTATTCTGTGAGAAAAACATAGGTTTAATACATATCATTTCAACGTAACATTCACATAATCTTTAAATTCATATCCACGAAATGTAACTGTTAACTCTACTTTTGTTTTTTTACCTGCGGAGATGTCTTTTTTTGTAATTGTTCGAGTACGCTCATTGCCACCCACCGACCATTTGTAGGAATCATATTGCATTCCTGCATCCAATGTGATTGAGTTCCCTTTGACAACCAAATCCTTTTCCGGAAAACATTTTCCTAAATCAGGACCAAAGTAAAATCCAGGTTGAGTCGGTTGATTATAAGCTACATTCTGTGTCGCCATACTTATACGATAAACAGGTTCTTCGGCAAAACAATGAAAACGATAATCCGTATTGTAAGTCGACACATACAAGCGAAGATTTTTATTATCGCGTGTACGAAGCAAAACTTCTTCACGCCAATCGCCAATAATATCTCCCTGAATACATGGGGTTGATTTAGTTCCGTTATTAGACATACAATCTTCGGCTTCCAACAAAGTTTGTACTCCTCCGTTTACATAATCATATTTTGTAATTATATTTCTATTTAACAATTCACGAAGTAAATCACCGTCCCACCAGCAAGCCATATTAACAGGTACACCTTGCATATCAGGCTGTATAACTTCTCCTTTTACATTACGAATTCCCTGCGAATCTGATGACCACATTTCCAAACCCGGATTATTCGGGTCGATATCAGCAGCCATACAGCGGCCTACATCCGAATCCGAGAATATTTGAAACAAAACCTCTCCGGTAGCAGCATCCCGAAAAGTCGAACCATCATGATGATTCTCATGACAATCCCACACTTGCATTCCTTTACGAGTCGGATCAAATACCGATAAATGCATCGCATCTCCATGTCCTAATCCTGTAGAATAAAGTCCTTTTCCATTATGATCTATTGCACAAGAACCATAAATAATTTCATCGCAACCATCGCCGTCAACGTCTCCTACACGAAGATTATGATTCCCCTGACCTCGGTATTTTTCATTTCCGGGAGTATTTGAATCAAAAAACCAACGTTCGGTTAATTTTCCATTTCTCCAATCGTATGCGGCCAAAACCGCACGGGTATAATATCCACGACACATCACTACGCTGGGATATTCTCCATCCAAATAAGCAATACAAGCTAGATAACGATCCGAACGATTCGCCCGGTTATCTCCCCAATCCTCTAAATTTCCCCGTTGTGGGTTATAATCTATCGTTTGCATCGCAGCACCGGTTTCCCCATTAAATATAGTTAAATATTCCGCCCCTGACAAAATACGTCCCTGATTACGTGGAGGTTGTGGACCACGAGGCCTTCCACGAGGATCATTGGCAGGAAAATCTCCACCGCGAGGTTCAGTTGGATTACCGGCTTCACGATAATCGGCGGCAGCATCCCCGATAACTTTACCCAAACCATCGATTGTTCCATCGGACGTTTTTATCACGATCTCCGCTTTTCCGTCCCCATCCAAATCATACACCATAAATTGAGTATAGTGAGCACCTGCTCGAATATTCTTACCCATATCTATGCGCCATAACTTTTTGCCATTCAACTTATAGCAATCAAAATAAACATTTCCGGTATAACCGTCGTGAGCATTATCACGAGCATTCGAAGGGTCCCATTTCAAAATAATTTCATATTCACCATCACCATCCACATCGCCAACACTAGCATCATTGGGAGAATACGTATATGTTTGTCCAGAGGGAGTTATTCCATCCGCTGGTACATCAAGAGGAATATTTATATAGCCAACCGGAGCATTTGTCGGCATTGTATACGATTTACCCGAAGATTTCTCCACTCCATTAACAATGGATTTCACTTCATACGTAAAAGCTTCATTTGAAGTTACTTTATCTTCGAAACAAGTTGCATTTACAATAGGCTGTTGATTTACCTTTATATCATTCCGATAGACGTTAAATGCAATACTCATCGGATCGGAAGTAAGATACCGCCAACTGATAAAGTTGGTATTGTTATTCTTTTTGATCGCAACAATTCCTCTGCCTAATTTTTCCCTTTTTAGTTTTGAATAATCATAAGCAGGCTGCGCTACTATTCCCGAAATGGATACTATCAGAAACAAGTTAAAAATTGAAAGTTGAATAAAAGATCGGCCTAAGCCAAGGTTAAAAATGCTTTTCATTTTATTGATTTGTCTTTTTTTGGGGTATAATTTATCTAATAAATTTCTTAACGAAAAAAATTGGAACAAATTTACAACTTAAAGAGGTTTCTAAAAATGTATTTTAGTTCATAGTCATGTATTTTTTCACCAGTTTATTCGCACAAAAGCGCTTCCATACAATTAGTATCAAAAAATAAGCAGATTTTTAGAATTAGATTGTATTTGCAAGTTGGATTTACACACTCTTAATCCTAACCTCTGAAATTTCACATTTTTACAATACTTTTGCAAAGTAAAGAACAGATGAAACATGCAAAAACTATTATTGATATTACTCCTTACAATCGGTATCTCTTTCCATTTAGTTGCTCAAGAAGAAATGGTTACGATTGAAGGCATTGTTTATGACGAATCAAAAGAACCGGCAATTGGGGCAGGAGTAAGAGTAACCGGAACAAATACCAGTACATATACAGATATTGACGGAAAATTTCGTATTTCATTTCCGGCAAAATATAAAACATTGGATTTTTTCTATATAGGATACAAAACAACTTCAGTGCGATATGGAAACAACCATTTTCTGACTGTAACGCTCGAAGTAGATTATCAGGACTTAGGCCTTCCATCAAGCTATTATATCAGGGGATACTTTTCTTTTTCCGGTGCAGCGACCCGTTTACCCGACAACGATAAATGGGGATATTTATGGAATGTTGAAGGCGCGCTTCCTTATATTTGGTCGGAAAGATATAAAATGAATGTGTATGATATACTGAAAAGCTACACTTCTATCGGGCTTAATGTCGCTAAAACGAACCCTTCTGAAGAGCGATACCAAACAAGCCTTTATATGCAAGCATCAAAAAGATTTAGTTTTGGTACACGGAATGGCTTTCGTATTGGCGGAAGTGTCGCTCCTTTTGCAAATATCGGATTGTACCTTGATGCAAAGGATAAAACAATTGAATCACAAAATATGAAATATGGTGGCGGATTGAAATTTTCCTTTTATATCTGGCGTTTCAAATTGCCTTATATCAACCTCATTACAGGATATAATGGATATAATAAAGCAAGCGAATTCAATCATTACTACATTGGTTTGCAATTTACACCACCACTGACACCAGTGTATTATTATTGATGTGAATCATGAGTTGAGTTATTGGTTATTTGTTATTAATGTGAAGAACAAATAACAAAACTCAATCCCTGACTTGCATTAATTGTATATTTTTAGAGTAAATCTATAAATGTAAAAAAAAATCCCTACCTTTGAAGTATAGATATTTACACTATAAATCTCATGAAATTATCACAACTTTTTCTTATAGGTTTTTGTATTTTTCTTCCTCTAAAATCAGCATCCATAAATGGATATAATCTGCAATTCACTCAAATAAGCACCAAAGACGGATTATCGCAAAACACAGTAAGAGCGGTACTTGAAGATAAAAAAGGATTTATTTGGGCTGGAACATTAGATGGACTAAACCGATACGACGGTTACCGGATTATTGTATATAAGCCTCAATTAGGCAGTTTAAACACACTAACCGACCATCGTATTAAAAATGTTTATCAGGATAAAAGCGGATATTTATGGATAAAAACCTACAAAAATGAATTCAGTTGTTACGATCCCGTATCCGATTCTTTTATAAACTATCTTCCATCACCCATTTCTACTAAAAACGCCATAAGTCTCAGTATGTATTACGAATCTTCATCCGGAGATATCTGGTTATGGGGAAATACCGGTGACTGCCTTCGGTTGAGAAAGCAAAACAATACTTTTTCAGCAACATTTTATTTTACAGAAAGTAAATCAGAGAATAAGAATAACTGTAAATTTTTATTTGAAGACTCCAAATCTACAATATGGATAGGTGGAGATGATGGGCTATTAAAAGTTACCGGAGATGAAACGGAACATTTTTATAAAGGCCAATACTCCTTTATAAACGCACTTGAGTTGGAGAATAAACTCTATTTTACGAAAGCTGATTCTTCTATTTTTGAATTTGACATCAAACGAAAGTCTTTCAATGATATTAAACTTCCAAATTCAAAAGATACAATTATAAACGCCACAAAACTGAGTAACAACGAATTGTTAATATTTACCCAGTTATCCGGTTTAATAACTTTCAATGTAAACAGTCGATTATTTGAAAAACCCGAATGGACAAACGATCCTCAATTGAAAGGAGAAATAGAATTTATTGTTGACAAAAACGATGGTGTTTGGGTTTATAACCATTCGGGGATTATGTGGTACCATAATCAACTCAGCAAGAAAATCAAAAAAATGGAGTTGATTCCGGCAGATATAGCAAAAATTATCGACTTGGAACGTTACATAGTTTTCATTGATTCACAAAACCTTATATGGATTACAACGTATGGAAACGGATTATTCTGCTACAATCCCGAAACCGATGTTTTATCCAATTACAAATACAATGCCAATCAAAATAGTCCGGCATCAGATTATTTGTTGGACATTACGGAAGATAATTACGGAACGATCTGGATAGGAAGCGAATACGCCGGAATCATAAAAGTCGAAAAATCAAGCTATAACATCAATATTGTTCGTCCCGAAGTAGAAACATCCATAGGAAAAAATAACAATGTTCGAACCATATATGGAGATGCCTTCGATAATATTTGGATCGGAACAAAAAATGGAAGTCTATATTTGTACAACGAAAGCTTAACATCCGGAGAATGCATTTATAAAGACATAAATCCGTATGTTCTGGCCGAAGATTCCCAAAATCGTATCTGGGTAGGAACAAAAGGAAAAGGATTATATGTAATTAACCAAAGTACATTGAATGAAGAAGGGCATTTTATGCATTCAGAATCACCTAAATCATTAAGTTACAACACTATATTCAGTATTTTAAAAGATTCAAAAAATAGAATCTGGATAGGAACTTTCGGCGGAGGTATAAATCTTGTCGAAGAAACATCTCAAGGAATCTCTTTCAAACGCTTTTTCTTTAATGAAGGAAACCGGAGTTACATTCGCTGTATTTATCAAGACAGTAAGGGTTTAATTTGGGCAGGAAGCAGTGATGGAATTATCCGTTTCGACCCCGATGTACTAATAAATAATCCGAAGTCATACGCCTCTTATCAAATGAATTTAAGCAATCCGAATGGGTTAAATTGTAACGATATAAAAACAATATTTGAAGATGATGAAGGTATCATTTGGATTGGCACAGCCGGAGGTGGACTAAATAAATATATTCCAACATCAGGTACAGAACCGGAACATTTTATTGCCTATACAACAACTGACGGTTTAGCCGGAGACTTTGTATCGGGAATTATGGAAGATAAGCAAAATAACCTTTGGATAAGTACCGAAAGTGGTATAACCAAATTCGATAAAAAAAGCAATTCGTTTATTGTTTATAAATTTTCCGACAAAACATACGGCAATCATTTCAATGAAAATGCCAACCTGTATTGTCGCAATGGCAATATGTTATGGGGTAGCCTCGACGGATTACTGGTATTCAATCCCGAATCGTTTGTGCCAAACCTCAGTGTTCCTCCGGTTACATTGACTAATTTTCTCGTTTACAATCAGATTGTACGGGCAGGAGAAGCAGATTCTCCATTGAAAAAATCAATCAGTTATTCAGATGAAATCACACTGAATTACAAGCAAAATACATTTACAATCGAATTTGCATCATTGGGTTTAAAAGATCCGATGAAGAACAAATACGTTTATATGTTGGAAAATTACGACAAACAATGGAGTCCGATTAGTCACTCAAATACAGCTACTTATAAGAACCTACCTTCGGGAACTTACATATTTAAAGTACGGGGAACCAACAGCGACGGCATTTGGAATGAAACCGTTACGCAAATAACGATCAACATTACTCCCCCATTTTGGAGGTCTTGGTATGCCTATATCGTATATGGGTTACTGATTTTACTTCTGCTTTATGTTGTTATTAGATTGATATATAAATTTAATGCACTGAATACAAACATAAAAGTTGAGAAAGAATTAACGAATTACAAACTTCGCTTTTTTACGAATATATCACATGAATTTAGAACGCCACTAACATTAATACGGGGTGCTGTTGAGAATCTAAACACACAAACCGATATTCCGGAAAAAGCAAAAAAACAAGTGAATGTATTAAGCCGGAATTCAATGATATTAACCCGACTGATCGACCAGCTTCTCGAATTCAGGAAATTGCAAAACAATGTTCTCAGGCTCGATTTGGAAGAAACGGACATTATTGATTTTTCGAAGGAAATATACAACAGTTTTCAAGAAATAGCTGTTCAGAAAAATATTAAATATCTTTTTACAGGCAATGTAGAAACATACAAAATGTTTATCGACCGCCGTAAGGTAGACAAGATATTGTACAATTTGTTATCGAATGCATTCAAATTCACACCGAAGGAAGGAACAATCGAAGTGGAAATTAACATCGATACCAAACATCAAACCTGCTTAATTAAGGTAAAAGATAGTGGTATTGGAGTTCCCAAAGATAAACAACACATGCTTTTCAGCCGGTTTATGCAGATTAATTTTTCATCATCTGGAACAGGTGTAGGATTATCATTGGTAAAAGAATTTGTCGATGTTCATAAGGGTAAAATCTGGTATGAAAACAATCAGGAACAAGGTTCTATTTTCAACTTAGAGCTTTCTACAAATAAAGAAACATACCGGGGAGAAAATTTCATTGCGTCCTCCTATTCAGATATAATACCCGAACATGTAAATAGCAATATACTATATCCGTCCGAGCCTATTGAAGATATTCAACTACCTGATATCGAAGATGCAACATTATCCAACTACAAAATGCTTATTATTGATGATAATGATGATATCCGAAATTTTTTGGTAGATGAATTCAGTAAATACTTCATGGTAGATAGCGCCGAAAATGGAAAAATAGGAATGCAAAAGGCCGAAGAAATAAATCCTGATTTTATTATTTGCGATGTTATGATGCCCGAAATGGACGGTTTTGAAGTTACACGTCGCTTGAAAGATAATTTCCAGACTTGTCACATTCCAATCATATTGTTAACGGCGCATTCTTCAAACGAACATCAATTGGAAGGAATACAAAGCGGCGCCGATGCGTATATTATGAAACCATTCAGTTTGAAATACTTAGTAACAAAAGTATTTAAACTTATTGAACAACGGGAGCAACTGAAAAAACGATTTTCAAACGAATATGTGTTGGATGGAACTCTCATTACAACGACAGACAAAGACAAAGAGTTTTACAACCTGATAGATAAGATATTAGACGAAAACGTAACTGATCCGCAATTTACCATAGATAAATTTGCAGAATTGGCAAAACAAAGCCGGACACTTTTCTTTAAGAAAGTGAAAGGCATTACAGGCGTTTCGCCCAACGAATTGATTAAGGTAAAACGACTGAATAAAGCTGCCAAACTATTATTAGACGGCGGATTAACTGTTGCAGAAGTTTCTTATAAAGTTGGGTTTGAAGATCCGTTTTATTTCAGTAAATGCTTCAAGGCTCAATACAATTGTTCTCCATCAAAATACGGTCAAATAAATTTTTCTGATAAGAAAGAAGATGATAATTAAATTTCTATAGTTTAAATTTAATGGTTATCCGATATTATGCCTAATAAAAAAACAAAAACGAGTAGAAGCCTGAAAGGCTTTTAAGCATTAGCATAGGGCAACGCCCTATGAAATAATGAACATATAAATTAAGCCCCAAAGTGGGCGCAAGCAACCAACTAATAATCAATACCTTTGGCTTTCACGCCTTCAGCGCTTTGGTTATGTTAATTCAAATTCATAGGGCGTTGCCCTATGCTAATGCTGAAGGGCTTTCAGCCCAATGGGTGAAAAAACAGATAGTCATTTTAATTTTATTCATGAATTGAGTCTGTTTGGCAAAGAGCAAAGGAAAGAAGGTTAAACTTGTATCTTTTGCCCTTTGCCATTAGCCTTTTGCCCCCTCGTTTATTTCCAACCCGTTGCAAAAAGCCTGCGAGCTCCTTTAATTCCACATTTTTGATATTTATTATATGCTTGAGCCACTTTTTCGTGTGTTGTTTCGGGAGCTTCTTTCTTTATCCACGATTCAATCATTGCAACCAATGTATAAGCTTCAGGGCTCATTAAATTGGTTGTCCATATTAATGGATTTGCATTGGTTTGTTTTATTGGTTCAGAGAAATATTGTTTACTTGCACAAGCAAAAATGGCAACGTCCCTACTCTTACCATCTACATTTGCAGGATACGAAGACAAACGAAAGTCCATCAATCCATTATGCCCGATATAACAAATCAATTGAGCATCACCTCCCGTTTTCAAAGTTACATTTTTTATAGAATTAATTTCCTGTTTATCTAATCCGGCTGAATAATTTAGAAAATCGGAAGTAGTTTCTTTAATAAAAGCCCCATCATAAGCATCAGCAATCAAATAAACATCTGATTTGCTATGTTTGAAAATCAACCGTTCGAGAATATTAGATTCCGGACTTTTGATTTGTTGCAGTAAAGTCCAATCCGGTTGTCGTTTAACAAAGCTTTTTACTCCATAAGCACAACCCCAATAAAGATTATTGTCCGGATCTTGCCCATTGCCTATTTTCGCAGGAACAGGAACAATTCCCTGATTTTTATTGTCGCAAAGAGCAACCAAAACATGAATTGTCTTTTGCTGACAAAAGATACTTCCCGAATATACTATCAATAGAAATAAAAATAACTTTTTCATTTTGATTGTTGTCATTTGTGTTACAAAAATAGCATAAAAGTTTTAATCAAACACTTAAAGAACAAACCTAACGGGTAAACACACGAAATTGAATAACGAGTCCGTTATGAAGTTTTCTGACCTCACCCCTGCCCCTCTCCGAATGGAGAGGGGAGTAGTTTAGCGTAATTAGTTCGTTCTTATGAAACTAAAAAAGAAATAATTCAGATAAAGCCTAAATATGAAAATCCCTTCCGCAGTTCCCCTCTCCATTCGGAGAGGGGCAGGGGTGAGGTTAAAATATTCATATCGGTGTCAATATGAACATTTTCGTGCGTTTGCTCTACCTTCATCAATCCATTAGATAAATTTCATATAACTATCTTACTTTATACATATTTTATTAAAAACATGTTGTAAAACATGCTTTTTAATAAAAAATATTTAAACTATTGTTTATATATTTGCGAAAGTTGTTTTTATTTCTAGTGTATTGTATTGTGTATTTCTATTAACCTTCAACCATATCGCTTATGAAAACAATCCTTTCCATGGCTGCTATATTATTATTCAGCCTTCCTGCCTTTTCCCAGCATCGACTTACAGAAAAAAATAACCTGATGCGCCCGGGAGACGAAATTATTAAACAACAAGTAGACTACAAAGACCCGGGACGTTCGGGCGAAAATGTATTGTGGGATTTCAGCAAGCTAAAAACGGTGAATCCCGAATACAAACTCCGTTATGTTTTACCTCGTGCGAGGCGTGATAGTATCTATATCGTAGGAATGGATACATTCAGGATAAAAGATGTACAGAAAAACGAACTGGTTACAGGCCGTGAACACCAAACAAATTACTATTATCATTTCAAAGATAGTTTATTGTGTATGCTGGGTTATGAAAATGCAACTACCCTGATGCACCATAACAACCCACTTCCGGTAATGCAATTCCCAATGAAGTACGAAACGAAGATCGCAACGGATTACAGTTCCGAATGCCTTTATTCGCAATCGGTATTGATGTCCACACATGGAAAAATACAAGTTGAAGCCGATGCTTTCGGGAAAATGATATTGCCTTCGAAAGATACGTTGAACAACGTTCTCCGCATTCATTCGGTGCAAACGATATTTTCAGACAGTATCCCGTCGATGGACAGTATCCGCATCGATACACGCATCGAAACCTACAAATGGTACTCCAAAGGCTACCGTTATCCGGTATTTGAAACCATCCGCACAGTTCACCGGCTGGATTCGATAAAGGATGTGTTTACCACCGCTTTTTTCTATCCACCACAGGAGCATTATTATCTGGAGGATGACCCAGAAAATTTGGCTGTACTCGAATCCGATAGTTTGAATGTTACAGAAGAGAAACCATTTGATCCCCAACAATGGATAAAGGAAAACTTTACATATAACTTCAATCCCAACCCGGTTTCTAATATGTTAAATATCGAATACCATTTGGAACAACCGGCCGAAGTTGGCATTTCCCTGCGCCATTCGGTTATGGGAATTACCAAAGAAATAGCAATAAGTATGAAACAAAAAGGCGCTTATACCGAAGTGTTCAATTGTTCGGGGTTACCTGTGGGTACTTATGTGCTGAGCTTTTGGGTAAAGGGAGGAGTTGTAAGCAGTGTGATTATTAAGAAATAACATAAAAAGAGATACTTTATGAAAAAGATATATTTTGTTGTATTATTTATAATAATTAAAATCAATTTAATGTCACAGGAAGATTGGCATCCTAATAAAATAGTTCCTGTTTCTCCCAATGCCGCGGCATTAGGGGTATACGGATCGATACCTGTAGGACATTACAACGGAATTCCCAATATATCCATTCCTTTGTATGAAATAGACTTAGATGGAAAAACCTTTCCGATATCATTATCTTATCATGCTTCTGGAATTAAGGTTGCACAAGAAGCAAGTTGGGTAGGGCTTGGCTGGTCACTAAATGCTGGAGGTTGTATTACAAAGGAGGTAAGAGGTTGGGATGATTTCGAATCCGCTCCTATTGGATATTATTTCGATGAAAATAACATACCAATCGGCAGTGACAACCATTTAAACTGGTATGAAGTTATAAAAGACTTTAGCGGATTAGCGTCATATCTTACTTATAGAGATCCTGAACCTGATCTATTCCATTTTAATTTCGGTGGTTTTAGTGGAACCATGTTTTTTCAGAAAAAAGGAATTAATGGGAATAGTAATCAAATAGCGAAACCCATTATTCAGAAAGCCGGGAAATACATGAGTGCTGTTTATGATATTATATATAAAAGATGGATAATATCAGATGGAGATGGTTACACCTACTTTTTTAGTTCTTATGAAACAACAACTTCTTACAGTATGCCATATGGGTACAATAAAGATCCAGGGCGGCTAAGCGGTGCTGAAATATTTAGATTAAGATCTTCAACTGTACATCCACAACATGAAGTGCTGAGTAGCTGGATGCTTGACTCTATTGTATCTCCGTTAAGAAATAAAATTACATTCGAATATAAAAAGGAAAAAATATATACAATACCAACTCTCAATGAATCGGTATTTACACAAATTGCTCGTTTACAACAGGGAATTAATATTACATCCGGAGTTCAAAGCAGATATGAATATTACAATTATTCCCAATCACAAGTAGAACAATTGGTTTTAACGAAAATATCTTCAAATCATTGCGAAATAAAATTTAATACGACAGAACGGGATGACCTGGAACCTGTGGATATTTATAAAAAGCCGGGAAAATTGTCAACAATCAATATCTCGAATAAAATCGGGAATATTAAAAACTTTTCATTTGACTACGAGAAAGTAATAACTCCTAATAATTATGCAAGAAACAGAATACAATTAAATGGACTAAAGGAATACAATGGGAATGAAGAAAGAAAATATCAATTTGTATACAACACCACCGCTCTGCCGACAAAAACTTCAAATTCCATTGATATTTGGGGCTATTACAATGGAGTGGATAATGGTAGAAGTTGCTGGGGATTTAATGCACCTATGTCATTAATAGAACAGCAAACAAAAATTCCAACATATTTGACAGGTCGGGATGATTTTCCTATGATTAAGGGGGTTGATCGAGGTGTCAAATTTCAATATACACAAGCCGGGATTTTAACACAGATAATATACCCTACAGGTGGAAAAACAGTTTTTGAATATGAGCCTCATGAATATAATAATTATAATAGCGAGTCTTCTACCGGAGCTTATGTAACTAAAACATTAGCTCATGTTACATCCAAAAATTTCTATGAAGAAGAAGAAACACCCAAGCCCGATGTTCTTACTGTTCGCTTTAGTGTTAGCTCTACAATATCGGCCACAATGTCTACGTATTTTACAATTGACGATGAGAATAAAGAGCAATCAAACAATCCATTAGCCATTCGGTTATTTAAATATGGAAGTGATGGGGTTATTCAAAAATACGATTTAGGTGAATATAAAATTATGGATAGGTGCGATGATATGCCTCTTGTATTGAGTCCTGGTAATTATGAACTTACCATTTTTGGAGTAGATGAGTACTTCAAGCCAAATTACAAATATTCACTATGGTCTTATATTACATACATGGATTTTTCAACAAATTCTCCGGAGAATTTGCCTAAAGCAGGAATTCGTATAAAAAATATTAGCAACGTTGACGGGAATAAGAATATTGCAAAAATGAATTATGATTATCAAAGTTCGGGATTATTAATGTCAGAACCTGAATTTTGTAATCTTATTCTTGTTAACGAATTTTTATTAAGATCTAATCCAAAAACTCCAATTTCCAATATTGGAATTAATGATTTCTTATTCGTCAGAGGTTATTCCGATTCATATACTCCATTTAGTTTCTCAGCATCCGGAAGTTTGGTGGGATACTGTTCGGTAAAAGAAACCAACAGCTTAAATAATCAAAATAATGGTTATGCCATTTATAATTTTTTCAACGAACCCGATGAAACACCTGAACTGGGATCACAAGATATTCCTAGATTTCCTACTATTCCAAAACTGAATAATGGGCTACCGGTTAAGACCTCTTATTTTGATAAAAATGGAGATGCTGTAAAAACAATTACTTACAACTATGAACAAGTGGACAGACCGAGTATAAAAGGGATGAGAGTAGTGAGTATTCCTTTTACTGGAGAAAACCATTCAAGTGACATAAATTCCATAATAAACATAGCAACTGTTAATCCATCCAATGAAGGCTATCAGTTTATATCAGATTATTCAGCCAAATTTTATGATATTTATTCACAATGGTGGAAACTGACAAAAGAAACAACAACTGAATACAACAATAACAATCCGGTTACCACAACAAAAGAGTATTCATATAATGAGAATTTTATGCAAACATCTGTAAAATATTATGACAGTAGAAACAATCTGATTGAGAAACAAATTAAATACCCTACGGATTATGCCGACCCGGTAAGTATTGGCATGAGGAATAAGCAAATGGTAGGCATTCCTGTTGAAACAATTACATTGAATCAAGGCAATGTTATTTCTGCAAACAAAACCGTTTATAAAGATACTTTAAGCATGTATTTACCCGGCAATATATTTTCATTCAACTCTCAAACTCCTGCCTCATTGAGTATTTATAATCAATATTATACACCTGAATATGCTATCGATAAATACAATAAGAAAGGATGTGTTTTACAAATCAGGGGAAAAGATAATTTGCCAATTACATACCTTTGGTCATACAATGGTAAATATCCTGTGGCGGAGATTAAAAATGCTTCGTATTCCGAAGTTGAAGCTATCCTGACGAAATCGTATATAGAAAATCTCGAAAATATGATAACTCCGGATATAACAAAAATCAATGATTTAAGGTCCAACCCCGCATTGAAGAATGCACAGGTTAATACATATACTTATTTGCCTTTAATTGGATTGAAATATATGATAGATTCCCGGGGAAACCGGATAAATTATAATTATGATTCTTTCAACCGGTTGGAGTATATCAGAGATAAGGATAACAGCATCATTGAACTCTATCGCTATAATTACAGAAAATAATACATAAAGTATTATGAAAACGAGCATGAAAAAGCTTTCACCAAAGGCAATGATGTTTTATGCGAGTTTCCATACAACTAAAATGTAAAAATAAAAAATAACGTATGAAACAGAAATATTTAATTAAGATATTTGTATGCATATGTATAGCATTGTGCATATATGTTGAAAACACATTTGCTCAAAATACGCGGGAGACAGCTATAGATCTTGGGGTTAAAACCGCTTCATTTACATTTACAAATACTCAGGATACCCGTAATCTTACCGATAATTACAGGGGAAGCGGATGGAATGATGTTTTTTACCGTTTTACCGTAACAGAAAATACCCTCCTTATTGTATCTCATTGTGCTTCGGAGGTAAATACAACGGCCATTTATTTATTAGACAGTAGCGGATACCAAATTGAAGAAAGTAATTCCTATGATGAAGTAGGTGGATGCAATCAGGAAAATCAGGCAAGTATGAAATACGGGATATACCCGGGTACTTATTACATCGTTTCGGAGGGGCTCAATGCAAATGGAAATATAACAACTTATATTGAAGGTAACTTTTCTGAGAAATTCGCTCTTAGTAATAATCAAAACTATATTGTTAAAATTGTACCATTAATAGAAACACGACAGTATTATTCAAGTGACCCTTTTAATGCCGGTGTTCCTGCACTTACTACCATTCAATATTTCGATGGACTTGGCCGTCCCACAGAAAGCGTTCAAAAAGGAATTACACCCAATAGGGCTGATTTGGTTGCGTTGCAGGAATATGACGACTTCGGGCGTGAGTCAAACGCTTGGCTTCCCGGTGTATTTGCCGGCAATAATGGAGCTTTTGTAGCTGACCCCAAGCTGCAGATAGTACAAACTTACGGGAATGATGACAATCCTCATTTATGGACAGATTACGAAGCATCCCCCTTAAACCGCGTTACGCAACAATTCGGCCCCGGACAAAACTGGCATAATAATGGCAAAGCGGTAAAAACAGAGTACTTAACAAATAAAACTACTACCGAATTGCGGTGTCTGAATTATTCTGTCTCCGGCAGCGGTATGACAACAACATTAAAAGCCAACTCCTACTACGCAGCCAATCAACTATTTGTTACCAAAATTGCAGATGAAGACGGCAACCTGTCGTATGAATTCAAAGACAAATTGGGAAGGGTATTGCTTACCCGCCAAAAAAACGGAATGGATTATTACGACACCTACTACGTTTACGACGATTTCGGTAATTTGTGTTATGTCCTATCGCCAATGACAAACCTTACTACAACACCATCAAACGATGAGAACGATGCATTAAAAAAGTACGCCTATATTTACAAGTACGACGAACGAAACCGTTGTATCTGGAAAAAATTACCCGGATGTGAACCCATATATATGGTTTATGACAAAGCCGACCGCCTTATTTTTTCGCAGGATGGAGAGCAGAGAAAAACAAACACGTGGGCTTACAGTAAATACGATGCTTTCGGTAGGATAATTATTTCGGGTACACAAGTGATAAACAAATCCCATGACCAATTGAGGAATGAATACCGCGAAGCTGTGGTTACAGAGCAATCTGGCACGGGAGCTTACCAATATACATGGAATACAATGCCGGATGTAAATTACCAGGGAGTATTGATTGCCAATTACTATGATAATTATGATTTTCTTACAAGAGGAGACTTCAGTGGGCTGGGTTTGCAGTATAAACTCCAAAGTGGATTTAATACCCGTTATGGCGATGACAACAATAAAACAGCAGCCAAAGGTTTATTGACAGGAAGGACAACAGCTGTACTCGATGCCGACGGCTATTATTATTCTATTCACAAAGCTTTTTATTATGACTACAGGGGTAACTTAATACAAACACAAACCGACGATATTGATTACACTAATCAGGAATATTTTGCCTATAATTTTTCGGGACAAGTAACGGAAAAGAAAACAAAGCTAAACCATCTTATGAGTGCCTATGAAATACACGAACGTTACAGATATGCTTATGACCATGCCGGAAGGTTGCAGACAGTCAAGCACCAGATAAACGACCAGAATTACGACCGCCCAGAGGTAACGCTTGTAGAAAATACCTACGATGAACTGGGGCGCCTCAAAACTGCTATGCCAGCCAACCGGCAAGACCTAAAGCTAACCTATGACTACAATATCCGTTCGTGGCTGACGAAGATTTCGGGACAGAAATTTTCAGAAAAACTGTATTACAACGAATCATTTACCGGAAACACTCCGCGTTGGAATGGTAACATTTCATCTATGGAAAAAAAAGATGGAACGTTGGCAGAATGGGGTTTAGGGTATAATTATACCTACGACAACCTCTCTCGTTTAACTGACACGCAGAGTTTTTTTACAGAATCAGGCGGTAGCATATGGTTTGGGGATGATTATTCCTGTTCCGGTGGATACGGGACCCATTATGGTTACGACAAGAATGGAAATATGAACTATTTATTCCGGTTGGAGGATTTGGAATTAGAAGATATTTCGATTAGTTATAATGGTAACCAAATGAACAGGATTACAAATTGGGTAGCTGAGATTCCTGATGAACATCCTTGCCATGGTGATAATTTTATCGATTATTCTCAAGGAACAGGTGCTTATACCTACGATGCCAACGGTTCGATGACCAAAGACCCATATAAGGGAGCAGAATATGTCTATAATGTACTGGGTATGCCCAAGCAGGTAAAAGTACCGGCTATAATGGGAACAATCGATTACGCATATTCGGCTACAGGAGAGAAATTAGGTACTGCTTACACTTGGCATTCGGGGCTGTCGCTCGATCCGGTAGAAAATGTTAATCGTCCGAAATACACATCTCCAAATTCTTCTAAACGGCGGTTTTATGTAGGCAATAAAGTATTAGACAGCAATTCTCTCCCAAAAATACTTTTCGACAATGGCTATTATTGGAATGGAATTTATTATTTTTACCTGCGCGATCATTTGGGTAATAACTGTGTGGTAGCCAGAGATAACGGGCAAGTAGTTCAGAATACATATTATTTCCCGTATGGCAAGGTAAATAATAATGAAAGTGGGGGGCAGAGTGCACAACCTTATAAATTCGGTGGCAAGGAAGAAGAACTGATGTTTGGGCTGGGATTGTATGATCTTCATGCGAGGCAATATAATTCAGATTTAGGTAGTTTTACAACAGGAGATTCTAAAGCTGAGGAATATTACAGTTGGAGCCAATACGCTTACTGTTTGGGTAATCCTGTAAGATATGTAGATAGGGATGGAAAGCAAGTTG
>JAVBLR010000021.1:0-79082 GCA_031553395.1 Bacteroidales bacterium | reverse complement strand
AATATCATAACAAAGATTGCAAGATAATATCAACCTTATCCATTCCGGTTTAAAAGAAAACGAACATAACAAAATCAAAACGAATGAAGAATATGAAACGGATATATGTATTATTATGTACCTTATTGATTTCGATGGGAGCAGCGAATGTAAATGCTACCTGTGGTATATTTGAACCGGAAGAGAATAAGGAAGAAGAAATCTTAACCTTACAAACAGAAAAGGAGAGCAAGATCGACAAGGAGAGTTTTTGGGAGAAGATTATCAGTTCAGATGATAAATCCTCGATCTTGGATGATGAGAAGAAATTGTATGCTCCACCTCCGGGTGAACCGGGTAATCCGCAGAAGATTGTGGCTCCGTTGGGTAGTGGGGAGATAGTTGTATTCCTATTGCTGTCAATATTGACGATTGGCTTTTACAGAAAGAACAAGCAAAAAATAAGTGAAGGGTAATCCCTTCACTTGTTTTTTGTCTCTACCACAAATAATTCAATGGTCTTGGAGGATTTTTGATTTTTTCATCCATGAATTTGACTAATTCTAGCCATGATTCCAGTTTCGCTTCATAGCTGTATATATTGGCAGAACTTGAAGAGTATAATCTGATAAAAGTAATGTCTTTGTATCTTTTAAAATACCTGTCGTACATCATTTCGGTAGGACGTCCGTTAAATGCAATTACTTTTATATTAGGATATTTACGCAAAAATGCAGGAATATCATTCGGCGTAATATTCTTTATAGCACTGTCTAAACTGCTGTTTTTTCTATCGCAACAATAGCATATATCCCATAATGCAATATTAGTTTCTTCTAATAAATGCATCTTTTCCAAATAGTTACTTGGGTATGACTTATCGCAAATAAATGCAATTATTTTCCATATAGCATTTTTGGAGTGTGCATAATACTCTTCTTTTCCCAAAGAACTGTTTCCCGGAGCAGTTCCTAAAATTAAAATTCGACTATTTTCGTCAACAATAGGAGGAAAACTGTAGATTAATCCAGGTGATTGTAATTGTGTCATAAAATAATAATGTGTTGTTATTGAATGTTTATATTTTTATATACAGAAAAGGTGCGATAAGTCTATTATTCATTCACAATCATTGCAATTGGAAAATACGGCCTATTTTTCCTATTCATTTTATAAATTCAATGATTCACACTAATAAATCATTCACAAAATATTAGAATAGTGAGGATTTGAATTTGCAGGAAATTAATTATATATTTTCATCTATTATTTTTTAATGAGCTATTTATATTATATAAAGTAATGTACATAACTGAGTAGTTTTTTTAATAAACTTATAATTCGTGTATAACACTACTGTTATCTAATTTGTTTAGAAATTCTAAAAAAGCTGTAATAAAAATCTAATTTTCCTGAATAAAGCAAATGATGTCAAGATGTATAAGAAAATTATAATCAAATATTTATGTTGTAATTCACATCACCCTTACATTATAATTTCAAAAAACTAATAATCTCATGCTATAGATTTTATATTATTTTTTAATATAATAGGTAGTTACTTGCAAGAGTTTTATTTATGTGAAGTAAAAAAATAACCTATATACAAATATAATACAAAAAATGTAATAAAATGTATATAGGTCAAATTAAACGTATTATTAATTTTTATTCTACCAAATATTAACTCTTTCGGCGGGAGGTAAAAACATGGCATCACCTTCTTTAATGCCAAATGCATCATAGAATGCATCGATGTTTTTCAATGTCATATCAACTCTCCATTTTCCCAACGAGTGTGGGTCGATCTGAGTAAGCCTTAATATCTCTTCATCTCGGATATTTCCAGCCCATACATTGGCGTATGATAAGAAAAACTGCTGTTCGGGTGTAAATCCGTTGATAGGTTCTTTCTTGCTGTCTTTCGATGCATGTTGGAAGGCCAGGAAGGATACAAGCAAACCGCCCTGGTCGGCAATGTTTTCACCTAAAGTGAAGCGTCCGTTAGCGTGTGTACTACCTAATACAGTAATATCATCGAATTGTTTTACCAAACGGTCTGCCCGTTCATTGAATTTTTGAGTATCGGAAGCAGTCCACCAATCTTTTAGGTTTCCATCTTTGTCGTATTGTCGGCCTTGATCATCAAAACCATGAGTCATTTCATGTCCGATAACTACGCCGATTGCACCATAGTTAATGGCATCGATTCCATTCAAATCGAAAAACGGAGGTTGCAAGATACCGGCAGGGAAGCAAATTTCGTTGGTTGCCGGATTGTAATAAGCATTTACCGTTTGTGGATTCATCAACCATTCTTCTTTATCAACCGGTTTTCCTACTTTGGCAATATCTTCGTTGAACTTGAAAATCTGAGCGCGTTTTACATTTTCCCAATAACTATCGTTTTTTACTTCTAATGAAGAATAATCTTTCCATTTGTCGGGATAACCTATTTTTACACGAAAAGTTGTCATTTTTTCCAACGCACGTTCTTTGGTGCTGTCGCTCATCCATTCCAACTCTTTTATCCGGTCTTGCAAAGCCAATTTCAAATTATCGACTAAATGAAGCATTCGTTCTTTTGCTTGAGGAGGAAAATATTTGGCTACATACATTTCGCCGACAACTTCGCCCAAAGAACCTTCTACTGTGCCAACTACACGTTTCCATCGGGGACGTAATTCCTGTTGTCCGGACAATGTTTTTCCATAGAAATCAAAGTTTTGAGCAACAATATCATCGCTCAGGAAAGAAGCTGCGCCATCGATTACATTCCAAGCCAAATAAGCTTTGATTTCGTCTAAGGAACAAGTATTAATAACATTACTTACTTCTTTCAATGGTTCGATTTGAGAAACATTCAAATCTTTCAAATCAGGTACTCCGACAGAAGTAAAAAATACATTCCAATTAATAGAAGGAGATTCCTTTTGCAAATCGTCTACTGTAATTTTGTGGTAATTTTTATGCGGATCTCTTAACAGCTCACGAGGATAAGCAGCCTTTGCCAATTGAGTTTCAATTTTCATTACCGCATTGGCATTTGTTTTTGCCTGTTCGAGAGTAAATCCGGCAAGAACAAACATTTTTTCAATATGAACCTGATATTTTTTACGGATATTTTGATTTGTCGTATCGTTCAACAAATAATAATCCCTGTCTCCCATTGCATAACCTCCTTGATATGTTTGCATAATGTTCGTATTGCTATCCATATCATCAGCATTTACGTAAATAGAGAATAAGGGAGCATATGCAGTTTTGTGCATTTCAGCTACTACCGGAGTAATATCTTCCTTTGTTTTTATTGCAGCAACAGCAGCAAGATCATTTTGAATTGGTTTTATTCCATCGGCATTTAGTTTTATACTATCCATTCCGATTTTGTATAAATCACTGATTTTTTGTCCGGGACTTCCCGCTTTGTGATTTTGAATACTCAATTCTTCAATCAATCCTCGGATTTGTTCCCGGTTATTTTCACCCAATTGATCGAATGTTCCGTAACGTGAATACTCGGGTTTCATCGGATTATTTTTTATCCATCCACCGCAGGCATATTGGTAAAAATCCTGTCCTGCTGTAATCGTTGTATCTAAATTAGAAACATTAATGCCTGTTTCTGGAGCAGTAGAAGTTTTGTTGCAGCTTATCATTATAATTGATGATGCAGTTAATAATGTTAAAAATTTTATTTTTCTCATATACTTATATTTAAAGAATGAAGAAGTTATCGGAAGGTATCGGAATCCCGGTTAATTCTCGATTGTTTTATACTCAATATTATTCTTATTTACCCCTGTCCCCTAAAGGGGAACGAAATAATGAAGAGATGCGCGTTCCCCTTTAGCGGACAGGGGTAAATAAGGCAAAAGATTTTAATCTATATTTTCTTCTTTTAATTCCGATACCTTCCGACTAACTTCCGGTAACTTCTGATAACTTCCCACAATTAAAAATTATGCTTCCCCACCAAATCCAACAATTGGGGGCATAAAGCCTTTATTATCTTCCGGTTTTTTGATAGTGCCGAAATGAGATTCAAATTTTCGGATGTTATCTTCCAAGGCCATTTGAAGCCGTTTGGCATGTTCGGGAGTAAGGATAATGCGGGATTGTACTTTTGCTTTTGGAGTATTAGGCATAATACGCACAAAATCAATCACAAATTCTGATGTAGAATGAGAAATAATTGCCAGGTTAGAATAAATTCCTTGAGCAACTTCATCCGAAAGTTCAATGTTAATCTGGTTGTTGTTATCTTTTTCCATAAGTTTATTTTTTTACAAAGATAGATAACAATTAAAAATTAAGAATTAAGAATTAAGAATTAATTTGAAATAGAGGTCAATAATTGAGATAATCTTCGTTATCAATTGTTAATAAACGCCAGTTAATGGTCAAATATAATTTTTTGGATAAAAAAGAGCATCTAACATTTGAAAATATATCTATTTTTGGTGTTACAAATTTTGCCGGTTGTTATCTAAATTTCGATTATGAGAAAATACCTTTCTTTTTTGATTCTTTCAATAGCTGTACTTTGTTGTATTTCACAGTTTTCGTATGCACAACAAGATTCCATGCTTGTTGACAGTGTGCCTCAAATTACCCGGGAAGATATTGGTATTCCCGAAGATACCGGATGGCATAATCAAATAAAAACAAAATTTATCGAAGGAAATGCCTTCTTTATGAGTTTTATCGCGATTTCTTTTATCGTTGGATTGGCATTCTGCTTGGAGCGGATTATTTACTTGAACCTTTCGGAAGTGAATACACATAAACTGACAAAATCAATTGAAGAAGCATTAGATAAAAACGATATAGAAGGAGCCTTATCCATTTGTGAAAAAACACGCGGCCCGATTGCATCTATTTATTATGAAGGTTTGTCAAGGATTGATGAAGGCATTGATGTTGTTGAAAAATCGGTAATTGCGTCAGGAGGTGTACAAACCGGTTGGTTGGAAAAAGGCCTGTCTTGGATTACGTTGTTTATTGCCATAGCGCCGTCGTTGGGATTTTTGGGAACCGTAATCGGTATGATTCAGGCTTTTGATAAAATTCAGGCGGCAGGCGAAATCGATGCTTCCATTGTTGCAGGAGGAATGAAAGTTGCATTAATAACCACAGTCGGTGGATTAATTGTTGCTTTGATATTACAGGTGTTTTATAATTATATCCTATCGAAAATCGAGAATCTATTAAACAAAATGGAGGATGCTACTATGTCGTTATTGGATATGGTTGTAAAATATAATGTTAAGGTAAAAGGTAAAAGGTAAAAGGTTGTTTTATTTTTCTATGATGAATAAAATCAAATATATATTATACGCATTGCTCGGCATTACAGTTCTTATTATCTGTATATTCTATTTTGGAGGGCAGGTTACTGACGCGAATAATAATTCCGAACCGGTTTATACATCTGTATTGCTTTATTGGATGTACTTTCTGTTTATTTTAAGTTCGGTTGTATTGATAGCTTTTTCAATCCGAAAGTTTATACAAATATTCAAGGAAAATCCGCGTACTTTTTGGCGCAACTTCATTGTATTTTCGCTGATGGTCGTTTTATTACTGGCGACTTGGTTGCTGGGTAGTGGAAAAATATTGAATATCGAAGGGTACGACGGCAATGAAAATACTTATTTTTGGTTGAAGTTGAGCGATATGTTTTTGTATTCTGTGTATGTTTTGCTGGCATTGGCCGTATTGGCTGTAATTGGCGCTAATTTTTGGCAAATAGCGAAGAAACAATGAGATTGAAACGAAAAATACCTGAGATAAATTCGAGTTCATCAGCGGATATTGCCTTTCTACTGTTGATTTTTTTTCTGTTGACAACATCAATGGAAAAAGAAAAATCGTTGTCTCACTCTTTGCCTGAAAAGAAGGACGAAACCCTGAACCCAAAAGAAATAAAGGAACGGGATGTATTTGAAATTACAATACAAGCAGACAATTCGATCCTTTATCATGACGAAGAAATAGAACCGGAAAACATAAAAGAATTGGCTGAGATATTCATTGCCAATCCATATGAAAATATCAATCTTCCCGAAAAGTTTGAAACAGATATTCCAAGTTTTGGAAAACGCAGGATTACGCAAAATCATTTATTCCTGATACAGATTAGTCCAAAAGCCGAGTATCAGACCTATATTGATGTTCAAAGCCAAATACTTGCGGCATATAATAAATTGCGAAATGAACTTTCGATACAAAAGTGGGGCAAAAAATATATGGATTTGCCGCAAGAACAACAAGCGGTTGTATTACAGATATATCCATATAAATTATCGGAAGCAGAACTGAAGGAGGGGAATAATTCATGAGCAGATTCCGGAAGACAAATAAGCGGGAAGTGCCGTCGTTGAATACAGCATCGTTGCCCGACCTTATTTTTACGTTGCTGTTTTTCTTTATGATTTCTACCCGGTTGAAGGATAAACCGCCAAAAGTAGAATTTGATTTGCCAAGGGTTGTTGAGTCTGAAAAGTCTTTGGCTGTTTCACATGATATTGTAATTTTCATAGGAAAATCAACAAAAAATACAGATTCTCAATTTATTCAAATAAATGATAAACTGATAGAAATAAGTAATATCCCGGATTATATCAAGCAAAATTACCAACAAAACCCGGAATTGCTTGTTACTTTGAAAGCAGATAAACATACTCCGATGGGAATAATTGATAATGTAAAGAAAACACTTCAAATAGCCGGAATTCAAAAAATTAGATATGCAACAGTCGAATAAAACAAAACGAATATTTTTTCAGAAAAAGATACAACTCCTTTTTATACTTTTTTTATTGTCTGCAAATGTAGGTTTTGCTCAAACATACGATGAACTGATTAATAAGTCTTTCGATTGTTTGGACAAAGAGAATTATGTTTGTGCGGAAGAATCACTAAAAGATGCAATGCGGAAAGAACCAGCAAATCCTGGTAATGCATTATTGTTATCTAATTTAGGCACTATCCAGCGTAAATTAGGAAAATTTGATGATGCGCTACTTTCTTATACTGCGGCGTTGGCATCCAATCGTCAGAATACAGTCCTTTTGATGAACAGGGCTGCATTATACGCTCAAATGGATAGTTTGCCTGCGGCATTGAATGATTATAATGAGATACTTACGTATAATCCGGATGATGAACCGGCATTGTCTTCTGCAGGATTGATTTATATCGAAATGAATGATACACTGCTGGCACGGGAGAATTTTGCAAAGATTCTGAAAAAGAATCCGCGTAGCATTGATGGTCGGGTCGGATTTGCAACATTAGACAAGATTGCAGGAGATTATGCAACCGCCGAATTGTTATTTTCGGAAGTCCTGAAAGAAGATCCTCAGAATTATTATTTATACTTGCAACGTTCGGAAGTATATTTTGCAACAAACAGATTTGATAAAGCGATGGAAGATGTAAATATCTATTTGGGAAAATATCCGGATGATGAATATGCTTATTTTTTACGGGGCCAGATAAAATATGGTTTGTGGGAAAGAATGGGAGCTTGTACCGATTTTCAACATGCAAAGCTATTGGGGTACGATTCGAAAGTGTTGGATGAAATGCTGAAAAAGTGTAAATAAATGCCGTTGATTGCACAATGTAAATTTTTGGAAGAAAATATCTGAAAGAATTTCTATTTTACTATATTTGCTCCTCTATTTTAAATGGTTGCTAAATTATTGAAAAAATATATAAAAACACGATTATGGACAATGATGCTTTATTAAAAGAAGTTACGGCAAAGGCTCAAGCTTGGTTATCGGAATATTACGATGCAGAAACAAGAGCCGAAGTACAACGAATGCTTGATAATGAAGACAAAACAGAGTTAATTGAATCTTTTTACCGCGATTTGGAATTCGGAACAGGTGGTTTACGTGGGATTATGGGCGTTGGTTCCAACCGGATGAATATTTATACTGTTGGTGCTGCGACTCAGGGATTATCAAATTACCTGAAAAAAGAATTCGGAGATCTAAAAGAAATTAAGGTTGTTATCGGTCACGATTGCCGGAACAATAGCCGGAAATTTGCCGAAATCTCTGCTGATATTTTTTCTGCTAACGGAATTAAAGTGTATTTGTTTGATTCGCTTCGTCCGACTCCCGAAATCTCTTACACAATCCGCAAGTTAGGTTGTCAAAGCGGTATTATCCTTACGGCTTCGCACAATCCGAAAGAATACAACGGATATAAGGCTTATTGGAACGATGGTGCACAAATGGTTTCACCTCATGATAAAAATACAATTGCCGAGGTAAATAAAATCCGTTCGGCAAAAGATATTCAATTCAAAGGAAAGAAAGAATTGATTGAAATCATTGGAGAAGAAATTGATGCGGCATATATTGCTGATGTCAAAACAATTTCTTTATCGCCCGAATGCATCGAACGTCATAAAGACATGAAAATTGTTTATACTCCGATTCATGGAACTGGTGTCAAATTGATTCCTCGTGCATTAAAGGCTTTTGGATTTACCAATATTATCAATGTTCCCGAACAAGATGTAGTTAGTGGAGATTTTCCAACGGTTATTTCTCCTAATCCCGAAGAACCGGCTGCATTGGAGATGGCTGTAAAAAAAGCAATCGAAACCGATGCCGATGTTGTATTGGCTTCCGACCCTGATGCCGATCGTTTAGGACTTGCCGTTAAGAATGATAAAGGAGAATTTATTCTGATAAATGGAAATCAGATTGCGGCAATTTTTATCTATTACCTTATCAATCAATGGAAAGCAAAAGGTAAAATAAAAGGCAACGAATATATTGTAAAAACGATTGTTACGACCGAATTGATTGCCAAAATTGCAAAGAAAAACAATATCGAATATTTCGATTGTTACACCGGATTCAAATGGATCGCCGCAATTATGCGCGAAAACGAAGGCAAAAAAACATACATCGGTGGCGGAGAAGAAAGTTACGGATTCTTACCCGAAGATTTTGTTCGCGATAAAGATGCTGTTTCTTCTTGTGCATTAATGGCTGAAGTTGCCGCTTGGGCTAAAGATAATGGAAAATCGTTGTTTGATGTCCTTTTGGATATTTATGTTGAATACGGATTCTCGAAAGAAAAAGGTATTTCGGTAGTGAAAAAAGGAAAATCCGGAGCCGAAGAAATTTTGGCAATGATGGCTAATTTCCGTAGTAATCCGATTAAAGAAATTGCAGGTTCCAAAGTTGTATTAATTAAAGATTTTTCTACACTCGTAGGAATGGATTTAATTGAAAATGAAAAGATAGCGTTGGATATGCCTACTACTTCGGATGTATTGCAGTATTTTACAGAAGATGGAACAAAAGTATCAATCCGTCCTTCGGGAACCGAACCTAAAATCAAATTTTATGTAGAAGTTTCGGGTAAATTAGCCGGAAAAGAAAAATTAGCCGAAGCCGAACAAAAAGCTGAAGAAAAAATCAATGCATTGAAGGCTTCTTTAGGTATTTAAAAGTTTTACGTTTTACGTAATACGTCCTACGTTTTTGGTAATATCAACCATTTTACGTGGTTGCATATAAAGTAGTTATTTTTACTGGGTTGTCATTTTTTAATTTTTAATTTTTAACTCTTAATTTTTAATTTAATTATGTCATACTTTTCTGAAACAGCATCTTCCGCAAGTGGGAGACATGTAAATTTATACACAGGCATTAGTGCCGAAGAATTGTCGAAAATAGTTGATGCGTATTTTGTAGGAAATAGGTACAAAAAGGATACGAGCGGATCGGGTTCTGTAACTTATACGTATGGAAGCCGTTTTATGCGGATTATGTTTGGTGCTTTTTGTAAATATTTTAAATTTATTGTAGCAGTCAGGCCTATTAACGAAAATACTGTAGAATTGTCTATCTCGAAAGATTCTACCGGATTTTCGGGTGGAGCGATTGGACTGAATCAAGTTAAAAATGAATTTAATAAGATAAAGACGTATTTTGGTAATATTTAAATACTTATCCTGCAATATATTCAACTTTGACAGGATATATTGCAGGTTTTTTTATAATATTGATTCATAAGTTTATAATAAGAATGTTTTCTACTGGATTAAAGTTCGTTAATAATACATTGTCTTAAAAAAATATCTATACCTTTGTACCCGAAAAATGTGGATAGATTTGGCCGCTTGCAACCACAGAAAAAAATGCTAAAAATAGTTACTTTTCCATTTGTCCGACCAAATCAAAAAATCCTTAGTTTTTCGTTTATATGCAATTTAAAATTAATTGCTTACAGCATTGTTGTGTGCAAATAATAAATTGCTGGATTAAATTAAGTATTTATCATTAAATCAAACAATTATGGCTTATTTATTTACTTCGGAATCAGTTTCCGAAGGACATCCCGACAAAGTTGCAGACCAATTGTCGGATGCTTTGCTTGACGAATTTTTAGCGTATGATTCAACTTCAAAAGTTGCTTGCGAAACACTTGTAACAACAGGACAAGTTGTTTTGGCAGGGGAAGTAAAATCTACTGCGTATGTTGATTTGTCCGATGTTGCTCGTCGTGTTATCAACAGAATAGGTTATACCAAAAGTGAGTATAAATTTGATGGAGATTCTTGTGGCGTTTTTTCTGCTATTCATGAACAATCGGGAGATATCAACCGTGGAGTTGAACGGGAAGATCCGATGAATCAAGGAGCAGGAGATCAAGGAATGATGTTTGGGTATGCTTCGAATGAAAGTGATAATTATATGCCGTTGGCGTTGGATCTTTCACATGCTTTGTTACTCGAACTAGCTGCAATCCGCAAAGAAGGAAAAGAAATGACTTATTTGGCTCCAGATGCAAAATCGCAGGTAACAATCGAATATGACGATAATGATAATCCTAAACGGATTCATACGATCGTGATTTCTACACAACACGATGATTTTGTAAAACCTGAAAATAATTCTTCGAAAGCGCAACAACTTGCAGACGAAAAGATGTTGTCGAAAATAAGGGAAGACGTAAAGAATATTTTGATACCAAAGGTTGTGAAAGCATTACCTAAGCGTGTACAGGATTTATTTGATGGAAATTTTATACTGCATGTAAATCCAACAGGAAAATTTGTAATTGGCGGACCTCATGGAGATACCGGACTTACCGGACGAAAAATTATTGTTGATACCTATGGTGGTAAAGGAGCTCACGGAGGTGGTGCTTTCTCGGGAAAAGATCCTTCAAAAGTAGACCGTTCGGGTGCTTATGCTGCACGTCATATTGCGAAAAATCTTGTGGCAGCAGGAGTTTCTGATGAAATTTTGGTGCAGGTTTCGTATGCAATCGGTGTAGCAGAACCGGTTAATATCTATGTAAATACGTACGGAAAATCAAAAGTAAAATTACATGATGGAGAAATTGCCGAAAAAGTTGCCAAATTATTCGATATGCGTCCGAAAGCAATTGAGGAGCGATTGAAACTAAGAAACCCGATTTATTCCGAAACTGCGGCATATGGCCACATGGGAAGAAAACCGGAAGTGGTAACAAAAACCTTTAAATCACGCTATAATCCTGAACCTATTGTAAAAGAAGTTGAACTTTTCACTTGGGAAAAATTGGATTATGTAGATAAAGTAAAAGCTGCTTTTGACCTTTAATTTTTAAGAAGTTATCAGAATTCCGGTAACTTCCGATTACTTCCGATAACTTCTATTAAAAAGCTGTATGTTCGAAAAAGCGTACAGCTTTTTTTGGTTATATTTGTGTTTCGAAAAAGCATAGAAATGAAAAGACGAATCACAAAACCTACTTTTTTTATCTTTGTTATAGGTTTGTTCTTTTTAATGTCACAACATTTACCTGCTCAGAAGCAAGAGGCAAAGAACAATGTTTTTGATAAGCTCAAAAAAGGGATTGTCGAACAAAAGGATTCTGTTTCGTTTATGACGAACAAAAATGTTGAAATTGCAGATACATCCATCCAGATATTACCAGACTTTTACAAGAGGATGGAAGAAAAAGCGACTTCTAAAATAGGAAAAGGAATATATAATATAATTATCAGGCCACCCTCTTCTTCCGATAATCTTCTTATCGAACAAGATTACAAACAATTCGAAGGGAAAATAATTGAACGGATAGATATTATTGTATTGGATCCTTTTGGGACTGATATAAGTAATCCTTTTTATATTCCATCCAAAGGTATCGACAAGATATTTAATGATGCAAATGTAAAAACACGGAAATTTATTGTTCGTAATAATTTGCAGTTTAAGGAAGGGGAGAAGGTAAATCCTGTTATAGTAGCAGAAACAGAAACTTATTTGAGAAAATTGGGGTATATCAATGATGCGCGGATTTGGATTGAAGAGATTGCATTAATAGATAGAGTAATTGTTCATGTAATCGTAAGAGATAGTTGGACACTTGGGCTTGAGGTTACCAATTGGACAGGTACTACTCTCGATATGAATATTTATGATAAGAACATAATGGGAGTAGGTAATCGCATCGAACTTGATTTAATAAATGAAAAGGAATATTCCCAACAATGGGGATATGGTTTCGATTATTTATATCGGAATCCCTTTCGTTCTTTTACTAATTTTCAAGTAGCATATTTAGATGATATAAGAGAACGCCGGTTTTATGCATCGATTGAGCGACCATTGCAACCTACGCTCGATTATTTTGGACAGATAAGCTTTGATAATCTCTTTGAACGGCCGGATGTGGTTGGATGGGATTCGATTTCGGCCGACAGAAATAAAGTTTTTTCTGTTTCCCTTGGAAGAGCTTTTACTCTCTCAACAAAGGATGCTGTAAAAAGATTGGCTTTTGCCGGGAGGTATTTTGAACAAATACCGGAATATGAAGCGATAACATTACCTGAGGGATTTTTAGTGCCGTATAAATACGCAAAAAGCCGTTCTTTTTTATTTCAGGCGAGTTTGTATAAACAAGCATATTATCGGGAACATCTTATTCATAGTTTTGGTGTTACGGAGGATATAGCCCACGGGTATAATTTGTCATTTCAAGTTGGATATAACCAACTTCCTCAATATAGAGATGGCTTTTATTCTTCATTCAGCGCATCGGCAGGGAGAAAATTCAAAGCCGGCAATTTTTATGTTTCCGGAGCTGTTTCTTCTCATTTCAACAAAGACGAAATGTATGAAGGTGTTTTGAAATTGAGTAGCGAATATTTTTCCCCTTTACAAAAATGGGGAAAATTTCGGTTTCGGCACTTTGTAAATGTAGATTATACAAAAGTATTGAATCCGGTATCAGTTTTTAATAATTCTATTTATTTTACCGAACTTACCAATCTGAGGACATCAGCTTCTTTTCGGGATGCTCCGGGAACAGAACGCCTGATTATTAATATCGAAAATGATATGTTCTCGCCCATAAATCTGGTAGGATTTAAATTTATGTTTTATACTTTTTTTGATTTTGGATGGATTGGATATAAAAACTTATTTTCTTCCAATAATTATACGAATGGAATAGGTTTTGGTATTCGTATTCGAAATGACATGCTTGTAATCAGAACGCTTGAATTGAAAATTGGCTTTTACCCAAGTTTAAATCAAACGACTTTCAATGATTATTTTGATTTTAAATTTTCTTATCCGAAAGCGTCTCCGAATTTTGTCCCTACATATCCGGAAGAAATTCCGTTGAGGTAAGTTTTGTTATTTACAAGATGTTTAAAATGAAGGTAAAAAGTAATAGGTAATAGGTAAAAAGCATGCTTTTAATAAGGTAACCTGAAATTATTCATATTGACACTGGTAGGAAGGCTTCTAAAACTCCATTGATGAAAAACGTATCATTGCGGCCTTGAGTCGCAATTCCCTAAAAGTAACAGATTTTTTATTGTTAGGGGATTTAGGAAAAGTAACCGTGAAAATATGCATGTTTTTAGTATTTTTCACGATAAAAAAAGTTGAACCCTCGCCACGGCAGAAATATCATAAAATGTAATTTTCCAGTATTTTACCTTTTACTTTTTACTTTTCTTCATACATTTGTATTGCTTTGCTAACAGTCGAATCGGGTAAAATGCCATAATGTTCTTTCCAAAACAACGTATCTTTCGGCTGTGCTGGATATGTTTCCAAGTATTTTTCATTATTAACAGAAGCGCCCTTAATATCTTTTTTAGAAAAAGTATGAATAATGTCAGTAGTAATCATATTTGATTCCCCATAAATTACTCTTCTCGTTAGTTCGTCCTTATAAATTTCCATTATACTTTTTGTGTAAACTTGACGCCCGTTTATCAAAAAATACTTTTCGCCTATTTTTTTATATTGTGCGCTAATTTCGGCAATATTTCCTCGCTTATAATCAAAACGAACAAAAGCCAAATCTTCTGAATCAATATATATTTTCATTTCATAATTTCTCTTTTCATAATCTTTATGGCTTTTCTTGAGGCAAGCAGATAGAACATGCACCTGCCTGTTATCGAAAGTAGTAATAGACAGATAACTTATATCGTTGTCCCGAAAAAACTTATTATTAAATTCTTTATTGGCATTGCCTACATAATCGTATTGACCGCCAATTCCTCGATACGTTAAGTCATCTTCGGGGTTGAATCTGAAGTTTCTGTTTTTTATCAGGAAATAATTGTCTTTAGATCCTTTTTTATACGATTTTATAATATCTAAAGCTGCTTCCTGTATGTATATTATTTCGCCGTTTTCAAGCGCTTTTCCACGGTAATAGGTTTTACTCAGGAATGGAGTTTGCTCATAATTATCGGGAATTTTATTTATGGCGGATTTTAGCAAATCCTGAGCAGAAATGCTATTTACAGTTACTTCTTCTAACTGAATGGAGCTTTGTTTTAATTGGATTTTCAGCGTTTTTGTTTGAGGAGTTATTTTCTCGGAAAATGTTTCATAGCCTAAATAAGAAACTGTTAGAATATCATTTTCTGTTTTTATATCCAACAAAAAATTACCCTCGCTGTTTGAAACAGTTCCTTTCTTTGACTGCAAAAGAAAAATAGATGCAAATGTTAGCGGTTTCCCATTTTCGTCTACAACAGTTCCGCGAATTGTATAGGATTGCTGGGCAACTAAAGCAGATGGGAACAAAAATAAGCACAGATAAAAAATAGAAAATTTCATATTTTGATCCGATTAAAATGGTATAACAAATAACATTTTGCTGTCGAGACTTGATTACTTAAAGTGACAGATTTAACCTCTGATTTTTAGAATCATATACTGAATGAGAAATAGAATCCAATATAAAGGAAATCTGAAATAAACATACAACATAGTAAAACTGTCAAATACTTCTCCTTTTTTTGGACTATTTATTGCAAATTCCATTATTATTGAAAGAATAGGTAATACCAATCCAAAGGTAGGAAGAAGTAAACAACCGGAGATATATTTGTCAGAATTCCAATATTTTATATTCAAGAAAATTAATATGAATATCACAACCCAATCAAAATACCCCACAAATATCAAAATGTCATGAATCATAACGTTGAGATTGCTTTGCTAAATAGTTTATTTATGATGATTTAATGTATATTTTTAACAAAAGTAAAAAAAGATTTTTCAACTATCAAAAATACAATATCATATAACATCTTCTTGTTTTTCAAAGGTAAATGATGGCAATTGGAACTTATTTTTCAATACAATTTGATAATTTAAGTATGTGCAAAAGCTTTTATTATTAGGCTTTAAATGTTACTTTTGCGTTTTCGAAATTAACACACTTACAATATGAACGACATCAAAATTATGAATCGTGCGGCCGATAATATCCGCATTCTTTCTGCTTCAATGGTAGAAAAGGCTAAATCAGGACATCCCGGCGGAGCAATGGGTGGCGCTGATTTTATCAATGTATTGTTTTCAGAATTCTTGGTATATGATCCAAAAAATCCGGAATGGATAAACAGAGACCGTTTCTTTTTGGATCCGGGGCACATGTCGCCGATGTTGTATTCGGTTTTGGCATTGACCGGAAAGTTTACAATGGATGAATTATCTCAATTCCGTCAATGGGGGAGCCCAACTCCCGGACATCCCGAAGTGGATATAAAACGAGGAATCGAAAATACATCAGGTCCGCTTGGACAAGGACATACAATGGCTGTTGGTGCTGCTATTGCCGAACGTTTTCTTGCTGCCCGCTTTGGAAACTGGATGACGCATAAAACGTATGCTTTTATTTCCGACGGAGGAGTTCAGGAAGAAATATCTCAAGGTGCTGGAAGATTAGCCGGATTTTTGGGGTTGAGCAACCTGATTATGTTCTATGATAGCAATGGTGTACAACTTTCTACAAATACGGATAAAGTTACAACAGAAGATACGGCAAAAAAATACGAGGCTTGGGGATGGAATGTGCTGCAAGTTAAAGGAAATGATGCACAGGAAATTCGCGAAGCATTAGCAAAAGCAAACGCCGAAAGCAAACGTCCGACAATTATTATCGGTACAACCATCATGGGTAAAGGGGTTGTGAAAGATGATAACTCATGTTACGAAGGGCAATGTGCTACGCATGGAATGCCACTGAGTGAAGCCGGAGCATCATTTTCAAAAACAATAGAGAATTTAGGTGGAAATGCCGAAAATCCTTTCCAAATATTCCCGGATGTAAAAGAATTTTATGCTAAACGTGATGCTGAATTACAAAAAATTGTAGAAGCTAAATACGCGGAACAAACGAAATGGGAATCAGGAAATGCCGAATTGGCTGCTAAATTGAAAAAATTCTTTTCAAAAGAAGCTCCGGCGATTGATTATGCCGCAATTGAGCAAAAACCGGGACAAGCAACTCGTGCGGCTTCATCAACTGTATTAGGTGTTTTGGCTAAACAAGTTGAAAATATGATTGTTGCTTCTGCCGATCTTGCCAATTCAGATAAAACCGATGGATTCTTGAAAAATACACACGCCTTTACCAACGGCGATTTTTCAGGAGCATTTTTGCAAGCCGGAGTTTGTGAATTAACAATGGCTTCTGTAATGAACGGTATCGCTTTACATGGCGGCGTTATCTGTGCTTGCGGAACATTTTTTGTATTTTCCGATTATATGAAACCGGCTGTGCGTATAGCTGCGTTGCAACAACTTCCGGTAAAATATATCTGGACACACGATGCTTTCAGGGTAGGAGAGGATGGACCTACGCATCAACCGGTAGAACAAGAAGCGCAAATTCGCTTGATGGAACAATTGAAAAATCATCATGGACAAAATAGCATGTTGGTGCTTCGTCCGGCTGATGTTTTGGAAACTTCTGTTGCTTGGAAATTAGCGATGGAAAATATTCAAACTCCTACAGCATTGATTCTTTCCCGTCAGAATATTAAAGATCTCCCTGCTGCATCCGGCAATAGATATAATGAGGCTTTGCAATCGGCTAAAGGAGCTTATATTGTACAAAAAGCAACTAATCCGGATATTGTTTTATTAGCGAATGGCTCGGAGGTCGCGACATTAGTCGATGCTGCGGCATTATTATCCGAACGCAAAGGATTGAAAGTACAGATTGTTTCGGCACCTTCGGAAGGATTGTTTTTTAATCAACCGATGTCATATCAAGAAGAAGTAATTCCTGAAAATGCTCCTGTTTTCGGCTTGACAGCCGGATTACCTTCTACATTGTATCGCTTGGTTGGCAAAAACGGAACTGTACAAGGATTAGACCATTTCGGATATTCGGCTCCATTCAAAGTATTGGATGAAAAATTCGGATATACAGCCGAAACAGTTTATAATAATGTAATAGAATTTATTCGTAAATAAAAAAGTTACGAGTTACGAGTTACAGGTTACGAGTTACAAGTTGGAGCATTTCACCTTGTACTCATAACTCATAACTCATAACTCATAACTCATAACTTTGAAAAACGTTGGAAACTAAAGTAATTGGAATAGCATCCGACCATGCAGGATTTGAACTAAAGCAAAGAATAATGGATTGGTTGGATAGCAATGGATATATTTACAAAGATTTTGGAGCATATTCAACTGAAAGTGTTGATTATCCCGATTTTGGACATCCATTGGCGTTGGCTGTGGAAAATGGAGATTGTTATCCGGGTATTGCCCTTTGCGGAACAGGAAATGGTATCAATATTGTATTGAACAAACATCAAGGTGTTCGGGCTGTTCTTTGCTGGACTCCTGAAATAGCCCGTTTATGCAGGGCGCATAATGATGCTAATATTTTGACTTTACCGGCCCGTTTCCTCACTGAACAAGAAGTTTTAGAGATTGTTTCAACGTTTCTGGAAACTCCTTTTGAAGGTGGACGGCATGCTCTTCGTATTCAAAAGATACCTTGCATGTAATAGACGTAAAATATTTTTTTATAAGAACAAGCAAATTAATGAAAAATAGAATCATTAATTTGCTTGTTTCTATTTTAAAGACTGTGAATCAAATTTAATTTATCAAATTTGTAACACTGGTTTTCATCCGCATGTGTGGATTTATTCATACCTTTGCACCGTTTTATTTTATAAAATTATGACAGAAAGAAAAATTAAATGCATAGGTGTGTTAACATCCGGAGGAGATGCTCCGGGAATGAATGCAGCCATTCGTGCTGTAACCCGTGCGGCCATATACAATGGCTTAGAAGTAAAAGCTGTTTATCGAGGATATAAAGGTTTGATAACCGGTGAAATTGTTCCTTTTAAAACTCAAAATGTAAGTAATATAATCCAACAAGGCGGAACAATATTGAAAACAGCACGTTGTGCTGAATTTCAGACTCCTGAAGGACGTGAAGTAGCCTACAATAAATTACAGGAAGAGAAAATCGATGCATTGGCAGTAATCGGAGGAGACGGAACGTTGACCGGAGCTCGTGTTTTTAGCGAAGAATTTAATTATCCGATCGTTGGAATTCCCGGTACGATTGATAATGATTTATTCGGTACTGATACGACTATTGGATATGATACTGCTTTGAATACAATTATGCAAGCGGTGGATAAAATCCGAGACACAGCAACATCTCACGACCGGTTATTTTTTATTGAAGTGATGGGACGTGATGCCGGATTCTTAGCATTGAACGGAGCAATTGCTTCCGGAGCTGAAGCGGCAATTATTCCTGAAATCGCAACGGAAGTTGACCAATTGGAACTATTGATTAAAAACGGATTCCGTAAATCAAAAAACAGTAGTATTGTTTTGGTTGCCGAAAGCGAAATTACAGGTGGAGCTATGGGACTTGCCGAACGCATGAAAAAGGAATATCCTCAGTATGATGTGCGGGTAACAATTCTTGGACATATTCAACGTGGAGGTTCACCTTCTGCAAACGATCGTATTCTAGCAAGCCGTATGGGTGCGGCAGCTGTTGACGCTTTGCTTGACGGACAGCGTAATATTATGACAGGAATCCAGAATGATAATATTGTGTACGTTCCTTTTTCCAAAGCGATTAAAAACGATAAACCGATTAATAGAGAATTACTTGAAACATTAAGAATTCTTTCTATTTAAATAATTAACCAATAAATCAGTAGACGAGTCGACAAGCATTGGTAAAATGCCAACTTGTTAACTCGTCTACTTGTATATTTATAACAATGATGCGTAGATTAAAACTAAGTACAAGTTTAGCCGGAGGAACAGCTTTTTCCGTTTTATTGGCATTAAGCTTTTCCCATTTGTCGAATGATACGTTGCAATCGTTGATTCCGGCTATTTATCCAATAATAAAAGATTCGTTGCATCTTAATTTTTCACAAATCGGATTGATAACGCTTACGTTTCAGTTGTCATCATCATTGTTTCAACCACTTGTAGGATGGTTTACCGATAAAAAACCTCAACCGTATTCATTGCCAATCGGAATGTGTTTTACTTTGATAGGGTTGTTTTGTTTGGCTTTTGCAAACACTTTTCCGGCAGTGTTGATCGCTGTTTCGTTGACAGGAATCGGTTCTTCTGTATTTCATCCCGAAGCTTCCCGGTTGGCTTATATGGCATCGGGAGGAAAGCCGGGATTAGCCCAATCGGTATTTCAGGTTGGAGGTAATTTTGGCGGCTCATTCGGACCACTATTGGCAGCATTAATAATTGTTCCTTTCGGGCAAAAAAGCATTGTTTGTTTTTCTTTGGTAGCATTGGTTTGCATTTTAGTAATGCTGAAGATAAGCCGTTGGTATAAAAATCATTTATATCTTATCAAACCAAAATCAGAAGCCCGCAAAGCTGCAGCCGAAAACGGACTTTCGAAAGGAAAAATAGCATTTACTTTTTTCATTTTATTAATGCTTGTTTTTTCGAAATATGTGTATACATCAAGCATTAGCAGTTATTATACATTTTACTTGATGCATAAATTCGGAGTTTCTATTCAGCATTCTCAAATATTCCTATTTATATTCTTATTTTCAGTTGCATTGGGAACATTTATCGGTGGTCCGTTGGGTGATAAGATCGGGCGTAAATATGTAATTTGGCTCTCTATTTTGGGAGTTGCTCCGTTTACCTTATTAATGCCTCACGTAAATCTTTTCTGGACAATCATATTGAGCATTTGCATCGGATTAATTCTTTCTTCTGCTTTTTCGGCAATTTTGGTATATGCACAGGAATTAGTTCCCGGAAAATTAGGAACAATTGCCGGCTTTTTCTTTGGTTTTGCATTTGGAATTGCAGGAATCAGTTCGGCTTTACTTGGAAAACTGGCAGACAAAACAAGCATAGAGTATGTATATCAAGTTTGTGCTTATCTGCCATTAATTGGTTTGATTACAGTGTTTTTGCCAAATTTAAAAAAGAAGAAAGCTTGATAATAATGGTTATTTTTGCATTTTATATAGTTTTGAAGAGGAAATTACCCAAATTAGACTCATAAATAGCATTATATCAATTAATTATAAAATTCATTTGGGTAATTATTTAATATAATCTATATAATACGAATCCATTATTCCTGATTGCTATAATTTTATATAAAAGTTGCCATAAAAAATGTCTAGATTTCGTAGTATATTAAAGTCTTTCGAAAAGAATGCTCTTTTCATTTGCATGATTGTAGGTATTGTTTTTCACAGTTTTATTTCATGGGCATTTTTTCTTACACCATACCTGCTTTTTCTCATGCTTTTAATTACATATTGCAGGGTATCTATTCGTTATATCAGGCCGGAACCGCTCCATTTATGGTTGAGTGGTGTTCAACTTGTTGGATGTTTGCTGATATATTTTATTCTCAAACCGTTCGGTTCCGATTTGGCGGAAGGAAGTATGCTTTGTATGTTGGCGCCGGCAGCAACTTCATCTCCTGTCATTGTTGGACTTTTGGGAGGTAGTATTGTTAGTATGGCAACGTATAGCATTTTTAGCAATTTATTAATTGCATTTGTTGCACCGTGTATTTTTTCGGCTTTTGGAGCGCATAATTTAACAGCCGGAGGAGGAGATGTAAGCTTTATTCAAGCATTTCTAACTATTTGCAGCAAAGTAATGCCTTTGCTACTTGGGCCTTTTGTTTTATCGTTTATCCTGAAAAAAGTTACCCCGAAAATTCATAATCAATTACGTGAAAAACAGATATATTCCTTTTGGTTATGGGCTATGGCGCTCACGATTGTAATGGCCAATACAACATCAAAAGTGATAGGAATAGTAGAAGAAAATAATACACTTCTTCTGCATGTTGTTTGGATTGCTTTGGGTGCTGCATTTGTTTGTGTACTTCAATTCTTAACAGGTTGGCTTTTAGGAAAGAAATACGGAAATAAAATTGTTGGAGGACAAGGACTTGGACAAAAGAATACAATTCTTGCCATTTGGATGGCTAATACTTTTTTTAATCCGCTTGTAGCCATTGCTCCTGCGTCTTATGTTGTATGGCAAAATCTGATAAATTCCTATCAATTATGGAAGTATCGAAGAGGCAATACGTAAAATACCATAATTATGTTATTGTAATGTTACTTGTTGGTGAATATCTTTGTTATGTCTTACAAATAAATAATCATTGAAAACGAGCATGAAAAAGCTTTCACCAAAGGCAATGATAGTTGATGCGAGTTTACTCATGAATAGATAATTTTCAAAGGAATTCGTGATGTCCTGTCCTTTCAGGAATTCCATACGACCAAAATGTAAAAATAAAAAATAACGTATGAAAATAAAATATTGAAATCATGTCAAAAATAGCAACAAAATTAACCGACTTAATAGGTAATACCCCGTTATTATCTCCATCTAATTTTATCAAAACAAATAAAATAGATGCCAATATAGTATTCAAATTAGAATATTTTAATCCGGCAGGAAGTGTAAAAGATCGTATTGCATTTGCCATGATAGAAGATGCAGAGTCGAAAGGAGTTTTAAAACCGGGAAGTGTAATTATTGAACCAACCAGTGGAAATACCGGAGTTGGATTAGCTTTTGTAGCAGCAAGTAAAGGTTATAAATTAATTCTTACCATGCCTGAAACCATGAGCTCGGAGCGGCGGAATCTATTGAAAGCTTTAGGTGCAAAACTGGAACTTACACCCGGTTCGGAAGGAATGAAAGGAGCGATTGCAAAAGCAAATGAACTACAAAAAGAAATACCCGGAGCCGTAATTCTGCAACAATTTGAGAATCCGGCAAATCCGGCAATTCATAAAAAAACAACAGCCGAAGAAATTTGGCGGGATACGGATGGTAAAGTCGATATTTTTGTAGCCGGAGTTGGTACCGGAGGAACAATTAGTGGAGTAGGAGAAGGGCTGAAACAACATAATCCGAATGTAAAAATCGTTGCAGTAGAACCAAATGCATCGCCGGTACTTTTGGGTGGAAATCCGGGTCCGCATAAAATTCAGGGAATTGGTGCCGGATTTATTCCGAAAACATATCATCCGGATGTAGTTGACGAAGTAATTGGTGTAGATGATAACGATGCAATTCGAACAAGTCGTGAATTAGCCACCAAAGAAGGATTATTGGTGGGAATTTCTTCCGGTGCGGCAGCATTTGCAGCATTGGAATTGGCAAAACGACCTGAGAATAAAGGTAAAAATATTGTTGCCTTATTGCCTGATACCGGCGAACGTTATTTGTCAACCGTGTTGTATGCTTTTGAAGAATATCCTTTGTAGAGTTAATAAGTAAAAGGTAACAAGTAAAATAGGAGAGAGTTAAAATAGATCACATCTTGTAAATATAAGATTCCAAGATTCAAAAATATATATATTGAATCTTGGAATCTTTTTTTATTGTACCTTTGCGAGATATAATCTTTGTAATTAAGAATTAAGAGTTAAAAATTAAGGATTATATCAAAGTATATTCTTAATTGGTTATTGAGATTTTACAATAGTTATAAACTCTTAATTCTTAATTCTTAATTCTTAATTTGTATGAAGATCGCGCTTGTTGGCTACGGAAAAATGGGAAAGGCAATTGAAGAAATTGCGTTGAAACGAGGACATCAGATTGTTTCCATAGTTGATGTAAATAATTACGATGATTTTGATTCGGATGCTTTTCGCTCTGCCGATGTTGCAATTGAATTTACAATGCCAAACAGTGCATTGAATAATTATCGTCAATGCTTTGCTCAACATGTTCCGGTGGTAGCTGGAACAACCGGTTGGTTAGAAAACTTGCCCGAAATCAAAGCAGCTTGTGACAACGGGCAACAAACATTCTTTTATGCTTCAAATTATAGTTTAGGCGTAAATATCTTTTTTGCCGTAAATGAATATTTGGCTAAAATAATGAATGATTTTCCCATGTACGATGTAAACATGGAGGAAATTCACCACATTCATAAACTCGATTCTCCCAGCGGAACGGCAATTTCGTTAGCCGAAGGTATATTGAATAATATTGATCGGAAGAAATCGTGGAAAGAAGCAGAGGAAACAAATTCGGAAGAAATAAAAATAACTTCGTATAGAAAAGGAGAAGAAGCCGGGCATCACATTGTTACGTACGATTCAGATGTCGATAATATTCAGATCTCGCATTATGCCAAAAGCCGAAAAGGTTTTGCTTTGGGAGCTGTGGTTGCTGCAGAATTCCTTTGTGGAAAAAAAGGCTTTTTTACAATGAAAGATATGTTAAAATTCTAATAAAGAATAAACAACAAACTCCCAAATAACAACAAACTAACAACCAATATATGAGTTTTAAAGAACGTCTTCAGAAAGCGCCTAAATCCAATTGGATAAAAGTTTTCATTATTATCATTTTATATATTCTTTGGACTATCTGGATTGGCAATTTGTGGCTATTGATTGCAGTTCCTTTTATTTTTGATATTTATATTTCGAAATATATCCCTTGGGGATTCTGGAAAAAGTCGAAAAACAAGCAAGTCAGAAAAGTAATGGAATGGGTCGATGCCATCCTTTTTGCGTTGATAGCCGTATATTTTATCAATATATTTTTCTTTCAAAATTATCAGATTCCAAGTTCTTCGTTGGAAAAAACATTGTTGGTTGGTGATTTTCTGTTTGTCGGAAAATATAATTATGGAGCAAGGGTTCCTAATACGCCGTTGTCATTTCCGTTAGCGCAACATACATTGCCGATACTTGATTGTAAGTCCTATATTGACTGGCCTCAATGGCCATATAAACGTTTAGCCGGGCCAGACACAATTCAACGGTATGATATTGTGGTTTTTAACTTTCCTGCAGGAGATACGGTTGTATTGAAAAAACAAGACTCTGATTATTATTCTATTTGTGTAGGCGAAGGTATCGGTTATTATGCAAATATGACCGGTAGATATCCACAATTAGATGATGTTTCTTATGACGAATTATTCAATATGGGAGAAAAAGTTGTAAGGAATAATAAACAAGTGTTTGGAGATATTGTATATCGCCCGGTTGACAGGCGCGAGAATTATGTAAAACGTTGTGTCGGATTGCCGGGAGATTCAATTCAGATTGTTGATAATCAATTGTATGTTAATGGTGCAAAAATGAAGAATCCTAAAATGATGCAATTGAATTATCTTGTTCAAACAGATGGAACTCGCATTTCGGAAGAAAATTTCCGGAAACTAAGTGTAAGCAATGAAGACCAACGGATGGTTAATGATAAAGAGTATTTGCTTCGTAATGGTTTTTATCCGGATTCTACAGGGCTCTTTTCTACGTATATACTTCCTTTGACTCAAGAATCTTTAGAAAAAATAAAGAATTTCCGTTTTATAAAAAAGGTCGAAGTTTTTCATAATGATATGTATGGACAAACGTATCCATTATGGTATAAAAAAGCTTGGACAGTAGATAATTATGGTCCGATTTGGATTCCGAGAAAAGGAACGACTATTACATTAAATCAAGATAATTTACCTATTTATGAGCGTGTTATCAAGAATTATGAAGATAATAAACTGGAAGTGAGAAACGGACAAATCTTCATCAATGATAAACCGTCGACAACCTATACATTCAAAATGAATTATTACTGGATGATGGGTGATAACCGTCATAATTCGGCAGATTCACGTTCGTGGGGATTTGTTCCGGAAGACCATATTGTAGGAAAACCAATGCTAGTTTGGTTATCATTGGATAAAGACAGAGGATGGTTTGATGGAAAAATTCGTTGGAACAGATTATTTACAAGAGTAAAAGCAGATTAATAACTTTTATACAGAGTTGTTGTGAAACAGAATTTTATATTGTTATTTAGCATATCGCTCCTTTTCTGTATGTCGTGTAATAAAAATAAATCGGCAGAAGAAAAGAGTTCTAGTTCTCATATTGAGGGAAATCAAGAAGAAGATAAAGATTTGGATACTTTTATCGACAAGTTTTGTGCAGATAAAGAATTTCAATTGTCTAGAGTTAAATTTCCGGTTGGAAGTCATCGATATAAAATGCATGAAAATTGCTCTGAGGAAAGTCCGAGTTATGATGTCTTCGAGAATGTTTGTATCAGTGAAATTCCTATGAATAGCGAAAACTGGAAATTTATTACAAAGGATCTTCTTTCTGTTTACAAGCCCGATAAAGAGGGTGCTTTTGCCGATTGGACAGAAAAAACAGAATTATCTGCAACTTTTGATATAGGTTGGGTCGAATCGGAACTGCTTTCCCGTATGAAATTTTATAAAATAGGAGGCAAATGGTATCTTACGGAATACTTTGATAGTACCATATACGATTAATCATCAAAAAGATGTTTTTTTGTTTTTCATTTGTCAGTCAATATTATTTGAAAATCATGTCAAAAACTGAATTTTATGCAATCAAAAAATATCTGGTTTTGGGTTAAGACAATTCTTATAGCTTTACTTATAGCCTGGTTTTTGCGTACTTTTTTTGTCGAATCATACCGTGTTCCTGTATGCAGCATGGAGAATACCTTGTTGGAAGGTGACCGTATCTTTGTAAATAAACTCAGTTATGGAATACGTTTGCCAATGACGGTATTAAGTATTCCCTTTGTTCAGGATTCTATTTTAGGAATGAAGTCCTATTCTACCGCTTTAGAATTTCCTTATAAACGCTTTTTCGAAAAGAAGGTTAGTAAAAATGATGTAGTTATTTTTAATGACCCGATTAATAATCTGCAATTACCTATTGATAAACGAAAAATATCAATAAGCAGATGTTTAGCTTTACCTGGAGATACATTGGCTTTTAGAGATAATATGCTGTATGTGAATAATGAAGCATTGGTGCAAAGTCCGAATGTTGTAGAACCGTATTATTATGAAAAAATTAATGAAGATTTGATAACCGGAGAAATGAAGCACCTGCAAATACCTGATAGAGGAGTTACAACTGTTGATAGCCTTAATGTGCGATTGCTTAGCCGTTACGAGACTTTTTTGTTGAAGCAGGAAATTGACGGTACTATTCAGATAAATGTATTGCGTCCTACGTATGAATTTATAGTTCCATCGAAAGGAGAGAAAATTGAAATAAACGACGAAAATTATTACGTTTATTTGCCTATTATTACGGCAATTGAAGGTAAAGAAGCCAAATATGAAGATAATGCTTTGTGGATTGATGGAGAGGAAGTTGAGTCATTTGAATTTACCAAGGATTACTATTGGATGCTTCCCGACAACCGGGCAAAATATGTAGAAGTAAATGTTGCGGCATTTGTACCCGAAACTCATATAATTGGCAAAGCCGAACGAATCTGGAACCGTGGATTTCAAAAGATACGGTAATGGCAATCTGTTATCTGACAACAGCTTATTTGGCTCCTGTGCTATATTATTGCAAATTAATTTCTTTTGAAAGTGTATTTATCGAACAGAATTCCAATTACATCAAACAAACCTACCGTAACCGTTGTATAATCGGGGCTGCCAATGGCCCGATGGTATTATCTCTTCCCATTGAGAAAATAGATGTAAAGCAAACTGATAAAGATATCCGGCTTTCCGAACATGGAAACTGGCGGCATTTGCATTGGAATGCAATTATATCGGCTTATAATTCAACTCCTTTTTTTGAATATTACAAAGATGATTTTCTTCCTTTTTTTGAAAAAAAATATACATTCCTTTTCGATTTCAATGAAGCGTTACGAGAACTGATTTGTGAGTTATTATCCATAGATGTTCAAGTCTCTTATTCGCAAATATATAAAACAGATTTTTCGGAAAATGAATATGATTTCCGGGAAATTATTCATCCGAAGAAATCCGTCGAAATAGATACTAACTTTACTCCAAAATCGTATTATCAGGTGTTTGATACTAAATTTGGATTTCAACCCAATCTTAGCATTATAGACTTATTGTTCAATATGGGGCCCGAATCGGTAATTGTATTGAAGGATAGTTGTCAAAAATAAAAACTGCAAAGAATGCGATATTTTTCGCTCTTTGCAGTTAAAAAGACCTTTTTTGATTATCGTTTATCAAACGATAATCAATTCGTTTTAAACTTATAACTTACTTTGGATAATTCTTCGTTTGCCTGAACAATTTTCTTTTTCAAACCTTCCTTATAAGAAACTAGCTTTTGTTGTAAAGCAGTATCATTTGCCGAAATCATCTGTATGGATAAAATAGCGGCATTTAAAGATGCATTTACACCAACAGTCGCAACAGGTATTCCGGGAGGCATTTGTACAATAGCCAATAACGCATCCATTCCGCCTAAGGAAGCGTCAATCGGAACACCAATAACCGGAAGTGTTGTCATTGAGGCAATTACTCCGGGAAGATGCGCCGCCATTCCGGCAGCAGCAATGATTACTTTTATTCCTCTTGATGAAGCATTTTTTGCAAACTGTTCTACTTCAGCTGGAGTCCGGTGTGCAGACAGCGCATTTATTTCGAATGGAATTTCGAATTCATCCAACAATTTTGCAGCTTTTTCCATAACAGGAAGGTCGGACGTGCTTCCCATAATTATACTTACAACTGGAACCATTTATCTTGAGCAATTATAAATTTAAAAATGATGTGTATTCATCTACCGAAAGCAACCCGGAAATATTTTCCGATAATTTGACCTTAATAATCCAACCTTTTCCATACGGGTCGCTGTTTACTAATTCCGGATGATCTTCGAGTTCGGGATTTACTTCCAAAACTTTTCCCGATGCAGGCATAAATAAATCCGAAACAGTTTTTACCGCTTCAATACTTCCAAATACATCATTTTCTTCAACATCTTCACCTTCTGTAAAAATATCTACGAAAACGATTTCGCCTAACTCGTTTTGAGCGTAATCGGTAATGCCTACATACGCTTCATCACCTTCAACACGAATCCATTCGTGTTCCTTAGTGTACTTCAATTCTAATGGAAAATTCATGATTATTTGTTAGTTAAGTTATATGCAAAACCTCTACTAAAGATTATGCAAATATACACAAAAGAACATATTTTTATCATTTAAAATAGCAAATCTCATATTAACAAAAGATAAGTCCTAATTAACCTATAACGGCTAATTAGGACTTGTCGAATGAAATATGTACATTTTTTATCCTCGGCTTTTCAAGCTATTTGGATCGGGATTAATTCTTTCCACTGCTTTTTTTACTTCTGTATCTGTAACCGGATGAGCATGTGATTCTTTCTCAGAATCTACTTCTTCTTCAATTATTTTCTTCGTTTCACCAACAATATTGGTCAATTTCACTCTTTCGTCTTTTGAGTTTATAAAATCTGTATTCATTTCTTTAACTTATTATGATTTTTATATTAACAATCTTATCGATAATAAAGTTTGCTAAAAAGGGAATTATTCATTTGAATACTTTTCCGACTTGGTTTGCCAGTTTCAACTAATTTTATATCTTTGTACTCAAATTAAATTTGTAATAATTACAATTTTATAATGAATACAATTAATCAAGTAAAAAATAAACTTCTGAGTTATAATGTAAAGCCTTCACTACAACGAATAGAAGTAATGAAATATCTACTGGAATATAAAAATCATCCTACAGCTGATATGATTTTTAATGAACTGAGTCCGTCTATTCCTACGTTATCTAAAACAACAGTATATAATACGCTCAAATTATTGTCGGATTCCGGCGTAATTCAATCATTGAATATAGATGAAAAGAATGTCCGTTATGATGGTGACTTATCTACTCACGCACATTTCAGATGTACAAAATGTGGGAAAATTTTAGATATACCATTAGAAAATCAGGATAATTTGAATAAAATACCCATGCCGGATTCCAGAGATTTTCAGATTACAGAATGTCAAGTTTATTATAAAGGAGAATGTAAAGATTGTCAAAAGAACTAAATATCAATAAACTATATTAATTTAAATTTAAACTCAATGAACAAGAAATTTATTTGCACAGTTTGTGGATACGTGCACGAAGGAGCGGAAGCTCCTGATTTTTGCCCTCAATGTAAACAACCTAAAGCCAAGTTTAAAGAAATGGTGGAAACGGAAGGCGCCTTGCAATTTTGTGATGAACATCGTTTGGGTGTGGCTAAAGGCGTTGATGCTGAAGTGTTGGAAGGGTTGAACGCGCATTTTATGGGTGAATGTACCGAAGTCGGAATGTATTTGGCAATGAGCCGCCAGGCCGATCGTGAAGGTTATCCCGAAATTGCGGAAGCATTCAAACGTTATGCGTGGGAGGAAGCCGAACATGCTTCGAAATTTGCTGAATTGTTGGGCGAAGTGGTTTGGGATACCAAAACAAACTTGAAAAAACGTATGGAAGCCGAAGCAGGAGCTTGCGAAGACAAAAAACGTATTGCAACTCGCGCAAAAGAATTGAATCTGGATGCTATTCATGATACAGTACATGAGATGTGTAAAGATGAAGCTCGCCATGGTAAAGGATTTGAAGGTTTGTATAATCGTTATTTCAAAAAATAATACGCATTATTCAAAATGAAAAAGTAAACTACGGAGTTTTATTCCGTAGTTTTTTTATTTTAAATCGCATGTCCTATCAATGCGCATTTAAAAAATGTGTAAACGGCACATAATTCTCATAAAAATAAAAATAGCCGGATTACGTTACATTATAATTTATTACATTTGCAGTCAATTGTAAAAAAGCGTTTTATTCAAGCGTAAAATTTACAACATGTTATGTATGATTTAAAAAAGATATACAAATGAATTTATCAAAAAAATCCATTCTTATTTATCTGTACGTAGTTTTGGTTGGTATAACCTTTGTTGGGTGTAAAGATGATGATGAAACGACTTCATTTTCTATAGGTACAAAACGTCTGACATTTACTGAAAGCGAAAGCAGTCAGGAAGTATCGATATACTCTTCTGATAAATGGAGTACAAGCGTTGCCGATTCATGGGTATCTATTTCTCCTTCTTCATCCAAAGAACAATCTGTAACTGCTACTGTAACCGTTAAGAAAAATACCGGATTAGAAGCCCGTTCTTCTTACATTGCAGTAAGAAGTGATGCCGGGAAGGATACAATACGTATATTGCAAACCGGAGCAAAACCGATGATTGCGTTGTCTCAAACAACGGCCTCAGTAACTTATTCCGGGAAAACGTTGAATATTATTGTCGCTTCTAATGTTGGCGATTGGGCTGTTACTTCCGATGATGGATGGATTGTTTTACCCACAATTGCTTCCGGAGCAAATTATTGCTCTTTGAAAGTTGTTACCAATTCTTATACAAAACGTGTAGGAACAGTTCGCTTTCAATCAAAAACGTATTCGAATGTTTATACCGATTTGGTTATAACGCAAGACGAAGGCATAAATTTAGAAAGGGGAGCCGACAGTACAACATTGGTTAATTTTTACAATACAATGGATGGGGATCATTGGAAAAAGAAATGGAAACTTTCTGATCCTATGACTTCCTGGAATGGTGTAACATTAACCGGCCAACGCGTATCTTCTCTAAGTTTGAATAATAATAACCTGAAAGGAGAAATCTCCGGAGATATTGTTAACCTGACAAATTTGAAAGTTATTTCTTTTATAGATAATCAATTATCGGGAAGCATTCCATCGAATATCGCAAAACTTGGATTGGAGGAATTGTATTTAAGTGGGAATCAATATACCGGAAATATTCCATCGGTGATTACAACAATACCATCATTAAAGAAACTGGATTTATCCTCAAACCAATTCAGTGGAAATATAATTGATTTTAGTCCATTATCAAATTTAGAATATTTAATACTTGATGAAAATAGTTTGTCGGGAAATATTCCATCTTCCATAGGAAATCTAGGCAAATTGCAATATTTATACCTGAATAATAATGGTTTATCAGGTTCCATCCCGGTAAGTATTGGAAATTTGAAATCATTAATCGAATTGAAATTATTTACAAATGGATTAACCGGAAATATTCCAAATGAATTAGGAAATTTAACCAATTTAGTTGATTTAGAATTACAGGAAAATACATTATCGGGCGAAATTCCTTCATCTTTAGGTAAGTTGACAAAATTAACAAATCTGCTTTTGCACCAAAATCAATTATCGGGCGAAATCCCGTCGGACTTAGGAGGTTTATCCGGATTAGTAAATTTCAGTATTGAAAAGAATCAGTTAAGCGGTAAAATTCCTTCTACATTGGGTAATTTGAGTAATTTGCAGAACTTTGTTGCTGGATATAATAAGTTCAGTGGAGAAATACCTGCGACATTAGGTAATCTAACAAAACTCTTTACACTGGGATTATCCAGCAATGATTTATCAGGAAGTATTCCTGCATCTATCGGAAATATTACTACATTGAAATATTTATATTTGGATGGAAATGAATTATCCGGATCGATACCTCAATCATTGTTGAATCACGCGAACTGGAAAACATTTGATGTTTGTAATCAACAACCGGGCTACGGATTTGATAATTGCAAATAATGCTTTAGTTATTGGTTATTCGTTGTTGGTTGACAAATAACGAATAACAAACAACAAAATAATCTCTTACAGTGGCAAAAAATAAATTGCAGAAATTTGCCGATATGGCATCATATTCTAATGTATTTCAATATCCTTTTTCCGTATTAAAGGAAAAAGGATTTGATTTAAAAGGAGGATGGAACAAGGATTTTTTTAAGAACGAGAATCCCATTGTATTAGAACTTGGTTGTGGAAAAGGGGAATATACGGTTGGACTTGCAAAATTGTTTCCGGAGAAAAATTTTGTCGGAATTGATATAAAAGGAGCGCGAATGTGGACCGGAGCGAAACAAGCATTAGACGAAAATTTGACAAATGCCGCTTTCCTTCGTACACACATCGAATTGATTGATCATTTTTTTGCTTCCGGTGAAGTTGCCGAAATCTGGTTGACCTTTCCCGATCCTCAAATGAGAAAAGTAAGTAAGCGGCTTACATCAACCCGTTTCATGAAACTATACCGCAAGATTTTGATTCCCGAAGGTATTGTGCATTTAAAAACCGACAGTCAGTTTTTATATACATATACATGTGAAATGGTAAAACTAAATAGCTATTCGGTTTTGGCCGAAACAGATGATTTATACCACTCGCATGTGGCAGATGAAATTTTATCTATCCAAACATTTTATGAAAAACAATGGATAGAACGAGGGCTGAATATTAAATATCTCAAATTCATTGCAGAAGAACGACATAATTTAGTGGAGCCTGATATTGAAATATCTCAGGATACATACCGGAGTTTTAATCGTGGCCAACTCAGCGAGTTAAATCTGCAGCATAGTAAATTGTAATTGTGTAAATAGTAGTAAATTATCGATGGCGCTTTATCCTAAATTAATAATAGATGCTTTGTTAAAAGTAAGATATCCTGGAACCAAAATGAACTTGGTTGAATCGGGTATGGTTGATGAAGACATTCGTATTGACGGAAATAAAGTTGAATTTTCCTTGATTTTTGAAAAACCAACAGATCCGTTTATCAAATCAGTAGTAAAAGCTGCCGAAACTGCTGTGCAGACGTATGCAGATAAAGCAGCTCAGGTATTTATACATGTAAAAACAAAACGACTTGCTCGTCCTGAGCCGGAGAAATTATTACCTCAGGTAAAAAATATCATTGCAATTTCTTCAGGAAAAGGAGGAGTAGGCAAGTCTACTGTTTCAGCAAATTTAGCTGTTGCATTGGCTAAATTAGGATATAAAGTAGGGTTGTTGGATGCTGATATTTTTGGGCCTTCGGTTCCTAAAATGTTCGACATGGAAGAAGCTCGTCCCATATTGGAAAATCATGATGGAAGGGACTTGATTATACCCGAAGAAAAATACGGAGTGAAATTATTGTCGATGGGTTTTTTTGTCGACAAAAACAATGCAACCGTTTGGCGTGGAGGCATGGCAAGCAATGCACTGAAACAATTGATTTCCGATGCGTATTGGGGCGACTTGGATTATTTTTTGTTAGATCTTCCTCCGGGAACAAGCGATATTCATCTTACATTGGTACAAACATTAGCTGTTACCGGAGCAATAATTGTCAGTACACCTCAACAAGTAGCATTGGCTGATGCACGAAAGGGAATTGCCATGTTTCGAGGCGAGAAAATTAATGTACCAATATTGGGACTAGTTGAAAATATGGCTTGGTTTACGCCGGCCGAACTTCCGGAAAATAAATATTATATTTTTGGGAAAGAAGGTGCAAAACTATTGGCCGAAGAAATGCAAATTCCTTTATTAGGGCAAATTCCGATTGTTCAAACGATATGTGAAGGTGGAGACAATGGAATTCCGGTTGCTTTGAATGAAAATTCAATAACCGGTGCAGCATTTATGCATTTAGCCGAAGAAGTTGTAAAACAAGTTGATTACAGGAACAATAATCTGGAAGCAACGAAACGGGTGGAAATAAAATAAAGCGGTCCCGTTTTTATTCAAAAACAAACAAAACAAGATAAAATGAAAAACAAAATCTTACTAGCAATTGCTCTCTTTTGCGGATTTTTTTGTGTAAACGTAGCTTCGGCACAGGGATTATTTCAAAAAAATGATGCAGCATCGAAACTTACCTACGCAGTTTATGCCATTGAAAATTTATATGTAGATACGCTGAACCAAAATAAATTGGTTGAAGATGCAATTACAGGATTATTGCAGAAATTGGATCCGCACTCGGATTATATGACAGCGAAAGAGGCAAAAGAATTGAACGAACCGCTTCAAGGAAATTTTGATGGAATCGGAATTCAGTTCAATATGTTGAAAGATACGCTTTTTGTTATTCAAACCATTGCCGGCGGACCTTCGGAAAAGGTAGGAATAATGGCAGGCGATCGGATTGTTTCGGTTAATGATACTGCTATTGCCGGAGTTAAAATGAGTAATACCGATATTATGAAACGGTTGAGAGGCAAAAAAGGTACGACTGTTTCTGTAAAGGTATTGCGTAGAGGAGTAGATGATCTTGTTGATTTTAAGATAATTAGGGATAAAATTCCAATTTATAGTCTTGATGCTTCTTATATGATTAATAAAGAAACCGGATATATTAAATTAAACCGTTTTGCTTCAACTTCGCATGAAGAATTTTTAACTGCTTTCAAAAATTTGCAATCGAAAGGAATGAAAAGCCTTATTTTAGATTTGCAAGGAAATGGAGGTGGTTATATGAGTGCGGCAACAGACCTTGCTGATGAATTTTTGTCAGCAAAACAATTGATTGTTTATACCGAAGGTGCTCATCAGGAAAAACAAACATTAACGGCTACGGCCAAAGGAAATTTCGAAAAAGGAAACTTAGTAGTTTTAGTTGATGAAGGTTCTGCTTCGGCAAGTGAAATTGTTACCGGAGCATTGCAAGATTGGGATAGGGCAGTAGTTGTAGGAAGACGTACTTTTGGCAAAGGATTGGTTCAACGTCCGATTCCTTTTCCCGATGGTTCTATGATGCGTTTAACCATTGCTCGCTATTATACGCCTTCGGGAAGATGTATTCAAAAATCGTATGAAAATGGTACCGAACAATATGAGAAAGACCTTATCAACAGATATAATCATGGAGAAATGACAAATTCCGACAGTATTCATTTTCCTGATTCATTGAAATATAAAACATTGGTATCCAAACGAATTGTTTATGGTGGAGGTGGGATTATGCCTGATTATTTTGTACCGATGGATACTGCCCGTTATACCGATTTTCATCGTAACTTGGTGGCTAAGGGAGCTTTAAATCGCTTTACAATCAACTACTTCGAACGAAATAGGGAAAATCTGAAAAAACAATACTCTGACTTCGATGCTTTTGATAAAGGCTTTACGGTAACGGCCGATATGGAAAAAGATTTGTTAAGTACAGCCGAAGAGGAAAAGGTAAAATACGATGAAGAGCAATATGTAAGGGCTAAACTATTGATTGACTTGCAAATAAAAGCGTTAGTTGCCAGAGATTTATTTGAAATGACCGAATACTATCGGGTTATCAATTCAGAAAATGAATCGTTGAAAAAAGCATTGGATATTATCAATGATCCCAAAGAATATGCAAAGTTACTCTCGGGAAAAAGAAATTAGAGATTGATTGAGTTATGCTTCGAAAATTTAAGAAGAAAAATATGATAACTGCCGGATTACTTATTTATCTGGCAGTTTTATCTTATATATCGTATTCCAAATATGCAAAAAAAGGAGATTTCACGGATTATTATGTGACAATCGGAGTTACATTGGTGATAATTATTCTGTTATGGCTTTTACAAACGTGGAGAGAAAGAATGCGAGATAAGATGAATCAAAAAGATAAGGATGGAAAATCTGAATAGGAAAACTGTTTAATATTCAGCTCTAATTTCGTCTACTATTTTACAAATTTGTGGAATAATTGGGATTTTATCATCGTTTATTATTTGAAAATCAGATTGCTTTATTTTATCTTCATCGGTAATCTGATTATTAATTCTTTCCATCACTTTTTCTTTGGAAATATTATCCCGTTTCGTTACACGTTTGATACGTATATCCGTTGGAGCAGTTACAACAATTAGTTTATCCATATCCTTATCAAATCCGGCTTCAAATAAAATAGCAGCCTCCATGGCAACAACTGGAACATGCTGATGATTTGCCCATTTTTCGAAATCTTTTCTTACTTCAGGATGAATAATGGCGTTTGTTTGAGACAATGCAACCGGATTATTGAATATAATCGATGCTAAATATTGTTTGTCCAAAATACCATTGGGATATGTATTTTCTCCAAATAAATCAGTCAGTTTCTTTTTTACCTCAGACGAATCTGAAGTTATTTTTTTCGCTTCGGCATCGGCGATGTAAACAGGAATGCCAAGCATTTCAAATAATCGTGAAACGATGGATTTCCCACTACCTATTCCTCCGGTTATACCAATTTTTATCATTGTTCGGGAGTTTTTTCTTCCAACAAAATATCAGCTTCGGATGTTGATAAACGGATGTTTTGAGCATCTGTAGGAAACTTAGACAAGTTTATTTTTAATTTTCCATTTCCATCCTTTCCGGTTTCGGTATAATCAATTGTTGCCTGAAAATCTTTAGCCGTAATTGAATTGAATTTGCTTAAAACGACAAAAAATGACACATTTACTTTGGCGGGAAAAATACGCAATGTAAAGTTTTTAGGAACATTTATTCCTTGTATAGGAATTTCGATTGTTTTTTCGGTAAATTCTTCTATCGGAATTAAAATATCTACTTTATCCGGAACAAATTTTACTCCTGTAATTTTTCTTAATGCTATTTTTTTATGAACAGTATCTTTTAAATCTTTTCCTTCAAATAGAATAGTTGTAGCTTCATTTAATGTATCTAATACGGATTTTGGTGCATAAACTTTAATAAATGCAGGATCGGATATAGCATCTCCACTTTGCATACATTGGTTTGCTGTGGTAATATGAAAATCTATACGAACAGGAATTTCTTTATTTTCTTCCAATGCATAATAAATATGAATATTATCGGGAATAATATTAGATAAGCCAGTTCCTTTGAGAAGTTGTTTTCGTATTTCAGTTTTAATATTCTCCGAAGTAACAATATATTCTTTTTTAGTTTTCTGCATTGTAGTAACGTCGATTTCTATAGCAGAAAAACTTTTTCCGTATGAATATTTAAACATTGTGGAACCTTTAGCCGCAATGGTTACCTGAATTGATGAAGGTAAATCATTTGTAACTACAGCATCTTCAGGTATATTTTTAAAAGTAATGGGAATATTGTAGGTGTAAGTATAGTCTTCTCCCATGGATTGGAGTACACGAAACCCGAAAGCTAAGAAAAGAAAAAAGAAAAAAACAAGGCTACGACGAAATTTGTCGCTTTGAAAAAAAACTAGCATTTTCTTCCAAAATCTCTTAATAAGCAATTTTATGTTATTTAAATTAAACGTGGACATTGCTTTAAAAGTAAAAAGTAAAAGGTAATAGGAAAAAGTAAGAATAGCCTTTTACTTTTTACCTATTACCTTTTACTTTAATTTATTTCGCGTTCTGTTGTGTGTCGGCAGCTGATGCAAAAACGGATGCTTTATCTACTCGTATGCGAACGTTTTCAGCAACTTCCAAAATTACAGAATCATCTTTTACTTCTTTGATACGGCCATGTATACCTCCGGCAGTAATTACTTTATCTCCGGATTGTAATCCCTCCCTGAATTTGCGGATTTCCTTTTGACGTTTGGATTGTGGGCGAATCATGAAGAAATAAAACACTACCACAATAAGAAGCATCATTACAATCATTTGGGTGCTTCCGCCTCCAAACATTCCACCACCGGCCGGAGTTCCTCCATTGGCTTGGAGAATAATAGTCAGTAAATTCATTTTTATATATTTAAAGTTTTGACATTTACAAATATACGAAGTTCTTGAGAAACCGCATTTATTATGTTGCGATTAAGTATGTAAAATTAAGAATTATTATCAGTCTTAATTTTTCAATAGCTTATTTTCTTTCTTTAGGCCGGAAATAATTCCATCCAACATTCCATTAATGAATGTTCCGCTTTTTTCGGTACTGTATTGTTTTCCTATTTCGATGTATTCGTTCAACGTAACATTGATTGGAATAGTAGGAAAAGCTGTTAATTCGGCTAATGCGGTTTGCATGATAATCAAATCCATAAATGCGATGCGCTCAAATTCCCAGTTCTTAGCTTGTTTTTGGATAAGTTCATTGAATTCATCCTGATGCAAAATAGTGCGATGCAACAAATCTTTTGCATATTCCGCATCTTCTTTGTCTTTGAACATTGGCAGCAACTCTTGTTCTTGACCGCCTTTTTCGCTGATGCGCTTAATTGTTTTCAGCACGAAAGTGCATACAATATCCAAATCATCATTCCAATATACGGAGTTATCTTCCAAAAGTTGTTCAAGGTCTTCACTTTCGCAGATGAATGTTTTAAAAATTCTTCGCCAGAATTCCCGGTCTGCTTCAAAGGATTTGTCCGGAGAATCCATATATTCCTTGTAAATATCCGAAGCAAGGATTTCTTCTAATAACCGTTTTACAAAATCAAGATCATTTATCCATGAAATCTTTTCATTAGCAATATATTTTCCCAATTGGTTATTATTTTCCAATTGAGCGATAAATTTATTATTGATGAATTTGGTATTTGGAAGTAAATCTTCTTTTGAAGGAAGTAACTTATGCTTGGCAGCATCTAGTTTTTTCCGTTGTAACTTGGTAATTTCTACCATTAATAATAGCAAAAGATTGTATAACTCATAAGCTTTTCCCATACTGAAGAAAAGCTCTTTTTCCACTGTAGAAAGGTCTTTCTTTGTGTTGAGGTAGTACGAATAAACGATTTGTATAACTTTTATCCGAATAAGAATTCTGTTAATCATGCCGAAAAAGAACCACTTTTAATAAATCGTTGCAAAAGTAATTATTTTTTGGAAAGAAAAAGGATATTGTGGGCGGATTTATCTTTAGGTTACTAAAAGTTCATGTATTAATGCCTAATATGAGCAATTAATTGATACAATTGCTTCAAAAACAAATTGCTATTTCACAACATTATTTTTTTATATTGAGAAGGAGTATATCCGGTATTCTTTTTAAAAATCTTATTGAAATGGGAAATTGTATCAAATCCGCATTCTACACTTATTTGTGATATATTTTTATCATTCATAAGCAGTAATTTGCAGGCATATCCAGTGCGCATATCCAATATATAATTTTTAAAAGATTTGCCTGTTTTGTTCTTGAAGAAACGACAAAAGGCTGTAGGATTCATGGCGGCAAAAGATGATATTTCTTCTAAATCGATATTGTGGGTATAGTTTTTATTCAGGTATGAAATTATCTTATCTATTCTTGAAGCATCATACAATGTAATGTTTGTAAAGTCCGAGGTAGAAATGATTTGTCTGGAATTAGTCTCAGACATTTCTTTTAATAATTGTAAAAAATGGATTATCTGATCGATTCCTGTTTTTTGAGGTATTGTCTCCAATAGTTCAATAAGTCTTGAGGAACGTCCCGCCGGAAAAAATAGTCCTTGTTGAGATTCGTCAAGTAATTTTTTTATTTTAATAAAATGTGGATAATGGTTGATGGAATGATACATAAAATCTTTTTCGAATTGGATAATAGTTCCTTTTACTCTAAAGTCGTTATCTTCAGAATGATAAACATCATCGCTTTTCATATAATGAGGTAAGTTCGAACCTAACAATAGTACGTCCCCTTTTTTATATTTGTCGATATTATTACCGACGAATCGTGTGCCAATACCTTCTTTTATGTATATAATTTCAAATTCGGAATGAAAATGCCACGGATAAGAAAAGTGCTTATAATCGTAAAATCGTGCTCTGAGAGGAGACGACTTCGAAATAGCAAGCTGTTCATTTATCATTTTTCTCATAATGTAATCATTTAAATTGCAAATTTAGAGTTATTATATGCAAATATAGGAAAATTATACTATTGTTATTACAGCTAATTTTGCAAATAAAATTAATAAATAAATTGGTATGGATAAGATGTTTAGCATAGAAGGGAAAGTTGCTGTAATAACAGGAGCCGGAGGAGTTTTGGGTGGCAGCATTGCGAAAAGTTTTGTACAGGCCGGAGCCAAGGTTGTAGCAATTGATATTCGTCAGGAAAATCTGGATAAAAGAGTAGAAGAATTAACAAATCTTGGAGGAGAAGTTATCGGAATAGTTGGTAATGTTCTTGATATTCAGAGTTTGGAAGGTGTTGCAAAAGAAATATTGAAAAAATGGGGACGAATTGATATCTTATTAAACATTGCAGGAGGAAATACACCCAAAGGAACATTGGCACCTGATCAATCGTTTTTTGATATGCCGGTAGATGAATGGGAAAAAGTTACCAGCCTGAATATGAATGGAACAGTATATCCAAGCATGGTATTTGGCAAAATAATGTCGGAACAAAAAACCGGAAGTATTATCAATATATCGTCAATGGCAGCATATAGCGCTATTACACGTGTGCCGGGTTATTCGGCTGCAAAAACTGCAGTGAGTAACTTTACGCAATGGTTGGCTACCGAAATGGCTTTGAAATACGGAGATGGAGTTCGTGTTAATGCGATTGCACCGGGATTCTTTATCGGAGATCAAAACCGTGCTGTTCTAATAAATCCGGATGGTTCATTAACCGATAGAAGCATAAAGGTATTGGCAAAAACGCCAATGAAACGTTTTGGCGATATTTCTGAATTGAATGGAGCGGTTCAGTTCCTTTGTAGTGATGCCGCAAGTTTTATAACTGGCGTTGTGCTTCCTGTTGATGGTGGTTTCAGCGCATTTAGCGGGGTTTAAAGTATGGAAAAGACATGGAGATGGTTTGGCAAAAAAGATAAGATAACTTTGCCGATGTTGCGCCAAATAGGTGTGGAAGGGATTGTTACGGCTTTGCATAATATACCAAATGGCGAAATATGGACACCGGAAGCAATTCTGGATTTAAAAAATTATATTGAAAGTGAAGGATTACGCTGGTCGGTAGTCGAAAGCCTGCCTGTTAGTGAAGCTATCAAATATGCTGGACCCGAAAGAGACCAGTTGGTTGATAATTATATTATCAGTTTGGAGAATTTGGGAAAAGCAGGTATAAAAACGGTTTGCTATAATTTTATGCCGGTTATTGATTGGATACGAACGGATCTCAATTATAAGTTGAATGATGGTACATCGACGTTGTTTTTTGATAAAACCAAATTTGCTTATTTCGATATATTTATTCTTCAACGGAAAAATGCTGAAACGGATTATTCAAAAGAAGAACTGGATAAAGTATATGAACTGAATAAATCCATAACGAATGAAGAAAAAGATCAATTGATAGACACCATCATTGTAAAAACACAAGGATTTATCAATGGAAATATCAAAGAAGGCGATCAGAACCCGGTGGCTATTTTTAACAGATTATTGGATTTATATAATGGAATAGATAAAAATGGGTTGCGTGAAAATCTGCGTTATTTCTTGAACCGTATTATGCCGGTGTGTGAAAAATACGATATAAATATGTGTATTCATCCGGATGATCCACCTTGTCAAGTGTTGGGATTACCACGCATTGTAACCGATACGGAAGATATTCAATGGTTATTGAATGCTGTGGATAATCCGCATAATGGACTGACTTTCTGTGCCGGTTCATTAAGTTCGGGAATACAAAATGATGTACCGGAGATGGCCAAGAAATTTGCCAATCGTACCCGTTTTGTTCATTTGCGAAGCACAGATGTTTTGTCAAACGGAAATTTTATGGAAGCTTCCCACCTCGAAGGGCGTGGATATTTAATCGAACTCGTACAAATATTTGATAAAGAAAATCCATCATTGCCGATGCGTGTCGATCATGGACGTTTGATGCTGGAAGATGGAGACAAAGGATATAATCCTGGTTATTCATTTCATGGACGAATGTATGCTTTGGCGCAAATGGATGGGGTTATGGCAACTGTTAAACAACTAATGAAAACATAACATTAAATCTCATCATAAGAATAACCTTTATATCATGAATAAAATTACAAAAAAAATTACTTGTCTTTTGGCTGTGATTTTGTTGTGTATGGGGCAAATTACACAAGCATCCGACAGGAAAGAATTATTTGATAAAGGATGGCGGTTCAATTTGGGCAATGTGTCGAATGCAGAATTACCATCTTTTGACGATTCTTCCTGGCGGTTGTTAAATTTGCCGCATGATTGGAGCATTGAACCATTGAAAAATCAGATATCGGGTGAAACCATCGGGCCATTCAGTAAAGAAAGTCCGGGCGGTCCAGCAACAGGACAAACTCTCGGTGGAGAAGGTTGGTATCGCAAAACATTTGTTATTTCGCCGGAAGATTCCGGTAAAAGGCACGAACTGTATTTCGAAGGAATATACAATCAATCCGAAATATGGATTAATGGGAAAAAGGCATATTATAATGTATATGGTTATACAACGTTTCGTTTTGATATAACCCCATACTGCAATCCTGCCGGACAAGAAAATAGTATTGCAGTAAAAGTATTGAATGAAGGTCAGAACTCCCGGTGGTATACAGGTTCGGGAATTTATCGTCATGTTTGGATGATTCGGACATCTTCTTCCTATATTGATGATTGGGGAACTTTTATCCAAACAAATAGCATTGCAAATAATCAGGCCGATATTTCGCTGACTACTACTGTAATAAACGGAGATAAAAAAAGTGCGGATTTTACAATACATATAGAACTGATTTCTTCTTCCGGTAAAACAGTTTTCAAATCGACTCAAAATACACAAGTTTCAAGTTTCGATACACTTAAAATTCCTTTCAGATTAGACGTCAAAGCGCCTGAATTATGGTCAACTGAAACTCCTAACCTGTATACTGCGAAAATTAGTTTATGGAAAGAGAAAACCAAGCAGGATGAAATAATAATTCCTTTTGGCATACGAACGATATCTTTTTCTGCCGAAAACGGTTTTGAATTGAACGGAATCAGTATGAAACTGAAAGGCGGTTGTGTACATCACGATAATGGATTATTAGGTGCTGCTTCTTTCGACCGTGCCGAAGAACGGAAAATAGAGTTGCTGAAAAGCAATGGCTTTAATGCTGTCAGAGGTTCTCATAACCCGATGTCGGAAAGTTTCATGAATGCCTGCGATCGATTGGGAATGTTAGTGATTGATGAAGCGTTTGATCAATGGCGGGGAAAAAAGAATCCGCAGGATTATCATCTTTATTTTAAAGACTGGAGTGCAAGGGATATCAAAAATTTGGTACTTCGAGATCGGAATCACCCGTCGGTAATTATGTGGAGTATAGGCAATGAAATCCGGGAACGAATTACCGAAGAGGGAAAAGAAACCGCAGGATATCTAAAAAAGGAAATTCTGAAATACGATAATACTCGTCCTGTTACCGCCGGAGTAAATAAACATTGGGATAAAGACCGTAAAAATATGCTTCCGCTCGATAATGCCTTCTATTACCTTGATGTAGCCGGATATAATTATATGTGGCGGTTTTATGAAGAAGAACATGCCAAATTTCCGCAACGGGTGATGTTTGGAAGCGAAAGTGTAGCAACGGAGGCTTCTCAAAACTGGGATAAAGTCGAAAAATATCCATATGTGATTGGTGATTTTATTTGGACGGCACAGGATTATTTGGGCGAGTCGGGAATAGGAAACTCTATCGAAGTCGATCCGGAAGAAAATGTTCATCAGTTTATGGGTTGGCCTTGGTTCAATGGATGGTGCGGAGATATTGATTTGCTGGGAATTAAAAAGCCCCAATCGTATTATCGCGATGTTGTGTGGCGGGAACGGAAAATAAGTATGGCTGTTGAAGCGCCGGTTGCCGAAGGAAAGATTCGAAAAGTGAGTTTTTGGGGTTGGCCCGAAGAATCATTATCCTGGACTTTCCCCGGAATGGAAAATAAAACAATGAAGGTAAATGTATATACACGGGCACCAAAAGTTAGATTATACCTGAATAATACGTTGATTGGAGAAAAAGAAACGAATGAATTATACAAAACATCGTTTGATGTTCCTTACCAAAAAGGAACATTAAAAGCTGTGGAAGTTGATAATAATAAAGACGGAGAATCGATTGTTTTGCAAACTATTGGTGAAGCTGCGGCATTACGTTTAGTTGCGGATAGAACAAAAATAACTGCAAATGGACAAGACCTTTCTTTTGTTTTAATTGAATTGACAGACAAAGATGGGAATGTGGTATATGATTCCAAACGTCAGGTACAACTATCCTTCAAAGGTAATGGCGGCCGGGTTATCGCTTCCGGAACCGCATCTCCTAATGATATGTATAGTTTTCAATCGATGACGCCGACTCTTTTTAATGGAAGGGCAATGGTTATCATACGGTCTGATTATCAACCGGGAAAAATGGAACTGATAGTTACTTCCGATGGTATAAAATCTAGCTCGATTCAAATTAATTCTTACTAATTTTGCAAATAATAAATATATTCAATATGAGAAAGTTGATAATGACTCTTTTAATGGGAATCGTTTTTATATACAATTCCCATGCGGATATTGTTTTCCGAAGCAATACCAACATAAATGTGTCAATAGATTCTGATGAGGCAGAAGTTGTACAGACTGCCTTTGAAATGTTTGGTAAAGATTACAAAAATGTATTCGGGGGTGATATAATAAAAAACAAAAATGCACAGATTGTTATTGCTACTCTCGGAAAGAATTCTACTGCCGAAAATGCTGTAGATAAAAAGAGTATTCAGGATTTACAACTTCATAAGGAAGGATTTATTATTGAGGTTAAAGATGATAAATTGTATGTACTTGGTAGTGACAAACGAGGTACTGCTTATGGTATTCTGGAATTATCACGATTGATTGGTGTATCCCCTTGGGAATGGTGGGCAGATTCTCCGGTCGAAAAAAAGGATTCTTTTACGTTGAAGAATGGATTTACCCGGATGGAATATCCATCTGTCGCTCATCGTGGAATATTTATCAATGATGAAGATTGGGGGCTAACTCCGTGGAGTTATTTAACATACGAACCTTCAGACATAAAAGGACAAGTAGGCCCGAAAACACATGCCCGTATTTTCGAATTACTTTTGCGTTTGCGGGCGAATACTTTCTGGCCGGCGATGCATGAATGTTCTGTTGCATTCTATCTTACACCCGGAAATAAAGAAATGGCGGATAAATACGGAATCTTTGTCGGTACATCCCATTGTGAGCCCATGATGTGTAGCGCCAACACCGAATGGAAAGTAAGAGGAACCGGAAAATATGACTATGTAAACAACCGGGAAAATGTATTGGCATTTTGGGAAACGCGAGTGAAAGAATTGGCCGGATCTGATAATATATATACACTGGGAATACGAGGCGTGCATGATGGGAAAATGGAAGGAGCCAATACACTTCAGGAACAGAAAGATGCAATAACGAAGATCTTGAAAGACCAGCGGGAAATGATTGCTAAATACGTTAATCCGAATGTCGAAGAAGTTTCACAGGTTTTTATTCCTTACAAGGAAGTATTGGATGTGTACAACATGGGATTGGAAGTTCCGGAAGATGTGTCATTAATATGGTGCGATGATAATTATGGTTATATAAAGCATTTTCCGAATGAAAAGGAACGCGCACGAAAAGGTGGAAATGGCGTATATTATCATGTTTCGTATTGGGGACGGCCTCACGATTACCTTTGGTTAGCTTCCAATCATCCGGCGCAACTGTATACTCAAATGAAACTGGCTTACGATAAAGGTGCGAAAGATATGTGGATATTGAATGTCGGCGATATCAAACCGGCCGAATATCTGACAGAATTATTTATGGATATGGCATGGAATATCAATTCCATCGAAAGTAATATGGATGGATTGGATAAGCATCTTTATACATGGTTGACCCGGGAATTCGGCGAAGATAATGCCAAAGAAATCCTTCCTGTAATGACCGAATATTATCGCCTTGCATATATCCGTAAACCGGAGTTTATGGGTGGAACCCGCACGGAAGAAAAAGATCCGAAGTATAAAATTGTATCGGATTTGCCTTGGAGTGAAACAGAAATAAACCAACGGATTAATGATTATAAGAAGATCTCGGATAAAGTAATAGAAATTTCAAAGAAAATTTCTCCGAATAAACAAGCTGTTTGGTTTCAATTGGTAGAATATCCTGTACGCGGAGCTGCCGAAATGAATATGAAGTGTCTTTACGGACAATTAGCTCGTCATGAAATTGTGGATTGGAAACAAAGCGATGACGCTTACGACATGATTGTAACGCTTACGCAGAAATATAATTCATTGGAAAATGGAAAATGGAAGAATATGATGAATTATCAACCTCGGAGTCTTTCTGATTTTGATAAGCTTCCGCATACAAAAGCCGAATCTCCAATGGTCGAATATAAAACGCCACTTTTATTATTCAATGGAAATGAATATACTTCTTTTAAAGGTGAAAAACCGGTATCGTATGGATTGGGTTACCAACGTGGCGCCGCAAATCTGTCGAAAGGAAGTTCTGTTACATATCATTTTACAGCGAATAATTCCGATTCCGTTCGCATTGAACTTGCTTTAGCTCCGAATCATCCGGTGGAAGGGAATACTCTTCGTTATTCGATTCAGATAGATAACGGACCGACACAAGTGGTTGATTTCCGCACAGAAGGCCGGAGCGAAGAATGGAAAGAAAATGTATTAACCAATCAGGCTAAACGTTTTACAAATCACTTCTTAAGTAAAAAAGGTGAATGCTCTATTAATATAACTGCATTGGATGAAGGGGTTATTGTTGATCAGGTAAAAGTGTGGAATAAGAAATGACTTTTAGAACGCACATCTAAGGTAATATTAAAAACAAAGGAATAGAGAATTTTCTATTCCTTTGTTTTTTGAGGCATATTTGCTAAATGAAAAAAATACCTCTGTGAGATTTTATCTTTAAATATTACCTGTACCCTCACCCTCGGAAGAAAATATGAATGAGTATGATTTTAGTGAAGTCAAATTATAGGAAAATTATCATCATCAAGATTTCTTCTCAACTTGAAAAATAAATGAAAATCAAATTATCCCCTTTTTGAGTAAAATCATTTAAAAATGGAGTGATTTTGGTGAAAACAACCTATAATCATCTGTATATTAAATTATTAATGCTATTTTTTAATTTTTATAAATGAAATCTATAAATCTAATAGTATTATAAATTTTGATTTTGACAGAATCAGTTGATTTATTGTCTAAGTTGAAGACATTATAAATACTTTTTATAGCATTACTGAAGGCTTCTGGACTTTGAATATTTTCAACTAATTTTAATACATATTCTTCTTTGTTTATTGGTGTTTTATAAGGCACATTATATTTATGGCAATAATTAGTTAGAATAGACTGATAATTAGTTCCTAATAAATCATTAACAATAGAACCATCTAATACAGTACCTGCCCATGACTGACTTTCTGCTTTAATATGAGCATTAACTAATGCTTTTCCATAAGGACATTGTACTGAATAGGAAGTATTATTACTATTGTGTCTAATTTCTCCTGATATTTTATTCATAGTTCCTTTAATTATACAACCTCTAACAGGAAAATTATCCATATTGAATTTTGTATTAAATAAAAAACATGTTATGATTAGATCATTTAGCAATTCAATATTACATTCATTTGTCCAATATAGAACAGTGTCGGATATATTTAAACAATTTAATTTTGCATAACTTAAATCAGCAATTAATTCATGAGGATTATTAGGGTTAGGTTTTGTATGATTATAAGTGAGTGCTAATTCAATATCTCTAAAAAAATGAGCCATTCTTATATTTATCTGGGTTTCAGAATTATTTTGAATAAACTCTTTAAATCCAAGTAGATCAAAATAAGCTAAGTATATCTCTTTTATCATATCATAAGTTGTTATTTGAAAAGTTATTATCGAAAATATCAATTATATTTTGAATTATTTTCATACATTCGTAGAATTGATAAAAGTTTGATATATAGTTAAATATGCTTTTTTATAAAGAAAAGGAAAATGTCTTTGTACAGATTCTGTGTTATTTGCAAATTTTAAAAATAAAAACGCTAACTTGCTTTTTTAGCTCGTTAGCGTTTAAAACTTGAGGTTCCTGGCGGATTCGAACCGCCGTAGACGGTTTTGCAGACCGGTGCCTAGCCACTCGGCCAAGGAACCATATCTATTTTGCGGGGGCAAAGCTACAACTTTTCTTTGAATAAGCAAAATATAACCTCATTTTTGTTCTCATATTGACTTAATGGAAAGAAGGAGCATAAAATGTTTTTTGGATATTCTTTTACGTTTGATTGAGAAACAAAAGATTACATATTCATACTGCGTAAAATACTTGCAAACTCTATCCAAATAAAAAAGAAAAATGTACTTTTGTAAAATTAATAAACTAAAAAGTTACCGCTATGAAACGCTATTTTCCGGTTTCTATTTTTTTTATGCTTTCGGGAATTATTCTGTTGAGTAATTCTTGTAAAAAGCAAGGAGAACTTTCCGATAACGATATCCGGTTCGATTCTATACGTATTACTGCTGTTCAGTACTTGTTTAACGATACCACAAAACCGGGTTGTAATTTGGACTTACAATTTGTTTTTCCGGTAGACTATGGCAAAAAGAAAATTCTTGATTCCATTCAAAGTCAGTTTAACAGAGCATTTTTTGGAGATGATTATGCACAATTGCCTCCTCTTCAGGCTGCGGAAAAATATAAATCCGATTACTTGGCCGACTATAAAAATGTTGAAAAAGAATACACTGAAGATTTAAAGCGTAGCACAGAGGAAGAAACGCCTCCCCGTGCATGGTATTCTTATTACTTGATGGGAAATGTGAAAATCCATTTCAATAAGGATAAGTTTTTAAGTTATGTGATTTATACAGAATCTTACAGAGGTGGAGCTCATGGAGCTCATTCTTACTCATATTACACATTGAATCTGGAAAATGGACAAGCATTAAAAGAAAAAGACATTTTCTCGGATGATTTTCAGGAAACATTGAGTAGTATTATCATTGATAAGATAGCAAAACAAAATAATGTTGCAACAGAACAAGATTTGCTGGATATCGGTTATTTCGGAGTAACAGAGCTTGTTCCCAATGGAAATTTTATGATAGATGATAAAGGAATAAGTTATTTATATAATGAATATGAAATTGCCCCTTATGTTGTTGGTGCAATAAAAGTGTTTATTCCTTATGAAGAACTAAAATCTATCATAAACCCAGAAAGTCCGGTTGCCGAATTAGCCGGATTGTAATTCTAAGTTACTTGTTGTTTGTTATTGGTTATTAGAAGCTTTGTATGGACCAATCGAATAACAAATAGTTAGCACAAATAACCAACAACGAAGTGGATATCATTTTAAAATATTTCCCTGAACTTACGGAACAGCAAATCGCCCGTTTTGCTGCGTTATATGATTTATATGCAGATTGGAATAGCAAGATTAATGTTGTTTCGCGAAAGGATATTGAGAATTTATATGAGCACCATGTCCTTCATTCGTTGGGAATAGCAAAAATGTTGAATTTCAAATCCGGAACAACAGTTATGGATGTGGGTACGGGAGGCGGATTTCCCGGAATTCCGTTGGCAATATTATTTCCCGAAGTTCAGTTTCATTTGGTGGATAGTATCGGGAAAAAGATTAAAGTGGGAACAGAAGTTGCTCAGGCTATTGGTTTTACAAATGTTACTTTTCGTCATTGCAGGGCAGAAGAAGAAAAAAATAAATTCGATTTTGTTGTAAGCCGTGCAGTAATGCCTTTGGCCGATTTGGTAAAGATTATTCGCAAGAATATTAAGAAAGAACAACAAAACGGATTGCCAAACGGCCTAATCTGTCTAAAAGGTGGCGAACTTCAGCATGAAGTTTTACCTTTCAAAAATATGGCAATGATGGTCGATTTATCCGATTATTTCAAAGAAGAATATTTCAAAACAAAAAAAGTGGTTTATTTACCGCTCTAAATGTTGTTAGTTATTTGTTTTTGGTTATTTGTAGTTCGTATCAATTATAAATAACTAACAACAGATAACTAATAACGGATAACCAATAACAATGAGAGTAAGACGATTTGAATTTAATCCGTTTCCTGTAAATACATTTGTTCTGTATGATGATACGAATGAATGTGTCGTTATAGATGCCGGGATGTTGTATGATGAGGAAAATAATATATTGACTTCGTTTATTGCAGATAATAATTTGCAGATAAAACATTTACTGAATACGCATTTGCATTTCGACCATTTATTGGGAAATCCGTTTATGTGGAAAAAATTCGGATTAAAGACGAAAGCTCATAAAGGCGATATGTTTTTACTGGAAAGGGCAAAAGAACAAGCTGCAATGTTTGGAGTGTCAATGAAAGATGAAGAAATTTTGGTTGATAAGTATATTGATGAAAATGATATAATAACATTCGGAAATACGACTTTACGGATATTGCATGTTCCCGGACATTCTCCCGGTAGTTTGGTATTTTATTCCGAAGCAGACAAATGCTTGTTTGCAGGAGATGTACTTTTTCGGGGAAGCATTGGTCGGACAGACCTTCCGGGTGGAGATTTCGAAGAACTGATTTACGGCATCAATCAGAAATTGTTATCATTACCCGACGATGTAATAGTTTATTCCGGACATGGCCCGTCAACTACCATCGAATATGAAAAAAAGTATAATCCATTCTTGTAAAAACTAACCTAAATTTATTAATTATGAATTTATTAAAATCATTGATACCCATTTTATTGTTTGGAATTCTATTCTATTCGTGTGAAAATTCTAACGATGAAATTCAAAGTCCAATATATCCTGCAAATATTGGAAATAAATGGATTTATGAGGAAACAACTAGTGCGAATACTCCGAATACAGAAATAGTTCAGTCAGAAGTTAAATATCAATATACAATAGGAGGAGTAAAAGGATTTTCTTTTATCGAATATGCAGAAGGAGAGCCTATCTCAATGATAAATAGTGATAATGAAGGAAATTGTATTGAATATCTTTTCAATAAAAATACTTTAGTAAATAAAACAATTGCCTTTAAAAAGAATGTTAAGAAAGGAGACAAATGGGTTTATAAACCGGCTGTTTATACAGGTAGTGATTATTCTAAATACAAAATAGAAGAAAGGGAGATTACTTGTATTGCCTCAGATACTGTAATAGTAACGCCAAAAGGAAGTTTTCATTGCATTGGCTACCGTTCTCATCCTGGGGGATTTGATAGTGAAGGACTTCCTTACCATACAATGTTTCATTATTTATCAGAAAATGTGGGATTGGTAAAACAATTACATTATGAACATGATAATGGCAGAACAACCTTATTTAAAGAAAAGGTTTTAACTGATTATTATGTAAAATGAAGTTTAAAACAGGCTTTAACTTTTAATTCTTAATTTTTAACTCTTAATTTCTCAATGGGAATCGAACGTTTTTCTGCCCGTCATATAGGCATTCAGGAAAAAGATTTGAGCGAAATGCTCGATAAAATCAACGTATCTTCTTTAGATGAATTAATCGAACAAACTGTTCCTTCAGCTATTCGCCTGAACAAACCGCTTGATTTGCCCAAATCTTTATCGGAAGAAGATTATGCCGAACATATTGCTTTATTGGCAAATAAGAATAAAGTTTTTACTTCCTATATCGGAATGGGTTGGTATGAGACTACTACGCCTGCCCCGATTTTGAGAAATGTATTTGAAAATCCGTGTTGGTACACGTCTTATACACCTTATCAGGCTGAAATTTCCCAAGGTCGTTTAGAAGCATTGTTGAATTTCCAAACCATGGTAAGCGATTTAACCGGATTGCCATTGGCAAACAGTTCGTTATTGGATGAAGCAACTGCCGCTGCCGAAGCTGCAACAATGATGCACGGTCTTCGTAGCCGTGAACAACAAAAGCGGAATGCAAATATCCTTTTGGTAGATAAATCCGTATTTCCGCAAACATTGGCGGTTCTGCATACACGTTGCCTTCCACAAGGTATTGAATTAAAAATAGAGGATTATCATTCTTTCGAATTCTCGGAAGAAGTTTTTGGAGCAATCGTTCAATATCCCAATTCAGATGGAAATATTGAAGATTATACGAAACTGGTTGAAAAAGCAAAAGTTGCGGATTGTAAAATTGCCGTTGCTACTGATTTGTTGGCGTTATGTTTACTTACACCTCCCGGAGAATGGGGCGCAGATATAGCTTTCGGAAGTTCGCAGCGTTTTGGAATTCCGATGTATTATGGAGGACCTTCGGCTGCATTTATGGCTTCGCGTGATGAGTACAAACGGAATATGCCGGGACGTATCATTGGCATTTCGAAAGATGCTTATGGCAAACAAGCATTGAGAATGGCATTGCAAACCCGTGAACAACATATTAAACGTGAGAAAGCAACATCTAATATTTGTACGGCACAAGCTTTGTTGGCAACAATGGCAAGCTTTTTTGCCGTTTATCATGGTCCGGAAGGATTGAAAAACATTGCTTCAAGAGTTCATGTAATTGCAACTTTCTTTACAGAACAGGTGCAAAAATTTGGATATAAGCAATTGAATGCTAATTATTTCGATACATTAAAATTTGAGCTTCCGGCAAATGTTTCTACAGAGGTATTACATCATATCGCAGAGTTTAAAGAAATCAATTTGCGTTATTTTGATACAGGTGAAGTCGGTATAAGTTTTGATGAAACGTCTACGATTAAGGAAGTAAATGCGTTACTTTCGGTATTTGCTTCGGCAGCCGAAGTGCCTTGGGTTCCACAAGAAAAAATCTTGCAAAATAGCACAATTAGTGCGGATTTTATTCGTATAAGTGATTATTTACAGGACGAAGTTTTTCAGAATTATCATACTGAAACCGAATTGATGCGTTACATCAAGAAATTGGAACGAAGGGATATTTCGTTGGCACATTCAATGATTTCGCTCGGTTCATGTACAATGAAATTGAATGCTGCTTCTGAGTTACTTCCATTGAATAATACCGGATTCAGGAATATTCATCCGTTTGCTCCTGTAGAACAAGTGGAAGGATATAAAGAACTGATTGATAATTTGGCATCCTATTTAGGTGAAATAACCGGATTGCCCGGAGTAAGTTTACAACCAAATTCTGGCGCTGCCGGAGAATATGCCGGATTACGGGTAATTTGCGAATACTTAAAGGATAAAGGAGAAATTCATCGGAATATTGTTCTTATTCCTGCTTCGGCACATGGAACAAATCCTGCAAGTGCAGTTCAGGCTGGACTTGAAGTTGTAGTTGTTCAATGTGATGAAAACGGAAACGTAGATATGAATGATTTACGTGAAAAAGCCGGACAATACAAAGTGAATTTGGCGGCATTTATGGTGACTTATCCGTCTACTCATGGCATTTTTGAGACTGAAATCGTGGAAATGTGTAAAATTATCCATGATTGCGGTGGACAAGTATATATGGACGGAGCAAATATGAATGCGCAAGTCGGATTGACTAATCCCGGATTTATCGGCGCTGATGTTTGTCATCTGAATCTACATAAAACATTTGCAATTCCTCATGGAGGAGGAGGTCCCGGCGTTGGGCCGATATGTGTGGCAAAACATTTAATCCCATTTTTACCTCAGCATCCGGTTATTTCTGGAACATTAAATACCGTTTCTTCGGCGCCTTACGGTAGTGCCGGAATTTTACCGATTTCTTACGGATATATCCGAATGATGGGAGCTGACGGATTAACAGATGCTACAAAAATAGCTATTCTGAATGCAAATTATTTGGCAGCTTGCTTTGATGATAATTATGGAATTGTTTATAAAGGTCAAAATGGGCGTGTTGGACATGAAATGATTTTGGAATGCCGCAATCTTAAAGCTACTTCCGGAATTACCGAGACTGACATAGCTAAGCGCCTGATTGATTACGGATTTCATGCGCCTACATTATCATTTCCTGTCGCAGGAACATTAATGATTGAACCTACCGAAAGCGAAAGTTTGGTCGAACTGAACCGTTTTGTGCAGGCAATGCTTTCTATTTATAATGAAATAAAGGAAGTTGAAAGTGGCTCTGCCGACAAAGAAGATAATGTTTTGGTAAATGCCCCACATCCTCAATATGAAGTTTGCACGGATGATTGGAAGCATCCTTATTCCCGTCAAAAAGCAGCATTTCCATTGGATTGGATACAGGAAAATAAGTTCTGGGTAAATGTTGCCCGAGTGGATAATGCTTTTGGGGATAGAAATTTGATTGCTATAAGGTGTAATTGTTAAATGTGCTAATGACTTAATATGCCAGTGTGCCAATAAAAAGATATCTGAACATGTTAGTCTATAATGGTATTAATGAGATTTTCATTCCTATTACTTTTTACTTTTTATCTTTTACTTTACATGTTTACTTCATTTGGAAATATATTTCGCCTTACTTCATTTGGCGAATCTCATGGAGCCGCTATTGGTGGTGTAATTGATGGTTGCCCTGCAGGAATTGATATGGATTTGGATTTTATTCAATCCGAATTGAATCGTCGTCGTCCGGGACAATCGGCTATAACGACACCGCGAAAAGAAGATGATACAGTTGAATTCCTATCAGGAGTTTTTGAAGGCAAAACGACCGGAACGCCAATTGGTTTTATTATTCGAAATGCCAATCAGCATTCTTCCGATTATGACAATATGAAGGACATTTATCGCCCTTCCCATGCCGATTATACATATCAAACAAAATATGGAATCCGTGACCATCGGGGAGGAGGGAGGTCTTCTGCACGGGAAACAATTGCTCGTTGTGTTGCAGGTGCGATTGCAAAATTAGCCTTGAAAAAGATAGGAATCTCCATTGTGGCCTATACCTCGCAAGTCGGGCCTATAACTGTTAATCATTTCTATAAAGAGTTGGATTTATCCCAAGTTGAATCAACACCTGTTCGTTGCCCCGACCCTGAAACTGCTTTACAAATGATAGAACTTATCAAACAAGCAAAATCAGAAGGAGATACACTTGGAGGTACTATTACTTGCATTGCAGCAGGAGTTCCTGTTGGTTTGGGAGAACCTGTATTCAGTAAATTACATCAGGCATTGGGAAGTGCCATGTTAAGCATTAATGCCGTAAAAGGATTTGAATATGGAAATGGCTTTGAAGGTGTTCAATATAGAGGTTCGCAAGTAAATGATATTTTTTACAAAAGTGAAAAAGGCATTGCTACCAGAACAAATAATTCGGGTGGAATTCAGGGTGGAATTTCCAATGGCGAAGACATTTACTTCAGAGTGGCATTTAAACCGATTGCAACTTTATTGAGAGAACAAGAAACCGTTGATAAATTCGGAAATCAAACAATATTAAAAGCTCGCGGCCGCCATGATTCGTGTGTGCTTCCTCGTGCTGTCCCGGTTGTAGAAGCAATGACGGCGATGGTATTGTTGGATTATTATTTGGTTGGAAAAACAAGGCATCTCTGATCTGATAATACAAATTAATATAAAATGTGCCAATGAAAAGTCTCTTTAAAATTAATTGGCACATTTATCATTACAAATTTTCACTCAGCCTACTTTTCTCAAATTTAGTCATTATTCAATATTTCCTTATACGTAATTTTCTGATTTTCTGTCCATTTATATTTTCCGTAAAACAATTCAATCAACCCTTTGGGAATAAATTTTTCCATCGATCGCAATAAGATGATGTCATATTTACGATGACAATTAAGCCAACACGCGTTGCAGTTATTCATATAATGCCGATGCTTCTTTTTGGTTTCATAAGAATTGAATATCTCGTCCAGACTTTTTTCATAAAGATTTCCCAACTTGACATCCAGATTTTGGCAGAGAGGCACGTCTCCGTTAGGATGTATCACCAGAAAATCCCGGATGCTGTGACATTTCAACCGGAGGTTCCCTTTTCGCCATTCATCGTATAACAACAAAAAATCATAATTCTCCGACGTTTCCTTTACACAGTCGGGAATAGCGTTGCTGAAACCGGTTGTCGTTTGATGTGTATAAACTTCGTCATGTGCTTTTTCACGGGTATCAAAAAAGTCGATGTTGTTATAAATACCTATTCGAACATCCACACGATACATCCGTGCGATGTTGATCACAAATTCCATATCATCGAAACTGTTATACGGAGAAAGGGTGAACATCAATGAAATAGGTACCCGATCTTTACATTCTTCAACAACTCGAATAACACGGTCGAATCCGTCTTTTCCCCTCATATATTGATACGTTTCCTTATTTCCGTCCAAAGAAACATATAAACGTTGCGGGCGGAATTTTTTGACGGCTTCCGTTACGCTGTCCGGCTTCAAACAATTCGACAGCAAGTCAAATTTCGGATGATTGTTTTTAAACCATTCCAAAATCTCCGGAGCTTCGGGATGCAACAAAAATTCTCCGCCTTCAAGCCCGATCGTTGTATCCTTGGTAATACAATCACTCTGCATGATTTCCACGATTTTATCTTTGCTCATTGTCGTAACCGGACGTTTTTGCCAAATTAAACAATGCTTGCATTGAGAGTCACAACGTGTCGTGGTGTAAAAATAAAGCGCCGACAATTTTTTACGGTACGGAAACAATTGGTTGTTTGCAAATCGTATTCCGCGACGAACATAATCTGATGTATTGTACATAATTCATAGGGTTTGAAAATATGTACAACTAAGCCGCGGTAAACTCCCGACCGGAATCGATTTATTTTGTCAATTTTTCGATGATCGAGTAAGTATGCGTGATTTTTTCGGGAGAAGAAAGATTCCGGGCTTTTTTATGCTCGCACAAATTCAAAAAAGTGTTGATCTCATTGAAATAACCTTGGGAAACGAGTTGATTGTTCCGGAATGCCGGAAGAAAGTTATCGGTATCGAAAAGATATTCTTTCGTCGGAACAAAATTAAATACTTTATCCATAGGGATGGACATGATATTCGAAGGTTTGGGCATATAAATCAATTGCAGGTGATTGATCATCTCGTAAATACCTTTTTGTGTATTAATGCTCAATGTCTCTTTAGGATAATTCCAGGAATACGATGTCGACATTTCAACCGTACCAATCATATCCTTGTGCTTTGTTTGCATGAAAACGGTACATAAACCTTTCCCTTGCATCGATTTCCGGAACGAAACAAGTTCATACTTCCCGAACAGGAAAGAGATCCAATCGATCGGATGAATAAAAACATCCCGAAACATGTCTCCTTCGGGATATCCGCCCACTCCGAATGTATAATTATAAGAAATGATATTTTCCTTCGGTAATCTTTTCATTAAGATCTCCGAACAGGTTGAATAGCGTTTTTGCAGTCCGACCAGGCAAACTTTCCCGGTTTCTTCTGTGATACGTTTAATTTCATCCAATTCCCGGGAAGAAAAACACAACGGTTTTTCCGTAAATACATGCTTTCCTCTTGACAATGCTTCTTTGGTTAATTGATAATGACTTTCGGGAGCGGCACAAATCAAAATCCCGTTGATCTCGGGATCTTCCAATACCTGCTTATAATCGGTCAAGCCGATGACAGACGAATAGTTTTGATTCACCAAATCTGCTGTTTCACCGGTTCGGGTAACAATATATTTCAACGGAACATTCAAATAATCAAGCACCGGATAAAGATTGTTGATGCTGTGATTACCGATACCGACAAAAGCGTATTTGCCCGAATACGACTGTTGAATATACTTTTTCTTCCTGATATGTTTAAAAAATTCAAGTGGATTTCTCATATGGCACTATTTTATCAAAAATTCAAACGGCGTTTATCCTTCATGTCGCCGTCGAATGACGATTGTCCTTTATCTTGACGAACTTTTCCTTTATTAAATCTGAATTCGACTTTCAAAAACAGCATATTCCGGTATGTCTCCATGTTAACATAACTATTTTCCAAAAAAACGGGCGAATCGATTTTTCGCTCCTGTTTATATCGAATCCCCCAATCAATAGGCGGTATGTAGGATAACATCACGGCGATCTGCTTATTCCGAAAGTATTTTTTCGCCGTCAGTTCCCATTTATCATGATTCACCATTTGAAAACCCTGCCACATAATTCGTTTGTTCATCTCCCTGTAATATCCGAACCGAAGCCCGAAATCGCGGTCGGTATTGAAATAATCGATTTGAGCATTCATCATCCAACTGTTGAACGTATTGCTTATGCCCTCGTATTCCGCCTTATCGCAGTAATAAATAACCGAACTTTTCCAATTGAAAGATTTTCCAAAAGGTTGAACATAGTCCGCTTCCAAAGAATATTGTTGCGTTTTGATATTATTGAACGTCAGATAAACGCGACCGGCTGTTTGTTCCGCTGTTTCGCATATTGCTTGCGGCGAATACTTGAATTCACCTTTAAAAAACAACCGGTTTTTATAAGACAGCCTTGCCGAAAAAAGGTGATTGACGGACGTTTTCAGTCTCGGATTTCCGATTTGGTTCACAATCGTATCAAGCGTCAACGGCATTATACTTAATTGATACAATGTCGGATTATCGCTGTTGGTGGTATAACTTAAATTGACGTTCAAATTATCATTTGGTGTATAATCTATTTGTAAATGAGGCTGAACAATAAATTGTGAATTTCGATAATCAATGCTTTTGGTATCGATATATTCAAAACCGGCTCCCGCTTTTATCCGAAGACGATCGGTTAAATTTGACGTCAGATAACAAAATAATCCGTTTCTCGATTCTTTGTAATCAATAAATGAATATCCCGTGTAATTGGTTGAACCGTATTTTCTGCGGTTGCCGGCATAGCCTGCCGTAAGCCTGCTTTTAGATGAAATCCTGAAATCTCCTTCGATATTGACCGCCCATTGATTTTTCTTTTCTTTGAAAATATTCCGCTCATCAATCATATTCTCACGAAAATAATGGTTGTCGACATCATCGGAATAATAATTATAGGAAACATCCCCGGACAATTGAATATTTTCATTAATATCTCCTTGATAAAAAAACGTTCCTTTATAATCGGCATCCTTCAGTTTGGTGGTGGTGGTATCTTTAAACCAATAATCATCGGGAAGATGTTCCGGCGAATTGCTGATTAAATATCTGTTTTCGATCAATGAATTCACCGATGTATAATCACCTTGCAAGGAAACGGCATGTTGTTGAGTAATCCGGTAATTGATACCGGCCACTGCATGATTACTTTCATTACGGAAAATATCGTTGGGATTATCGACGGAAGTATTTTCCGTTCTCACATATTGTCCGCCGGAAGCCCCTCCTACCCTTATCAAGCGATCATGCGACAAATTCAACCTTGTTCGGTCATAATTATAATGAGCATAAGCAGTCACATGATTCTTGGTATAGGTAAAGTTTAATTGAGGCCGATCATTAACCAACCAATCATTGTCGTTGGTTCCGACCGGATCAACAGTCATGGAATTGCCGACATTGACATCATAACCGGTATAATCCTTTTTCAGGATATAATTGACGATTACAGCGTAATTTTCAGATACAAAACGCCCCGAAGGTTCGTGTATCACTTCCATTCTCAAAATCCGTTCGGGCGGAATACTTTTAATATAATCCGGAGATTGCTGCATACCATTAACCGTCAGTAAAACCGGTTCGTCTTTTCCTGTTTTAACGGTATTCTTCATATTATCCGGATGAATTTTAGGGATTTTATCCAATAATCCGAATGCATCGGTTACACTTTCACTCATCTTTTTGGTAATCGGATAAGAGGTACGATCAATATAAGATATAACACCGGCATTCGCGGAAGTTTGAATTTCCGCTAAATTCGCAATATCCGTTTTTAAATAAAATACCTCAAAAGCGGGGTTGTCATTCCGAATCGATCTATTTCGGATTTCATATCCGACAAAGCTCACCTGTACGGATGTTGCCGGTTCCGATGTTGTCATTGAATACAGCCCGGAATCATCTGTTATGCCGACTGCAACCGTTTTATCCTCATTTTTCAACAAAACCGTCGCGTAAGACAAAGGATTATGCCCAGCATCGGTCAATACACAGCCTCGATACACTTTGCTTCCATATTTACCGCCGACATTCTCCTGTTGAGGAATAATTAAAATATGATTTTCTCTGATGGAATATTTAAAACCCGTACCGTTCAATGTCAATGACAACAATTTATCCAAATCAAAAATCAACGCCAGCAATTCAATTCTTTTATTGATATCAAGATCGGTCTCATTATATCCGATACTGTATGAAGTTTGTTTCTCGATTTCGGTGAAAATCTGTTTGATGGAAATATCATTCCTGTTTATCGAAATCTTTTTGTTTTGAGCCGGCGCGACGGCCAAACAGAATATTAAACAACATACAATGACAATAAAAGATTTAAGACTCATTTTTTCGGATAATTACAATGTCTTCTTGATTTTTATGATCTGCTTTTCCGTCGTATGCGAGAAGCCGATCATTTCTCCCAATACATTCATGATCTGTTCTATATTTTCTTGCTGGACAAACTTGACGGTATATAATTTCTTGTCGTCGGAAAGCGCATAATCCATTTCAATGGTTACATCATACGTTCTTTCCAATACCTTTAATATTTCCGGTAGTGTTTTCTTTTCGAATATCAATTCTCCGCTTCTCCAAGTCGATACATTACCGGCAACAACAGAATCGACGGCATACCCGAATGTCGATTTATCATAAATGATTCGTTGAGAAGCCGTTAAAAAACATTCCTTGTTTTTTTGCATCAGAACTTGCACTTTTCCCATCGTGACAGAAGTAACGATGGTTGAATCTTCCGGGTAAGCAGTTACATTAAATTCAGTCCCTAATACTTGAATGTTCAGATTTTCCGTTTCTACCGTAAAACGGTTCAACGTATCCCTTACAATCGAGAAATACGCCTCACCGGACAAATATACCGTACGATTGTTCTTTGCAAACGTTTCGGAATATCGTATGGTACTGCCCGAATTCAGCCATACGGTAGATTGATCGGGTAATATTATTTTTTGTTGTTCTCCGTACGGAACATAAACAACGATCGTTTTATCCCTGATTTCGGTAAAATAAACAATCAGCCCGGCAATAAACAAAAAAGGAATTAAAACTGCCGCAACCCTGAAAAAACGAGTTGATATGAATTTCTTTTTTCGCGTATCAACATTCAGTTTTTTATTAACTTCATCCAACGCTTTATAGACCGATTTGTCGGGTTCAAAATCCAATGATTGCCAAAAATTGCGTATTTCTTCGTCTTTTTCCGCGCGATGTTCCTCTTCGATGATCCACCGTTGAATTTTTTCTTCCGTTTTTGGTGAATATCGATGATTTACAAACTTCTTGATAATATCTGAAAAATAATTTTTACTCATGTGATTGAGTTTACCTTATTAATTATAATACAACCAACTTTATTTTTCTCCCGCCTAATTCAATGTAAAAAACAATAAAAACAGCAGAACGACTTTCTTTAATTCATTAATGGCAAGGCTTAACTGATTCTCCACCGTCTTTTTGGATATCCCGAGAGTTTGAGCAATTTCTTCATTGGAAAGTCCTTGATGACGACTCAACAGATAAATATTTTTTCTTCTTTCCGGCAATTGTTCCACCGTCATTTCGATCAATAATTCAATCTCCTTTGCGTATAATATTTTTTCGGGATCGTCGGCAAATTCGGACTTGGAAAAATAGGCATACTCGTTGTATGCATTTTCAACCGACTTGTGTTTCAGAAAATTGAATACAGTATGACGTGTTATAGTGTATAAATAAGAGTCGAAAGATTTGTCGGGATCGAGAAATTGATGGTTTTCCCATATTTTCAGAAAAACATCCTGGGCAAGTTCTTCCGCATCACTTTCCGACTTTATAAAACTGTATATGAAGTATTTGACATTTTTGAAATAGGCAATAAAGACTTCGTTAAAAGCTCGGTGAGATCCTTTCTTTAATTCATCAAGTTTCTGTTTATCTATTCTTTTGCCCATCCGGTATCAATGGAAATCAATAAATCCGTGTGTGAGTTTAAACGTTTTCCAAATATACAAATTCTTTTCCATTTCAATTTGAAAGAAGTATGTCAAAAGTTGTTCATTTACCTTTAAAATTGTAGTATACAAAAAGTATTTGGTACTATGCCAAATCCTTTTTTGACTTGTTATGTTGTATTGATAATTTGTATTTTGCAGATCGCAACTTGTCTAGTTCCAAAATATTTAAGCTGAAAAGTAGTATAAGCTAATTTTTGACATCTAATTATTAAGATTTCTTTGTAAGCCTTTTGCTTACTAATATCAATAACCAAAATCATTCATACGAAACGGCTTTCTTGTATTCCACAATTGACATTTTATTATTCAAATAAGCCGTAATTAAATTTGTATATGCTTGCATCCAAGCAACTTGGGAGGATTGAACATCAACGATAGACAATTTTCCCTGTTCATAGCTGAATGTACTTAAATCCAGGCTTTCGCTTGCTGTTTGCAAATTTGTCTTAGCCAATTTGATTTGTTTGCTTGTTTCCGACATATCTACAAGACTTGTATTGTAATTTTCAAGAATACGGTCTTTTTCGAGATCTTTTTCCAATGATTTAGAGAAAATAAGCGCATCATTTTTATTGCTGCTGTGTTTGCTTTTTCCCCAATAAAAAATGGGAACATTCAGTTGTGCAAAAACAATCGGAGAAACAATCTGGTCACCTGTTAAGTTAATCAAAGGTGTCCCGTAAGTAAGTTCTGCGCCGATGGCTACTTTGGGTAAAAATTCACTTTTGTCGATGTTTTTTTGCTGTTTTTGCAGTTCGATTTCTTTATCCTTTAGTTGGTATTCGGGATGATTCTGTAAAACTTCGTCCACTGTAGCAATATTCGGAATAATTGCAGAGACTTGGATTGAATCAGCCGGTTGAATCCTGTTTGTGGCATTCTCTCCCATCAAGATATTCATCATTACCAGAGATTTAACGTAATTTTGCTCCATGCGGGAAAGCTGATATTCAGCTTGTTTCAAGTCGGTTTCTACTTTCAATAAATCATTTTTGCTGATGTATCCGTCATCAAAACGAACTTGTACAATTTCATGCAGATTCTGGATAATACCTAAATACTTCTTTGCAGCATCTAAAAAAGCGTTGCTTCCAACCGTATTCCAGTAAGTTTCTTCAGCAGTATATGAAATATTATCCAACACCGATTCTTCATTTAATCCTGCAATTTCTTTCTTAATTTGGGCTGATTTGTAAGTTGCGTTTAATCTTCCGCCGGTGTAAATATCCTGATTGACATTCGCACCTACTTTCCAATCTTGCGATTTTAGTGTAGCTTCGAATTGGCCTAAATTCAAGGTCATCGGATTGAAATTATATTGATAAGAACCGATTCCATTTACATTCGGATAATATTCTGTTTTAATTTCTTTTGCTGCTTCCTGAACAGCTTTTACACTTTCTGTTGCAATCTTTATATTTTGATTGTAGTCGATAACTTTTTTCTTGTATTCATCCAATGTCAATACTGTTTGGGAAAATACTCCCCAATGTATCGATAAAAGAAATAATATGGTAAATATCTTTTTCATAAATTTTTAGTTACAAGTTACAAGTTACGGGTTACAGGGTGAGGGTTATCCTATTTTAAGGATTGAAAGAGAATTACCTTCACCCCTAAAGGGGAACGAAAATATCTACATCAGTGCGTTCCCCTTTAGGGGACAGGGGTAAATATCCAATTTATTTAATCTAAATTAATTCAGGGTATACCTTCAAAAAAATTGTGCAAAATTTAAAAAGCCTTACCCTGTAACTTGTAACCCGTAACTCGTAACTATTTTTTTATCCGATTAATTGCACAATATGTAACCGGCAATACCAGAATAGTCAGTATTGTCGCCATAAAAAGTCCGCCCATGATGGTTGCTGCCATTCCGCCGAACATGGCATCCGTCAATAGCGGAGCCATACCTACAATCGTTGCGCCTGCACCTGTCGATACAGGAGTAACCCTTGTCTTAGCCGCATAAATAACGGCATCCAACGGAGCTTTTCCTTCCCGTTGCTGCAATCCGATTTCGTCTACCAGAATTACAGCACTTTTTACGTTCATTCCAACTAATCCAAGCAACCCCAGCAAAGCAAAAAAGTCAAAATCTTTTCCTGTAACCAATAATCCCATAACAACTCCGACAAAAATTAACGGAATCATCGCCATGATAGCAAGCGGTTTTTTGTAATTTCCGAAAAGGAAAAGCAACACTACAAAAATCAATATCAATGTCATCGGCATTTTGGCGGCAATTGATTTATTTGCCTCATCCTGTGAATCTTGGTCTCCCAAATAACTCATGGAATATCCACCGGGAAGTTTCATGCCTTTATTTAATTCTTTCCAAACGCTTTTAAATGTGGCATTTGTGTTAACATTTCGAATTGGGTCCATTCGTAAAACAATCGTTCGTTCACGTTGAAAATGCCAAATCATATTATACTGATAAGACAATTCGAAACTGTCGACCACTTGTTCCAATGCAAAAGATTCACCTTTCATATTAAAAACAGGCAAAGTCCTTATTTCATTCAAAGGAAGTGTTTGAATGTCTTTATCTTTCATCAAAATCGGCAATGTCAAATCCCGTTCACGATATTGTCCAACGGGAATTCCGGTAGTTCCCAGTCCAAGGCTTTGCGCCATATCCTTTCGGGTAACGCCTAATTGCCCGCCTTTATATTCAGAGAAATGAGGAATATAGATGGGTATTTTTGCTCCCCAATTTGTCCGTAAGAATTCTACAGGCTGATTTGTATTCCGGATAATATCCATACCTTGGTTTGCCAGCATTTGCAATGTATCCAGATTTTCTCCGCTGAAAGTTATTTCAATCGCTCCGTCAGTCGGTGATGATAATTTAAACAAAGAAGAACGGCAAACGATATTCGGATAATTTGTCAAGACATATTTATAAAATTCATTTTCCCAATAAGCAGCAGAATCAACATTATTTACTTCTATCAAAATATTGGCAAAATTTGGTTTCAAACTGTAATTCGTACTGGCCAAATAATATCTCGGATGTGAATTACCTATTGCTACAGAGACTGTTTTAATTCCAGATTGAGAAAGAAAATGCTGCTCGATTTCCTTCATCTCATCCGAAGTTGTATAAATACTGTAACCATCGGGTAAGAACAAATCAGCCCTGAAAAACGGTTTATTCATAAATGGGAAAAAGTTGGAAGGCATCATTCGCATTACCGTTACAGCCGAAACAAGCAGGACTACAACTGTTCCTAACGTAAGCCATTTGTATCTGATTAATGTATGAAGTAATTTTTCGAATTTGTCAAATATCTTTCCTGCATAAGGATCAACGTTTTCGCCTTTATTTTCTTTCAGCATAAAATCTCCGAAAGTTGTCGTTTGCATCAATGCGAATATCCAACTGAATCCCAACGAAAGAGCCAGTACTACAAACAGCGGATGAACAATTTCGGCTGCTGCCGATGCTGCTAGATAAATAGGCAAAAAGGAAATGATCCCGATAAGCGTTGCGCCGAATAAACCCCACATCGGTTTATTGGCACCTTCAATCAATGCTTGCCGCCGTGGCATCCCTTTTTTAATATTATTTTGAGCATTATCCGCAACAACAATGGCATTATCAACCAACATCCCCATTGCAATAATAAATGCCGCCAATGATGAACGGTTGAGGCTTGTTCCCGTAAATTGCATCAAAAAGAGCGTAGCCGCAATACAAAATAACAATGCCGTACCGATAAGCACGGTTGCCCGCCATTTGTAGAAAAAATAGAGCAATACGATAACGGTAAATACCGAAATCAACAGATTGGTTATAAAATCATCGTTAGCTGCGGCAGCAATGGTATCTTCGGGATATAATTCAACCAAATTATAACCATAAGGCAGTTGCGGCATAATTTGTTCATTGATTGTTTTCCGCAACAATGTTCCCGTTGCTACCACATCCTTTTTCTGCGAAGTAGCAATGGCAATGCCAATTGCTTTTTTGCCGTCTACCCGGAGAATGGATTGAGTCGGGTCATAATATCCTTTCGTTATTTCCGCTACATCTCCCAAACGGAATACAGTACCCGAAGTTGTCGTAATCAATTGATTTTTTATATCATCGACAGATTGATAAGCATCTTCGGCAATAACAGTAACACTCAAATCTCCTGCCTTTTTTGTCCCGACAGCAATCTGATTATTTTGGCTCATCAACGTATTGATGATGCTGTTGGGTGTTGCTCCCAGATTTGCTAATTTCGAAGAAGAAATAAATAAGTTTATAACTTCGGTTTGTTCACCGACGATATTTATTTTACTGACACCATCAATTGGAGTCAATATTGTTTTGATATATTGAGCTTTATCCCGCAATTCCTGATACGAAATTCCATCATCGGCTGTTAATCCGAAATAGATGCCATACACATCGCCGAAATCATCGTTTACTACAATGGCTGAAGCACCTGCCGGAAGTTTAGATTGAACATTATACACTTTTTTTCGCAAATCGTCCCACATTTGGTCCATTGTTTTGGGGTCGGTTCCGTGAAACAGCTCTATATTGATGTAGCAATAACCGGCGTATGATTCTCCTTTTACCCTGTAGACATTGGGCATCGTTTGTATTTCACGTTCGATAACTGTAGTAACCAATTGTTCCACTTCTTCGGATGTTGCACCCGGATATTGACAAACCAATACGGCTTGCTTCATCACAAACGGAGCATCTTCTTTTTTCGGCAGATTCTTGAACGCAAGAATTCCACCTATGCTTAATAAAGCCAGGAAGAAGAAAACAATCAGTTTGTTGTCCATCGAATATTTTGCAAATCCAAACATGTTTGTCAATTAATAATTAAAAGTTAAGAATCTGGCAATTTACCTTCGGCACAATTGTAGCAATTAATTATAATTAATTGCTACAATTGCGCCGAAGGTAAATTGTTATAAATTGCCTCAACTAAGGGCTTAATATTTTTACTTTTTCGTTTTCTTTGAGCATAGTAACTCCGGCTGTAACGACTACATCATCAGGAGTTAATCCCGATTGAATGATAATCTGGTCGCTTCCGGAGAGTTCCCCGGCTTCAACCGGTTTTAAATGAACGGTCGAATTTACTTCATCTACTATCCAAACAGATTTTTGTTGACTTTTCGGGTCAAGATAAACGGCCGATAAAGGAATTGAAATAGTTTGTGATTTGCCACTTCCTGTAGTTTCTATCTTTACATTACAAGTATAACCCGGCATTATCTGTATTTTTGAAGTGTCGAAATTCGGGTCGTTTATCGTTAATAATATCGGAATACCAGCTCCTTCAACCGATGACGAAATAATATCTTTTATTTTGGCATTATAAAATACACCTTTGTTGATATCCAATTCAATGCTGTATTGAATACTGTCCCGCAGGTACTTGATGTTATTTTCGGGAATGGTTACCCTGAATTGCAGATTTTTCGGATTTATCAATTTCACAATTCTATCGCCTGCCCGTACTTCCTGATGATTTTCGACATATTTCTTTTCGATATTTCCCGAAAAGGGAGCAATTAAACGAGTATCTTTCAAATCATTCAACGCTTTATTATAAGCAGCTTTGGCATTTTCGTATTGAGCTTGGCTTATTTCATATTCTTGTTTGGAAATAGCATTTCGCGAATACAAATTTTTATAACGTTCCACTTGGGATTGAGCTTGACTGTAACTTGCCTTGGTCGAAGAAACCTGAAGATTGTAATCCCGCGGGTCGATAGCGGCGATTACTTGTCCGGCTTTTACATTTTGCCCTTCTTCTACATTCAATTGTATCAACATCCCTCCAACACGGAAGTTGACATAAGAATATTCAACAGCTTCGGCCTGTCCCGGAAATGATTTATTCATCAATAAAGAAGAACCTGCTTTTACCACTTTTACAGGACGGATAAATGTTTCGGGGTCCTTTTTCTTGCATGCTCCTAAAAACAAGGTGATTAATAAAAATATGTATATGATATGTTTCATACTATATGATTTGTTATTGATAAAAAAGAATGAGGTTTGAATAATTCTTGTTCATAATTAATAACCAAAATTGGATATAATTAGTTCTTGAATTTATAAAAAGAGTGGGATGAATTAGTGTCAATTATTTACTTCGAGTTCGGTATTACTTTTAAGATTCTTTGAATAGTAAAAATTTATATTTAAAAAAATTAACTTAAAAAAAGACAATAAGCCAAAATGTAAATATATCATTATCCCTCCTTAATTTCCCATTTTACACTTCTTATTTTTTTTGGATAACCCAATTTAGTTAGCTTATTTTAAAATTTTATAAACTATATGAGAATCCAATATTCTGCAAATTTTTTTTTCTTTCTTCAAATATTGAACCCTTAAATGCATTAACATAAATTCTTTTTTTTTTTTTTTTGTTACATTTGTTTAACATATCTTCGCTTCCCAAATAAGGTATTGCCTGGCCGGTTCAAAGGCAAGGCAATTCATTCATTTATTATTCATTCACTTTAGTGCCCTGCGCCGGAAAGCAAAAAAAGGTTTTGCCTTGAAGATTTTTTGTCGCGACGACAAGAGAAAATAAGGCCGGTGCAGCAGGCATTAAAAAAATACAAGCCCCCTAACCCTGCGAAGGGGAAACGTAAGCGAGTATTTCATCATCTGAATAAATAACTGAAAAATATAAAATAAATAATGAGCTAAATTACAAGCATCCACCTCTGCCAAGCCCTGCCCTTTGGGGAGGATTTAGGAGGGGCTGATAGAAAATAAATACCCGCCACTTTTTCCTTTTCCAAAGGATAGGATAGGAACAGAGGTAAGGTTTACATAGTACTAACGAATGAATGTAACAAATGAAAAAACGACTTACTATCCTTTTTAATAACAGGAAGCCTGCATATTTAATATATGCAATGGCTTTCTTTTTATGTATGTTGCCGGCAGGCTTGCAGGCATTGAACCTGACTGCTCGCCCTGACAATTTCTTTGTAGGCCCGGGAGAGATTGGACTGTTTAATATCTTACGGAACGACGACCCGGGCGATTGTACACTTACAGCCCTGAAGGTTACTATTATCAGCCCGCCTTCCCATGCATTGCTCTGTACGGTCAATGCAGCCAACCAAATCCGTTACCGTGCGGTAAACGGTTATACGGGAACAGATCAATTGACTTATCAGATAGAGTGCAATGGAATAGTTTCCACTGCCAATGTATACATTCATATAAATAACATGCCGGATAATATTACCCCGGATGTCTGTCACATTCCACCACCACCATTCGAATTCAAAATCAAACAGAAATGGCAAGCATTGCCTTCTTATGAAATAACATCACCTCTTGTAGGAGATTTGGATGGGGATGGATTCCCTGAAATTGTTTCGTTGGGAATGAGAACTGCGTATAATTTGGATAGAATCACCATTTTTGATGGGAGGACAGGGGCTCCTCTAGATTCTGTCATGGTTACTATAATGCCTTCGTATACAGCTGTTTGTACTCCTTTTGTGTTAGTTGATTCTGATAGAAACGGAAGAGGCGAAATTATTGTTGCGATGGTTGATGGGAAAATAGCTTCTTATGAAGCCGGGATTGTTTCCGGTAAATTGAAAATGAATTTGAAGTGGCAGACTACAGCTCCTGGTAATCATAGCGTCGTAACTTCTACAGGTAAGTATTGCATGCCTGCGCCTCTTGTTGCTGATTTTGATGGAGACGGAGTGCCCGAATTGGTAATACACAATCAAATTTACAATGCAAGAACAGGGGCATGGTTAGGAGAAACGGAAAATATCAGTACAGCCAATATAGGATCGCGCTCTGGGACTGGTTCTTGTCAAGTATTAGGTGATATGGATGGAGATGGGCTTCCTGAATTAGTTGCAGGAGGTAAAGTATATAAGATAACTATAAATGGAACTAAAACAGTTGCAACAAGTACTATACTATTTCAAAACACTACAATTGGAGACGGATTTACATCCATTGCCGATCTAGATTTAGATGGGAATCTAGATGTTGTTGTAACGAATCGCAATGGAGATAAACCGACCCTATACATTTGGAATCCTCGAAATAATGGAACTTCAGGAACAATCTTATTTCAAAAAGATTTTCCAAAATTAAACAGTAATGGAGATGTTTCTCCCACCGGGGACACACGCATAGGGGTGCCTTTTATAGGGGATGTGGATAATTTGCTTGTCAGTGGAAAGAAATATCCTGAAGTATGTGTAACAACACGATACAGGGTTACTGCTTTTTCATATAATCCAACAGGAACACCTAAGTTTACTCAAAAATGGCAATTTACAACTACAGATGAATCGGGCTCTACAGGAATTACTTTGTTTGATTTTAATCAAGATGGAGCGGGCGAAATGGTATATCGAGATGAAACAACAATTCGAATTTTGGATGGTTCAGGCAGTAATGTCATAGAGAAAGCCCAGTTTGAGTGTTTTTCTTTTACAGGGATTGAATATCCGGTTGTAGCAGATATCGATGGAACCGGTGCTGCAAAGATTTGTGCATCTTGTGCTGCTACGCAGTGGAGTGGAACTGTTGGAGGAGGAGGAACCAGGCCTACAGGTCAACCACCACATTATTTGCGTGTTTTCGAAAGTGGAACCAGTCCGTGGGCACCGGCGCGTAAAGTATGGAACCAGTATGCCTATAATCCTGTGGTAATCAATTCTGATTTGACGGTTCCGATTTATCCCATATCTCCAGCGACTACTTTTTACGAATCGGACGGAGTAACGGTCAATCGCCCTTATAATAACTTTTTGCAGCAAGGCACAGATTTGAATGACGAGGGCGCGATGCTTTACCTGGGCCCCGACCTTGAGTTTTCGCCGGCTTACCGTTCGAAGATGCTTTATGACCAGGCTAATAATCGCCTGGAAGTAACCATTTATGTCCATAATAAAGTGGAAGAGAATGCCGGTGCGGCCTTTGTAGGTCCGTTACAAATTGATACGTATGTATATGAACGTTCTACAGGAACCTATACACTAATGAGTTCAACCAGCGAGAGTATTAATATTGGAGTAGACGAAACCAAAACGATAACCTATTACATCAATGGTTATTCGGGTTTGGCTTTTCCACCGGACTACGACAACTGGGTAATCGTGCTCAACGGCAAGGATAATTCTCCCGGCGAGCCGACTTTCTATAAGGGCTCTGTAGAATGTAACTGGTGGAACAACTTTAATGCGAATATTTCTTTCAGTAATGCCGAACGTACCATTTGTGAAGGAGTAACCGAAACAGTAACAATAGAGCCGGGTCCCGGAGTTTATCTTTACCGGTGGTATGAATGGGATCAGGTTTCCGGTAGTGGCAAAGGGCTTCATGTAAATACGGGCGATTCCTACAACGTAACCAAGAATGCAAATTTGACGCAGCATTACCTTATAGATGTTTATACCAGTGATGGACTTATTAAATTAAATTCCGTACCCGATACTGTTTTTGTATGGTTAACTCCTGATTCCCTGATTTGGACAGGTGGTGCAGGTACAGCCGACTGGCACAACTACAACAACTGGAAAAACCCGAACGACCCGATGGGAGTGTATTACCGGGCTAATATTCCACGTAAATGTACGGATGTATTGATTCCTGATATGTTAAGCATTTATCCCGACTTGGACGCTCCAACAAATTATACTTACTATAATAAATCGGAATGTGCTAATATCTGGTTCGAACACGGCGGGGAGGTAAAACAGAACAATGTGCTGGATTACGATTCCGCGTATGTTTACCTGGCACTGGAAAGCGACCGGTGGAATATGATAACGGTTCCGCTGCAGTACCATTATCCGGGTGATTATTATTTAACCGACCCGAATCCATTCAAGGACAGTCTGTTTGTCTATACCCGTCTTTTCAGCCAAACGAACCCTGAAACGGGCAAATATGTGGAAGCCGACTGGACAGGTGAATTCAACAACCCGGAGTTCAAGATGCCTGCCGGACAGGGCTTGTCGGCCTGGTTATGGGATAAACGCACAAACCTTGTCGTAACCGATACGTTGCTTTTCCCCAAACACGACCTGACCTACCAGATGTATAATGAGAAAGGCAACCCGGTTCAGGTACCCCGCCTTACACCTCGTACGCAGGGATTGGGTGCGAATGACCACGAACACCGTTTTATTTACGAGCCTGTAATTAATTCCTTTGGCGAATTCCCGCTTCAGGTAATGGCTGCCAATGCGAACAAGCTGGTGCTGGTAGGTAACCCTTTTATGGCACATCTGGACTTTAAGGCATTCTTTGCCTTGAACGGCCCAAGTGGTGGCAACTGGATAAAGAACTACTACCAGGTAATGGATGAAACGGGCAACTATATCAGTTACAATGCCTCCACAGGCGTATCAACGGGAACACCGCCACTTAATCAGTATATTGCCCCGCTGCAATCATTCCTGGTAGAATCGCGGGTGTCATTCAGCCAACTGTATGCCGATGTGTATATGATGCAGAACCGTCCAGGGGAAAAACTAAGGAGCAGCCAATCAACCCAAGCAGAACAATCCATCCTGTCCTTGGAACTGACAGATGTATCGACCGGGCAACAAAACCGGGCCTTATTAATATTAAATCCGGAATCGGATAATGGCTATGATGAAACGGATATCCCGAAGACACTTCCGATATTGAACAGGAAAGGCACAATATTGCCCATCCCGGCGAGTATTTTTACCCGTTCGACAGATGGCATTGCATTGGATGTGAACCAGATCCCGTCATTGGAAGAAGGATTGAGCATTCCTGTAGTTATCCGCAGCGACAAGAAGGGGACATACCGGTTGAAACTGAATTTGATGTCGGGTTTCCCAACCGGCCAACGTATGTACCTTGTAGACTTGTTTGAAAATAAGGAATACGACCTTCATTCGGATGTTTGGGTCGAATTTGAAAAACCGACATCAAGCGAACTGTTGGAAAGCCGTTTCTATCTAACATTCAAGAAAATGGTGACAGGCATCGAATCCCCTGTCAATACAATCCCGGGAATTGAGGCCTATATTAACGGCAATACCTTACGGGTTTTCACCACCGACAACAGCAACCTGGAAGAAGTGGATTTATATGACTTGCAGGGTCGTCAGGTAGCATCAGATAAGAATATCAACAAGAGTGAATTCACAGCCCCTGTTCAAAGTAACCAGTTCTATATTGTGCGTGCAAGGAGTATCACCACCAGCCGTTCGGTAAAAGTATACGGCAAGGCATTTTAATAATGGTTACAAGTTACCGGTTACGTGTTACAGGAAATCATACTATTATCCCACCCTGTAACCCGTAACTTAAAACTTATAACAAACAACTAATAATAATTAACAAATCATGAATCAATTTTTTACAAGAAGTTTAAAAACAGCATTATTCGTAGCATTAACCATTTTAGCAACCGCAGTAAAAGCCGCAGATTTCAAAATAGTAAATCTTCAGGCTGCAGATATGAATATATCAGCATTAAATAAGACGTATACAAGTGGAACAAGCAGTGTCCGATTGACAACCGGGTATATTGAAGACAATCCTGAGTATGATTATTGTGGTCCTCAGGGAGCTGTTTACTTCAAGAGTACAGACCCAAGTCCAGGAAACTATTCGTATATAACGATTGATAACGATGGAGATGATAATATAACAGCAGTAGAACTTTTTGGTGTATGTGCTGAGTCGGGAAATGTAACATCAGATATTTATGTGGCATTCAGTGCAAATTCATCGAGTGAAACAAGTGATGATGATTATTCAATGAATTTATATATGAATGATGACTTTAGTGCAGACCCTGCTATACATTTTTATTCAGTTGCCGGTGGTGGTTGTTTGCAACCTGCTCAGAAAGTTACTTTACCTAATCCTACAGAAACATGGTATTATCAGATTAACGGGACGGAAAATATAATCTCAAAGGTAGGAAGCGTAAAGATTGCCTTAACAACGAATTTCGGAATTGAAAATACTTCCAATGGGGGAGTATATAAACAAAAACGGTTTTTATTACAAAGCTTGGTTGTTTATACAGATAAAAAAGGTAATACCGGTATTGGAGAAGGTATTTCAACAAATTCATTTTCATCTTACACAAATCAGGGGAAACTGAATTTTACCGAACCGGCATCACAAGTATCTATTTACAATGTCTCAGGCCAATTGGTACAAACAGCAGAAAACATCCAAATATTGCCATTAAACACACTTCCAGCAGGAATTTATGTAGTAAAAGCAACAAGCACTACCGGAAAGACTTTGGTAACAAAAATTGCAAAATAATATTATCCTTATTAATTCCGGTTTAAAAGAATAGGAACAAGAGTAAACAAAAACGAATGAAGAATATGAAACGGATATATGTAGTATTATGTACCTTATTACTTTCGATGGGAGCTGCAAATGCTACCTGTGGTATATTTGAACCGGAAGAGAATAAGGAGGAAGAAGTCTTATCCTTACAAACAGAAAAGGAAAGTAAAATAGACAAGGAGAGTTTCTGGGAAAAGGTTACCGGCTCCGAGGATAAATCCTCGATCTTGGATGACGAGAAGAAGCTGTATGCCCCGCCTCCGGGTGAAACGGGCAATCCACAGAAGATTGTGGCGCCCTTGGGTAGCGGGGATGTTATTGTTTTTTTGCTATTGTCTGCTCTTTCAATATTCTTTTACAAAAAGCGATATACGTTAAAGTAAGCAAAGTATATAGAAATTAAAAGGTAAAAAGAAAAATCTACTTTTTACCTTTTTTTATTTTTTACCTTTATCTAGTCAATTAACTCTATGTTTATTTTTTAAATTACCACCTGCAAATTATAAACCATTGATTTATTGATTATTGATTGATAATCAAATCTTTATTTTCTTTGGAGAATTTACGATATACGAATAAATTCTCTTTATGAAATACTTTCTTTTTACTACTTTTTTTCTTTTCCTATTTCAGCAATTATCAGCCTTTGACGGATTATCACTCATTGATGTTCGAAGTAAAGGAATGGGAGATGCGGCAGTTTCGCTTCCTTCGTTTTACAATCCGGCTGGATTGTCTTTTTCAGAAACCGGAGTTTTATCAGGGAATTATGAGAATAGATTTGGATTGAAAGAATTATCAACTGTAACAGCATCTGTTTATTATCCGAATAAATTCTTAGATACCGGAGTTTTATATTCCTGTTTTGGTTATGAATATTACAATGAAAATGCACTGGTATTGAATATTTCCCGGAAATTATCTTCCTATTTTTCATTGGGAATTCATGTGAATTATTACTATCTGCAAATTGCAGAATCCGAAACCAACCCTTCAACTTTCAGTGCCGATATTGGAATGCAATGGATGCCGATATCCGGTTTAACAATCGGTTTAATGGCTGTAAATCCTGTTTTTGCCTCATTGAATGGCGAGAAGTTGCCATCCGGAATCAATACCGGATTCTCTTATCTTGTAACGCCTAAGTTTTTATTATCCACAGAATTTGATAAAATGGTTGATGATAAGCCTATTTACAAAATAGGAGTTGAATATATTCCGATACAAAATTTATTTTTTCGGATGGGAATATATGGAAGTCCGTTTGTTCCGACATTTGGAATGGGGTATCAGTTGAAAAATGTTGAATTCGGATTAGCTATAACTAACCATTCGACATTAGGATTAAGTACAAATTTGGGCTTGACTTATTTATTCAGATAAGATGCATAAATTAATATTATTCATATTGTTAATCGTTCCTGTTTTTTGCTTTGGACAACAAAAATGGGAAGAATATATTTTGCAATTGGTTGAAGAGTCGGGTGGCGAACAACAATTCGAAAATCTGTACGAAGACCTCACTTTTTTGTCTCAACATCCGATGAACTTGAATGCATTGGATGAAACTCAATTGCAACGATTGCCTTTTTTGTCTGAAATACAGATTGATAAACTCAAAAATTATGTCAAACATTATGGCCCGATGCAAAGTATTTATGAACTAAGGTTGGTGCCTGACCTGGATATGCAAACAATTGAAATGCTGTTGCCGTTTGTCTATGTTGGAGAAAAACAAAAGCAACCGGAAAAGTTTTCATTTAATAATATATTCAAATATGGGAAAAATGAACTGGTTTTTCGTTTTGACGAATGTCTAAACCAGAAAGAAGGTTATTCAGATATTTCGGAAGAAGAAATTAGTAAGAATCCAAATAAGCGATATTTAGGCGAACCATTTTATACATCATTACGATATAGTTTTCGTTATAGCAATAAAATTCAATTCGGATTAACTGCTGAAAAAGATGCCGGGGAAATGTTTTGGAAAGATGCTCACAAAGGGTATGATTACTATTCGGTTCATTTGTTATTAAGAGATTTTGGAAAGTTAAAGGCGCTTGCAATAGGAAATTACCGATTGAGCTTTGGACAAGGATTGGTGATGAATACCGATTTCAGCATCGGGAAAAGTTCGCAAGTGTTGAATATCGATAAACGGAACATTGGCATTAAACGACATTTTTCGACAGATGAATATAACTATTTTCAGGGAATTGCCGGAAGTCTCCAATTTGGAAATATAACTGTTACAGGTTTTTATTCGAATAAAAAGATCGATGCAAATGTTGATACGGTTTCCCAAACTATTTCATCAATCAAAAAAGACGGATTGAACCGAACGGTAAATGAATTGAACAAAAAAGATGCGGCACAAATACAACTCTTTGGAGGAAATGTATCCTGGTTGACAAATCATTTTTCAGGTGGAATCAGTTTGCTGCAATATTCATTCGATAAATCGATGGAGCCGGAAGCGAAGCCCTATAATTACTTTTATTTCCGGGGAAAAGATAATATAAATCTCAGTATCGATTATCGTTATAAGATGCCTGGATTTTGCGTTTTTGGTGAAACGGCTGTTAGTGAAAATAAAGCTTTAGCAACTGTTAATGGAATCCAATTGGAGCCTGCTTCTTATTGTCGGTTATCGTTGCTTTATCGTTATTATGATAAAGAATACCAAGCATTTTTTGCAAATGCATTCTCGGAAGGAAGTTCTATCCAAAACGAATCCGGAATTTATATGGGAATAGAATTGTCGCCATTTGCCAAATGGAAATTTGCCGGATATGCTGACTTTTTCCAATTCCCATGGTTACGCTATGGTGTTAATGCACCAACCAATGGTTTTGACGGATTATTACAGGTTGGTTATTCTCCTAAACGAGATATGGAGATGTTTTTCCGTTACCGTTATAAAGATAAGACAGAAAATGTCGCTTCTCAATATTTAGATAATACATATCACACGCATCCTGTGGATAATGTTTTTACCCATCGCTTGAGATATCAATTGTTTTGTTTGCTTAACCGGAATATAAAAAGCAAAACAACAATGGATTATACAATATATTATCCCGCAGGAACTACAGATTCGAACAATGGATTTTTAATTTCTCAAGAAATAAATTGGAATCCAAAAAAATTTCCGGTAAAAACAGCATTTCAATTGGCTTATTTTAACACAGATGATTACAACAGCCGCATTTATTCATACGAAAAAAATGTTTTGTATGCTTTTTACATTCCTTCCTTTTACGGAGAAGGTATTCGAAGCGTATTAAATCTTCGGTATGATATTCGAAAAAATCTTTCCTTTTATTTCCGCTTTTCTCAAACAGCTTATTTCGACCGGAATGTTATCGGAACAGGATTGGAAACAATTAATGGCAGCCGGAAAAATGATATATCTTGCTTGTTGAGATGGGCTTTTTGATAATAATTATCCTCAAACGATTTTTAAATTATTAACACGAAAAGTTGCTTAATTAAGCAACTTTTAAATACATTTGCAATGGAAAGAGAAATATTAACTTATGGTCCATATTTTGATGATTTTATGGAGAATCTTTCTCTAAAAGTCAAAGAAAAAATAGATTATATTCTAATGCTTTTATCTATAGAAGATAAGGTTTCAAGTAAATTTGTCAAACACATTGAAAGTGTTAAAGGACTGTATGAAATTCGAGTACTTGTAACAACTGATATTTATCGAATATTTTTTTGTTTTGACGAAGGAAGTATAGTTTTATTATTCAATGGGTTTAAGAAGAAAACGCAAAAGACTCCTCGAAAAGAAATAGAAAAAGCGAGAAAAATAATGAAGCAATATTATGAAAGCAAGAAGTAATGAAATAAAAAGTTATAGTGCAGTTCTTGATGAAAGATATGGAAAAAGAGGAACTCCGTCAAGAATAAATGTTGAAGAACAAGCCTACGCCTACTACACTGGCCAACTTATCGAAGAAGCACGTAAAGAAGCGCACCTTACTCAAACTGAATTAGCCGAAAGAATCGGTTCCAACAAATCCTATATTTCCAGGGTAGAATCAGGAAAAACAGAACCCAAAGTTTCCACATTTTACCGTATTGTTGCAGCATTGGGTTTAACAGTGGAATTGAAACCGATACAATGAAAACATATGCAAATGTACTATAAATGGTAGGGCAAACGCATGAAATTTCAGTTAATTAAATTTTTCAAATATTCAACATCATAGGCGGCTTTGAGCCTTCGTTTCTTCAGGCTTAGATTATCTGTCTTTTCTTTAATTATTTGCAGCGCCAGTTTTCACAAGGTTGA
>JAVBLR010000040.1:0-52648 GCA_031553395.1 Bacteroidales bacterium | reverse complement strand
TGCGGAAACCTGACGAGAGAGCTATTTTGTCCGCATCCGTCAATGTCAATATCTTGATTTTCATATCTGTATACTTTTTGTATGAGGCCAAGATACGATATTTTTATAATATGTGAAATAATTATGAACATCTACTTAATTTAAAATATATCATGTTTTTATAATACAATTTAAAACATTCTAAATTCATAAATTTTGTGATTTTAGTTGATTAATAGGTCGTATTTACTCCTATTTTTGTTAAATAAACATAAAAAACTAACTTTACAGTCATAATATACAACATTTTACATATCATATCTATTATTAATATAATATATTCGCAAGATTTTTACTCATCAAAAATAAACTGCTTGTCATACTAGGTGTAATTGTCTTATTTTTGGAGTACTAAGTGTTGATGAATTGTCTTGCTTTCTTTGAAAAACCAAAGCAATAATTTACATTTTTTAATGAATGAATTTATGAAAAGAAAATATATATTATTACTGCTATCGATTTTTTTACTTAGCAGTAATGCCTCTTATTCAAAAGGTACAATAGAATCTCTTTGGGATTCAAAGTCAGACAAATCTTTATCTTCTCAGTCTTCTGAAAATGAAGATAATGCTTCGAATAAAAAATCCATCTTTGATGAAGATTCGTCATTAGATCAACTTATAAATGGGAATTCACTTTTTGAAGATGACAAAAAATTACAAGCACCACCTGATTTAGGAGGGGATGTCGAGGGTGGTGGTAGTACAGGTATAGGTAGAGATCCAAATCCACTCCCTGTGGAAGATACGATTTGGGGATATTTATTGTTACCTGTTTTTTATGTATTTTTCCAAAAAAAAATTATGCATCAATGAGGTAAATAATCAATAAAATTAGAGAATATAACAATTTAGAGATTTGCTTAATAAGAAATTACCCTCTAATAATTAATTATGATTAAAAAATTACACATTGGATTATTTCTGTTTTTGTTTTGTAATGTTGTTGTAAATGCACAAACAATGATTGGAACAAATGGATTAACACAAGCTGTAATTGATGCTGCCAGTTCTGGAGATGTATTGTTATTGACAGGAGACCAAACACTGACGGCTACTCTTGCTATCGATAAAAACCTGACAATTAGAGGCAATGAAACCAATTCTGATGGAACACCGGTAATCGTAATCAAGCAAACCAGCACCGGAAGACATTTTACAAGTTCAACAGCCGGTATTACCATTAATTTTGAAAGCGTAGCCATTATAGGTCCCAATGCCGATTATAATGCCGGAATAGTTACTTCTAATGGTGGTACAAATTTCGGAGGAGGAATTACTACCGGAACTTCTACTACTCAACTCAATATTTTATCCTGTGTAATGGCAGGTTGTAACTCGTCAAATACCGGTGGAGGTATTTATGCAGCAGGTCAACTTACAGTTTCTGATAGCCAAGTTTCATATAACACGGCTACCGGTGCGGTAAGTAGTTCCGGTGGAGGTATTTATTCGATAGGTACACTTGTTTTAAATAATACTACAATTAATAATAATGCGGCAACTGTAACAAATACAACAGCTAGTGACCCCAATACTTATGGCGGTGGTGTGTATGCGACAAATGCGCTTACATTAAATCAAGTTACGATAACTGACAATGCAGCTTCTACTACAAATGCAGGTATAGCTACCCTCTCACGTAGTTTTGGCGGAGGTATTTATGCCGGCAATGGATTAACCCTGAAAGGTGCAATTGTTTTCCGGAGAAATACTGCAAAAGCTGATGGTACAGGCAACAAAGGTGGCGAAGGTGGTGGCATTTATTACAAAACCGGTGGTATATTATCTGCAGATTTAAAACAATTGTTGGTAGATAATTGTGCGTCAACAGTTCGTGGCGGTGGAATATATTTGAATGATGACGGAGTATTGAAACATCTTATTGTAACTAACAATACAACCGGTGATGACGGTGGTGGTATTCATGCCTATAAAGCATTAACTCTTAGTGGAAATAATACTATTTCGGACAACAAGGCAGGTTGGACAGGAACTACATATGCCGGTGGTGGAGATGGTGGAGGAATCTATGCCAATGGTAGTTTATCTTTATCAGATACACTGCGATGTAGTAATAATGGAGCTGGTGCTGATGGTGGAGGTATTTACATCGAAGGCTTAGCATCCATTAGTGCTACAGGTCTTAAGCTTTTGCAACTTGATGGAAATAATGCCGGAGTAAATAATGATAATGGCGCCGGTGGCGGTATTTTTGTACATGCAGGAACAACAGTCGATTTTTCTACAGTTGATTCACTTATTGTTACCAATAATACAGCCTCAAATTATGGCGGCGGTATTGCTACACATAGTATGCTTACGTTACGCAATGCTACAATAAACTATAATACAGCCGGTTGGAATGGTGGTGGCGGTATTTATTCGGCAAATACACTTACAGTAAACAATGCAATAATAAACGATAATAATGCAGTTGGTTGGCATGGCGGTGGTATTTATTCGGTAAGTGTATGTACATTAAATAATGTTACAATAAATGATAATACCACCACTACTTCCGGTGGTGGTATTTATTCGTCAAACCTGCTAACTCTTAATGGAAAAAATATTGTTTCGGGTAATAAAGCTGGTTGGACAGGAACAGCACATACTACATCATCCTACTATGGTGGTGGTATTTTTATTAGTAGCAATTTTGTCATATCAGACACGCTGATCTGCAATAATAATGCAACATCGGCTTATGGCGGTGGTATTTATAAAAGTAGTTCATCAGCCACATTGAATGCTTCAGATCTTAAGTTCCTTCAATTGAATAATAATGCTGCTGGAAAAACTGCAACCGGTGGTGGTGGTGGTGCTTATCTGGGAGGTTCAGCCTCTGTAGGCGCTGACTTTTCTAATGCTAAATTTTTTGAAGTAACAGGAAATACGGCTTCTTATGTTGGTGGTGGAATTTATTCTGTTGGACCGTTTACTTTAAGGAGTGCTACAATAAACAATAACGAAGCAGCCTCTCATGGTGGTGGAGTCTATGCATCAAACCTATTAACCCTTAGTGGCAATAATACTTTTATGCGTAATAAAGCCGGCTGGACTGGAACAGCTTATACTACAACTGCTGTTTATGGCGGCGGTATATATGCGAATGGCAATTTTATTTTATCAGATACCTTGATTTGTAATTATAATGGAGCTGCATCTGTCGGCGGTGGATTATACAAAGGAAGTGCAAGTACGATAGATGCTACAGGACTTAAATTTTTGCAGCTGAATAATAATGCAGCCGGACAAGGTACTATACAAGGTGGTGGTGGGGCTTACTTAAATGGAGCTACCATTACAACTGATTTTTCTAAAGTGGTCTCTGCTGAAATTATTGGAAATACAGTTACCGGCGGTGGCGGCGGTATATTTTCTGTTGGCCCGCTCTTGTTGAGCAATGCTCTTGTCAATAGCAATACCTCCGGAACTAATGGGGGTGGTGTCTATGCCTCAAATGCTCTGACTTTAAAAAATGTAACTGCTTCATACAATAAAGCAGGATATTTGAACGGCACTTGGCAAACATCCGGTGGCGGTGCTGGTATATATGCTAATGATATGCTCACGTTACAAGGTATATTAGTTCTTGAAAATGATACAGCTGCAACCGGTGGTGGTGGTATTTTTAAATCAAATCTTCCTAACACCAGCTCTTTTGTAGTTACAGGTTTAACAGCACTAACTGTTAATAAAAATACGGCCTTAACCAGTGCAGGAGGAGGAATATACACTGCATCTATTTTAATTTTGAATAAGAAAGGTGCTTTTACTAACAATACTGCAAAGCTGGATGGTGGAGCAATCTATTCTACTGCTACTTTGACTTTAGACTCAATGTATATATATAATAACAAAGCTGAAAGAAATGGCGGCGGAGTATATGTAATGGGAATATCATCATTTAATTCTCGTGCTAATACATTTTCCAAAAATAAGGCTATTAATGGTGGAGGTGTATATTTCAATGGCGCAGGTGCTTCAACAATGGAGAATTCTACATTCAGTGAAAATAATGCTACTCTCGGAGGAGGTGTTTATTTGAATACAAATGCACCTATTAAATTCTCTACATTTAATGGCAATACTGCTATTAACGGAGGTGCTTTGTATTTGAATCCGACAAGTAATTTTACAATGAATGGAAACATTATTTATGGAAACGGTGATTCTGAAATCAATACATTGACAAGTGGTGTACTTAATGGTAATTACAATATACTAAAAGGCGATCCTGCTTCATCTTTGCCCTTTACCGGAAAAAATAACAAAATGCTAATTGCCGGAAAAGCAGATAGTATTTTTACTACTATTTCGTCAGGTGATGTGGCAACTCTTGCCAATAATGGAGGACCGACTCCTACAGCAATGATTAAATACGGCGGGTTGGCTCATAATTTTATCCCTGTAGATTCAATTGTCAAATATGGTTTTGCAGTTATTGCAGATCAACGCGGTTATAGGCGTCCGAATAATACTTGTGCTTATGATGCCGGAGCAGTGGAAATACAAGCTCCCGACTCTGTAACATCCTATACGATGAATCCACTGAAAGCGTGCCCTGGAAATACACTGGATATTAGTAACAGTATAACATCACAAAAGAACATTAAATCCTGGGCATATTATAATACCGTTTCCGACAGAAATAATAATGTAAATGCAATTTCTCCGGTTGTAGCACCTCCGAAAACAGTTTATGCAAAATACACCTCTGTATCCAATTGTATTACGAATGTCGACTTGCAAGCTACTGTCTTTCCAAATGAAACCATGTGGATAAACAATGGAACGGCAAGCACCGGAAATGCTTCGGATTGGAATGATAACAAGAACTGGGATAGAGGTACGCCTGGTTCATGTACCAATGTTATTATTCCTGATGGAAAAAAAACCTATCCGATTCTGCAACCTGCAAGTGCAAATTATTTACAGGCAGCTTGTGATACTATATCATTTCGGTTCGGCGGCGAAGTTGCAAAAACAAATTATTTGGAGTATAATTTTGCAAAGGCAGATGTCACACTTGAAAAAAGCAGATGGTATTTATTATCCCCGGTATTGCAACAACAATATTCGGGTGATTATTTGGAAGATGGTTCTCAATATCGTATTAATCCCGAGATTTCCATTATGTATTATCAAACAGGTAATCCCGAAACCGGTGATGTAAAAGTAAGTTCCAAGTTCACAGGGTTATTTAATACTACTGATGAATTGTTAAAAATAGCTACAGGACATGCTCTTTGGGTAGATGAAGGCAACCGTCCGGAATCAGATTTTACAATTCACCTTCCGAAAGACAGTATTCGTTATAATTATTATGATGTGAATAATAATATTACCCGAGTTTCAGGCATTATGCCACGCGATAAAAGCGGACGGTTTATCTATGAAGGAAATGCAACTTACCAATCCAATGGTGATGGAAGTTTCAGCCAAACGATAGAAAACAGTAATAATTATCCTCAGGTAATTATAGGGAATCCGTATATATCACATTTTGATGTGGTTGAATTCCAGCAACAAAACAATACCTATTTAAGCAAATCATTTCGAATATGGAAAGGTGGAACTTCGTATGAATCTTATTTGATTAATACTGACGGAACTATTACCTCAACGGTTCCGGATTATCAAGTTGCCCCGTTCCAATCGTTTATTATCGATACAGAATTACTATTTACGAATCCATTGTTATTTACTCCGGATATGTCAATTATTCAACCAGGAACCACACTTCGAAGTTCTTCTAATACGTTAGCATCTGATGTCTTGAGGATTGAAGTGTTGCGGGAAGGTGTCCGCCAAAGCGGAATGGCACTTCGTTACAAAATGGGCGAAAGTCGTCATTATAATAAAAATAAAGATGTTTGGACGGTAATGCCTCAAAGTGTAGGAAGTTATGTTGCCTTGTATTCGTTAGTTGACGGCGGAGCAGCATCCATTTATACAACAGAGGATATAATCACGCCGATTAATTTGGGTATCTCAACCGGAACGACAATTAAAAAATCGATTACTTCCGGCAAAACTGAAACATTTACTATTCAAATCGGAGGAGATGAAAAACGCTTAACCGGACGTGATATTTATCTGTATGACGCCAAATTTAATATCACACATAACCTAACAAAATCTCCGTATCAGTTTGAAAATACAACGGGAGATGTAATAAGCCGTTTCCAGTTATTTGCAGATGAGAATGTTTCCTCTATTGGAGAAATACAAGCAAATGGGAATCTCATAGTTACTTATCTTGAGGGTCAAATTAACGTTGAAAGTGAAGATGGAAATTTCATACGTCAAATCGATGTGTATGATGTATTGGGTAACCAATTATATAAAGCTTCAAGGCTAAATTCAGTTAAGGAATCATTCATGCTTTCACAAAATGAGCAAGTAATAATCATAAAAGTTCAAACAGATAGAGGGATTAAAATAATAAAACTTAAATTATAAATACATTTATGTATAAAAATATCTACATTATTGCTGTTATCATTTTTTTTAGCAGTAATGTCCTTTTTTCAAAGGGTATAGAGTCTCTTTGGGATTCAAAATCCGACAAATCTTTATCTTCTCAATCTTCTGAAAATGAAAATGAAACTTCAAATAAAAAATCCATCTTTGATGAAGATTCCTCATTAGATCAACTTATAAATGACAATTCACTTTTTGAAGATGACAAAAAATTACAGGCACCACCTGATTTAGGAGGAGATGTTGAAGGTGGAGGCAGTACAGGTATAGGTAGAGACCCGGCGCTTCCTGCAGGAGATGCAATTTGGGGCTATTTGTTGTTGCCAACTTTTTATGCATTTATTCGAAAAAGAAACACTTCACATATTGATATCAAAAAATAATATGGATTCAAATGATTGCATTTATAAATAATTTAAGTTACTACAATCTAAGTATGTGTCGGAAATAACACAAACTAATTTTTGGCATACACTTAATGATTATTATTAGTCAAAAAAATCAGATGCTACAATTATGGGTAAAAGAATATACATTAGTTTGTTTATGTGCTTATTTTGTAGTATTGTAACACAAGCACAAACGATAATTGCAACAAACGGATTAACACAAACAATTATTAATTCGGCTTCATTTAGAGACATGTTCTTATTAACAGGTAATCAAACACTAATAACGACCCTTACTGTCAATAAAGACTTAACCATTAAAGGCGATGGAACGCCTGCGATTGTAATCAAACAAACCGGTACCGGAAGACGCTTTACAGGTTCAACAGCCAGAATGACCATTAATTTTGAAAGTGTGGTTATTATAGGCTACAATATTGATTATACCAATGGTAAAATAACTTTTGATGTTGAAAAAGAAACAATCAACAGTAATATTCATATTTACCAATGTGGGTAATCAAATAAAAATTAAAAGAACAATAGATGACCCTATTCAGTCAGCTTTCTTTTTCAATCTAGTGGGGCAAAAATTATACAAAGTTTCGAATATTGATATTGCCAACTATTTTTGTATCTTTTCAAATCATTAGACAATGGTTATTATAAAGGCACAAACTGTTAAATATAAAAACGCTTGATTTATTGAAAATTAAACCTATCCCACCATATTGTTATGAAAAGAAAAATTTACAAAAAACAATTACAAAGTATATTAGTGTTGTTTTTGTTGGCAATAGGATTTACATCGCTTCATGCACAAGGAACCTATACTGTTGGTGCCAGCGGAAATTTCCCTACACTCTCGGCGGCTGTGTCATCAGCAACTGTTACGGCAGGCTCAACATTGGAATTATTAGAAGGCCAAACCTGTGCCAACATTATCATTTCAAAAAACCTGATTATCAAAAAATCGCCCTCTGCAACAGGCGACATCACGCTTAATTATTCAGGCACAGTCCGCCATTTTACCATTTCGGCAAATACATCGGTAACTTTTGAAAATTTAATATTTCAAGGGCCTAATGCGACATTGAGCACAACAATAACGGGAGGGGGAATTTCATCTACGGCGGCTAACAGTTCTCTGACACTTACCAATTGCAAACTAACAGGCTGTCGGGGTGCTACAGGAGGTGCCGTTAGTTTTACTGTTGCCACACAAACAGTAACACTAAACAATACGGAAATAAGTAATTGTTCTTCCACTAATACCGGCGGAGGTATTCATTGCGCAGGAACTTTGACAATAAATAATTCAACAGTTTCAAATAATGCCTCAACTACTACCGGCGGCGGTGTTAATGCAACAGGGGCATTAAATATTACCAATAATTCTACCATCTCTAATAATACTGCAACTACTACCGGTGGCGGTGTAAATTGCACAGGAGCTTCAACCATTACTAATTCTATTATTTCTAATAATATCGCAAAACAACATGGTGGAGGTGTTTATGCAACCGGAGCATTGACCTTGAATAATGTAACTGTATCGACGAATAAAGCCGGATGGACAGGTACTGCATATAATACCACAGCTTATTCCGGTGGGGGTGTTTATGCTAACAGTAATTTAACATTGCAAGGTGCGGTAGACATTAGTAACAACGGCGCAAGCGGTTTAGGAGGGGGTATTTATAAAAACACGGCTACTGCACCTTTTGAGGTAAGCGGTCTTACTTCTTTAAAAGTGAATAACAATGTGGCAAGAGGCACTACCGGAGGTGGAATATATACAGCAACAAACCTTGATTTTACTACTGCTACCAATTTATCTTCGGCAGAGATCAATAATAACGAATCCGCTACAAGTGGCGGGGGGATTTATGCCAATGTATTGTTAGGATTGAAAAATATATCTGTATCGGGAAATAAAGCCGGTTATAATGGAACTGCCTATGCTACGGGAAACTATATTGGAGGTGGTATTTATGCCAACGGCAGCCTTATTTTAGCCGGTAGTGTAACTATAAACGGCAACACCGCAGGGAATACCGGAGGAGGAATTTACAAAAGTAATACAGCAAGTACTTTTATTACTGCAACCGATTTGACGTCTTTTACTGTTGATAGCAATGAAGCAAAAGGTATGCATACGGCTGCTATCGGCTTGGGTGGAGGTATCTATTTAGCCTCAGCTGTTCCGATGGACTTCTCAAATGCTGTTACAAACATCAGTAATAACAAAGCCAAAGTTTCCGGCGGCGGGATTTACACCACAGGAACGTTGGTTTTGCAAAATGCTACTATTGCCGGCAACACAGCCGAAACGGGGATTGGCGGTGGTATTTATACAAACAACACCATACTTGCCTACAATGTGAAAATAACCAATAATAGTGCAGGACAACAGGGAGGTGGTATTTATATTACTGCGCAAGGATTTAAGAGTTATAATTCAACTGTTTCCAATAATAAAGCCGGACAACAAGGGGGGGGCGTCTATGCCTATACGGCTACAGCTAGTCAGAATAACTATATTACCTGTTTTAATTTTACCCTGTCGGATAACAAAGCCGGATGGGATTTTGCCAGCGGCACCTACTCTTCTACTGCTTACGACGGAGGAGGGATTTTTGCCAATGGACCCGTTGCTTTCAATGACTCATTGACTATTACGAACAACACAGCCACAGGTAATGGAGGAGGAATATGCAAAAATGCCGGTTTTGTGGGGCTTGATGTGGCCGAAGTTAAAAATTTAACTCTTACCGGAAACCAATCGATACAAGGAAATGGCGGAGGGATAAACAGCGCTTTTGAAATGTTGTTTACAAAACAGGAAGAAGGTGTGGAAACCCGCGCTATTATTTCGGGTAACACAGCCGGAGGTTCGGGAGGAGCTATCTATACAACCAAAGATTTATATGTTACTTTCACCAACGACTGGTCAAGTACAACCATTTCAAACAACAATGCAGGACAAACCGGAGGAGCTATTTTTGTAAATGGAGGGCTGTTTACACTCGGTAAAGCTACCGTATCAGGCAACAAAGCTACCGGTTCGGGAGGTGCGGTGTATATGGCCAATAACAAAGCAATGACTATTCTGAAAAGTACATTTGACAATAATAACTCGGGAAGTCTTGGAGGTGCTATTTACTCTGTATCATCAAACACATCGCAAGAAATAGCCAACTGTACTTTTTTCAAAGATACAGCTACTACTGACGGGGGAGCTATTGCCTTTGGCGCAGGTGCTGCCGCTGTTTATTATTGCACATTCAATGGAAACAATTCCACCAACGGAAGTTCGAATGCTATTTACTGGAATAGCACGGGAACATTGAATTTAAACGGAAATATCCTATATGGCAACGGAACCGGAAATGATTCGGAGGTTGCTATGGCAAGAGGCTCACTAACAGCAAGTTATAATATAGTGCGGGAACAAACAATTGCCGGAGCCTCTAATCAAACCGTTCCGGCAAACCAGGGCGCAACAATATTTGCTGCGGTAGATGCCGGTAATCCGGATTTAGCCATTTTAGCGGATAATGGCGGGAAAACAGAAACCATCCTGATAAAAAAAGAAGAAGACGGCGGTTTGGCGGCTGGCGCCATTCCTTTGCCGGTGGGTGCCTCTTTTGGCGGAAATGGTTCAACAGACCAACGAGATGTCAATCGACTCATAGCCAATGCGATAGATATTGGTTCGGTGCAAATAACAGAAGCTGCATCTTGTACAAGAACAAACCTTGATCCGATTGTTTGGTATGTTGATAAAAACGCATCACCCTCAGGCAGCGGAATGGACGACATAACACATCCGGCTATAGATTTGGCTACGGTGTTAAACAACTCTTGTTTGATGGTTGGCGATACCATTAAAATAACATCCGAAACCTATTTTTTGACCGATACAGATAAGAATAGTTCATTTATATTGAAAAAAGGAGTGTATATATTAGGCGGTTACACTTCTGATTTTAGTGAAGTAGGTCGCGACTTCAAAAACCACCCTACTATTCTGGACGGAAATAAAAAAAGTTATCATGTGGTTTCGTTGTTTACCGGCGCCGACGAGCCAAGCCAAATAGATGGCGTGGTTATTCGAAACGGTCGAGCCTTAGGCACTTCCACTTCGCAAACGTATGGCGCCGGAATTTATTTATATACCGGAAAATTACTGCTTTCCAATTCTGTTATTGAAGATAATATATCGTTGGAAAGAGGTGGCGGGATTTATGTAGCGCCCACCGGCGCTGCGCTGACCGTGCGTAACACTTCGTTCACAGACAATAAAGCGGGCTGTAACGGAACAGCCATTGTAGCGATAACGGGAACCAGCGCCCCTTCTGCTGCCGAGTTAATGAAAAGTTCCGGCGGCGCTATTTGTGCCGAGGGAAATTTAGAACTGCAAGGAAGCATTTCTTTTGACAAAAATGAATCCGGCGGTAATGGCGGAAGCATTATGAAAGGCGTTCAAAACGATTTTGTAGCAACGCTATTGGATACTTTAATTATTATGAATAGCACCGCCTATGTTGTTGACGCTGATGGGAACTGGGGCGGCGGCGGTATTAATACGATGATCAATTTAGATTTGTCTGCGGCTAAAAAAGTAAAGATACATAACAGCATTGCCCAATCGGGACAAGGCGGAGGCATTTACACCAACAACAAAACCATCGGGCGCTTAATTTTACGAGTACACAATGGTGATTTTTATAACTGTCGGGCGCAAGGCACCATTGGCGATGGAGGCGCTATCGAGTCTTATGGTTCAACCTCTTCGTTAGTGATATTAAAAAATTGCATCTTTGATACTTGTTATTGTACCCGCTATGGCGGTGCTTTAGGTATTGGAAATGTGCTTAAATTGGAAGGAAGCATCAAAATAAATAATTGCAGAGCAGGCACCAATGGAGCAGGTATAACTCACTGGGCAGGTCCCAGGGGCTTTCCCGAATTTGATGAATTTGATGTTCAACTATGCGACTCGTTAATCATTACAAATTGTAAAACTTCGCTCACATCGGGCACTGTAGGCGGTGGAGGTATTTGGATTAGTCGCTCCGACTTAGACTTAAGTCCGGTAAAATATGTGCGTATCGAAGGTAATACTTCTACTGTTGACGGAGGAGGAATTAAATTTGCCGCAGCTAATAAATTGACTCTCGGAAACGCAATTATAAAAGGGAATAAGTCCGGAACAATAAACGATGGAGCTACCTTCTCTGCATACAAGGGTGGTGGAATATATACAACCGGAGTAATTGAAGTAAAAGCCGGCGCTAAAATCATTGTAGATGGGAATATGGCAGGAAGTGATGGTGGCGGTATTTATTGCACCAGTGCATTTACAGCCAATCAGGCAGATTACCTTGTGTTTAGCAACAACGAAGCTGGGAAAGGAACTTCCGGTAACGGTGGCGGTCTTTACTCTACCGGAGCTTGCGATATTATTAATGCAACTATAACCAAAAATAAAGCAAAAACGAATGGAGGAGGAATTTATTCCTCTACGACATTAATTGCACAAAAATGTACTTTCGACCAAAATACGGCAACGCAGGGAGGCGGAATTTATGCTACCAATAAATCAACCAGAACAATTTCCAACACTACTTTTAGTGGGAATACAACTACGGCTGCCAATGGCGGTGGTGCCATTTATTCTGTTACTGCCGGCGATGCAATACGAATAACCCTATCTACATTCAACAGTAACACCACCAGCAACAATCAAGCAACTGCATTTTACTTTACGGATGCAATCGGAAAAGTATTAAACGGAAATATTATTTATGGTAATGGATATGGAACTGAAATTAATTTGACATCAGGGATACTTGGCGAATATAACATTATCAAAGGAGCTACTTCCCCATTTTCCGGAGTAGGAAATATGCTGGTTGATGCCAATAGGATACAGGAAATTTTTACGAACTTCCTCCCCGGGGATATAGCTGTACTTAACAATAACGGAGGACCGACTCAAACTCTGAATATTTTGCGAAATGGGCTGGCTTATAATTTTATTCCTAAAAGTTTAAGTTGGTTGAGTGGAATTAATAGCGATCAAACAGGTTCTCCCCGTATTGTGGGCTGCAATGTGGATGCCGGAGCTGTTGAACTTCAAGGTGCTGATCCAGCTACAAGTACATGGACTAGCGCCGGAAATGCAGATGACTGGAATGATCCTGCTAACTGGGAAAATCGAGATAGTAATGGCAACCTGATGACAGATCCTGTTCTTCCCAGTGCTTGTACGAATGTAATTATTCCGGAAAATGCAACCACCTATCCGATTTTGCAAAAAGCAGGAACGATTATTTCTTCCGATAAAGCTTATGCTCAGGCAGCTTGTGATACAGTATCATTTCGGTTCGGCGGCGAAGTAGCCAAAACGAATTATTTGCGATATAATTTTGCAAAGGCAGATGTCACACTTGAAAAAAGCAGATGGTATTTATTATCCCCGGTATTGCAACAACAATATTCGGGTGATTATTTGGAAGATGGTTCTCAATATCGTATTAATCCTGAGATTTCCATCATGTATTACCAAACGGGGAATCCCGAAACCGGTGATGCAAAAGTAAGTTCCAAGTTTACAGGATTATTCAACAATACGGACGAACTTCTGAAAATAGCAACGGGACATGCCCTTTGGGTAGATGAAGGCAACCGTCCGGAAACGCAATTTACCATCCATTTTCCGAAGGACAGTATCCGGTATAATTATTATGATACAAATGATAATCATATTACCCGGATTTCAGGCATTATGCAACGGGACAAAAGGGGACGGTTTATCTACGAAGGAAATGCAACTTATCAATCCAACAACAATGGAAGTTTCAGTCAAACTGTAGAAAACAGCAATAATTATCCTCAGGTAATTATTGGAAATCCATATCTGTCACATTTTGATATCATTGAATTCCAGAAACAAAATAGCGCTTATTTGAGTAAATCATTCCGTATATGGAAAGGAGGAACTTCCTACGAAACCTACCATATCAACGATGACGGAACAATTACCGGGACAGATAATGATTATCAGGTATCGCCCTTCCAATCATTTATTATCGATACAGAATTACGATTTACCAATCCGTTGTTATTTAATCCGGACATGTCAATTACCCAACCGGGAAGCACGCTTCGGAGTACTTCTTCTGATTTGGCCTCGGATGTGCTGAGGATTGAAGTGTTGCGTGAAGGCGTTCGTCAAAGCGGAATGGCAGTTCGTTACAAAATGGGAGAAAGTCGCCATTATAATAAAAATAAGGATGTTTGGACGGTAATGCCTCAAAGTGTGGGAAGTTATGTTGCGTTGTATTCGTTGGTTGACGGTGGAGCCGTATCCATTTATACAACGGAAGATATTATCACGCCGATTGATTTAGGTATCTCAACCGGGACGACAATTAAAAAATCAATTACTTCCGGCAAAACTGAAACATTTACTATTCAAATCGGAGGAGATGAAAAACGCTTAACCGGACGAGATATTTATCTGTATGACGCCAAATTTAATATCACACATAACCTGACAAAATCTCCTTATCAGTTTGAAAATACAACGGGAGATGTTGTAAATCGGTTTCAATTATTTGCAGATGAAATAGTCTCCTCTGTTGGAGAAAGAACGATTAATAATGATATTCGGATTACTCGTATAAGCGATATGTTAAAAATCGAAAGTTCAGAGGGAAATCCGATTTATGAAATTACTTTGTACAATACGTTGGGAGAACAACTATGTCGAGTTGCCAATTTGAATACTTTTGAAGAAACATTAAATATTCCACAAAGAAATCAGGTTGTTGTAATAAAAGCACAAACTGCAAAGGGAATTAAAATTATAAAAATGAATCTGTAATCTAAACATAATAATTCGGAATGAGTTTGGAAAAAATAAAATTCAGGATTAGTTAAGTCCAATAAAAAGCAGTACTTTTGTATTGCTTTTTTGTTTAAACAAAAAGGGGCTGACCGGTTTTGACAGCGGGCAGAAGCGGTATGTAAGCATGCAGTGCGTAGTCGGCTAGCACTTAAATCTCAGACGTCAAAATTTTAACTGGCGAAAATAATTACGCTCTTGCAGCTTAATCGAATTACAGTAGATTAGCATTATCTCGACACAAGGTGTTGAGACGAGACATCACTCGGATGCTGTTGTTCCGAAGCGTTCCGGCATAGTGGTGCAGCAATATCGGAAATAGTTTGAAGCAAGTCCCGGGCTTCTTACGAAAATTAAGGGAATAAGGTTAAGGTTGGTGGCTTCGGTCTTGCCTTAGCTCGAAAATCAAGGCGGAGATAAGCATGTAGAAAGCATATTGATTCCTCGTTTGGACGAGGGTTCAAATCCCTCCAGCTCCACAACTTAAGAAGTAAAAATCCCGAAATTCATGAATTTCGGGATTTTTTATATAGGAATAATATTTTAGCAAACTCTTAATTCCGCCTACTTCCTCCAAGAAAAATCATTATATAATAAAACAAAGTCGCCAACGAACTTAATGCAGCAATAACATAAGTATAAGCAGCCCATTTCAAGGCATTTTTAGCTTTATCGTGCGTATTCACATCGGTTATTCCGGCATTGCTTAACCAAGCCAAAGCCCTGCTGCTGGCATTTATTTCTACTGGAAGTGTTACAAAGCTGAATAATGTTGTTAATGAAAATAAAACAATTCCGGCTAATAATAATCCCGGGAAAGTATTAACCAAAACAATTCCTGCCAATAAGACCCATTGCACCCATTGTGATGCAAAACTAACGACAGGCACCAATTTCGAACGCATGGTTAGAAAACCATACGCAGAAGCATGTTGTACGGCGTGTCCACATTCGTGTGCTGCAACAGCTGCTGCCGCAACACTATTGCTATAAAAAACATCATGACTTAAGTTGACTGTCTTTTTTGCAGGATTATAATGATCGGTTAATTGTCCTTCTACAGATTCTACAACAACATCATTAATGCCATTGTCCCGTAACATTTTTTCAGCCACATCTTTTCCTGTCATTCCGTTTCTGAGAGGGATTTGAGAATACTTTTTAAAACGGCTTTTCAGCCCCATTTGTACAAGCCAACTAAGTAATGCGAATACTCCAAAAATGATATAAATTATAGGCATAGATATAAAATAATATGAATTAATAGGTTACTTTGAATAGTACAAAAACCATACCACAAAGTAAAATCATTCTTTGCTTATATTTTTGTAAAATGAGTTAATAAAGAGAAATAACAGCTTAAAAGAAACGGAAAGCCCGCATTAATCGAACTTTCCGTCTTGAAAAAGTCGGGGTGAGACGACTCGAACGTCCGACCTCCACGTCCCGAACGTGGCGCGCTGCCAACTGTGCTACACCCCGCTTTTAGCGTTGACAAAAATAATGAAAATATTTCTTATTGAAACTCCTTTCTTAATTAGACTTTAATAATTCTATTGAACAAATCGTTTTTTGAAGTATCTTCTAGAAATTGAGAATGTTAAATAGATTTGTTAAAATGATTAAAATCCGATTTTATTAAGATAAATTCAATCTACTACACATTTTTTTCAATATAAAATTTCTTTTTTACAAAAAAATGCTATTTATTTGCACTGTCTATTCATTAATTCATTAAAATCTATCTGCCTATAGGGAAATATATACTTTTTATTACTTAAATCAAGAAAGCGATGAAAAGTTTAGTGCAATTAACTGACGAGGAGTTAGTTAAACTATATGTAGATGGTAAGAATGAAGCCTTTGATATACTACTAAGCCGCCACAAAAACAAAGTCTTTTCGTATATTTTCTTTATTGTACATGACAAAGTTTTAACTGAAGACATATTTCAGGAGACCTTTGTAAAGGCTATTATTACCATTAAACAAGGTCGGTATACCGAAAATGGAAAGTTTACGGCATGGATTATGCGTATTGCACATAATCTCATCATAGATCATTTCCGTCAGGAGAAGAATGAAAATACAGTTTCTAATGATCAACAAGATATTGATTTATTAAACAATATCAGTTATTGTGAAAAAACGGTCGAAGATCAGATGATAAAACATCAAGTCTGTTCCGATGTTAAGAAACTGATTCAGGTTTTGCCTGATAATCAAAAAGAGGTGGTTATTTTACGCTATTATAAAAATTTATCATTCAAGGAAATTGCCGATTTAACAGGTGTAAGTATTAATACTGCTTTGGGTCGGATGAGGTATGCAGTGATGAATATGAGACGGTTAGCAGAGGAAAATAATATTTCCTTAACTTTTAACTAAAAAAAACATATCAAAATGTACTAAATAGGTAGGAAGTTCGTTTTAATGATATAATTCAAAAGAAAACGAACAAGGCCTATGAAGAAAATGATTACAAATGAAGAAGAACCTGCTATTAGAAAAAAAACGAACATTGATTTTACACCACAAAAAAACACTCTCAATTTCATAAAAAATTTTGCACGTGTTTATAATGTAATTGATATAAAGCAGGTTGAAAGTAAAATTTTTATCTCGAACTGACAAATTTAAAGCTTTTCCGGAAATAAGGGAAAGCTTTTTTTATATACCTTTGCCAAAAACAGAATACTTGGCATGAACCATAAAATTTCTCCCTCTATATTAGCTGCCGATTTTGGTAATTTACAACGGGATATCGAACTGATAAACAGCAGTGAAGCTGATTGGTTGCATTGTGATATTATGGATGGTGTATTTGTGCCAAACATATCATTCGGGTTTCCAGTATTGGAGACTGCCAGTAAATTTTCTCAAAAACCGTTGGATGTACATTTAATGATTGTACAGCCTGAAAAATTTATTCCTCAACTTAAGGAATTGAATGTTTATATGTTAAGTGTTCATTTTGAAGCATGTATTCATTTGCATCGTACAATTCAGCAAATCAAAGAAGCCGGAATGAAGGCTTCGGTAACATTGAATCCGCATACGCCTGTTCATTTATTGGAGGATATTCTATATGATTTGGATATGGTACTTTTAATGACCGTTAATCCCGGTTTTGGCGGACAAGATTTTATTGAACATTCATTAGTTAAAATAGCTTCATTGAAAGAAATGATTCTTCAAAAAAATGCAAAAACATTGATTGAAGTGGATGGCGGCGTAACAATGGAAACTGGTAAAACATTGATTAATGCCGGAGCTGATGTATTGGTTTCGGGCAGCTATATTTTTAAATCTCCAAATCCTATTCAAACAATACACGGACTTAAACAACTGTAATTTTTTAATCAGGTGAATGCGTTTGTTAATAAAACTCCATTTATCCGTTTTCTGCTTCCTTTAATCGGAGGGATTTTACTACAATATTATTCCGAAAATAAAACAATTACATTTGCTTTTCTTATATTAGCATTCCTTTTTTTCGGATTTTCTTTTTTTCCTTTTTCTTCTAAAAATTCGTATAAATTTCGTTGGACATTCGGTGTAGGCATATTTTTCTTTTTTGTGTCATTAGGTTCTTTTATTTTCAGTTTTCAGGAACAAAAGAATAAATGGAATTTTCCTTCGGATGAGAAAACATACATTTGTCAATTGACAGATGTTCCTGTTGAAAAAGCAAATTCAATTCTTTGCCGAATGCAGGTTATTTCACTGATAGAAGATTTTCAAAGCATTTCGGTTGAAAAAAGCATTATTGCTTATTTAAAAAAAGACAGTTTGTCATGGAATTTGCATCCGGGAGATCAAATCTTGCTTCAAGGGAATATTGTTCCACCGAAAAATCAGGGAAATCCGGATGAGTTTGATTATGCAACGTATCTTAAGCGACAGGATGTTTGCGGAATAGTTTATGTAAAACCGGGACATTGGAAAAATTTAAACTTTCACGAATCGGTTTCGATTAAACAAGAAGCATTACTTTGTCGGGAAAAGCTATTGTCGGTATATAGAAATTTGAATTTGAATGAGGATGAATTAGCTCTTCTTTCTGCAATTACATTGGGCTATAAAGATGATTTAAGTGTCGAGTTGAAAACACGTTTCTCAGCTACTGGTGCGAGTCATATTTTAGCAGTAAGTGGGTTGCATGTCGGAATTATCTATCTGATAACCAGTTTTTTATTATTTCCGTTAGGAGGGAATAAATTTTGGCAACGCATTTCCAAGCAATGTATTTTGATAATCTGCCTTTGGGTATTTGCTTTTATCACCGGACTGTCACCTTCAGTAGTCAGGGCGGTTACTATGTTTTCATTGGTTGCGGTTTCAGTTGCGTTAAACCGGAGGTCGTCTATCCTCAATACCGTGTGTGTTGCTGCATTCGGCATGTTGTTGTATAATCCGTATTATTTGTTTGATGTTGGGTTTCAGTTGAGTTACTCTGCCGTGATTGCCATTGTGTCTTTGCAACCTATTTTGAATAAAATAATAACTGTTGAAAACAGAATTCTAAAACCGCTTTGGGGATTGATAACTGTTTCGATTGCTGCCCAAATTGGAACTTTTCCTATCACAATCTATTATTTTCATCAATTCCCCAATTATTTTATATTGACCAACTTACTCGTTATTCCACTTACGTATATTATTATTGCGTTGGCTGTATTATTGTTTTTCGTTTTTGTGATATTTGGAACAAATGTGATCATAAAAGATGTATTAGAATTTGTTCTTAGAATAATGAATGAAGGAGTTTTGGCCATACAACAATTACCTTATTCGTCTGTTAAAGGTATTTGGATTTATCAAGCAGAAATGTGGATTATCTTTTTGCTTATTTTTTCCATCTCTCTTTTTATAATGAAAAAGAGATTTACTCCGTTGCTTGTTTCGTTGAGTTGTGTTATACTCCTTTTTTCGAGTTATATTGTCAAGATATATAATTCTGAAAGTCAATCGAAAATTGTTTTTTTCAATTATAAGGAATCTCCTGCAATTAATTTAATCAACGGAAAACATAATTATATACTTAATGGTGATGTTGATAAATTAAGCACGATAGCGAATCAATTTTGGACAAAGCACAAACTTTCTCCTCCAATGATGTTGTTATCTGATTTTGAAAACCAGGATTTATATTATTCGAATAAATATATTTGCTTTAAGGGAAAAACCTTTTATGTGCTTAATTCGAATGATCTATCAAATAGGAATTCAGCTAAAAAATTAGATATTGACTATTTAGTTATTGGAAAAGGATATTCTTCTTCATTTACGAAAACATTGGAACTTTTTTCTCCCAAACAAATTATTTTGGATGCTTCCTTACCTTCATATATTTCCGAAAAACTAAGTAAAGAATGCGAACAATTTGGAATCATATATTATGATGTAGCCAAAAATGGTGCATTGGAAGTTGATATTGAAGTTTGAACCTATTTTATGACATTTTCTTAATTATTTAAAGGGCTTAATAAGTTTTATAAAAGCAAGTTTGAATTACATTAATTTAAACTTGCTTTTTTAATTTAAAAAAATTAACTCAAAAAAAGCCAATAAATTAAAATATAAATTTGCTATTATCTTTCCTGAATCTCTCGATTATCTACTTCTTACTTTTTAATTAATTTCAAATTAATCGGGTTAATTTCAGTATTTTATTAACTCTTCAAGAATCCCATATTCTACAATATTTTTTTTCTTCTTTCAAATATTGAAACCTTAAATACATTAACATAAATTCTTTTTTTTTTTTTTTTGTTACATTTGTTTAACATATCTTCGCTTCCCAAATAAGGTATTGCCAGGCCGCATCAAGGGTCTGGTGATTCATTCATTTATTATTCATTCACTTTAGTGCCCTGCGCCGGGATCAAAACCAAAAATTGCCCTTGCTTATTTTTTTGTCGCGACGACAAGAGAAAAACAAGGCCGGTGCAGCAGGCATTAAAAAAATTGACAATGAACAATGAATGAATACCTATGAATAAAGAAAAAATAATAAGCACCTCCCGCCCCCTCTTCAATTGGAGAGGGGGCGGGAGGTGAGGTTCACATAGTAACAACGAATGAATGTAACAAATGAAAAAACGAATTACTATCCTTTTTAATAACAGGAAGCCTGCATATTTAACATATGCAATGGCTTTCTTTTTATGTATGTTGCCGATCAGTTTGTCGGCACTGAACCTGACGGCTCGTCCGGATAACTTTTTTGTAACACCGGGAGAGTTTGAGTTTTTAAATATTTTACGGAACGATGATCCTGGCGATTGTACACTTATGGCTTTAAAGGTAACCATTGTCAGTCCTCCTTCACATGCATTGCTTTGTACAGTGAATTCAGCGAATCAAATCCGTTACCGTGCGGTAAACGGTTATACGGGAACAGATCAATTGACTTATCAGATTGAGTGCAATGGAACAGTTTCCACAGCCAATGTGTATCTTCATGTAAATGACATGCCGGATAATATTACTCCGGATGTTTGTCATATTCCACCGCCACCGCAGATTTGGGGGATTACACCTAAACATTCAACGTTGGAAACACATGCTAATTATCAAATTCCTATTACCGGAGATATTGACGGTGATGGGATTGTGGAAATAATTGTAGGTGGAGATCTCATAATGACTGGAACACAAGTTACCAAAATTTACATTTATAAAGGGAATAATATATCAACACCTTGGAAGTCATTTACAACTGTTGCCCCATTTATTTGGGGAAGTCCAACAAAATATACCATAGCTAAAACAAAAATATCGGGGGTAGAAACCACTTTGATTGTTGTTGCAGAAAATGATCGATACTTACGCGCATATGATTATAATGGCGGATTAATTTGGACGAGCGACACAGAATATCATGCAACCTCAGCCAGTGAAATGCCTGGTTTTGCCGACATGAATGGTGATGGTGTTCCTGAAATAATTATCAGTGGTAAGATTTATAATTCCACAAATGGAAAACTATTATGCCAGGCTGCAACAACCGGGCATACTACTGCTACTGATTTGTTTAATACAGGGGAACTGAACCTTCTTGTAGGTAACTCTATTTATAAACCCAATACGGCATTAACATCCGTATCGCTTGTAAGAAAGATTACCCCGGTTGTGAACCCATCTGACCCTGACAAGCCTTCTCCGTTACCAACTATTCCGGATGGCGGCTCTCCTATTGCCGCAGATATAGATAATGATGGCAAATTAGATCTCATTATAAGAGTGGGTGTTCTCACAGCTCCTGATTATTATACTTTTATTTATGTTGCCGACCCTGCAACCGGAGCCATTAAAGGAAGTAAATTTGTTCCCAATGCAGGATCTTCAAGTCTTTTTCCGTTTGTAGGAGATATAGATGGTGATGGACGTCCTGAGATTGTATTTATAAAAAATCAATATGTTAATTACGGAAGAGGAGATGGAACATCTGAAGTTACTGTAGGAGCAGACCCACAGTATTGTAAAATGTTGGCTTATAAATATGTTCCCGGAAATCAAGTCCTCCAACAATTTTGGTCTTACCAACATTATGACTATTCGGGACAGACAGGTATGACTATATTTGACTTCAACCAGGATGGAATTGCTGAAATCGTTTATCGGGACGAATGGAATATGCGTATTATCAATGGTAGTTTGAAAAGTCATACAACCGGCTTACCTGTTCCTACACCCTATAATTTAGCTACATTTCCGAATTTTTCCGGGACAGGGTGTGAATATCCTATTGTAGCTGATGTGGATGGTGATGGACAGGCTGAAATGTTAATCGTAGGTGCTGTTAACAATAGTAATTCAGAAAGCGCTGGTTATTACGAATATTCAGGAGCATTATGGGTGTTCAAATCATCCAATCCTTCTACCAGCCCTTGGGCACCAGCACGTAAGGTATGGAACCAGTATGCATTCAATCCTGTTTATATTAATTCGGATTTAACGGTTCCTCCACATCCTATATCCCCTGCGACAGCTTTTTACGAAGCTGATGGGGTAACGGTCAACCGACCGTACAATAACTTCCTGCAGCAGGGGACTGACCTGAACGATGAGGGTGATATGCTTTATCTGGGTCCCGATCTGGAGTTTTCGCCGGCTTACCGTTCGAAGATGCTTTACGACCAGGCCAACAATCGCTTGGAAGTAACTATTTATGTCCATAATAGAGTGGAGGTAAATGCGGGAGCAGCCTTTATCGGTCCATTACAAATTGATACGTATGTATATGAACGTTCCACCGGAACCTATACTATAATGAGTTCGACCAGCGAAAGCATTAATATTGGTGTAGACGAAACCAAAACGATAACCTATTACATCAATGGGTATTCAAGCCTGGCTTTTCCACCAACCTACGATAATTGGGTCATTGTACTAAACAGTAACACTGCCGGTTCAGGCGAACCGACTTTCTACAAAGGCTCTGTAGAATGTAACTGGTGGAATAACTTTAATGCAAATATCTCTTTCAGTAATGCCGAACGCACCATTTGTGAAGGAGTAACCGAAACAGTAACAATAGAGCCCGGTCCCGGTGTTTACAAGTACGAATGGTATGAATGGGATCAGGTTGCCGGTAGCGGCAAAGGGCTTCTTGTAAATACGGGCGACTCCTATGATGTAAAGAAGAATGCGAATCCAACCCAGCATTATCTTATAGATGTTTATACCAATGATGGTCTTATTAAATTAAGTTCTGTACCTGATACAGTATTTGTATGGTTAACCCCCGATTCACTGATTTGGACAGGTGGCGCCAATACGTATGACTGGCACAATTACAACAACTGGAAAAACCCGGATGACCCGACAGGACTTTACCAACGTGCCAATATCCCGCGCAAATGTACGGATGTGTTGATTCCGGACATGCTGGTACGTTATCCCGATCTGGATGCTTCACAAACAAGTTATACCTATTATAGTAAATCTGAGTGTGCCAATATCTGGTTCGAACATGGAGGTGAAGTAAAACAGAATGATGTGCTCGATTACGATTCGGCGTATGTGTACCTAGCCCTGGAAAGCGACCGCTGGAATATGATAACGGTTCCGCTTCAGTACCAGTATCCGGGCGATTATTATTTGACCGACCCGAATCCGCATAAGGACAGTTTGTTTGTCTATACGCGTTTGTTCAGTCAAGCGAACCCTGAAACAAAGAAATATGTTGAAGCAGACTGGACGGGGGAATTTAACAATCCGGAATTTAAAATGCCTGCCGGACAGGGCTTATCAGCTTGGTTGTGGGATAAACGTACGGATGCAATCGTAACAGATACATTCCTTTTCCCCAAACACGATTTGACCTATCGGATGTATGATTTGGATGGTAATATTGTTCAAACACCCCGTTCGACACCCCGTACGCAAGGTTTGGGAGCAAATGACCACGAACACCGCTTTATCTATGAACCGATAATAAACTCGGGAGGGGAGTTTCCTTTGCAGGTAACGGCCGCTAATGCCAATAAATTGGTGCTGGTCGGCAACCCCTTCATGTCTCATTTGGATTTCAAATCATTCTATGCTGTAAATGGTCCAAGTGGAAACAACTGCATAAAGAACTATTACCAAGTGCTGGACGAAACGGGTAACTATATCAGTTACAATGCTACTACGGGCGTATCTACCGGTACACCTCCACTGAACCAGTATATTGCTCCGCTTCAATCATTCTTAGTAGAATCAAGGACAACATTCAGCCAATTGTATGCCGATGTATATATGATGCAGAACAGGGCAGGGGAGAAATTAAGAAGTAGCCAATCAACCCAAACGGAGCAATCCATATTATCATTGGAATTAACGGATGTCTCAACCGGACAACAAAACCGGACGCTGTTAATATTGAATCCCGAATCGGATAATAGTTACGATGAAACGGATATCCCGAAGACGCTTCCTATATTGAACCGGAAAGGAACAATATTGCCTATTCCTGCCAGCATCTTTACCCGTTCGACAGATGGTATTGCTTTGGATGTAAACCAAATTCCGTCATTAGAAGAAAATTTGAGTATTCCAGTAGTTATCCGTAGCGATAAGAAGGGAATATACCGATTGAAATTGAATTTGATGTCTGGTTTCCCAACCGATCAAAATATGTATCTGGTTGATTTGGCTGATAATAAGGAGTACGAACTCCAATCGGATGTATGGGTTGAATTTAATAAGCCAACAGCAAGCGAATTGTTGGAGAGCCGTTTTTACCTGACATTCAAAAAGTCGGTAACAGGAATTGAATCCCCTGTAAATACAATTCCGGGAATTGAGGCATACATATCAGGCAACACGTTGAGGGTTTTCACTACCGACAACAGTAACCTGGAAGAAGTAGAGTTGTATGATTTGCAAGGCCGTCAGGTATCGACAAATAAAAATATCAATAAGACGGAGTTTAAAACAACAGTTCAAAGCAATCAGTTCTATATTGTACGGGCAAAGAGTTCGTCCACAAACCGGTCTGTAAAGGTATATGGTAAAACATTTTAAATAATTAGTTTTAAGTTACAGGGTAAGATTTTGTTATGCTACCCTGTAACTTAAAACTTATAACTAACAACTTATAACTTATAACTATTAACAAATCATGAATCAATTTTTTACAAGAAGTTTAAAAACGGCATTATTCGCAGCATTAACCATTGTAGCAACTGGAGTAAAAGCCGAAGATTTCAAAATAGTAAATCTTCAGGCTGCAGATATGAATATGGCCGCATTGGATAAGACATATACAAGCGGAACAAGCAGTGTCCGGTTAGCATATAAGCATATGGAAGACATGCCTGAGTATGATTTTTGTGGCCCTCAGGGAGCTGTTCTTTTTAACAGTAAAAATCCTACCGATTATTCGTATATAACGATTGATAATATCGGAGATGATAATATAACAGCGGTAGAACTTTTTGGCTTGTGTGCAGAGTCGGGAAATATAACATCAGATATTTATGTGGCATTTAGTGGAGCGTCATCGAGTGCAACATTAGATTGGGATTATTCGATGAATTTATATGTAGGCTCTGACCTTACCGGAGATCCTGCTATCCATTTTTGGAGCCCGGTAAATGGAGGTTGTTTACAACCTGTTCAGAGGGTTACTTTACCCAATCCTAAAGAGACATGGTATTATCAGCTAAATGGAGAAGAAAATACAATCTCAAAGGTAGGCAGTGTAAAGATTGCCTTAACAACGAATTTTGGAATAGAGAATTCTTCCGGTGGAGGGAGTACACAAAAACGTTTTTTATTACAAAGTCTGGTTGTTTATACGGATAAGAAAAGCAATACCGGTATTGGTGGTACTATTTCAGAAAATTCTTTTTCATCACATGTATCTGGTAGTAACTTGAATTTCACAGAATTAGCATCACAAGTTGCCATCTATAATATTTCAGGACAATTGGTTCAAACATCATCCAACATCCAAACATTGCCATTAAACACACTTCCAACAGGAATGTATGTAGTAAAAGCAACAAGTACGACCGGAAAAACTTTGGTAACAAAAATTGTAAGATAATGCCATCTTTATCTATCCCGGTTTAAAAGAATAAGAACAGAACTAAAATAAAAACGAATGAAGAATATGAAACGGATATATGTATTACTATGTACCTTATTGATTTCGATGGGAGCAGTGAATATGAATGCTACCTGTGACATTTTTGAACCGGAAGAGAATAAGGAAGAAGAAGTTTTATCCTTGCTGTCGGAAAAGGAAAGCAAGATAGACAAGGAAAGTTTTTGGGAGGAGATAACAAACTCGGAAAGCAAGACTTCGATCATATCGGATGATGACAAGAAGTTATATGCCCCGCCTCCAGGAGAACCGGGCAATCCGCAGAAGATTGTGGCTCCACTGGGTAGTGGAGAGATTGCTGTCTTTTTGTTACTGTCTTTCTTCTCTGCAATATTTTACTGTCGAAAAAGGCCATATATAGATAAAAATAGTTGAAATGTAAAAGCTCGCTTATTTCTTAATAATAAACGGGCTTTTATATTTGTGAGTAAGGACCAAAATGACATCAACTTAAGGCAACGCCCTAATTTACAATTTATTTTTGGTTGAGCAATACATTAATAAGTGTTTTGTAAATTTAAAATCTGTGTAAATATGCCTAATCCGTGTCATCTGTGTTACATAATAACTTGTTTGATACAACTAATTCATTAATAATTATTTATATTAAAAATGATTTATAAACTAATTCCTATAATAACAATATCTCTATTTTTAGCTTTTTCCATTAGCCTGAAAGCTCAAAATGTATCAGTAAAATTACCCACTACAAATATTATCGGAACGAATGAATGCATCAATTATGCTGGTGGTAATGTTATGTCTACCACAGTAAATACAAAATACAATGCATTTGATGGAAATTTAAATAATACATTTGCTGCCTATCAAGCATCCGGTGGTTGGGTTGGATTGGATTTAGGAGAAAAATATATTATTACCAAGATCTCATATTGTCCACGAACAAGTTGGTCTCAACAAATGATGTTAGGAATTTTCGAAGGTGCAAACAATCCTGATTTCGGGGATGCGGTACCTTTATTTATGATTACGCAAAATCCTCAACAAAATATATTAACAGAGCAAGGGATTTCATGTTCCAGGGGTTTTCGTTATGTAAGATATATAGGCCCTAGTGGCGCTCATAGTGATGTAGCTGAGCTAGGATTTTATGGATATAAAGGTATAGGAGATAACTCTAACCTGCCTCAAATAACCAATCTGCCCACTGTAACAATTCACACGGCAAATTCAGAAGATATTGTTGAAAAAGAGAAATATCTGAAAGGAATAGTATCTGTTATATCTCAAGATGGAACACAAATATATACTGATAGTTTGGATGTAAGAGGAAGAGGAAATGCCAGTTGGACATTCCCTAAAAAACCTTACCGTATGAAATTATATAACAAAACCAATCTGTTAGGTTGCCCGGCAAAAGAAAAAAACTGGACATTAATCAACAATTACGGAGACAAAACACTGATGCGCAATCTATTGGCATTTGATTTAAGCAGGCGTTTGGATATGCCTTACACATCTGTCGGAATACCTGTTGATGTTATTCTAAATGGAGAATACAAGGGGTGTTATCAACTTTGCGACCAAATAGAAGTTGCTAAATATAGGGTTGATGTAGAAACAATGAAAGCAACAGATATTACCTTACCGAATCTTTCCGGAGGTTATTTTATAGAAGTAGATGCTTATGCTAGTCAAGAAATATCGTGGTTTAAATCTGCCTTTAAAAGCACACCGGTAACCATAAAATATCCCAAAGACGATGAAATCGTTCCGGCTCAAAGTGCTTATATAAAATCTGTTTATGATAATATGGAAAGCGTTTTGTTTTCATCCACATACACGAATAAAACAAGTGGATACAGAAAATATATTGATACAGAAACATTCATTCGTCATTTTTTAGTTGGGGAAATCAGTGGAAATACGGATACATATTGGAGTGTATACATGTATAAGAAGCGAAATGAAGATATTTTTCGTGTTGGTCCTGTTTGGGACTTTGATTTGGCTTATGAAAATGACAAAAGGACTTATCCTATAAATAGTAATTCTAATTGGATTTACGCATCAACAGGAAGTTGTGCAGCCGGATTTCGAGATTTTGTAAATAGATTGTTTTCTGACCCCGACTTTCTTCTTGAAGTAAAATCCACTTATGCCTGCTATCGAGATAGAGGAATTTTAACAAAATCTGCTTTGTTGGACGTTGTTGACGAATATGCTGCAGAATTGAGTAAATCTCAGGAATTAAACTTTAAGCGCTGGGATATTATGAATACTCTTGTTCATGGAAATCCTAAGATTTACGGCAGTTATGAAGCAGAAGTAAATAATGTTAAAAATTACATCAGTGCAAGGTTAGATTGGATGGATAATAAATTAGGATATACTGCCATTTCCATCAAAGGTGAACATGTAATGCACAAAAGTGACCCTGGTAATCCTTCCGATACAGAACGGATGTACATTTATCCACGAAATACATATTGGTATAAATGGTATGACGACCCTGTGTCGGATGACCCGTCCCATTTGGTAGCTGAAGGAGATTATTATGATGTTCACAAAAACAGTGCTGCGCTACAACCTTATTATATTGAAGTGTGGGATTTGACAACTAAATCAAAACGCATACATTGCATTCGGGATACGATTCGTATTTATTTAGCACCTGATTCATTAATATGGACAGGTGCTGCCAAAGACCAAAATTGGAATAACCATGAGAATTGGCTTAATCCGGACAATTTATCAGGATTATATGCCCAAAATAATATTCCACACAAATATACAAATGTTCTAATCCCGGCTATGGTGTCCAATTATCCTGACCTAACACCTACCACACTTGGAGGCCATACCGATTATAGTAATTATAAACGAAGTGAGTGTTCCAATATTACTTTTGAACATGGTGGAGAGGTAATGCGTACCGATAGTTTACATTATAATGCAGCTTATGTACATCTGACGCTTAACAGCAACCGGTGGTATATGCTTTCAGCACCGCTTCGAAGCTTATTCCCGGGCGATTACTATGTTAAAGATCCAAGTCCATGTATAGATGATGTATTTGTGTACACACGCTTATATGATAAACAAAATCCGCAAACCGGGAAATATGTTGCCGGTAATTGGACAGGGATTTTCAATAATCCTGATTATGCATTGCCTGCGGGATTTGGATTCTCGGCATGGGTAGATGATAAACAACCAGATGTGAATATTCATACTCCTATCCATTTCCTATTTCCAAAGCATGATGCGAACTATATAATGTATAATGAAGTCACATGTAAACCTGATTATATAGTTCCGATTTCTCGTAATAATGAACATCGGTTTGTTTATGAACCAGTTCTTAATGCCATGTCCGGTTCAATTACATTGAATGCATCAGCCACTGCTGCCGGAACACAGGTTATTGTAGGTAATCCATTTATGGCACATTTGGATTTCAACCAATTTCAGTCTTTAAATACGGCATTGATAGAGCCATATTATCAAGTATTGGATGAGAATGGAAATTTCATATCTTATTACATAACAGGAGGAACAACTACAGGCAGTTTGACGCAATATATTGCCCCGATGCAATCAGTCTTGGTAAAGTCAAAAATTCCGTTTGCAGAATTATATGCCAATGCGAAAATGACAACAACTGTTCCAGGAGAAAAATTACGCACCACGACATCAGTTGCCGATCCTGAATTGTTATCAATAAAGGTTTCCAAGGGGAATATATCCAATAAATCATTACTATATTATCATCCTGATTTTATTCCGGAAGAGTATGTTGATGTTTCCAAGGCATTTTTAAATAATATTACAGAACCGGTGACGGTTTACACATTATCTCAAAAAGGGAACCTGCTGGATATTCAAAATGTGGATGATATAGAAAAACCGATTTTCCTTGGATTCCGCACCTCAACAATAGGTGATTTTGAGTTCAGTTTTGAGGGCATTAACACCTTTGCATCCGATTATAATGTTTATCTGACGGATATGGGAGAAGATTCCCCAATACAGGTAAACTTGAGCGATTTTCCATATTATACATTTAAAAAGATGAATTCCAATTTGTTTATAAATGACCGTTTTTATTTAACATTTATACAAAAATCAATAATAACTGATGTCCCAAATCTCGAATCAACTATAGGAATCGATGTTATAGTTCAGCCAGGTAAGATAAAAATATTAAGCGTTGATGGTAGTTTACTGAAGGATATTGGTGTTTATGATTTACAAGGAAAAACGATAAACATGCAAAAAAATATCCAAGTATCTCAAATTGAATTGCCTGTTCAAAATGCAGGAATTTATATAGTAAGGGCATCCAATGCTAATGTTTCAAAGTCTGTAAGAATTTATGGTAAATAATTTGATGCTTACCAATGACCGGATGCTTGTGTTGTGTTTCAATTTAAAAAAATGTAAAGTAGTCAAGACATAGAGTTACATAGGACTCTGTGTCTTGACTACTTTACATTCAAAAATAAATAAACTAATTTTTACTCAACTCATATTCCTTCAAACTCCTCTTTGTCTTCTTAATAATATCTTAATCAATATGTTATAAGAGTTAAACAATCTGTTGCTTCTTTTGTGGAAACTTATAGAATTAAACAGACAAATGAGAACGTATTATCCAACAGTAATTTTATCTGATATCCATTTGGGATCGGAGTATTCTAAGGTGGAGGAAGTTACCATTTTTTTAAAATCGGTAAATTGTGACAAATTAATTCTGAACGGAGATATAATTGATGGATGGCAGTTGCAAAAAAACGGTAAAAATAAATGGACGAAAAAACATACCGAATTTTTGAAAGTGATTATGGCCATGATGGATAATTTTGGTACGGAAGTTATTTATGTTCGAGGTAATCACGATGATTTTTTGGATTCATTGATTCCTTTCCAAATTTCCAATATAAATTTTGTAAAGGAATATTACCACGAAAGCTTTGGACGGCGTTACTATGTTGTTCATGGTGATATTTTTGATACAATTACGACTAATATGCGGTGGTTGTCAAAATTAGGCGATATAGGATATACGCTTTTGTTATTTATAAATCGCATATACAACAAGCGCCGGATAAAAAAAGGGAAGCTATATTATTCCTTTTCTCAAACAATAAAGCAGAAATTTAAAAAAGCAGTTTCGTATATTTCCGACTTTCAAAATGAATTGGTTGATATAGCCAAGGTTAAACATTGCGATGGAATAATTTGTGGGCATATTCATCAACCTGCCAATATTTTTTACGATGATATTCATTACCTGAATTCGGGAGATTGGATTGAAACACTTTCGGCTTTAGTTGAAAAGCCCGATGGCGAATGGGAGATACTTTATTATTATCAGAAAGAAGTTGAAGAAATACTTTATTGTGCTATATGAGATTTCTATTCATTGTGCAAGGAGAAGGAAGAGGACATTTCACACAAGCCATTGCATTAAGAAATATGCTTGTAAAAAATGGTCATGAAGTTGTTGCCGTTTTGGTTGGTAAAAGTAAGACAAGGCAAATACCTTCGTTCTTTACCGATAAAATTAAATCGGATGTATTTTCTTTTGAAAGTCCGAATTTTTTGCCTTCTGCATCCAACAAAAAACCACGATTACTGAAATCGGTTACCTATAATGCGCTTCATACCCCACGTTATTTCCGGAGTATGCAATTTATTAACGAAAAAATCAAGGAGTTGCAACCCGATAATGTTATTAATTTTTACGAGTTATTGGGCTCGCTTACCTTTTCGGTATTTCGCCCTGAAGTTCCTCTAACATGTATAGGACACCAGTATATATTTACACATCCGGATTATGTGTCTATTTCCAAAAAAAGTCTTTCGTATCATGCAATGATTTTTTACACGAAAGCAACTGCTTTTAGTGCTGATAAATTATTGGCCTTGTCATTTTATGATAAAAAAGATGTTGGAAAAATAAAAGTAGTTCCACCGCTTCTCAGGGATGAAGTAGCACAATTGCAAGTTACGGACGGAGATTATATACATGGGTATATTCTCAATACAGGTTTTGCCGAAGAAGTTATTCAGAGTCATAAATGTAATCCTGAAACTTCAATGCATTTTTTCTGGGATAAAAAAGATGCAAAAGAAATTGAGAAAATTACCCCTGGTATGTATTTTCATGCATTAAACGATACATTATTTCTTGATTATATGGCCGGTTCCAAGGCGTATGCTACAACATCCGGATTTGAATCTGTTTGTGAAGCATTGTATTTGGGGAAACCTGTGTTAATGGTTCCTACACATATTGAGCAGGAATGTAATGCCCATGATGCAATGAAAGTTGGAGCAGGAGTAGTATCTGAAAATTTTGATATTCAGAAATTATTGGATTTTATACCTCAATATAATCCCGATATAAATTTCAATTATTGGGTAAATAGCAGCGAACAAAAAGTGATATATAATCTTACCCAAAAGGCTGTTTTTCAAAAAGAAAGAAATGTTTGGAAGAAATTTCCCAAGTTTACATTTCCCGAACTATTGTCTAAAAAATGGTTACTTCAATAATTGAAATAAGCTAAATATAATATTCCGCCAAATTGATTAGCCCTGCACGAACGGCATATTTTGTCATTTCGTGGATATTATTTACTTCTAATTTCCGGAAAATATTTTTCCGGTGAGTCATTACCGTATGAATGCTTAAAAAGCGAACATTGGCAATTTCTTTCGTAGTCATGCCAGCTGCAATTAGCTTTACAATTTCGGTTTCGGTAGATGATAGCTTTTTTTCTTCTGAAATATCAATATGTTGATTATTTTCAATAATTTGTAAGACTTTCTCCGAGATGAATTGATCGTTTTTATAGGCACATTGTAAGGCCTTTGTTAGGTTTGCCAATGTTTCATCTTTTAAAATGAAATTGGTTAAAGGATAATTGCAAATTATGCGATTGACAAATGGATAACTGAATTCTTCGGCAACAAATACCCATGACGAATCCAAAAAACGAGATTTTATGCTTAGAACTTCAGATACAACTTCAAAGTCAAACAAACTATAATCCAGAATAACAATGCTATTGGGATCCTTAAGTAATGCTTCTACCAATTGTTTTTTATTGCTGGCTTCCTTTACTGGATTGCTTGTTAATCTTTTATGATTTAAAATATATAAAAATCCCGATTTTGTTAAATCCTGATTGTCGGCAAGTATGAATGAACGCATGAATATATATTAGATAATTTGCATATTTAATCATTTTCGTAATGAATCTTTTTCATCTCGCACATTTCGACTATTTTACTTTTTACAGCTTTTAAATCGTTGTATTTTAAGTCATTTAAATCAATAGCGTAAATTTTATCAGTTATGGTCTGAATTTTAAGGTAACTGATGCCGATATTAATCTGTTTGATATTTTCCCATTCAACATCTCCGTTTAATTTTTGGTCTGTAAAATGTAAGGAAATTACATCATTATTGATAACTAATAGTGGTTTAGGCTGCCAAAACGAAAAGACACAAATGAGCACGGCTGCTAAAATAAGCCCAAGAATTGTAAGGTAAAACAAGATATCGATTTGATTTTTCAACGCAAAATATACGGCTAGTCCGAGTGTTCCAGCAAGAAAATAATACCCTGCTACTAAAGCAACCATTTGTTGCATTTTGGGTGTTTTGTAATGAATACTGAGTTCGTTCATATTTGTATCATTAAGTTTTTAAACTGATTATAGAAAGTAACTACGTAGTAATAATAATAACAGTATCAATGGCTTATTTGTTTAGATAAACACTATCTATTATCAACTCCCCACATCAATTTTGTGCGAATAACATCATAAAAAGTATGATTCAAACGTTTAACCACTTGTGTCGTAAAATCGGCTTTTCGGATTGTAATTTTAGTATCGCTGTCAATTACTTCCGAACGCCCGTCTAATGAAACCATCACATTTTTGGTACGGCTTTCTACTTGCAATGTAATAACGCTATCGTCGGAAATTACTAGTGGACGTGTATTTAAACTATGAGGAGCAACAGGCGTTAAAACCAGATTTTTTGTTGTCGGTTCGATAATGGGGCCGCCTACACTCATTGAATATGCTGTAGAGCCGGTGGGTGTTGCGATAATTAATCCATCGGCCTGATACGAGTTCAGGTAATCATCGTTGATATAAGCATGAATGGTAATCATAGATGAAATATCCAATTTAAGAATTGCTATTTCATTCAAAGCATAGTTGAATCCGAAAAAATCTTTATCATTTGTGCTTAACCGAAGTAGTGTCCGGCTTTCGACTCGGTAGTTTCCCAAAATAATCTCAGGTAAAACGTCTTTTACTTCATTGCCTGCAATATCGGCCAAAAAACCTAATCTTCCGGTATTAATCCCCAAAATCGGAATTCCTTTTTTCCCAATGCGCGTTGCGGTGCGTAAAAAGGTACCATCTCCGCCAATACTGAATGCAATATCGGCATCAGGCTCGTTTTCTTCTGTAAAAAATCCGGATACTTCGGGAGATATATTTAATGTCTCAGAAACAAAATCATAAAAACTTTTGTCAACTACCATTTCCACAGCCGATTTTTTCATAAAATCAACCAATGGCCTAATGCACTTCAATTTCTCATGGGAATAAGTATTCCCGTAAATGGCAATTCTCATGTAAGTTATGAGTTATGAGATATAAGTTATGAGTATGGGATGCTCGTTTTTAAACTCATATCTCATATCTCATAACTCATATTTCCTATATTTTCAAATAATGCAAAAACTCATCCAATCGTTTTTGAAAAACATCATCAACTACCGAATGACGCATAAAATAAAATAACACATTGTAGTTAAAACGCTCGAAGCTGCGAATAACAGGAGATGCATCTTCCAAATTTATTTTCATGCAGACTCTCAGCTTATCTGTTTTTTCATCGAAATTAGTAAACAACGAAAGAACCTGAGCACTGTTGGATTCTACAATCTTTATAATTTCAGAAAGCATATAATCCTGTATATTTACTTCTAAAATCAAAATACTACCTTCGGCTGAAACATTGAGAGTTTCTGCAAGTTTAGCTGTTAATTTTTCAAGGGTAACACTTCCCAAGTATGTGTTTTTTTCCGAAACAATTGGGATAAGGCTCAGTTTAAATCGTTCGGCAACATTTAAAACATCCATCCAATGCCTGTTTTCTTCTACTAAGGGTGCAAAAATATTAATCTTTCCGATAGAATCATTCATATCTACCATCCTGAATATATCTTTATCTGCAACCAAACAAATGTATTGCTTTTTATCGACTAACGGCAGGTGGCGCAATTTAAATTCATCCATCAATTCTAATGCACGAACGCCTGTATCTTTCGGATGTAAAACCGGAATTTCTTTTGATATTAATTCTTTTGCAAGCATTTGAGATAATTATTCAATTATTACGTAATTTTGCAGCAGTAATTTACAAAGGTCACAAAAAAAATTAAGAATTAAGAGTTAAGAATTAAGAATTATAAGATTGAATACTTCAACTTGTTCTTTTTTAATTTATTAAGTTGTGTTTTTTCTATTGATTGAGAAAAATCGCTCTTCCCAAATTCTTAATTCTTAATTTTTAACTCTTAATTAAAAATGATTAAGCTAAGCGTAAATATCAATAAAATCGCAACTTTGCGTAATGCGCGTGGAGGGAATATGCCTGATTTAGTTCAGGTTGCCAAGGATTGTGAAACTTTCGGAGCTGATGGTATAACAGTGCATCCTCGTCCTGACGAACGGCACATTCGGTACAATGATGTTTTTGAACTGAAACCTGTTTTGAAAACCGAACTTAACATTGAAGGTTATCCTTCTACTGCTTTCATTGACTTGGTATTGAAGGCACATCCGAATCAGGTAACATTAGTTCCCGATCCTCCCGAAGCAATTACTTCGTCGGCAGGATGGGATACTAAGGAAAATGAAGGATTTCTGTCGGAAGTTATCGATACATTTAAAAATGCAGGAATTCGTACATCTATTTTTGTCGATACAAATCTGATAAATATAGAATATGCTGCAAAGGTGGGAACAGACAGAGTTGAACTTTATACTGAGCCTTATGCATCTCAGTATCCGTTGATGCCTGCAGTTGCGATTGCTCCATTTGTCGAGGCCGGAAAGTTTGCCCGCCAATTGGGTTTGGGCTTGAATGCCGGACATGATTTAAGTTTGGAGAATTTGTCGTATTTATCTGAAAATATTCCTTGGTTGGATGAAGTTTCGATTGGCCATGCTCTTATTTGTAACGCATTATACATGGGTTTGGAGAAAACCATTGATGCTTACAAAAAATGCTTAAGATAAGTCAAAGAATGATTTTATACCCAAAATCTAATCTTTATGTTTATAACTTTGTGAAATCTTGGACTATTTTACATCATTATCATTGTTGTATTAATCGCTAAAATAGAAATATCTGTAAAATCTATAATTTTTAATTTTTAACTCATAATTATAAGATGGCTTTCCTAAATATCATTCTGGACACAACTACAGTTGTAAATCAGGCAATATCATTGACAAATACACAGGAAGAAGTGAAAATGGACCTTTTTGATTTGACACTGAAGGGTGGTTGGATTATGGTACCGATTGCTTTATTGTCTGTGATTGCAATATTTATCTTTTTTGAGCGGTTTTTCGTAATTAAAAAAGCGGGAAAAGAAGATAAAACGTTTATGAATCGTATAAAAGATTATATACACGAAGGGAAAATCAACTCGGCGCTGGATTTGTGCCGGACGAATAATACACCGTCTGCCCGGATGATTGAAAAGGGAATTACTCGCTTGGGACGTCCTATGGGAGATGTTTTGGTAGCAATTGAAAATGTCGGAAATATTGAAATTGCAAAATTAGAAAAGGGATTTCCACTTGTAGCTACAGCCGCCGCTGCCGCTCCGATGTTAGGATTTTTGGGAACAGTTACGGGAATGGTTCGGGCTTTCTTCGATATGTCAAATGCCGGAGCTGCTTTAGATATGAGTATTTTATCCAAAGGTATTTACGAAGCGTTGGTAACTACGGTTGCCGGATTGATTGTGGGAATTATTGCTCTTTTTGCATATAACTATTTAGTATCAATGGTAAATAATGTTGTCAATAAAATGGAAGCCCGCACAATGGACTTCATGGATTTATTGAACGAACCGGTTTAATATAATTAAGAGTTAAGAATTAAAAATTAAGAATTGTTTGCGAAGGTACAATTTGTCGACCGTATTGAATAATTCGATTTTATAAGAGTAATAGATTTTTAATGTATATTCTCTTAATTTTTAATTCTTAACTCTTAACTCTTAATTGAAAATCATGGCTTTAAAACGAAGGGCAAAAGTAAATACAGACTTCAGTATGGCATCAATGACTGATGTTATCTTTTTGTTGCTTATCTTTTTTATGATTACAGCGACAATTGTGATGCCTAATACAATAAAATTAAATCTTCCTCAAAGTAAGAAAGAATCGTCGGCTCAACCACTTTCGAGGGTAATGATTGATAAAGATTTGAATTATTATGTAGCTTTTGGTAATGAAAAGGAAGAACAGGTTACTTTTGAGCAAATTGCTCCTTTTTTACGCGAATGCCAGGTTAAAAGTCCGGATATGTACGTAGCGCTTTATGCTGATGAAACAGTTCAGTATAAGGATATTGTAAGTATTTTGGATATTGCAAACCGGAATCACTTTAAATTGGTTATTGCTACAAAACCGGTCGATTAATATTCATTGGTTGAACAAAAATCCCAACTACTATTCATAACCAACCTCAAATGGAAAATAAAAGCAGAATATATGGAATGATTGGAACCATTATTTTTCATGGAATAATCTTATTGTGGTTGTTTCTTTTCTACTTTTCGAGTTCGGCAATACCGGAATTGGGAGGTGGAGTATTGGTTAATTTTGGAAATGTAGATGAAGCGCAAGGCACTTTTGAACCGGATAATCCCAACTTAGAAGCAGTTTCTCCAGCATCTGAAGAACCGGTATCCATCCCTATTCCTGAACCAGTAGTTGAAAAACCCATTGTTACACAAGATGCCGAAAAAACAGTACATATAGAGGATACGAAGAAAAAAGAGGAAGAAAAGCGAAAGAAAGAAAGAGAAGCTGAATTAAGGCAACAGCAACAGCTGCAACAGCAACGTCTGCGCGAACAACAAGCCGAGGCTGATAAAAAACGAAAAGAAGAGCAAACGAAAGCAAATCAAATTAATAATCTGGCTGCCGGAGCATTTGGTACCGGAACAGGAAAAGGCAGTCAAGGTTCTTCAGCCTCAGGAGAAGGAAATCAAGGAAATCCTTTTGGAAATTCTGACAGGGGAAGTACCAGTGGAGTAGGAGGGTTTGGCGGATCGACTTTCTCTTTACAAGGGCGCAGCTTAGGCGCAGATGGGTTACCTCGTCCTAATACGGTGATTAAAGAAGAAGGACGTATTGTTGTAAATATTACGGTTGATGCAAAAGGGAATGTAATATTTGCGGAAATAGGAGGTGGAACCAATATTGCAGATGGAGCTATGCGGAAAGCAGCACTCGATGCTGCCAAAAAAGCAAAATTTAACTCAATAAGTTCGTTAAGCAATAATGCAACGGGAACAATTACGTATAAGTATCTGTTAAAGTAAAAGGTAATAGGTGAAAAGTAAAAGAATCTGTTTTACCTTTTACCTATTAATGCGAATCAAGAGTTGAATATTAGAGTCCACGAAGTGGGCAAATATGAATAACCGCGGGTAAAACCCGTGGTAGGAATGCAAGCCTGAACCTCGTCCCTGAAAGGGGCGAATGGCATAAATACAACATTCGCCCCTTTCAGGGACGGAGTTGATTAATCCGCTGCTCTCCGTGAGTTACACTCACGGTTATTCATATTCAGTCCCTTCGGGACATTGAGTGCAAATCTAAACATATATTTTCAACCCTTGATTCGCATTTTACCTTTTACCTTTAATTATTTTCAGATGAAAAAGTTAATGTTACTATTCGCTTCGCTTTTGTCTATTTTATTTAGTAAAACTATGGCAAATACAAATGATATTGCTCCTAAAATGGATTTTTATTCTTTGTCATTCAAGTCTATTTCCGGAGATAAAGTAGATTTTTCTCAGTTTAAAGGGAAAAAAGTACTGATTGTTAATACTGCATCTAAATGTGGTTTTACACCTCAATTTGCAGAGTTGGAAGAATTGTATCAAAAGTATAAAGATAAACTTGTTGTTATCGGTTTTCCATCCAATGATTTCGGTGGGCAAGATCCCGGAACAAACATCGAAATCAACTCTTTTTGTCAAAAGAATTATGGTGTTACTTTTCTGATGATGGAAAAGTCGGATGTAAAAGGTGATACGAAAAGTCCTGTTTACGAATGGCTTACTGATAAATCACAAAACGGTTGGAATGAGCAGGAACCGACATGGAATTTTTGTAAATATTTGATTGATGAAAACGGCAAATTGGTTTCTTTTTTTCCATCCAAAATAAAACCAATGAGTGAGGAGATTACAAATTTGATAGGAAAGTAAGTCTAATATTATAGAGTTCATTCTCTTATTTTAAATACCCTCTCTGTCGAAGGTCTTTTTCTATTTCAGCAATATTGTCGGGAATTTGATTGTTAATAAGCCAATTAATATCTAATCCATTGGGTATTGCAACTTTCATTAGTCCGGGATTTTCTCCAAACAAACGGCCTATTTCCTCTATATCATTATCAAAGTCAATCATTAAATCTTCGTGCATTTTTTTTAGCAAAATCATTATTTTAAAGACTCTGACAATGAGGTAAATATTCAATTTGTACAATTTATTAGGAGTTGAATTTTTGAAGTTTTCAGTATAGATTTTCAAGAATTCTTTCAAAATAAAAATATGAAGGAACACCTCTCCATATTTGTCTTTCGTTGTCCTTACATGTTCGTTGATAATTCCGCTTGTGTCTCTCATTTCCATCATTAATATCCCAGGTGAAGAATACTGACAATGTTTTTTAGAAGAATTTATTATATATTCGATTTGTTTCTTGGCATCCTTTCTTCGGTCTTCTTTACTATCAGAAGATACCAATTCGAAAAGAAGTTGATTTGCCAGATTCAAATCTTTTTTAAGTAAGCGGAAAATTAATTTGTCCTTTTCAGGTGAAGATAAACGGCTGATTGCTTCTTTCAATTCTTTAGGTAAAATCATATATTTTTTGTTTTAATACCTAAATCTTCTTGATTTATAAGCAGGTGTATCATCCTTTCTTTTTTTCTCTCTGAAAATATCATGTTTATCTAATGGTCTCAAGTAATCGAACCATACAAAATTCTTAAGGTATAATTTGTCGGAAGTAACTAATTCCGCAGGGGTTAATGACCCTTGTGGCGTAGGATAGATTATCATTCTATCAATTTTTTTATTTTCCAGAAAAATATCCAAGAAACCACTGAGTGTACGATTTAATCCTATAAGAGTTTTATCCTTTTCTTCGGGGTAGTATATTGATTCTGCATTACCGCTAACCGCTATTTTATAGACTTCTTTTCCACGAAAATAAATCTTCATATCCATACCTGTAAGTTGGTCGTAGAAATGCTTGACAGAATCTTTTTGTGAGGTTGCAAATGCAAATTCTTTCACATGGGCAAAATCAGGTGTACTATCATTCATATAAACCAAAATTGTATCACCATAGATTTGGTATGTTTCGTTCCACATAATTGGGTCTTTATACATGCAAAGGACAGAATCTCTTGTATTGTATTGCATCGAATCGCACACACCCTGAAAATCATCCCGGTAAAAACGAACATTATAATGCGCTCTTAGAACTTTATATATAGAGTCGGGCAATGTTTTTAACGTATCGGCATGAAGGAATAAACTATCTTTTCCTGAATATTCAATAGCCAGTGCTTTTTTTGTAACAAAAGAATATTGGGAACGTTCGTCGTGAAAACCATAATCGCCACGAAGAATGACTTTTTGGACAGAATCAACCATTTCAATATTTCCGAAAACCTCTCCGATACCATCTCTCCGATTATATTTTAGTGTGTCTCCTGTTAGTGTTTGTGTTTTTGTAACAACTGTCGATCTGTCCAATAATTCCGATTGGTAGGTGCGTGTATTATACCATCCTCTGGTGCAGTAGATTGTGCTACTATCAGTAACAATTGTAGATGGGCCTAAAATAGTGGCGATTCCTGTATTTGTATTATATCTCAATGTGTCGGAATATAATACGAACTTGGGATTTGTAAGTTTTACATCATAATGAAAAATAGCAATTTTAGTGGAGGGATTATATTGTCCGTAAACAGAAGTCAATTCATTATCCTGATCTATAATCATGCCTCCGTTGAAGTAATAACCGATGTTTGCTACACGGTCGTAATTCAAACTGTCAGTAAACAGTGTAACGCCTCTGTTTTCCATTCTTACATTTTCACGTAATCGGGCTAAGTTTCGATTTCCATCATAAAACAGTACATTTCCGTAAGTGAACAATGTATCTGCCTGATTCATCTCCACATTACCGAAAGCATCTAAGGAATTTGACTTATCATAAAAATAAGCGCTATCACAGTCCATTATTGTGTTTACATGCCGGAAACGTACGTTCCCCAATAATATTTGAACATCCGGATTAATTAATTTATTAAATATCAATGAATCAGCCTGTTCCAAATGAACTTTATTCTTATCCTGAGTCGGATTAGGAGGGTTTTGTGGTATATTTTGAGCAATTGTATAAATAACCATCAGGCACAAAATTCCGGTAAAGATGATTTTGTGCCTGATAGAGCATAATTTTTTAAGACTTAACATATCTCTTAGAAAGTTACGGATTGCAGTTACTTGTAATGAATACCGGTTTGAAATTTGAAATTTTACAATTTATTTACTGCTCTTTATTAATCCATCCCGGATACTTGAAATCACAATTAGCCCAATTCGGATTGATTCGTACGTAAGTCGCTTTTTGTTTTTGCCGAATCCAATCATCAATTACATCTTGTGTTTTTGCCATTATTACAATATCCCTTAATTCCTGATAATCTGCTGCAACATTTGCCTTATGTCCGGGATATCTGGCTTTCAATTTCACAACCATACAAACAGTTTTTTGCTTTTGGTTAATAACGGAAATCGCTTTGGATATTTCACCCGGTTGCATAGTATCCACTACTTTTGCAATTTCCTGAGGTAATTGTTGCATCTCAAAACGGGAAGTTCCTGTTTCGGGATTAGCCATCAATCCATTATTATTTTTGGAATCTTTATCTTGAGAAAGGTATAAAGCAGCTTCTTCAAATGTAAATTTATTATCCTTGATATCTGTTGCAATAGAGTCTAATTTTGCAATAGCAGCATTGATTTCTTTTGCATCGATTTGTGGTTTCAACAAGATATGGCGAACGTTTACCCGGTCTCCTCTACGTTCAATCAATTGTATGATATGAAAACCATATTCCGTTTCTACAATTTGGGACACTTTGTTTGGGTCTTGTAAACTAAAAGCTACATTGGCAAATTCGGGGACTAATTGAGCTTTTCCCATAAATCCAAGTTCTCCACCTCTTTTTGCAGATTCGGTATCTTCGGAGTACATACGGGCTAATGTAGCGAATTCGGCTTCTCCTTTATTGATACGGTCGGTAAAGTCGCGTAACCGGGCTTTTACGGCATCCACTTCCTGCATGGTAGGTTTGGGTTCAATTGTAATAACTTGTACTTCTACTTGTGTAGGAATGAAAGGAATACTATCGCTTGGCAATTTACTGTAATATTTCCGTACTTCTGTAGGCGAAATTTTAATCTCCCCTACAATTTTACGTTGCATGGCTTGTACGGTTAGTTGATCGCGTATCGCATCACGCATGGCTTCCCGTATTTTTACCGTTGGTTTGCGAAAGTATTCTTCCATTTTTTCTTTCGAACCGATTTGAGAGATAAAATAATTAATCCGTCCATCAACTTGCTGGCTAACCTCTCCTTCGGTAACGTCTACACTGTCAATTTTAGCTTGGTTCAAAAACAGTTTTTGAACAGCAATTTGTTCAGGAATAGTACAATAAGGATCTCCTTCTATTTTTTCACCTCGGTACAAAGCTTCCATTCTTTGTTCTTCTACCTCAGATTTCAAAATTGCCTGATCCCCAACTACCCAAATGACTTCGTCAATGATATTGTCCTGAGCGTTTACCACAAAGGCAAATAATAATATTTGCAACAGTAAAGCCGGTTTACGGATTAATTTAAACATTTCTATTTGTTTGCAATTATAAATTACCAATTACAAGTAGGAGCCTATTTTGTGTAACTCATAACTCTGTAATTCGCAATTAATTAATTTAATAATAAATCTTTATTTTATTTTCTTTTACAGCTTGTTGATATAAATCATCTTCCATTTTTTTGATGAATGCAATCCGCCTTTCATTGGTTAATGTCTCAATGATTTTTGGTTTTGCAAATTCATAAGGTTGTTTATCTGAAGTAGTAAAATATTCATTTACATTCAAATAATAATAATATGAACTGTCTTGAACTTCAACAAATGAGTTCTTCTTTAAAAAATCGGAAGCATTGTCTATTTTGTATGGAATGTTTTCCATTAATTTACCAAAAGATTCCCAACGATCATAAAAATATTCGTAGATAGAAGCGTTCTGAACGCAATATTTTTCGATATCCCGAATATTGGATGGTTTTTGTTTTTGAGTTTCTTTTCGGCACCAATCCTTTAATTTATCTAATCCAACAGCATTTAGAGGAACTTTTAGAATAAATCCTTTTACAATATCTTCGGGCAGGGTAAAATATTGATCGTTTTTTTGATAATAATTTCTGATTTCCTCTTCAGGAACCGGAGCCTGTAACCTTTCGGCAACCATATTATTTTCGTATGTATGCAGAATAAGGGATTTTCTGTATTCTTCGACCATTCGGTCTATTTCTTTGTTACTCTTTATGTTACGCTGAGCCTGTTGATACATCAATTCATTGTTTATCCATAAATGAATGTAATGTTCTGCAAATTGCAAGCTATCTTCAGGAGATAATCCTTTGGGTACTATCTCATCTAATTTTTCTTTCCGCAAAATCTGATCTCCGATAGCGACTAAAGGCCGGTTTACATTTTCTTCATTATTACATGAAAAAAAAGATAATCCAATCCACGCAAATACAATATAGAAACGTATTCTTTGTATAAACATATAGAAGATATGCCGGCTTTTTTTATTTTGCCGGCTAAAGTACAACAATATCCGCAAGTTATGATATTTGTTAATATTTTTTAGTCATCTGTATATAAAAAAATCCAAAATCCAATAAATCCAAAGCATTGATATTAATCTTTGAATTATTGGATTTTGGATTTTGATGAACGTTGTTCTTATTTTGATGAAGTATCCCGTACAGATTGCAATACGCTTTGATCGATCTCTACGGTATATTTACTTTTTAAATATTTTAACCATTGTTCTTCCAAATAATTTTGATAATCAGATGTTACCAACCCTTTTACATCTTGGTAAGATTCCGGTCCATCTTTTAATATTTTACCTGTTACGAAAACATAAGGAAGTTTTTCAGGTGCTTGATAATCGTTTTTACTTAGTGTTTTAAAGACAAAATAATCTATCGTTTTATTTTCACCATTAGCAGCAAGTACTTTCTCAATTTTGACATTTGTATTTCCATCAATATTGAAAGTGCGGTTCAAAACTGTTGCTAAAGAATCAGCTTTGGTACTTTTTACTATTTTTTCTGCTTGTTTTTGAATATTCTTATCAGCACAAGAAATTATAAATCCTTTGTAACGTGGTTTAGGCCAATTGTATTCACTTTTATTTGCTTCAAAATAATTTTGTAATCCTTCGGTATCTTTGGTTGCTTTGTCCCAAACTTCTCTGTTGCTTACTTCAAAAAGCAAAATTCCATCGTGATATTCTTGCATCAAATTAGCAAAATCAGGATAAATTTTTTCCAAATTTTGTTCTTTGTAGTCGATAGCTGCAGCATCCGTATATTGACCGTATTTTTCGGTCAAAAAATCAGAGGGTGTAATTTTTGCTGAAGCTCGGTTCTTTTCAACAAAAGAAGTAAATTGTCCTTGTGTATACGGTTGATTATTTAAAGAAAAAAGTCGTCCGGACATATTTTGTGTCCGTGTAAAGAAAAGCGAATCTATTTTTCCTGTTTCAGCACCAACTTTTATAATAGCATCCAATGATTGATTATCAGCAGTATAATTGAATTCTTTTTTCAATTTATTTGCCGTTTCATTTTTCATATTATTATATCGGTCGCTACGAGGCAATGTTGCTTTGATTTCGTATTGTTTTTCTTCGTATGGAGCTAATGGTTTAGTATCAATCACAGTCATGATATGATATCCAAATGCAGTTTGAAAGGGTTTTGAAATTTCTCCTTTTTTCAAAGAAAAAGCAACATTTTCGAATTCCTTAATCATTCTTCCTACACCAAACCAAGGTAATTCACCACCATTATCGGCAGTTCCGGTATCATTCGAAAATTCTTTTGCAGCATCCGAAAACGACATTTTTCCACTCGTTACAAAATTGTAAATAGAATCAATCTTAAGTTCCGCTTTTGCTAATGTATCAGCATCTGTAATTCCACGAGGAGTTGCAATCATAATGTGTGCAGTAAGTACCTCACCCGGATTTGGTCGTTGTCCGTTTACCTTTATGATATGATAACCGAATGAACTTCTTATCGGCATACTAATTTCACCTATTGGCGTATTATAAGCAGCTGTTTCAAAAGGATATACGGTTGTAAAAACGGTAATATATCCTAATCTTCCGGAATTAACTTCAACTGAAGGATCTTCCGAAGTTTCTTTTGCTACAGTTGCAAAATCTTCGGCTTTTTTCTTTTTACTTCCGATTACCCGGTTTCGTATTTCAATAATACGTTTGTAAGCATCCAATGTATCTTCTACAGTATACGTTTGAGGTAATTTTACCAAAATATGGCTTACATCGATATTCTTTTCCATTCGCGCGTAAGCTTCTTTGGCAAAAACTTCTTCAACAACCTTATCTTCCATATAAGGTTGGCTAAGTTGGCGGCGATATCCGTTTAATTCCTTTTTGAATGAAGATAATGTATCTAATCCTTGAGCTTCGGCTTCAGCAACTTTCAACTTGAAATTAGTAAATAAATCGACATATTCGGCCAAATTCTTTTGATCGATTGTTTCTGTCGTATTATTTTTATTGTAGATGTATTCAAATTCTGATTTTTTAATACCAACGCCATTGATCTTCATCAATACAGGATCTGAATTTTGAGCAACCATGCCTACACTCACAAAGAGAAGTAGGAATGAAGCAATTTTTTCTTTCATCTCTATTATTAGTTTAAAAAGTTATTTTTGTGTTTATTGTTAGTTCTAAATAGTAACGGGAATAATCCTTTTTATTTTACTGTTAGTCAATAAAATTTTAAATTTCAGAATTATTCTCCACGGCTGTAATTCGGAGCTTCCTGCGTAATTGTTACACCATGCGGATGGCTTTCGATAACTCCGGCATTTGTGATACGTGTGAATTTCGCTTCATGCAATTTGCTAATATTCTCAGCACCACAATATCCCATTCCAGCTCTTAATCCACCGATCATTTGATAAATAACTTCAAATAATGAACCTTTGAACGGAACGCGGGCGGCAATTCCTTCGGGAACAAGCTTCTTTATATCATCTTCCACATCTTGGAAATAACGGTCTTTCGAACCTTTTTGCATTGCTTCCAACGAACCCATTCCACGATAAGACTTGAATTTTCTTCCGTTGTATATGATTGTTTCTCCGGGAGATTCTTCAACACCGGCCAACAAAGAACCCATCATCACAGAGTATCCTCCTGCAGCCAATGCTTTTACAATATCTCCTGAATAACGTAATCCTCCATCAGCAATAATCGGAACTCCGGTTCCTTTCAGTTCTTTTGCTACATCGTAAATAGCCGAAAGTTGAGGAACACCCACTCCTGCAATAATACGAGTTGTGCAAATAGAACCCGGACCAATTCCCACTTTTACGGCATCAGCTCCCGCATCTACCAACATTCTTGCGGCAGCTGCAGTAGCAATATTTCCCACAACAAAATCAACACCGGGAAATTTTTTCTTTGCTTCCTTCAAAACATTAATTACATATATCGAATGTCCGTGAGCAGTATCAATAACAATTGCATCGGCTCCCGCATCTACCAATGCGGCAATGCGATCAAAAGTATCGCCGGTTACTCCAACGCCTGCAGCAACGCGGAGCCGTCCGCTTTCGTCCTTGCAAGCCGAAGGTTTATCTTTCGCTTTTGTAATATCCTTGTAGGTAATTAATCCTATCAGTTTATTTTTTGAATCTACAACCGGTAGTTTTTCAATTTTATATTGTTGAAGAATATCGGAAGCTGCGTCTAAGTCTGTTGATTGATTCGTTGTAACCAAATTCTCTTTTGTCATAACCTCGTCAATCAAAAGATTTGGATTACGCTGAAATCTTAAATCACGGTTGGTAACAATTCCAACTAAATGATTTTCATCATCCACGACCGGAATTCCACCGATTTTGTATTCAGACATTAAAGATAATGCATCTGCGACTGTTTTGCCTCTTTTTATACTTACCGGATTAGATATCATTCCATTCTCCGCACGTTTTACAGAACGCACCTGTTTTGCCTGCTCTTCAATCGACATATTTTTGTGAATAACACCTATGCCTCCTTCACGAGCAATAGCAATTGCCATTTTAGCCTCGGTAACTGTATCCATTGCAGCCGAAACCATTGGAATATTTAGATTGATATTACGGGAAAATTTGGTAGAAAGGTTCACATTGCGTGGAAGTACATCCGAATAAGCCGGGATTAACAACACATCATCGAACGTAAGTCCGTCCATAACAAGTCTATCTGCAATAAATGACATAAATAATGCTTTTTTAAAATTATTGCGTGCAAATATAGTCATTTTTGGTTTATATCAGTACATTACATCAAGTAATTTGATGTTTAAATTCAAAAAAAGAAATCTTATTCAATGAAATAAGCATGTGAACAAAATCGCTTTAATGTTTGTTTGACTGTTAAATATATTCATTCTTGAATTTTATAATATTAATTTGATACTGAAAATTATGAAAAAAGCTGTTGGTCAATTGGTTATTATTACGATGACATTGTTTATGTTATCATCGTGCGGAAAAAGTGATTCAGATTTAGTAAAAGAAACCGGTGAGAACTTTTTATCGGCATTGGTGGATGGAGATTTAACAACTGCAAAACAGTATGTAACAGAAGCAACATCTGAAAAATGGGGTGATACCGCTGAAGTGTTAAGCGATGTTTTGACACCTGAAGAAAAAGCTACAATTCAAACGTTGACTGTTGATGTAAGTAGTATAAAAGTGAATGGAGATGAAGCCGAAGCAATATGTACAGTGGCAATTCCTTTCTTTCGGCAAGATATTACAGTATTGCATTTTAAAAAAGTAAATGGCAAATGGTTGGTTAATGAACCCGGCGTTATTGTGAAAGAAGTTCTTACAGAAGATACAGTAGTTCTTGATACAGACTCAATACCTGCAGATTCGACAAAGATTGCAGTAGCCGATACAGCAAAGAAAGTTACTCCTAATGTAGAGAAAAAAGAAGCAGCGCCGGAACCGGCTAAAAAATAAATAGATACTTTACAAGTTTTTATTTTTAAGGGCATATAAGTCAAAACTATTTGGCATGTATGCTCTTTTTATTTTTTTGAAATTCCGATGTTTTATTTTTTGATTTAGACTAATTAATATATTTTTGCCTTCGATAATCTTTGAGCGTGTTTTTGCATCTTGCTCGAAGTGAACTCAAAATAATCAACAACTTAAAACAATGACTAAATACAAAAGAATTTTGCTAAAGCTCAGTGGTGAATCGTTGATGGGAGAAAAACAATATGGCATAGATGAAAAACGTCTGGGTGAATATGCTTCCCAAATAAAGGAAATTGCCGAAATGGGCATACAAATAAGCATTGTTATCGGCGGTGGAAATATTTTCCGTGGACTAAGTGGCGCATCCAAAGGCTTCGACCGCGTAAAAGGCGATCAGATGGGAATGTTGGCTACCGTTATTAATAGTTTGGCGTTGAACTCGGCATTGGAAGCAATTGGTGTAAAATCAAAAGTTCTTACAGCCATACGAATGGAACCCATTGGTGAGTTTTATAGTAGCCGGAAAGCAATTGAAACAATGGAAAACGGAGAAATAGCTATTCTTTCGGGAGGAACAGGCAATCCGTTTTTTACGACAGATACAGGTTCTTCTTTGCGCGGTATTGAAATTAATGCAGATGTAATGTTGAAAGGTACACGGGTAGATGGAATTTATACCGCCGATCCTGAAAAAGACCCGAATGCTGTGAAGTTCGATGAAATTACTTATGACGAAATTTACAACCGTAATTTAAAAGTGATGGACTTAACTGCAACAACCATGTGCAAGGAAAATAATCTGCCGATTATCGTTTTCGATATGGATAAACCAGGTAATTTGAAAAAAGTATTATCGGGAGAAAAAATAGGAACATTAGTACATAACTAAAGCCAAAAATAGACTGAAATATCTACTTCAAAAAAAGCAAGATTGAATTACATTAATTCAATCTTGCTTTTTTCATTTAAAAAAATTAACTCAAAAAAAATTAACAAACAAAAATATAAACTTACCATCACCCTTTTTAAATTCCTCGATTATCTACTTTTTTTTTAAGTTTCATTGAAATTAATCAGTTTAATTTCATTATTTTATTAACTCTTCAAGAATCCCATATTCTACAATATTTTTTTTCTTTTTTCAAATATTGAAGTCTTAAAAACATTAACATAAATTCTTTTTTTTTTTTTTTTGTTACATTTGTTTAACATATCTTCGCTTCCCAAATAAGGTATTGCCAGGCCGCATCAAAGGTTTGGTAATTCATTCATTTATTATTCATTCACTTTAGTGCCCTGCGCCGGAAAGCAAAAAAGGTTTTGCCTTGAAAATTTTTTGTCGTGACGACAAGAGAAAACAAGGCCGGTGCAGCAGGCATTAAAAAGTTAAGAATGAAGAGTTAAAAGTTAAGAATTCTACCCCTGTCCCCTAAAGGGGAACGCTCTAATAATGAGAAATTAATTCCCCTTTAGGGGACAGGGGGTAAAAATATACAAGATACGAAAAATAAACACCCACCGCTTTTCCCCTCTCCCTTCGGAGAGGGGGCAGAGGGTGAGGCTCACATAGTACTAACGAATGAATGTAACAAATGAAAAAACGACTTACTATCCTTTTTAATAACAGGAAGCCTGCATATTTAATATATGCAATGGCTTTCTTTTTATGTATGTTACCGGCCGGCTTGCAGGCACTGAATCTAACAGCCCGCCCGGATAACTTCTTTGTAGCGCCGGGCGGCACGGAAACCTTTAATATATTAAGGAATGACGACCCGGGCGAATGTACGGTATCCGCTTTGAAGGTAACCATTATTGTTCCTCCATTGCACGCACAACAGGTGGCTGTGAATGCTGCGAATCAAATCCGTTACCGAGCAGCAGCAGGTTATACGGGCGATGATGAATTGACCTACCAGATTGAATGTAATGGAAATATATCCACAGCCAAAGTGTATATCCATGTAAATAATATCCCGGACAATATTACCCCGGATGTTTGCCATATTCCGCCACCGCCACAAATATGGGCTATGGACTCTATTCATACGAATGAAATAAATCTAAGTCCTTATCAAATACCTATAATAGGAGATATTGATGATGATGGTATTGTAGAGATTCTTGTTTGTGCAGATCCAGGAGTTGATGAAGGAACAGTTGGCGTTGCAAATCGAGCATCCAATAAAATAGCTATATATAAAGGTAATAATATTTTGTTGCCACCTAAAATTATAACGACCGCTAAAAATTATAATTGGAATTCCCTTTCAAAAATGCCAATTGTTAAAACAAAAATAGGTGGAGTTGATAAAACGTTAATTTGTGTTCCTGAAAAAGACAGTTGCGTAAGAGCGTATGATTATAATGGCAATTTGATTTGGACAACAAATGCCCATTATCCTTATCCAGTCAATAATATCGGGCATGCAACTTGCAGTTTTTCCGATCTTAACAAAGATGGGATTCCGGAAGTAATGATTTGTGGGAAAATATTTGATTCAACGAATGGCAATTTGCTTTGTGCTACACCGACAGTAATAGGAACTTCCTACAATTTAAGTATCCCTATTGCTGTGGATTTATATAATACAGGCAACTTAAATTTTATTGTAGGAAATTATATTTATACACCAAATACAGCATTAACAAACTTAACTCTTAATCGTAAAATTACACCGGCAATTAATTCATCTGACCCTGATAAACCATCGGGGACGTTACCAACAATTCCGGATGGGGGATGGACTTCTGCTGTAGATGTAGACAATGATGGAAAATTAGAGATTATAGTTAGAATTGTAGTTGATAGTTCTTTTTCATTTATATACATTGCCGACCCTTCAACGGGGATAATAAAAGCGTCAAAATATATTCCGGATGCGGGAAATGCTTCCAGTTATCCTTTTGTTGGAGATATTGATGGAGATGGATTTCCTGAAATTGTGTTAATAAAGAATAATAATGGAGGGAATACGGCATCATCTATTCGTAAAATGTTTGCATACAAATATGTTCCAGGAAATCCTATATTACAACAATTTTGGGAGTTAGATCACTCTGATGGCTCAGGATTTACAGGGATTACTTTGTTTGACTTTAACCAGGATGGTATTTCAGAATTAGTTTATCGAGATGAAACACATATAAGGATTATGGATGGTAGTTTAAAACTAAAGCCATATGTATATAATCTGGCAATGTGTAATAATAAATCGGGAACGGCAGCAGAATATCCTACTATAGCCGATGTTGATGGCGATGGACAAGCCGAGATATGTATCGTAGGTGGTCATCCTGATATCGCAGGTACTAGTGGAACTTTAGGTCCTTTATGGGTTTATAAATCATTGAATCCTTCTACTAGTCCTTGGGCTCCAGCGCGCAAGGTATGGAACCAGTATGCTTATAATCCAGTAGTAATCAATTCGGACTTGACAGTTCCTGTTTATCCTATCAGTCCAGCCACAACCTTTTACGCTTC